>JAGFZV010000003.1 GCA_017889545.1 Bacillota bacterium
GTTCAGTAAAAAATACAAAGTTAACATATTTTTTACTACCAAAAGAAAGGGAGCTGTCCGAAACAGGTTTTAAAACCTATTTTGAGACAGCCCCTTTTTCATAAACTCTTTCAACTTTTCTACGGAAGCATCCAGCCAAGAACGTAGGCTTGAAGATAAGTCAATACCCCCATCAAGATAACCATCGCAATACTATGCGGCAAGGCAAACCGGAAGATGGTTGACTCCTGTCCAACCAAGCCGGTAGCAGCGCAGGCAACGGAGATACTTTGCGGTGAAATCATTTTGCCGCAAACACCACCGGACGAGTTTGCCGCGACGGTGAGTGTCGGGTCAATACCAAGCTGCTCCGCAGCTGTTTTTTGCATCGAACCGAACAATGCGTTGGATGAAGTATCGGACCCTGTCAGGAAAACCCCCATCCAGCCCAGCAGTGGCGAGAAGAATGGGAATAATGCCCCAGTGGCAGTAAAGGCAAGACCCAACGTAGAGCTCATGCCGGAATAGTTCATAATGTAGGCTAAACCAAGGATCATAGCAATCGTACAGATTGGGAAAATCAGTTGCTTTATGGTTCTGAAAAAGCAAGTGAATGCTTTCCCAAAACTATAATTTGGCATAATGAAAATCGAAAGAAGACCCGATAAAAAGATAGCTGTGCCAGCTGCAGACAAGAAATTGATCGCATAACCGGCCGCATATGGAGTATTTTTAATCACAACAGGAGCCGTTTTAATCACTAGGTTATGCAGTCCTGGCCAGACCAAAGGAGTCAATCCAAGTGCTTTCTCCCAGCCAACCAGAGTCGTTTTAAAACCGACAAATTTGTCATCAGCCCATAAGAATACGAGAACTGCCAAAATCAAATACGGCGCCCAAGCACGCAGGATTTCTCCCGTTGAATAATCGCTTTTGACGAGACCGGTAGAAGGCTTCTCATCTGGGAAATGCCATACTTGGCTTGGTTTCCAGAATTTAAGAAAAACCAGCAACCCGATCATGGTGACAAAAGCAGAAGTAATATCCGGCAAATAAACACTAACGTAGTTGGAAGTATAAAACTGCGTAGCTGCGAAACAAACACCGGCTACGATAACCGCCGGCAGCACTTCCATGGAACGTTTCCAGCCGCACATCAAAACAACCAGCCACAAGGGGACAATAACCGAAAGAAATGGCAGTTGACGGCCAACAACCTTGCTGATCGCCATCGCATCAATCCCGGTAACCTGCCCGGCCACTACGATCGGAATGCCGATAGCGCCAAAGGCGACCGGCGCCGTATTGGCGATCAAACAAATACCGGCGGCATAGACCGGGTTAAAGCCAAGACCCACCAGCATTGCGGCAGTAATGGCCACCGGTGTGCCAAAACCTGCGGTCCCTTCAATGAATGAACCAAAGGCGAAGGCAATAAATAAAGCTTGCAGCCTCCGGTCATCGGTTATTGCCGCCAGCGAATTCTTGATAATCTCAAATTCACCGGATTCAACCGTCATATTGTAAACCCAAATCGCGGTGACGACGATCCATACAATTGGGAATATTCCTACCATGGCGCCATTCAACGTAGCGCTGATCGCCAGCCCGGCAGGCATTTTAAAAACAAATATTGCAATCAAAACAGCGGATAACACCCCGAAAAACGCCGCATTATGGCCTTTCGACCGTTTAATACCCAGCATGTATAATAAGATAAATAACGGAATTGCTGCGACAAGTGCCGATAAACCTATGCTTCCTAACGGACTATAGTTTTGAAGCCACATTACTCAAAACACCTCGCTCTTTTTTGAAATCCAGCCACCTACGCCAATGTCATTTTTTTTACCAACTCACCCCCCTCATATTTTTTTGTCAACCAAAAAATTAGGGTTACACTCTCCGGCGAAATAGGAACACGACAATCTCTGCCTCCACCCAAATCGAGTGCGGCACAAACCAGGATTCGTTGTCCTTACTCTCACTATACTAGATATTTCAACAACTTACTTTACTTTCCTGCTGAAAATTCTATAAAATTAAAATATTCCAAATTGTCGATAAATGTGAAAAAACTCCCAAACAAAAAAATACTTTTTGTTTGGGAGTAGATGAAACAGTGATTATTAATAATTTACTTTACGACAATATTAACTAATTTACCAGGCACGCAAATCACCTTGACCACCTTTTTACCTTCGATCAGCTGTGCGATCCGTTCCATTTTCATTGCTTTATTTTCCAATTCGTTCGCATCAATATCCACCGCAACGACTAATTTTTCCCGTACTTTGCCATTGACTTGAACGACGACCTCAACTTCCGATACTTTGGTCGCTTCTGAATTATAAACGGGCCAAGGCTGCTTATGAACACTGCCGTCACCAATCACTGCCCCCCATAATTCTTCTGTGACATGCGGTACAAACGGCGCCAATAAGCGGAGCAAGCTGGAAACCAGTTCATAAATCAGTCCAGGCTTCGGAGCCGTCACATGATCCCGGAAAGCATACAGCGCATTCACCAATTCCATGACCGCGCTGATCGCCGTATTGAAATTAAAGCGGCCGCCAACATCATCCGTTACCTTTTTAATTGTGATATGCAAGATCCGGCGCAGGTCTTTTTCTTCTTGCGTTAGGGTTTCGGGATCATATTGTTCACGAGCTTTCGGATCACTCAACACAGACTCGTAATGAGCAATGATCCTCCATAATCTGCCCAAGAAACGATAAGCGCCTTCAACGCCTTGATCGCTCCACTCCAAATCCCGCTCCGGCGGTGCGGCAAAGAGAATAAACAATCGGGCGGTATCTGCGCCGTATTTGCCGACAATCTCTTCCGGCGATACAACATTGCCCTTTGATTTAGACATTTTGGCGCCATCTTTGATGACCATGCCCTGCGTCAGCAAATTTTTAAACGGTTCGTTGACATTGACCAAGCCGGCATCCTGCAGCACCTTGGTGAAAAAACGTGAATACAGCAGATGCAAAATTGCATGTTCAATGCCGCCGATATACTGGTCAACCGGCATCCAATAGTTCGCTTTATCCGCGTCAAACGGCAGCGTTGTATTCTTAGGATCAGTGTATCGCATATAATACCAGGAAGAACAAATAAACGTATCCATCGTATCGGTTTCACGGCGGGCCTGCTCCCCGCAAACCGGGCATTGGCAATTCACAAAATCCGCAACATTCGCCAACGGAGAAACCGAACCACTGTCAAAACGAACGTTTTCCGGCAGTTTTACCGGCAACTCCTGCTCAGAAACAGGAACGACACCACATTTCGGGCAATAGATGATCGGAATGGGAGCGCCCCAATACCTTTGACGCGAAATCAGCCAGTCACGCAACCGATAGTTGATGCGGCGTTTGCCGATGCCCCGTTCTTCCAGCCACTTGGCCATCGCCACTTTGCCGGTTTCATTATCCAGACCGGTAAACTCTCCGGAATTTACGATTGTACCCGGGTCATGATATGCCCCGGTCATCGTTTCGATCGACAAGCCGCCTTCCGGTTGCTGGATTACCAGCCTTTTCGGCAAATGGTATTTATCCGCAAACTGCCAGTCACGTTCATCGTGAGCCGGCACGCCCATGACCGCTCCGGTTCCGTAATCCGCCAAAACATAATTGGCGACCCAAATCGGCACTCTTTCATTGTTAAATGGATTGACAGCATACGCGCCGGTAAACAGACCTTCTTTTTCAACATCAGTCGCAGTACGGCTAATCTCACTCAGATTACGCATCCGGTCGACAAAAGCCCGAACAGCCTCTTCCTCTTCCCGTCCTGCAATGATGCGTTCAACCAGGGGGTGTTCAGGCGCCAAAACGACGTAGCTAACGCCGAACGCAGTATCATGACGGGTTGTATATACCGGTATCTTCTCATCCAACTCCGGAACAGAAAAACTAAATTCAGCGCCCTCGCTGCGGCCGATCCAATTTTCCTGCATGGTCTTGACGCGCTCCGGCCAACCCGGCAATTCCTTCAGATCCGCCAACAAGCGATCTGCATAATCCGTAATCTTCAGAAACCACTGTTCCAGTTCTTTTTTAATAACCATCGACTCACAGCGCCAGCAGCAGCCGTCAATAACCTGCTCATTCGCTAAAACCGTATTACATTCATTGCACCAATTCACAGTGGCTTTTTTCTTGTATGCTAAACCCTTTTTGAAAAACAGCAAAAACAGCCATTGGGTCCAACGATAATAGTCGGGCAAACAGGTTGCCACTTCTCGATCCCAATCGTAGCTGAACCCTAATTCCTTCAGTTGCCGACGCATATTCGAAATGTTTTCCGCCGTCCATGCTGCCGGGTGGATCGCATTCTTGATCGCTGCATTTTCCGCCGGCATCCCGAAAGCATCCCAACCCATCGGATGCAATACATTAAAGCCCTGCATTGTTTTGAAACGGGCTAAAACATCGCCGATTGAATAGTTGCGCACATGCCCCATATGCAGATTGCCCGATGGATAAGGAAACATCTCTAACACATAATATTCAGGAAGTTTACGGTTAACCGTTGTTTCAAATGTTTTTCCTTCCTGCCAAAACGTCTGCCACTTTGATTCAATATCCTGCGGCAGATACTTTTCTTCCATAGCCATAATTACCCCCCTATATCATTTAAAATCAGGAACGAAAAAACCCCTCGGCAAACAATGCCAGGGGCGAGTCTTTCCCGCGGTACCACCCTGATTAACAGCAAAAACTGTTATCTTATCAGTCGCTAACGCAAACTACGCGTCAACCGCTATTTGCTTGACGGTTGATCCTCCACAGTGAGTTCAGTGGGTTTGTGGATTGGTTCGCATCAGTCACCAACTTTCTGAGCCACAGCTTGCACCTACTACTCTGTTTCAATGGATATCGGTTTAAATTATATAAAAACCTTGCGTAAAAGTCAATCATACTCTTTCCCGTTAACGTGCAACTCATTTACAAACCAGCAGTCAATACCATATAATGTACGTATACCCCACCCCCGCGGGGGCGATAGAAAGGAGATTTTACCATGGTCGACCCGACAACAAAAGCAGAAGTGCTTACCCGTTTGAAAAATGTAAAAGGTCATATTGCCGGAATTGAGCGCATGGTGGAAGAGGATCAGGCCTGTGGCAACATTCTGATCCAATTGTCAGCCATTCGATCCTCAATTGAAAAAATAGGTGTTTTTATTTTGGAAAACAATGCCGTCTCTTGTTTAGGAGATGGATTAGCAAGCAAACCAGAAGACAAACAAAAAGTAGAACAAGTCGTTAAACAAATGCTTACTTTTTTAAAATGATAAGAGAACTCCCAATATTCGCTGAAGCAGATCAAAATAGAGAACGATGCCAGTAATCAGCAGTATGCCGCCGGCAACTCTCTGCAGCAGCGGCAGCCATTGATATACGCGCCGAAGCCGGGGTAAAAAACGCTGAAGAAAAAATGCCAGCGCCCAAAACGGCAGGGAAAACCCTAACGAAAATACCAGCAGCAAAACTACTCCCTGCCCAACCATCGCATTGGTTCCGGCATAGGCAAGAATAGCCGCCAAAATCGGTCCGATGCACGGCGTCCACCCGGCTGTAAAAGCAATACCAAGAACAAACGCTCCGAACGGACCGCGAAAGGTCTGCTTGAGAAACGGCCGATATTCACGCTGCAAGCTGGAAATTCCAAAAATGCCCATCAAATGCAGACCCATAAACGTAATAAAAACAGCGCCAATTTTACGGACAATATCTTGATATTCAATAAAGAACCGGCCAAAATAAGACGCCGTCGCGCCCATTGCGACAAAAACCAAAGTAAACCCGCTCAAGAAGAAAAAAATATTAATAAAGAACCGCCAGCGCCCAACTCGATTGTCCTCCGCAGTTTCCCCGGCACTCCCGCCCAGCAGAGCGGCAAAAGTCGGCAGCATGGGCAAGACGCACGGCGAAAAAAAAGAGAATAGTCCGGCGATAAAAGCAGTCAATACGGGAATGTCCTTGCTCTCCACAGCAACCTCCTATAGCCCTTTGATCACATTTTCCAATTCGGCCAGCGTCATGCTTCCGGACTTACGATACCGGATCACACCATTTTTGTCCGCAACAATAGTGGTCGGTATCGCACTGACATGGAACTGTTTTGCGACCGCACCGTCTTTATCCAGCAGCACTTGCATCCGCGTGTAATTGTTCTGCGTCATAAAATCAGAAACTTTGCCTGCCGATTCCTGAATGTTGATGGCATAAAAAGCCACATCATTTTGATGTTTTGCCGCAAACAGATTCAAGTCCGGCATTTCCGCCTTGCACGGAGGACACCAAGTAGCCCAAAAATTAACGACGATGATCTTATCCTTTTCGCCCACGTGTATATTCCGACCGGCCAAATCACTTAGAGTAATTTGAGGCAAGGCTTGTCCATTGGACGTTCCCGGTTTGGCATTCGGGATCACAGCGCTGTTATTAGCAGGAGCCGGGGCCGGGCTCATCATATACCAAGTCCCAAAACCCGTAACAAGGACAACAAATATGAGGATCAATAAACTGTTACGTTTAGACATTCTCCTTCTCCTTCCGTACTTATAGCTTTCAGTCTAATTTGCTTATCCCATTTTATCATTCTAATCATTATTTTGCTACTTCCCATAGTTTTTCCGCTGAACAAATCATTCTTTTAGTTCAATCTCCAGGAGGTTCACATATGCATCAATATCTGTTTTTTATCGGTGATTTCCCCATTCGCGCCTATGGCCTGGTACTTTGCATGAGTATTATTCTGGCGACAGGTACGGCCTATTTTCTCGCCAAGCAGGACGGGCGCTGGCATCAGCACGTGCCGGATATGGGTTTGTATTGCGGCATCGCCGGTATCATCGGCGCCCGTCTTTGGGACGTTTTCTTTTTTGACTGGAGTTATTATCAAAATCATTTATTGGAAATTCCTTTTGTCTGGCAAGGCGGCATGGCAATTCAAGGCGGCGTGCTGCTCGGTGCTATTACAGGCTATCTCTATACCAAACGTCATAACATGGATACCTGGGCTTTTGCCGACATTGTAGCTCCTGCCATTATTATGGGGCAAGCCCTCGGGCGTATTGCCAATCTCCTCAACGGTGATGCGTTCGGTCACCCGACGGGCGGGGCCTATGGCATTATTTATCCTATTACCACCTTGGCGTATCAAACCTATGGCAATCAGCCTCTTTGGCCGGCGGAAGTCTGGGAAGGACAAATCGACACCATTATCTTTGCCTTGCTCCTCATCTTCCGCACAACCAATCACGCCAAGGGTCAAGTCTTTATCCTCTACGCCGTTCTCTATTCAGTCGCCCGCTTCTTTCTCGAATACCTGCGCGGCGACTACGGCACACTGCTGCTGGGCTTAAAATCGGCTCAGATTACCAGTCTTGTCGTCATTATTATCGGACTTGGGCTATTCCTATGGTGTGGAATTCGGGAAAAACGGGTTGAACCGAAAAATGCCCCGGAGCAAAATACAGAAAATAAACCAAAGAAAAAAGGACGCAAATAAGCGTCCTTTTCGATTCAGCATTTACTCTATCCAAAAAATGTGTTACAGTTTTCATGGATAGGTATATTCGTTTTTTTAACTATTTTTTTGTAAAGGAGCTTGTGATAATGCGACAAGACCTCATTGATGCTTTTTCCAAAATTGTCGGAGCTGAACATGTGCTGACCGGTAAAGAAAAATTGCTGGACTATGCAGATGCTGCAACTCCCGGTTCTTCACGAATCCCGGATGCAATCATCGAGCCCGCCAACACTGCAGAAGTATCCCAGGTTCTGGCATTAGCCAATGCTGAAAAAATCTCTGTTTTTCCCCGTGGCTACGGATCCAGCGTGTACAAGGCCGGAATTTCTGCTTCCGGAGGAGTGATCCTTCTTCTGAAACGGATGAACTCGATCCTGGAAATTGATACGGCAAACCTGGCAGCTACAATAGAGCCGGGAGTATTGATAGCTGATCTAGATAGAGAAGTTCACAAATCCGGGCTCATGTTCCCTCCCGATCCGGGAACGCTTTCTACCGCCACGATCGGCGGACTGGTGTCGCAGAACGCCACCAGTATGAGAAGTCTAAAATATGGATCGACCAAACATTACGTCATGGGCTTGGAAATTGTTCTAGCCGATGGCAGAATCTTAAACACAGGCGGAAAAAATGTTAAAGACGTGGCAGGCTATGATCTGACAAAGCTAATGACCGGATCAGAAGGCTCCTTAGGCGTTTTTACCAAAATCATTGTAAAACTGATGCCCGCACCGGAAACAGTAAAATGTCTTCTGGCAACTTTTGACTCTCTCGAGAAGGCCAGCAAAACGGTTGAAACCATCCTCGGCGATAAAATAGTGCCTTCCGCACTTGAATTGTTTGACAATATAACATTACGTGCCATCGGCAGCGAACTTCCTGCCGGCCTGTCACCCGACGCAGCAGCCGCTTTATTAATCGAAATTGACGGCATCCAAACAGTGGTAGACAGCAATACGGATAAAACAACAGCGATCCTGCAATCGCATGGCGCTGCCAAAATCCTTACGGCGCAAACGGACGAAGAAATAAATGCACTGTGGTCTGCCCGCAGAGCCATTCTTCCCTCACTATCGAAGCTGAACTCTGCGGTATTGATAGCGGATGCGATCGTTCCACGGAGTAAAACATCGAATATGCTCACCGCGATTGCATCCATCGCAGCGAAAAACAATACGACCATCGCTGTCTTCGGTCATATTGGCGATGGGATTCTTCACCCGGCCATCGTTTATAATCCAGCAGATAAAAACGAGCTGTCCCAGGCAGCCAATTCAATCAATGCCATGTCCGCTCTTGCGCTTACACTAGGAGGAAAATTCAGCAGCAGCTATCAAAAAGATACGTCCGGACCGGCTGAAATGTACGCCAAACAAGCGATCAAGCTTTCTTTGGATCCGAACAACATTCTAAATCCGATCACTCGCATCAAGGAGGGTTGATGATGTTAAAAGACAAAGAACTCCTAAAAGATATTAATGATGCCATCTCTAATTGCATGAAATGCGGCAACTGTATGGAGGTCTGCCCGATTTATAAAGAACTGAAAACAGAATCCGCTGTTGCCCGCGGCAAACTTTCGCTGATTGAAGCCGTACTGAATGGGAATAGCGAAATCACTGCCGGTTTTGACAAGCGGATGTCCATGTGCGTATCTTGCAAGGCCTGCACTGCCAAATGCCCATGCGGCGTAAAGGCGGACGAACTGATTATCCGCGCCCGTCAGGCTGCAGTTAGTTCGCGCGGCCTGCATCCTATAAAAAATGTTGTCTTTAAACTCCTGAAAAACCGGCGGCTTTTTGACTTCTCTCTACGTATGGCCGGCTTATTCGGCCCCTTAAGCTTCAAAAAACTTCCGCGGCCAATGGCGACGCTCCTCCGCTTTCCCATGCCCGGTCTGGATCGACGACGGGTATTAGCCCCCTTTGCCGCTACACCCCTGCGCAGCCAGTATCCGGAAGTCATCAAAGTCGATAATCCAAAAATGCGGGTTGGCTTTTTCACTGGCTGTACCATTAACTATATCTACACCGACGTCGGCAAAGCCGTTATCAACGTATTGAAAGAAAACAATGTGGAAGTCGTCCTTCCGCCATTGCAGCATTGCTGCGGAATTCCCGTTTTTACCTCCGGCGATATTGAATTGGCGAAAGTATTTGCCAAACACAATATTGAAACCTTTGAACGCTACAATTTCGATTACATCGTAGCCAGTTGCGGGTCCTGCACAATGGCTTTCAAAAAAGAATACCCGGAAATGTTCCACGATGATCCGGAAATGAAAGAACGGGCGGAAGCCATTGCCAAAAAAACCTACGAAATCAGTGAGTTTTTGGTTGACGTTGTTAAATTTGATAAATCCAAGCTGGGGGAAGTCAATGTTACGGTAACGATGCATGACCCCTGTCACATGGCCAGAGGAATTAAAGTCACCTCACAACCCCGTGAAATTTTGCAATCCATACCCGGACTCAAATTTGTTGAAATGAAAGACGCCGACCGTTGCTGCGGCGCGGGTGGATCGTTCAGCGTCGCGCATTACGATGTCGCTCTCCAAATTAACAATCGCAAGATCGAAAATATTGCCGACACAAATGCGGATATTGTCGCCACAAGCTGCGGCATGTGCCGGATGCACATTATTGACGGTCTTGAACGCTATAAGCTGCCTCAGGATGTCGTCCACGTCATACAACTTTTGGATAAATCGTATCAAGTCGGCGCCGCAAAACGAACAAAGGCTTCGTAAATGCATAAAAACAGCTTCCCTTGCGAAATATTACTGCAAGGGAAGCTGTTTTTATGCGCGGTCAAGGGGACGCAGTCGTGACGCCGCAGGTTGGCCTTTTCAACTTACAAAAAAAGCATGCTGTTCAAAAAGGCTGAGATGCCAGAAACAGCGAGGCTTGCGCTGCGACGCGTACATTGGATGGTACGCGAGCAAGCAAACGCAGTCGTGACACCGCAGATTGGCCTTTTTCAACTTACAAGAAAAAGCATGCTGTTCAAAAAGGCTAAGATGCCAGGAACAGCGAGGCTTGCGCTGCGACGCGTACATTGAATGGTACGCGAGCAAGCAAACGCAGTCGTGACGCCGCAGGTTGGCCTTTTTCAACAGCATGCGGTTAGCGTTGCGGAACAATCTCCAGCCAATACCCATCCGGATCACAAATAAAATAAATCCCCATCGCCTTATTTTCATAGCAGATGCAATTCATTTTTTTATGAAGCGCATAGGCAGCTTCCATATCATCGGTAATGAACGCCAAGTGGAATTCATTCTCACCCAAGTTGTACGGTTCCGTCCGGCCTTTGAGCCATGTCAGTTCCAGTTTATGCGGCGTCGTTCCATCGCCAAGAAAAACGAGAATAAAGCTGCCGTCTGCCGCTTCATGCCGCCTTGTTTCCGTTAATTGCAACGCTTCCTTATAAAAAGCAATGCTCTTTTCCAGATCCAGCACATTAAAATTATTATGAGCCATTGTAAATTTCATCATCGCGCCTCCTCAAGCATTTTGTCTTTTTTCTTTTACCCCGCCAGCCGCGCGGTTAACATTCCCAGCCAGGTTGCAAAAAAGCCGAGAACGCAATTGGCGGCGACATTCGAGATCGCGGCCGCGACCTCGGCATCCTCCAACAATTTGAAGGTCTCATAACTAAAAGAAGAAAACGTTGTCAACCCGCCAACAAACCCAACCGTCACCAACAGTCGCCAATATGGACTAATCAAAAGCCGTTCCGTCGCAAGCGTCATAAATGCGCCAATAATAAAACAGCCGATGACATTCACGATCAACGTACCATATGGAAACGAAGGGCCAAACCGGCCTGCCGCCCATGTCGAAACGAGATAGCGCGTAACGGCGCCAATACTGCCGCCGATCGCCACTGCCAGAATCTTCATCATGCCTATGCACCCCTATAATCCATGGCTACCGCGTTGGCGGTTTTTGCCCGTATTTGATTACTTCAATATCTTCAAGAGTTACCATACCTTCTTTTACAATTTCATCGAGGTACGGCATTAATTTTTCCATATACTCTTCACTGTCAACGATTTCTACCAGCAAAGGCAAATCGCTGGACAAATCCAGCAAGTGCGCACTATGAATACGGCTATGCGCACCATAGCCCATTACACCGCGAAACACAGTTGCCCCAGCCATATCCAGTTCCTTCGCCTTCATCACAATGGCTTGATATAAAGCCTTGCCCTGCCAATGATCGTCTTCACCAATATATACCCGCAACCGCTTCGCTTTACTGGTTATCTTCGCCATCCAATCCCCTCCCCCGATTTTACTCTCTACTGACCATTATAGCCGATCTAATGCCAATAACAACCCATACAGCAATGCCTGCGGGCGAGGCGGACAACCAGGGACATAGATATCCACCGGAACCAGCTTATCCACACTGCCGCGAATCGCATAGCTGTCGCCGAAGGTCCGGCCGCCGGCAGCACACGCGCCGACCGCCATAACCAATTTAGGCGTGGGCGTTGCTTCATAAGTCATTTGCAGCGCCTGCGTAAGGTTACGGGTAACCACTCCGGTAACCATCAACAGATCCGCATGCCGGGGCGAAGGAACAAAATCGATCCCGTATTGCTGCAAATCATAAATTGGATTATTCAAGGCCGCCATTTCAAAGTCACAGGCGTTGCAAGATCCGGCATCGACGTGACGAATATGCATCGAACGGTTCAGCACCCGGCGAATTTTTTTACGCAATTCATTTCCCGCCGTTTCGGTCAAAGAGCCGGACAGCGTCGCCAATTTATACTGACCGGTATTTTTGATGAGCTGAGCCTCACAGCGCTCAATGCAGCGGCCGCAAAAAATACAGTCCTTATCATTCACTTGCACGCGGCCATTCTGAATGACAATCGCGCCCGTCGGGCAGGTCTCGCTGCAAGCCATGCAAGCTCCGCAGTCTTGTTTGCCGGCGCGCATGGCGCCGCGAAACCGATGAGGCGCAGACGTCGCATCCAGTTTTTCCGTAACAACTCCTGTATTGATAATTTTACTCAATAAAGACATTCTATCCCGCCTCTCTATCGGTCTATGCAGGCATAGCATAGTTCAAAACTTTTATTGATCAACGGAAAATCCGGTATAATGTTTCCGGGATCTGCAACAGCCACCGCCGGCCAATTTGCGTAAGACGCGGAGCGAACAAAATAACGGTAAATCGTATTGCCTTCCCCGATCATCAGCCAATGAACATTTCCGCCCCGCGGCGACTCACTCCAGCCAAAACCGCTGCTGTACGGCTTTATCGCTGGAATTTCCACGCGTAATGTCCCGGAAGGCAATCCGGCAAGCGCCTGCCGCAGGATACGAATGGATTGGATGGTTTCGTCGGCGCGAACCCAAAGACGGGCAGCCACATCACCGCTGGTGTACACGGGAACCTTAAAATTCATATTTTGATAGGCCGCATAAGGAACATCCCGGCGCATATCCTTAGAAATACCCGAGGCTCTGGCCGCTACGCCAACAACGCTTAAGTCCAATGCGGCCTGCCGGGGCAATATCCCGGTAGTATTGACCCGGTCCAAAAAAGCATCATTTTCCCGCAGCAAGTCAAGCACCTCAATAAAGTCCGTTTCAATCGCCCGCAGCATGCGGGAAATCTCATGCGCAATTTCTGTAGTAATATCAAGAGCAGCGCCGCCCGGCACAATCAATCCGCGCAGAAAGCGGTTGCCGGTAACCAATTCATTCAACCGCATTAATTCTTCTTTCAACCGGGCGCCATTACTGACGCCAACGGCAAACCCCAAACCTGCGCACAGATTCCCGATATCGCCGACATGATTATGCAGCCGTTCCAATTCCGCCACAATGACGCGCAAATAACGCGCCCGATTGGAAATTACAGCTCCGGCAATCGATTCCACCGCTTGGGAATAAGATAAAGCATGCGAGGCTGTACAAGCGCCGCAAATCCGTTCCGCCTGATAAAAAGCCTTATCGATTGTCAGTCCTTCGACTGCTTTTTCAATCCCCCGATGTGTAAAAAACAGTTTTGCATCCAAATGGATTGTATTTTCACCGGCTTGGCTAAAACGGAAATGACCCGGTTCAATAATTCCGGCATGAATCGGCCCAACCGGCACTTCAAAAACACCTTCCCCGTGCACATACTCCATCTTGTATTCTTCGCTGACGGTCGGCACCGGAGTATGAATATCAAAATCCTTGCACAGCGGATGGTGATCGTGCGGCCAATTTTCATGCAGCACCAATGGACGAAGATCCGGATGACCAATCGGCTTCAGCCCAAATAGGTCATGGATCTCCCGTTCATACCAAGCAGCTGCCGAAGTCACCGGCACCACGGAAGGAAACTCCAGCGGCTCCGACTCATGCAATTGCGCCTTTAAAATTTTGAAATACGGCGTTTGCGCCAGAGAAAAAATGCAGTAAATCGCGAAATGTCCATCGATCTGCCGTTCATCGTTGGCAAACATCGCCACTAAAGAATTACGCCCATTATCGTATGCCTTTGCAGCCGCAGCTTGCAAATCACCGGCCCAAATTTTTTCTTGTTCCATCGTCATCAACCTCCCACAACAATCGTCGCTGCCTGCGTTAAAATAGTGTGGAGCCATGAGGGCAGAAACATACCGCCGATCACAACAATCCCGACGGACAACACCAACGCCGCCATAGCAGGAGCGCCTACGCGCTGAAACTCAAGCTTCTTAGGGGTTGGTCCGAAGCACATTCGCAAACAATAATACATCATGCCGGCAAAAATACCACTCATCAACAATAATGTCACACCGCCCAACATCGGATATCCGCCAACAAATGCCGCCCAAATAAGAGTAAATTTGCTGACAAAAATAGAAAACGGCGGTGATCCGGTAATCGCCAATACCGCGATCATAAACAGTGTGCCCAAAATTGGCGAAACATTCATCAATCCGCGAATCCGGACAATATTTTTGGTTTGATATTCTTGTGTAATGACCCCCGCCAAATAAAACAAGGCGGACTTTGCTACAGCATGATTCACAATATGCAGCAATGCGCCGTAAACCGCTAAGGGGCTGCCTATTCCTAAGCCAAACGTGATCAAGCCAATATGCTCGACGCTGGAATAGGCCAACAGACGCTTCAGATCATGCTGTACCAAAATAAAAGGAACCGCAATGAGAATAGAAGCCAGTCCAAAGACGATCAGCAAATTATGCACAAATTCACTGCCTACAGCCTCCTGCACAACAATCATATTGCGCATAATCACATACAATGCACAGCTCAACAGCGCCCCTGACAATAGCCCGCTAACCGGTGACGGCGCCTGACTATGAGCATCCGGGAGCCACGTATGCATCGGCGCAAGACCGGCCTTCGTTCCATATCCAATGAAAATAAAAACAAAAGCCAGCTTGACCATGGCCGGATCCAGTAAAAAGCCAATATCCCGCAGCATCAGCCAATTCAACGCCTCAGAACCGTTCCCATTCACATTCAACTGCGTGTAGTACAGGATAATCGTTCCCAATAAAGCCAGACAAATGCCTACCGTGCAAACCATAACGTATTTCCACGCCGCTTCCAACGCAGAACGATTGAAATAAAAAGCGACCAGCAACGCTGAAGCCAATGTAGTCGCTTCAATCGCAACCCACATTAACCCCAGGTTGCCGACTACCAGAACGCAAATCATTGTAAAAATAAAAAGATTTAATAGTCCATAATAACGCGCCAGCATTTGCAGTGAAATATGTCCGTCCTTCAAATCCCTCTCCATGTAAGAAGTGGAAAACAAAACGGAAGTAAACGACAATACCGCCACAACCAATAGCAGCACAGCACTAAGGTAGTCCACATACAGTATCCCGGCGGAAAAGACTTTGCAAAGCGTTATCTGATAAATAATCGCCAAGAGCGTCAAACTGGTGAAAATACTTCCCGTAAGATTGATGACCTTGATCGTCTGCGGTTTTGCAGCCAGCATCGTTACCGTTCCGGTTAATAACGGCAAGAAAAGTGCCAATATAATAAATTCACGCATCGTTATCATCCCTTTAATTTTTTTAACACGCTGGTATCCGTGGTCATAAAAGATAACTTTAACCGGTAAGTCAATATGACCAACACCACAACCGCTACGAGGACATCAAGGAAAATTCCCAACTCAATTACCAGCGGCAAGCCCATCGTTACCGATAATCCCAATAAATACAGCCCATTTTCCATTGTGATCAAGCCAATAATCTGCATGACCGCCTGCCTTCTGGTCATAATAAGCAAAAGACCAATCAGCACAAGCGACACCGACGCCGCCAATGCATCGCGGCTCAATACTCCCGGCAATTGCCGGTCAATCAGCCAATAAGCCATAACAATCAGCATGGCAGACGCGACAAAAGAATTCGTCGGACCCAAAATAGGGTTCGCTTCCCTCTCACGCCGTAAAATTTTCACAACCCGAAACAAAGCAAACGGAATCAAACCCGCTTTTATTAAAACGGTTAACACCGCAGCAATATACATATGAGCTTCGCCGGTATTCCAACCGGCCTGCAAACAGGCCACAGTCACCATAATCGACTGAAAAAGCAAAATTTTAACGGCTGTCCGCAAATTAGAAACACGCGATAATACCATCGCGGTGAATAATAACAGGACGGTCAACAAATTCACCGGTCAAACTCCTCCTTCCCTATTGCGCCGCCAGAGCCAATAGCGATAATAATCCGGACAATGCCATAAAATTCGGCACCTTAAACAACCTCATCTTATTCGTAACCGTTTCTGCCACAGCAAGAGACACGGCTACAAGTACAACCTTCACGACAATAGATATTCCCTGTAACAAGAGCGATCCTGCTCCAAACGAAGGCCATGGAACGAACAGCAATACAAACAGCAGGATCAAAATCAGCTGTTTGAGCGCCGCAGCCCAAAAAATAAGCCCCAGCGGCCGTCCTGAATATTCGAGCACCATTCCTTCATGGATCATCGTAAGCTCCAAATGCGTATCCGGATTGTCAACCGGAATACGTCCGCTCTCGGCAAGCATGACAATGAAAAATGCACCCGCCGCAAAAAAGTAAGACAAAGAAAATGTTTCCTGCATTGCCGTACCGGCCATCGCAAACAAATTCGTCGATCCGCTGCGTACCGCAACCGTCAGCATAGCCAAAAGCAGTACCGGTTCCACCAGCACGGAAATAAACATTTCACGAGATCCACCCATGCCGCCAAACGCGCTGCCGGCATCCAGGGAAGAAAGCACCAGGAAAAACCGTCCGGCGGCCAATAAATAAATGAATACCAGCAAATCATTGGCAAACCCGCCGCCATAAAGCCAAATTGGGAGAAATGCGGCGGCAGCCAAGGCTGCGGTAAAGTAAATGTACGGTGTGATCCGGAAAATCCAGGACACCGTCGGTGATTCCACGCTATCCTTCGCCAATAGTTTCAAAATATCGTAATACAATTGCCGAAGTACCGGGCCCCGCCGATTTTGCAGCCGGGCTTTGGCTTTTTTGATCACCCCTACAACTAAAGGCGCCGCCATCAACAAGATAAGCGCCTGTATCGCATCAATAAACATCGTCATCCATTACCACCCCGCGTTCCATATCAAAACCAAAACCGTAACCGCCATAATATAGCCGATATACAGCTGCAGACTGCCTGCCTGTATCGTTTTCATAAACCGGGCCGTCAGAAGAATGGTTCGATTAATAGGCCGATACACCATATCGTTAAATACATAGGTAATCGCTACCTGATAGGACAACCGGCGGCCAAAATAATGGTTCGTATCGATTTCGTCCACAATGGTTTCCCGCTGCGGACGCAAAACGCTGTGAAAAACTCTCCGAATCGGCCCGGAAAAACCAGTCGCCGTATATTGCATATGCGAAGTCGGTACAATGCCGCAAGTCCAGGTTTCCCCTTTGATCGTCCGCGGGCTTCCGTAAAGATGCGAAAGACCAACCGCTATCAGCACACCGATCAATAAAATGCCTATGGTCAATGGAATTGACAGGCCGCCGGCATTGGCGCCGGTAAACGCAATCGAATACCAATTTGCCGAAAGCAGCTCGCCAGCATGTAACCCGGAGAAATCAGCCAATACAGACGAAATCAACGTGATCATTCCCTGCGGCCAAACTCCGAGTAAAACACACAAAACCGCCAATCCGGCCATCGGCGCCAACATGATATAGGAAACTTCCTGCGCATTTTCAGCCCGCAGACTGCGCGGCTTCGCCAAAAACGCAATCCCAAACGCCTTTACAAAACAAGCGGCCGCCAGTGCACCGGTCAAACCTAAGAGAGCAATCAAAACCATGCCCGCCAATTTTGCCGCCACGCCACTCACAGCCTGGGGCAGCAAAAAGAGAGCCTGAAAGGTCAGCCACTCGCTGATAAATCCATTCAAAGGAGGCAAAGCGGCGATTGTCGCAGCGCCAACTAAAAAGAAGACAGCCGTATACGGCATTTTTTTGATTAAACCGCCCAACCGTTCGATATCTTTCGTATGAGTAGACTGCAGCACTGCCCCGGCACCCATAAACAACAGCGATTTAAACACCGCATGATTAAAAGCATGGTATAAAACAGCGCTCCAGGACAAACCGGCCATCAAAGGTTCTCCCTTGCTCATAAAGATCATTCCACTGCCTATTCCCAACAACATTATTCCAATGTTTTCCACACTGGAATAAGCCAGCAATCGTTTCAGATCGTTCTCCATCAATGCATACAACACGCCGAGAACACACGATAAAATCGCGATCGCAAGGATCAGCCCGCCCCACCAAACCGGTCCCGCTCCCAAAAAATCAAGAAAAAATCGGCACATGCCATAAATAGCCGTCTTAATCATCACTCCGGACATCAGCGCAGAAATATGACTTGGCGCAACCGGATGAGCCTGCGGCAGCCAAATATGCAGAGGAATCATACCGGCTTTCGTACCGAAACCGACAAATGCGCATAAAAACACAATGTTTCGCGTCGTCGCCGAAAGAGCGCTGCCGTCAAACCGGATAAAATCCATACTGCCCGCGGCAACTGTCAGCAGCAAAAAAGCGGAAATAATAAAGATCGTCCCCACATGCGTCATCACAATATACACAAATGCAGCGCGCGTATTCGCCGGCTTCTCATATTCAAAATTGACCAGCAGAAAAGAAACGATCGACATCACTTCCCAGGCAATCACAAAAGCCGCTACATGGCTTACCGTAATAACCATTACCATACTCAATAAAAACACATTAAAGAGACCGGTCATCAAGCCATAGCGGTTTCCGTAATACTCCTTGCTGTAGCCCATCGCATACACACTGGCCGCAAGGCCGCCAACGCCGATCAGCAATAAAAAGAACGCTGCTAAAAGGTCAACTCTCGCAGTCATTACTCCAAAAGGCAGCGAGAGCGGCAGCGGGAATTCCAGCGCTCCCTGCCGAAAAACAAAAATTGCACACAGTATCGTCGCCAAACATCCCAGCGCCGCTAACCCGTGTGCAACATAGTTGATCTTGCCAGAATGTCTTCCGCCGAAAAATACCGATAGTCCTCCCGCAAAAAAGAAAACGAACATTAAATAATACCAATCCACAGCAACCATTTGCATCTCCTACCTTGATATTTTGTCACGTGACTATTAGTATACCACAAAATCATGAAAAAACGAGCTTGTCTTATACAAAAATTGCATTATTATTCATTTTCTAGTGCTGCCGCAACAATCGGCATTTATGCAATACAGAACATAACTTGCCGCCAAACAACGGAATTCGGACAATATCACGTTCTCCCACTCCGCCTAAAATCAACAATAGAATACAATAACTCAAACAGCCTAACGCAAACGTAAGCATCGTCACAGAGATCGCATTAGCCAGCAAATTTTCCAAATAACCGTATGCCAAAATCATGGAAAAACCCATCACACAAGCCGCAACGCTGCTCTTGAAGAAAGCTTCCCTGCCCATTGTAAACTTCGCATACCGTCTGACCCAATAGATATTCAACCCAGCAGCCAGCCCAATATCAACCACCGTCGCCCATGCCGCACCTTCAATCCCCAGCCAAGGCACCGCGGTCAGCGTCCAGTTTAAAACCACTTTGATCACGGCAGCAAGACCCATGTTCAACACAGGAATCAAAGTCAGTCCCATCCCCTGCAAGGAACCTGTGGAAATCTGATGCAAGCCCAGGAAAAAAACAGACAAAGCCAAAATGCGGATCGAACCGCCGGCCTGAGGGGCATTATACACAATGCCGGCAATCTGCTCCGCCAACAAGAACAAAATCACAACCCCGGGAATTGCGACAAGATAGGTGAGACGAAAAGCCGCCGAAATCTTCTGCCGCACTCCTTGAAAATCACCCAAAGAATGCGAGGCGGAAATTGCCGGTACCAGACTGACTGCCAGCGAAGCAGTGAGTATCGTTGCCAAATTGACTAACGGGACCGCCATCCCGGTCAGATAGCCAAACAACTCCGTAGCCTGGTTAACCGAATAGCCTGCTTTTTCCAGTCGCAACGGCACAACAATCAAATCCAAATTGGCTACCAGAGGCAGCATAATACTGGATAAAGAAACCGGCCACGCCAAACTAACCAGGCGTTTTACAATTTTTTTGCCGCTTTCCCGTTCGACCGTCGCGCAGTTAATCTGCCCGTTGAAGCGATCTTGCAGCCGGCGGTAGTAATAGAACAAAGCGAGCAGCCCTGCCACCGATCCCACAGCCGCTCCCAGGCTAGCGCCGCCTGCAGCATAAGCCAGCCCCATTGGCAGCAATGCACCGGCAAAAATCAGCATAGCCGCGACCCGCATAATTTGCTCGATAATCTGTGATACAGCCGTCGGCGTCATGATCTGCCAACCTTGCAAATACCCGCGAAAACTGGCCAAAATTGTAACAAAAAAAATGGCCGGCGAAAGCGCGATCAAAGAATAATAGGCTCGTGGATCACGGATCACATGGAAATCGATCAACCAAGAGGCGCTGAGAAATAACACCACACTCAAGACCAAACCGGTAACCGTCAGTAACGCCAAGGAAAGATGAAACACCCGTCTGGCGCCCCAAAAGTCATTCAGTGCGATCCGTTCCGCTGTCATGATTGAAATTGCGACCGGCAGCCCGGCTGATGAAATGTTCAAAGCCAACAGGTACAACGGGAAGGCCATTTGATACAGGCCAATCCCCTCACCGCCTAAAATTCTGGATAGAAAAATCCAGTTCAGCGACCCGATGACTTTTACAACCATCCCGCCGACCGTTAAAATCAGCGTTCCTTTTAAAAAGAGATTTCCACTGCTCACTGCGATTTTCCCCTGCACGAAATGGCAATTTCCTTTATCAACTCTCCATTGGAAACCAGATACGCTTTGTCATACAAATTGCAAGTCGGGCAAATGTGATTGGGAATGACTTCTATTTTATCGCCAATAGCGATTTGGTCACGAAAAGTCTTGTCGGAAATCAGCCCATGTTCATCAAATACACCGCTCAAACGAAGATCCGTCGCCTGCTTGAGAACGCCGTAACCCGGCGTCGCGCAAATCCCGCCGGCCCGGTTTTGCGAAGTCAGCGCCTTTGCTCCGGCATCCAACACAACTCTCTCTTCGGTCGGTTTGCTGATTACGGTCGTTAATACCGTCGCCGCGCACCGGCTATAATCCTGGATCGCGCCGGCTTGTCCGACATCCATCAAAATATAGGTCCCCGGCCTGATTTCTGTGATCCCGTTGATAATTGCAGCATTCAGCAAAGAAGGCGTAGCCCCAATGCTGACCGTGTCCACATCAACACCCAACTCCCGAAGGATATTTGCCGCCCGCAGCGTCCTCTCCTGGCTTTCCAAGGCCACGGCAATACAGGTCTCTACATCTTTTACTTTATAGGAATGTCCTTCATGCGAAAATACGCCCTTCAAAACGACCTTTTTCTTGCTTTGTATGTATTTCGCGAGAGCAATCAATTGTTCGTCCGTAATCACCCCGGACCGATTTTCTCCCACTTCGACTTCGATCAGGACCTCAATCCCTTTTTCTTCGTCATGGAAAACAGTTTCCAGTTGATCAATCTGAAATATACTGTCCACCCCTGTGCGGATGTGAATCTTTCTATGCAATTCGCGAATTCTTTCCAATTTGGAAATCCCCACGATCTCATTGGCAATGAAAATGTTGTCCAAACCATGTTCGGCCATGACCTCGGCCTCGCCCACTTTCGCGACAGTGATGCCGCAAGCCCCCTGGCGAACCTGGAGCTTCGCCAATTCAGGCATCCGGTGGGTTTTGACGTGCGGTCTCAGGTTGACATTGTATTGATTCGCTTTGTTTTGCATATACACCAGGTTCTCCATCATGATGTCCCGGTCAATGATCATCGCCGGCGTATCAATTCCCTGATATGGTGACTTTTCCATCGTTACCCTCCTCTACCCTCAGCTCAATCTCATAAACTTCCTTCTTCCGGCGGTCGAAACCGGTCTTCCGGCAATGTCAACATGTAGTCGATCGCTTGAAACATCTTGTTTTTTGCGGCAGGCAAGCGTCCGTTGACATACGCATAATTGGAACCGTGATCGCTGTACAGCTTGCTTGTGACATTCAATTCTTCAATCAGCAGCCTGGTTTCCCGCAGCGCTTCATGCGGTGTCAGCAATTGAAAATCCCCCCGGCGATATTCGTCATAGATCGGTGTTCCCGGAAAGGGAATAAAAGTCCGCAGGCGAATAAAATCCGGATTGATTTCATTCAAAACCCGGGCGCTGTTTTTGGCATGTTCTACAGAACGTTCCCGTCCGCCAATCCCAATTATGATATACTCGCTCAGCTCAATCCCGGCGGCTTTGACTTTCAGACCCGCCTCAATTGTTTGCTGCGCGGTTGCTCCTTTGCAGATTCGTTCCAGCACAATATCGTCGCCGGATTCCATCCCGGAGTGGATTCGACTCAGACCGCTCGAGCGCAATTGCTGCAACTCCTGATCCGACTTCAACAGAATAAATTTTGTTGAACCGTACATCGTAACTCTCTGCAGCGTAGGGAATACTTCGCGAACATACGAAATGATCTCGATCAGTTCCTTGGTTTTCATGAGGATCGTGTTCCCGTCCGGGAAAAAGACCGTATCAACGCCATCGCCATAAACCGTTTTGGCCTGATCGATGTCTTCCTTGATCTCGGCAACCGGCCGGATGCGAAACTGTTTGTCCTTGTACATGCCGCAAAAAGTGCACTTATTGTGCGGACAGCCGATCGTAGCCTGAATTAACAAACTGCCGGCCTCACTCGGAGGACGGTAGACAACCCCTTCATAACGCATGAGAAAACCACCCTCCCAATATCTCATCGAATAATTTGTTACCTTATAGTTATTCTATATTATCACAATTCACGCAGAATATCATTTATTTACCGGCACAGTCTTATCAAGAAAGCGAAAATAAGGTATAGTATTTGAGGAAGGAGACGATCAATTTGAACGTATTTTCGAATGAATGGAAGGTCTGGTGGAGACTGCTGCGGCCGCATACTTTGACGGCTTCCTTTGTGCCGGTCTGTATCGGAACCGCACTCGCCCTGCCTCACCCGAATTTCCGCTTCTCATTCTTTCTGATGATGTTACTCGCCAGCATGCTCATTCAATGCGCGACCAATATGTTTAACGAGTACTATGATTATCAACGCGGTTTGGATACCAAAGATTCCGTTGGCATCGGCGGCGCGATTGTCCGCGACGGCATCGCACCGCACACAGTTTACCGAATCGCCATCGCCTGCCTGAGCGTCGCCTTTCTTCTCGGCCTTTACATCAGCAGCCAAACCAGCTGGTGGATTATTGGCATCGGCCTCCTCTGCATGATGGTGGCATATCTTTATTCCGGCGGTCCTTACCCCATTTCCGCCACACCCTTTGGCGAAATTGCCGCAGGACTTTGTCTCGGAGTCGTCGTAATCCTGATCGCCTATTACATTCAGACTGGCGTCATCAACCTGCTGAGCGTTCTGATATCCATTCCTACCGCCATATTGATCGGCGCCATACTAATGGCCAACAACATCCGCGACCTGGAGGAAGACACCCTGCATGGGCGAAGAACTTTGGCCATTCTGCTCGGGCGAAGTAAAGCCATAACCTTTCTTGCCGGAATGTTTGTCCTGGCTCTTATCTGGATCGCAGTGTTGTCTTTTTCAGGGGCCACGTCGTTTTGGCCGTTACTTGCTTTCATCGGCCTTCACAAGGCCATCACGGCCATCAAAAAATTCCGCAATGCGGCTTCACGACAGGCGGAAATAGAAGCGATGATTGCTACAGCCCAGATGAACACGATCTTTGGCCTCGCTTTATCACTCGGCCTATTATTTCAATACTGCTTCTCTTAAAAAAAAGAGGTGGCACCCACCGTCAGGGGGCCATCTCTTTTTCTAGCTACAATATAGTCATGGCTACAGCTTCTCAATCACCGTTGCGATTGCCGGTCCGCCGCCGACGCAGAGAGATGCCACGCCGTAGCGCTCATTGCGGCGCTGCAGTTCATAAATCAACGACACAATGATCCTCGCTGCCGTACAGCCAACCGGATGGCCGAGGCCAATTCCTGAACCGTTGGCATTTACCTTATCCATATTCAGCTTCAATTCCCGGTTGACTCCCAAAAATTGGGCTGCAAAGGCTTCATTGATCTCATAATACCCGATGTCTTCCGTCCGCAAACCTGCATAACTGATCGCTTTCGGCACGGCATAGACCGGTCCGAGACCCATCACTTCCGGATGAACTCCGGCATTGGCTGTCGATATCAGCCTGGCCAGCGGCTTGCATCCCAATTCTTTGGCTTTTTCCGCAGTCATCAAAACCAGCGCCGCAGCGCCGTCGTTAACGCCGGATGCATTGCCGGCAGTTACCGTACCGTCTTTTTTAAAGGCCGGCTTCATTGCGGCCAGTTTTTCCATTGAAATATCCGAACGCGGATGTTCATCCGTATCGACAATGACCGGTCCTTTTTTCGTTGCAATGGTCACCGGCGTAATTTCGGCTTTAAAAACACCGTCTTTTATTGCCTGATGGCCCGCGTATGACTAAGATAAGCGAGTTCATCCTGTTCTTGCCGGGTAACTCCGTACCGTTCGGCCACATTTTCCGCTGTTAATCCCATATGATATCCCTGCACGGCGCAAACCAATCCATCATACAGCATCGAATCAAGAATCTCGCCATTTCCCATCCGGTAGCCTTCCCGGGCGCTTTTGAGCAAATATGGGGCCTGAGACATGCTCTCAATGCCTGCCGCAACGGCTATATCCGTTTTCCCAAGCAGAATCGATTGGCTGGCCATCTCAAATGCTTTCATCCCTGAACCGCATTGCTGATCGATCGTATACGCATACCCTTCTACCGGCATACCGCATTTCAACTGGAGCTGCCGTCCGGGGTTGCCCTTCGCGCCGGCCTTGTAAATCATGCCGCATGCTAATTCAAAAACTTGTTCCGGCTTTACGCCGGCTTGAGCAAGTGCCGCATTCACTGCGGCAACGCCTAAATCAACTGCGCTGACGTCTTTCAATTTGCCCAAAAAATCTCCGATTGGCGTACGCTTTGCCCCTACTATAACTACTTCTTTCATCTTCTCACTCCCATACTATAAATTTACCTACGATAAAATTGAACAGCTAATGATGGCAAGCCGCTTCCTGGAACACGCTCACAGAAAACAACAAGTTTATTGCGAATAATCTGATTATTCTTGATGGAAGCGTTGTATTCCTTCTTTTGTTTTCAAGAATTACGCCTACACTTTCGTTCCTTTGGCCATTATAAACTTCATAAAGCAAATCTTTTCGACATCTACCAGGATAGTGGAATAATGCTCCGCCAACTCCGGTTGAAAATATACCGTTATTCCATCTACATTCATTTGATGATAGTCGCCGGGCTCGTTCGGTAAACCCAATCGCACGGATGGGTAGCGGGTCGGCGGCCCGCAGGGGCCTGCTCAGGCAACTATTGAAGTGATCGAGCTATAAACTGTAATGATTTTATCACGAGATTTACTTGTAATATATGAATGGGCCGCTTTTTCTATCAGTATCTCCATGCCATTTCACCTTCTTGTCTTTTTTCTGGCCAAAAATCCTATATTCAATATATCATAATCCTTTTATCCCATCATTTCAAGCAAATTGCATACATCCCGTGATCAAAGCAAGCAAACCCCGCGGTCCAAACGGACAGCGGGGTTTGCTCATCTGCTATCTTGTTTGATAACTAATGCGATAAACTGCATTGGCCCGGTCATCGGAAACCAATAAAGCCCCATCCGGCATAACCAGAACGTCTACCGGTCTCCCCCAGGCACTGACCGACTGCAGCCAGCCTTGCGCAAATACTTCATAGCTCATCGGTTTTCCCTCCTGCAGACGCACCAAAGAAATCCGGTACCCGGTCGGACTCGTCCGGTTCCAAGACCCGTGTTCAGCAATAAAAATTTGGTTGCGATACTCGGACGGGAACATGGGTCCGGTATAAAACCGCATCCCCAGCGGAGCCACATGCGCCCCAAGCTTCATTGCCGGCAATGAAGGCGGCGAGTTGAGCGACGGTTCTTTAAACTCTGGATCAACAGCATTATCTCCATAATAATACGGATAGCCGAAATGCATTCCCGGAATCGGGGCATGGTTTAATTCATCCGGCGGCAAATTATCGCCAAGCCAATCACGGCCATTATCGGTGAACCAGAATTCACGCGTTATCGGATCCCAAGCAAAGCCAACCGCGTTACGCACGCCGCGGGCAAATATTTCCATTTCAGAGCCATCCAAATTCATTCGCATAATGCTGGCAAATCGTTCATCTTCGCTTTTACAGATATTGCACGGCGCACCAATGGGGACATATAGTTTTTCATCCGGTCCGATTGCAATGAATTTCCAGCCATGATGCCGTTCCCGCGGCAAATTATCGACGACCACTACTGGTTCCGGCGGTTGAGAAAGATTGCGCATAATGTGATCATACCGGAGAATGCGGCTAACTTCAGCAACATAAAGCGATCCCTTGTAGAACGCCACGCCGTTCGGCGTATCTAAATTCGACGCTACCGTGATCACTGAAACCTTAGCGCCGTCACCTTTTTCATCGACAAGCGCATACACGCGTCCTGCATCCCGCGATCCAACGAAAACAACACCATTCTCGCCCAACGTTAAAGAACGCGCTCCCTCAATACCGCTTGCATAGATGCTGATCTGAAAACCCGTCGGAAGACTAATCTCTGCAGTTTTGGGCTGCGCGCTGCCGCAGCCTGCGACCGCAATAACCAGGGTTAGAACAGTGATCATCGCGACTATTCGATGCCCATTTTTCATATCAATACTTTTCTTCTTGACGGTTAAACTCCGCAGATTGAGACCAATCACGAACATGATTCAGCATTTCGACAATCGTATCGATTACTTCGACATGGCCTTCTTCCTCTTTCATCAGTCTTTCAAAAATCACCTTTTCTTCCGAATTCTTCGCTTCATCCTTCATTTTTTTATAAAGTGCAACGCTCTCTTCTTCTTTTACCAATGCCGCCCGATAGATATCCATTTGCTCATCCTTTAATCTTGCGATCGTCGGTTGATTTTTCAGAGCAGTTTCGTCGTCTTTGTAAGAAGCAAAAACATTTCTGGTCTTACTCAGGGAAGGATTGGCCTCGACATACGTGAAAACTTGATTTCGAGCTGATTGAATAATTTTATAGTGACGCAGTTCATCGTCCGCCAAACCTTCCAGTACAATTTTCAGATCATCATACTTGACCTTTTGAGCCTGTTCCCGGTAATACTTTTCGCCATCTAATTCCATCTGCAAGGCAAAATCAAAAACATCCACTTCGGTACCCCTCCTTACATCATCGTTACTTAGCTATATTATAATACAATATATTTTTCAGAACAATCTGAATTATTTTTTGATGAAATTCGTTATGGTCAGATTTAAACTGTATTTCTCAAGAGCGCTCAACCCTGCCATCTTCATTACATTCTAGTATGGTCAGATTAAAACGGACGCTGGTTGGCGAGATTATCACCGATTTTAACGAATTTACATTCCAGTATGGTCAGATTAAAACCGTTAAGCTTTCGCCTTCGACATTAGCATATTTTTTATTTACATTCCAGTATGGTCAGATTAAAACTGAAGCAACAGTACCATAAGCGGCTAAGTTACCTTGATTTACATTCCAGTATGGTCAGATTAAAACTCACGGTGCAACATTCGATGAAAACGATACTTATATATTTACATTCCAGTATGGTCAGATTAAAACTGTTGCTGCTGATCCTGTCGCGCGGGTAATTATCCATTTACATTCCAGTATGGTCAGATTAAAACGATACGTTGCACAAGGTATTTTGCATTGCTGACATATATTTACATTCCAATATGGTCAGATTAAAACCGAAGTGGATTCCGTTTCTCTGCCCTTGAGTGGACCAATTTACATTCCAGTATGGTCAGATTAAAACAATGAGGCTCACTAGGAACGGCAATCACGCGATCAATATTTACATTCCAGTATGGTCAGATTAAAACCCGTTTCTATGCCGTTGGGTACTTCTGCACCTGTCTAATTTACATTCCAGTATGGTCAGATTAAAACCTTCATACAACCTTCCTAATTGGTCTTGCAATTCTTTATTTACATTCCAGTATGGTCAGATTAAAACCGGCTTTCGGTTCTGATGCCTTGTTATCATCCTCTCACATTTACATTCCAGTATGGTCAGATTAAAACCGCTTTGGCATCGCGCGTATAACTTAATCTGGAATGAAATTTACATTCCAGTATGGTCAGATTAAAACCTGGAATGTTTAATCAACATAGTGCAAATGATAAAAATTTACATTCCAGTATGGTCAGATTAAAACAGGTGGAGCGAATACCGTTATAAACCGTCTCAAATTACATTTACATTCCAGTATGGTCAGATTAAAACGGCGCCGATGGTCCGTGTATGTGCTGTAAAGGGATCTATTTACATTCCAGTATGGTCAGATTAAAACCAGGTTTTTTGTTTTTTCTAGGCTCGAACATCGAAATTTACATTCCAGTATGGTCAGATTAAAACTAGCGCAGGACTGTTTTTGAATTTAGTTTCAAGTTTATTTACATTCCAGTATGGTCAGATTAAAACTGGAACGTCCAATGCTTTGGCGATCTTCCCGACTTGAATTTACATTCCAGTATGGTCAGATTAAAACCTACATTTGGCAAGTAATCACGAATAGCCGGACAAAATTTACATTCCAGTATGGTCAGATTAAAACCCGAAACCGAAAACCAAGGCAGCTTAAAGACCATCAATTTACATTCCAGTATGGTCAGATTAAAACAAGTGACGTTGATAGTTCGACAAGGGCGTTATATGTATTTACATTCCAGTATGGTCAGATTAAAACCGGAAGATAGCAAAGATTGGATTGCACTTTCCGTTCAATTTACATTCCAGTATGGTCAGATTAAAACCCCATAAGGATGACTAAGATTGATGGGGAGAGTTAATTTACATTCCAGTATGGTCAGATTAAAACTTGCACGAGTCGTACCATTGGACATTATCGCAGATTGAATTTACATTCCAGTATGGTCAGATTAAAACACTAAAACTGGGGTAGTGATAAAGTTTTGTATAAACATTTACATTCCAGTATGGTCAGATTAAAACATGCGAGAATTTTGCAGAGATGCAACTGTTCAACGGATTTACATTCCAGTATGGTCAGATTAAAACCAACAGCTGCTAACTTTGAAGCTAGGGTCTTTGCAAATTTACATTCCAGTATGGTCAGATTAAAACAGGTGGCCAACAGCTTCTGAATGAGTTTATCGAACAAAATTTACATTCCAGTATGGTCAGATTAAAACTTCGCCGGCTGAATCCAAATTGCGGTTTTGTGCTGAATTTACATTCCAGTATGGTCAGATTAAAACTACAATAGCCACCATTTATGGTAATGTTTTTACGAGGATTTACATTCCAGTATGGTCAGATTAAAACCAGATGGACACCGAAACAATGAAAGAGTTTGGCCAAATTTACATTCCAGTATGGTCAGATTAAAACCTATGACAGTTGCGTAGTTTGACGATGATCCAACATGATTTACATTCCAGTATGGTCAGATTAAAACCAGATAATCGTTGTTATACAATTTAATGCATCCTTTATTTACATTCCAGTATGGTCAGATTAAAACGCCGCTTGCGTTGGGAGTTTGGTTGATGCTGGTATAATTTACATTCCAGTATGGTCAGATTAAAACAATAATAAGGGGGCATTGGATGGATGAGGAAACTCAAATTTACATTCCAGTATGGTCAGATTAAAACTTGACCTGTCCAGTTGTTGGGCAGGTCTTTCCACTTATTTACATTCCAGTATGGTCAGATTAAAACCAGATTGATAAAATGAAATGTTGCAATAACTGTAAAATTTACATTCCAGTATGGTCAGATTAAAACCGGTATTGGTCCCGGCAATCGCTGGGAAGTTGGCAAATTTACATTCCAGTATGGTCAGATTAAAACTTTCCAAAAGAAATTCTTTCGTTTCTTCTTTGATTTATTTACATTCCAGTATGGTCAGATTAAAACATATTGCTTACTAGATTAGTTAACTGTTGGTGGAAATTTACATTCCAGTATGGTCAGATTAAAACAGGACCGGATAAGGCCGCCTAAGTATGTTAGTATATATTTACATTCCAGTATGGTCAGATTAAAACTCAGATGCGGTCACGCGATCCAGAGTTCTACGTCAAATTTACATTCCAGTATGGTCAGATTAAAACCGAGTTGTCACTTGGTCCGCTGTCTAAATGCCAACCGATTTACATTCCAGTATGGTCAGATTAAAACAATAATCCGTTGCTGTAATAACTAGATGAGTAAATGCATTTACATTCCAGTATGGTCAGATTAAAACAGAATACCTGGTTCCGACCTCTGGCGCAACTTCGAAATTTACATTCCAGTATGGTCAGATTAAAACCAAAATGTGATAAAAAACATTGACATGCACAAAATGATTTACATTCCAGTATGGTCAGATTAAAACCTTTATCGTTTTCAATTCTGTCAAGTGACATTTTCTTATTTACATTCCAGTATGGTCAGATTAAAACCAGTTCCGAATACCCCGGATAAGGCTGGCTCAAACAGATTTACATTCCAGTATGGTCAGATTAAAACCTAACCGAGTCGTCATATCCGCCCATATGCCACCGGAATTTACATTCCAGTATGGTCAGATTAAAACCATTGTGTTGGCCTCACAGTCTAGCCAGGACTTGTATATTTACATTCCAGTATGGTCAGATTAAAACCCACAACCCCACGCAATACGCCCCTGTGCCTTCTGAATTTACATTCCAGTATGGTCAGATTAAAACGAAATCGCTATCACGCCTTCGCAGGTTTGGCTTTGGAATTTACATTCCAGTATGGTCAGATTAAAACCATATGCCACCGGATGGCCATGATTTCTTCAACTGTATTTACATTCCAGTATGGTCAGATTAAAACCCAGCCATCGCAACCGCAATTCCAACTCTAATTTTTATTTACATTCCAGTATGGTCAGATTAAAACCAAAAGCGACTTCCAGATTAAAACGCTGGATGCTAGATTTACATTCCAGTATGGTCAGATTAAAACCTGGGCACTCTATCAGCCAACCATCTTGAGTCTTAATTTACATTCCAGTATGGTCAGATTAAAACTTTGCCAATCGGAATGACAACGTTATCAGCAAACTGATTTACATTCCAGTATGGTCAGATTAAAACAACATTTGGGTATTTTGAGGTGACAAAATGAGAACTATTTACATTCCAGTATGGTCAGATTAAAACCATTCGAGAAAGCGCACGGATACAAGCCGGGTTGGATTTACATTCCAGTATGGTCAGATTAAAACCCCATGTCTCAAACCTTTTGTCTCATAAGGCCTGAAACCCTGATTTCTGTTGATCTGCTTCTTTGAACGGTTGAATAATAATGAATTTTCATTTTTCCCTAACACAATTAATATTTTCAAGGTTTTCTCCTATCTGTCGACCCTCCCAATTTTTCACACTACTTCAAGTCGACAGATTCTTCTGAATTAAATCAAATTTGATAACGCATTATCTTGCTTGCCCCAAAACTCTTTTTCCAGCCATCGTTCATGACGGCTTTTAAACAAAATTACAGAGTCTTTTTCTTTGCGAATATGTTTTTTCAGCTCTAGGTTCAACTTTAGAATTTGTGACTCCGATAATTCACCTTCAAACACAGAGTCTTGTATATGGGTTAAATAAGATTTGCATAATTTAAAAACATTCCGCAAGATTTTTTGTCCATTATCATCCAAACTAATGTCATATGTCAAGATTACATACATTATATTTCACCTACCACCAAATTTTAAAGGCATCATACTTTTTTTCTCCTAACAGATGCTTGGTTAATTTATAGGCTTCTAGTCGAATTAAATATTGATAAGACACATCTTTTTTTAATTCTCGATGATTGATAGTTGTTTTTAGGCGTTTATCAAATTCAGCCGCAATCAATTGCGATGCTTCTTTTTTTAAATGCAAAAAATTGAGATTAGGTGTAAAATCACGTTCTGTAATCTGGTTACGGTTCAACAAAGAAAAAATCAAACGATCCCCTAATAACGGTTTAAAAATTTCAGCTAAATCCAAACTCAATGAAAATCGGCGAACACCAGGTTCATGAAGATAACTAATCGTTGGGTTCAATTGTGTATGGTAAATTTCACTTAATATCCGAGTATAAACTAGACTATTCACAAAAGAAATAAGAGTATTAATCATATTATCTGGAGGTCTTTTCACTCGTTTCTCGAACTGTATTTTCTGATCAATAATTTCCGGCCAAGCTTGATAGTAGCGCCGTCGAATATTCCCTTCAATTCCCATTAGTTCGGCAACTTGACTGCATTGAAATATTTTCTTGCGTAATGCCGCAATATCCTCCATGACTGCACTTACATTTTTTCCTCTTTCACTATAGTATCGCAGATTTCTAAAGATATTATCTGCTGACGCTTCTATAAGCGGGCAAGCAATCGCCATCCGCAACGTATTATCGCTGTAGTGTTGCGCCTGTTTCACAAGCAGTTCACCAGCAAGCAAGTTTTCTTTTGGATAAAAGCTACCTGTATAAAAACTGTAATAATTAAAAAAATGAAGGGTGATACCATGCCGAGCCATCAAATTTACCAATTTGGTGTTAAATGACATTTCAGACATTAAATATATATCACCAATTGTCTCAATCGGTATATCGCGTTTTATCCCGTCTATGGTCGTAAACTGCACGGTGTTGTCATGGCGACGCAAATCACCATCACTATAAATATAATAACTCCTTTTCACGAAACCACCCCTTATATATAACACAAATCATAATATGCACAACTTTTGCATATTCTTAATTTCGCTGGGATAGCCGGAATTGGTCCTTCAGCAATACCTTGAATCTCTGTCAGCATATTTTCAATAACCTGCTCATCTTCAGTGGTCAAATCTACATCCATGGTTTGACGTAGAAGTGGATAATCAATTTTCCCTTTTATACCAGACAATCCCTTTTGATGCAAATAATACAAATAGTATTTCACTTGCCAAATTTCAACATTTTCCATCTTTTTGCTTTTTTTGATTTCATGAAGTACACCAGTTTTCTTTATAAAATCAATATTAATCAAATTATCAATCATCACATGTTTTTCTTCTTGTCGATAGCTTGATTCATCCAAAATTTTCCCTATTTTTACATTTTCATTTTCTTGTTCCATGCGGATGTTATGGCATAAATACCACAATTTGCGTTTACACACAAAATAATAGCTAACCATTGTTCCATTAATTTGCATTTTTTTGCAACCTCTCCCTACATAAACTCTGCAGGCGCTGTTTGGGGCGAAGCGTTTTTCTGACGCTTACGAATAAGTCCTTGGCCTTGATGGTTTTGTGTATCGAATTTATAATCTCCCTCATACACATAAATTTCTAGCGTTTCACATAGCTTGCCTTCTTGCACAAAAAAAGCATACTCCTGTTCATAATGAGACAGGTTGATGGTATATTGTAAAATTTCATCTTTAATCAATTGTCGGCGGCCATTCGTCGTTCCTTTTGCCTCTAGTTCCTGCATCCATTGCATTACTTGTCCTTTTCCCTTTAACTCTTCGAAGATATTTCGCGGAATCACACTGATGGACTGAATATCTCTGAACTGTTTTTGCGCATCTTTTTTATTTAGTTCATACATCTTCAAGTCCAGCAAAGATCTAATTTTTTCATCAATTCCACGATAATACCTAGATGTAACGATGTTTGGATTTTCTTTGGCATCATACACTTGATTGATCATTGCTTGCTTCAAATCCAGTTCATCACTTTCTTCCAGTAATTGTCCATCATACCGTTTAACTGCAGCTAAAGAAAACTGATAAATCTCTGGGTCTACCACAGTTCCATAACCGTTTTTTCCGTCTAAAATAAAGATATTTGGCTCCAACCCCAGATTGTATAACCGGCTTCGATACACACGTCCCATCCGTTGCAAAAGCGAATCTATAGTGCACATTTCAGTAAATAGCACATCAAAATCAATATCCAATGAAGCTTCAACAATTTGCGTACTAATCCAAATTCCTGTTTTCTCATTTCTATGTTGATTGTCATTAGGAGCAAATTTCATGATGCTCGCTTCTAATATGGCTCGGTCTCGTTTTATAAAAGAACTATGCAATAAATTAACCTGCACACCTTGGGTGTTTAGCAATTTATCATAGATCTTCTGTGCTCGTTTGACGGTGTTGGCAATAACCAAAACTTTTTTTCGCTTAGCCAATTCCAGGATATTATCATAATCGAATTCATCACCGTCTAACACTTTTATGCGATGACGCTGAGAAAATTCACTATGAAAAGTTTTTTGCATCAATGGTGTTTCAATCACTTTATATTTTTTCATGAACTCGTACAGAACTGGGGGAAAAGTGGCAGTTATAATGGCAAACTTGCCACCAAGGTCTGTAATTTCTTTTAAAGCCACTAAAATAATTGCAACCAGTTCCTTGCTATACATTTGGATCTCATCGATGATAAGTTTTGAGTAAGCCAACGTAGCCAGAGGCATTTCACCACCATTATAGCGAAATACAAATTTCAACAATTGATCGATGGTGGAAATTGTAAGTGGCTTGGCAAATAACTTAGCGCAAGTATATGCTTGATGCGCAGTTTCAAAATCAGTTCCATCTTGTTCGTGCAATTGATATGTCAGTGCATCGGAATGCAACAAGGACACTTTGTGATAGCCAATATCTTCCTTAACTCGTTGAAAAATAGCATTAATGGAAACCTTTAAAGGCAACGTATAAAAGCCTTTACTCTTTCCCAACCAAAGCAAGGCCGCTTCCGTTTTGCCACACCCGGTTGCGGCAACAGCAACCAAGTTCTCCTCTTGATTAGCCAGCATATATTCCTGAACTGGTCGCAATTGGTACCCTTTATCTATAAAAGCTGCTGTTACTATTTGTTGCAGATCGCCACCCGATTCCTCAATTTCATCCAATCCGGCACTGGCTGCATAGTCAATCCTATTCAATAACCCTTTTACCATAATATACTGCTGCAGCATCTCATCGTAATGAGTTTTAGAATTATCAAAGGTAACTCGAGTATATACATCTCCACGATCTAATCTTTCCGGAATGTCTATCAAATCCCAGGAAAATTGATTACGACAGTCTTGCAGTATTGTTTTTATGTATTCTTTATCCTCTTCTTCCAATTTTCGTTCTCTTGCATGATGATAGTAGATGGCTTTCGTTAATACTTCATAGCCAGCAGCCCCGTACTTCTCTTTGAAACGCTTACGATCTAGAAAAGAACAGCTTAGCACATTATGCGGGATTTCTTCTCGTTGAGTTGCTTTATCAAGTATCAGAACCAATTTCAGGGACTGGCGTATCTTGTTTTGAAATTTAATATCCATTTTCCCCAAGTCGTGAAAAAGAACAGCATCTTTCAGCAAGCACCAATCTTCTTCACACAAAATATTGGGATATGCCTTTCTCAGACTTTCATAGCACTTCAAGGCATCTTGGGTATGTTCGGTAATGGTTTGGAGCGGATTGCTTTTTGCCAAAAAAGAATACTGCATGAAATTCATCTCCACTTGCTATCCTTCCACTTTGGATAGATTGTTTTCTTACTCAGGCTAAAAATACAGGTTCCATCAGTTCATCAACTATCACCGTTTCAAGGGAGTTAATAAGCGAACCTTTTGTAGCATACCTGGCCAAAACCCGCTCGTCCCACCTACGGATTTTTGTTGTGGGATCGATAACATACTTCTTGTTTAATCTGTAGAAAGTCCCTTTGAAAAGGACCTCATTCTCATCAAAACTTTTTTCCATTCTTTGTGGAATGTATGCATCCCGTTTCAAAACAATTTGTTCTTCCAGTTCCGTACTTTTTAATTTCACGATTTTTACTTCATCTATGCGAAGCAAATCTTCCCAACGGCCAAGGGCCAAATATTGGCGTGGATAAGTTAAGCCAAAAGAAATTTGGTCTAGCATAGCTTCATCATGAGGCCTAATATGCAAGCAAAGCTCTACGTCTCCCAACACTTCTACATTACCTGTGCCGCGTATCATGCCATAATCTTTCTCTGCACTCGACACTTTTATGTTATGGCGAGCCGCTTCATACTTCGTACCCTTGCCAAACTCATATTTCGTATATAAATCACCGATAGCTGAGTAATAGCTTCCCTGGACACTGATATCCATATCCACATAATGGTCAAAGCCACAAGCAGCATGCACCATTCCAATCACACTTGAGTATGGCGGCATAGGATAGCTTTCTTTAAGCACAAAACTTGTTGGTTTTCTGTAGGAAGGCATATTCTGATAGGCCAATACCCGAATGGCTTTCACAAATACACCGCCTCAACTTCCAAGCATAACTGATCAAACATACGTTTAATGCTTGTAGGATCCAGTTCACCTTTTACAGCCTCATCGTTTTTAAAGCTTCCCGGCACGTAACCAACCCACGTTTTTTCACCAATGCTTTCTTGCGCATCTTTGATCATTTTAATAACTAAACCTTCCCTATCCAATTTTAAACGATTTTCGAAAAAAGGATTTTTCCGTTTAAAAAGCCCTCCAATCGCAAATATTGGCGCTAAATTTTCTCGTCGCCCCTTGATATCACGATATAAAAACTGCACTCCCTGCAATAATTGTTTTACTCGTTTTGTCCGCTCTTCGTTAGCCATATGCACCTCTCGATCTACCCCTACGCGATCCAAATCGACTGTAAGAGTATACGCATAAAAGGATTGGTGAATTTCGCTTTGGGCAATAGAATTCTCGGCATCTATACGTTTTGCCAAACCCATATTCGTTAAGAAATCCAAGTCTGAATGATATGGTTCTAGCGCAATCGCATTGCTGAGTCTGGCCACCGCAGAACGCGTCAATGCACCACTGCCCTTATCTGTCTTCATATATCCAAATAAATCAATTTCAGGATAATCCAAAATAGTCGCATCCGGTTTATATTGAATTACTTTTTTTTCGCCAGAACCCATAGCCTCTACCGGCGTATAATTCCAACCTAGTTGTTCCACAATATTATAACGCAACGCTTGGCGTGAAATATATGTATACGAATCGCCCCCTTGGCGACTAATTCGTTTTAACGTCGAAATATTGCCAAAACCCTCTCCATAGTTAGCACTTTGTGCTTCAAAAATCAAACTAAGCGTCAATCCATTTTTCATTATTTCACTCCTCCCACTGTTTCATCTTTTTGCGTTAACCCGCCATTCAAACCTGTCACAAAAGCATAGCCGAAATTCAAAAATGAATTTTCATCTTTGAGTACCTCTACAAACCCGTTAGGCATTTTCGCCCCCAATCCAATATAGTTCCGTAAAACCGTGTCCATAAATTCGTGAGAATCTTTCACTTTCAGGGCGTTTAATAATTTATAGGATAAGCCACGCACTTTGTTTTCGTTTTTATCGTCTCCAAGCATCCTGGCCCTCAAATCAGCGCCACAATGCATCGCCGCAAAAACAGTCTTCTCTTCTTGCATTCCCCTCTCCCCTTTCGCAAATGCCACCGCCTGTATTTTGAGCAAATATCGCACAAACCAAGTCCGTGTTCCAGCTTCTATTGCTGTGTGTAAAATTTCGTATAACAAAGAATATAAATTTTCTCCATTTAAAATTCGTTGCATTGTACTTCGGTAAATATTCACATAGACTCCTTGTAGCTTAAGACTTAGTCTGGCAAGCACGGCAAAATCTTTTTTGCAGAAATTCAACACTTGCAACTTTTCTTTAGAAAGTATATTGAAAACATATCGTCCATTGCTCCGACGCACCACTTGAATATTCTCTACTTCTTGTTCCATCGTAGTCGCTTGTGTAATCTGGCTAAACTGTTCCATCATACGAAAGAAAAGATCCTCCTTTTCTCCTGATAACACAACTGCGGACACGGCATTTATTTCTTTCAATGCACGCAAACTCATATTGTCGTTGACAAATATTCCTTCGGACCCTTTCATGGTAAAACCTAATGGAATGCAGGCATAAATCAAATTACAAACTGGACAAAGAAACGAGTCTACATTGAATTCCCAAAAATAAGATGTTTTTCGTGCAATATCAATTCCTACATCATTTACCCATGCCATAGCACAACCGTTGCTTTTGGTTAACGGCACATCACATTGGCAACAAGAAAATTTTCCGTTTTTTTCATCCATTTGAAAATGAACAGCTGGATCAACAAAGGTTTTTTCAAAAGAAGTGTGAAATTCAGTCTCACTTTCTTTGCTATTTAAAAAGGCCATCGTCGTCCAAAAAGGCTGTATTTTAGTATAAGCGATATCTTTTAACAAAAATACGTTCTCATACTGATTCAATTTATCAATTAATATAGCTAATTTTTCGGCCTTCTTCTCATATTGTTTTTCTTCTTTGATTCCTTTTATATTTGTTAAAAAATCATACGTTTCTCCACGTTCTTTGATGATGGCAAACCCTTTTTTATAAGATACACGTTCCATTTTTTCTTTAATATATCTAAACCCAATTTTCTTATCCTTATCGTTCCACCATTTTTCTAGGTTTTCTTCTTCCTTGGACGGAATGCAAATTAAGTTGTCATATTGCTTTAGAATGGTCGCATAGACTGTATCATCACGATAAGTATCCATCACCGTGTTTAAATAAGACTCGGTGAAATTTTGCAAGTCGTCGAGTTGAAACTGAAGACGGTTCCCCTTCCACCGGTAGGGAATGCCCTGTTTTTCTGCAATGCGCATAAATCCCAGAATGCCCGCATTATAGAGAGCATCATTTAGTTGCAATGTTACCTCACTACTCATCATATCACCTCCCTTGTGCGATAATATTGAAGTAACCGAACCCCGCCGATACTCGGCTTCCGAGTCCTGATAAATAGAAATGCGTTAATATCCGTATATCTCCCCGCAAACGAAACTGCCCTATTGTTACTTCAATCATTTGCCGATGATGCCGAACTACTGTTTTTTTACATTGAAGTGGCTCCACGCTAAACCCCTTCAATAATGGTAACAATGATTTATTTCTTGAAGAAATTTGCCGTTGCATAACTTCCTGCAAGACCTCTTGAAAGTCCTCTTTGGCATAGGAGTAATACAAATCTTTGTTATTTTCCGGATTATGTTTGCGTACACATAGCGGAGATGCAAAACTCACATCAATAACTTCTTTTGTAATAACCGTTTCTCTTTCTATGGCAATGCTTTCCAAACACATTTGGTTGCCCCCTGCCAAAGGATAAGCTTTGCGTTTTTGTAATAATAAAGAGTTATAGAACGCAATTCCTGCCGCGAAATCACTTGTACTCCAAAATAACTTTAACCGCTTCTGATCTATCGTTATTTGTTCTCCCAGAAAAGCAGCTTTCCCCAACCATACCGCAAAAGAGTACGGTTTTGTGACTCCTGGTGCATAAAAGTGCTCTAAGTATGTCCCCTCCTCATACTGCCCCAAAGCATCCTTAAAAAAGGATAGGAACAACGGTCGAAAATCACAAGGAAATGTTTCGTTTTGCAAAGATAGTTCACATACTAATCTCATTTTTTAATTCACCTCCCATCTTTAATCTATCCATTTATATCTTCTTTTAGCACAATCATAACTATTCCGCTTCCCTTTGGTACAAAAGCCTCATCTGTTCGACTTGTTTCATAACCTTATTTCTTAATTCCACCGGTTCCAACACTTCAACCTGATCCCCGTAACCCATAATCCAACGCGTGATTTCTCTTGTTCCGTTGACAGTCACTTCATAAATCAGTGATCCATCCGGCAAATCAGTAATCTTTTGCGTTGGATGCTTCTTTTCATCTTGGATCCAACGGGCTGCCTCCGGCATAAAATGCAGCTTAACTGACACGGAATCTCCTTGTTCCAATACCCAGCTATCACGAAAAAATTCGTCTGTAGAAAAATTAGACGGCATAATAAATTTCGTATTTAACAACTCAAATTGTTCTATCCGGTCTAAACGAAAAATCCGCTCACTATTTTGGTTGTGACAATAAGCAATAAGATACCAAGTTCCATTGCGGAATGTGATAACATATGGATCGACGATCCTGTCCGTATGAACATCCCTGGTTTTCGAATAATATTGCAACCTTACTTGGCGCCGTTCAACTATTGCGGTTTCAAGCCCAGAAAATAATTCACGACTATCGCCATTTTCCTGAATAGAAACTGCAATATCCAACGCACAAGATCGTTTTTCAACTGTAGCTTTGTGTTCGTCTGTGAGGCCATAGGTCAACCTCTCCAAAGCACGCCTCAGAGGCACAGTCAAAACACTTTCCTGTTTCAAAAATGCTTGCGCACAGCATACTAACGCTGTTGCCTCTTCTACCTGAAATGACAGCGGTTTCAAAAACGCCTTGCCATAGGCTCGATATTTCTTGGTCTGCGGATCCAAAGAAAGAGGCACGCCCCCTTCTGACAGCACCCGTAAATCGCGATAAATCGTACGGGTGCTGACCTGGCATTCTTGCTCCAGGTCAGAAAGGGACATGCCTTTATGATTGCCAATCATGCAAAGAATATGTACTAATCGCACTGTCCGCTCCGAAATAGACAATTTGTTCACCTCAGAATTCTGAACTTCCGGCTCCACTTTCAAAATATCAAACAAAAGAAAAAATTTGCCGTGGCATTCCTGTCACTATTAACTACAGAATACCATGACAGACTGACATATGGTTGTCAGTCCTTTTCAAACTATTTTTTCATCCTACGAAATTTCTTCGATTGCTGCCGGATTTCATCTGTCCATTCGTGTAGGTGTTTGTGTGAATAGGCGTTATATTATTCTACCAATCCTTTTCCATCTATATTATTCTTATACAATTGTTTCCATAATCCTTCTTTGGCAAACAAATTACCACCCCAAAAAAGCAAAAAAACTCGTCAGACGTCATTCATCGTCCAAACGAGTTTTTTGATTATCTTATGTTGTTTTTCAATTCGTGCTCAATGATTCTCGGCCGCTCTATTCCGGATATGGTACACGATATATGCTAAAACAATTACTTGCAAAAGAAGCAACGCCCACATCATTGTTATCACCTCGACTTTACGTTATATTACTATAATACACCATATTTGTGAAAAATGTGTGAAGATATGATAAATTTTAAAATTATTTTTTCGCATACGGTTGAAATCGCTTTAGACGGAGCGCATTGGATACGACCGACACGGAACTGAACGCCATGGCAGCGCCGGCAATGACCGGCGATAGAAAGCCTGCCGCTGCGACCGGAATGCCAAGCGAGTTGTACGCAAGCGCCCAGAACAGGTTTTGCTTGATATTGCGCATCGTGGCTTTACTCAGTTTAATTGCCGCCACTGCCGCCAGCAGATCACCGCGAATCAAGGTAATATCCGCCGCTTCGATAGCCACATCCGTCCCGGTACCGATTGCAAAACCGACGTCGGCTGTCGCCAGTGCCGGCGCATCATTAATCCCGTCTCCCACCATTCCCACGACCTTGCCTTCTTTTTTGAGCGCCTGCACTTTCTCTGCCTTGTGCTCCGGCAGGACTTCGGCCAGAACATTCTCTATACCGACGATTTGGGCAATCGCTTTTGCTGCGCGCTCATTGTCGCCGGTAATCATCCAGACCTCGATCCCCAGTTGTTTGAGTTCCGCCACGGCCTGAGCCGAGCTGTCTTTCACCGTATCTGCCACGGCCAGCAGAGCCGCCACCGTCTGATTTACCGCCATCAGCATGACCGTCTTGCCCTGCTGCTCCAACGCTTCGATTTGCGCAGCAAACGGTTGAAAATCGATGGCATTTTCTTTGAGCAGTTTGCGCGTACCGACAAGAATTTCTTTACCCAGGATAGAAACTTTGACACCTTGACCCGGAATGGCGGCAAAGGTTTCCGGATTGTCGATTGTGACGCCTTGCGCCTTGCCGTAATCAACAATCGCCTGCGCCAGCGGATGCTCTGAATTTTTCTCCGCACTGGCAGCCATTTGTATAATTTCCGTCTGGGAAAACTCCGCCAGGACCACGATATCGGTTACTTCCGGCTGTCCTTTGGTGACGGTACCGGTCTTATCCAATACAATGGTCGTCAGCCGATGGGCATTTTCCAGATGTTCCGCACCTTTGAACAGGATGCCGTTTTCTGCGCCTTTACCCGTTCCAACCATGATCGAGGTCGGCGTAGCCAACCCCAGCGCACAGGGACAAGCGATGACCAGTACAGCGGTAAAATTCACTAAAGCCCGGGAAAAATTGCCCGGATCAAAGAAGAAGTACCAACCGGCAAAGGTCAGCAAAGCGATAAAGACCACCGCTGGAACAAAATAGCCGGAAACAACGTCCGCAAAGCGCTGGATCGGCGCTTTGGATCCCTGCGCTTCTTCAACAATCCGAACAATTTGCGCCAGTGCCGTATCCTTGCCGACTTTGGTCGCCTGAAACTGGAAGGTGCCGAATTTGTTAATGGTCGCGCCAATGACTTCGTCGCCGATTTTTTTGTCGACCGGTAAACTTTCACCGGTCAGCATGGATTCATCGACCGCCGAATCGCCTTCCGTAACCATCCCGTCCACCGGAATTTTCTCGCCCGGCCGGACAATCACGATGTCGCCGACCTGCACGTCTTCGACGGAAATATCGATTTCCTGCCCGTCGCGCAGCACTCGGGCTGTTTTGGCCCGCAAACCCATCAATGCTTTAATCGCCTCGGAGGTACGGCCTTTGGCGATGGCTTCCAATAATTTGCCGACAATAATCAAAGTGATCAAAATGGCTGAGGTTTCAAAATACAGTTCGCTGACGCCGCGCAAAACATTGGCGATGCTATAAAGATATGCAGCCGAAGTTCCCAGCGCGACCAGCACATCCATATTGGCGCTGCCATTCTTCAATGCAAGGTAGGCGCCGCGGTAAAATTGCCAGCCGGCAACCAGCTGCACCGGCGTCGCCAACGCCCACTGCAAATACGGGTTCATTAACAGATGAGCCAACGTGCTCATTATTCCTGTAAGATGAAGGATCATCCCCAACAAAAGCGGTAGGGAAAATGAGGCTGAGAGAATCAGTCGGAAGCGTTGATGAGCAATTTCCGCTGCGCGGATCTCTTTTTCCTTGTCAACCTCCGCAGCGTTTGTCAGGTTATGCGCCCCATAGCCAAGATCTTCAATCTTTGCTTTAAAGTCACTGACGGAGACATCACTGGCATTGAATTCAATCGTCGCTTTTTCCATCGCCAGATTCACATTGGCCTGATATACGCCCGACATTTTATTCAACCCTTTTTCGATCCGGGCGGAACAGGCGGCGCACGTCATGCCGGTAACTTTCAATTCCGCTTTGTCTTTGATCACCCGGTAGCCCAAATCTTCCACTTTGGCAGCGATTTCCCGCAAGCTGATTTTGGTTTGGTCATACGTTACCGCCGCTTTTTCAGCCGCCAGATTGACATTCGCCCTTTTTACACCCTGCAAAGCGGATAAGCCTTTCTCAACCCTGTTTGCACAGGCCGCGCAGGACATTCCGCTGATCTTTAGCGTAGAAGAAGTGAGTTTGGTTTTGTTGTTCATATCCGCCATAGCTTCTCACCCGCCCTAATCTATTTTAAAAGTTGTTGTCCTTTATTTCGCAAACTTCGATAACACCTTCATGAGTTCTTCGATAGATTCCTCCGCCCGATCATCACGGATCGCATTGACCACGCAGCTTTTCGTATGGCTTTCCAGAATGATCAGAGCAACCTGGCTCAACGCGGATCGCGCCGCGATCACTTGCTGCAATATATCGACACAGTAACGGCTGTCGTTGAGCATTTTCTCAATGCCGTTGATTTGCCCGCCCACTTTTCGCAGCCGCCGGGTAATGTTGCTTTTTTCTTGTTCATCCAGCAATGTGATACCCCCTTTTTATAATATACTATACCCCGGTATAGTATATTATGGGCTATAAAAAAGCACCTGTCAACAACGAGAAAAGCGCCTCTTCTACAGAAGCGCTTTCCAGAGATCAATATCTTAAAAATGAACAACCCGCTCCGCTAATTCGGCCTGCTTGGCGTCATTGAAGTTCGTTTGCTCGCTTAAATAACCGGTGATTCGGCGAATACGGCGGATCGGCGATTTTTCATATGCTTTGATTACCACTTCATCTTGATCCAGTTCAAGAACAACCTTGCCCAATTTTTTCCCTTTTGTTTTCCAATTTTGAATTTCTTCCAGCACATATTGCTTTGCTTCTTCCTCGTTCATGCCTTCCGGCATTTGTACCAGTACATCGTTCATCATCATCATGGATCCATTCGACCTCCCTGATAGTTAATTTATATCTAAAATTTATATTCTCTATGAAAAATCATTCTCCTGCTAAAAACACAAGATATTGTGATTTTTTTTTTATCAACCCACTATATATCAGCATAAAGCATCGTTATTTATCCATAATCAACTGTGCTTTGTCTATCAGATAAAATTCCATGTCGATTTACCAATATAATGCAGGATTATAGCAAGAAATAGCGAAGGAATTATTATGAATATTCAATATATTTTCACAGGAGACACGGTATGAACAATCAACCACGCTCCCGCATCAGCCGAACCTTTACTTCCATGAAAACGGGACTGTTCCTATTGGCCGTCATTATCCTGTTTTCCATTGCCGGCACCATCATTCCGCAAGAACGGACACTTTCAACCGCCGGCCCTATTTTCCGGTTTTTTTATTACACGCTGAATTTAGGCGATATTTATCACAGTTGGTGGTTCAGCTTTCTCCTCTTTAGTCTCTGCCTCAACATTGCCGTTTGTTCTTTCTCGCGCCTGCCTGCCTTGTTTAAGTCTACATTCTTTACCCCGCCCTGGCTGCCTTCCATCGCTTGGCAGCAGGAACACCGCCTAAACGCTTCGCCTGACGAGGCAATGGGACTTCTCAGTCAGACACTTGATCAAGCCGGGTTCCGCGTATGGGATGTTACTCCCTATCGCATCTGCGCCCGCAAAGGACAACTGGCGCCGTGGGGAACGTTTCTGGTTCATCTCTCCGTTCTGTTCATCGCATTGGGTGCTTTTTATGGAAGTATAACCGGGTTTCGTTATACTATTCAAATGGCGCCGGGTGATTCCATAGTGATTGGCGCCGGTGAGCATTCCGGTGCCGGACGTCCTTTTACGCTGACATTACAATCTTTTACTATCGAGCACTATTCCAACGGACAGATTTCCGACTGGATCAGTACTCTGGAAATCGTTCAGAATGAAAAAAAAGAAGCCCTTCAGGCGGTAAAGGTGAACCATCCGTTATCCTATCAAGGGATCTCCTTTTACCAATCTTCGTATGCCAGCCTGTACCCCATGGAGCAACGCTCTGCCGGACGCACCGTGCAAGCAGTCCGTCTGCAGGAAAAAGAGCCATATATTGTAGACGAGCAGCAGGGAATTGCGGTAGTGCCAATAAAATATCTGCCTGATTTTGATGCGCAAAACCCCATGGTCAGCCGTTCCGCCAATCCTGTCAATCCTCATGTCATTTATCTTGCCTATGCCGGCGGCCGCCCGCTGGGCATGAATGCCATTGCAATTGGAAAACCCCTCTTGCTTCCTGGATCGTCCGCAGAAGTGATCTTTCATTCTGTTCTGGAATCTTCCGGATTAGAGGTGAAATACGACCCCGGTCTGCCGTTGGTTTTTGCCGGATTTGCCTTAATGAGCCTGGCCTTCTTTGCCAGTCTTTATCCCCGACGGCGCATTGTGTATGCCCAAATCAGACCCGACGGAGATGCGGCTTGCCTGTCTATTTCCTTGCTTGGCAAGTCCCAATTGCCGGAAGAGGAATTGTCGCGGCTTTGCAAGGCCATGATCGCTGCTGCGGAAGAAACATCCACAAGGAGGGCCGACCGTGCCAAATTATGAGATGCCGATCATTGTCACTGCCTTTTTTCTTTATTTTTTCGCTGCCGTTTTTTATATCGGCTACATCGTACTGCTGCGCCCTTGGCTGGCCCGCTTGGGTCGTTGGACCGCCATCGCCGGTCTGACTGCTAATTTTGCCGCTGCAGGGTTGAGAACATTTCATGCCAGCCATGCTCCTTTTGCAAATATGTATGAGTTTGGCATTGTTCTGGTTGCGGTCATCGTCTGCGGCTATTTATGGATCGATCTTCGTTACGGCCATCACTCGCTGGGCGCTTTCATAATGCCTGTAGCCTTTCTCTTTTTGGGTGTGTTCATTCTGTTCTATCAAGATGCGAAGCCGTTGATGCCTGCCCTGAAGAGCAACTGGCTTTTAGCCCATGTCATGACGGCGGTCATCGCGTATGGCGCGTTGGCATTTTCCTTTGCCGCAGCGTTAATGTACCGATGGCGCCGCTATCTGGATACCGGCGCCAACCCGGCGCTCCTTGCCCTGATCCCCGCTCCGCATGTCCTGGAATATCTGATTAACCGCTCGATTATTCTGGCAATGCCTTTTCTCACCTTGCTGATCATTACCGGCGCAGTATGGGCCGAATACGCCTGGGGATCGTATTGGCGCTGGGATCCGAAAGAAACATGGTCTTTGGTTACATGGCTTGTGTATGCAGCGTATCTGCATGGCCGCGCTGTCTATTCATGGCACGGTCAAACCGCCATCAATTGGGCGCTTTCCGGTTTTTTGATCGTGCTCTTTACGTTCATTGGTGTCAATGTTTTGCTGCCCGGACTGCACAGTTATCAATAAGGGTATATCGCTTGCGAGGAGGGAGGACGCTTGGATAACGAACCGAAAGAAAACAAACGGGCTTTGCGCTACGGCATGGCGGGAGCGATCCTGATGATGGTCCTCGTTCTAGTCATGAGCGCCAGTCTTGCCTATGTCGATCAACCCCAATTCTGCGGCAGCTGCCACTCGATGAAAGAAGTGTACGCGGGTTTTGCAGCCTCTAATCATAAGCAATTCACCTGCGGCGACTGTCACCTGCCCCAGCAAAACATTGTCGTAAAAATGTCAGCCAAAACAAAGAGCGGCATGAGCCATGTCTATCACGAGACTTTGAAGGATTACCCCGAACCTTTGCATGTTTCCAAAGATGGAAAAAAAATTCTGGCTGATAATTGCCGTCGCTGCCATTCCAGCACGATTCAAAGTACAATGATGGCAGCGGATGACAAGAACTGCACTTCCTGCCACCGCAGCCTGGTGCACCAGGAAATGAATTCCGGCAAGTTTCTTGGGAAAGGAGGTCTTAACGTTGACTAAAGGGCAAAAAATCCTTGGCGGAGTGATCGTTCTATTGGTAATGTTCTTAGGTATTGTCATTCTCCGGGTATGGGGCGTTCAGCCTCCTGCCGCAGTAAAAACCGTAGCCATGGCCAAAGGTGAATATGACCCCGCTGTTTGGGGTAAATCGTATCCATTGGAATACACCAGTTATCTAAAAAATAAGGAAATGAAGCCTTCCCCCACCGGTTATGGCGGAAGCGTATTGGTCCAAAAATGGGATATGCAGCCGGAACTGAAAGCGAATTTTGCCGGTTACGCATTTAGCTTGGACTATAAGGAGGACCGTGGTCATTTTTATGCATTGATTGACCAAAAGGAGTCCAAACGGGTAACGCCGCAAACCGTCGGAACCTGCATCACCTGTAAAACTCCATATATTGAAAAATTATTTGCTGAACAGGGCTGGAATTACGCGAAAACACCCCTTCTCACGCTGATTGATGAGTCGAAACACCCGGTAAGCTGCGCTAGCTGCCATGATCCGGACACAATGCAATTGCGGGTCGTCAATCCGGCATTCAAAGAAGCTATGGGTCGTATCGGCGTTGATCTGACGAAGGCTTCGAAAGACGAGATGCGCTCGTATGTCTGCGGCCAGTGTCATGCCGAATACTATTTCGAACCCGGAACGAACCGCTTGGTTTTCCCTTGGGACAAAGGGTTTACACCACAAAACATGTACGAATATTATTCAACCAAGCCAAACGGGTTTGAAAGAGATTGGATCCACGCTACTTCCGGCGCGCCCATCCTGAAAGGACAGCATCCGGATTTCGAAGAATGGAAAAACGGCACCCATGGAAAATCCGGCGTGTCCTGTGCGGACTGCCATATGCCCTATACGCTGCAAAACGGGCAAAAATATACCTCCCACCATGTAACCAGTCCGCTGCATTATATTCAGGAATCCTGCCTGACCTGCCATCGCGGCCAAACAGAGGAATGGGCGATGGATCAAGTCAAAACGAAACAAGACGCCGTATTCCAGATGCAGCATGCGGCCGGGCAAAAAATTGCCCAGGCGCATCAAATCATTAAACAAGCCGCCGACTCTCCCGGAGTCGACAGCGGAAAACTCGCAAAATCGCGGGAATTGATCCGCCAGGCTCAATGGTATTGGGATTATGTTGCAGCTGCCAATTCGATGGGATTTCATAATTCCGTCCAGGAATTGCAAACGTTAGGCCAGTCTTCCGATCTGGCTTGGCAGGCGATCGAAGCGGCAAACCAAGCCGCCGGACGAAACCTGCTGCAGTAACATTAAAAAGGCGTCCTCAGTTAAAAGAGGGCGCCTTCTTGCTTTTCAAGATAAAGATTAACCCGGCGTAGCACTTCATCAACAATTTTTTCTGCCGGTACGGCAACCGCATCGACTGTACCATCAGCAACCAAAATGGCTTCTTTGTCGATAGGATTATACCGATCCGCGCAACTGGCACTGCAGCCACTGAGAAAGATCACTAAATCAGCATCCAGCTGATTATAAGACGAAACCGCTCCCTGCGCAATAATTCGTTCTGATATTTTCCTCGCAACCGCTCCCCTTTCGTAACGCGGATTACAGCCACCGCAAAATTTGATACTAACGTGTTTGCCTTTCATTAATTCGCAATATCCCCTTCGTATCCATGTAATTCCTTCTTGCTGCATTCATTTTTTATCATTCTGCTAGATGCAAGCATCATATATAGTATCAGCAAAGTTCCAGGCGGCAGAAACCACCTCTTCTTTTTGCATGTTTGCGATACTGCCTGTATCTCTCATCCCCATTTTGTCAATATAGGTTAAGCGCGAATGTTTGCAGTATCTTCTTAAGCTTTCTTCAAAAGGGCCTGCGGCATATTCAATATTATAACCGCAAGTGGTCACAATGGCGCATTTTTTGCCTTCCCAAAGGGAAGATCCTTTTTTTTGCCCATAATACTTGTTCATCCCGCGAACAAACCGATCCAGAACGGCTTTCATCGGCGGCGTACAATTCCAGGAATAAATCGGAGTCGCCCAGATGATACAGTCGGCCTGAAGAACAGCGTCAAAGATTGGCTGCAAATCATCCTGCAGCGGACAGCCGAATGCATCATAAACATCCTGGCAAAGACGGCAATCAATGCAGGGTTCAATGTGTTTGTCCGACAGGGTAATGTAATCCACCGCAGCGCCTTTTTCCGCCAATCGATCCATAAAGGGTTTCAGCACCGTCGCTGTATTGCCTTGCAATCGCGGACTGCCCATGAGTATGCAAACTTTCATAATTGATCTCCCCTCTGATTTAACTGTTATGAAAAAAACTATCTCGTTCCACCCGGCAAACCCGGGAGGCATACATTTTATACCATAATTCCTTGCCGTTTTTTTGGGCAACCAGATGGCGCGGCTCTTCTTTCCACTGTTTTATTGCTTCAAGCGACGTCCAATAAGAAATTGTTATTTCATATCCTGCAGAATTTCTTAAGCTCTCGACACCGCAAAACCCATCCATTTTCGAAACCATTTCTACCATTTCCCTGGCCATTTGACCATAGCCATGATCTCCCTCAGTTCTCATGGAAGTAAAAATGACCGCATAATAGGGAGGTTCCGGAGTTTTCACAATCGGGGGCATATCTTTCCCTCCAATCACATGATCAAGTCTGATAACAGAATGCCAGACCGCTTATTGAACAGTCACTTTCCCTTTCATATAAGGATGCGGCGTACAAATATAATCGAATACTCCGGCTTCATTGAACGTTTGTTTAAAGGCCTCACCTTTGCTCAAAAGCCCGCTGTCAAACGATTTACCTGTCGCAGTATGGCGGGCGGAATCCTGGTTGATCCAAGTAATTGTTTCTCCCTTCTGTATCGTTATCTCAGCCGGCTGGAACTTAAAATCTTTGATGAACACTGTGTTTTTTTCCATTGTCTGCGTCATTTTTTCCGCAGTTTGTGTCGTTGTTTGTGCTGTCTGCGTTGCTTTTTCCGTAGTCTGTGTCGTCCGTACATTCGGAGCAGTACCGCACGCGGTGATAATTGCGGCAATCAGCAGCAGCAGCAAACCCACCAAAAGTACTCTGTTTCTTTTCATACATTTTTCGCTCCTTTCCTTTTGTACGTTTTTACTGTCAAAATATCACCTGAAGCAAATTTTTCTTTACAACGAGAATATCCCCGAACGTAAGCCAATTGCGATCGAGCCATGGATAATAGCCAATAGCAGCAGCAAGTATCCTATGCTTCGGTGCCAGGAAAATGGTATGGGCAGGATTCTCTTGCCTGTGGCAATTTGAAAAAGGACGAGCATAAGCAAGAGGATACCCAACCATATATGGAGAGGTTGTCCCAAGATTAACGGTATCTTCATCTGTTTCCAACTCTCTTCCTTCCTATTTTGCGAAACAACTTAAAGTTATGTTTTCTTCCACAAAGTTACGAAAAATCCCTTCAAAATTCAGAATATTTCGTTTGTGCTGCCCATCCTTCATTTGCCCAGGGGAAAGCAGACTTTTCACTATAATCCGCCGGCACGTAATAGAAGCATGGTTATGGTCCCAATTCCCACTGTGACAACAAAATTGCGAAAACGCCAAGCCAAAAAAATAGTCACTACGCCTGCCGCCAAATAGGGATTGTACAGCGATAAGTTAAGAACTCCTTTGGGAGAAAAAATGGCCGAAGCCACCAATGCGCTGAATACTCCGATCGGGATCCATTTTAAACAGCGTTGCAGCGCATCCGGCATCCCTGTTCTGCGCAGCAGAAAAACCGACGCGAACCGTGTAAATAAAGCTGCAATTGCCATAACGATAATGAGCACAGCAATTTCAAGTCTCATCTTTCATTCTCCCTTCAAGGAATACGCCGCTGGCGACTGCCGTCGTGCACGCAAGCAAGATGTACCATTTGCCGGATAGATAACACGCACCAAACACGGCTGCCGCAGCCGCTGCAAGGCCGACGCAAAGAGTAACACGGTCGCGCAGTTGGGGAACCAAAATCGCAATGAATACGGCAGTAAGCGCGAAATCCAGACCCCAAGACAGCAGATTCGGCACATGGTTGATGAGAAACACACCCGCCATATTGGATGCGGTCCAGAAAACATACTGCACGGCGCTGGCGCCCAGCTGGTAATCCGCACTGTAGCCGGACTGCCTGATCCGGTTCATGGTGATCGCATACGTACCATCGGAAATTCCAAAACAAAGCAAATTACGAATCCGCTCCGGCAATTTGTCGATATAGGGGAAAAGCGAGGCCGTCAGCAAAAGGTTGTGCAAATTCACCAGCAGTACGTTTAAGAACAAAGAACCAAGCAAGGCGTTTCCGGATTGAAACATCATAATCGCAACATACTGTGAGGTTCCGGAAAACACAAGCATTGACATGAAGAACACTTCCGCAGGCGTAAACCCGGCGGCAACGGCCATCACTCCGCACATAATCCCAAACGGAACTCCTCCTACCATTAACGGCAAACAATCACGGCAGCCTGCCAGGAAATCGGTTCGTGATTGGTAATACACCCGCATAACTGCACCCTCTTTTCTTCGTCTTCGCTCAAAGAGTCAACTCCCATTTTTCCTCGACCAAACCGCTCTTCCAGATATCATTTTGTTCTTCTTCTGTTCGCACAAAACCGAAACTGCTGTATAAATGTCTTGCCGCATCTAATTCCGCAAAAGTCCATAGAAAAACATGCGCAATATTTTGTTCCCGGCAATATGCGATTGCCTCTGTCATCAGACAGCGTCCCAACCCTTTGCCGCGAAATTCCGGTTCAATCAAAAACCAGCGCAGTTGAGCTGTTTTTTCATCCGCTTTTACAATAGCTACAAATCCCACTATTTGACCATATGCTTCCGCAACCCACATTTTTCCGCTCGCAGGATGGTTTAAAAAACTCAAGAGACCATCAAAGACATATTTTTCGAATATTGGCTGCAGACCATATTCCTTTGCATAAAGAACGCTATGACGATAGGCAATATATCCGGCGTCCCCCGGCTGATAGGACCGGATCGTGATCGGCGCAGCATGTTCCCTTGACAATAGCATTTGGATTTTTTCCATGCAGCGGACCAATTCTTCTTGTTCATAATCCGACAGCGGCTTTACTATCTCAAGCAATTGATTACTTGAGGCCTGCGATAATCCGTTAAACACCGTTTCCCCTTTTTCAGTCAGCTTCAAAAGTTGTGACCGTTTGTCCTGAGCCGAATCGCAGACGGCAACCAAACCTTCATTTTTAAAACGGCGCAGCATTCGACTGAGATAGCCCGGATCGATCTGTAAAATCCGTATCAGCTGCGAAGCCGTACATGCCCTTGCCTTGTTTATTTCCAGCATGACCCGTACTTCCGCAAGGGAATACTTGCTCTCCAGTATGGTCTTATTCACCAAGCCGATAAAATTGGTATAAAATCGATTGAACTGCCTGATACGCGAGACTCGGTTTTCGGCACCATTCGCCATAATCCAACCCCCAGTAAAAAATTTTAAATATTTCTTATCGTATCAAAAAACAGTTGACTAAGTCAAGCAATTGCTTGACTTAGTCAACTGTTTTTTGATACTCACGTTATTGCACCACGTTTTTCGCTGTTGTCAACGATTCCAGAAAGGTTTTGCCGTTTCTTCGCGTTAAATCCAAATCACTGACAACCACTTTCATCACGGCTACGCGCGCCAATGTTCCATTGTCATTCGGTCGATTGACATCTCCATAGGATGCCAAGGAATGAATGACATAAAACTTGCCTTGATCTCTGCCCAAATAAAGCATCACATGGCCGTCCATATGGAGAGTTGCTCCGGGCTGCACCAACAGGAGTTTCTTTTCTATCGAACCATAATCCATATTTTCAAGGCGAATGACTTTTCCAATTTCGACTTCCTGTTGATCGGCATTGCGGGGCAGCATAATGCCGAATGATCGATAAACGTTCATGATCAAGCTCGAACAATCCACACTGTCATGCAGGCCGCCCCATCCGTATGGCTGACCGTAAAATTTAAAAGCCTGCTTGATCATATTGGCTTGTGTATAAGGCAGATAACCAATACGAACATCGGCATCAGTGGATGTTTCAAGACGCGTAAAGTACAATTTCCCATATTGATTCCGGGCCGGCAATAAGACCGTAAAACCCTTTTTCTTTTGATCATTGCTATTGCCCTGCGCCAGAGGCAGTTTGGCCCCCATTTCAAACACCATAGACTGTCCGCTGCCATTACCGCGGATCAGCAATTGATTTCCGGTTACCACCAGATACCGCGACGAGTTCATGTAGTCAAGCCATTCGCGCCGATTGGCGGCGATGGCAAGATGATTTGCCGGTATCCAGCCCCGGTAATTGCCAGTCTGAACATAAAACCAATCCTTACGCAAACTTTGATGCAAAACAATCACCGGCACGGCAGGATCGACCGCTGTTTCCTGAAACAGATCGAATTCACGATCTTCTGCTGACTCAAATACGCCTTTGCCGGTTGGGAAAGTTCGCAAATTGGCCCGTGTCACAGTAAAACCGTATCTGATGGGGTTGCTGTCTTTTATCGCCGCAAAGTTGATTTGTGTCCTCAGCTCATTATAAAAGGACTCGCCAACAGGAGTTCCGCCGCTATACATTTTCTCTTTGGGGAATGATGCTGCTGTTAACAGTGTCATGAGCTGTTTTTTGCTCAAGGTTTGCGGGTATTTTTCAAGATCAACAACCGTATCGGGCATTGCGGTTTGGATCGCCCGGTTATAACTTTGGATCTGCTTTTCCGACATAATGATCGCATTCGGAGTGGACAGCTTGCCGGTCCAATAGGCCGGTTTCAGCATCGCGCCGTCGGAAACCGGAGCCGAACAGCTGGCAATAGGCAAAGAAGAAAGCACAGCAATGCACAATGCGGCTAAAATCGGAATAAAATTTATTCTTAAGCGATCGCAATTCATCACGCGGCCCTCTTTTCTTCCTTCGCGCGAGTACGTAAAAGCCGCAAGCTATTCAGGGTTACAATAATCGTAGCGCCCATGTCAGCAAGGATTGCCAGCCACAAGGTCAGCCAGCCGGGGAACACGGCCAAAATGGCAAAGGCTTTGATCAACAACGAGAATGTAATGTTCTGGCGAATAACGGTTAACGCTTTCCGACTTAGCCGGATAGTGAACGGCAGTTTGGTTAGATCATCCGCCATAAGAGCAATATCCGCTGTTTCAAGAGCCGTATCCGTTCCAGCCCCGCCCATCGCGATGCCTACGGTTGATAACGCCAGGGCCGGCGCATCGTTGATGCCATCGCCGACCATTGCTACTTTGCCGTATTTGTTCAGCAGTTCTTGCACCGCTGTTAACTTATCCTGCGGCAATAATTCCGCCCGGTATTCATCAACGCCCGCTTTTGCTGCAACCGCTTTTGCCGTATCGGCATTATCGCCGGTCAGCATGATGACATGTTGAATGCCTGCTTTCTTGAGGGCCGCCACGGTGGCAGCGCTTGATTGTCTTACTTCATCAGCTACAGCAATCATTCCCAAAAAAGCGTCCTTTGTCCCTAGGATCATGACCGTTTTTCCTTCTGCCTGCAGCCGGTCCAGTTCTTTGCTGACAGATTCCAATGAAATGCCGAGTTCGTTGAACAGCCGCGAATTACCCAAATAAACCATTCTTTGACTAATCTTGCCCTGCACTCCTCTGCCGGGAACTGCGGCAAAGTCCTCTGCCGGCACTGCCTGCCCCCCCTTGCTTTGGGCTGCTTTGATGATCGATTTTGCTATGGGATGTTCAGAGCGCGTTTCCAAATTGGCTGCGATCTGCAAAAGCTGATCTGTCTCTATGGAGCCAAGCGGCACAATATCGGTAACAACTAATTCCCCGCGTGTTAATGTCCCGGTTTTATCAAATGCAATCGCGCTTAATGAGCCGACTTCTTCCAAATATATGCCGCCTTTGATCAAAACCCCGTTTTGGGCCGCATTGCTAATCGCACTGACGATTGCCACCGGGGTGGACACTACCAATGCACAAGGACAGGCCACAACAAGAAGAGTCAGACTGCGGTAAATCCACGGTGTCCATTCATAGCCCAAAAACAGTGGTGGTATAAATAGGATGCCTACCGCCAGCACCATGACCACAGGAGTATATACGGCAGCAAATTTCTCAACGAACGCCTGAGACGGAGCGCGTTTTGCCTGCGCCTCCTCTACCATGTGAATAATTTTGGCGATGGCCGTATCCTGCACTAATTTTGTCACCTTTACTTCCAGAGAGCCATAGGTATTGATCGTGCCGGCAAAAACTTCCGCACCGGGGCCTTTTTCGACCGGAAGGGATTCCCCGGTGATGGCAGACTGATTAATAGCGCTTTCACCTTTTACAATTTCGCCGTCCATGGCAATTTTCTCACCTGGACGGATCACCATGATATCCTGGACATTAATTTCTTCCACCGGAACTTCTATTTCATTGCCTACGTGAAGCAGCCGCGCTGTTTTCGGAGTGATGTCCATCAATTGCCTTATGGAACGGCGGGCTTTTTCCATTGTCCATGCTTCCAACAGCTCAGAAATTGCGTAAAGAAAAGCCACTGTAGCGCCTTCCTCATATTGTCCGATCGCCAATGCCCCGATGACTGCGACACTCATAAGCACACTCATATTAAAATTCAAACGCGGCAAAGCAAGGACAGCCTTGCGAAAATTACTCCAGCCGCCCAGCACAATAGCCATCGCATAAACCGGCAGAAACGGCATCCCGGAACCGCCGAATTTCTCCAAACCATAGGCAACTGCCAGGCTTAGACCGGACAACACGGCACGCCTCAGCTCCCAATTCGTCTTTTTGGGCGGGCCGGTTTTTGTGCGTTGCTTCTGCATGACTAGATGAATGGTATATCCTTCACCCTGTCCCAGCTTTTGGATCAGTTGCAAATCTGTAATCCCTTCGACGATGAGCTTGCCGGTTAACTTATTCAATGATGCTTTTCGAATACCCGGAAGTTCGTTGACTTCTTTCTCAAACTTTTGGGCACAGTCCATGCAAGTGATCCCATCCACCTGAAAGACCGCTTTTTTCTTATCTTGCGGCATCGAGTTCCACCCCCTGATAAAATTCAAAGTTCCATCCGAAAAGAGAGCGGATTTCTTGTATTATCTATATTATACTAAATATTTTCAACATTATTACCATTCACACTTTAATTATTTCTGAGCATGCAAAAAGAGTCTGCATTTCTGCAAACTCTCTCTATAGTTACCACTTGGAGCAAGTCTTCATTTATATCAATATTCTAAGCGGGAATAACACGGATAGCGGCCTCACCATTGACAGGGCAGGCATTTTCGCAGGAACCGCAGCCCACGCACTTGTCGGACAAAACGGTAGGCCGATGATGTTCATCTGCAGAAATTGCCAGAACAGGACATTGTTCGCCGCAAATATAGCACATTTTTCCATCATTCCAGGCGATACAACGAGGCTTATCTATAACAGCTTTGCCCATCCGGATTTTTTCCAGAGGGACTTGGGCAATGGCTCCGGTCGGACACACTTTCTGGCATGCCAGGCACAAATCACAGCGGTTTTTCCGTGGGATGACATAAGGCGTTTCAAAATTCGCCAGGCCTTCAGTAATCGGCATCGGGCGCAACGCGTTACTGGGACAAACCTGAATACATCTTCCGCATCGGTTGCAAACGGCAGTAAAATCCAGTTCCGGCAGAGCGCCAGGAGGGCGTAAAACTTTTTCTGCCGCCCAAACCGTCTTTCTCCATAAAGCACCCGCCATAGCAACGGCAAAAGCGACTTTGAAGAACTGTCTTCGCGACTCTTGAGGCTTTGCGCCGGCAAGTTCGCAACGGAAAAACCGCAGCCGGGCGACCAGTGACAAAAGAACTCCGGTCGGACAGAGTACGCTGCACCAGAGTCGGGAAAAAAGCAGGGTACCAACGATTATCCCAATAAGCATCCAGGGAATATCCCCCTGCAATCCCCTCACAATCTCATGGCTGAATAATGCAAAAGGGGTAAAAAAGAACACCCAGTTTGACCCGAGGACAAAGATGGTGCCCAGAAAAATGAACCAATAACCCCGTACGGGCTGTACTGCACGCAGCACTTTGGTTCTGAGCAACGACAACTTCGGGAAAGCTGCCCGGCCAATTTTATCCGTCAGTGTCAACAAAGCGCCAAAAGGGCACAGCCAGCCGCAAAATATCCTGCCCCACAATAAGGTTGATACCAAAGTCAACAGCGGCAGCCATGCCCAGGAAGGAACTTCCTGCTGCCAACGGAGTTGACTCAGCAAAAGCCAGGGATCAAGGCGCGAAAACGATTGCAGTAATTGATTTTCCAGCTCGGGCGGGTATGCTAATACCGCAAGAAGCAAGATAAAGGATAGTAACGAGATGAACTGCAACGTATATCGCAGCAATAGCGCTTTCTTAGATTTCATTGCCTTACACCTTCACAACGGTAAGTTTTTGCAGATCCATTTCTCCCACGCCCAATTTCGCGGCAGCCGTTATATATTCAATATCCGTTGCTTTATGCCCAAACAATGTCGCAGCGTAAGTGTCGACGGCTACAGGGTCGACGCCAAAAACCACTTGATTCCATTCACGAATAGCGCCCGGTCCCATCGGACCATTATCCGTAATCCCTCTTGTAGCGTCCACAATGGTGAGATGAGGTTTGCGGAATGCAGCAAGTTCAGCAATACATTGTATAAGGTCCGTGCTGTGGAAGTAGCCGCGGTCCCACACAAGCCCCATCATATTTTTCAGCCCCAGAGTCAGTTTGGTCATACTGTGATGTTTAAGAATAGGAAAGTTAATAAACACGTCAGCGCTTAACACATCTTTTGAAAACAAAGCGGTTTTTAAGGTTTTTCCACCGGTATCAACTTGAGTGTAAAAGCTTTGCGAATTGATGGCATAAGCTTTTCCTCCTGCAGCTTCCACAGCCGCCTTAATTCCGCTGTTCGTCAGACATACAAGCGGACTCTGAAAAGGATAATCGATTACTTTTACTTCCCTGGCCCCTGCTGCCAAGCATTGTTTCACTACAGCTGCAATTAGCTGCGGATTGGTCGTTGCCGCTTCTTCCGGTTTTCTGGCAACACTGAAATTCGGTTTCAGCACCACTGCAGCTCCTTTTTTAACCAAAACACCTATTCCGCCAAGCGCGGCAAAACCTTTTTCTATTAACGAATTAGGATCAGATCCCTCCGATACAATCAGTTTATTGCGAGCATATACACTTTCTGACGAAGGAGGCGCTTGCTTACTTTGAGTATTTTGCGCATTTTGCTGACTATCATTCTTTTCAGAAAGATTCAGGCCGCAGCCTGCTAATCCTAACGACAATAATCCATAGCCGACCCCGCTAATAAATTGACGTCTATCCATGCTTCACCATCCCTCACTCAAATGGTTCCAAAAACCTTTCTGTAGACATCTTTAAGGAAAGATTTCTTCAAAATTCAGCAGTTCGGTAATTCCGCTGATTGCCCTTTCACAGTTCTCCACATGGCCAAAACCATACTTTGCAAAGATAAAGGGAAGCTGAGCCATTTGCGTTGCCTCATAATCTCCCTGAGTATCGCCAACATATACGGCGTCTGTTAACTTATTTCTTTTCATCAACAGCATGATGTTTTCGCCTTTCACGTTGCCGGTGACGCCAAAGCATTCCCAATCCTTAATATACGGTTTAATCCCTGCCTTTTTCATAAACAATTCAATATAGCCAGCTTGGCAATTACTGACAATGAATAATTGATATTTCCCGGACAGTTTTTTGATGGTTTCTACCACATCAGGAAACAATAGATTAACCGTATTTTCTTCCAATGCGTCATGCTCATACCTGCAGCACTTTTCCATTAGTAACTCTTTCGTTTTTGCATCAGCATCATAAAATAAATCATCGGCGATCACCTTCATCGTCTTGCCAAATTCCTTCTTTAACACAGCAGCGCTCACCACTGCCGCAGTTCCGCCGACTTCAGAAATCGCCTTATTCCAGGCTTGCGCTACCACTTCCGTCGTGTCCCATAGGGTTCCATCAACGTCAAATATTATATTCCGCATGATAAAACCCTCTTTCCGTTTCTTAGGTTGGGGATTATTTATTTATCAGACGCTCACGATTTTTCTGTTCTCCATCCGGCAGGAAGCTTTGCTTCAAAAGTATCCGCTACATTCTTTAGCCATTTTGTAATCTCAATATGCTGCGGACAGCTTTCTTCACACTTTTTACAGTCAATACAGTCTGAAGCCTTGCCATAGGTTTTTATATAATTATCATAGTATACTCTTTGTGTAGAAAACATTTTGTTCAAGGACTGCTTTTCCGTATTGTATAAGGCAAAATACTTCGGAATGGCTATGTTTTTCGGACAGCCCTCTACACAATACTGACAGGCTGTGCATGGAATCGCAATTGCTTCGTTAATGATTCCGACCGCCTTGTTCACAATGTCATATTCTTCCTTTACGAGAGGCTTGAATTCCTGCATATATCCCGTATTATCCAGTAGTTGCTCCATGTCGGACATTCCGCTTAATACCATCATAATCCCCTCGTGGCTTGCTGCATAACGAATAGCCCATGATGACACTGACAGATCCGGATGATACTCTTTAAATAATTGCTCTGCTTTTTCGGGCACTTGGGCAAGCGTGCCACCTTTCACAGGTTCCATGACAATAACCGGTTTATTATGTTTTCTTGCTACTTCATAGCACTTTCTTGACTGTATGCTTTCATTGTCCCAATCCAAATAATTAATCTGCAACTGAACAAAATCCACTTCCGGATGTGCTGAAAGGATTTCTTCCAATAACTCCGCACGATCGTGATAAGAAAATCCGATCTGTCTAATCTTTCCTTCCTTTTTCTTTTGCTGGACAAATGCAAAGCTATCAAATTTTTTAACGATCTCATAGTGCGATACGCCGAGGTTATGAAGCAGATAGTAATCGAAGTAATCTACACCACATTTTTCTAACTGTTCGTTGAAAATCCGTTCCTGGTCTTCTTGTGTTTTCAACAACATTGTCGGCAATTTTGTCGCCACCGTAAAGCTGTCTCTTTTATGGCGTCTTACTAGCGACTCTCGCATAGCGATCTCACTCTTAAACATATGATACATATAAGCTGTATCAAAATAGGTAAAACCTCTATCCAAAAAAGTATCCACCATTTGATTTAATGTGTCCATGTCAATACTTTCTTGATCATTCTGATTTTTAAGCGGCAAGCGCATAAATCCAAATCCTAATTTTTTCTTTTCCATACCGATATTTCTCCTTTAATTTTTACTTATAAGATAACTTTACCACGTTGAGTTCACTCCATGTCAAGTAGTATTATCAATTTTTACTTCTCTGGTTTAGGTTCGTAGCAAAATTACCATCCATACTTTACTTTTTTCCGCGCATTCAAAAAGAGCCTGCATTTCTGCAAACTCTTTGTTCTAGTGGAAATTAACCAATTTCAGTTCATAGAAGTTTCGGGGCCTGAGACAAACATTCTTTGGCTTGACTCATCATCGATTCGATCATGTCCCTGGCAGGTTCAATTTTAACGAGTGGCAGCAAACTTTGCCCGGCTAAGATCATCCCATTTTCCACATCGCCATCAACAGCGGCCAAACGGTTTGTCCCCGTTGCAATACGTTCCAACTCTGAAAGCGGAGCACAGAGCCGTTCCTTTGTCAAAAATTTATTTGTAAATTTGTTTTTTATACCACGCACTGCATGTCCGCTAAGCAATCCGGTAACGACGCTGTCCGTATCGGCTGCATCAATAATTCTTTGCTTCACATTCGGATGTACCGTGCACTCCTCTGCCAGCATGAAGCGCGTTCCCATCTGCACTCCTGATGCACCCATGATTAACGCCGCCGCCAATCCACGGCCATCGACAAACCCGCCTGCCGCAATCACGGGAATGTTTATCAGCGGGATCACTTGCGTCATTAAAGCCATTGTCGTCAGTGATCCAATATGGCCGCCGGCTTCCATTCCTTCGATAACAATGGCATCGGCGCCGTTTTCTTCCATTCGAACAGCCAATTTTGCGTTAGGCACTACAGATATTTTCTTAATTCCGGCAGCATCAAATTGCGCAAAATAGGGTATCGGGTTGCCCGCTCCCAGCGCAACAAACGAAACTCCTTCTTCGCAAATTACATTCATGATTGCCTCTTTGTGATCCGTCAAAAGGGTTACATTTACGCCAAACGGCTTATCGGTTAATGCTTTTGCCAACCGAATTTGTTCTCTTACCCAGGCCGCCTCCCGGCCTCCGGCGGCAATAACCCCAGCGCCGCCTGCCTCCGATACGGCAGCGGCTAATTTGGCTTCCGAAACCCAAGCCATCCCGCCTTGCATAATCGGATACTGTATATTAAGAAGTCGCTTTAATTTATTGGTCATGTCGAGATCTCCTTTTTCAGAAAGTAAGGTTGTGCAATGATTTGGCTTAGCAAAGATCGACTTTGTACCCATGTTCGCCCAATAATTTTCCGATTAGGCGAATTTGCTCTTCATCCGCCGTTTCTAGCTCGAGTTCCACATAAACGTAACCGATCGAAACATTCCTTTTATCCCGTTTATGAGTAATGGAAATAATGTTGGCGCCGGCGTCGGAAACTAACTTGATCAGACGCCACAAGGTTCCTGGTTTGTCAGGAATGACGGTGTCACAGTAAATTTTGCGTCTGCTCTTCACCAAACCCTGATCAATAATTCGGGATAACATATTCACGTCGATATTGCCGCCGCTGATTACGGCAACAATTTTTTTACCGCGATACTGTGAAAATTTATTTAAAATAGCAGCTAGCGGAACAGCGCCTGCGCCTTCGGATACAATTTTCATTTTTTCCAATAGGAACAAAATCGCGCTGGCTATTTCGTCTTCGTCAACAGTAACGATATCGTCGACATAACGCCGGACAATATCAAAGGTTACTTCCCCGGGCGTTTTGACCGCAATCCCGTCCGCAATTGTCGAAGATCCTTTAATGGTAATAATTTTATTCTGATGAACCGCCTCCAACATCGAAGGCATATTCCGCGCTTGAACGCCGATCACCTTTACACCCGGTTTGCAGTTTTTTATTGCGGTTGCGATCCCAGAAATCAGCCCTCCGCCGCCTATCGGAACTACTACGATTTCCGCATCCGGCAAATCTTCGATTATTTCCAAACCAATCGTGCCTTGTCCGGCAATCACTAATGGATCATTAAAGGGATGAATAAAGGTTGCATTGGTTTTTTGCTGGATCCGGATCGCTTCCGCATACGCTTCGTCGTACATTTCGCCAAAAAGAACCACTTCTGCTCCATAGCTTTTCGTCGCCTTCACCTTGGACAAGGGAGCATGCTTCGGCATAACGATTGTCGCTTTGATCCCATGAACCTGAGCCGCCAACGCAACTCCCTGCGCATGGTTTCCTGCGGAGGAGGCAATTACTCCTTGTCGTTTTTCTTCCTCTGTCAGATTGGCAATCCGGTTATAAGCCCCTCTCAGTTTGAACGATCCCGTACGCTGCAGATTTTCCATTTTTAAATAAATCTGGTTTCCGCTGATTTCGTTGAGCACTTCGTCATGTACCAAACTGGTTCGATACGCGACGTTGTTCAATGTTTGCCTGGCCTCTATAATATCGTTCACGGTTACGGACATAGCATGGCCTCCCTTATGCGATGAATTGCAATAAAAACAAAGGAAAATCGAACTTTTCACAATATATCTTCATATCCTACAGCATGTCATCATTCAAAAACAATGATTCTGATTGCCGTACAATCTCGACCTGATGGTTCTTGATCATCTCTGCCAAGTGCACAACCGGCATTTGCTGATACCGGTTGGCCTCGTCAAAATATTTTACAACATTGTTGTTTATTGCCGATACAATCCAAGTTTTTTTTGTTTCACCGGCAGACACGACCAATTTGTCTCCGCCCTGGACTTCCATGTCAAATCACCTCACCAGATATTTCCTATATTTAAGCCCATTATATCATATTCGAAAGCCTCCGACGCTTAGTATCGTTGTAGAAAAAGCAAAAACAACATCGCATAAAAAAAGAAACACCCAGGACCATGTCCTTGTGTTTCCCAATGATTTTTCAGATGTTGAACACATTCATTTGCCAAAGGGGCAAACCGGATAGGTGCAATTTTCACATTGCAAACACAGACCGCCGTAACCCATGGAGGCAAAATCGAGTTTTGACAGCCATTCTCCCGCCAGTAATCTTGGAAAAACGAGATCAAAAATTGTGGTTTTAGCATACATTCCACAGCCCGGCATGCCCAGGATGACCGTGTCGCCGTGATAAGCAAGCATAAACATATCTCCAGGCAATACCGGTGTCCCGTACGTGATGATTTGGGCACCGGTAGCTCGAATGGCATCCGGCGTTACATCCTCAGGATCGACCGACATGCCGCCGGTTGCAATAATAATGTCTATCCCGTTCTTTTTATAATTCATGATCGCATCTCGAATACGGTTACGGTCATCCGGCTGAAAAGAAATATCCATCAGTGTCGCTCCATATGACGCAACTTTTTCTGCAAAAATCGGAGCGTATTGGTCTTTGAGACGACCATAATAGACTTCATTACCGGTAATAATCGCACCCACTTTCAAATTGCGAAGCGGCTTGACGGAAATGATCCCATTATATCGATCCGCAATATTTTCCACAGATAAAACGACAGTTTTATCCACGACCAGCGGAACGACCTTAATACCGGCCAATAATTCGCCGCGCTTTACGATAATATTGTCCTGACGAGTGGACACGACTGTATTTTCCACGGTGTTGATTGCTGTTATCGCTTGACGATTTACTTTTAATAGCCCGTCAATTTTTGCTTTGATATTGATCCGCCCTTTTAACGGCTCCGTCAGGATCACGTTTTCGCCGGCCACAGCTTGGGCAATATGGGTAATCGCATCATTTTCATGTATCTGTCCCGGCAAAAGATCAACAAGATAAATTCGGTCTTTAGCGATTTTTTGCAGATACGGAATATCCTCAGCGCAGATAACATGCCCTTTCTTAAATAGAGGGCCTTGATATTCCCGGGGCGCAATCGTGGATAAATCATGGCCCAAAATCATCCCTTCGCAATCTTTTGTATGCATTTTCCGGATTGTCATGATAACCCATCCCTCATTTTTTGCTTAATGATCCCTATCGTTTTCCGTTCCAAAAGCATTATGTATAGTAATCATCATAGTACATATTGAAACTTAAATCAACTTAAACTAACAAAAATATACTCAAATATTATAATTTGTTGTTTTTAGCTTATAAAGTTTGCATTGCAAACCAGTAAATGACACAAAGAAGCGGGCTCCATAATCGGAACCCGCCTCTTTGTGTCATTTATTTCATTTTTATGCCGAAATCATGCGAAGGATGACCGGTTTTTGCTGCAAACCTTTCATTCTCTCGATTTCCTGTCCGTTTTTAAAGAAAATAATCGTCGGGTAACCTGTGACATTATGTTTTTCCAACGCTTCTTTATTCATATCATAATCCAGAAGGACAATTTCTACGTCGTCGATGCCTTTGGCAATATCCTTTAAGACAAAGCTCAGCATTTTGCAGGGTCCGCACGTTTTGGAATAGAAATCGGCCAAGATATTGCCCTCGCCTTTCGCGAGCAGCACTTCCAATTCGTCTCCATCGATTTCTCTGATTGTCACTGCCATGTTCCAGTCACTCCTTCTATTTTAAAACGTTTTTTCAATGTATTTTGCAGCAGACTGCGCAGCAATCGCCCCATCGCTGCAGGCAGTCACAACTTGCCGCAGGTGTTTGCTGATGATATCGCCGGCGCCGTAAATTCCCGCCGCTTTTGTCGCCATGAAGGCGTCCGTTTCAATATAGCCGAAATCGTTTAAAATTCCCAGGCTTTTAAACGCATCGGCTGTGGGCTGCAGCCCGATGTATTCGAAAGCGCCATCCGCCTTAACAGTAATTTCTTCGCCCGTCTTGGAAGATTTCGCCCGCAATCCTTCGAATTTTTCCGTTCCGAAAAATTCAATGATATCGTGGTATTCATAAATCTTGACGTTCTTCATTGCTCTCAGTTTATCGCAGGCAGACGGATCAGCGGTTAAATCAAGCATGGTAACGATCGTTACTTCCTCCGCCAGACCGGCCAGGAAAATGGATTCCTCTACAGCAGAATTGCCGCCGCCCACGACAATGACCTTTTTGTTCTTATAATGCGGTCCGTCGCAAATCGCACACCAGCTGATGCTCGTGCCGGCAAATTTCGTCTCGTTGGGAACGCCCAGCATCCTGGGTTTGGTACCCGTGGCAATGATCACTGCTTTGGCCCGATAAGAATGTCCTTCTTCGCAGATGAGTTTTTTCACTTTACCCTCTGACTGAATATCGGTAATTGTCCCATAATCAAACGTGATCCCCAACTCCTGGGTATGTTCAAACATCTTGATGGCCAATTCCGCGCCTTCGATGGTTCCCATCCCGGTATAGTTTTGAATTTCGGCGGTATTGACAATCTGCCCGCCCGGAGCCAATTTATCCAAAAGCAAAACCTGCAGGTTTGCCCTGGCTGCGTAAATCGCCGCAGTCATGCCGGCAGGCCCGGCTCCAATAATCGCTACGTCATATTCTTCCATCTATGTCCCCCCGCAATCAAGATTTGTCGCTTACAACTCTTTCATCCTCAGGAAAAAGCACTAAGTTCGCAACAGCCTATCCCTTAGCGCTTTTTCATGTCTCTATCGTTAGCTGCGTACCGCTTAGATTTGAACCGTTATTCCTGTGTCATATTTGTATTCGTCCACAATCAACGCTACTTTAAATTCTCCCTTTAACCCTTCTTTGCTGACGGGGAATTCCACAGCCCGTTCGTCACTTTCCTGGAACGTACCTACGCACATCGCCAGGAAAGGCCGTTTGGTCGTGGGAACAAAATAGCTGTGAGTTTCAGCGCCTTCCAGCAACAGCATAACCAATTGACCTTTTTCAAAGGTTGCTTTTAAAATCATCCGGTCTTCTTCAATGCCAAACTTGACATGATACTGGGCAGGAACCATTCCTCCGTCTTCAACCGGCGGGATGGTGGAGAATTCCTCTGTCACTCCAAGTGTTCCCACCAATTCTCCTTTGCCCAGCGTCAGCACATCTTCCGGACAATACAGTTTTAATTTTTCCGCGCGATAATAATTGGCCGGCAGCTGCATTTCATACATTACCACATCGTCTTTCAATTCAACGGTGATGGAATTAAACACCACGTCTTTTTCCTCTTCGCCGCGGAACTGTACGGGCGGCTTGTTGCAAGTCTCGCCTTTATATGTGCCGATACCGCCTGAATGAACAAGATAATGGCCCTCACCGTAGTACTCGACGTTGCAAATGTACGTGGAGAAAAATTCTGCGCCCCGTTCTTTGCCGTACTGCCAAATTTGTTCAATTTCCATTTTATCGGTATCGATCCGGTAGCGAACCCCGCGGGAGAAATTGTCTTTTGCCGGTACATATTTTTCTTTGACTTTGGAACGCCAATGTCCATTGTCAAAGCACATAATATCGCCATCCGGCAATACAACGCAGGCGTGCTGCTCATACTGCCAATCAAAATCGCCTGTTCCTACCGGTTTAAAGAAATATTTATCCACCAATTCCTGCGGCCAGCCTTCCGGATCGCCAATGACCCAATTCAAAGAGCCGGTTTCATAATCAATATTGATCACGGCATCTTGGTGACGTCCTGATAAAGTCAACGAATTGGTCTTTTTGTCATACCAGACCGCATTATTGTGGAACCAGTCATGGCTGTCCTGGCTGCCGGAACCGCCAACATCCTGCGGCAAAGCTTTCTGATAATCCCATGTTTTTAGGATTGCGCCCGTTTGTCGATCCACCAGCACACACATATCTTCCACGGTTCCACGAGGCAAGTCCTGGGTCAAGATGAGCAGATTGCCGTCTTCCATTTCAAATTGATCATGATGATAACCGCTCGGAAGCCGGTATTCTTTGTAGATTTTACCGATTATGCCCATTTCAAACAGGCCGGTTGTATGATAAGGAGGCGCAACCAAACGATTGGTTCCCAGCAGCAGCCGTCCGTTTTTCACTCTCTTGATGTCAAAAGCAAAATTCAACGTGCCGTACCAGCGAACATCGCCGCGATAATCGTAGCCGGCAGCCAAAGCCGGAGACGTCGGGCTGACAAACATCAGATGATCCTGAAAATATTCTGCGGTAGTTTCCATCTTTGTCGGCGCCTTAACTTTTTCCGGAACCTCTTCCGTTTGAATGGTTAAAACCGTTTTTTCCCCACTGGAAAGAGTCAATTCGACTTGGTTGGCATAACCGCCATAAAGACCATACACCGGAACCATATGCTCTGTGGCAGGACCGAATTGGAAACCAAGATCCCCGGCGCTTTCTTTGCCTTTCACGGCGATCGCAACCGAAACCGGCACTGAGGTTTTAAACATGACTAATGCTGTCAACGGAGCAATTAAATACGGGTTCAGTTTCACATACGGCTGATCAAAAGAATATTCGCCTTTTTTATATTCCGCTAAAAAAGCTTCCTCCGCGCGAACCTGTTCCGTGATAATGTGCTCGAATTGCTTGGTTTTTACCGTCATTCAAATCTCTCCTTTTTCTGTTTCATTTTCTATCTAAAAATCATATTGGATAAAGGAATTCCTACCAGCAGGTACAAAGCCATCATGCTCACAAAAATCACGGTTCCGTACCTGGCAATATCCTGACCATCAACCCAATCCCGGTTCGCATAGAGAACAGCGGCGTAAGGAGATGCTGCCGGAGTTAAAATAGCAACATGCAGGGCAAAGGTCATTACTGTAGCAATTGCCGCCGGATTGCTGCCGTTTTCCATCGAAAATGCATAAACAATCGGCATAAAAAGGACTCCCATTACCCCGTTGTTTGCTGCTTGCGTAATCATCATCGATATCGCAACAAAAATTACGGCAAACATTGCTGGTGAACGGCCGCCCAGCAAAGGACTCAAGGTTTCTGTCAAGAATGGTTTGATCCCAGTAGAATTTTCCACCAAAGCATCAGAAATAACCATAGCCATCGCAATCAGGAAGTAGACTTCCCAAATCACATACCGTCCGGCAATTTCTTTAAAATCCATAATCGGCTTCCCATTGATTTTGAACAAAGTTAACGCAACAACAAAAGCAATGACGACGCCCCATGGGCCGAGTTTATTGAGAAGCGCAACGAGCCAGATCGTTTTCGGTAAAATACTTGGCAGAAGCACTAACCCCAAATAACCAAACAAGCACCCGAAAAAGATTTTTTGCCGCAAATCCATCGGCGGCAGTTTTTCTTTTTCGAACCGCTCTGTATTAATATTGGCAATTTTGCTCATGTCCGGTTTGAAAACAAACTTGATCAGCAGCGCATAAATAACGATCGCTAATGTCGCCATAATCACGCCGAACAGCATATATGGCAAGTAATCCAGTTGTGTTTTCGATACTTTTTCAAAGGAAGCCAGGATCATCAAAGCGGATCCTACAAACGGTTTGGCTGCTTGCCCCGAAATTGCGCCAAACATGGTTCCAATCACCATGACCGATGTATATTTATCCCCTTTTTTATAGCCGACATCTTCCAAAACGCCATAAAGAATGGACCACATAAACAGCAAGGCAGGTAAAACATTCGCGGAAAGCGCCGCCAAAACATACGTCGTATAGATAAAAATAAAGCTGAACATGACCGGTCGGCCATTAATGATTTTTCTTGTTAAAAACCAGCGGCTGATATACTTCGTTACGCCGTAATGCTGAATGGCGCCAAATAAAATCATTGCAAAAAACACAAGGATCGGAATCACATCGCCCAGCGATTTTCGCAAAATTACGGGCATAGGCGCGTAATCTGATAATCCTAACGCAAGGATACCAAATAAACTTGGCCACAAAATGCCAACAAAGGACCAAAGATAAATCATTCCAAGAAAGATTCCCAAAACCTGCATTCCCACCGGCGTAACAGGCTTGATTGGCGCCATCATGCTGAAACCGAACATAATTACGAGGCCTATTGCACAGTGGACATAAAACATCATGTCTTTTCCTTTGGGTTGATTTGAGTTGCTTATCTGAATCACTTCCTTTTTATCTTGTCGCTTTTGTTCCCACCGCTCGCATACCATACATTGCTGCCATCTTCCGGGCTTGTTAGGCTGGCAGCAAGAAAAAATACAGCAAACTCCTTCCTGTGAATTTTTTCTTTTTCTTAATTCGAATTCATCTTACCATTCCAAAACAGTTAAAATAGATAACATATGTTAATTTTTTTGATTATTTGTTCTCGATTTCACTTGAATTTTCTAAAGCCGGCAGCAGGCAATAAAAAAAGCAGCGACAGATTGAATATGATCAATCCACCACCGCTTTTCTTTTCTGGACAATGGCTTACTTTCCAGCCATTTCTGCTTTGCGAAAAAACCATGTTTCAGCACAACGCCTGTATTGTCAGTACTCAATCACCTTTTCTGCTTTCGCATAATCTGTCAAGCGCTGTTCATCCAAAATAACGATGCCTTCTTTTTCTCTCGCGATGATTTTATCATTTTTCAACACGCGCAAAATTCTGGCAATCGTCACCTTATGAACGCCCAAAAATTGACTCATTTCCAAGTTGCTGTATCCTTTGACAACCAATAATTTGTTTTGACTTTGTTTGGCGCTATTCAGCAAATGACGGCACAACTGGTTTGCCACTCTTCCTTCCTGTCTTGCTTGAAACGTAGTCGATAACCTTCGTAATTCTTTCATGGCCATATACAACAATTGCGTCAAAATTTCCGGCTTATCTTTCACATACTGAAAAAAAACATCCTTTGGAATCTTATAACAGCAGCATTTGCTTCTGGCAAAAAAGTTCGATATACTGATGCCGTCGCTATACAGGATCAGAGCGCCTAAAACAGACTGTACGAAATTCTGATCCGATTCCTTTACCCCATAAATAATCTCGTCGCCTTTTTCCGTAAGCGTTTTTCGGTAACACGTGCCGCTGCGCAAATAATACACGAAATCAACTTTTTCCCCTTGCCGAATGATCGTTGCGCCTTTTTCGAATTCGCAGTAAACAACCCCGGGCATTTTGAGTAAATCCATACAGGAGCCCTCCAATTATGCAAATAATCCACCAACGCAAAGAATTGTATTCTGCCGAAGGAAAAAAATATCACCCTGGGAACCTAGTTAAAACCATAATTTATAAATAATCGTCACCGACATTCCTATTGCGATCACAAACTTAGCAAACATACCGATCATTTGCCCTTTAACAACACCCCAGGCAACTCGGCGCGCTTGGGTTTTATCTTTGTTTTTCATATATTCCAGATAATATGCGGCAGCTGCACCGGCTAACAGCGCACCGATCATTGTTCCAATAACCGGCATGACAAAAGTTCCCAGAATACCGCCCGCGACCATTCCGGCAAAAGCGGCAAAAGCTCCCCTCCAGGAAGCATTTTCTCTCTTTGCCCCGGCAACACCGGCGAAAAATTCCAAAAGTTCACCTATGAGCCAGGCTCCGGCTAAGCCGCCCAGGGTAGAGTACGTCAAATGTAAAAAGCCTTCCTGCCAGCCATATAAAATAGCCAATATCAGCAGGAAAGAATTACCCGGGAGGCCCAGCAACGTTAAAAGGATTCCAAAACCAAGCAAGACTGTCATGATTACATTCATCAATACAGAAATATGCTCTACTATGAAATACCACCCGCCTTTACGAAGTAGGTTCTCCTCATCGCACACAACAACAAAAACAACCTGATTTCTGAATTTGCATATGATAGTATTATATACTATTAAAAGAATTTATTTCAGCTCTGCCTTGATCTCAAACATCCGGTTCCAAGGGAAGGACACTTCGATTTCGTCAGGCGAAAACCATATATACTTCGTAGCAAACAGCTGCATTTCCTTTTTTAATTGCGCAGTCAACCCGGGCTCCATCAGAGCAATATCTTCTTCACTGCCTCGTTGCGGATAAACAAATTCCTGATAAAGTTTACCGCGGATATTCGCCTGATAGGCCCAATCATCCAGGTAACGGGCAGTCAATAATTGCTTTCGCCCTGCTTCGTCCATTGTCTTGGACATCATTCCCTGCCCAATTGCATACCCGAGCGTGTTGCTCGCCGTATTCCATCCGGAATAGGCGCTTACTTTATCCAGGAGATCCAATTCGTGCATTTCTCGCATTAACGAATTATCTGCTCCATTGGCAAACGCGATGTCTGCAATGGCAACAGAATGACCGGCTTTGATTTCTTTTCCTATTGCATTAACAAAATGATGCATCACATCTGTTACATAGACTATATTTTCTATCATTCCCGCTTCTGCCGTATGTCCGTTAAGCGGCGTATTGATAGCCAATATCAGATCTGGCGCTTTTGAACCGTCACTAACCACGCCTCCCGCAGCAACAATATGGTCCGCAATTGTATCGCCGATTGACTGGTCTTCATAGCTAGGGATGGTTGCAGCACCTGACCCAATCATATACCGAACTTCGACGGCAGGTGTTTGCGCTAGGATATGATTATAGGCACGGGCAAGCAATATCATCCCCAATTGGTCAGCGCCGGGAAACGAACTGAATTGATCGGGCGACAAACCTTTCGCCAATTTCATCAGAGCTCTGCCTTCCTTATGAGTCTGTGAGAAAGGAGATGTATCATCCCGGCCTAAAACAAGATATTTGAAGATACCCTGCTTTGTTAAATCAATCAGCTTCGTATTAATCTGAAAATTTTTATCCCTTCTGTCCAGCCAGTCAGCCAAATATTCGGGTGGGATATTGTCTTTTGCTGTTTGCATGATTTTTTTCTCGTCAGAAGTGATCCCTTTTACTTCCGCTTTGTCCTGCAAAGCGGTGAGTTGAAAAATGTACGGACCGTATCTTTCATAATATAATGGCTCCACACCGCCGGCGCTAGCCGAAGGTGAGCGCATAACTGTACTAAATAGGTAGATTGGGACATTGGGATTAGTTTCATGAAGCGTTTTAAACCGGCGAAGACTCCATTCCAATACAATTTGGTTCCAATCATGAGTACGAGAATCAACCAAACCGCCATAAATTAAAGCATCGGCTGATAATACCAGGGCATCCGCCCTATTCGCATTTTGATTTACCCATTGCCACAACTTTTCCGCATCACCCGACTTGTTACGGCTAGCCAAATATTCGACAGGCGGCGTCAAAATGTCGATCTTGGCCGCCTTTACTGTATTCATCGCGTAATCTAAACTGACCGGCCGATCATCGAACGGTACGTAGAGAATCGTTTTTGCAAAAGTGACCGGCATTATCAGCATCAATACTATCAATATGATCATTATTCTATAGAACATTTTCCACGATCTCCTTATATAAGCATACCGTACACTGCTAGCAAATTTTAGACTGTTTCAACATTTTCCTGCTCAATACAGAATGTTTTTTTGTTAAAACAATCACCTGCCCTGACTATAAAACACCTTTTTCACTATCTTCTATTTCGAGAAAACATAGAGCAATTCCTAGCAAATCTTCCAAATATTTTCTATCCATATATCATATAAAAACACATTTTGGATGATTGATTTATTATCCGAAATCAATCATCCTTTCCGCAGAAAAAAAGCTGATGCAAAAACATCAGCTATCCGTTACTTTTGCACCATCATTTCTGTAGCTTTAACTAAGGCTGTAACTTGATCGCCAGGTTGAATGGCGAGATCATCCACTGCGTCAGTGGTGATAATTGCCATAAATTCGCGTTCCTCATCCTTCATCACCACTTTGGACATTACTTCCCCGCGAACGACATTTTGCACAATTGCCGGAAACTTGTTCCGGCCGCTGACCTTATTATCCCAAAACGAAGGAGGCTCGACCTGTCGCCCTCGTTCAATGAATAAAAATTGATCACCCATCACCTTTGCTTCTTTCGGGTCATGGGTGACAAGAACAAATGGTATCCCCCATAACTTTTGCATCTCTTTCAATTCGGACTGCAGTTCCAGTCTGGCAGCGTTGTCCAGCGCTGACAAAGGTTCATCCAGCAACAGGATCTTGGGTTCAGCTATGAGTGCCCTGGCCAGGGCCACCCGCTGGCGTTCGCCCCCGGAAAGATGTTCCGGATAACGTTTGGTAAGCTGTTCGATTCTTAGCAAATTCAACAGTTTTTCATAAATGTGAGTGATTTCGGAATTATGCCGTTTCGCCCCATACCAAATGTTCTTTTGCACATTCATATGCGGAAAAAGAGCATAATCTTGAAACATATAGCCAACATGCCTGTCCCGGGGAGGAACAAAAATATTAGCCTGCCCATCAAACAGGGTCTTCCCGTCATACGAAATACGTCCGCCTTCCGGTTCGAGCAATCCCGCAATACAACGCAAAATAGTTGTTTTGCCGCAGCCTGAAGGACCAAACAATACTAAGATATTCTGTTCAACATCGAAACGAATTTGAAGTGTAAAATTAGGCAGCTGTTTGGTAATGTCAACCGAAAGCATCGAACACCTCCTGAATGCGGAAGTTGGCGTTAAAAACAAACATAACTAAACATAACTAAATTCCTATAGTGTATATTATATTGGTTACAGCAAGATAAATGCAATACAATATTGTTTTTATCTTCGAAAAAGAATGATATCTTATCGGCCTATCCACACAGAAAAGCAGACGCAAACGGGTTTAAGAGATTGCGTCCGCACTTATAAATTGTAAGACTGTAACACTCCTATAATTTTTCTTTTACAGACTGAAGCTTTCCGGCCATAGTCGATACCTTATCCCGGCGATCATCAATTTTTATACTTGTCGATACTCGCATCGCCCCGGCAGCAAAAGGGACTTCATGCATTTTACGAATCACGGTAAGAATACGGTCCAAGTCTCCTTCTATTATCGTAGACATCGGTGTCAATTGATACGCAACACCTTCCTCCTGCGCCAACACTTTGTGACACTCGGCGACATAACGGCTAACACTGGGGGATCCCGTTCCCAAAGGCGCAATTGTTACTTCTACAATAGCCATACTCATTTCTCCTTTCGCTCTACTCCATCACCGTATTGACATTTCTTCATCGGCATAAATATCTTCTTTGGCTTTATCGATAAGTTTCTCTAATTTCATGGCTTTATAAGCATCAGTCATAACAATAATTACCGTTCGAATTGTCGTTGAATGATTGGGAATTCCAGCGGTTTCAGCAATATTTCTTCCGATTTTCGATGTTAAAGCGTCACTGGAACAAGGGTCTTTTTTTGCAAATAATTCCCTGGCATTTCCATAATCCGCTTCCACATCATTCAGTTTTTTAAAAAACTCACTCCGCATGCCGGATTGCAGCTCCTCCGGCCACTGTTTTAAAAATACATCAACGGCATTTGGTATCACTATCCCCGCCATATATTCATGAAGAATCTTTACTTGCATAACAGACAAACGGCTAAAGGCATTTTTAAACGCCAGGTGCCTGAAAAAATAAAGATATTCATAGTAAATCCGTATACTTGCATACTGTTTGCTTTTTTCCTCTGTGAAACTGATGAACGGCAGAGTTTTTCTATAGCAATCATCAGCGGCAATTGTAACGGCTTTACCGATCTGTCGTAACGCACTCGACTTTCTGCGAAATTTGTCTCTTGCTTCAAAAACCTTTTTTGCTCTGGAGCTGCCAAAGAGTTTCGTAAAAATTCTCATTTTAATCACATTCCTTCAATCCGTCTCAATTGGTAATTTTTCTCTTTTGAGAGAGAAATTCCTTCATTTTTTATAAAAAATATTTTTTCTGATCACCTAATCGGAACGGATAAGGAAAACAGAGTTATCCACAGTATCAACAGCTTATTAACAGAATTATCTGAACCGTCGATCTTATCTGAATTTACTTTGGGTAAAGCAAATTCGGATATTCCTGGTTCTAGCTTCTATAAACCATAAAGGCCTCTCACGACCTCATCGTTTCACAAATGCACGATTCGAACATCCGGAATGGCTGTAGTCAGGTATTCGGCCAACAGACTACGGTGACACTGTTCAGCAGTTGGTTCACTGCAAAGCAAACATGCTCCGTCAAATATGTTCAGATCCAATTTTTCCAGCGACTTTCTAGCCGCTATAAGTTCCATATATTGTTTTTTGTATGCCTGCCAATTGATTTTTTTACTTTTATATCCATCCATAATTTCTTTTGTTGGCGCAAAATCTTCAATGTGAATATAATCAATGCCTGCAATCGCCTGAAGAAAAAATTCCAAATCCGGCTTTTTCGTATATCCAGCCAATTGTGATGAATTATTCAATCGGATGTCTATCACTCGGCTCACTTTGTTTTCTTGCAATAATGAAAAAAATTGGCGAGCTGACTTCTGTCCAAACCCAATCGTAAACAAAACCACCTAACTCTTCACTTCCTTTCACTAGCGCGGCTTTTATTATTTTGTTTTGGCCAATATCCAATTGTTACGGGATATGCCACTCTAAAACTGAATTATCTTGCGTTCCCCCTTCATGTTGCAAAATACTGCCTCAGCATTTTGAATATAGAAGACTTCGAAAACTGAGTCGTCAACACTGTACATTCTGCTAAGAAATGGCGCAGCATTTAGTGCAGCTTGCTTAGATTGCTTGTTGGTATTGAAAACAGCTTCTCCTTTTAACCGTAACCATTCCCCTGTTTGGGTCGCTGCAGATATTTCAAAATGCGGGTTTGCCTTCAGTTGTTTATATACATCCTTTTGATTACTGGTACAAAAATACAGTTTCCCTTCATAATTCATCATGAATCCGAAGGGCCTTACTTTCGGCATATTCCCATCAACAGTGGCAATATAAAAAGGCTGGTTATCCTTGAGAAAATTTAAAACCTCATCCATGATAAAAGTCACTCCTCTTTTATTCATCCTATCCTTATTATACTACTACCTATATTTTTACAATAGACTGTAATGAAGACAAATATCTATTGCTACTTCAATGACAAAGATGTATAATTAAATGCGAACATTCGTTCTTTCAGTATGATGAAATTAAAAAATTCGCTTATAAAAACATTCTTAAGCAATTTTCCATAAATTTTAATGGAACTGCAGTATATATGTTAAGGAGTTTTGAAAATGAATGTAGTACTTGGATTTCTTATTGGTTATTTAAATTCATCATGGTCATCCGTCCTCATATCGTCTTTAGGCTGGGGGATTACCTACTGCTTGTATCAATTTACTGTGGGAAACAACAAAAAGTTTATTGATTCATCAGCAGAGCGAAAGATGAAATTTAGCCCTGCCCTATCGTTCTTTTTCATTGCATTTATGGAGTCTTTCGGCACCGTACTGATTATCGGAACCATCGTCTATTACACCAAGTCTTTCTTTTTATGAATGTAGACTTACTTCAGGTGGAGTTTCACCCTCCGGGTACAGGCAAATCCACCTGAAGTTTAGTCGAATTTACTTCGAGCTACAGACTGTTTCACCCTTCGGGTACAGGCTCCCCGACCTAAAAGGGCGGGGTCCTACAGTCTGTGTGAAGGACAAAAAATTACGGAGGCGATCGGCGTGGAATGGGTAGGTTTTCTTATTCTCTTAATTATCACGGGATGGGTTTACAATGATGCCAAAGACCGAGGCAGCAGCCACCCTATATTGTGGGCATTAGGAGTATTCTGCCTATTAATCGTATTTCTTCCACTGTATCTTTTTATGCGGCCGTCGAGGAAATCAACATCGTAAAATAGATAATCTTCACTGGAAACAAACCAAGGATAATGATAATATCATCTTACAGGCTTCTAAGTGTATCGTATAATTTGAATAGTTAACGATAAATGATTTTTCACATGTAATCTCGGTACATCATAATCACTTTGGCTGTTTTGATACTGAGTAGTATAGGTGGTGAAAAAACATTGGACGATCAAAGTTCAGCGCAGGAGACTCTAAGACAATATGTTAAGTTAGATTCGAAACTTTATGTCAGCACGCAAAATATTCGCAATATTCTGGACGCTGCGCCCGTTGCAATTGTTATTGTCAGATTGTCGAATAACCATATTACTTATGTGAACCAAAAATGTTGTGAAGTCTTCCGAACTACACGGGAAGAGAGTATTGGTGACGTTTCCGCGAATTATTGGGCGGTACAGGCGGAACGGGAAGAATACATGCGTCAATTTGAAGCCCAAGGTTTCGCAAAAGATATTGAGGCGAGAATGAAGCGCCATGATGGGAAAGAGTTTCAGGCATTGGTTTCCTCAGCTATTGTGGACTATGCTGGGGAGAAAGCACGTCTTAGCGGCATTTTAGATATTCAAGAACGAAAAGATCTAGAGACAAATATCAGAGAGAGTGAAGAACGGTTCCGGACAATTGTGGAGAAGTTGCCTTTTCCGGTCGTAATCACACGCGCCAGCGATCATGTTGTTATGTATCTGAATCCGATTGCCGAGGCTGTTGGTCTTGTTTCCAAGGATGAGGCAGTCGGACGGCAGGCAAAATCTTTTGTTGTTATTCCTGCGGATAGGCGGCGATTGGCAGAAGATGTGCGGTTGTATGGCAATGTCAATAATTTTGAAACTGTACTCACAAACCATCATGGCAGATTGATGCATGTACTGATTTCGGCCGTCCAGACTGTTTATGGCGGCGAAAAAGTATTGCTTTCGGGCATACAGGATATTACGTCCCTGAAACTGATGGAACAAGAGCTTCGCAAGTTGGCAACAACAGATCATCTGACCAATATTGCGAATCGACGGGCTTGGTTCGAACGTGCTGAACGGGAGTTTTTGCGATTCCAAAGATATGGACATCCGTGTTCCATATTGTGCTTGGATCTAGATCACTTCAAGCAAGTGAATGACCAATACGGACATCAGGTGGGCGATGAAATTTTGATCGATTTTACAAACCGGAGTCAGCAATGCATTCGTGATCTTGATTATATGGGGCGGCTGGGCGGTGAAGAGTTTGCAGTTCTGCTGCCAGAAACCGATGTAGATCAGGCTGAAAAAGTATCCGCAAAAATTCAGGAAACGATCCGGAAAGCTTACGAGACCAAGCAAGGGATCTCATTACTATATACAGTCAGCATCGGAATTACTCAATTTTGCAAAGACGACGCAACGTTTGATCAGGCTTTGTCTAGAGCAGATAGGGCCTTATATGCCGCAAAGAATGCTGGCAGAAACCGATTTGTCACAGGGTAGCGGAAAATGCAGTCAAAAAGTGAAGCCCGACAAAATTCTGTCGGGCTTCACTTTTTAGGTAAGGTTGATTCGTTTCTTCTATCGTGTCTTTGTTTGTTACCAAACCTATTTATAAACAACCAAAGTCCCATTGACATAATTAATCGTGTAGTTGTTGGAAGTGTAACCTGAAGGCATTATAGTATAACTGCCCGCCGGGGATCTTTTTGTAGCTGCGGTCGTAAAAACGATTTTACCATCCAACGAAGACCAACTTTCGCCGTTAACAAAGCCGGCAGCCGTTGCACTAAACTTTGGTAGATTAGCACCTACTTTCTTCGTTGCGTCGTTTGCTTTTATAGTCAAAAGCGCTGTAGAGACATCTGCTGCAGTAAAGGCAAATGTATTTTGCAAGCTATAATTAGAGGCATCCTCGCCGCTGATGTTGATATCTGTGGCGTTTATTGTCTTATTCGTCCCGGCGTTCTTATCAGCAAAAGTCGCTTTGCCGCTAACTGTAAGATTATCGCCGCTAATACGGTTATCGTTGTACGTTACAGTCGCTGCAGTAGTCCCGTCGTACACCTTATTATGCCCGCTTGCCGTTACCGTAATCGGACGCGGCGTAATCGTCAACGTTCCATCCGCGTAGGTGATAACGTAGTTGGACGCACTGCCATTGGTAAAGGCAACCCCGCTTGGTGTTAAGCTATAGCTGCCTACATTGCTCATAGTAACAGCCGTGCTTGTCAGGCTGGCATCGCTAAATGCATCCGTGCCTACCAAACTTCCAGGCGCTACGCTGACTGGCCCGCTTGTGGGATTAGCATCCCCATATACTCTGCTGGCGTTCGCTGTTACCGTAATCGGCCGCGGCATGATCGTTAGCGTGCCGTCCGCATAGGTAATCATATAGTTGGCCGCGTTGCCGTTGGTAAAGGTAACCGCAGTCGGCGTCAGGCTATAGTCGCCTATATTGCTCGTGACAGCAGCCGTACTGGATAAGCTCGCACCGCCAATGGCGTCTGTGCCTACCAAACTCCCGGGCATTACACTGACTGTACCGCTTGTGGGGTTGGGATCCCCATACACTCTTTCGGCATTGTTCGCTTTGACGGCGATGTTCTTCGGTGTGATCGTCAGCGTGCCATCCGCGTAACTGATGTCATAACCTTGTTGGTTAGAATATAACCCACTCGGAGCAATGCTGTAAATGCCGGCATTTACAGCATTCAGCGCCGTTCCCCCATAGACAACTGTTCCAAGAAGCGAACCTGTTGCACTGATGGAATAGGATACCCCTGCAATTCCGGAATAACCGGTTGTGCCGTCATAGGTTCGGCCAAAATCATTTGCCGTTACAGTCAGTGGAGTTAAAAATGACTTGAGAAGCGGATAGGTATATCCGTCATATATCCGCCACGTGTTGAGAAAATCCCAGTCGGTAAAATTGTCTTGATCCATCATCTGGGTTGTTGTTAAACCAATACCACCGGCACTATTCGTTTGGCCAGAAGTTGTTATATTCCAATAACTATTCGTGCTTCTGCCAAAATCAGCGCCAACCAAACCGCCAACATCGATATTTCCACTCACTGCACCCGTGCTGTAACTGTTGCTGATGCTGCCGGAATTAATCCCCGCCAAGCCGCCAACACCAGAGTTCCCGCTCACTATACCCGTGCTGTAGCTGTTGTTGATAATTCCACCCGAAGCGCCACTGTCGTTGCCGTTATGGCCCGCCAAACCGCCAACATATTTGCTATTGACGCCTCCGGTTACATTACTACTGCTGTAACTGTTGCTGATAATGCCATAAGTATTCCCCCCCGCCAAACCGCCAACATGATTAATACCACTTACAGTTCCACCGCTATAGCTATTGCTAATACTGCTGCTGACATGTTGGTCTCCAACCAAGCCGCCAACATACATGTACCCTTTTACGGTGCCTGTAATGTAGCTGTTGCTGATACTGCCATAATTAATTCCCACCAAACCAGCTGTATAATAGCTGCCGGTTACAGACACATTGGCAAGCCCGATGTTCTTAATACTTCCTGTAGACTTACCAAATAAACCTATATAATTTTGTTTTGACCGGTTAATAAACAGGTTGCTGACGATATGATTGTCGCCATTAAAATCCCCGGAGAATGAGTTAATACTGCCAACCGGCACAAAGCCTGCGCCGCTACTCCATCCAGATGTTGCACTGGCATCAATGTCTTTACCAAGGGCGTAAGCGCCAGCCAGGTTAATGTTCATATCCTGCAACTGGTTTACATTATTAACCAACATGTAGGCCGTCAATGGTCCACCTATTACCTTCCCGGAATAATCAATGGGCGAAGTATAACTGGCGGGATTATAGTAGATTTCCGCTTTACCGCTGCCATTCAAGACAACCGCGCCATCATCGCTGAAGTTTACCGTGCCGCTGCCAGTTCCAAGGCTGTCTGCCCGCAAAACAATATTAGCATTATTGCCTGCCGTCAGTTGGTTGGTCAACGCAAGGTCGCCAACCGTGCTTACCTTTAATGTTCCGCCGGTCGTACCGGAGGCATCAAAAGTGCTGGTGGAAGCAAGTTGAATATTGCCGCCCTGCAAGGTGATCAGCCCGCCATTTTCACCCGTGTTTTTTCCAGCGGCAGAAAGCGCCCCGCTATGAATTACAGTGCCTGTGTTGCCGCCATCCAAACGAATGACCCCGTTCGCATTACTGATACTGTTTGCTTGTATCATACCGCTATTATTGATCACTGTCCCTGCTAGTGCGTCAGCGGTCCGGGCTGTCATCAATACTCTGCCTCCGTTGGACTGAATGAGATTACCATTTAGGATACTGGCGCCTGTTGCAGCAGTGTTCACCGCCAAATTGATCAACCCATCACCATTCATATCCAGAGTGACTGCATTTCCTGCCCCTACGGCTACGGTTCCTAGATTCGCAACAATCACGCCTTGGTTATTGACTTGCTGCCCAAGTAAAACGACATAACCTCCATCAACTGCCTTGATGTTGCCTTGATTTATGACGGATCCTCCCGTGCCGTTAAAGATATAGTTTCCTGCCTGGAAGTCGCTATCGCTGATGTTCAAGGTAGATGCTACCAGACTTCCAACGTTAACCTGTGCACTGGGCGCAAAAAGTACGCCGTTTGGGTTGATCAGAAAAATTTTCCCATTCGCAAGAAGTTGACCGTAAATTGTTGAAGCCTCGCTGCCTATAACCCGGTTAAGAGCAATAGATGACAATCCAGGTTGAATAAAAACAACCGTTTCGCCGGAAGCGATATTAAAATTTTGCCAATTAATTCCCATTTTGTTTGTAGTTTGAGTGACCGTCACTATATTGTCATTTTGGCTAATGTTCCCAGAACCAGTCGTTACATCCCCACCGGACGGAGAAGCATAACCGCCTGATGTGGAGATAAACAGAAAAATTGCCGTGCAAAAGCAGTCTAAGATTGTTCTTAGCACCTTACTTTTTATTCGGCGAATCCCATACGAAAAGTCGCCATCGCTTAGCATTTTTCATCCCCCTTTTAAAATTTCCGGGTGCACTGCAGCCAGAAACGGCCGTTGCTGTCGGAGTCGGAATTATCATTGTCAGAATTCAACTTCCACGCATAGTCAAAACGTAATGAGTAGTCTTCATCCCAATTCCAAATAACCCCCATCCCTGCACCGCTGAGCGTGCGATGATTTGCAGCGTTATCCCACGGCTCCTTGTTGATGGTAATTCTGCCGGTATCGATGAATGCGGCGAGTTGAAAATTTGGTTTAGGCATATTCCAATGCAGTTCGCCGGTGAAAATATACCCATCATCCCCTGCTGCTTCGCCTTCCGGGTAAGCCCTTACCCCAGTAGCCCCACCGAGATATAATTTCTCCGACGAATCCAGGTTTTTACTGGCAAGTTGTCCGCTGAAAGATAGCTTGTAACTCAGACGTTCGTTTATTTGTTTCATCCCCAACAAACTGAGCGAGGTTTTATTGTACCAACCGGCCGATTTGGCGCTGGCCTGGTCAATAACAAGGTCAGCCGGTGTATTGATGTCGAGCCGGCCAGTCGATAACGCTAGGGCGAAGGCTGTTAACCCTCTGCCATCTTTGTCACGACGATCGCCATTTAGCTCAATCTTCCAGACTCTGCTCCGCTTATCCGAAAAAGTGTCCACAGCATCCAAGCGGTCTTCCAGTTTCTTGTCGTTAAAGCCGAGGCGTCCATAGATGTTCAGGCTGCGGGACCGGACAAAAGGATAAGTGCCAAAGACACTCGTTGTTTTTGCTTCCCCGTTGGCATTCAAGAAAGAAAAATCTTTACCCAAAAGATAGTGAGTGCGTTCATAACTCACACCCAGATTGCCGCCTCGTCTGCCCACAGGTACTAAGTACGACAAGCCGCGATTGTCCATGCCGGAGCCGGCATACGTTCCGCCAAGTGTCGCCTGATCGCCGATGCCGCTTGGGTTATTGAGATCGATGGCGAGTCCGAGACGGTTCTCGCCGGTAAACCAGTTTCCATGGTTGTCTACTGTCAAACTGCCGATCACCCGGCTTGCATCTATGACATCAACAATAAGGTCAGCCGTTCCGGGAGCCTCTCCCGGTGCAAGGGTGGCCTTGGCGCTCACGCCGCTGGCATCGTCCACTAGCAGCATAGCTCTTTCCAGACTATCTTTTCTAATGACATCGCCGCTGTGTATTTCGGACAGCAAGGCCCTGACACGTCCAATAGCAAGAGCGGAACTGTTACGGATCTGAATATTGCCGTATTGTCCAAGCACTACAGCAATATTCACTGTATTGTCTTGAACGTCTTGCGCCGGTATATAGGCGGTTGCCACAAGGTAACCTTGACTGCGAAGATATCTTGTAATCTGCCAAGCTAACAATTCAAGGTCATTGAGGCTTAACTCTTTTTCAAGTCCATCTTGAATTTGTGCCAGAAGAGTCTCTTCGCTGAAAATGGTTTGCCCGGTAAACCGGATATGGTCAACCCGGATTTTCAGTCCTTGGTCCGCTTGTTTGGGCTCGGTTTGCTGTTGATGAATTGCCAGGTCGATGGTAGATTGCGCAGGAGCGACAAGCTGTCGCTCCTGGATGCTTTTATCGGTTTGCCCGGCATCTGGCACAACTGCTGCCATGACAGGGATATGAATGATGGTTGCTGCGGTGACGAGAGCAATAATCAAACGGCGCTTGCGTACTCGCATCAATTCAACCCCTTTCTCTATCCCCAATGAAACAAAAGACTGCCAGACCATAACCGGATTAATCCGGTGCGGCCTGGCAGTCATGAGCCCAGTATTTGGGCTTTTAGACCCGCGGCTTTGCGCCCCCGCCTTTTGGCGAGTTTGCCCATACTGTGTTCTCTACAATCCCAGCAATATTGAATAACTGGTTATTGATTTCGACATTTATCAGTTAATTCCTGCATAAATTCACAAATTATTCAACTATTCTGATTTTCATGCCGCAAAATTTCAAATAACTTATTCCAGAAGAAATTGTCATATTGACAGATCTATACTTGTCGACATATCCAGCTTGCTTCCGGTTTCGTTTTATTCAATTTTATTGCTGCCAATTTCAACTCCGCCCCATTCCACCAGGGTAAAACCTTTCCTCGTGAATGCGGGAAGGTTCTGTTCCGGCAACCTGTGAACGCTGTTCATATGATCAAGACCAGAAAACTCCATGAATACGCGGATGACCGTCTCGGCTGCAGGCTTCGTTTCCAGGACAGAGCTTCCACCAATGTTATCGTTGATACGGAAATGAACAAAACAATTGTTGTGGTTGTTCATGACCGGCAGCCAGTAGACAATAAAATCGTTGATTTCTCTTTCGGTTAAACCGATATGTGCCAATTTGTTTTGTAGAAACGCCACATACTCTTCACGTTTCACATAAAAGCCTGATTGATATTGGTAATGTTCCGCAGGGAAAGAGTAAAGTCCATCCCAAAATAAATACTCATACGTTCTGCTGTCTTTCAAGTTAAATAAATGTCCATCCGGCTCCGCCACGACGTTCCAGTTCCCGCTATATTCCGGATATGTGCTTACAATCTTCCCTTTAAAAGAATGGGTAACCACGATTTGAGATTTCTGCACGGGGTAAAGATAAATGGCCGGTTTTTTGATGAAAACTTCCGGTTGCAGAATGATCTCCAGCGGATTACTCTTAAGTTCGCTTATTTTCAGCGTTTTATTGCCATAGGAAGAAACAAATTCTATGTATGCGTATTTTTTCAGTTGTTCCTCCGATAACGTAACATCAAATGTTGATTTTTTCGAATTAAGCAACTGCTCCCCCTTGGAGCCCGGCAGTAAGTCTTTTAACAGATAAATCTTGTAGTTGTCGCACTTTGTTTTGTCATCCAATGGGAAAGCGTATTGACGCATAAACACTTCTCCCATCATTCGTTTTCCCTGAACCTGCTCCGAATAATCCGCGACATAAATGTACGCACTGTTCATGTTCCAGTAGTTGCGCTGATATACGGGATAGAATGCTACGGAATACCGCGCGTTGGGCAATAAAGCGGCATAATTATCTCCTAGGATACCCGCCAGATGATACCATGGCCCATTTTTGGACATACCATCTATATACAATATCGAATCTTTTGCCGGATTATCGCCAACCCAGCCGACGGTTTCCACTTTTTCCGGCAATGGATAATCCGCCGGGTCCATGTCAGTATATTTTTTCAAATCCTCTTTTAACACTGCGAGTGTTTCCTGCAGTGCCCCCACAGCGTTTTGATCCCCTTGCTGGGTGCGGAAGTCTATCCACCGTTGATACCGGTTTATCTCTAAATTGATTGCGGTTATTGTCGCTGCCAGGCACTGTTTTTTCAAGTCGTTTTGCTGAAACTCCACAGTTCCGGCATTCTTTGCAATGGTACTTTTCGTCGGCCCCGCATAGCCGACAGATCCAATGGATACGGCAAAGCAAGTGAGCAGAACTGCACACGTCCAAATCATTGGCTTCTTCACTGACTGCAACCATGTAATTATTTGTTTCATAAAATCATGCCTCCTTAATTTCGTCACTTGCTTAAACGTTCCAGAGCGAAAAAAGTAACGCATAGTTCGCAGCATGCGCAAAGGACCCGCGGGCGAAACCCGTGAGTCCTTTCGTTTCTCCCTTATTCAAAAGCGTACGCCTTGGCGTATCCTTCCTTCATCGCTTCTGCAATCCTGCCAGTCCGGCCTGCATCGCCAACGACCGAAACCTTGTCAAAAAGCTTTTCATATCCTTCGACAATATCCGTTCTCGGGCATACGCCCAAAGCCAGTACAACATGGTCGCATTCCAGATCGACCAGTTCTTCGGCGCCCGTTTTTGCCAGTCGAACACCGCTTTCCGTGACTTCCAGCAGCTTATGCCCGGTCAAAATCTGTGTGTTCTGCTTTTTGATCCGTCCCATAATATCATTGAGGATTACATTGTATATTCCCGGACCGGCTGTGTCCTGCATCTCAACCAACATGACGCTTGCACCCCTGTCTCCCAGCATTTCTGCCGTTTCCAAACCTGTCATGCCGCTTCCGATTACTGCAACTTTTCCGGTTGGAGCTGCCTTCCCGGCAACTACATCTTCCGCTGTATAAACATTCGGTTTGTTTATTCCGGGAAGAGGCGGGATAATGGGTACCGCGCCGCTGGCAACAAACACGCCCACAGGCTGCAGCTGTTTCACCAGTTCCGGTGTTGCCTCGGTATTCAGTTTGATGTCAACACCCAACCTGGTAATTTGAGTTTCCATTGTTCTTACCAGCTTCTCAACCTGTCCTTTGAAATTCGGAAGACAAGCGATATTCATTGTTCCGCCTAAACGGTCCTCTTTTTCAAAAAGAGTCACTGCAAAATTTCTTTCGGCCAGAACGCGTGCAGCTTCCATCCCTCCCGGACCGCCGCCGATTACCGTCACAGGCTGCCCGCAGCCGTTCTTTTCCAGATTCGAATACTGAAATTCGCAGCCCATGCGCGGATTGATTGCGCAAGCCGCCGTCAGTCCATTTCCCAAAAGGCGCTCTCTGCAATACATACAGCCAATACATTGACGAATTTCTTCCGCTTTGTTTTCTTTTGCCTTTCTCATAAAGTCCGGATCGGAAAATTGCGAGCGTCCCAAGGCCACAAAATCGCAAATGCCTTCTTGCAGCAACTCTTCGGCGAATTCCGGATTTTTTATCGTATTCGTTGCAATGACTGGAATACTCAGCGCTTCCCTGAAGGCCTTGGCCACATGCTTTTTCCAGCCCGGTGTGTAGCTGTACGGATCACAATTGGCGTTTCCATTCAAGCTGCTCCCATTGCTGATATTGATGGCATCAATTCCTGCTTTTTCTAGATATTTCCCAATCTCCAAGCCGTCCTGAAGAGTGAGGAACCCTTCCACAGGCGTCATCTCATCACCGCAAATGCGGGCGGTGATCGGAAAATTCGGTCCACAGGCTTTACGGATGCCGGCAATAATTTCACCGATGATCCTGCAGCGATTTTCAACGTTTCCACCGTATTCATCCGTGCGCCGGTTATAATATTTGCTGAAAAACTGAGCGAGCAGATAAGAGTGCGCCCCATGCAGCTCGACTCCGTCAAAACCGGCTTTTTTGCACCGAACCGCTGCATCAATGAATTTTTGCTCTGTTTCTTGAATTTCCATAATCGTCATCTCTCGCGGCGGGGGAGCGCCTTTTACAAAAGGTACCGCGCTGGCGCTCAAAGGCTGACGTCCGCTTAAGGCCAATTTTGACGTGCTGCCTCCGTGGTGCAGTTGTGCAAAAATTTTGCAATCGTACTTATGAACCGCCTCTGCCAGTCTCTCGGCGCCAGAGATATGATAATCCCTGGCCATGCGCAAGTTATGATTGGACGGTACGCTGTTTATATCATCCACGCCGGTATACTCAGTGACGATGAGACCGATGCCGCCCTTTGCTCTCTCTTCGTAATAACGAAGCGTTCTCTCGGATACCGTCCCATCGTGGTTGGCAAAATCGGTACCCATTGGTGACATCACTGAACGATTTTTAATCACTAGCTTCCCTATTTTACCCTTGCTTAACAATATGTCATAACTCATTTAAGCTACCACCTTCGATTTACTTTCCTTTTGTGATCAATCACCGGTTATGTTTGAAATGTCCAGGGTTAGCTATGGGCGCAATTGTACTAACCCAGCGATTAGTATAATTGAAGAAACCAACTGTGAAGGCTGCTTCCAAAATTTCGTGATCATTAAAACCAACGGCCCGAAGCTTATCCACTTGGTCAGTAGAAACTTCACCGGGATAAGCAGTAGCAAAATAGGCATAATCGCATAATGCTCTTTGCTTTTCGGTCAGTTTGGCTGACCGATAATTATAAGTCAGCTTGTCTACCCATTCCGGATCGTTCACAAGACCTCGTAAAACATCGCTATGAGAGGTTAAACAATAAGAACAATGGTTCGTTGAGGACACAACTAAGCCAACCATTTCCTTATCAGCCGTACTCAAAAAGCAGGTTTCCGGATTAAACAAGGATGCTTTAAAATCCAAAAACCCTTTATACTGCAAAGGATTCAATGGCAGCACTTTGAAAAGATTATTGATAAATCCCCAGTTTTCCATTTGAAATTTGGTATTGTTGTCAAAAATCTCCTGTACATCAGGCGGAATATCCTTTTTGTCCGGTTTTTGCAAATACGAAAGCTGTTCGTCATATTCCATACTCATTTTACGGGCCTCCTTAAAATTTTTTAATAAATTTGCTAAATATAGTTAATTCAACGAATATTACGAATATCCTCTCTTCTTACATCGGCGAATTCATATATTGCTTAAGACGGTTCAATGGTACGATTAATTGGGGGCAGACGAAGAAGCAGGTTTAGGCGCAACGATACCAACACCGGCAGTATCCATAAATACTGTTACTTTTACTGATTGCGAATTCCAAGCTGTACCATTGTATTTGAGCACCGTTTCTACATCAGCGATGCCGTCAGCTCGATAAGCGCCGGAAATGCGCTGAATGCCCTTTAGTTCGAAAATCCCGTCCCTGTCATAATCAATGGGTTCTAATTTGCTAAAAGGGGCGATCATTATTGAAGTTTCCTTTTTCACAATGCCATCCTCGCCGTAGATGCCCAGACGAAGATAGTCCTTCAATCGTTCGCGAACATCAATCGCTATTGTTTTCCCATTAACGGTATTTGTGATTTCTGCTTTCAATCCATCAATGAATTTTCCGGTAATACTCTTACTTTGGTTATTTTGCTCGCCAAATATCTCCTTCGGATCATTGGCATTCAATGAGATGATATTATGATATGACCAACCGCCACTGCCGCCTGATTCCACTTCCACATAAACGTCAGCTACTTTATCCCCCGAAAAATCGCCTGCAAAAAGATGCATTCGATATCCACCCAATTTGTTCAGTGGATACCTGGTAAGGGAATGGTCGGCCCCGTTTTCAACCGTGATACTCAAATCATCGGTATATAACGAGCCAATTTGTCTTTGATGTCCGGTGAGGTATATCGTATCAATATATCCGTCACCAGTCACATCCGCTTCGGCATTGTCCAGAATACGATAATCGGCCGGCAGGCTTAGTGGTTGCGGCACATCATTCGCATTTGCCAACATGATTGGCGTAATAAATAAGCCCAGCATGATCGTTATCATGATAAATCCAGCTTTTTTCACTTTGCAGGTAACCTCCAACATTATTTTCATTGCGGTAGTACGATAGTTTTCCCTTATATATCCACTCTTTTTGCCGCAATACAATTACCGGTCGTATAATTTGAACAAAGCCTGTGTGCCGCTATTCTCCTCGCCCATGGCAGAAAGTTGTTCATACAGTTTTATTGCCAAATCCAGCGCCGGAGTATTCATCCCCATTTGCTGCGCTGACTCTGTGGCAATCTTCATATCCTTTATAAAATGTTTGACATAAAAACCGGGAGCAAAATTACCGGCCAACATCCGCGGCGCAAGATTGCTCAAGGACCAACTGCCAGCAGCACCATTTTCAATACTCTTAAGAACTTGGTCCGGGTCAAGCCCAGCTTTCTTGGCATAACCCATGGCTTCACATATACCCATCATAGTAGCCGCGATAGCAATCTGGTTGCACATTTTTGTGTGTTGACCGGCGCCGGCTGGTCCTTGCAAGACAATATTAATTGCCATAAATTTTAAAATAGGAAGAATGTTTGCAAAGGCATCTCTATCACCACCAACCATAACAGATAACCGCGCCTCTCTGGCTCCAACGTCGCCGCCTGATACAGGAGCATCTAAGGCATGCAATCCTTTTTCTTTGGCGGCTTGATAAATTTTGACCGCCAAATCAGGAGATGAAGTCGTCATGTCAATCAAATACGTTCCGGGTTTGGCATTTTGTATCAGCCCATCGTCGCCGCAATAAATTTCTTCAACGTCTTTGGGATAGCCCACCATAGTAATAATTACATTGCATTGGGCAGCCAAACCAGAAACTTTTTCCGACCACTGTGCACCTTGGTTTAACAATTCTTGCGCCTTAGCTTTTGTCCTGTTGTAAACCATCACGCGATAACCGGCCTTAAGCAAATGATGGGCCATACTTTTTCCCATCACGCCAGTGCCAACAAACCCGATAACCGTATTTTTCTGAGTTGTTTCCAATTAAATCACTCCCATCTTTTGTTAATTTCAAAGGCTATTTCTATAAAAGCCTGTCAATAACAAATAGGCCGGCAGGCATACGCCTACCGGCTGCATCGCCGCTTCGTTCAAAATATGTTTTGCAGTGTGTATGATAACTATCTCATGCTTAGATAAGTGATCCCTTATCTAAGCAGATGCGGTTTACTATGCTTTCCGAATTGCACGGATTTTTTCAATGAGACTTTCAAGTATCTGTTTTGCGTCTCCAACAACCCTTATGTCAGACACTTCAAAGATTGAAGCCTTCTCATCCTTGTTGATGCTGATGATCAGATCCGAATCCTTCATTCCGCAGATATGGTGCGATGAACCTGACACGCCGGCGCCAATGTAAACCTTGGGCCGCACAACCTTGCCGCTGGTTCCGATCATCTGGCTTTCTCCTTCGACCCATCCCTCATCGACTGCCGGACGGGTGCACCCGACCGCACCGCCGAGCAGATTGGCCAACTCATTGAGCAACTGCCAGTTTTCCTTCGACCCCATCCCCCATCCGCCACAAACTACGACAGACGCTTCTTCAACCGGAATGCCCCGGGTTGTTGCGCAGGCGGAATTTCCCAGCGCCACTAACCTGGGGTTCTGCAACTTTTCCGCTACGATCGCGGATGGATCAAAGTGACTGATTTGCGGTTTATTTCCGGAAATTGGCGGAGCTTGCCTGAAAATGCCAGGCTTCACGGTAGCCATTTGCGGCCGGTGCGCCGGGCAGAGGATATCTCCCAGCACTTTGCCGCCGAATGCCGGCACAACCGCCAACATTTCCGCTGCTTTAGAGATGCGGATATCGACACAATGAGCTGCTACACCGGTATTCAACCGGATACCGAGCATGGAGGCCAAGTCTTGGTACTGGGCAGTCGCCGGCAGGAGCACCACTGAGGGCTTGCGACTCGTGATAATATTCTGTAGGATTGTTGCATAAAGATCGTTGTGGAACAAGCTAGTCTGCTTGTGATCCACTAAGATTACTTCATCAGCGCCGGAGGTTTCAACCTCCGCCAAAGCGGCGGACACTCCATCGCCGATCAGCACAACTGCGATATCGCCGACAGTAGGGCAGGTCGCTTTGAGTTCACGCGCTTTACCGATGAGTTCGAGTGTTACCGGCTGTACCCGGCTGTTGCGGATTTCCCCGACTACCAGTATACCTTTCCATTCAGCAGGATGCGTCGTTTTCATAGGCGTTCTTCTCCTGGTACACATGCGCTGCCGGTTTCAATGGCAAGTCCGGCAGCGCGCAGTTTTTCTATCAACTGAGCGACAATTTCATCGGTGTCACCGAGCAGCGTAATGCCTTTGCGCCCCATTTCCAACTCGTAGATAGCTCCGGGTTGTGTCGGTGAACCCGCCATTCCGAGATCGGCATCGTCGACTTCGAGGTCAGGTCTGCACCACACGGCAAGCGGTTTCTTTCTGGCCTTCATCACGCCCATCAGACTGGTCAGGCGGGGTTTGTTGCTTTCGCGCGATACCGCCAACAGACAAGGCATCTGGATTTGATAATCGGACCATTCCGTTTCGGTCTTAGTTCGAACACGCAGTGCCGGTTCATTGGTTTTTTCGATGGTTACCGCATTCCAAAGATGCGGCCATCCCATCCATTCAGCCAATTGGGCGGGAACCTGGGTCGTCGCGCCATCAGCACTTTCCGTACCGGTGATGATAACGTCAAAATTCCCGGCTTTGCGCAGACCCGCCGCCAACGTGCAGGAAGTCGCCCAGGTATCAGCGCCGGCAAAGGCCCGGTCGGTCAAGAGAATCGCCTTGTCAGCCCCCATAGCGAGAGCCTCCCGCAGCGTTTCTTCCGCATTGGGAGGAGCCATGGTGACCACGGTGACCGATCCATCCGTTCCCCTCAGCTGCAAAGCCGCTTCCAACGCATGTTTGTCACAGGGATTCATCACCGTCGGGATTCCTTCCCTGACAACTGTTTTTCTTACGGGATCGATTGTGATCTTATCATATTGAGCCGGATCAGGAACCGGTTTAATGCATACGGCGATTGTAAGCCCCATCACTGATCACTTCCCACTGATGGTAGCGCCAGCGGTGATCAAGAGCTGTACCTGGGAGGTACCGCCAGAAGGAATCGATGCCAACGCATCCCGCAAGAACCGTCCGACCGGATATTCATTGATGACGCCATAACCACCCATGGAATCTATCGTCCGTCTGGCTGCACGTACAGCGGCTTCGCTGGCGTAATATTTTGCAATCGCAAATTCTGTCGAACAAGGCAGGCCGGCATCTTTCAGTCCAGCGGCACGATAGGTCAACAGCTTGGCAGCTTCGAGCTCAACGCGTGTTTCCGCGATCATGAACTGTATCGCCTGGATTTTATTTAAAGGTTTGCCATAGAGAATCCGTTCGCTGGAAAATTTTACACTTTCTTCAACACAGCCGCGCAGGATACCGACGCAAATTGCCGACATGCCGGCCCGTCCGACTTCCTGAATCGTTGTCATCGCAATCTTCGCTCCGGCGCCCTCTTTCGACAACATCTGTTCTGGCGCTAATTTGACATTGTTACATATCACATCACCGGTGACGGAGCCGCGCAGGCCCATTTTGTTTTCCTTACGACCGGGAGCATGTCCTTCTGTATCGCCATCAATAATGAAAGCGGTCATGATCGGACGGCCTTTTTCATCTTGGCCGGTAACGACGGTCCATACATCGACTTGGGCAATATGGGAGTTGGTAATGAAGCATTTGCGGCCATTCAGGACCCAAGAACCGTCTTTGAATTCTCCGGTCGATTTCTGTCCCATAAAGTCAGAACCTCCACCCGGTTCAGTGACAGACAATCCCGCAACCTTTTTCCCGGCGGCAAGATCAGGCAGGTATTTTTGTTTCTGCGCCTCGTTGCCATAATACAAGATAGCCGCTACTCCCAAATGGTGGGTCATCAGTGCAATCCCCAAGCCGGCCGAATGCCGGGAGATTTCTTCGAGCACAATGGCGCGTTCAGTATGGCCGAGGCCTGCTCCGCCGTATTCTTCGGGGATAAACACACCACAAAGGCCCAGTTCACCCATCAAGGGAAAGAGTTCTACCGGGCAGTGATCGTTTTCATCCCATTCTTTGGCATGAGGAGCGACTTCAGAGTCTACGAACTCACGGACTGCTTTTCGCAGCATTTCCTGTTCTTCGGTAAATTGAAAAAATTGCATTTTTATTTCCTCCATTATATTTATTTTTCTTCCACTCGTGAGCAAAGCGCTTTCTCTGCTTCATTCCCGAGTTAGGGACACCCGGCACGGCTCATTTTAATGCACCAAGACAAGAAACATCAGACAATAGTTGATATTCGCTCATGATTGGGAAATTACCTCTTAGTATGAATCAAACTTTTTTACACTATTGGAAAAACCGTTCTCACACGTTAAAATGCAACCAGGACGAATGCGACCGTTTCAAGATCATGGATATATTTAGGAAAAAACAAAGGGCCTGCATCTCTGCAACCCCCGCGTTTCCTTGTGAAAATAAGTGGGCTCAAACCGCTGACCTCCGAATTACAATCATTCATTTCCCCGTGCATTAGTACTCTAATGCACGGGGAAGAGCGGCAGCTTGTTTAACCCAATCCTCCACCTGCTTTTGTGCAGGCATTTGCCTGACCATTTTTTTTGCTTCGTTTATTTCCACCATTTTTGCCAAGAGGTTATCCGGTTTGCGTTTGGCCAATTCAGCGACAGTATCCACACCTGCAGCTTCTAGAAGCTCGGCATATTCGCCGCCAATTCCTTTGATCCTGGCTAAATCAGCATGATTGGCCCATTTTAAAATCAATTTTTCAGTAATCCCAGTTTTTTCAGCTAGTTCCTTTCTCCCCTTCTTTGAGGAGCAGGTTTCCAGCAGTCCTTCCACGGAGGAAACGCCTGCCTCTTTCAGCTTTGTTTCGTAACTTTCCCCAATTCCCTCAATCATGCTAAGTTTGGACATAGTTAAACCCTCCTCAGTTTATATTGTATTGATCCATTTTTGAATTACTTTTTGAACCGGTCGATAATGAACAACAGCAGGCAAGCACCTGCAATTGCGACCAAGATACTATGGAGATTAAAACCAGTAACTCCGCCAATACCAAAAAAGTTGAGCACAAAACCGCCCAGAATGGCACCTACTATCCCTACGACAATATTAGCAATTGCTCCCATCGCAGCGTTTTTGCCTGTGATTATACTGGCTATCCACCCTGCAAGCGCGCCAACAATGATCCATGAAATAATTCCCATATTGCTTCCCCCTTTTATATTTCGAATGGAAATGAATAATAATTATATCAACTGAATATGTGCGTGTGATATAATTATACCAGAATATTCAGTCAATTGCGATTGCTGATTGGCGAATGTGAAGATGATTTCCAACGACCTATGGCTTTTCAAGCGGGATCTCGATATTACTGAAAACAAGTTAGAAGGGGGAAGCAGCATGGATTGGCGCGGACGACAAGGAAGCTCCAATGTAGAGGATCGACGCGGGCAAGTTGTTAAAGGCGCAGCGGGATTAGGCGGTTTTGGGATCATACTTTATATCGTGCTAACTCTCCTGGGTGTCGATCCTGGCTCAATTATTGGGGGAGGCGGAGCTCCTCAAACGAATATTAATCCGCCGAAACAAAACCAGCAGTACCAAGAAAATGCCACTGAAAAAGAATTGCGGCAATTTGTTTCGGTTGTTTTTAAGGATACCGAAGATGTCTGGACCGAAGTTTTTGCAAGGGAAGGCGAAAAATATCAAAAACCTACCCTCGTATTATATACAGAAGCTACACAGTCAGCCTGCGGTGTGGGCCAATCGGGAATGGGTCCGTTCTATTGTCCGCAAGATAAAAAGGTTTATCTGGATTTAAGCTTCTATCAGGATATGAGAACCAAATTTAAAGCTCCCGGTGATTTTGCTTTGGCTTATGTTATTGCACATGAAGTAGGCCATCATGTACAAAATCAACTGGGAATCATGGATAAGGTTCAGCGTTTAAGAGGTCAGCTGAACGAAAAAGAATATAATCAGCTTTCGGTACGATTAGAGCTTCAGGCAGACTATTTTGCCGGAGTGTGGGCTAAATATATGCAAGGTAAAGGATATTTGGAAATTGGAGATGTGGAAGAGGCAATGAATGCAGCAGAAGCGGTCGGTGATGATCGCATTCAGAAAAAGATGCGGGGAACCGTGATACCTGACAGCTTTACGCATGGAACGTCAGCCCAGCGTGTCAAATGGTTTAAGAAGGGATTTGCTAACGGAACTATTCGTGGCGGAGATACCTTCAATACAAATGATTTGTAAGTGTTTGAAAATCATGTACAGCATATTGTACATGATTTTTTGTTGTTGCGTTGAAGCGCAGCTATGATATCCTTCAATTATATTTACTTTTCTTTAACAAATGTATTTTCTTATATCTCGTTAGTATCTTCCAACAACTTCAGTGCATAGATCATTTTTTGTGATTGCATTTTAATATTCTTTAGCTTAGCAGCCATTATTTGCGTTGCTTCCAATGTTATTTCACGCGAAAACTCCCAGTAAGGACTCCATGCGTTTAATTCAACTACTAGTTCCTTTTCTGCGGTTTCTTTGATTTCCAATAAAGGATTTTGCAATCTTAAAACACTCTCGGTCTCTTTATATTTTCTAAATTCCTCAATTCTATCGGGAATTGCCAGCAGATCTTGGCGGAATTTATTGGCTTCCTCCTCATAAAGCGTAACAACAGCAGGAACATAATGTGCTGTCGGTCCACCGATAGAAAACGTTATGCCCCATGTATATGCGATCATAACAGGTTCAAATATGTTTATTTCAGACATTTGCTCGACTTTCTTTGTTTCCGCAAATACTTTTCCTCCAATAACCGGCAGATGCAAATTCCGTTCGATCCTCATCCCCACTATCAGCTCACTCCTTTAGGGCTATTTTTAACGAAAATATATAGGCCGCCACTATCATTCAAACAGGCTGTTCACTGATCGTTCTTCATGAATGGCAAGAATTGTTTCGGCTATGATTTTCCCCACTGACAACACCTTCAGCTTCTCAAACATTTTTTCCGGAGCGATAGGAATGGTGTTCGTCACGATCACCTCATGGATGGGTGCCGCTTTCAGGCGTTGAACTGCCATCCCCGTCATTAACGGATGCGTGCAGCAGGCAAAAATTCTCTTTGCTCCGGCCATTGACAAAAACCGGGCTCCTTGCTCAATCGTACCGGCTGTATCGATCAGATCATCAATCATGATTACGTTTTTTCCTGCTATATTCCCAACAGCATTGAATATCAACACCTGCTCGGGCGTCAGCCGTTGTCTTTCCAGCATGGCAAGAGACCCGCCGATCCTTTCGGCCAATTCTCTGGCTCTTGTTACACCGCCCAAGTCCGGCGAAACGACAACCGCATCCGTTATGCCTGCAGTTTGTAAATACTTGGCTAGGATAGGGATCGCAGTCAAAAGATCCATCGAAATATCGAAAAACCCTTGTATCTGCGGCGTATGCAAATCCATGCAAACAACATGATCTACGCCGCTCGTGGTTAAGACATTTGCAATCATTTTGGCAGTAATCGCTCCGCGTGTTGTGGTTCGATCCTGTCTGGCATATCCGTAATACGGCATCACAACGTTAATTCTTCCGGCAGATGCTCTTTTCATCGCGTCCACCATGATGAGCAGTTCCATGGTCCTTTCATTTACGGGCGGGCTTGTGGGCTGAATAATAAAAACATCTTTTCCACGAACGCTTTCGTTAAGCTCAATCCGGGTTTCTCCGTCGGCAAATTGGGTAATCTGCGCCTTCCCCAACGATATTCCCAAATATTTTGCAATCTCTTCCGACAGCGCGGGATTTGCAGAGCCACTGAACAATCGCAGTAGTGCGTGCCTGTTCGGCATTCCTTCGTCCCTAACCATTTGTGGATCGCATCTCCCTTTCTCAACCAAATCAGCGTTGTTATACAATTATACATACGGTGCTTTACAACAATTCCCTTTTAAATTTGCGATATTTTGCAAATTTAAAAGGGAATTGTTGGTGATGCAGTAAATATTACTATTTTCATGTCAGCGGTGAAGCAGATTTTTTTTACTTCCTTTTCTCAGAATTTGCTTTGTTTTTCCATATCCTATCCACGGATCTTCACTAGATTCCAATCTTTTTTTTGCCGTTTCGATAGTCCAATGCGCTCCCCCTGTTAAAGTGAGGAGTTCTGTCCACGAGCATGGCATAGAAACACCCATACCAGGACGAGCACGGGCCGAAAAAGCGGCAACAGTAGTTGCCCCACGATTGTTGCGAATATAGTCAACGAATATTTTCCCCACTCGATTGCGAATTCCGCTTAAGGCTGCAAACCGATTTGGCATAACAGCGGCAAGGTGCTTCGATACCGCCTTAGAAAACTCTTTCACCGTTTCCCAATCATCTCGCAGTGTCAGAGGTACCACAATGTGCAAGCCATTTCCCCCACTGGTCTTGAGGAAGCTTTGCAACTCAAGCTCTTCTAATAATGTTCGAGTCAATTCCGCTGCTTCAAGCATCATAGACCATGGCAGCCCTTCTCCCGGATCAAGATCAAAGATCATCCGGTCCGGTTTCTCAATGTTCTGAGTCGTCACATTCCAAGTGTGGAATTCCACAACATTCATCTGCGCTGCACCAATTAAGGCTTCCATGGTTTCTATCTCCATTAGCGCTGGGTCCCCTGGAGAAAGTTCCAATTTAAACTGATTTAGCCCCGGAATCCGCAAAGTATCGCCATGCTTTTGAAAAAATAACTCTCCTTCTATTCCGGTTGGTGCACGCAGGAAAGATACCGGCCGGTTCACAAGGTGAGGAAGCATCCGCTTTGCTGCAAGTTTGTAGTAGTTTACGAGATCCAATTTTCTGAGTCCGGTGCTCGAGTCAATGATTCTATTGGGATTGCTGATTTGCGGACTGGCAAATTCAGTTACAGGATCGTTCGTTTCAGTATATAAAGCTTTTCTGGGCTCTTCTCTAATAATCGCAGAAGCTGGCTTGTCGTCGCGCAATCCTTGAAAAACAGCATTCCTTACTCTGCCTTCTTTGGTCCATTCGGCGAAGGACACCTCAGCAACAAGCTCCGGTATGATCCAATTTCCTATTGCTTCTTTGGGTTTTTCAAATAGCATAGTCTGATCAACAGCAAGCAGAGAAAGTTTTTTCTTAAGCAGGCTTGAAACCTTACCATCAAACCCGGTTCCTACGCGGCCTGCATAACGCAAATGACCTTCCTCATCATAAAATCCCAGCAGCAAAGCACCAATGCCCTCACTTTTTCCCCGCGCTTCCGTATATCCAACCACTACAAACTCCTGCCGTTGAACACACTTGAGCTTTATCCAATTCGCAGACTTCCCGGATATATACGCTGAATCTTTACGTTTTCCAATCACTCCTTCCAAACCCAAGCGACATGCACTTTTCAAGATATCTTTGCCTCTTGCTGCAAAATCTTCGCTGAAACGAATCTGTTCCAAAGAAGTAGATTTAAGTAAAATATCCGAAAGCAGCGCGCGCCGATTGGCCAGACTTACTTCACGCAGATCAAAACCAGCATAGAACGGAATATCGAAGAGAAAGTAGTGAACATCATCGGTTTGTTTCTTCTCAAACGCGTTCTGTAAAGCGCCGAAATCAGGCATACCGTTCTCCCCAAACATGACAATTTCTCCGTCAAGCCATCCAGAAGCAAGGTTCAACTTTTTCATAGACACTACAAGTTTTTTCAACTTGGCAGTCCAGTCATGTCCATTGCGAGTAAATAATGCCACATCGCCTTTGTCAATCCGCGCCAAAATACGGTACCCATCAAACTTAATTTCATAGAGCCAGTCATTATCCATTGGAATGCGGTCAACCAGCGTTGCCAGTTGAGGAGTAAGCAATGGCGGAATTAGTCCTGGCTTTGCCCCTATCGGAATGGCAATTTCATCCCTCTCAGTTTTGAACCAGGATTGCTCATCACGCTCTTTGATAAGCAGCCAGGCATCTTGACGTTCGTCTGGTTTCCCGCGCATTCTTACAAGAGTCCAAGCCCCACGCAATTTCTCACCATAAAGTTGAAATTTCAGAAGCCCAGAATCCAATCCTTTCCTTGGATCTCCAATCGGCTCCCACGTTCCGCGATCCCAGATGATTACAGTACCTGCGCCATACTGCTTGGGAGGGATCTCCCCTTCAAATTCAGCATATGATAAAGGGTGATCCTCAACGTGTACAGCCAAGCGTTTTTGCATCGGGTCGAGACTAGGACCTTTCGGGATTGCCCAACTTTTCAACACACCATCAAGTTCCAAACGAAAATCATAATGTAGATTTCGCGCAGCATGTTTCTGGACGACGAAAGACAGAGGAGACGCTTTCGTCAGAACATCCTCTGCCGGCTCCGGAGTGAGCGCGAAATCTCTCTTTTTTTTGTAGTCCAAAAGCGGATCATTGATCGTTTTCATATAATCAGTCTCTACCCCTTCTTCTGCTTGTTCTTAGATATTTTCAAAAGCCCGCTGTCAGACATCGTATTCATCGGATCGTTTTTTGCTGATATTTTTCTGGTGCGCTTATCGGTCCCACGTCGCAAGCTTCTTTGCAGCAATTCCGTTAAATCGATAATATCGGCAGTCGTGGAGATTTTTATCTCATCTTCTGACTGAATGATAGTTGCCGTTTGACCGGCTTTGACCTTTTTCTCAACTAACTCCATTACTTTCGCAGTGAATGAATCCTGAAACTTTTCAGGCTCCCAAGGTTCTGACATAGAGTCAACCAGTTGTATCGCCATCGAAAGTTCGCGCTCAGTCAACCCTGCAGACGCCATTCCTTCAGGGGGAAGTTTCAATTCCTTCCAAGAACGGATTTGGGCTGCCCATCGGAGCAGAATTAAGACAAGCATCGGTCCATACGGCATAAGAACAGCTAAATGCTGCTTTGTATGTATCACGACTCGTGCAATCCCTACACGCTGTGTCTTCAGCAATGCTTCTCGCAGCAGGCCGTAAGACTTCGCTCCTCTGTCTGCCGGAGCAAGGTAGTACGGACGTTCAAAATATAGGAGAGGAATTTCATTCGCGGACACAAAAGACTCGATTTCTATCGTCTGAGTATTCTTGGCAAGAGCGTGTCTAACCTCATCATCGGTCAAAACAACATACTGTTCTCCATTATAAGAAATTCCTTTGACAATATTTTCTTTCCCGATTTCCTGACCCGTCCTCTTGTTGATGCGTTTGTACCCAACAGGATCTCTGGTGCGCTTATCAAGCCACTCAAAATCCAAGCCGGACTCATTTGCGGCAGAATACAGCGCCACCGGAATATTCACTAGTCCAAAGCTGATTGCTCCATTCCAAATAGCCCGCGTATTTGAAGACATTTTTAAAACTCCTCTCAAATATACGCTTCCCAAAATACTGATCAGGGAGGTATTGAGTTATGTGGATGGCTGGATAATAGTTGGGACGGAGGTGGCTATCTCAATCATTCAACTTGTTCATAATCACATCAGCGGCTACGGCAACGTTATCAATTGGGCTGCTAAAAGGCGGTGAGTATGACAAATCCATTCCAGAGAGGTCATCGATCGTCCCACCAAGTGTCAATGTTGCGGCGATAACATCGATCCGTTTTGCAATTTCCCCTTCACCGAATGCCTGAGCTCCAAGTACTTTACGAGTTTTAGCATCCGCAATCAGCTTCAATGTTATAATTTTTGCTTCCGGCATATAATGAGGCCTGTCATAATCCCTAATTGTCACTGTTATATAATTATACCCATTCGTTTTCGCCTCTTGCTCATTTAGGCCAACTTTGCCAACAGAAAGATCCATCACCTTTACAATCACTGTGTTGAGAACTCCGCGAAAAGCCACACGATAACCACAAATATTTTCGCCAATAATCCGACCATGTTTATTGGCTATTGAACCTAAAGGAGAATACACTTTTTTGCCGGTAATGATACTTGTTGTTTCCACACAATCTCCTCCGGCATAAATGTCGGGGTCGCTGGTTTGCATATACTGATTGACAACAATTGCTCCGGTTGCGCCAATATCCAACCCAGCAGTACGAGCCAGTTCAACATTAGGATTGGTTCCTATTGTCAAAACAACCAAATCCGCCGGAATGGTTTGCTTATCTGTTCGAACTTGGTTTACGACAGTATCTCCGATAAATTTCTGTACGTTTTCAAATATTAAAATCGCAATTCCCTTTTCACGAAAATATTCCGTCACTTGTTTAGCAACTTCTTCGTCTAAAAAGGCAGTAAATACCCTATCCTTCCTGACAATTACGGTTACATTGAGCCCCCGCATCTTTAACGCTGCCGCCATTTCCATTCCAACCAAACCAGCACCAATAATCACACCATTCTTAAATATCCCCTCTTCCAATCCCTGACGAATGATTATCGCATCGTGAGGATGCCAAAATTGATGAATATTGCCTAGTTCTATTCCTGGCAAAGGAGGTTTTACAGGCGAAGCTCCTGTTGCAATTACCAATTTGTCATAGGGCAGTAAACTTTCCTCTTCCGTTATAAGATTCTTCACAGTTACCATTTTGTTATTACGATCAATTTTGGTTGCCAACGTCCTTGTTAACACATCAATATGTTTTGTATTAAAGTATGCAGCATCACGGATTTCGCCATCAGCGGTCATCATAAGTTTGTTGATATGTTCGATTTCTCCTGACACATAATAAGGTAGACCGCACGCACCGTAAGAGATTATGTCGCTTTTGTCGATAACTGTGATCTGCGCTTTGGAATCACATCGTCGGATTTTGGAGGCCGCTTTCAGGCCGGTCGCATCTGCTCCAATAATAACAATTTTTTTCACGCCCTATGTCACCAACTTTCCTATTCGCCTTTTACGTGAATACAACAAAAAACTGCCAGAACACAACCGGATGTCCGGTGCGGCCTGGCAGTCATGAGCCCGTCTCCGTGGCTTTTAGACCCACGGCTTTGCGCCCTTACCTTTCAGTAAGTTTGCCAATACTGTTTTTAACTAAAGAATATTTCAAACGTTTCAATCATATTATACTCTATTGAAATAGTATTTCCAATGTTTAGATGGATGATTTTGAATTTTGCGATATTTGTTTTGGGGAAATATGTTATGTATCTACAGAGTGTCCTTCCACTGTAACAATTTTCCAGAAGCGTCACCATGCCTTGTTCCCCAACTCGTTTGGGCATTAAAACAATGTTATATGTTCATTCTCTACTTCATTCGCAACTGACTTATTTTTTGTTGCTTTGCCAACCAGGGATAGAAGCGGTTTCCTTATCCATATGTCTTGGTTGGAAATCCATAAAAGAAAATATTTTTCATCATCGTTTAATTTTTCAAGTATAGATAGCAGTTGACCTCCGCGCCACTTGTCTTGACCGGCTAACCATAAAATGAAAAATTTCATATCATCGGTTATCATACCCACTTCAAAATGATTTAATAATGCCAAATAACGATCTTTTTGGCTTTCTGGGGCTCTTAAAAAGATACGTTTGAATGAAGACATTTTGGCAACTCCTTCACAAAAAAATACTTCTTGGCATCAATAAATGAGTACAGATAAAACTGACCCAATCGTAAAAGCATAGAGCGCTTAAAAATCATTATTTGTTATATGTTTCGTTATAATATCTTATCTTCCTTTGAAATAGATTTGTATACATATTTTATATTTGCCCTTCTTTGCTTTAAGTCCAATACAGTTCAGTTATTCCTAGCTCTCCTATTCTATTGCCATTTTTTTGGATAGAATACACTAAAATGGATATCACTCTTTTGTATTTCTATCTAACGGTGAGGAGGAGTTTATTTCCTTGCGGTTTGGACAAATCCATTTCTGCAGCTAATGTTTCTGGCGTAACCTTCAAATCGGTATCTTTTTCAACGGCAACTTTAATTTTGGTGCCTGCTGGGTAATTTATATTGCTGCCTTTCATAAATATCCCACCAACCAAACTTACTGCAACTGCTACCGCGACTGCCCCACCGTCAGCATGACCAGCACCCTTTAACTCACTTTTCAATGGAACTTTTACCCCGTTAACCGTTTTGATTGATTGAGGACTAATGGTCATCGATCCTTTTCTCCCAAAACCACCAGCTTTTTGAGCATCACTTACTAGTGCTGCTCCGATAGTGTCTTTTGAAATGATCGTAACATTGTTTATAATAAGGTTATCCACCATTCTGATTGCAATATTATCCCCTTTTTTATTTGTTTTTGAACTAGCTGCCTCTACCAATTCAATCTCAAAAGTCGTTCCTCGCGGAATATAAACATGACCAGGGACAACATCCAAAACTTGTACAACTGTGGAAGTATTACTACTTTCTGATATAATACGTTCCACTTTGCTGTTAATGTTTTCTGGTACGTCTTGTTGATTTTCTGCAAAAGCAAATGAACTATTTGTAAACAACAATGCTCCGCAAAGGAGACTAGAAATTAGTTTTGCCTTCAGGCTTCCCTTTTTCATCTCTAAAACACCTCTTTAGTTTTTTCCAATACTTTCAAATTCTTGCCTTCATTATATGCGGCAAAATTATAATTGTCAATAAATGTTATAAGTAGAAATGCAAGTAATTTTTACAAACACTAGAAACTACACTTGGCAATCAAAGAAGGTATCCCTATGGTAGATGCAGAATTGCAATCAAAGAGCAATTTAAAGATATCTATAAACGTTGGGAAGCCAAAGAGATCCATGCCTTGGAAGTCCTGAAATTGACAGTCACAAATGGGCATCAAAATAAAAAAGACCTTGAAGCAAAATGCCTCAAAGCCTGTGTTTCCTGGTGGAGATAAGCGGGATCGAACCGCTGACCTCTTGAATGCCATTCAAATACCTACCCTTTAGCACCATTTACGAACGCTCACAAACCATTGAATTTACTAGCTTCATCATAATCTTCCATTCACGATCATTAACCTTTATTCATCGTTCATAAGGCACGATAAGGCCATAAATAAGGCCATAATTTTATCCCGTCAAGAGGTCTAATAATAACCTGTTTTTTTATTTTAAGGACAATCAAATTTGAATTCCCAGCTTCCTAATACTAATTCCATATCTCCCATAAACCTTCTCGAACAGATCTCCGTCTAACTGCTATGCCCTATATAATGGAAATTCAACATTTCAGCTTCCGCATAAGGTTTGTTTATGATGAACGCCTATACGCGGAGACATCCCATACCCCGATTATTTTACTTTTCTTCCCTAATAATAGCTGGTTCTGCTTTTGATCAGCTCAAAACACGTTCTTTACTTGCATAGTAATTATGCTATCCAATAGTGCTTTTACGCGTGCATGGACTTCAACAGCCCTCTTACTACCATATAAGCATCTTCCTAGTTGTTGATAATATACCTGAAATTTTCTCATATCTAATAAGCCATAACCTACTTCCGAATGACCCTGCTGTTCATTGTACCTTTCTAATTCTCTTTCCACTAAATCCACTAAATCACTATTGGGAAGCATATTCAAATTAACATTCATCTTCATCTACTCCATTCATCTCCTATACTTTTTTTCCAAGTCTCAGTAGTGCTCTTTCACGAGATCCCGGATTTTCGACTGTTTTCGAAGTAATGTCCGCATATGTTATCCATAGACATTTATTATCTACATTGCGATTCGCTAATTGAGTTGCCTAAACACCATATAATGCTTATAATATAAATCAGAAGGACTTCTTCAGTGAATCTGTTGCTAACGCACTTAGACAACTGACCCCCTTTGGGAGCCTTCTTTTTATAGGTAAAATCATATATACTTTTATTGAGAAGTATCCCTTAGTCCAATGTGCTGCCAATCATTTTGATTGGACAGTTGTGGATTGGTTGGGAACTTCTCTTTTTTCATCAAGATTTCAAGATCAAGCCCAGATAAAATCATTGTGATAACCTCTCCCGAGATACCACTTGCGATTGTTTTTATAAATAAGCGGCATGCTTTCATATTTAATGCACCGTATAAAAAGAATTTTCCACTAAAAAAAGAATATAATATTAAAACTTCTTGTGGAAAACAACAATATGTATCGACTTTTGGAAATAAAGGGCCTACTGCTATTAACGTGGAAATTGTCGCATTTTAACCATAATTTATCACATTGAAAAGATTTGACTTGTTATGGTAACCTGTGGATAGGATAGTAATAACACTATTTTAAGATATAGGAGTGTGTTACCATGAAGGATAACAATTCGTTCCTACCTATAGTACAAATGAATATTGTTAAAACGATTAATCAACCCCAAACTCATTTTTTTTACGTGGGGATCGATATCGGTTATAAATTTCATGAAGCATCTTGTATTATTGACAAAGCATTTAGTGACATGCAACAAAGTTGGAAAAGAAGCAATACTATTAGATTTAATGCAGACGGTGAAGGAATTTCACATTTGCTCCAATTCTTTTCCTCCGCTTCTTCCAATCCGTTGGATTTTTGTATTCTTTTGGAACCAACCGGTGGTTATTACGGTTTTGCATTAATAGAGGTTCTAAAACAACAAGGGTACGTTGTGCATTTTGTAGATAACAAGGCTGTGAAAGATTTCCGCGAACGTAATCTTGGCATACGGGAAAAAAGTGATAAAATTGATTGCAAGGTCCTGGCATATATGGGATTTCAAAAGACATTGACTCCTTCAATATATGGCATTAGGTTGATGAACAGCACAGCGCCTATGCAAATTCTTTTTAAAGCGCAAGCCGCAGAACGCTGGTCGATGCAAAAACAGTTAACGAGGCGAAAAAACCAACTACAACAAATTCTTTCTGTTACCCACCCTGACCTTAAAAGTATATTTTCTAACGGAACGGCCACTCGTACAGTACGTAAATTGATAACCAAATATCCAACAATAGAATTGATGTCTCTTCAATCTGAAGAAACGCTATATAAAGACTTCATTAGTTTTGGAGCAAAATCTATTGCCAAAAAACGAAGCAAAGAGTTAAAAACACTGTTAAGCCATGCACTAACTATCGACACATCATTTTTGCTTAACCGACAGCAACTACTTGTTGAGGATATAGATCGTATGGAAGGTTTCATTGAAAAAATGGACGCTGAAATAAAAAAGCTTGTAGACAATCACCCATATAAAGAAATACTGTTTTCTTTCCCAGTCATGAGCTATACATGGGCTTGCACGCTAATAGGAGCAATTGGCGATATCAATCGTTTTACAAATTATAAACAGTTTAAAAAATACATGGGATTTGTTGCCGAGAATAGACAGTCAGGTATATCAGTTCAAAGCACACATCTTTCTTTTCAAGGAGTTCGTGAAACCCGTCGGGTTCTGTTTCAGATGTGCTTTACAATGATGGGGCCGCATAATGACGAAACTCCGTTCAGAACACATTACAACCGCTTGTTGCAAAGAAGTATGCCTAAGATGAAGGCGTTGGGACATGTTTGTGGAAAGTTGGCACAAGTCTTATATGGGTGCCTTAAAAATAACAAACCTTATGACCCAACAATTCACTCTCTTGCTATGGGGATTACTGCTGATCGCACTGGTAATACGAACGTGCATTGATCAAAAAAAGCTCGGCTACATTGTGGTCGAGCGGTAGATGCAAAACTATACAGTGCTTTAATCAAACACAACAGCATCTTACCCGCCTGCTCTCTCTTCAATCACAGAACACTCTTCTGTTGATTGGTAGCTTTCTGGCACACTGCAGTCTCACTAGCTACCATAGACTCTTTCTTCTATTGTGCCTTGCGCCGTACGCGTCCTTCTACTTCATTATGCACACCGAATTCAGCGCAAAACCCATTGGTTCCATCAACATTGGGGAATTTGTCCTGGTATCCGGCCCAATCTTAAACTTATTAAATCAGTCTCATTGTTTTTTTATTCTTTGAACTAACCAACATATTCCTATGCCTACTGCCGCTCCGCTTGCATCAATGATCACATCAGAAATTTGTCCGCTTCGACCGGGAACAAAAATCTGATGAAACTCATCAGTAACAGAGTACAGCAGACAAAACAAGAACGTAAGAGTATACAGCTTACATTCACTCGTTACTCCCATTTTGGCCGCGGCACAGACCAGCAGTAGCCCCAGGACAAAATACAAGCCACTATGGGCCAACTTTCTTACCAGGTTATTAAAGTGCTTCACGATACCAGCCAACTTCTCCGCATCTATGTCCGGGGCAACCACTTTCGCCACGGTTACGACAATCAATTCCGTTACCCGCAGGCTAGATTGATTAGACGTCTCGGCCGGCTGAGCGGATAGGAAAAAGATCAGGATGGCCCAGAAGAAAACAAGCATCCATGCCATGATCGTATTTCGGCTCACATTTTTCATTTGTGTCACCCTACTATTCTTTCAACAGCTTCATTACGATTGACGACACACCTAAGCCCGGTTTTCCGTTTTCACAATGCCGGTACCTTCTGAGACGCTAAACACAGTCATATAAATAATTTTCAAATCCAGCCAGAAAGTTTGCTTTTTAAGATAGTATAAGTCCAATTTCACTTTTTCCGGCAGAGAAATATCATCCCGCCCGTTTACCTGCGCCCAGCCGCTGAGACCGGGCCGGATGGCTGCTACTCCCATTTTATTGCGCCTTTGCCGCAATTCCGTTTGGTTGTATAGAGCCGGCCGCGGTCCAATAATCGACATATCGCCTTTAATAATATTCAATAATTGCGGTAACTCATCAATGCTGTATTTGCGTAAATAATAACCAACCTTGGTAATATAGCTTTGGCTGTTTGTCAGTTTATCCGTCGCCACATTCGGGGTGCCGACCACCATCGTGCGGAATTTGTACATGAAAAATTCCGTATCATTGATCCCCACCCGCCTTTGCACAAATAGGCTCGGACCAGGGGAATCCATTTTTATAAGTATAACCACCACGATCAACAACGGACTTAATACCAGCAGAGCCGCCGATGAGCACAAGATATCAAATAACCTTTTCAACGCCTGATAACCCCCTTTTTAATAATAATTTATCCCAAAATAAAAACCAGGTTATTCACCTGGCAACGCATCAACATCAACATCAACATCAACATAAAGAAGATGTGCAACTTGGCAGTCATAGGCATAACGCCTTTAGACCCATAGCTTTGCGCCTCTATCTTTCAATAGATTTGCCAAAGAACAATATTAAATTATTGCAAAAACAGAAAACTCTTGACATTATCTTACTGCCATATTTCTCGAGAGTCAATACAATAGTTCTATTTCTTATTCAAACTGCAAGAGATCTCCTGTCGGTCAAAACTTTTTCCAAACCATTCTATTTACTATACCAGTATAACTTTGAATAATTTTAACAACCTTCACGCTCACATTTTCGTCTGCATAATCCGGCGTTGTGACCCCAAGATCACCATTTGCATGCATAGCAACGGCAAGTTCAACCGCTTGCAACACCTGTTCCGTGGTAATGCTGCCAATAATAAAGTTACCTTTATCAATCGCTTCCGGGCGTTCAGTGCTTGTTCTCACACATACAGCAGGAAACTTAAAATAGGAAGCCTCTTCAGGAATTGTTCCGCTATCTGATACTACACAAAATGCATTTAACTGCAAATGATTATAATCTGAAAAACCAAACGGTTTTAAGCTTCTTACCTTCGGATGGAACTTGAACTCTCGTTGTTCAATAAATTTTGCGCTGCGCGGATGAGTACTATAGATAATCGGCATATCATATTTTTCAGCCATGGCATTGACTGCATGCATTAAAGCAAAAAAATTCTTTTCAATGTCTATATTTTCTTCACGGTGAGCAGACAGTAAAATATATTTCCCTGTTTGTAAATCCAATTGTTTAAGCACTTGGCTGTTCTTGATCTTGTTAATGTTGGCAGTTAATACTTCTGCCATTGGGGAACCAGTTACGTAAGTCCGTTCTTTGGCAATACCCTCATAATTTAAATAGCGTCGAGCATGTTCGCTGTAGCATAAATTCACATCAGCGATATGATCAACAATTCTACGGTTTGTTTCTTCCGGCAGGTTCTCGTCAAAGCATCGATTGCCAGCCTCCATATGGAAAATTGGTATTTTGAGCCTTTTAGCCGCTATTGCTGATAAAGCGGAATTTGTATCTCCTAAGATTAGAAGTGCATCCGGCTTCACTTCCGCAAGGAGGCTATAACTTTTTGCGATAATATTGCCAATTGTTTCCCCTAAATCTTTTCCAACAGCTTCCAAGTAATAATTGGGTTCCCGTAATCCTAGGTCCTCAAAAAAAATCTGGTTGAGAGTATAATCCCAATTCTGACCAGTATGAACCAAAACATGGTCAAAATAAGTATCACATTTTTTAATCACTTCCGACAAACGGATAATCTCCGGCCGTGTGCCAAGAATAGTCATGAGCTTTAAACGGTTTGCCATCTTACACCTCCATTAAATACGTATCTGGCTTATCAGGATCAAACGGCTCATTCGCCCACATGATCGTCACCATATCTGTTTCGCCAATATTCTCGATATGATGAGTGTATCCAGGGGGGATATCGACAACTTCTAGTTTTTCGCCACTTACATTGTAAGTTATGACCTCATCTGAACTGAAATTTCGAAAACGAATAACTCCTTTACCGCATACAACAAGAAATTTCTCGTTTTTAGTATTATGCCAGTGATTCCCTTTTATAATCCCCGGTTTAGAAATATTAACAGATACTTGCCCTCTTTCAGGCGTCTTGATAAATTCCGTAAAAGATCCCCTGTTGTCCGTGTTCATTTTTAGCGAATAGGCAAACTGATCTGCCGGTAAGTAGCTTAAATAGGTGCTATATAATTTCTTGGCAAATTCGTTCGCCATCAGCGGTATCGATCGCTCTTCACGGCTATTCTTAAATGAGTAAATAAGATCAACGATCTCGCCTAAAGTGGTGGAATGAACTATTGGAACTTCGCAAAAATCCCCACTCATATTCTCCTTACCTTCCAATGCTTTGATCAGTTCTCCAACTACATCGTCAATGTAAACTAGTTTCATAGAAACATTGCGATCATTTACTGTGATCGGCAAACCATTGGCAATATTATGGCAGAACGTAGCAACCGCACTGTTATAATTGGGTCTGCACCATTTGCCAAAGACATTGGGCAATCGGTACACAAGCACTTTTGCGCCCGTTTCCTTCGAATAATTGAATAGCAAATCTTCTCCGGCTTTTTTACTTCTTCCATAGGGATTGTCCATAGTCGCTTGAACGGAAGATGCAATCATAATTGGGCAAATATTATTATTTTTTTTCAATCCTTCCAGCAAGGAAGCAGTAAAGTTAAAATTACCTTCCATGAATTCAGATTGCTCAGTTGGACGATTTACGCCCGCAAGGTGAAATACAAAATCAGCATCCTTGCAATAATCCGTCAATAAAGAAAGATTATCATCTTTAGAGTACTCAAGAATATCCGAATATCCTTGTGCCTTCAATTCAGCAATCAAATTTTTCGCAATGAACCCTTTCGCACCGGTCACGAATATCTTCATTTTTTTCGTCTCCAGTTTTTCAGTTCTTTTCGAACATACTCCAGAGTTAATAATCTTTCTTTTATCTGTTCCATATTCAATCTTTGTGTATTGTCAGAGTTATATTCTTCAGAAGCGGATAACTTCTGGTCGCCTTCAACGAAATATTTATCATAATTTAGATCTCTTTTATCAGCAGGCACTCGATAAAAGTCGCCCATATCAGTGGCGACTATGTGCTCTTCTCGCGTCAGAAGAGTCTCATATATTTTTTCCCCATGCCGAGTTCCTATAATTTTTATCTCATTATTTGCATCAAATAATTCTTTTACAGCTTGTGCCAAATCACCAATTGTCGAAGCTGGTGATTTTTGTACCATTATATCCCCGGCTTGCGCATTTTTAAACGCAAACACTACAAGTTCTACCGCTTCTGCAAGACTCATTAAAAATCTAGTCATGTTTGGATCTGTAACTGTTATAGGTTGTCCTTTCTTTATCTGTTCAATAAATAACGGAATTACCGAGCCTCTAGACGCCATAACATTCCCATAACGCGTACCACAGATAAGAGTTTTTTCCGGATCCACTTTCTGTGACTTAGCAACAAAGACCTTCTCCATCATCGCTTTTGAAATCCCCATTGCATTGATAGGATAGGCTGCTTTATCAGTAGACAAACAAATGACTTTTTGTGCCTCGCATTCTATGGCAGCCGTAAGAACATTGTCTGTACCCAGCACATTGGTTTTCACTGCTTCCAATGGGAAAAATTCACAAGATGGAACTTGCTTGAGAGCAGCAGCATGAAATATATAGTCTACCCCATGCATAGCATTTTTGATAGACTGCAAATCTCGCACATCACCGATGTAAAATTTAATTTTATCATTTTTATATAACTTACGCATGTCGTCTTGCTTCTTTTCGTCACGGGAAAATATTCGTATTTCTGCGATATCAGTCGTTAAAAATCTATTTAATACGGCATTGCCGAACGATCCTGTTCCCCCTGTTATTAATAAAATTTTGTTATTAAACATTTTTCATTTCTCCTGCGTTCATAAATTTTCCTTATACCATTGTATGGCTTCCTCTATCCCACGATCAAAATTCCAGTCCGGATCATAGCCAAACATTTCCTTCGCTTTACTTATATCAGCATTACTATGTTTAATATCGCCTTTCCGTTCTACTCCAAATTCAGGTTCAATTTTTTTACCTAATGAATTACACAGCTCATGGTAAATATCAATCAAGTATTCTCGGCCACCGTACGCAATATTATACGATTGGCCAGCTGCCCCATGGGATGCTTTACATGCCTTTAAGTTAGCTTCAATTACGTTCTCAATATATGTGAAATCACGACTTTGCTTTCCATCGCCATTTATAGTAGGGCGTTCATTATTCATAAGTTGCTTGATAAATTTAGGAATAACTGCAGCATATGCACCATTTGGATCTTGCCTCCTACCAAAAACATTAAAATACCTCAAGCCATAAGTATCAAGCCCATAAAGTTTCGAGTAAAGTGCTCCATATTCCTCATTTGCCATTTTTGTAAAAGCATAAGGTGATAAAAGGTTTCCTTCCCTACCTTCTTTTTTGGGAAGGTTCGGTTCGTCTCCGTAAACAGAAGAACTGGAAGCATAAACAAATTTCCGCACACCATTTTGTCTAGCTGCCTCCATCATATTTAACGTGCCGCGAATATTGATTTCTTCATATAACAACGGCATCTCAATGCTTCTTGGAACACTGCCCCATGCTGCTTGATGCAACACAAATGTTACATCGTCACAAGCTGTATTACATGTTTCAAAATCACGAATATCACCCTTAATAAAAGTAAAGTTTGGATCAGTCATAAAAGGATCTATATTTACTTTTCTACCAGTTGAAAGATTATCTAAACAACGAACTTTATGCCCTCTTCTCAATAAGACCTCGCAAAGATTAGAGCCAATGAAACCAGCACCTCCTGTCACGAGAAAAATTTCATTCATCGCAAATGATAAATTATTATAACCCATAAGCAACAGTCTCCTTACTCGCTTTTTAAAGTCTCCAATATATATAACCAGCGGCCTCATACTCTTTTCGATTGAATATCCCCTTAATATCGATCAACACTCTATTTTTATTTGGTCTATCTTTGTAAAATATATCCAAATCTGCTTTCGTCAATTTTAAGAAATCATCGTGTGGAACTGTTAACACGACAGCATCCATATTCTTTATATCTTCCATCGAATGTAACAAGATGCCATACTCTTTTTTCGCTTCTTCAACATTTGCCGCAGGATCTGCTATTACTGGTGAAATGCCGTACTCTTCAAGCTCCTTTACTATATCAATCACTTTTGTATTACGAATATCCGGACAATTTTCTTTAAATGTAAAGCCTAAAATAGCAACTTTAGCATCTTTAACCGAAACATCAGCTTTAATAAGCTTTTTAATAAGGCTCTCCACTACATACTTGCCCATGTCATCGTTGATACGGCGGCCAGAGAGAATAATCTGAGAATGGTAACCCAGTTCTTCTGCTTTATACGTCAAATAGTATGGATCTACTCCAATACAGTGACCTCCAACCAATCCAGGATAGAACTTTAAGAAATTCCACTTCGTTCCTGCCGCCTCAAGCACAGCCCTTGTATCAATACCCAGTTTGTTAAAGATAATGGATAGTTCATTCATAAAAGCTATATTGATATCACGCTGACTATTTTCAATTACTTTTGCAGCTTCAGCAACTCTAATACTTTCAGCCCTATGCACCCCTGCCTCAACCACTAATTCATAAACATTGGCTATAGTTTCTAGAGTTTCTTCATCTATTCCTGATACGATTTTCACGATAGTTTCTAATCGATGTGTTTTGTCCCCTGGGTTAATGCGTTCTGGGGAATAGCCAATTTTGAAATCAACACCGCATTTTAATCCAGATTCCAGTTCAAGTATCGGAATACAAATATCTTCTGTTACACCAGGATAAACCGTAGATTCATATACTACAATGGATCCTTTATTAAGATTTCTACCAAGAGTTTTACTGGCTCCTCTAATAGGTCCTAAATCTGGCGTATGGTCCGCATTTACTGGTGTTGGTACAGCAACAATATGAAATTTGGCTTCTTTAAGCCTTCTTTCGTCTGATGTGAAATCAACCGAACAGGTAGAAATTACGTCATTACCAACTTCATTCGTTGGGTCTATGCCTTTTTTATATAACGCAATTTTTGTCTTATTTACATCAAAACCTATAACATCTGCCTTTTTTGAAAAGGATACCGCTATCGGCATTCCAACATAACCTAACCCGATCAAAGACATCTTCTCTTGCCTATTTATAATCTTTTTGTATAAACTCATTTTGAGTTTCCACCTTTAATTATTTTATATACATTACTTTATTTTTAATCCTTTCACACCACAATATTATTCAGCCACCGTGTTTTTGTTCTCAAAGTCTATACACGCCTTCCATATAACAAATATTTTTTGTATCTAATATTATTTTGTTATTGAGTTTGCTAATATTCTTTTTAATTTCTGAATGTGCTACAAGAATAACAATAATATCAATGTCATCTAAAAAACAATCAAAATTATGGTACTGATTTTCAACAATATCTTTTTTTACAAAAGGATCATATATCTTGATGCCATTTGCAAGATGTTTTTTCATACACTCGATCATTTGAAGCGTAGGACTTTCTCTTACATCATCAACATCTTCCTTGTAAGTTAAACCGTACAAGCCAACCTTTGATACATCTTTTACGCCAGTTTCTTTCATAATATCGTGAATACGTTCTAAGACAAATGCAGGCATTGAATCGTTAATTTTCCTTGCTGCCAGAATAATATTGGCAAGGCCTGGGTAATCTCCAACCAAGAACCACGGATCAACAGAAATGCAATGACCTCCAACACCAGGGCCAGGTTGAAGTATATTTACTCGTGGGTGCTTATTGGCAATACGAATTATCTCGTAAACATCCATATTGTCAGAACGACATATTTTTGCAAGCTCATTAGCAAAAGCAATATTTATATCACGGAAAGTATTTTCTATAACTTTAGTCATCTCGGCTGTACGGATATCAGTTACAACAATCTCAGCTTTGCAGAATGTTTTGTATATCTGCTTTACCTTTTCACCAATAGTAACATCATCAGCTCCTACTGTCCGGGAGTTATGTTTCAACTCATAAATCATATTACCTGGCAGAATACGTTCAGGAGCATGAACTATATGTATATCTTCACCGAGGGTAAAACCGTTAGATTCGATTATGGGCCGAACAAAACAGTCAATTGTACCCGGCGAGATTGTTGATTCTATAACAACAGTCGTACCTTTTGAGCATACATCCAGAATGTTCTTCACAGCGGTGATTACATAAGAAGCATCAATCTTTTTATTTGTTTTATTGTAAGGCGTAGGAACTGAAATTATGTACGTATCAGTTGATATATACTCGGTGGTAAACTTAATTCCAGCCTTAACCGCCGACTGGAAAAGTTCATCTAACCCTTCTTCTTCAAAGGTTACCTTCCCTTCATTTAAAGTTTCAACTATATTTTTGTCGTAGTCAGTTCCTATTACCTCAATTCCATTAGCAGATAAAGCTAGGGCTGTTGGTAGGCCTATGTAGCCGAGTCCTATCACATTGATCATAATTGTCACTCCTAATCACTCTATTACTATTTACATATTTCCGTTTTCGCTCTTATACCAGCGTTTCTTGGTTTTTTAAACAATTTTGTCCGTAAATGGCTGACTATATTTATTATGTTTCATATTTCCTAATAACCCATTAATAACACCGTATAATAGCCATAAATTACTTTGAAAAGCCTTGTCATTTCGTTTAAGGGTCGATATGGTACATCCCATAAAAGCTTTTTTTGCATAATGTAAAAAAACGTATAACGTTCTAGAAAAATTAAAATGTTTTTTAGATAGATACACTTTATTCCGCCCAATTAAATAGGAACTAAAAGGGTGTCTTGTATCACTTTGAACAGACATATTTATATGCTGATGCCATGATTTAGCAGTTTTGGTAGCTACCATTTTGAAATTATTCTGGAGTGCCCTAATTCCCATATCAACTTCATCAGAATACATAAACAATTTTTCATCCTGTAAGCCGACAATCTCATAGAATTCTCTTTTAGACAGATTCATTCCGCCAGTAAGAGCCTCCGCTTCATGTGTATCTACACCAACATCATGAATTTTTTCACCAGCGTTAAAAGGACCCATCGAGAGTGTTGTTGATATTGTACACCCGAAATCACTAATTGTATCAGAATCCTTCTCCAGCAGTATTGGAGCAACCATCCCATACTGCTTATTGCTCATTAATAAATTATATAAAGTAGTAGCCCCGCCTTTTTCAAGCCTTATGTCATTACCAATTAGCATAATTGCATCAACCTCTGGATGGCTTAATGCATATTTAATTCCATCATTATAGGCTGCAGTACAACCACCATTAGAGCCTCGTTTAATGATAACCGAATGAGTAAACTTTTCTTCAACTTTTTTCAAATATTCAGGTTCTGAACAATTATCTACAATTATATGCATATATATTTCATCCTTGTATTCCTGGTGATGTATAATCCATTCCTGAAATTTATATCCATCATTATAGGTAATTACGATTGCTGCTATATTCAATGTTCTTCGCCTCTATTCATACTTTTCAATTTATCTTTTATTAGCGCAATAATACTTCTTAAAGGTGAATTTTTAAAACACATATACACAAAAATCACAATTACGTACAATCCAATTTTCATCCATAATTGCGTTGTTAGCATAGTAATGCTTAATAAAATTACAAAATAGCTACAGGATAGGTAGAACATTGAGTTGTTTAATTTGATTTTTAACGCAAAAATTACAACAAACACATGATAAATTACTGAAATAAGAGCACTAATTAACTTAGCTATCGCAACACCCTTTGCTCCATATGGCATAGCCAAAAGTAGTATGGGAAGTAAAATCACGATGTCAATTGTTGTAATTATTGCTAAGGTTTTTTGTCTGTATGAAGATGATAATACCATCGCTAAAATCAAATCAAACCCGAGGCATACTGCGAACCACACTTGATAATTAAATGCTTCAACAGAATCAAGATATCTTTCACCCATAATCCAAACAAGCCAGTATGAACTTGTTGCAGTAAAAAAAGCTGCTGCTGTAGCACCAAATATTAAGACAAAGGCGAAACCGATTGCTATTTTTTTCTTGTATGATTCAATATCCTCTTTATATAATTTTGTGAGAAAAGGAAATAGAGCACTTATACCTGTATTTATCATTAATGTGATAGGTAAAACAAATTTAGAACCCACAGAATAGTATGCAACTTGGGCTGCTCCTGAATAACCGTTTAATAGCAGGATCGGAATTTGGTCGCCAAATGCTCCCAAAATTCGCATCCACAAATATGGTGTGCTCATTCTGACCAGTTGCTTTGTTGATACACCACTATTTTCGTTATTTTTATCCACCAACAATTTATTCTTATCTATCCACCAATAACAAATGCTTATTATAAGCATAATCGCTGTATACAAAACAAAGAGTACTGTCACTGTTGAATATTCAAGAGGCACCGTAATTACAACAACTAACCATATTACAGATACAAATATTTTTAATAGAGTTGTAATTTTGGTAATAAAATATCCAAATGCGATTTGCTCGCATAACTCCCAAACTACATTCGAAAGCAGTAACGCTATAAGAGAAGCTAATATAACACCTTCATTTTTATCAGTGAAGTAATTGTAAACTACCAAGGAAATAGAAGCTACTACAAAGCCTAATGTACGCAGTAGTATTGCTTTTTTAAATAAATGTTTTCCTGTCGTAGGTTTTAAAACTATTTCTCTATTTATAACAGTGCCTGCAACTATATTATTTGCGAATGCAGCAAATAAAGTTGCTGTTGCAATTAAAGTATTAAATGCCCCGTATCCATCTGGAGAAAGTTTTTTTGCCAAAAAAATAAAAGCAAAAAAACTTATTCCAGTTGTAAACACGTTTGAAAATAATAAATATCCCCAGTTTTTATATAATTTATTCATTAATATCCCTTTTTTCATTTTCTCATACTATGAGGTTACATTCGGATATTATCTATGTTGTCCATTTTCAGCATGATAGATTTCAAAAATTATTATTAATGTATATCACTTTTTCCAGATTATAATCACAATTAGAAAACATGACACATTTATCAAAAAAGGTATCCTCAATATAAACTTTATTTTCATATTTTAAAAAACCGCATTTGTTGTAAAAACATACTAAATCCTGCTTGCATAATAAAACTAAATTTAACGATAATTGCTTGGCATAGTACTTACAAATGTGCATTAATAATGTACCTACTCCATTGTCTAACACATCTTTATTGACACATACATTCCCTATTCCCAAAATTGGCTCATTATTAACTCTTCTGTTAACTAAATTCATATAAGCTATAAGATTACCACCAGTATCTGTTATTAAAAGATGATAATCATTTTGACTTAAATTTTCATTTAGCCAGTCAATCTGACTTTCATAAGAATATGGCCAATGTTGCTGCTTTAAAGCAATTACTTGGTTTATAAGCGCATCACTAAGTTCTGAATGCTTAACTAGTCTAATCGAAAAATTATTTAACATTTTATTCCATCCACCATCCACAAGGCAATGCCACAAATTTATTATAAAACTCGTTTACTCCAATAAGCTCTGTTTTATCGCCAAAAATGCTATAACAATTGTTGTTCAAGTGGACGCTTGACGCATAAAATCCAAGTTCTCTGAAGTTCAGTATCGTTTCTCTTTTTTTGTCGCACAATAAACCGTAAACCCAATAATTGGGATATATCCCGGTGCGTTTTATAAGTTCAACTTCAGGGAAGTTCATTTGCAAATTTTCATCCCATTGTTTTGCATTCCTTCTTTGTTTTTTCAATATATTGGGTATTTCCTTCATTTGTTGAATACCAATGTAAGCGTTTACATCACTCATTGTTGCACTATGACCTATCGTTGTTATATCAAAAAATGGATTAATTTCTCCTAAATCATCTCTAAAACGACTTCTGTCTATACCACAATCACGTAATAATATACTTTTATCGCATACAGATTTATCTTTGAATACTACCGCTCCACCATCAACAGTATTTGGAATTCTCACCGCATTAAATGAGAAAACGGTTACATCTGTTCCGACATTGCCCATTTTTTTGCCATTGTACTCCCCGCCAAAGGCTTCAATACAGTCATCAATAACGGGTATTCCATACTCTCTACCTATATTGTTAATCTCGTCAATATATCCGATATAACCGCAATAATGATTATGTATAATCGCCTTCGTGTTCTTAGTTATTCTTCTTCTTACGCTATCCGGAGAGAGCGTTCCTGTTGTAGGATCTACGTCAACCCATCTCACCTTTATACCCACCGAAAGAAGCGGTTGAGTTGAGGCAAGACACGCCATGGGCGATAAAAGCACCTCATCACCAATCCCTATATCAAGTGCGGACAATGCAACTAATATTGCCATATTATAAGAATTGGTTACTATTAAGTTATCTGTACCAATAAAATTGGAAAGGCTCCTTTCAAATTCATGGCCATATTTACCATATGCCAGCGCTCCACTATTTAATATTGAAATAAGCTCCGGGAGTTCTGGCATATGTGGTTTAAACAATGGTATCATTGATTTTACCAACCTTTTTTTATTACTTGGACAATTTTTTCTCGCTCTTCTTTAGTTAGCCACCAACCGCAAGGAATATGAACAAATGCTTTGTAAAACACATCTAAATTTGAAAGTGTACGCCTTGAGGCAAACACTGCATGTCTGTCGCTCCGCAAGTGAAGCGGAGAAGCAGCAATGCCATTTTCTGCAAGTTTTCTAATAAAATCATCCCGTCGTTCTACTTTTATGGTATAAAGCCAATAGCTTGGTTCTGTATTGTTATAATAAGGGATCAGCGATAACCCCTGCACATTTTCCAGGGCCCCATCATAATATTTACCATTCTCTACATATTTCTGCACATTATCAGCCAAACATTCCAACTGAACAAGACCGACTGTTGCATTCACATTATTCATATGATATTTGTAACCCGCTTCTATAATATTATTCTGAAGACGGGGGATTTTCTTGTCAAGACCAAACCAACGAAGTTTTTTTGCCCTATTATACTCTTCCTCGTTTTTCAAACACAACAAACCACCATCAATCGTTGTAAGATGCTTTATAGCTTGAAATGAAAAGCAAGTATATGCAGAGTTATTGCCAATAAATGCTCCATTATATTTGCTCATAAAAGCATGTGCAGCGTCTTCAATGACCGGAACATTATATTTCTTAGAAATCAGATTAATATTATCCATATCGCAAACCATTCCAGCATAATGAACAATCATAATTGCTTTAGTTTTTTCATTAATGAGGCTTTCAATTGACTCAGGATCAATGAGCCCCGTATGAATATCCACATCTGCAAATACAACTTTTGCTCCAGTCAATGCAATAGTTGTATTTGTCGGCTCCGCAGTCAAAGCTGTGCTTATGACCTCGTCTCCCTTTCCAGCACCAATCAGCATAAGTGCAATATGCAATGCGGCAGTTCCTGCATTCACCGATAAACAATATGGGTTACCGATTAATTTTGCCAACTCGTCTTCAAATGCGTAAACTGCTTCCCCCTCAGAAATATAACCGCTATAAAGAATGTTCTTAAGACGATCCATGAGTTTTTCTTCCGGTGGAAGATACGGTTTTACTAAAGGGATCATGTCCATTATATTTTTCCTTCTTTCTTAACCTTTTCATAAATATGTTTCATGTTGCAAAAACGTACGTTTGGAATTTTTTGCATGTTTTTAATAAACCGGTCAAGGTTATCCAGCAATTTCTCATTAACTAATTTGGGATGACATATTACACTAATGTATACATCGTGATCATCACATCGATATTTTCGGTATATTTGTTTTACAAAACTATATAATATTTGTGCATCGTAAGAATCTAAAGAAAGAACAACCGGCATTGAGTAAAACTTGCGCAATCTACTGAAAATATCATTTCTCTCAATGCGTGTATCCTCACCTTTGCATTCCTTAAAAGAAATAAAGCTACCACGATGTGGTCGAGTATTTATATACTTTTTCTTTGTTAAAATCCACTGAACAAAATCTCTATTTGCAGTTGCAATAGGTACTTCAAAAATCTTTTTTTGTTCACACGACTCAGCAAATCCATTGATCCCGCTAGTTGGAGAAATAAACCAATTCATCACCTTTCTCGGATTTTCTCTAAAATCATAACTATTTACACAATTTAACGCAGAAATGCCAGGGGCTATAGACGAGTCAATGAATATACCATTTTCTATTAGGCAAGAAACCAGTTCCTTTTCCGGTTGAATGCAAAATCCACCTGCTCTATAAGCAACACAGGAATATTCATTCCATTCACTCCGTAATAAATTTTCCAATAGTTCTTTTCCTTTTTTGATAATTTGCATCATAGTCCAGTTATTATTCTTTTCGCGGTTCGCTTCGGTATAGTATTGTACACGATAGCTGTCTGTATCAAAGTTCCATTTTCCGTCTACATAGCAAGACTTTAGCCAATTCGAATGAATGTGGAGTTGCACATCTTGTCCAGAATTAACTAATCTCTGCAATTGTTCTTTTACTAAATTGGGGAATTCATTCATCCCCAATTCTTCATATCTCATTATTGAACATACATCGGTAAAAAAAGTTCCGGATACCTGATGTTTTTCTAACACCCCCAATAATCTATCCGTAGTATCAATCAATATTTCTTTTTCCGTAGCAAAATTATCGCCCAAAAACAATTCATGATCAAAGCTTAAACATATATGTAACATAGCACTCCCTATTCTCTATTCATCTCTAGTTCTGGCCATTTATGCAATTCTTGATCAATAACATCGACGTTATTGAAAGACCTATTTTTAAGTGTAACCAAAAATTTGAATAGCTTAAAGTAATTCTCTTTCAAAATCACTTTAAACAGATATCCTGTGACGAGATCGCCACCAAACCGTTTTTTAAAACGTTGAATATCATGATATTTGCTATCTTCGTCTTCATTAATTCTGCAACCAACAAAACTATAACGTTTTACCCCATTAGACTTCATGTACTTTATCGCTTCCCAATGCAATAAGTTCATAGATCCTGATTCCGGCTGATTTTTGCTCGCCCCGAACATATAATAGCTCATCTCTTTATTATAATAAAAAATTGCGCCCCCTTGCGGAATATCATCTTTATATGCAATGAATACAACAGCATTCTCACCCAAAGTTTTCATAATGTTTCTGTAATAACTAATATGGGACCCTTTGGCACCACTTCGTCGCCATGTGTCATTGTCAATAATCATATAATCATTCAGTAATTTTTCATGCCCATATTTTATTACCACAGCTGATTTTTCAGCTTTTCTTACAGAATTTCTATGTTTGGTATGAAAATCTCCAAATATCTCTTCCTCAGATTGAGTTAAATTTATTACATAATTGCCAAAAGGGATCCTCAAACTGAATTTCGGATATGCCAAAAAAAATGATGAAGCCGGGGTGACATTGACCCATTGAACATTCTGTATGTTTTTTAGATAATCAATACAATAATTTAAAAATTCATTTTCAGAAGTAATATTGATTTTATTTTCCAACCGTATATATTCGGTTGGAAAATTAGCATATTTGAATATATACTTGTGGGTAATTTGCACCATCATGATATAAAGATCAGAATAGAAAAATGCCACTTCAGATGATTTGTTTTGCAAATATTTCCTGTAATTTTCCGAATAAAACACATTGGAATGATTTATTTTCTCCTGCAAATTGGACGGTAATTTGTCGAAACTCTTTTCGTATCGGATCCTCATTTTAAACTCCTTAAACTCTTCGAAATTCTGGTTTTTATTAAGTTTCATTAGCATGTTTGAAATCCAATATCAAGCTGTCCCCAAAGTTAATTAAGATGCTTATCATGACGATCTTTATAAATATTTATCAGTTTTTCCGATTCGTTTTCCCAGCACATTTCTTTTGCCATTTTTTCGCAGTTAACACTAAGTGTTTCGTATAGTTCTTGGTCAGCAGCAAGCATATTAATTGCCTTAGAAATTTGCATAGGGGATACTTCATCTATTATAAGTCCAAATTTATATTTCTCGTTCAAATAGCGATGTTCAGGAATATTTGACATTATTACTGGAATTCTCGCCTGAACATATTCAAATAATTTATTCGAAACAGTATACAGAAAATTAATATTTAATGGTTTTGTAACAACAATTCCAACATGAAATTTAGAAATTGCAGGTACTATCTCCGCTATTTCAACAGGTTTTTCAAAGGATACTCTATTATCAAGATTATCCTCGCTGCTAATTGCTTTCAATTTGTCCAATATCGGTCCATAGCCAAGAAGTGCAAGCTTTATACCATGCTCTAAATATGCAGCAGATTTAACATATTCTTCGTATCCCCTGTCCTCTATCATTATTCCTGAATAAATAGCTGTAAAATGTTTAACCTTGGTTTCTAATTTTGTAGGTTCTACACTGTATGGGCAATTAGTTATTACAGTCGGCAGTTTTATTTCATATGTATTGGCGAAATAATTAGCCGCGGCATTGCTGACCGAAATCATCGCATCAACTTTTTTAACAAGCATTCTCTCAAGTATTTTTGATATACATTTCCTTACTGGCTTTTTTTGAATATTAATATTTTCGCAAAAAATCTCATGAGAATCATATACCAATTTGCTTTTAGTTTTTTTTGCTGCAAGAAAAGCAGATGGCAATGTATCAAAGTCATTCGCATGAATGATATCCGGCTTTATTCTTTTTATCATTTTAATAGGGTAATAAAACCAGCACCATCTCCTTTTCAATTTCATAAATAAATTTGGAAGCGCACCTACATATTTTTCACCAAGGTCTATAATATTGATATTACATCCTACATTATCCAAAAACTGTTTATCATAATTGATATCTCTAGTTCCAATAAAAAACACTTCGTTTCCGTTTGCTACAGCTACTTTAACTTGCTTGATGACTCTGGGATCTTTTTTTAAGCTATTAGAAACTAAAATACAAATTATCATGTTATATTTTCCTCTCTAGTTTATCATTCTTTTGACGTGTAGCAATCGATAAGCAAAGTCCAATCAATATCCAAAAATGGAGTTCTTCCCAAAAACTAGAAGAAAAAAATAATTTAACAAAGCCAATCGACAAGAAATAAGCAGTTATTTCTCTTGCGGCAAAATCATAAAAAAATAATCCTTTTAGTATTAAATACACGATAAAAACAAAAATGATCATGCCAATAACTATGCCAAAATCCACAAACAATTCGGTTACTATGTTATGGGTATATGTACCCAACTTATACCTATCTGAGAACATTCCATAGCCGATCGCAGGTGATTCCTGGATTAATTCAATTGCTTGTTCAGATAAAATATCTCTCCCATTATCATATAAAATGTCGTCTATCAACAGGTAGCTGACTGTTTTACTGGTCACACCAAAATTTGCAGAAACGTCCTCAATTAAAAGCAAGTTCTGATAATCGAGTAAACCAACAACCCCTAAGAGCATGATCAAAATTGCGAATACACTTCTAATCATTTTTGTCTTATTAATTTTATTTTGAAGAAGAAGCGTTAACACTATAAAGACAAATAGTACTAATATGGGTCCGCGCGACCCGAAAATCAGTTGTATAAAAATGTTTACTATAAAAAAGACTAAATGATACAAGCTGAATTTTTCTTTTAGGTTCCAGAATTCACCCATTGTGGCAAGTAAAAGCATATATGAAAAGGGCATTTTTACAGTTCCCCACTCAATTTGCAATATATATTGATTGATCAAAAAGCCAATAATCATCAATATTGATAGAATATTAGTTGTTTTCAATAAGTACGTTTTTAACACTTTATAATCTGAAATACTCGCACCAACAATTAAGCCAAAAAAAGCTCCCATCAAAACATTAAAAAAATCCATCTTGAGATCACTGATAATTGTAGGATTTTGAGATAGCATAATTGCTATCAAAATATTTATTGATGTAAAACACAAAATACTATAAACATATCGATTCAAACTTTTAATAATTGGTAAAAATGCATTTGCAAATAAAAACAAAAATGAGGTATATACCATTATCGTGTCAATTGGTGTTTCTCCAATTATGGGCAATGTAATCGCATTAATTGCATATACCAGCGGTGCCAATGAAATTAAATAGCAAAATACAATTGCTTTCTTCTTTTCTCTAGCAATATGTTTTGTCATTTTTATTAATATCCCTTAATATCATCTCTAGTACTTTTTTTGACTGTATTAATTTATTTTTATTATTCAAAACAAACTCCCTGCCTTTAATTCCCAATTCCCTTCTGGCGTTTGTACTCAAAGAACATATTTCCATAATCTTGTTTTTTAAATTTTTATGAGACTTATCGGCTTCCGGTTTTACATAAAGTAAATAATCATTATATTCACTGGGGATTCCATCTAACTTATAGCATATTACAGGCACACCCGAAAGCATGTATTCCATAATTTTTGACGGAAATGAATATTTCGTATACTCACCTATATTTTGTCTAGGATTAACTAACACAGTGGCGTTAAGTTGAATTTGTCGAGCCTCTTGCGGACTTACAACTCCTTTATATATAATTCGCAGATCATTTTCCGAAGCTTTTTTAATATCCTCCGCTGCTTCGCCACCACCACAAATGATTAATTGCAAATTTTCATCTTCAATTTCACGGAAAGCTTTTAATAATTCTATAATACCGTACTTCTTGATAAGCGTACCTGTGTATACGATCCGTTTGACACAATCAGTTTGGTCATTCTGCATCCGTTGAAGTTCTAGAAGTTCACAATCGCCAATTACACCTTCAATAACAATATAAGGCTTGCTATCAATTTTCAGATATTTACTCATCTGTTCTGTTAAAAAAACGAAACTGTCTATATTTTGAAGCGTTTTTTCAAGCATTCTTTGATTTTTGCAATTTATGAGTTTATATAATGGCATATTATGTTTTGCCAGATTCATATACATCGGCAAGTCTGGTAATATAAGACAAATATGAATATTATGATTAATTTTTTTTACATAGTTTATGCTTTCAACATAGTTCGATGAATAAACAAACAGCACTTTCTGGCGATTACTGTTATTTAAAATCCATTTCTTTAATGCTTTTTTGATTGAAATTGGGATAAGTATTTGTTTAAGAACAGTTATATTCAAAAATCCGATATTAATATCGTCTGAACCTAAAGAGTGGCTGAACTTTTGAGTTTTTACATAAGCATCACGATATCTTTTAGGGAAAGATCCAATGAACATACAATTCAATAATTTCACTGGATAACCAATATTGCTTTCAATTCCGCTTACGAAATTCCACTGTAAAGTATTTGCAGCATACTGTAAAGGTCCTTTTGATTTAGCTTTAATCTGATATTCCAATTGTTTAGGAAATAGCCCGCCTAAAAACGCATATTCTATATCATCACTCATATGCAAAGCCTTCCCTTCCAATTTCTATTTCTATTTCTATTTCTATTTTTCAATAAATACCATAATATAACGCGGTATCTTTTCCTTCATATTTCAAAAAGCCTTCGTGCGAAAGTGGCTCAGTTTATTTCAAGCGTTATTGGCTCAATATTTTATTAGCGAAGTGCTCGTTTTTTTATTGAAGTTCGCAATATAGGCCGTTCTCAATTTACACTACATATGTTGCACTCTTTCAACTCTTTGCAACGACTATTTCTGCATGCTTCAAATACTAATTTTTCTTAAAATTAGTATGGTTAAGGAATTCTTCAATGACATTTGTGTACATGTTGTATTTCAATACGTTGTTTTCCCGTGTAAATTTATGCGTATCCAACAATTTATCTCTATTAAGATATGCTTCCCTAATTGTCTGCAATAGTGATCCATATGAGAAATCTTTAGTGATGAATCCATTTTCACCTTCAATAATAAAATCAGCAATGTTACTTGTGGGTGTGGTAATTACTGGCGTACCACATGCAAAACTCTCACTCAATTTTGTTGGCAAACCGGCTTGTGCTGCACATTTGTTTTCTCTTACAATAACTGAATAATCGACGCTACTTATTAATTTAAGACATTCAACATGCGACAATTTGCCTAAATAATATATACTTTCGTGATAAAACGGCTTGGTTAATAATTCCGGATAATTATCCTCAAATTCTTTTTGGTCAAACCCTGCCAATTTAAGACGACAGGGATAATCCATGGCGTTCAAGTCACATACTACTGATATAAGTAAATCAATACGTTCCTTGTCGCATTTAATACCTGGATCACCTGCAAAACCCAAAGTAATAGGGTTATTAGGCGCATATTCAACTGCATTTAGCCATTTCTTCTCCGTTGTATCAACAGTACACGGCACAATAATACAATTTGTTGCGCTCTTTTTGTAATAATTGTAAAGAAATGTACTTATACATATTACATTCTTTATTAATGGCTGAACATGTTTCATTCGTAAATACGTATCAATATCTTTAATTATGTTGGATGGGAATTTCCTTTTTGACGGAGCATACCATTCAGTCACGTCGACAGTAAATTTTATGTCATTTGCATTGCAAAATCTATGCAGATTCCACAAAGCAACTGCGGGATAATTGTAACAAATCACCATTTTTATCGATTGAACATTTTTTAATATTGCAATTTCTCTGTCACAAGAATACAAGTGCCTAATCCATTGCTTAGTGCTCGCAGGATATGCCCATTCTTTCATTTCAATCCCTTGTATCTTGACATCGCAATCCATGATGCCTCCTGTTTCGGACAATGATCTGCTCAATCCATACAAAATGACATTGTACCCTATATCTCTCAAAGACTTAGCAATAGACGCTGCTCTTTGTGCTGAAGCATTTTTATTTGGTAACTCGAAACCACCAAAATAAATTATAGTTTCTTTGTTCATCAACAGATCCATCCTCTTTTTACGATCCTTTTGTAGCATACTTCTCTTCTTTATTATTAATCTTCTTGCATAAATCCATTCCAAACGTTTCTTTTCTATAATAGACCCATCGTCTTAATAATAGACTGATTTACGATATTCACATCATACTTGTCTCTTGCAAGTTTTAGGCTTTTTTCACCCATTGTTTGGTTTACATCTGGATTTAATATTAAGTACTCCATCTTTTCAATCAAACCTTCAACGTCTTTCACTTTAACCAGATATCCATTTTCACCATCTGACACAGTTTCTTTGCAGCCGGGAGCATCACTAGTTATAATTGAACGTCCCATAGCCATAGATTCAAGAACTGTTTTAGGTGTTCCCTCGTGGTAGGATGGTAGAATATAGGTGCTGCATTCAGCTATAAATGGCCTAACATCACTTTGCTCGCCACAATATTCTACAACTCCCTCATCAATATAAGGCTTTAGTTCATTTCTCCGTAATGCGGAAGGGTTGCTATCATAAGGTCCCACGAGTATACATTTTACATTAGGATATTTCCTCTTGATTCTTCTAGAAGCTTCTAAATATTCCATTATACCTTTATCCTTAATAAGTCTGCCAATGAATAAAAATGCTGGTTCTTTGGGTAAAGGTGCAGGCTTAAAAGTTTCAAGGTTAACTCCAGACCCATTTATAATTACAACTTTATTATCTTTAAGTAGACCATTATTAATAAACTCATTTTTATCATCCTTGTTTTGAAAGAAGACTTTCATACTCGCTTTACAAGCCGCCCAGTATTGTATTTTCATAATTGTTTTTACTATTTTGTTCTTAAAACCTGTTCCCCGAAATATCGACCCTAGCCCAGCTATCAAAAGATAGATTTCGTCGATCCCATTTAACTTCGCTGCCAAACTTCCATAAATAACGGTTTTAGCTTGGTACGCAAAAACTTTATCTGGCTTTTCTTTGCTCATAAACTGATAAAAGTCCATGAACGTTTTTATATCTTTAAGAGGGTTTACACCGTTACGCTCAACATAAATCTGTCTGTAATCAATATTATTTTTTTTAAATCTTGCCTTCCATGCTGCTTCAGACTCTGGACCCAATGCAATTACTGAATAACCATGTTTTATGAAATCTTTCATCATATCCATACGGAACCAAAATAAGGATGATGTATGGCTTGAAAGAACGGCTATCTTCATGTCAATACTCTCACTCTCATAAAAGGTATATTACTTTCTAATAGACTCTGTGACTTCTATTTTAATTCCTTCTTCAAAATTCATAGGGCTATAGCCAAATTCTTTGGTTGCATCATCATGAGGATAACTTCTATCTTCACCCATTCTTTGCACTTTTTCAACATAATCAATTTTTCCTAGTGTTAGTACTTTCAGGGCTTTCGCCAGAAGCACACCAAGACCTAGTGGTACGCTTATAAAAATTCTCTTTTTATCTAATTCATCGCTAATCAGTTTAAACGTATCAATCATCGTAATTGGTTTGTCACCCGATAAATCATAAGCAATTTTAGATAACTTGTCTGGTTTCATAAGAACGGCAAATAAAGCCTTGCCTATATCTCGGGCATTTACTGGTTGAATTAAACTTTTCCCACCATTAATCAGCGGAATAAACGGACACTTGTCTACCATATAAATGAACTTGCTTATATTCCTATCACACAAATCTCCATATATCATTGTAGGCCTTAAGATTGTAACTTTCGTTGGACAGGAAGCATCTTTTATTTGTTCGATAACTGTTTTCTCAATATTCTTATACTTTTCAGATGCATACTTAAACTGCGAGTAAATTCCTGTTGTATGAACTAATATTACTCTTTTAACATTGTTTTTGATTGCAGCTTCCACTATTTCAGGTGAGTGTTCAATATTATAGATGTGCACTACTGTATCTATGCCCATCATTGCTTGATTTATGATGGCTTGCTCGTTTAAGTCTCCAACAATTTTCTCTATATTTAATCCGCTGGAATCCAGCAACAACGTATCGGAGCTCTTTCTAAGAATACAGCGGATAGAACCGCCATATTTATTATCAACAAGTTCTTGCAAGAAATATTTACCTGAATGTCCTGTAATACCTGTGACCAAAAGCATGCAAACACCTCAACCATTTGATTGACTTCTCAACATTATTTGCAATATTCTCATTATTTCTAATTACTGCAATAATCGTTTTACGCATTTCTAATCGATAATTAACTCAATCTTTCAATTTCTTTTCCATCATCGCATTGAAAATTCTCATTGGCATTGATCAGATAAACGATTCTGGAAAAGATAAATTACTCTTTGATGACAATCATCCATTGCTACTACTATTGTCACAGTAAGTGCGTTGTCTGAGCTTAACTCCTCCACTTTACTTTTCCCAACGGCAATTCACAGGATTATATCCACAAAAATGTAGCCAGCCATTCTACAGTACATTTTTACACTAAGCAAACCACTGCTATTACTGATATGAACTTGATTTTTTAGTTCATAAATAATTTTCTTTTTTTTCATCCCGGGAAAAGATGCGGATTTCGCCGATATCATTATTCAAAAATCGATCAAGTAGCGCATTGCCAAAAGAACCCGTGCCGCCAGTAATCAATAATGTCTTATTTTTAAACATGTTTGTTTTCCCCCTTGTTGAAATAACAACCGACACAAATCAGAAATTATTTCAAGATGCTCCAGATGCAGCCTGACATGGTGCTTGGTGGATATTCGGGATTACCTTTTCCCTCATATTCGTTATTGCAGAATTTTTATTAACCGCTGCCACTTCTTCTTTTTGCTCATTCTTATACGTCGGCACGAGTTGTTTCAAGGTAGCGAGGATCTGCTCGTCATCGTTCGTTGTTCGCAGGATATCAATTCCTTGCTTCAACTTCAATTCATTGACTGTCTTCAGGTTCGCCATGAAAATTTTGGCATGTTTGGTCGCTCTAGTGCCTTCTTCTGCAGTCAACAGTTCTTCGAACAGTTTCTCTCCGGGCCTCAGGCCGGTAAACTTGATTTCAATATCTCTTCCCGGTTCCAATCCGGACAGCGTGATCAAATCGCGGGTCATATCAATGATCTTGATCGGTTCGCCCATATCCAGTACGAAGACTTCGCCGCCCTGCGCCATGGATCCGGCTTGCAGCACGAGTTGCGAGGCCTCCGGGATGGTCATAAAGTAGCGCTTCATATCCGGGTGGGTGATCGTAACCGGCCCACCTTTGGCGATTTGCTTTTTGAACAATGGTACCACGCTGCCGCGACTCCCAAGAACATTGCCGAACCGTACTGCAGCAAATCTCGTCCGGCTCTGCGTATTCAGGTTCTGGATGCACAGCTCAGATACCCGTTTGGTCGCTCCCATCACGCTGGTGGGATTGACCGCTTTGTCGGTGGAAATCATGATGAACACTTCTGTACCGGCCTGATCGGCCGCCTTGGCGACTGATCCGGTTCCGAATATGTTATTGCGTACGGCTTCGGCCGGCTGACTCTCCATGAGCGGTACATGCTTATGGGCCGCGGCATGGAAAACGACCTCCGGTTTCAGTTGTTGAAAAATCGTCCGGATCCGGCTTTCATCGCGTACATCGGCAATGACCGGTTCCGTCGACAATTCCGGAAACCGCTCTTTTAACTCGCCATGAATATCGTATATGCTGTTCTCGCCTTTACCCAACAAAATTAATTTCTCCGGCTTCATCTTGGCGATTTGGCGGCACAGTTCCGATCCGATGGATCCGCCGGCCCCGGTGACCAGCACCCGCTTGCCGCTTAAATAGGTGGCAATCTGTGTCTTATCCAGTTCCACCGGATCGCGCTGCAAGAGGTCTTCCAGATCAATGCTCCTGAGCTGTTGGACCGTCACCTTGCCATCCAGCAATTCATAAATGCCCGGTACCGTTTTCACTAAGCAGCGGGTCTTGTTGCAATCCCGGATGATATTGCGCAATAGCCCAGCGCCAGCCGAAGGAATCGCTACGATGATTTCCTGCACGCCCTTCTCTCGGACCACACGGCCGATATCCACCCGGCCGCCCATGACACGGACGCCCATGATATACCGTTTATGCTTGTATGTATCATCATCAATAAAGCCGATCAAGTTTTTTTCATTCTGATACCGCTGCTGGATTTCCCGGGCAATCATCGCTCCGGCGTCACCGGCCCCGACGATGAGGACGCGGGTCCGTCCGTTGGTCAAGCGCCGCCGCAAATAGCCCGCCATACGAACCATTAACCGACTGGAGCCGACAAACGTTAATGTAAAAAACACATTCAGTATGTAGACGGTGCGGGGCGGATTCAAGCCCAACTGATAGGAGGCCAGCGTTGCCAATATCGAACTGATCAGTACTGCACCGGCTATGGCCAGCAGATCATTGATGCCTGCATAACGCCAGATGCGGTGATACAAACCAAATAGATAAAACACAAGCACATGGATCACGATAAACCAGGGCAAGGCATGGAGCATATTCGTATAAAGCTGGGCCGGAACATGTCCCTCCAAGCGTAAATACAAGGACAGCAACGGCACAATGGTGAAGATCAGAATATCTGTGACGAACAAAGCGGCTACGATCAATTTGCGCCACATGGCAAACCACCAACACTTTCTTTACCGTTTATTACTTCTTTCAAGTAAAACTAATAAGGCTCATTGAATCCTTCATTATCAATTTCGATAGGAACCAAAATGATGTACAGGATTAAAACAAGTGCTAATAACCTACGCCACATGGCAAACCACCAACACTCTCTTTACCGTTTTGGAGCTTCTTTCCCATAATAGTAATAATAATAGCTGTGTTCCTTCTCTATTTCGACCCGGTTCAAAATCACTCCGAGAATATTTCCATGGGCTTTGCGGATCAGATCCCGTGTCTTCTGCGCCATATCTGGGCGTACCATAACAGAATCCAGAACGATCACTACTCCGTCAACCCGTGAGGCCAGTACGCAGGCATCGGTCACTGCCACGGCCGGAGGCACGTCAATCAGCAGAATATCGCATTCCTTCTGCAGCGTATCGAGTATTTCACTCATATGAGCAGACCCCAATAACTCGGATGGGTTGGGCGGTATCGGGCCGCTGGTCACGACCCGGAGATTCGCAATCTCTGTATCCAGTAGCAGCTCCAGGATCGGAATATCCTCTACAATGCTGTTAGTCACTCCTCTGGACTTCAAATGAAAAATCTTATGCTGGGTGGGTTTCCGCAAATCGCAATCCAGCAAAATCACTTTCTTGCCGGCTTGGGCCATTGCCACTGCTGTATTGGCGATGACGGTGGACTTGCCTTCGCCCGGTCCGGCGCTGGTAAACAAGATGGTATGCAAGCCGCCATCGATCTTGGAAAACTGAATATTCGTCCGCAGGGTGCGGAAGGCTTCGGCAATCGGCGACTTGGCTTGTTCATGGACAATCAAACGGCGCTGTGCGCACATGCTATTTCCTCCCTTTCCCTTAACTATCGTGGTGGTGGCGCCGGTCATCGCTACGGGCCATGAGCCGCTTCAGCTTGTCGAATGCACCGCCTTCCGGTTCACGGGTATCGCTGTCAAAATCCGGGATCGATCCCAGCACCGGCAGATCCAAATACTGCTGCACATCCTCCGGCGTGCGGATCGTCCGGTTCATATATTCCAATGCAAAGGCTGTGCCGGTTCCGGCAAACAAGCCTAATACGGCGGCAATCAATACATTCATGGTTTTGCGCGGCTTAATCGGCGAATCCGGTGCAATCGCCACGTCAATGACCTGCACATCTGTCGGCTGCATGACTTCATTGATCCGCGCCTCTTCATGCCGTTTGGCCAGCATGACGTAGATCTCGCGGGCTACCGTCGCATCCCGCAGGACGCGGGCCAAGCCCTGCTCTTTGGCCGGCAGTTGGGTCAGCATTTGCTCGCTCTCGCTCATGACCCGACCGATAGCCGATTGTCTGGCGCTGAAGGCAGCAAGCTCCACTTCCGACTGGATCTTGCCCTGCAAAATCCCTTGGTGGATCGGATTCGTTGACGGCGCTTCCGCATTGATCACCCGGGCAATTTCCGTCGCCAGCTTCGAACGCAGTTCGTCAATGGCCGCGCGGGTAGAGATGATTTCCGGGTGCTTCTCGGTATAGTTGGATTGTAAGGTAATGAGCTTTACTTCCTGTTCGGAAAGGTTGGCTTTATATTGTTGGATCAACGGGCTGTACGCAATGAAGCCCGGTTTTTCTTTGGCCAGCTGCTGATCAGCACTGTACACCCTAGCTTGTGACGCGGCAATGGCGACGCGATTCTCAGCCGACATTGTATCAATGGCAGACAGGCGCGTTACCAGAGCCTTCATCTCATCATCCGGCGAAACAATCTTTTCATTGCGTTTGTATTCTTCCAGTTTGGTTTCGGCCTGCTCCACTTCTTTCTTGGATTCCTTAAGCCGTTGGCCGATAAATTCCCGCACCAGCGTCTGTTCGGACCGGACCAGGAAGGTCATCCGGTCGCTGAACGTCTGAACGAGCACATTAGCAATTTCGCTGGCTTCTTCCGGCGATCCCGCCTGGACTTTCACTTTCAGAATCTCCGTATCTTTGACTGGCTGAGTCGTAATCCGAGTGACAAATCCTGCGTAGCTTGGCGGTTTCGGCTTGTCCGCCTGGGTCTTATTGATTACTTCCTGCACCACGGTCCGACTTTTCAAGATCTCCGCATAGGTGGACATCAGCTGCTTGGCGTTGGCCGGACTGCCCGGCAGATCGCCCAGCATGGAATTGGCCAGACTTTTCGGCTGTTTCACCCGCAGGTTGGTCTCCGCTTCATAGGTTGGCGATAACAAAAGGCTGATGATCGCGGCAGCCACTGTGCATGCCAAAAAAATGCCCAAAATGAGACGGCGGCGTTTTTTGATTACTTTGAGTATATCCTTAAGGTCGATTGTTGTTTCGTCCACTGAATTCCCTCCGGATTAAAATTTAACGGGGTCGTGTTGCGCGTTTTTCAGGATATTAATCATTGCCGATATCATTGAGATAGTAGGCAGCGGAGATGAATGGCATGATATCGCGCGCAAAATCGATGCGGCCGTTATCCGCCAGATATACCACATCGCCGTCTGACAGGAGGACATTCTGGCTCAAATCGCCTTTTTTCAAAATTGAGTCATAGTTGGCTTTGATAGGCGCATTGCTCTGGCCGCGCCGGATAATAAAGACTTTTTTCTTGGCGGCGTTTTTCGTGTGGCCGCCGGCAATCCCGATGGCATCGAGCAGATTGTGCTGGCGCTCGATTTCATACAGGCCCGGACGGACCACTTCGCCGAGCACATACACACGGGTCGTATGGAATTTCAAGACGTTGACCGTCACCTTCGGATTGTGGATGTATTCGCTCACACCCCTAGTGATGGCATCGGTCAAGGCCGGTACAGTCAGGCCGCCCGCGACAATTTCACCGACCAGCGGAAAAGACAGCTTGCCGTCCGGACGAACCACGATGCCGTTAGCGTTTTGGGGCTTGAATTCCTCAAAACCCCAGACTTCCACGTTCAGGATGTCGCCCGGCGCCAGCGTATACTCTCCGCCGGCAGTTTGGACGGCCGGCAATGGCGCAGGCTGGGCCTGAACAACCCCACCGGCTGCCAGAATAGTGAACAGTGTAAAAATAAGAGCTAGGATTCTTTTTTTCATTAAGCAGCCTCCTGTGAATCGTATCCATTAATTCCTCTATTTGCTATATAGAAAAGCAAAAACCGCCCCATAAAGAGCGGCAAAAAAATTCAAACAGACGTGCATTGCATCGATTCAATTGGTTATGGTCCTTGCAAAATACAGTTCCCACAAACAACATCAAGGCTTCCGTGCCACCCGCTTACAACCACTCCGGAATCAAAGCAACGATGCTGGTGCATAAATTGCTTCAACATTGTATATTGTATGTCTTTTCATACACATTGTAAAGGGATTTGCCCATAAAGTTCCTGAAAAAGAAATTTACAGATTGTTTTGAAATTGCTGTTATTTTTCAAGCAGTTGGCAATCTGGGTTTTAGCCCCATATTCGTTTCTTGATATTGCGCAGAAAACTGCGGCGCGGGGATTGGATTTGCTCCGGTACGGTGATGTCCAGTCTGCGCCCTTGCAGGATGGTCTTGGGGTTGACGATGAGGATTTGGTGCGCCCGTTCCGCACCAACCAGTTCGGTGATGCGCTGCGCGGCCCGGTCGAGTTTGGGCCGCCGGAAGTTGAGGCCGTGTCCGTCGGAGCCGACGACATGAACCAGATTGTTGGACAGCAGCAGCTCTGCCGCCGCCTTAGTTTTTTCGCCCATCCGGCCGGTCAGGCTGGGGGCGTTCATCTGCACCAATGTTCCTTTGCGGACCCATTCGAGCAGGAGTTCCGGTTTGCGGGCGATTTCCGGGTGGCGTTCGGCATGGGCGATGATCGGGGTAATGCCGCGCGTCTGCAAGACAAATAAAAATTCGTCGATGAACGGGGGAACGTGGGTCGCCGGCAACTCGACCAGAGCATACTTGCCTCCATTCAGGCAATAGGGTCCCGGGCCTTTCAGCCGCTCCAGGTTGTCGTAATGGATGGCAATTTCCGCGCCGGGGTACAAGGTGAGCGGAATATTGTGCTCCTGCGCTGCGGCTTGCAGACGATGACAGGCGGCGACAATGCGCTCCCAGTCCGGCAGCCACTCCCCTTCAATAACATGGGGCGTCAGGGCGATATTCTTGGTGCCGTGCTCCGCCGCCATGCGGAGCATCAGCAAAGAGGTTTCCAGATCCTTGGCGCCGTCGTCAATTCCCGGCAGGATATGCGTATGAAGGTCAAACATGCTCCCATTCCTTTCTGAACGCTGCAAAAATATTACAGAAAAATAAAAGCCAGGCTATTCACCTGGCAACGCAATAATACCAACAACAAAAGGGTGTGCGGCCTGGCGATCATAGGCACGTGCCGTTAGACCCATAGCTTTGCGCCTCTATCTTTCAATAGATTTGCCAAACGTCAATATGAAATTATTGTAAAACCCCAAAACTCTCGTTACCATCTTATCGCCACTTTTTTTGGGAGTCAAGCTATTTGTTCAACATAGGTCAAAATCTTCAAACATCAATATCGTTATGCTTTCCGGCTCTCTTATTTCGCCAGAAGTACTTTTATTTCCTGCCGGTTAACAAAAAAATAACATATTAGTTCTGGTCAACAGAACCATCACGTTGACCACTCTAATATAACTGCCATTTCGAATTCTGTAAGTACACAACTATCCTAATTTTCATATGAATTTTTATTCCCATTCAACACTTGCCTGGACCGCTTTGAATAACAGACGTCGATATTCTTTGAATTCCGATGATGCAAAATAATTCATATTGTGAGGATTCGCTTTCTCATGAGCAACCTTTAAAATTTCATATCGTTCCCGTTCTTACGGCGTCAAAACATCCGTTTCGCCTTGCTCCGTCTCTGCTATAAGCTGTTCAATTTTGGTCATTCAGTTTTTGAAATTCATTTCCTCACCCCCTCCGTTTTTCTTTCTCATTGATAACAGCCTCAATTTTTTCCAATCTTGCTGCTAGATCATCAAGCTCGACTGCAATCCGGCGGTAAACAGATTAACTTGGGACATTTTTGTTTTGCCTGCCAGATGGCTTCACCGGTTTTTACGTCAAACTGCTTGGCCAACTGATTTTTAGCCAATATAATGCCATGTCGTGCTTCTACATCGCCAGTTACAGCCACGTGAAAACCGCGTAATTCGGGATGATACAAGCATTCAACGCTAGCATAAATATTATTCAAATCGACGTGTAGGATCGTTCTCGTCATCAAATCACTGCCAATTTGAACATTTGTTCGTATTATGATTATACGCTTTTGTTTTCATGACGGCAAGATAACTCATATAAAAAATAACATCCTATGGTTGATGCCACAGATGCTATAAATTGTTTTACCATATTTCTTTATAACTTATTTTATCGGATTTCTTTTTACTGATCGGATCAAACATAACACTTGCCGAAAGGCAGAAAGTATAAACAAATTTTAGCAGCTTCGTTTACAATATTCTTTAATAAATATCCTCCTCCGTTCATCGAGCATTGCCTTTAAACTACCCCACTCCTCATTCTGTGCCAAATCAGACTCATTAATTTCTCGCAATCGTATCCTATACAATTTTCTTATCAGTTCGATTGCAATAGGATCCGCTTTGACGAAGGCTTCAATACATTTTTCCATTTCCTTTTCATATTTTTTTGCTTCCGCAGCATTTTTCAATTCTCTCAACTGTTGAATTTTTTCCGACAATGCGTTGATCCTTAATTTTGCGTTCTTCATTCAGAAAAACCTCCTCCATGATTTTTTCCAACTCTGCCATTCGGTATTCCAAGTCTTCCGTTTCGTGAGATTTGAAAGCTAATTCCAATATACTTTTTGCTGCACTCACCCGGCTTGACGCTGGATTTTCTTCAGAGCAGGCAATGTCCTTTAATGTCAGTGCCGCGGAACTGGCCGCGGCGTGAATTTGCGCCACAGCCTGTCCTAACGCTGCCGACTTTACCTTTCTATACCGTTGCTGGAACGATTCATTTTGCAACCACCGCCAGAGCGTCGACTCACTTATCCCTGTTTGCTTTGCTGCCTCGGCAATATTAGGAGCCATCAACAATGCCACAATGGCAACTTCCTGTTTGCGAGTAAATTTTTCGCCATGACCTTTCATCTGTATTCACCTGCCATCATCGAATTAAGCGGAATATCTCACATTCCGCATTCATCACTGTTTTTCGCGCTACCTGCATTTTGGCGCTTGGATTGGGAACTAAATCTTACATTTCGGACAGAATATCCGTGCGTTCGGCACCGTGTAAATTTGACGACCGCATCCCGGACAAGTGTACAACAATAGCCTTTTTTGTTGATCCATCCTTTCTTCCTCCGATCATTGATGAATGTCTCTCTGTATGCACTTTTGGCACACGCAATAATAATATAGGGTGTAACAAGAGGTCTACAAGCTATGCATAATCCTTTAACCCTTTGCTTTTTATGACAACTTGCAATACCACTTTTCATTTAGATACCTCTTATAGAAAACGCAGCACACTACCTACCAGCCCACGACTGGGAACAACGGGAACAGCCCACAGAAATGCCTATATTTATATGTATTTTTCGTTCCCATTTCGGTTTTTGAACGGGAACAAAAACAAAACAATGGGAACAAAAACGGGAACAACTGCTTTTCACTCTTCAAACACGGCGCTCACAGGCAAAGCCAGAACGTTCATAAGCTTGCTGTCGTGCATTTTCATTCGCCGTTTCAACGTGTTCCGGTCTTTGTCATGCTCTAAAATTCCTTCTGATGCCAATTGTTTCCAAAGGGTCCGTTGACCGACGGGGAAAACAAGACCCATGCCCGCATAATGACGTTGAACCGCTTCAAAAACCGTGTTAGGCAGCAAGTACAGCATGTCCCCGTCCCGTTCCCCTATCGCGCCATTGCTAAGCGATTCAGTATCTTTACTGGCAACAAATACGTGTTTGGTAGCAATCAGCTCGTGCAATGCTGCCAAAAATTGTTCGACGGGCTTTTCTTGAGCTAGCCCTTTGATATTTTCCTCGGCCACTGCCATCAGTGCCAATTTCGCTTCCTCGAACAAGCGTGACGACTCTCCTTGTGCCAGGCATTGTCGTTCAACCATAAACTGCAAACCAAGTTTTACGCCTAACAGCAATTTTGCTGTTGCCTTCCGCACACGACCACCTTCGATTGAGCCTGCCATTTCTTCTTCCAGCGCCCGATATTCATCAATGGCTTCGCTTTGTAACCGCTCCCAGTTATCGGACAACCACACTAGATAATTCTGCATCCATACTCTGAGCAAATGCTTTTTGCGCCGAAGGGGTTGCAACTTTTCGTCATAAAAAACATCCTCGCGTGTCACATCCAAAAAGACAACGCGAGCTTGTCCTGATTCCCCAATATCGGGTTTTTCTTCGCCCGTGCATATCGACAATCCACGCGGCGTATACCCTCGCCTTACGCTCATATCGGAACGCATCCTAATTCTGGCTGCTCCGTCACCATAAGCTCGGGAAAGGGCCTGCGCAGCGCTTTTCAAGTTTTCGCGCTCCCGCCGTGTTTGTGCCGGGTAAAAATCATCGACTACAAGTAATGAGTCCTTAAGGGTGAATGCCATCTTCTCGAGGCTGTTTACCGTCTGCCGGAAATTGGCCGGGAAATCGGTAGTGTCATATTCTCCGAAAAAATTCAATGCCAGTGCTGCCATTGACGACTTGCCCGAAGCTGTCCGCCCAACAAGGAACAATGAAAAGTCCAATGGTACCGATTTTTTGAGCATTTCACGGCAAGGTGCAAGCGCCACGGCGCCAAACAGGGAAAATGCTATTTTCGGAACGGCCACACCCATAAACTCAATTGCAGCATCAGCCGCTTCCTTAAAGCTTCCCTCTGCAGCTAAACTATAACGCTGCAACGATTCACCACTGCCCATCAAATCGACCGCAACACATTTAGCTCCGATCGCGCCACCAGCGTGTAAGTAGGCCCAACGCCCGGCAATTTTACGCCATCCCGTATGAGTATAAACGGTTCTTTCTTCAATACCTTGTGCCAAGTATTGAAACGCCGCTCGAAGCTGATCCTTGCGCCCTTGCCCTGGTTGTATTATGGCATGAATGCCCAACTTGTTCACAACCCAATTCAGCGCTGCCAATTCTTCCGAAGATACCGCCACCTCGGGTAACGACTGGCCGCTGGCCAGACGACAACGAAACTTATACTGCCTCCGTTGCCCATCTCCATCGTCAAGCGCTTCCTCCAGGACCGGCCAGGCGACAAAATTACAAAGTCTGACTAACTGCTCGCCCTCCTGTGTTACTTTCACTTGACAAAGAGCGCCTTTCTCAATGGCAAACCCGGTCCCCGCGAGCTTTTCTTTAAGCTTATCTAGCAAATCCGCATCCGGTTCGGCCGTTGGTTCCCATAAAACTGTTCGTTCTGCCAATAACCGCAACTCGTCCGCTGTATGCTCGGCAGCAAGCCAGTCTGCAACATCCGCTTTGTTGTCCGGCCCTGATAAGCCTTTGACTGTCAACTGATCAAGATCCGGCAGCCTTACGATTCTAACACTACAGCCTTTTGCATGAAGTTTATATGCCACCTGTTCAGCGTGTTCACGGCCAATTTTGTCATTGTCCGGCAAGATCACTATGCTTGCGCCGATAGGTACGCACTCCGTATCCGCTTCTTGCCACTTTTTCGCACCATTCGCATTTGTGGTGGAAGGCAGGCCCACAGCGGCCAAAGCATCCGCGCACTTTTCACCTTCCGCCACAAAAATTGTCTGCCCATTTTTTATCGCTTGCAGTACATCAGGCAAGCGGTAGAGAACACGGCGAACGTTTTTAACGCCCTTGGTCCAACCACCTGCCTCCGTTGCCTGTTCCATGGAAAAGGTTTTGCTGCCATCTTGCTTGCAGGTCCTTACCGATCGAAAGAGAGGCTTACCTGTTTCATCAGTGTAAACATAACTTACCATATCAGGCGGCTGCACGCCCCGCAGTACAACGTCCGAGACAGCGTTCGCTTCTTTGTTCCGCCGTCCCAACCCAAAGCGATTTACCAGTAACCTTACTGCTTCCTTGTTGGTAATCCCATTTGCAGCGGCAAACACATTGATGGCATCCCCTCCTTGGTTGCATGAATAGCAGAAAACTCGGTTTTTGGCTTCATAAACGTGCATTGACGGGTTACTTTCACAATGGAACACGCAAAGCGCTTTATGTTCCCGGTTAATATCGCGGCCAGCTTCACGGAGCGCGTCTAAAATCGAATACTTTTCCTTAATTGCCCGAATGACATCATCGTCGTCCATCGCGTTCATCGTCGCACCTCGCGAATCTTGCCAAAACCTACAACATTATTCGCAGCACTAGTGGAAGCCGTCTCTCGCTCTTTCCACCATTGTTCTACGGCTTCCAAGCGATATCGAACTCGATTACCAGCCCATACATGGGGCAATCCATCACGCAATCTCATTAATCTGACAGTTGAAGGTTTAAGGTTCCAGATTTCAGCAAGCTGCTTTTCACTTACGGTTTTCATTGAAACGACGTTTTCCGTTTTCACAGGTTCATCCCTCCTTCCCGCTTAACAATTTTTCAAGTCCAACCATTGGAACAAGCAAACGTCGCTCGCCTAATTTAATCGTAGGCAGTTTTCCTTCTTTGGCCATTTGATATGACAGGCTTCGTGAAATGCCAAGTAGTTGGCCAGCCGTTTCAATCGTTACTGCCATTGGTTTGTCTATTTGGCGTCTTGTCATAATAACCCCTCCATGATATTATTGTGTTATGTACTATTGTGTACATAATAACATGTCTTTTCGTAGCATATAAGTGTTATATTTGGGTTACGCATAAAAATAATGAGGTGCATTATGTTGAAATTAGATTTTATTGGTGGTTCTTGGTTAAGAATTAAAAATTTTGATGTATATAACAATATCGTTTGCATTTCTGAAAAATCAGTTATTGAAGAATATGATCCTATTTATTATTACAACAATCCAATTCCACCGGATATCATAAATGAAATACTAGGAGATTCGGTCAACACGCAACAGTATATTTTTATTCATAACCTTTTTTTATCGCTTGACTATAAAAATACTGAACAATTATTAAGATGGATTGAGCGTTTTGGAACATTGAATAGATTTGCAAAAGATGACTCTGAGGATGATTATATATCGCCGTCAACCGAACCATTATTCGATGAATTACCCGAGAACCTAATTAATGAAGATGGAGAATTACTAAACCCCTCCTTAAAGCCAGTAAGTAGCTTGATCGAATTTAAAGAAGAAATCTCCATAATGAAATTTATTGTAAATGCAGTAAATATTATTAAAAATAAGTATCAAGGTATTGAAGCATTTACCAATGATTATTTATCAAACGTTGAATTAATTGAAACCTTATATTACTATGGTTTTTTTGATTTTTTATATGAAAAAGTTCCTAACCTTCCAAGTGCATCTTTTTCACCAGATGTTTCGACGTACGATAAAATACAGACAGAACTCCCAAACGCCAATTATGTGAAAGATATTGAACCAATTTTCAATGCCTTCAGAAGGTGTAAACTAAGGAATTTTGCAAAGATAGCTTCAAAACAACTTGGCAACCAATTTCTAGACCAGATAGTCGAATGCTTTTTTTCAATAAAACTTTCTGCCATTTCACCTGAGATAAAGATTAATAACGGGAAAATATCTTTTAATTTTAGTAATAATTCTTTAATTGGATTAATATATTTTTTCCTTTCTTTAGACATTGCTGGCGATATCATCCCACGCAAATGCTCCGCCAAAGGTTGTAATCGGCATTTCATACCAACAAGAGAAGATGCAATATATTGCTCTGATACCTGTAAAAACCGTGCAAAACAGCAGCGACACCGTGACAAGAAAAAAAGAACAATTAGATAACGAATGAAAGCATTTTGACAACTTGTTCCCATTTTTGTTACCGTTAAATTGCCAATGTTTCCGATAAAAATCAGGTAGTTGGAACAAGAAAAGTTAGCAATACCAACGCTTTCAAAAGTTTGTTCTCGATGTTCCCGGTATTTGTCCATCAGAGAGTCTCTACGTTTTTTTATGAAGGAAGGTGAAGGATTATGCCCGCGAAAGTAGCCCAGATCAGCGCTACAACTTGGCGTCTAACCGTGTCAGATGGATACGACCAACTAGGCAAGCAAGTGCTCCATCGAAAGGTAGTGGAGGCCACCAGCAAACGTCAAGCCGATAAGTTTTGGACTCTGTACGCTGCCGAAATAGCCAACGGCAAGAAAGCCAGCAGCGGAAAAATGACTTTATCCCAGTTCTATGCCTATTGGAAAAAGAATAACTTTGACGAAGAACGCCAAAAAACAACCCTTTCCCATTATGATTTCCTTTTCCGCCGCATTGAAACAGCACTAGGAGGGTTACGGCTAGATAAAATAGAGCCGCGCCATATTCTCGACTTCAAAGCCAATCTTGAGAAGGCCGGAATAAAGAATGATCCAAACGCCGGTCGCCGCAAGAAGCCCAAAGTGAACACTCCTGGCGACCAAGATAAACTTTCCGGAAACACAGTCAAAAAGCATCTTACTCTTTTGGACAATATGTTTCACTCCGCAGTGAAATGGAACATGGCCAACACCAACCCATGCAAAAATATAACAATGCCAAAAGTAGATGCGAAAAAGCCGGATATATACGACCGCGACACACTGGGGCTCTTCTTATATCATCTACAGAGCGAACCGATAAAATATCAAGTGATGGTATATCTTGCCCTTGCCGGGAGCTTAAGGCGTGAAGAAATATTCGGCCTCCGCACGCCTGATGACATCGACCTCAAAGGCTGTACCGTCAGCATTGTCGAAGCGAACGTATATATTCCGGGTGAAATTGTAATAAAGCCCCCAAAAAACAAGAGCAGTGCTAGGCCAGTGAGCCTACCGCCTTCAACAATGGCACTCATCGAAGCTTATCAGGGCATCCGAAATGATCATAAGGCCAACGTTGGCGACGATGATTGGACCGAATCCGGCAAATTATTCACCCAATGGAACGGAACACCAGCCCACCCACATAGCTTCAACACATGGATTAAGAAGTTTTTAGTAAAACATGATCTACCGCACATAACGCCGCACACGCTACGCCATATGACAGGAACATATCTTTCTCTTGCTGGCACCGACCCAGCCACCATTGCCGCTAAAATGGGCCACGCCAAAATCACAACCACGCTAGGAACTTATGTTCATGCTGTTCCGGCAGCGGAAAAAGAAACCGCCAAGACCATAGACACCTATCTTCAGGGCGCTCTGAATGACGCCGAGAAAAAAGCAAAGAAGCGAGCTATAAATTAGCCCGCTTCTTCTTGTTTATTCACCATTATTTATGCTTATTTACTATCTCAAAAACTCAATAAGGCCATAAATAAGGCCATAATACAAAAATAAACGGGTCTGCATTTCTGCAAACCCGTGTGTTTCCTGGTGGAGATAAGCGGGATCGAACCGCTGACCTCTTGAATGCCATTCAAGCGCTCTCCCAGCTGAGCTATACCCCCAATTGTCGGTGACGATTTCCCGTCAACAGTAGTTATTATATAGTATGACGCGTCGCCGTGTCAACTAGTCAGATCTCAATTTTTTATGATCGATCAGACTGTTTCATCATTGGCTGGCACGGGTGCCTCATCGGGATTATTCTTCAGAAGATACGTCCAGCCTTCCCGCTGCTCTACCAATCCGCTTCGGAACAGCCGACCCAATGCCCGTTTAAAAGCTGCTTTGCTGATGCCGAATTTTTGACGGATAATTTCAGGTCCGGTCTCATCGCTGTACGGCATTTTACCGCCGCGTCCCTGTAACAATACCATAATTTTCTCTGCATCCGTATCAATTGCTTCCTCTTTCAAAGGCCGCGTGGAAACATTGATTCTGCCATCGTCACGAACGAAAGTGATTCTTGCAGTTACTTCTTCCCCAACTTTCGGCCGTTTTATCATTTCATTAAGATGCAAAAAAGCAATATAGCGTTCACTGGTAAGCAAAAACGCGCCTTGATCAGTAAAATTATACACCGATCCGGTGACCGTATCGCCAACCTTTGCTTCAGTTGCCGGTCTGGAAGCGCGACGCATTTCATCTTCCACTTCCATCGTGACAGCCGGCCGCCCTGATTTATCCCTGTATAGCTTTACCCAGACCATATCGCCTTTTTTCAAGTTACCCCGCATACCGGAAAAAGGCATAAACACGCCCCGTTCCGCGCCGATGTCTACAAAAGCGCCATCGCGGGAAGTATTCAAAACTTTAACCCTGGCAATCTGGCCTTCTTTCATCTGAGGAAGGCGCATGCTGGCCGTCAGACGGCCTTTGGGATCATTATACAGGTATACCTGTACTTCATCGCCCACAGCCACAGAATGCAATTGCTGCACTTTATGCAGCAAAATATCATCCGCCGTGCGACCGGTACCGGCATCCAGGAACGCGCCGAATTCGGTCATCCGGGCAACCTTTAACGTCACCACATCACCCGGTTTGAACACAGGCTTATTCAATTCGGTCAAAATTATCACCTACGCCTCATATTTCCGTGCGGGAGCATCGCTCCATAAGCTTTCCAAATTATAAAATCTTCGTTCCTCTTCCAGGAATATGTGCACTACACAACCGCTATAATCAAGTAATACCCAATGTGCACCGCGATAGCCCTCTTTATGTATCGGAACAATGTCCTGTTCTTTCAGCTTCTCTTCAATATTATCGGCAATAGCCTGCACTTGGGTTGTTGAATTCGCGCTGCAGATAATAAAATAATCAGTCACTGGAGACACTTCCCGCATGTCCAGAACCACAATATCCTGGGCTTTTTTTTCACTGGCTGCCGCCATAATGAGTTCCGGCAAGTGAATCATTTTTTCTACCATATTTCTCCTCCTATGAATGAAAAATCATTCATTGTTAACCTTTTTCTTTGACACTATACTCTATTCTGTTCCGCAGGCAAGTTTCCTGCTAGTCGGCATTGCTTCCGTTGAAAGCTTGCGATACTAGTCCTGCCGGTGTAACCACGGCATTTGATTCTTGCAGAAGTCGTTCAGTCAACCGTTCGGTTTGCTCCTGATTAGGGACCCAGTAGCTGACTCCTTTGATCGTTGAAAAAGCTCCTGGAATCATCACGGCCTGCACCTCTCCCGACCACACCGCTCTTAAGCCGCGCGCCGCTTGAAAATAAGACCAAAACGTCATGTCAGTTTTCACGTGCTGCTTCACGGCGCTTGTCAGGGCTGGCAATTTGAAAATCGTTCCGGGTTGAAGGAAAGTATTGCTCATCGCTTTCAAAAAACGCTGTTGCCTTTGCACTCTGCCAATATCGCCTAATTCATCACTGCGAAACCGTACATATTCTCCGGCCCGTTGCCCATCCAAATGCTGAAAACCTTTCAGAAGATGGATATGCAGATCCGCGTATGGATCATCATAATGCATATCGCGTTCAACATATAGATTTAATCCCCCAAGAATGTCGACAACCTTAATGAATGCCTGCCAGTCAATCACAAAAAAATAGTTAATCGGCACAGAGAGCAAACCCTCGACCGTTTTAGCGGCTAAGTCAGGACCGCCGTAGTAATAAGCATGGGCAATCTTTTCATACCCCTTATGGTCCGGGATCATTACCCGGGTATCTCGAGGGATGGATACCAGTGTAACTGCCCCAGTATCTTGTTTGATGCTGGCAACAATCATTGCATCTGTACGCTGCGGCGCTCCGGGATGTTCATTATCACCTTCGTCAAGTCCAAGCAATAAGATATTGATCTGTTTCGCTTGTGATGCAGGTTTGCCTGGTTGAGTAACAGCCGTAGTTGGCGAAGAAAAGAAAGTTTTATACGCATAAACTCCTGTCCAGGCCAACGATCCGATAATAACCCCTAAAAAAAGTAATAATAAGAAAACCCGTCCCCAACGCACTTTGCGTCGCCGCGGCCGACGAGTTCGAATTTCACTCATCTAATGATCCCCCGCTCCCTAATTCTCGCCGGTTTTGCATCACCAATTCATTGCGGCCGGCGACCGTATCCGGATGCAGCAGTCCACCATTATGCAAAATATAGATCACACTCTGATTGTACGCAGCCAATAAAGCGCCATGAAGGCTTTCTTCCGCTAAATTCCGCAACTCTTCCACTCCCGGAAAAGAACGTGACGGTTCTATAAAATCCGCCAAATAGATAATCTCGTCAAGCAGCGTCATTCCTGGTCCGCCAGTCGTATGAAAAGCAATCGCCCGACAAATTTCTCTGTCATTCACACCATACTCTCTTGCAGCCAGCAAAGATCCTAATTTTGCATGAAGCAACACCGGGGTTTCACGTTCTATACGATCTATCCCCAGACCCCATTCTTCCGCTATTGAAAGCAGTTGTTCGTCCGGCAAGGCACGTGCGCAATCGTGCAACAGCCCTGCTAATGCGGCTTTTTGCACATCCGCGCCGAACTGCCGTGCCAAACAGGCCGCTGTCCGGCTGACGCCAATGGAATGGAGGTATCGTTTTTCTGATAATTGCGATCGTAATTGTTCGGCAACCGCTTCATATTCTATCATTCATTATCACCGTAATATAAAATTCGTCGCCACGCCGGAATATCCTCTTTGATAAGCTCCCGTTTCCGTCAAGACAAAAGCCTCCATGTAGGAGGCTGACAGCGTCGACAAAGCATATTCAATAGTCAACATCATTCCCGATATAATCCTTCTTTTAAAATGTAACTCTCCACACTGTCCGGAACAATATATTTAACTGAGTGACCTGTTCTAACCCGCTCACGAATATCTGTGGATGAAATTTCCAGTTCCGGCGTCACTAACCGATGAATCCGGTTTTGACCAACGGATCCAAAATATTGAATAATCCCGTCAATCGCACTGCTGCAGCCGGGGCGGGCAGCTGCAATAATTGGGCATAATTCCAACAGCCGGTCAACGTTATTCCATGTAGGCAATTCCTGTACGGCATCTGCACCCATAATAAAAAATAATTCCGTCTGCTCACCAAACTGTTCCATCAAAGCTAAGATCGTATCTACCGTAAATGATGGTCCCGGCCTCTCCATTTCAATTGTAGAAACATAAAAATATGGGTTCGAGTAAGTTGCCATCACGCTCATAATATAACGATGAATAGCCGGCGTCACATCCATGTTTTGTTTATGGGGAGGGCTGCTCGCCGGAATAAAAAGCACTTGGTCCAGACCATATTCATTGCGTACTGCCTCAGCAGTGACCAAATGGCCGATGTGGATCGGATCAAATGTGCCGCCCATAATGCCGATCTTTCTTTTTTTCTGTTCCATTCAGGCCTCTTTCCGCTATACAAGCAAATGATCTTCGTTAATAGCCTGCAATACCCCTTAGGGGTCCCCGAGGGGTGAAACAGGCCATAGTTCGAAGTAAGTCCGCATATATGCCCTTTATTATAGCAGATAATCAAACAACTCGTACAGTGTCAATGCAAAATTGTAATCCAGTATTACGCCTGCCGGAAGAAAATCAATTACATTATTTGTTTTAATAAAATCAATGTGCCCGCAATAAGAGCGGCAATGATCAGTACCGCACGCAAATAGTCCAGTAAATCATGCCGGCCTTTCTCCGTTTGAAAATACCCATACAGACCCCGTATATACTCTTTGGCGCATTGAAAAAAACGCCTGTCATTCATGCCGCAAAGCCTCTATCGGATCAAGGAGCGCAGCTTTTCGGGCCGGATATATGCCAAAAAACAAGCCAATTGCTACAGAAACGCCAAACGCCAATAAAATTGCCGAAAACGAAACAACGGTATTCCAGCCTGCCACCGTTGAAATGATATGTGCACTGACCATGCCAAGAACAATGCCCAGTAATCCGCCGGTGACCCCCAGCACGATCGCTTCAATCAAAAATTGCAGTAAAATATTATGATAAGTGGCGCCAAGCGCTTTGCGGATACCAATTTCCCGCGTTCGCTCCGTAACGGATACCAACATGATATTCATAATTCCGATGCCCCCTACCACTAGGGAAATCGCGGCGATGCAGCCCAGAAGCGTTGTAATGGCCCCCGTTGTTTCCGCAGCAGTCGCCATAATCGCCGCCAGATTCCGTACCGTAAAATCATCTGGCGCTCCCGGCTGAATACGATGTCTAATTCGCAGTAACGAAGTAATCTCGTTTTGGACTTGGTCAATTACATCTGCATTGTCCGCCTGAACATTAATGTTACTGACGTAAGTGATTCCCATCAGACGATCCTGGGCCGTTGTCAAAGGAATCACTGCAACATCGTCCTGGTCTTGTCCGGCTGCATTCTGACCCTTCGCTTCAAATACGCCTATTACCTTGAAGGGAGCCTTGTTAATTCGGATTGTTTGGCCGACAGGATTGATATCGCCAAACAGATTCGTGACCAGAGTTTGTCCGATCACGACCACACGAGCGCGCGCATCCAGATCTCTGCTGCTAAAAAAACTGCCGGATGAGATATTCCAATTGCGCACATCCAAAAATTCCGGCGTCGATCCCTGCACGCTGGTTTGCCAATTCTGATTGCCGAAAACCAGTTGAAACTGACGGCTGACTGCCGGTGCTACGGCACTTACATTGTCCACTTCCCTCGCAATTGCCTGCGCATCCTTGTAAGTTAATGTAATATTGGAACCGGCGGCTAAGCGGACACCGCCAGACGGTGAAGCAGCTCCCGGAACAACGATCAGCAGATTACTGCCGAGTCCGGCAATTGAGTTTTCCACTTTTTGCTGCATGCCGATGCCGATCGCCACCATGGCGATGACAGCGCCGACCCCAATAATAATCCCGAGCATGGTAAGAACAGAACGGAGCTTGTTCGCTCTTAACCCTTCGAAAGCAATGATCACACTTTCCCAGAACATGCTTTCGCCCCCTGTCTGACCTCATCTTTGACTAATACTCCATCACGAAATAACAGGATCCGGCGTGTAAATTCCGCAATATCCGGTTCATGCGTCACTAGAATGATCGTTCGCCCTTCTTGATTCAGCCTGCAAAAAATATCCATAATCTCATCACCGGATTTGGTATCGAGGTTTCCAGTCGGTTCATCAGCCATGATAATGGCAGGATCGTTTACGAGAGCTCGGGCGATAGCCACACGCTGCCGCTGTCCCCCAGACAATTCATTCGGCTGATGATCCTTGCGGTCGGCAAGACCTACCGAAGTCAGCGCCTGCAGAGCCCGTTCCATGCGTGTTTTTTTATCAATTCCGGCATATACCATCGGCAATGCAACGTTTTGCAGAGCTGACATCCGTGCCAGCAAGTTAAACGTTTGGAAGACAAAGCCGATCTCCTTGTTGCGCACGCTTGCCAATTCATTATCATCTAACGCAGCCACCTCGCGCCCATTCAGGCGATACGATCCGCTGGTCGGACGGTCGAGGCAGCCCAAAATATTCATTAGTGTAGACTTTCCCGAGCCAGACGGCCCCATGATCGCTGTCATTTCACCATTGGCAATTTCCAGGTTTACTCCTGCCAGGGCATGTACAACGTTATCACCCATAACATAGTCCTTGGTTATGTCCTTAAGCGAGATCCCCATGTTTTTCCCTCCATCGCTACCGGCTTAATCCCCGAAGAGGATTGGTTGTGCCAGGCGCAGCCTGTCCCGCAGTTCCTGCTGATTTTCCAGGCAGCCAAACCTTGTCACCTTCCTTGACCCCGCTGATAATTTCAGCCTTCTCATCGTTCGAAAGGCCAAGCTGGACTTGAACGCTCTGCGGTTTATCATCGACCACGATTTGTATGTATTTTTGCCCTTTCGTTTCCTTAATAGCCGACAATGGCACCAATAGAGCATTCTTGCTTTCGCCGATTTTAATGGTGACCCTGGCGGTCATGGTTGGAAATAATAATCCTTGTGGTTCCTCTACGTCGACATAGATTGTGTAATATACTACATTCTGTTGTATGACCGCCTTTTCCGATATGAGCGTTACCGTACCGGCAAACGTTTTGCCCGGATAGGCATCCACTGTAAAATCAACTTTTTGCCCGAGTTTGACTCTCCCAATATCTGTTTCATCCACCTGCACCTGAATTTGCATTTTTGATAAATCCGCCACAGTTAGCAATACCATGGGATTGGAGATACCCGGCGCGACCGTTTGTCCGGCCGGAATCGGCTTGCCAATTACCTGACCATCAATCGGCGCGGTAATAACAGTATATTCCAATTGAGACAAAGAGTTTTCATAAGCGGCTTGAGCCACCTCGTAATTCATCCGGTCTGTATCCAGCTGCTGTGTCGGTTCGCCGCCGATCGCTGCCAACCGCTGGCTTCGCGAATAGATTAATGAAGCATTGGTCAACTGTGATTTCACTTGGCTGAGTTGACTCCTAAGACTGGTATCATCCAACACGATCAATACTTGTCCAGCCTTTACCCGGTCATTCTCTCTGACATGAACTTGTTTGATCAATCCGGTAATACGGGAACTGACATCGACCGAATTCACCGCCGAGATGGTTCCGGTTGCCGAGACTGAAGCCAGAATGTCGCCTCGCTCGATTGCTACCGCCGTACCTGTGGAAACTGGTTTCGCGTTCTTATTATAGTAATACGTATAGCCGCCCCAACCGGCTGCGATTAAAATCAAAACAATAATAATCCAATTTTTGTAACGCCAACTTTTTTTCCATATTTCCTGCATGCTGACACCTCCATGTTCGCCTTACTTTCAGTGTACATGTTTCCATCCGCCCAATCAATCCGCTACCTGTGAAATAATTGTGACATTTTGCTGCTGAGCAAAAAATATAGCGGTCAAAAGACCGCTATATCCGGATCAGGTTCTACTTCTTTCTTTATTCTCTGATTTGACCATCGCCAAAAATAATGTACTTGATACTCGTTAATTCCGGTAAACCCATCGGACCGCGCGCGTGCAATTTTTGCGTGCTGATGCCAATTTCAGCGCCAAATCCAAACTCACAGCCATCCGTAAACCGGGTGGAGGCATTCACATAGACAGCCGCTGCATCAACTTCCCGTTGAAAACGACGAGCGTTAAAATAATCGCTGGTGACAATTGCCTCTGAATGACGGGTACTATACCGGTCGATATGATCGATCGCTTCATCCAGGCTGGCAACAACTTTGATTGATACGATTAAATCATGATACTCCGTAGCCCAATCTTCCTCCGTTGCCGGCAAAACCGCAGAGTGGTATTGCCGTGTCTTATCACAACCGCGCAGTTCTACCCCCGCTTCATGATAACGAGACAGCATCGAGGGGAGAAATGCGGCAGCAATTGTTTCATGAACCAGCAACGTTTCCATCGAATTACAGACTCCCGGCCGGGAAACTTTGGCGTTAAAGGCGATCGCCTGCGCCATGTCCAAATTGGCCGTTACATCAATATACGTATGGCAGACGCCGCTGCCGGTCTCAATGACAGGCACCGTACTGTTTTCCACTACCGTACGAATGAGTCCTGCACCGCCCCGGGGAATAATAACATCCAGATATTGGTTCATCTTCAGCATATAGTCAACAGCACTGCGATCCGTTATTTCGATGAGATGAATCGCTCCCGTGGGGATGCCGGCAGTTTCGGCCGCTTGGGTAAGAACCCGCACAATGGCAATATTTGACGAAATCGCCTCTGAACCACCCCGCAGAAGCACTGCATTGCCTGATTTCAAGCATAGGCCGATCGCATCCGCCGTAACATTGGGCCGGGCTTCATAAATAATGCCGATTACGCCGAGCGGTACTCTTATTTTCCCGATTTCCAGGCCGTTAGGACGCTTCCACATTCCCGGAACTTCGCCAATCGGATCAGGTAATGCCGCAGCTTGGCGCAAGCCATCCGCCATCCCCCGGACACGATCTTCCGTAAGCAACAGCCGATCCAACAGAGCATTGGATAAACCTTGCTTGCGGGCGGCTTCCATATCTTGCGCATTGGCCGCCAAGATACCGGTCATATGCTTTTCCAAGCTATCCGCCATAGCATATAACGCGTGATCTTTCACGCTCGAAGCCAAAAAAGCCAGCCGTCTCGCCGCGTTCTTGGCTTGCGACCCTTTTTGTTCAAGTTCCTGCCTAAAACTCATTGGCGTCACATCCCCTTATCGATTAAAATCATACCAACAACGTCAAATTGTCCCGATGGATCACTTCGTCATAAAGCTTTCCGCCCAATATCCCGGCAATTTCACCAGTATGGACGCCGATAATTTTTCGCACGTCTGCTGCTGGGTAGTTACTGATACCCCTGGCAATTTCCCGCCTTTGTGCTGTTAGAATACGCACTGTATTCCCTTGTTCAAAATCACCTTCAACGGCTACAATCCCGGCAGCCAGTAAGCTGGATCCCCCTTTTAACAGAGCCCTTTCACATCCCTGATCAACAACGATCGCGCCCCGCAATCGAGATCCAAAAGCCAGCCAACGCTTTTTTATATGCAGCCGGTTCTCCTTGGAGAGAAAAATCGTGCCAATCGGGTCTCCGTTCAAAATAGCACGCACGACGCCATCCTTAGCGCCGGAAGCAATGACCATCGCAACGCCGGAATTCACAGCAATCTTGGCAGCTTGGATTTTTGTCTGCATTCCTCCGGTACCACGGAGCGATCCTGCTCCTCCGGCCAGGGCTTCAATATCCGCTGAAATTTCGGTGATCTCCGGAATAAGGACTGCTTCCGGGTTTTCCTGCGGGTTTGCAGTATAGACCCCTTCTACATCGGAAAGGATAATCAGCAGATCCGCATCAACAATGCTGGCTACCATGGCGGATAACGTATCATTATCACCGATTTTAAGTTCATCGATCGATACCGCGTCATTTTCATTGATAACCGGGATCACTCCCATATCAAGCAGCGTCAACAGGGTATTGCGAGAGTTGGCATAATGCTTGCGGTTCACCGAATCAGCACGTGTTAATAAAACTTGCGCCACTACCTGCCCATACTCTGCGAACAGCTTTTCATACGTATGCATCAAAATGCCTTGACCGACTGCAGCCGCAGCCTGTTTCTGCGGAATGGTTTTAGGTTTTTCCTTAAGTCCAAGACGGTCCATTCCAGCACCTACAGCGCCGGAAGTCACAAGCAAGATCTCTTTTCCTTGATTGGCTAGATCAGATAATTCACGGACCAATTTTTCAATCCGCATAAAATTCAACTTACCGGTATTGTGCGACAAGGTGCTGGTTCCCACTTTGACCACAATCCTGCGGGCCTCCGTTAGGCTTTCTCTTGTTAGCATCCCTTTTCTCCCTCACTATTTACGGTAGTTCAATTTTCGGTTTATCAACATTTCTTTTAAATAATAATCCACTGCGGCCAATCACCTGTACCAGCTCGGCCGCCAGCCTGTCCGCTAATATCTCCATCACTTCTGCGGGTTCTTGCGGACAATTTGTCAATACCTTCACTTTGATCAATTCTCGGGGGCCAATGGCTTCACGAGCGGTTATAATCACCGTTTCAACTACTCCCAGCTTTCCCACCTGAACGATCGGCTCCAACAAACTCCCCATCGCTCGCAGGTGCCGTTTTTGTTTTCCCGTCAATGCTGTCTCCAGAACAATCGTCCTCCTAAAAGATCGTTGCAAAAGTTCTTTTGCGCAACCACAGCTGCATTTACTTGCTTGCGCCTGATGCTTTTTCAACTCGTCTCATTATTTCATTGGAAGTCTATTGCAAAAGCAATAGACTCCTAGCGTTATGCTCTAAATTCGAATTCCATCATACCAATTCGCACCGTATCGCCTTCTTTGATGCCGTGTGCCAATAATTTCTCTTCAATGCCCAGCCGACGCCAGATCAGTTGGAAACGACGCAAGCCTTCATCATCATCAAAGTGGATCATCGCTACCAATTTTTCGATATTCCTGCCTTCCACGACAAACGCTCCGTCGTCCTCCCGCCGGATGGAAAACTCAGGTTCCGGTTTTGCTTCGTACACCTTAGCTGTTTCTATTTGCTCGGGTTCTTCGACATAGTTCGCCAATAGTTCGCTGACCCGGTTCATAAGCGCTTTCATGCCTTCCCCGGTAGCGGCAGAAATCGGAAAAATTTCACGACCTTGCGCTTTTATGTAGTCGGCGACTCTCGCATAATTCTCCCTTGCTTCCGGTAAATCCATCTTATTCGCTGCAATAATCTGCGGTCTGTTCGCCAGACGTTCGCTGTACAATCGCAGCTCTTCATTAATTTTATGATAATCTTCAATTGGGTCACGGCCTTCACTGCCAGAAACATCCAACACATGAATCAGAATTTTTGTTCTTTCAACATGGCGCAAAAATTCATGTCCAAGGCCCACACCCTGGTGAGCGCCCTCAATCAATCCGGGGATATCCGCCAACACAAAGTTGCGCTCTCCATCCAGACTCACTACGCCCAGTACGGGGCTCAGTGTAGTAAAATGATATGCCGCCACTTCGGGTTTTGCCGCCGACACGCGGGATAGAATGCTTGATTTTCCAACACTGGGATAACCAAGCAAGCCCACATCGGCAATCAGTTTCAGTTCCATTGTCAGCCACGTTTCTACTCCGGGTTCGCCTTTTTCCGCAAACGTCGGCGCCCGGTGAACACTGGATACGAAGCGTGCATTGCCCCGTCCGCCCCGCCCGCCTTTGGCGGCAACAAATCGTTGTCCGGGACGGGTTAAATCGGCCAAAATATTGCCAGTGGCTTCCTCTTTGATCACTGTTCCGGGCGGTACCGGAATCTCCATTGGTACTGCCGTCTGTCCAGACATGTTTTTCGTACCTCCGTTGCCGCCCCTGTCCGCTTTAAAGTGCCGCTTATAACGAAAATCCTGCAGCGTATTACGGTTTACATCAACGACAAATACAATATCGCCGCCCCGGCCTCCGTCACCGCCGCTAGGCCCGCCCTTGGGAACATATTTTTCCCGCCGAAAACTGGATGCTCCATCCCCGCCATCCCCGGATTTTATATTGATTCTTGCTCTGTCAATAAACATTTTGTTTTCTCCTCTGTTATGGCGCAGCCATACAATTCATTAAATTTTTGGTTGTGGAGGGCATCCCGTCTGAGGCTTGTGGCGAAACAGAGATTCATCCAGCAACTCCATTTTTTTTGATGTCTCCTCAATATACTGCAGCGCTTTTTCGCCCCGCCCCAATTGAACCAAAGCATGGATAACCTGCAGGTGATTGATGAAATCATGCCGTTGAAGCCGCAATAGGCGAATTAATTGTGAACATACTTCCTCTTCAGCCATAAGGCAACCATTCCTTTCGTGCCGGAATAATCGGAGGATAACCTGTTGTTATCAAAAATTCGCGCTTCTAAAGATAAATCCCTTTAACAAAGTCAACGGGTCTTGAAAAAGTAGCGCCTGCGGCCGATTGGACCGCAGGCGCTTGTACTTGCTACATAGCTTCTTCAACAGCGTAAACGCTGACTTGTCTGTCATCGCGCCCTTTGCGTTCAAAGGCAACCCGACCATTCACTTTCGCATACAAGGTGTAGTCACTGCCGACCCCTACATTATGTCCGGGATGGAACCGTGTACCCCTTTGGCGAACAATGATGCTGCCACTGGTAACAAGCTGTCCATCATGGGCTTTCGTTCCTAAACGTTGCGCCGCACTGTCACGGCCGTTTCGTGAACTTCCAACCCCTTTTTTATGAGCAAATAACTGTAAATCAAATGAATTCAGTTGAAACATCTGCAATTCACCTCCTGCTTTCCAAAATTCGTACATTTTGGGGATTTAACTTTACGATTTCCGTTAATCCCAATATCATCGTCTCTAATATAGCCTGCGTCTGATCATCCGGTACACCAACAAGCTGAACAGCAAAATTGGCTCCGTTCTGTTGCAGTGTGATCTCCCGCTTCAAATAGCGTTCCAAGCCAAATACAGAAGTTTGTATCAGCGCCGATACCCCTGCGCAAACAATATCTTGTCCATGCGGAGCAGTATTGGCATGTCCTTCCACACGAAAACCTGCAACTGCCTGTTTGTGATCGCGTTCAATCTTAATCGTAATCATAATAAATCTTATGCTTCAATCTTTTCTATCGCTACTTTAGTATACTGTTGACGATGTCCTTGGCGTTTGCGATAGTTGGCTTTTGCTTTGTATTTAAAGACGCGGATTTTTTTGCCCTTAACTTGAGCAACTGCCTGCCCGGTCACTTTGGCTCCAGCCACTAACGGTTTGCCAAACAAAACTTCGCCATCTTTTACCACAGTAAGAACTTCGTTAAATTCTACCGGATCGCCATCAGCGACTTCCAACTTTTCGATAAAAATAACATCGCCTTCGCTAACCCGATATTGTTTTCCACCAGTTTGAATAATTGCGTACATAAATGCACCCCCTTCAGTACAGACTCGCCGAATGTGGTACCCGTAAACGGGTTTGCTGACCTCTCCGAGCGGTTTGGGTGTAGAAACAGTCGTCTACAGATTAAAATTGTAACACATGCACAATTGCTTGTCAATCCTTCATCCTTTAGAGCGCAAAATAGTGAACACTTCCGGCTGCAAGTCTGTCCGGAATTCAAGCTGAAGTGATAAGGATAAATCCCGTTCTGCATTTGACAGCCACTCCGGCGACAACGCTGAAGTCAACCGGCTGGGCGCTTGAAGCAGGAAACTTCCGGAAGTTCGCTGCCCGGCGGCAATCCTTCGCAATTGCCGATTAATCCGGATCACCATCGTTTCCGGCGATAATAACCTTCCACGCCCTTCACAGAAACTGCAGGCCTCATACATTGTTGTATCCATATCCTGACGTACTTTTTTGCGTGTCATTTCAACAAGACCCAAAGCGGTAAATCCATAAACGTTGGTCCTGGTCCGGTCTTTATGCAGGTGTTCTTCAAGCAAGCTGAGAATAGCTTGCCGGTGTTCTTCCTGATTCATGTCAATAAAATCAATTAGGATCATACCGCCAATATCACGCAGCCGGATTTGTCTGGCAATTTCTTTGGCAGCTTCGCAATTGGTCTGGAAGACTGTTGTCGCCAAATTGGTATTGCCGACAAATTTACCGGTATTCACATCAATCACTGTCAACGCTTCCGTGCGGTCAATGACAAGATAACCACCACAATTCAACCTGACTTCACGTTGGCGAAGATCCTCTAATTGTATTTCAACGCCATAATGGACAAAAACATCTTTATCGCTCTGATATAAGTGTATGCGGGAGAACAAGTCCGGATCAGAAATTTTCACCAAATCACGTACACGGTTGTATGCTTCTTGCTGATCGATGATAAATTCATCGACGCTGTCATCAAAAGTATCCCGTACCAAACGTATAATCAAATCTACATCCCGGTAAAGCAGGATTGGCGCAGAGGACCTTTTCGCCCGTGCAACCAAAGCTGCCGAAAGGTTGTACAAGTAATTTACGTCTTTGCGCAAGTCATCAACCGTTTTGCCTTCCGCCACAGTCCGAACGATCAACCCCATCCCCGCAGGACAAATCTCTTGCGCTGCAAGTTGCAAACGCTCCCGCTCTTCTTCCGTTTCAATCCGGCGGGAAACGCCAATATGATTGGCCGTTGGCATCAGAACCAGATACCGTCCGGGCAAATTCCATTCCGTAACCACACGGGGCCCTTTGGCCCCAATCGCGTCTTTGCTCACTTGAACGATGATTTCCTGTCCTTCGGTTAATGGAACCCCAGGATCCGTCAATCCGCCAATATACGGATATGTTTTTCCGATATACAAAAAAGCGTTTTTCTCTCTGCCAATATCTACAAAAGCGGCTTGCATGCCGGGAAGCATATTCTTTATCCTTCCCTTGTATATATTACCTGCTGTCTGGGTGCTCGTACAGCGTTCCATTGCCGTTTCGATCAATACGCCGTTTTCCAGCTGCGCCATACGTGTTTCTTCCAGGCCGATAGAAGTAATAATCGTTTTGGTCATGGCTGTTCCAACGCCAATGGCGATACCTGTTTTCCATCGGCAGCAGCCCAAAGGGCCGTGCGGTGGATCAGGGCCGTCTGCGATTGAACCGGAAAACCAAAGTCGCTAACCAGGACATCCAAAATTTCGGACGGTTTCACACTGCCGCCGGAAGTCATTTTGATCGACAGGCTTAATTGGACGGTTTGCGGCGTATTTTCCATCTCCAGCGGATGCGCAATATATTGTTTGAGATCGATAAAGCGTTTTCCTTTTGGCGAATGCCGGACATACACTACTTTTTCCATTTCTGCAAAACGCGTCAAACTCATTTGTGCGTCAGCCACCGAAAAAGCACCCGTAACAGGGATCATAATTTGATAATCGGTCTGATCTACTACCGCCATCAGCGCCGCAGCCCGTTCGTCTACATAGCCAGCCTCCCGCACTTGTATTCCAGGCGGCAACACGGCGTTCAAACGCGCAATTACCTCACTTGGCTCAATCTGCTCTTCCATGTCAAGGTCCATATACTCTGCGTCACTAGTCACGCCTACTGCCAATGCAGACGCAAATGCAACCTTCATATGCGGATTGAAACCCTCGGAATAAGCAGCCGGTAATTTGGCTCGCCGAACTGCTCGGGTGATCGCGCGCACATAATCCAAATGGGAAATAAAACGCAATTCTTCACCTTTGGTGATCTTTAATCGCAATTTACTCATGTTCCGCGTTCCCCCAATCAACAATCTTTGTTCCCAAAGTTGGACAAACGCCACAGGCACTGCAGCTTCCTCGCCGACAATCAGGCGTGCACTCTGCGGACAATGCGCAGTGGTATTCACGGATGAGAAAATCCTTATCTTCCCCGGCGCTTAAATGATCCCACGGCAAAACTTCATTCAATTCCCGGTTCCGGCTGGCGTAAAATGCAGGATCAAGGCCAACTTCCCGAAATGCCTGCTCCCATACGTCATGTTTGTAGTGTTCCGACCAGCCGTCAAATTTCGCTCCGTTGCGCCAAGCCGTTAGGATAACATTTCCCAGACGACGGTCGCCGCGCGAAAAGACCCCTTCAATCATACTGACCGGGGCATCATGCCAATTCAGCGTAATGCTGCGGTCACGGATTGAAGAACGCAGCAGCTTTTGTCGCCGTTCCATCTCTGCCAAAGATATTTGTCCATACCACTGAAACGGGGTATGGGGTTTCGGTACGAAGGAAGCTACGCTGATAGTGATTTTGATATCCCGGCGGCCGGTGATCTGCATGTATAATTTTTTTACGGAGTAGGCTAACTCCGCAATTCCTTGGATATCCTCATCGGTCTCCGTGGGCAATCCGATCATGAAATACAGTTTTACTGCCGACCAACCGGCCCGAAACGCCGCGCCGACAGCATCTTCCAAATTTTGTTCCGTCACGCCTTTGTTGATGACATCCCGCAGACGTTGCGTACCCGCTTCCGGTGCAAATGTCAGACCGCTTTTGCGAACCTTCTGAAGTTCTTGGGCGAGTTGAATGCAAAAACTATCTATTCGCAGCGAAGGCAGCGAAACACTGACATGCTGATCTTTGTAACGTTCGCTCAAAGCAGAAACAAGCTCGCGCAGCCGCGAATAATCCGCAGAGCTCAATGATACCAGCGACATTTCATTGTAACCGGTATGATCAACCAGTTCCTGAGCTTGCTTCAGCAAGGTTTCCAAGCGGCGTTCGCGAACCGGACGATAAATAATCCCGGCCTGGCAAAACCGGCAGCCGCGGGTACAGCCACGGAATAGTTCCAGCATGATGCGATCATGCACGATTTCCAGATAAGGCAATACCGGTTTTGTCGGAAAAGCCACTTGATCCAAGTCTTCAATAATTCGCTTGTAAATTACCGGTGAGGCTTCAGGGCAAGTCGGAGTTACCTGTTGTACAGTTCCATCCGTTTTGTAAGTCACTCGATAAAATGATGGAACATAAACGCTTGGAATAAGCGCTGCCATCTTTAACAACCCCTGGCGTCCGTCCGGACGGCCGGCTTCTTTCCACGCCGCAACCGCCTGCGATACTTCCACAATCGTCTCTTCCGCCTCACCAAGAATCAAAAAGTCGAGAAACTCGGCCATCGGCTCCGGGTTATAAGCACAAGGCCCGCCGGCAACCACAAAAGGATGAGATAGGTCTCTGTCGGAAGTGAGCAGAGGTATGCCGGAAAGATCGAGCATATTCAAGATATTCGTATAACTTAATTCATACTGCAGTGTAAATCCCAGCAGATCGAGTTCTTTAATCGGGCGAGAACTCTCCAGCGCGAAGAGTGGGATTTTACGTTCACGCATCGCCGCTTCCATATCCACCCAAGGAGCGTAAACCCGTTCTGCGGCAATATCAGGCTGCCGGTTTAAGGCCTCATATAAAATTTTCAGCCCAAGATTCGACATACCCACTTCGTACACATCGGGCATCGCCAGGGCAAAATTGACCTTCACCTGAGAAGGGTCTTTGATCACGCTGTTCAATTCATTGCCGGTATAGCGGGCAGGTTTCAGCACCTGTCGCAGTATGTCAGGATAACGATTGATCATAAATGCCTCCATTTTTTTGTATTCCATACCTATTCAGTAAGAAGCCCCGGCTAGAAAGAGCCAGGGCAATCGCTAAAACATAATTTTTTGCCGTCGCATGTAAATATTAAGCAGAATGCCAATACTCATCATATTCGTCGTCAGTGCACTCACACCATAACTCATTAGTGGCAAAGGGATCCCGGTAACCGGCATAATTCCGGTTGTCATTCCAACATTCACCAACACATGGAAAGTGAGCATCGACGTAATGCCTGTCGCCAGCAGCGTCCCAAAATTATCTTTGGCTGCATCAGCGATTTTTACGCCCCGGTATAACAAAATCAAATACAGAAGCAACACCACAAAAGCCCCGGCAAACCCCAATTCTTCTCCGATCACAGCAAAAATAAAGTCTGTGTGATTTTCCGGCAAAAAATTGAGCTGGCTTTGCGTTCCCGCAAACAAGCCTTTGCCGAACAGCATCCCGGACCCGATTGCGATTTTCGACTGGATGATATGATATCCTGACCCGAGGGGATCTACGTTAGGGTCAATAAAAACGGTGAGCCGCTGCTTCTGATAATCTTTGAGAAAATGCCAAAATACGGGCATGATCGCCAAACCAGCGCCAAAAATCATCATCAGGTGTTTTGTGCGAATCCCTGCAATATAAATCATACCAAACATAATAGCCAGAAAAACAAGAGAAGTTCCAAGATCCGGCTGTTTCAAAACCAGCAGAAAAGGAATGCCGACAAACAAGAAAATAGGGATGATATCCCGCCAAGTATCCAGATGGCTGGATTTTTTGTCCAAAAGATAAGCCAACGCAATAATCATAATTAACTTGGAAAATTCTGAAGGTTGGAGACTAATCGGTCCAAGCTGTATCCATCGTTGTGCGCCCAGAGCAGATTGTCCGACGAACATAACCGCCAGCAGCATCACCACATTAATAATATACAACGGCCCCGCAAATCTTTCCAGAGTTTTGTAGTCAAAATTCAACATCGCCGCAATAATCAACAGATTAATAACAGCGAACAAGCCCTGCCGCTGCACATACAAATACCGATTTTCACTCGATAAATTCGCATGCGTCGCACTGGCGATCACCACAAGACTGATTAAAATCAAGAGCACTGTAACGCCGATTAAGACGACGTCAAGATTTTTCAATAAACGCCGGTTCAGCATCTTCTCAACCCACTTACCTTCCATTCCTGAGCATTAAAACATACTGCAGCATTGTCTGCACTCTGTATATTATAATGGTATTTTTCACCGGCGTCCAGTCAAGCAAGCGAGCACTTACTTCATCGCCATCGGTCCCCTTTTCATACGGTTCACGGGAATGTTGGCAACCAGAGCGACGGACGATTTGGAAGTTGTTAGATTGACTTCCATGTCCCGCTCATTAATTTCCATGTAATTTGAAATGACTTTAATCATGTCGTCTTTCAACGTTTCCATGAATTGAGGAGAAACATTCACGCGGTCATGAACCAAAACCAATCGTAGTCTTTCTTTTGCAATATTTTTAGAACCGGAAGATTCTTTGCCGAATAATTTCATAATCAAGTCAAGCATCATAGTCACCTTCCTATAATTTTAAAAATTTCTTCACTTTGCTCAGAAAGCTGGTGCGAACTTCCATCGACATCAGTGGTACATTTTCGCCGCATAGGCGCCTAACAATATTTTTATAAGCCGTACTAGCCAGAGAACTGGGATGCGTGACCGCAGGCTCTCCGCGGTTTGTGGAAATGACAATATACTCATCTTCCGGAATAACGCCCAATAGGTCGATCGCCAAGATATCGATAATATCATCTATATCCATCATATCGCCTTTTTTTACCATGTGCGGACGGATCCGGTTAATGATCAATTTGGGGTTCGATTTCCCCTCGGATTCCAATAAGCCGATAATACGGTCTGCATCGCGGACTGCGGACACCTCCGGAGTCGTAACGATGATTGCTTCGGTAGCCCCGGCAATGGCGTTGCGAAATCCTTGTTCAATGCCGGCCGGACAGTCAATGATCACATAATCAAAATCACGGGCTAATTCTTCGCATAACTTTTTCATCTGCTCCGGGTTCACCGCATTTTTATCCCGCGTTTGCGCAGCCGGCAACAGATAGAGAGTTTCATACCGCTTATCACGGATCAAGGCTTGCTTCAAGCGGCAATTGCCTTCCACTACATCCACTAAATCGTATACAATCCGGTTTTCCAGCCCCATCACGACATCCAGGTTCCGTAAACCGATATCGGCGTCAATCAACGCAACTTTTTTGCCTGTCAAGGCAAAACCTGTCCCCAGGTTGGCCGCAGTCGTAGTTTTACCTACACCGCCCTTACCCGAAGTAATTACCAATACCTCTCCCATATGTTGTAATCCTCCTCAATTTTCCAATGGCTGTTCTGCTGGTTCGATCATTACTATTCCATCAACAATACGGGCGATTTCCGGATGCTCAGGATCATTCAACTGGTCCGGTGAACGGGAAATAACATCGGCAATCCGCAATTGGCTGGCCAATAGTCTGTCCGCTTTAATGGTGGCACGCCGATTGCCATGTGCGCCGGCATGCGCCATCCCCCGGCACGCGCCCAAAACAATAATATCACCACCGGCAATAATTTCCGCGCCGGGGTTCACATCCCCGAACACAACAACAGAATAATCGGAAACTACTTTTTGTCCGCCTCGCAGCGTCTTTTCAATGATTAATGTTTGCGGAGCTCCAACATCGTCTTCTGCTTGATCTGCTTGAATTGTCAGTTGTTCTGGTACAGGTGCTTGTGCCGCACCATCGACAGACTCCCATAACAAACCATATTCGGAAAAAACAGCAGTAAGCTGCGCTTGTTCTTCCTGGGTTAACCGTTGCTTGGCCATCGGCACCTGAATCATATTGCCAACACCAAAAAAATCAGCAGCCACAACCAGTTTTGTCCGAATTTGGTGTAACACTTCGCTAAAATCGATATTGTCTGAGAAAATCAGTTGTAAATTTCCCCGAACTCCCTTAAACATGATTTCTTGTCGCATGATTATTCTCCTGAATGCACTGCAGCGATAGAACGCATCCATCGGACTGCATGCATAAACCTAATTCTTAAACAAAGATCAAGAACTGCCGTATTTTCATTACAAAACCGTGTGCGCTTTATACACTCTCGGCGCTTCTCCCTGGTTCGGCTGGTTCAAATTAAATGCAGCCTCCATAATCTTTTTGGCAATTGGCGCCGCCGAAGAAGAACCAAATCCACCTTGTTCAACAATCACGACAACGGCTACCCGTGGATCTTCATATGGCCCGTAAGCTACAAACCAGCCATGGTCATCGCCATGAAAATTTTCCGTAGTGCCGGTCTTCCCGGCAATATTAATAGGAAAATTAGTAAACGTGTCACCGGCCGTTCCGCCTTCCTGAGCAACTTCCCGCAATGCTTCGCGAATTAATTGCAGCGTACTGGCGGACAATGTGATATTCCCTGTTTCTTCCGGAACAAATTTCTTAACAATTTCACCATTAGGCGCAACAATCCTATTCACCAAATAGGGACGGTATCGATGGCCGCCATTGGCGATTTCACTGATTAATACTGCCATTTGCAAAGGCGTGGCCAGCTGAAAGCCCTGCCCAATCGCCGCATCAAATGTTTCCGACAAATACCAGTCTTCTTTATATACTTTCTCTTTGTAGCGGCGGTTTGCCACCAGCCCGTCTGATTCGCCCGGCAAATTAATTCCTGTATACTGGCCTAATCCAAACATGCGGGCGTATTTTTCCAAGTTGTCGATACCCAGACGGTTTCCCATTTCATAAAAATATACATTGTCTGATTTGGACAATGCTTCTTTAAAATTAATCCAACCCAATGCTTCGCCTTCGGCGTTTCCTTTTGGGATCAGCCAATGCTGGCCGGAGTCAAAGATTTTTTCTTCAGGAGTTACTTTTCCCATTTCCAGAGCTGCCGCCCCGCTCACAATCTTAAACGTCGATCCTGGCGAATATTCGCCGGAAATCGCTTTATTATCCATTGGATGATGCGGATTTTCATTTAACTCTTGCCAGTTTTTATAAGAGATCCCGGTAGAAAACAAATTAGGATTAAACGTGGGCCGGCTAACCATGGCAAGTATTTCGCCGGTTTGCGGATTGACCGCAACCGCAGCTGCGGCACGAGCCCGGGTAAATTTCGAATTAGTCTGCAAATATTTCAATTGCTCATCGACCGCAGCTTCTGCCGCTTTCTGAACTCGATAATCAATTGTCAGTACGAGATTATTTCCGGGAGTCGGTTCTTTTCTTCCCAACACCTGAACAGAACGGCCGGTCACATCCACCTCAACCTGCCCGCCGCCGTCAACGCCTCGCAGCACAGCATCATAAACACTTTCCAAGCCTGTTTTGCCAATAATGTCCCGTGGCTTATACTTTGTTGCAGATTTTTTCTGCAGCTCATCGTCATTAATTTCACTGACATAACCAAAAACATGAGCAGCCAATTCATTATATACATAATGGCGGATCGGCTGAATTTCAATGACTACGCCAGGCATTTCGCTGCGGCGTTCTTCAATTTTGGTTACAATCTCCGGGCCGATATCCGCCTTAATCCTTATCGGATCAAAAGAACTTGTCTGCTGGCTGATCTTAGTTTTGATCTCCGTCTCACTCATTCCCAAGATGGCCGCCAATTGCGAAATTACTTCCTCTTTGACCGGGCCTGCAACCGGAACAAGTGAAACCGTAAACCCTGGCCGGTTGGAAACCATAGAAATGCCATTGCGGTCAAAAAATGTGCCGCGAGGCGCCATTACGGGGATCAAACGAAGGCGATTGCCATCCGCCAACTGGGTATATACCTTGCCTTGCACAATTTGCATATATCCTACCCGTCCGACCAATACCAAAAAAACAAGCACTACTAGAAGCGCTAATATCTGTAACCGGTTTTGCAAATTTCTTACCAGCAAATGACTAACACTCCCTTATTCTTGCGAAACAAATTCAAAGTTATTCCACCTGACGACGACTGTAATGATAAATGACATAATGTACAGGAATTGCTGCCAGCATATTAAAAAACGCCACCGGCATGATTTGGTGAAGCAAATATTCAAAAATCCCCACCGGGTATCCGGACAGAATTAAAAAAAACATGGTAAAGAGATTTTGAATCACCGTAGCCGCCATTACAGCGAACAGCGGCAATAGGATACTTTCTTTAAACACATTGCGTTCAGCCAGTCCAAAAAGATATCCAACCAGCATTTTAGGCAAAAGGTTTAAGCCAAAAATATTTCCGGAAGCCAAATCCTGAAACAAGCCGGCAAAAAAGCCCACGCCAATTGCTGTCTCTTTGCCAAATAACAATCCGGCAGAAACTACCGCTGCCAGTAAAAAATCAGGACGATGACTGCCGGTAAACACCATCGGTAGGATCGTTGCCTGTATAACGAGCAGGATTAGTATGAATCCCATCCAAAATGCCGCCCGCATCACGGAAAGTCCCCTTTCAGCCCGGCGGCAGCTGGATCAGAGGAGTGAATAATCACCGCTACCTCCTCCAAACGGCCAAAATCGACCGCAGGCTTCAAAACAGCATACTTCAACAATCCGCCCGCATCATCAACGACATCAATCACTTCGCCAACAAATAACCCTTTGGGATAAATGCCCCCCAAACCGGAAGTAATAATCTTATCGCCGGTAATAACGTCTGCATCCCGAGCCAAGTTTTTCATCCTTGGCGCCATGGGTTGTGCGCCGTTGCCTTCGACAATGCCCGCCACTCTCGATTCCGGACGTTGAACCAGCACCCCAACAGCACTACGCGGATCCAATATTAACTGGACCTTCGCCAGGCTGGCATTCACTTGGACGACGCTGCCAACCAAGCCTTGGGGAGTCACAACTGCCATATCTTTTCTTATACCCTCATTACTGCCGCCATTGATCACGATTGTGTTTGTCCAGTTTCCCGGGTCGCGGCCAATCACCGCAACGGTCACCATTGTAAACTGCGGCGAAGCCTTCTTATAATCCAGCAGCGCACGCAACCGGGCGTTTTCCGCCATCATTTCGGTGACATTCAGTTCGTTTTGCCGTAACTGTTCATTTTGCGCCCGCAACGTTTCGTTGTCCCGGTATACACTGCTAAGGTTTCCAAAAAACACCCCAATCTGTCGAAATCCGTAGCCTGTTTTTGCGGCTGCATATTCAAGCGGGGCCAGTATCGTAACAACGGTTTTCTCAAATAAAGGAAATTTTTGCGTTTCGCGTGCTGAAAAAACAGTCAGCAGAATGACGGTCAAAACGGCCGCCGAAATGATTGCTGCCTTTTTGTAAAAAAACCGCACTCTTTCGGCCCCTCTCTATCCTAATTTTTTGGGTGACATAATCACTCGCTTTAAAATTTCAATACTTTCCAACGCTTTTCCGGTACCAATAGCCACACAAGACAGCGCATCTTCCGCAATATGCACGGGCATGCCGGTTTCCTTGCTTAAGAGGAGATCCAGTCCGCGCAACAAAGAACCGCCGCCGGTCATCACGATCCCCCGGTCCATAATATCGGATGCCAGCTCCGGCGGGGTTTTTTCCAATGTAACCTTCACCGCTTCAATAATGCTGGCAACCGGCTCACTGAGCGCATAAAGGACTTCTTCCGCTTTAATGTTCAGTGTTTTTGGCAACCCGGTCACCAGGTCACGCCCACGGACATCCATCGTTTCACCGCCGGCAGGCAAAAGAGCCGACCCAATCGACATTTTGACCGCCTCAGCCGTACGTTCGCCAATCATGAGATTATACGTACGCTTGATATATTGAACAATCGCTTCATCCATCTCATCGCCGCCAACCCGTATGGATCGGCTGGTTACAATACCGCCCAGGGAAATAACCGCGACTTCTGTTGTGCCGCCGCCAATATCAACAACCATGTTGCCAGTCGGTTCATGAACCGGTAATCCGGCTCCGATCGCCGCAGCCATCGGCTCCTCAATCAAATATGCTTCCCGGGCGCCGGCTTGTACTGTGGCATCGATAACCGCCCGTTTTTCAACTTCTGTTATTCCTGAGGGAACTCCGACAACTACCCTTGGACGTACAAAAGATTTGGTATCAATAGACTTACGGATAAAGTATTTCAACATGGCCTGCGTAACATCAAAATCAGCTATCACTCCGTCTTTCAACGGTCGTATTGCGATAATATTGCCCGGTGTGCGGCCAATCATTTGCTTCGCTTCTTCCCCAACAGCCAGAACTGCGCCGGTATCACGAAGAATAGCCACTACGGATGGTTCCCGGAGAACAATCCCTTTTCCTTTAACATGTACCAGTGTATTGGCAGTACCTAAATCGATACCTACATCCCGTGAAAAAGAACTTAGAAATTTAAACATACAAACAAAAACCCCTTTCATAATGTACCCCTATTATATGCTAACCAGCCAAAATTGTCAGCAGAGACGATTAGATTATTCCTTTTTCCTTGAAACTAATATATCTTCCATCACCGATAATGACATGATCAAGAACGGAAATATCCAAAATCCGGCCTGCTTCAATCAATCGTTTTGTCAGTGTGACGTCTTCCTGACTCGGAGAAGGATCTCCGCTCGGATGATTGTGAACCAAAATAACCGATGCAGCGCTATGATTGATTGCGGCGCGGAATAATTCACGCGGATGAACCACTGATGCGTTCAAACTCCCCAAAGAAATGGTCGGTATCGCCAAAACATGGTTTTTGGTTGACAATAGCAACGCAATAAAATGTTCCTTATTTTCGTAACGAAGGCGCGGCATCATCAAATCCGCAGCATCCTGAGGTGATCGAATAACAGGTCGATCGCCCATTGGCAGAATGCTGATCCGTTTCCCCAATTCAACTGCAGCGGCAACGGTCACTGCTTTTGCAATGCCGATCCCTTTTATTTGGCTGATTTCCTGAGGCGATAACGCGCTTAGTCCTGATAATCCCCGGTATTTATACAATAGTTGTTCTGCCAAACGCAGCGCTGATTCTTGGGGTGTGCCGGTTCGAAGCAATATAGCGATCAATTCGGCATTGCTCAAATGATGTGCGCCATTTGCCAGCATTTTTTCTCTTGGCCGCTCATCGACCGGTAATTCTTTTATTGTCAGCGGTTTGACGGCTTCCATTGTAGTCATAATAGGTTAACGCCTGCTTTCTGTAACAACTTTGCCAGGGTTGTTAACGGCAGACCAACTACATTGGAATAACATCCGCTGATACTGTCGATCAATAAAGCGCCATAGCCTTGAATGGCATACGCCCCGGCTTTATCGTGATATTCTCCTGTGGCCAGATAACGCTCTATCTCTTCCATGCTGCAGGGACGCATGTGAACGACAGTCACTGCAAAATCAGTAAAAACCTTTGAGCCGCGTACTACCGCAACACCGGTTATTACATGATGCTCCTGACCGGATAATTCCGCCAGCATTCGTCTGGCATCCTTCAAGCCCTTCGGTTTGCCGAAAATACGGTTCTGCAAAACAACCATGGTATCTGCGCCAATTACAACATCATCTGCTGAAGATCTTGCGGCTACATCCAGCGCTTTAGCTTGCGCATGACGAACTGCCAGTTCAGCCGGCGGCAGCTCAATCGAATTTTCTTCATGGTAGTCACTGGCTTTTACCGTGAATTCACAACCAACTTGAGAGAGCAATTCCATCCGCCGCGGCGAAGCAGAGGCTAAAATAATTGTCATCACTAACCCCCCTTAAAAACGACGGAAGAGTAAAATTGCTACAATGATCCCTAGAATACTGACAATATTGGGGAATACAGAAACGCCAATCACAAATTTAACCACATATAAGTTAATTGTCGTTGGCGCCATATCCACAATAGATACGGTCTTCACCAAATACGGCGTTAACCCGGTCAACAGGCCTGACCCAGCAATAATTTCCCCCAGAATACCGCCCAAAACCGCACCGGTAATCATGAATAACAGAAACATTCCAAACCCTTTGTTTGAATTTCCTCGCAACAGTATTCCCTCCCGTATCGAACACATAATTTATTCTGCGCACAGCCTATCAGTCCTACATCCCTCTCACTGCATCATAAGCAATCACGAGGGATTTTCAGCAAGAGATAAGCTGCGGTAAATCCGGTTCCCGCACCGGTCAATACTGCAAACAAAATAAGGTACGGCAAATACCACAATAACCCAGTACTAACAACCAGTAACGCTGCAATTATGATTTGCGCGCTATTATGAAAAACAGCGCCAATAATGCTGATGCCAACAATGGAAAATATGGATCGATGATATTGGTAGATATAAGCCATCACAGCAGTACTGATCAAAGCCCCGCCCATGCTCATCGCAAAAGAAGGCCCCAGAACAGTTCCGCCGAACAACGAGCCGATCATCACTCGCAGAAGAGCCACCAGAAGCGCTTCGCGCCAGCCATAAAATGCAATGGCTAAAATCGAAACGACATTGGCCAAACCAAGTTTAACTCCTGGAATAGGAAACGGCAAGGGAAACCAAGATTCTACAATATGCAAAATTGAAGCTATCGCCACAAAAAGCGATAATATCATCATTCGTCGTATATCCATTTTCATCCTCGATCAGCGGGCAATATCATCAAGATCATTCTCCGCGGCCACTATTTTGATCACCACGCGGTTGGGCAAACAAACAATTTGTTGGGTAGCAATCCCGATCCACCCGCTTCTTACACAAAGCTGGTCGGGACAATCGGCTTGGCGAATGTGGATTTTTCCGTTGACAATCTCAATTACATTATAATGGTCGCCATTTTTCAATTGTATCTCTTGACGATACCCTTCCCTCAGCGGCACAGTTTGTTTGATCGTCCCCCCTACGCTGATTTGCGCAGTCAATGCGCCGGATCCGGAAGAGGCAAGCCTGTTCATTCCCAAACCAATCCCGCCAACAGCAATCACCACCAGCAAACCGATCAGACAAATATCTGCTTTCGTCAATATTTTCAAGCCATTCACCTTTGCCTTACTCATTTTCATTGCCGCCGGGTTCTTCTCTATTGTACATTAACCAAGCAACTCCGTCAAAAAATAATCAAAAACTCCGCTCCGGCGTCTCTTGTGCAAAGACCGCCGGAACGGAGCGAAACCCAAATGGAATAAAAAGAATTAAGCTGTCGGAGTACTTGCTTTTGCGCAGGAAGAACAAGCTTTTTCTACCGCTTCCTGGCTTTCTGTCCCAGGAACAATTCCCAGTACCGCCGGGCGAATCGCTTTTGTCGGGCATTTCGCCAGACATTTTGCGTCTGTACATTTTTCAATACAAACATGCGCATCGACTACCGCCAGATTGTTTTCCATTTTTATCGCGCCATGCGGGCATTCACGCATGCAAAGTGTGCAGGCAATGCAAGCCGCGCTGCAGGCTTTGCGGGCGACAGCGCCTTTGTCTTTCGACTTGCAGTTGACCCGTACATGCGCGCCAAGCGGCATCATCGCAATTACTTTTTTGGGGCATACCGTTTCGCAGACACCACAGCCGGTGCATTTTTCCGGATCAATCACCGGCAAGCCCTCTTCACTCATGGTCATCGCGCCAAACGGACATTTCTTCACGCAAGTTCCCAAGCCCAGGCAACCATAGCTGCAGGTTTTAGGCCCGCCAAACAACAAATTCGCTGCTACGCAATCCTCAACCCCATGGTATTCATAATTTTTCACGGCTTTACCGGTAACGCCCGCACAACACACCTGAGCGATACGCGGTTCAACCGCTGCTGCGACTTTTCCGGTCATTTCGGCTACAGCCTTCGCAACCGGTTCTTTACCAGGAATACAAAGGTTGGGAGGAACATCCGGGTTCATTACCACGGCTTCCGCATAGGCCATACAGCCCGCATAACCGCAAGCGCCGCACTGTCCCTTGGGCAATACGTCTTCTACAATATGAATGAGCGGATTGACTTCAATGGCGAATTTCTTATTGGCAAACGCCAATATAAACCCAAACAGAAGCCCCAACGTAGTCAGCACAAGCAAAATTAATACTGAAGTACTCATCATTTTTTCTCCTTTGCTCCCAGATTATAGCGGGATCATGCCCGAAAAACCGAAGAAGGCCAACGCCAGCATGCCTGCCAGAATAAAGGCAATGCCCAGACCTTGCAATGACTTAGGGACATCCGCATATTGCAGTTTTTCCCGCAAGCTGGCCATCAGAATGATCGCCAACGCAAAACCTGCGCCGGAGCCGATTGCATGGACAATACTCTTGGTAAACGTAAAATTGGATTCTGCATTCAATAAAGGAACAGCCAAAACAATACAGTTCGTGGCAATTAATACTAAGTAAATCCCCCACAGGTTGTATAATGTTGGCGCATGTTTTCTGATAATCATTTCCAGCAATTGTACGAAACTGGCAATTAACACTACAAACACCACAGTAGTCAGGAACGTCAAACCAAATGGATGCAAAATGTAGTTGTATACGATCCAAGCCAAACCGGAACTGATCGTCATGACGGAGGTTACCGCCATCCCCATACCGACTGATGCATTTAAGTTTTTGGATACGCCAAAGAAAATGCATAGGCCGAGGAAGCGGGTCAAAACAAAGTTATTGACGATTACCGCACCCATAAATAAGGTAAAGTATTCAGCCATTACGCTTCACCCCTTTGTATCGCCAATTTGCGTTTTTCCGCTTTGGCTTTATCCTGGTATTCGCCAATCAGATTGAAAGAGGCAATCATCAGACCGATGAGAATGAACCCGCCCGGTGGCAAAATCATAATCAATGCCGGGTCGTAGGAACTTCCCATAATTTGTATGCCAAAAATCGTGCCGGCGCCAAACAATTCGCGAATGATGCCGATCGCAACCATTGCCAATGCAAAACCGAAGCCCATGCCAAAACCATCAAAAAAGGACGGTACAACTGTGTTTTTGGCAGCAAACACTTCCGCACGGGCCAAAATAATTGCAAATACCACGATTAGTGCCAGGTAGATGCTCAACTCTTTAAACAAAATTGGGAAATAAGCCTCAAGCACCAACTGAACAAGTGTTACAATGGTCGCAATCGAAGTAATGTACACCGGAACCCGCACCTTGGGATTCACCCACTTGCGGAATAAAGAAACGACCACGTTATTGCTGGTAATAACAAACATGACCGATAATCCCATCGCCAAGGCATTTGTGGCTGTCGAAGTAACCGCCAACGCCGGACACAAGCTTAACGCCAAGCGGAAGATGGGATTTTGAGCGAATACCCCTTTATAAAAGATTTCCCATAAATTCTTCATATTCGCACCCCTCACTTCTTCTGACTGGCGGCATAAGCGGCAACTTCTTCGACAGCTTCACGAATGCCTTTCGTAACTGCCCGGGAAGTAATCGTTGCCCCTGTCAGCGCCTGAATGTTTTTGTCAGACGGAACTTTTACGACTTCCATTGCCTGAGCGTCTTTGCCGGAAAACTGCTTACGGAATTTATCATGACCGGCTTTATCGCCCAAACCTGGTGTTTCGTTATGAACCAGAATTTTAAAATCAATTGCTTTGCCTTCCGGTGAAACCGCCGCTACCATTTTGATCGCGCCGCCGTACCCTTTGCTCTCAGCGGGAACCACATAGGCAAGCAATTTACCGTCTTTCATGGCTGCATACCATTCCGTTTTTCCTTCAATTGGCTTAAATTCTTTCGCGTCGGCAACCAATTCCTGCATCGCCTTATTTTTAAGATTAACCCGCTCTTTGGCAGCGACCGGCGCTGTAACACTATAGACTCCGGCGATAATAACCCCCGACAGCAAACAAGCAATCGTTAGGTTGATCCCGATTTTAAAAATACTGTTATTTTCGTCGTGAGACATGCCCCATTACCTCCTTGCCCCGAATTTCACTGGTCTTACCAAACGGTCAATCAGCGGCGTAACGCAGTTCATCAATAAAATGGCATAGCAAACGCCCTCCGGATAACCGCCGATGAGACGGATCAGCGAGGTCAACGCTCCGGCCCCGACTGCAAAAATGATTTGCCCTTTAATCGTAATGGGAATAGTAACCATGTCTGTCGCCATAAAGAAGGCGCCTAAAATAAGGCCGCCGGATAAGATATTGAGCAGAGGATCACCGGTAAACAAACCGCCATTACCGCCAAACGCCCAGGTAATGATACCAACCGTGCCGATCATGCAAACAGGGATCTGCCAGTTGATGTACTTGCGATAAATCAAATACAAGCCACCCAGAAGCAGTAATACGGCGGATGTCTCACCGGCGCTTCCGCCCCTTGTTCCAAGGAAAAGAGACATATACATATCCGTTTTATCGCCAAAAAATTTGACCAGTTCTTCATAGCCCTGCAGTTTTAAGATCCCCAGCGGGGTCGCCGCAGTTACCGCATCGACCTTATTCGCCCAACCGGCCGGAGTAGGCCATGTCGTCATGGCAATCGGCCAGGATGCCAGCAAAAATGCTCTCCCGATCAAAGCCGGATTAAAAATATTATATCCAAGACCACCCATCGTATGCTTGGCAATCCCAATCGCCGCTACCGAACCAACTACCGGAATATACCAGGGAATGTTCGCCGGTATATTCATCGCAAGCAGCAATCCTGTCAAAAACGCACTGCCGTCATTCACAGTAATTGGCTTATTTTGCCACTTTTGAATAAAATATTCCGTCGCCATCGACACGGCAATACAAATAACCAAGGTTCGTAATGCCGGAAGTCCAAACTGGTAGATGGAAAATAGAGCTGCCGGCACTAATACGGCATTAACAGTCCACATGATTTTGGCGATTGATTCATCACAGCGGATATGCGGTGACGTGGATACCGCCAAGGTTCCGATCTCCAACTTGCTTTCTGCGCTCACTGCCGCACCTCCTATTTCTTGGCGGCCATGGCCGCATTTTGTGCTTTTAATAATTTCACATAGTGGACAATATTGCGTTTTGCCGGACAGGTGTATACGCAGGAACCGCACTCTACGCAATCCAGCAAATCATATTCTTCTTTTGCTACCTGGAATTCATTCCGCTCGCCCAATATGCTGAGCATGCTGGGAATCAATCCCATAGGACAAGCCTCCACACAACGACCGCAGCGAATACATGGGCGCTCGGGTCCGATATCCGCTTCAGCAGCCGTTAAACAGAGGATTCCAGAAGTCCCTTTGATGATCGGAACATCCATTGTCCGCTGCGCCATACCCATCATTGGGCCGCCCATAATGATTTTAACAGGAGTTTCTTTGAATCCCCCGCACATTGCGATCGCTTGCCCAAAGGTGGTTCCAATCCGCAGACGCAAGTTTTTCGGTTCTGCAACAGCGCCGCCAGTCACTGTGGTAACCCGTTCAATGAGCGGAATTCCTTGTTCCACTGCATTTGCAATGGCAACAACAGTACCTACATTCTGTACGACGACGCCAACGTCCATCGGCAACCCGCCGGACGGAACTTCCTGCCCCGTAATGACTCTGATCAGCGTTTTTTCAGCGCCTTGCGGGTACTTGGTTTTCAACGGAACCACTTCAATTCCTGTTCCGGCCGTGGCTTTTTGCAAAACGACAATGGCGTCTGGCTTGTTTTCTTCAATACCGATCACGCCTTTGGTCACTCCCAATACCTTCATGGTAATCAGACAGCCGGCAACAACTGCCTCCGGCATCTCCAGAAGGACCCGGTGATCCGCCGTTAAATACGGTTCGCATTCCGCTGCGTTCAAAATAAACGTGTTGATTTTCTTCTCCGGCGGCGGCGACATTTTTACATGAGTCGGAAAAGTCGCTCCTCCCATGCCAACCATACCGGCCTGTCGGATAATGTCTTTCAAATCAGCAGGCTCTATCGCTTTCCAGTCACGCTGCAATGGCAGTCCATCCACCCATTCGTCATTGCCATCGCTTTCAATCACGATCGCCATGCAGGATCCAAAAACAGGGTGCGGATAGTCTGCGATTTCAACAACTTTTCCGGAAATGGATGCGTGAATCGGGCTGGAAACAAAGGCCTGCGTCTCCGCAATGACCTGGCCCTTTTTCACAAGATCGCCCACCTTGACTACCGGTGAGCATGGAGCACCAATGTGCTGCCTGGTAGGAATAATTACTTTTGCGGGTACCGGAGCGGTTTCTATCGCTTTACCAGCCGAGTACCCTTTGCAATCGTTTGGGTGTACACCCCCGCGAAAGCTAATTGTCATACTTTCACCCCTTCTATTTACGAAGTGAGATATGTGGTCTTTCCACACACCATACAGTTTGGAACCGGCTCATGACAATACCCGGATGATGACTGGCTGCATCGCGACATCGGAACGGGAAGAGCGGTCAAAAACCTTAATATAAAAGATTGCAATTGCAAAAAAAACAAGTCCGCCCGCTACTTGAAACCAAATCGATTCCTGTCCCATTCGAGATGCCATCCAACCTCCGGTGATTGCCCCGGCAAATGCAGCCAGCAAAGGGAGCACATAAACAATAAAAGCAGCCTTCAGCATATTTATTTCTTGAATTTCGATTACAACCCGCTGGCCTGTTTTTGCGCCCACTGGATTGCGAGCATCCAGAACAATTGCCGAATTGCCTGGGCAAGCGCCGCAGTTTTCACAATCATTATGCCGGCTCGTCTTCACGCGAGCCATCTCGCCGCGAATTTCAATCACAATTCCTTCTTGCTGCTTTTCCATTGAATTCCTCCCCCTCACAGCTGTTTAACTGTCAGGTTTTGCCACTTTTCTGCTGCACTATAAATAACTTAGTAAGGTTTCGTGCTAATACAAAAAAATCCTCTTTTTAGAAAAAAGTTATTTTTTTCACACAAACATAAATCTGCGTTTAGCAGCATCGTATTCAATATTGGTATTACGTTGTGAACCGTTTATAAAGTTGATAAATCGTCACCGGGATTGCGACCAGAGAGACTGTGGATATAAATGCAAACACGAAATTCAACCCGAGCGGCGCATTGTCAATCGACCCGTACAACATGTCTACCCAGACGAGAATGAACCAATATATTGTCCCGACGATACTCGGCAATCGATAGTTGCCAGTAATACACCAGATCCCGGCAAACACTAATGCCGCTGGAAAATACGTTGCTTGAGCAGATGACAAGAATGCTTCCATCAAAAACGCCTCTCTTCGATATAATCAGAGCCTTCCAGCTTATTTTACAACTTGATGTCGAAATGATCAATTCTATTTCGTTCGCGACATAAAATCCCCCCTCTTAATACACTTGGTTGTACGTTTTAACCGTACTTCCTGTGCATTAAGAGGGGTTCATCCCAACTCTATTTTTGTTTCACTGTTTGAATTGTCTAGACGATGCCAAATATCATAACGAGAGCAACCATTAAGAAGGCAACTCCTGTTTTAAAGAGGGTCAACGCAAAAATATCTCTGTATGATTGTTTGTGAGTCAGACCGCAAATTGCCAAGAGCGTGATAACCGCTCCATTGTGCGGCAGCGTGTCCATCCCGCCGGAAGCCAATGAGGCGATACGATGCAGCACTTCCGGGTTGACACCTGCTCGGATACCCCAGTCAAGATAGGTCTTACCCATAAGGTCCATGGCAATACCCAAGCCACCGGAAGCTGATCCGGTCATTCCTGCGATGGCGTTTACCATCAGAGCCTCAGACAGCAGTGGACTGTCGCCGATATGAACACTCATCAGAAAAGCGGCAACACTCTTAAACCCGGGCAATGTAGCGATAACGTTGCCATAACCAACCTCTGAACCTGTATTCATAATCGCCAGCAAGGAACCCAGCACAGCAACCTGTGAGCATTTCCCCAAGCCACCGACCTTTTCGAATTTTTTATAGTTCATGGTTACACAGACAATGATGGCGAGACACAATGCCACGATCAGCGCCCATATACCAGTGATGGTTTGGATCGTCACTCCGGTAGTATACCCCTTAAGTATCGAAGGGTCCCAAGTCGGAATCCATTTTGTAAACATAAAGTTCCCAATCAAAACAACCAGCAAAGGCAATACTGCAACAAAACCGCTGGGCAGGTTGCCGCTATCAACTGCTTTCGGATCGGGCTCATTCGTATGTCCGGTACCATACCCTTCACCGGCAGCAACCAGTTTTTTCCTCCGGTATTCCATATATGCTATGCCGCCAACATAAAGGATAAGGGCCGCAATAATACCGGTCATCGGCGCAGCATAGGCTGTAGTTCCAAAATATTTCGTTGGGATAAGGTTTTGGATCTGCGGTGTTCCAGGCAAAGCGTCCATCGCTACGCTCCACGACCCGAAACCAATACAAGCCGGGATCAGCCGTTTCGGATAATCCGCCTCTCTAAACAGAGCAGCAGCCAACGGATATACGGCAAACGCTACAACGTGAGTGCTTACACCACCATATACCAGGACCACGCAAGTTGTGATAACTGACATGACAGCCCGTTCTTTACCCAATCCCCGAATAATCAGGAGGGCTATTTTTTTGGCTGACCCAGAATCCTCCATGACCTTCCCTAATACGGCGCCCAACATAAACAGCGGGAAAAAGTTTTTGACAAAAGCCACTGTTTTGGGCATAAACAATTCTGTGTAGGCAGGAAGGGGCGATAGCCCGGATAGCACACCGGCCAATACGGCGAATACAGGCGCAAAGAAGATAACCGAATATCCGCGATAGGCAAAAAACATCAGTAGCCCGAGGCTTAAAAATATAACTAAAATATCCATTTACTGCAACCTCTCCCTTTTTTACATTTTGTCTTTCAATTCATGCTTGTCATGTCAGATTGATCACACATCAACTATCCAACATCTCTCTTGCATTACGCTTCCGGAAGAGTCATTTGCCTATGAATTTCGCTGGACGCTTTTCCACAAAAGCTTTCATTCCTTCTGTTTGGTCCTCGGTCGCAAAACAGACTCCAAAAGCTTCTCGTTCATAGGCTTGCCCTGAATCAAGATCCATATCCATCCCTTCATTCACCGCGGTTTTGCATAGCTGCACGGCGATTGGACCGCGCGACATGATTTTTTCTGCCATCTTTTTCGCAGCGTCCATCAATTCGGAGGCAGGCACCACCTTGTTCACAAGGCCAATCCGATAGGCTTCCTGTGCATCGATTTGATCGCCGGTAAACATTAATTCTTTTGCCCGCCCTTTTCCAATCAAGCGGGGAAGCCTTTGCGTCCCGGCAAACCCGGGAATCACACCCAATAAAACTTCAGGTTGTCCAAATTTAGCATTTTCAGCTGCAATCCGGATATCACAACTCATGGCCAGCTCACAGCCGCCTCCCAGCGCATAACCGTTCACAGCAGCAATAACCGGTTGTGGAAGATTTTCAATCTTATTGAATACTGACTGCGCAAATTTCCCCCAATTCCGACCTTCCAATGTATTCATGTTCTGCATTTCAGAGATATCAGCACCTGCAACAAAGGATTTCTCGCCGCCTCCGGTAATAATGACAATTTTGGTGTCCGGATCCGAATCAATCGTTTCGACCAATTGATTCAACTCTTTCACGGTCTCACTGTTGAGAGCGTTTAACGCTTTCGGCCGGTTAACGGTAATGATGGCGATCCCATCTTCTTTTTGGAAAATCAGGTTTTTAAACTCCATGTTTTTCCCTCCTGTCCTACACCTCTTTTTTCATGCACATGACAACCGCTTTGCCATCGATCACCACTTCATCGCGCTGGTTTTTCACGATGGTTCTCATTGTAAATCTCCGTTTGGCATCATTTTTTTCGATTACTTCGCCAATCGCCGTGATTGTATCGCCAATTTTTACCGGTTTTACAAATTTTGTTTCTTGCGACAAATACAACGCGTTAATGCCTGGCAAGCAACAGCCAACCACCGTCGAAATAAACGATGCTGTCAACATTCCATGGGCGATCCGCTCACCAAACATTGTGTTTTTTGCATACTCCGGATTGACATGGATTGGATTGAAATCTCCAATGATACCAGCAAAATTTACAATGTCTGCCTCACTAATCATCTTAGTGATGGAAGCGGTTTCCCCGATCTCGATTTCCTCATAAGGACGTTCGACAACAAATGAAGTGTGAATGGGCATTTTTTCTCCATCTCCTTTTAATTTTTATACATTCCCACAAACCATGCTCGTAATCTGTTCTTTGATGCCCATCAATTTTTCATCAAAAATTCTGGCATCCATCAGTTTCAAATTTTTACTAACCTTTACCGGGAAATCAACCTGTGCCAAAACTTCTTTTTCCAAATCGATCCCGGGAGCAATCTCCGTCAGCATCATTCCCTCCGGAGTCAATTCAAACACTGCTCTTTCCGTGACATACAAGACTGGTTGAGAAACTTCCCGCGCATATTCACCGCTGAAAGTAATTTGGTCCACTTTCTGAAGAAACTTCTTGCTTTTCCCTTCTTTCAAGATTTTCAGCTTCCCGTCTTTAATCTCAATCTGAAGCCCTCCGGCAGTCAATGTACCGCAAAAGATGACTTTCTTCGCGTTTTGCGTGATATTGATAAAACCGCCGCAGCCTGCAACCCGGTTGCCAAATTTACTTACATTGATATTGCCTGCCTCATCAGCTTGCGCTAACCCCAGATAAGCTACGTCCAGTCTCCCGCCATCGTATAAATCAAACTGATTGGGATGATCCAGAACCGCTTCCGGATTATAAGCCGCCCCAAAATTCAAGCCGCCTGCGGCAACTCCTCCGATAGGCCCGGCCTCGAGTGTAAGGGTGATCTGATTCAGGATCCCTTCTTCATTGGCAACAACAGCGACTCCATCCGGTACGCCTATCCCCAGATTTACAACAGCCTCCGTACATAATTCCATGGCGCCGCGCCGGGCAATAATTTTTCGTTCGCTCAGCTCCATTGCAGGCAGGCTGCCAAGCGGGCGGCGCACTTCTCCGCACAACGATCCGTCATAGAAGTCTTCATTGGTTTGCCAGTGATATTCCGGTTTTGCCACAACGATATAATCGACCAGACAGCCCGGAACCTTGACATGTTGAGGATGCAGAGTTCCTGCTGCAGCAGTTCTTTCCACTTGGGCAATAACGATACCGCCGCAGGCTTTCGCCGCCTGGGCAAGCTGCAGCGCTTCTAAGAGCACCGCTTCTTTTTCCATTGTCAGGTTGCCTTTTTCATCGGCGGTCGTTCCGCGGATAAAAGCGACATCGACTTTAAATGGCTGGTAATGCAAATACTCGCGGCCATTGATCTCGATTACTTTAACGATCTCTTCCGTGGTAAGCGCGTTCAGTTTGCCGCCCTCGATGCGTGGGTCGACAAAGGTCTTTAATCCCACGCTGCTAATAACTCCTGGTTTTCTTCCGGCAATATTGCGGAACAAATGCAGCATAATCCCCTGCGGCAGATTGTATGCTTCCACTTTATTATCCACAACCAGTTGTCCTAATGTCGGTGATAAATTAAAATGTCCGCCGATAACTCGTTTGAGCAATCCCTCATGTGCATAATGGTTGGTGCATTTTGATTTTCCATCGCCTTGCCCGGCTCCGTAAACCAACGTAAGATCCTTCGGCTGATTTTCTTCCAAGAACCGTTTTTCCAGCATTACACTGAGTTCTTCCGGATGACTAAAGCCAACGAAACCCTGAACGGCAAGAACATCACCCGTCTTGACCAATTTTACTGCCTCACTGGATGAAATAACCTTGTCTCTCATAATGCCCTCCTTCTTTTTGCCATACGATCATGTCTGACCAACTTATCCTCCAAGACTTCTTGTCTTTAACCCGCTTTTATTTTTTTAAATTCTTCGGTCATCATCGGCAATACTTCCGTGATATCGCCAACGATGCCGTAATCAGCCACTTTGAAGATCGGTGCGTCCGGATCCTTGTTGATGGCAATGATCACATCGGAAGAAGACATACCCGCCAAGTGCTGGATCGCTCCCGAAATTCCGCAGGCGAAATAAATTTTCGGCCCTACCGTTTTTCCGGTCTGTCCTACCTGATGCAACGCTGGTTTCCAGCCTGCATCAACAGCAGCGCGCGATGCGCCGACAGCGGCGCCGAGCACATTCGCCAAATCTTCCACGTAGCAGAAGTTTTCCGGTTTTCCCAGTCCACGGCCGCCGGAGACAATAATTTCGGCTTCCTCCAGATTGCACGAGGCTGTACATACGTGGATAATGTCAATAATTTTGGTGCGGATGTCGGCTAGATTCACTTTGCTGGCTACACGAATAATTTCGCCGTCGCGCGAATAATCAGGGACTGGGCGTTTGAAGACCGAAGGACGCACTGTTCCCATCTGCGGCCGGTGTTCCGGACAAAGAATGGTTGCCATAATATTGCCGCCAAAAGCCGGACGCGTCCATGCTACCAGTCCCGTTTCCTCATCAATGCCAAGTCCTGTGCAATCCGCAGTTAGTCCCGTTCCGATGCGGCAGGCAACACGCGGGCCAAGATCACGACCGTCATTCGTAGCTCCTAAAAGGATTACTGAAGGCTTATGGGTGCGGATCATGTCGACAAACGTGGCGGCATAACCGTCCGTATTATAATGCGCAAATTCAGGAGCCTCCGCCAAATAAACCATATCGGCGCCCGCCGCAAATACTTCTTTTGCCAAGCCCTCAATATTATTACCGATCAGGACACCGGCCAGTTTTTGCCCCATCTCATCAGCCAGCTTACGTCCTTCTCCTACTAATTCAAGGCCTACATTGCGCGCTTTTCCATCGCTGATCTCCAGATATACCCATACATCTTTGTATTCATTTTTGTCCATTGCGACTTCTTTGGTTTCTTCTTCGCGGATAATTGCACTTACCGGACAAATCTCGACACATGCGCCGCAGACCGTACAGGCTTCGGTGATATATGCTTTTCCCTCACGCATTTCAATGGCCCCAAAAGGGCATACAGGTTGGCAAGCTGCGCAGCCAATGCACTCTTCAGTTATTCTTATCGCCATTTTTCTGTTACCCCCACGTTATATGATTTTTGCATCTGACAGTTTTTGAAATAGTTCCGCAACAGCTTCGCGCGCCGTGTCCTTTTGGATGATTACCCCTTGCGTACGATGTGTCGGTGTAAATATTTTGAGAACCTTGGTGGGTGATCCTTTCAGGCCGAGCCGGTTTTCATCTACAACGAGATCGTTGGCAGTCCATACAGGAATTTCGGCACGGTTGGCTTTCATCAATCCTTTTACAGTTGGAAATCGCGGTTCATTGATGGATTTTACTACCGATACAGCGATTGGCAATTTCACTTCAATAATCTCGTAACCGTCGTCATGCTCGCGCTGCGCCCGGACGACATCGCCTTCAACATCAATTTTGGCAACATAGGTAACTTGCGCTATCCCCAGATGTTCAGCAGTTTCAGGTCCCACCTGAGCCGTATCTCCATCGATGGCCTGCTTGCCAAAAAACACCATATCCACTTTGCCAAGTTTGCGAATAGCTGATGCCAGCGTATAACTGGTAGCCAACGTATCCGACCCGCCAAAGGCCCGGTCACTGATCAATATGGCCGCATCGGCACCCATTGCCAAACATTCTTTCAAAGCATCTTTGGCTTGCGGCGGTCCCATGGAGATCACCGTAACTTTACCGCCATGTTTTTCTTTTAAACGGATCGCCTCTTCAACAGCATTCACGTCAAATGGATTTACAATGCTGGGAACGCCTTGGCGTACAAGCGTATTTGTCACCGGATCTATTTTCACTTCCGTAGTATCGGGAACCTGTTTGACACAAACGACGATTTCCATGAGCAAATCCTCCTATAACTTTGTAAAGTAGAGTCATTCGTTTTTAGCGTAAAATATGGCCGGCAATAACCACTCTTTGAATTTGATTGGTGCCTTCGTATATTTGGGTAATTTTCGCATCGCGCAGCATTCTCTCTACCGGATATTCACGGGAGTACCCGTAGCCACCCATCACTTGGACTGCATCGAGCGCCACTTTTACTGCCATATCTGATGCAAAGGTTTTTGCCATGGCAGCTTCTTTTCCGTATGGCAATCCTGCATCCTTCATTATTGCAGCGTGCATAACCAGTTGCCGTGCCGCTTCAATCTGAATTGCCATATCCGCCAGCATAAAGTTAACGGCCTGCAAAGCAGCGATTGGCTTGCCGAATTGCTCGCGGGTTTTCGAATATTTCAATGCTTCTTCGTAGGCTCCCTGTGCAATCCCAACCGCCTGGGCTCCAATCCCTATCCTTGCGCCATCCAGTATAACCATGGCAATTTTAAACCCTTCACCCTCTTTGCCGAGCAGATTTTCTTTGGGAATTCGGCAATTATCAAAAATCAATTCCGTCGTAGCAGAGGCGCGGATACCCATTTTTTCTTCTTTCTTGCCAATGGAAAAGCCCGGAGTTCCTTTTTCAACAATAAACCCGGTAATTCCTTTTACCCCTTTGCTTTTATCGATCGTGGCAAATACACTGTAAGTCTCTGCAGCTCCACCGTTGCTAATAAAACATTTGGTCCCATTCAATACGTACTCATCACCATCTAGCTTTGCCGTTGTACTGACACGCGAAGCATCCGATCCTGCACCGGGTTCAGTTAATGCAAACGCTGCCACTTTTTCCCCGCGGGCTAATGCAGGAATGTACTTCTGCTTTTGTTCTTCCGTTCCATACAGCAGAATAGGCATAATTCCTGCTGAAGTATGGATCGACATAATGGCGCTGGTAGCGCCGCAGGCTTTCGCAATTTCCTCAATCGCCACCATATAGCTAACCGTATCAACTTCTACCCCATCATATTTTTCGGGAACAGGCAATCCCATCAGACCTAATTGGGCCATTCCTTTTACATTGTCCCATGGAAATTCCTCCGTACGATCATATTCTGCCGCTCTCGGCGCAATTTCTTTCTTGGCAAAGTCTTGCACCAGTTTTTTTAGTCCTTGTTGGTCCGCGTTTAATAAAGCCATTATCGTCATCTCCTTTATCTTTTGTCATTTCTGACTTAACACCCGGTCGGCATTGGAAGCATAGGTTTGTCTGGACACAATACTATATATGCAAAAAAGATGCCAAAACATCTTGATTAATTGCAATTAATAACCTTTACTAGTTTATATTTCCATAAATATTCTGTTGGCAAATCAATCATGGCCTCCACAATAGTGAAAAGGTTCACTATTGTGGAGGCCATGATTGAAAAAATTTCTGCAAAATCCAACAGATTAATTTTTTTGATTTTTGTTTTTTGTGAATTTACTAACTTTTTTGAAGAAATTTCAGTCACTTTTTAATTGCATTTTTGCACGATCATGTATTATTGCAATTGCATTATTGCATGGTCGTGCACCGGTTGATATTTTCTTTTCTTTCGCGGTCAATAGGTTTCAGAGTATTAGTTTCTTTGCGTTTGCGTTTTCTGAACAATGTAGCAGCATCCACTCCCAAACTTCGAGATGCTTCTTTCAAAGAGCCGCAATGTTCAATCGCTTCCTCAATAACCTGTTCTTCCAAGGTTTTTATAATTTCTTTCAGGTGAACCCCCGGCCTGAAAAATCCATCCGTCTTGAGGTTCTCCATAAAGGCTTCTCCAAAAGGCATTTCTGTTGAGAGCATTCGCTCCCTGACTTCTTCCGGCAAATGCTTCACTTCAATCACCGGGTCATCAACAACCACAACCAATCGTTCAATCAAATGGGATAGTTCGCGAATATTTCCCGGCCAATTATAACGAAGAAAGACATCAACGACTTCCTGCGAGATTGTTTTCGCTTTTCCATAACGATTATTGCTGGATGCAAGATAATACGCAATCAGGGGATGAATATCATCCCGGCGCTCAGCCAGGCAGGGCACGTAGATCGGAACAACATTCAAGCGATAATATAGATCGCGCCGGAACAACCCTTCCGCTACCAATTTCTCAATGTTCATATTCGTGGCGGCAATGATTCGAACATCTACCGAAATTTCCTTTGTTCCACCAACCCGAAAAAACTTCTCTTCTTGTAGAACATTCAAAATTTTCGCCTGTAAAAACAGAGGCATATCGCCAATTTCATCCAAAAAAAGTGTGCCTTTATTGGCCAGATCAAATAGTCCCACTTTGGTTTTTTTTGCTCCGGTAAACGATCCTTCTTCATAGCCGAATAGTTCCGTTTCCAGCAAAGTCTCCGGAATAGCGCTGCAATTCACGTGAATGAAGCTCCCGCAACTGTTACGATCGCTAATCGTATGAACAAATTTAGCCAATGCGGTTTTGCCGACACCGGAACTTCCCGTAATCAATATCTGAAGATCTGTATTGGCAATTTTTGTAATCATCTCGTAAAGATTTTCCATAATCTTGCTTCGAACCAAGCCCATATGAACATCCGTATTGGCCGTATGCATTACTTTCAGTTCGCGTTGAAACCCTTTTGCCAATTGCTTTGCACTATTTAGCTTTTCATGCAATTTGTTTAGTTCGGTTAAATCCCGAACATTTGAAAATATCCTGACAATCCGGCCTTCTTTATTTTTTAACAAAGTACTCGTGATCACCGTTTCTTTCCCGGAAGGAAATTTCATTACGGCGCTGCATGTGTTCTGTTGCTCAATTGCCCGTAAATTGGTTGAAAAAGGAATGATCCCTTCATCAATCAGTTGTTGCCAATTTTTACCGATCAGCTTTTCCCTCGTCAAGCCGGAAACCTCGACAAATGATTCACTAACAACCAGAATATTGCCCTGCCCGTCCGTAACCGTCATTCCATCCGAAGACGAATCAATAAACTTTTGCAGACTAATAATTTCATCCGATACTTCACACCATAGATGTTCCACATTATGGTACTCTTTTAAGTTACGGAAAAAGAGACTAAATCGAGTCTCGCTGATCGGAAAAACATCCAGCAAATATTTATCCTGCACGGATGTTTTGACAATGCGGGACATCGGACTATTGCTTAGCCATTCCAATCGGAACCACGATAATTTTTTCGTAATGTTACTGCCGATAGAAAGCAACTGAGTTAGTTTTTTTTCTGGATTAGGCTCAACAAAATGAATATCCCCATGGTGATCGACGATAATTTGTTCCCAACACGATACTAATTCTAAAGTCGTTTCCATGTTGTTCTCCTTTTACCCCCTTTTCACACGCAATAGACTCTTATAAGATTCGTTTTTGCATGCACAAACACCTTTCGCTAACTATTCCTGCAAAAAATATTTGTTTAGTAATTCACAAACTCATGGCTGCAGTCAGAAATAGTCGATTTTTCATCAATGAAAGCCACTACCCGGGCAGGGCCGGCTTCGGCATTCTGAATTTTCAGCGGAATAGCGGCCAGCATAAAATCACGAGGCAGCTGATCTAAGTGGATCAAATTTTCTATCTGAGGAATCCCGGCACCTAAAACGATCCTATGGACCGGAAAAGAGCTGCAACCGTCAACGGGAAAATCGACCGCAAGTGCAAGTATCCCACTGCCGGCAATAAAATTGGCTGCATCTTCGCTCAAATATGGGTTTTCCGTATAATAATTTTGTTTATTCCAATTTTGTTCCGCCCAGCCGGAAAATAAGACGATTATTTTTCCCCGGACATTTTGCGACCAACCGCCAATATACAAATCATCCACCGTAATTGCCTGCTGCGGCGCCACTCGATTGCGAAGATCAAGCAGCATAGCCGGTCCAATCAGTTTCGATAAATCCATTTGCTCTATCTTGGTCGCGCCGGGAATAAAGTGGTAAGGAGCATCAACATGAGTGCCGGTATGCAAGCTGAACGTTATTATACTCACTGCCACGCCATCCGTTGCGTGGCTTTTGAAAGAAGTCACTTCCGCATGCGGATGACCTTGGGGAGGAGTTACCTCATTGCTTAATGTTAGACTAAGGTCGACAATTTTCATTTTTACCCCCCTATTGTGCCTCACGTGCTATTAAAAAATCATGTTTTTTCATCACAGCAAAGCCGCGTGGATGAATTACCGCAATAAATGCCCTGCGATAACCATCTTCTGCACTTCCGAAGTCCCCTCATAAATCTGTAGAACTCTCGCATCACGATAGAGCCTCTCTACAGCAAAATCTTTTACATACCCGTAACCGCCATGAATTTGCACAGCCTTGGATGCGCAACGTTCGGCAATGACAGACGCAAATAATTTCGCCATGGCCGAATGATTAGATACCGGCGCGCCCGTTTCTTTCAAGTGCGCAGCTTCATAAGTAAGCAAGCGAGCTGCATTCACGTCCGTTTCCATTTCCGCCAGCATCCACTGTATCGCTTGATTGGCTGCCAATGGACGTTTAAATTGGATACGCTCCTTGGCATAATTCACCGACTCGTCAATACAGGCCTGGGCGATTCCTACGGATTGGGCAGCAATACTAATACGTCCGCTATCCAATGCTGCCATGGCAATTTTAAAACCCTGCCCTTCTTTTCCTAATAAATTTTCCCGCGGAATACGGCAATTTTTTAAGACTAATTCGGTCGTACTGCTGCCCCGCATGCCCATTTTTCGTTCATGCTTGCCCACACTAAGACCTGGCGTTCCCTTCTCTACAAGAAAGGCGCTGATCCCTTTTGTACCAACTCCTTGTTCAGTTAAAGCCATCACAATGAACAACCCGGCTTCCGCCCCATTGGTAATAAACGTTTTCGTGCCATTCAGAACATATTCGGACTGATCCAAAACAGCCGTCGCCTGCAAAGAGCCGGCATCCGTCCCGGCCCCTGGTTCGGTCAAGGCAAAAGCTCCCAATAATTCATAGTTCACCAGCTTAGGCAGCCACTTCTTTCTTTGCTCTTCTGTCCCAAATTGATAAAGCGGAATCCCCGCCAAAGTATGGACGGCCAATATCAGCGCGGTAGAAGCACAGGCGCGGGAAAGTTCCTCAATAACGATCGCATAGCTGATATAATCCAAACCGGCTCCGCCATATTCTCTGGGCAAAGTCATCCCGGTAAGATCCAGCTCCGCTAATCGTTGCATCGTCTCAACAGGAAACCGTTCATTTTCGTCAAGTTCCGCCGCTTTGGGCGCCACTTCAGTTTGTGCAAATTCTCGAATCATCGAACGAATTAAAGACTGCTCTTCCGTTTGATTAAAATCCATGTTTACCCCCCCAATAATGTGTTTAATAATAAATCATATCGTTACTAAAATAACATGCAATTTCCATACCATTTTTTTGATCGTGCTTGCTTGTACAGTGTAACAGCCTGTTATTTACGACTGAACGGTCGCGAATAACAGTCTGTATTGGTAGTAACATTGTTTTCCTTTTTGTGTAAAATTTATTATTTTTTATTTTCCCTCACATCAAATACCGAATATAAATATACACATTACATATGACAATCGATACCAGCATCATCGGGAACGCAACCTTCATGTAACTCAAAAACGTCATCGGATAGCCTTTGCTAAAAGCAATACTCGATACAACGACGTTGGCGGAAGCGCCGATAATCGTTCCGTTCCCACCCAAGCAGGCCCCTAGTGACAACGCCCACCACAAGGTGGAAACATCCATGCCGCCGATTTGACCCATCGCTTTAATCAACGGAATCATCGTCGCAACAAAAGGAATATTGTCGATAAAAGCAGAAGCAATCGCCGACAGCCACAAAATCAAAAAGTGCAGCGCAATCGTGTTGGACTGAGTGATGTCCAGCCCCCACTCGGCAATTAAACGAATGACACCGGTCACTTCCAAGCCTCCGACTAAAATAAACAGCCCGATAAAGAAGAAAATCGTATTCCACTCAACTTCCCGAAAGATTTCTTCCGGTTCAATGCCGCTCACCAGCAGGAGGGTTGCCGCTCCTGCCATCGCAACCGTGGCCGATTCAAAACCCAATTTTTGGCTGATGACGAATCCGCCAATCGTCAGTACCAGGATCAATAAAACTTTCCGCAGCAAAACCATATCCGTCAAATAGGCCTTTTCGTCAAGAGCCATAACCCGTTGCGCCGCTCCTTCAACAGGCAGCAGTTGTTTATGATAAAGACGCAGAAACAGCCAGTTCGTAACAAATCCAACCACCAGAACAACCGGCGCCAAATGAAGAACGAAATCATTGAATCCAATGCCTGTCGCGCCGCCAATCATAATATTCGGCGGATCGCCAATCAACGTAGCCGTCCCGCCAATATTGGACGCCATAATTTCCGATACCAAAAAAGGAACCGGGTTCACTTCCAAAATTTCCGTAATGGAAAAAATAATTGGCGTAACAAGCAATACCGTGGTTACATTATCTAACAAAGCGGAAGTTATCGCTGTAAAAGCAAAAAAAACGGCCATGATGCTTCGGGGGTTCCCTTGCACCATCTTGGCCAAACGGACGGCCATATACTGAAACATCCCCGTCCGCATGGCAATCGCCACGATAATCATCATGCCGATCAACAGGCCTAATGTATTGAAATCCACCTTCTCCAACGCCTGTTCCTGCGGCATAATTTTCACTAACAATAAAATAATTGCGCCAACCAATGCAATTTTCGTACGATGAACCTTTTCCGACATAATCAGTCCGTACACAAGGACAAAAACCAGTATTGCCAGCCATGCAGTATTCGCCAAGACAAGTCATCTCCCAACAATAGTTTTGTATAAACAACCCAACTGACTTTTTCATACAAATATATACTACTACCAGAAATGCCCATCGTAAAGAAAAATTTGATCGTTTAAATACAGATTAAAACCAATCCGCTGACAATAGCAGCGACAATGCCATTGGCGGCATGAATACTGTTTGCATAGCAGGTCATGCTATTCCCATGATTTTCCTCACACGCCACATCCGCAAAAATATTGGCTGAAGACGGTAGAAAAAACGAAACCCCGCAGGCGCCAAGCATTGGATTAATTTTTTTTGTTAAAGCAATATTGATTATTTTAATAAACAGCACTCCGCAGGCGACATCCAATAAGATGGCCAATAAACTAAACCCGGTCAGCACTGCAACTTCAGGCGTCAGGAAAGTATCAGCGCTCATTGTGGCGCCAATGAAAAAACCCATGATTCCTGTTAGCCATTTAGCCACGTCGGTTTCAGCAAGCGTTTCAGGGCATTTCAATAAAACACATTCCCGCAGGAGATTGCCAAACATCAACAAGCCGATCATCGTAGCCGCAAAGGGGGCAACCAATCCCACCGCCAGCGTGATCACAAGCGGAAATAAAATTTTTGCTCTTTCCGAAACAGGTCGATGCATTCTTGCTTCATCCATACGAATACACCGGTCTTTTTTACTGGTCAAAAGTTTAATCAGGGGCGGTTGAAGCATCGGCTGCAATAGCGGATGCACATAGGCGATCAGTGCAATCGGTCCCAACAACCCGATGGCAAACTGTGTCGCAACATATATTGCGGCAGGTCCATGAACAGCACCAAGAATGCTGACAGCAGCCGCCTGTTTCATCGTAAAGCCCCAGGCAGCAGCTGCTGACAATACAACAAAAAAACCGAACTGCGCCGGTATGCTATAGAAAAGAGAACCAGGCCACCGTATAAGATAGGAAAAATCGCTCATTGCGCCAATCACGACAAGAAGTGCCAACGGGAGCAATTCCAGAAAAATGCCGCTCCTCAGCAAAAAAGTAATCGGACTGCCTTCAATGGCGATCGGCGTAAAAGGAATATTGGCCAAAATCGTTCCAAAGCCAAGAGATACCAAAAAAGACGATGAAACTTTATTTTTGACAGCGAGCCAAATCAAAAAAAATCCGATCAGAAACATCGTTATATTCCCGCCGGTTAAACCCATTACTCCGCTAAAAAGATGATCCATGATCCTATCCCCCATAAAATAGCGGTACATAGAAGAAAACATACCGCACGGTTGTATTCTGCAACCGTGCGGTAAAGTTGAGAGTATATCTTCTAGCCGATTACTGCCAAAACCTCGCCCGGCTTCACATTCTGAGCTGCACTGACTTGGATTGATTTTACCGTTCCTGCTACCGGTGCAGTGATCTCATTTTGCATTTTCATCGCTTCTAAAATGAGGATGATGTCCCCTTTTTGTACCGCTTGGCCGACTTCCACCATAACCTTAATAATTTTTCCCGGCATCGGCGAATTAACCGGCGTTTCACCTTCTGTCACTTGTACCGGAACGGAGACTGGCGGAGCCGAAACGGATACTGCCGGCACTGGAACAGGAGCAGGTTTTATCACCGGAGCTGTCGGAGCTGCCGCAGCCACTGGCTTACCATCAAAGATTTCTTCTACAGCGACCTCATAATTAACCCCATTAACAGTTACATTAAATTTTTTCATACTACCATCCTCCATCTATATTAACTATTTCAGTTCTGTCGCGCATCCATTAATTTCTGACGACCGGTAACAGCCCACATATTGCTGGTCTGACGGATCCGGACAGCCAGCTTTTTGGTTCCCATCGTTTCACTTACCGCTGCTATAATCGCTGCCACAATTTCCGGGCGAATGCCGGGCGTCTCCATCGCATAGACTGTAGCAGCCGAAATTGCCGCAACTTCTCTATTAACCTCTGCGTAATCTTTTTTGTTCCCGTCAGTCAATGTACTAAAGAAACCCATTTATGGTTTTCCTCCTTTATCATCCCGGTCAATTATAGCGGAATATTTCCATGTTTTTTCGCCGGCCGCATTTCACGTTTCGTCGCCAGCATATGCAATGCCGCAATAATCCGCGGACGCGTTTCTTTCGGCTCAATAACCATATCCGCATAGCCGCGCTCTGCAGCGCGATAAGGATTAGCAAAGTCTTCGATGTACTGCTGAGTCTTGGCATCTTTCTCAGGATCGCCACGGAAGATGATGTTGGCTGCTCCGGCCGGTCCCATAACTGCAATCTCAGCTGTTGGCCAAGCCATCACTTGATCAGCACCCAAATGTTGAGAACACATGGCAATATACGCGCCACCATACGCTTTCCGCGTGATTACTGTAATTTTGGGCACGGTTGCTTCCGAATAGGCATACAGCATTTTTGCTCCATGCCGTATAATACCGCCATATTCCTGGTCCGCTCCCGGCAAAAAGCCCGGTACATCAACCAAACTAAGCAGCGGAATATTAAATGCATCGCAGAAACGGATAAACCGGGCCGCTTTGTCTGATGAATTGATGTCAAGCACTCCGGCCAGCATCGCCGGCTGATTGGCAATAATGCCCACTGTTTGACCGTCAAACCGGGCAAATCCGATAATCATGCTCATTCCAAAATGCTGCTGCACTTCATAGAATTCGCCATTGTCCGCAATCGCCGCAATAATTTGTTTCATGTCATAGGGACGATTTGGATTATCAGGCATCAACTCGTTGAGACTCTCCTCCATGCGGTTGGGGTCATCGCTTGTTGGCATAACCGGCGGTTCTTCCATGTTGTTGTTTGGTAAGAAGCTCAGCAAATATCGGACTTGCCGGAGACAATCCTCATCGTTTTCGGCAGCAAAATGCGCCACGCCGGAAATACTGTTGTGGGTCATGGCTCCGCCCAATTGCTCTTGTGTTATTTCTTCGCCGGTAACTGCTTTGATCACTTCAGGACCGGTAATATACATCTGTCCAGTATTTTTTACCATATAGATAAAATCAGTGATTGCCGGGGAATAAACAGCCCCTCCTGCGCATGGTCCCATGATGACAGAAATTTGCGGAATGACACCGGAAGCCATCGTATTACGGAAAAATATATTCCCAAACCCAAACAGAGAATCAATCCCTTCCTGAATTCTCGCTCCACCGGAATCATTCATGCAAATGATCGGAGCGCCCATTTTGAGCGCTAAATCCTGCACTTTCACAATTTTCGCAGCATGCATTTCTCCGAGCGATCCGCCCACCACAGTAAAATCTTGAGCGGCTACGTAGACGAGTCTGCCTTCGACAGTGCCCCAGCCAGTCACCACTCCGTCGCCTGGCGGCTGTTGTTTTTCCATGCCGAAATTCGTACAACGATGAGTAACCAGTTGATCCAATTCTACAAAGGTGCCCGGATCAAGGAATTTTTCTATTCGTTCCCTTGCCGTCATTTTCCCTTTTTGGTGCTGTTGTGCAATTCGTTTGGACCCGCCGCCCGCTTTGGCGGTTTCCTGTTTTTTCTTAAGATCTTCCAATTTCTGCAATACAACCGACATATCGCACCTCCACAAAATTCAAAATTACTATTCTATAAAAAGGCCCAAGATTGCTTTCCTTAAGAAAACAACCCAGGGCGTAACCTTCGCTGGCAAACCTTTTTGCTTCACAAAAGATGTAACCGATGTTTTTCGCTTATTTTTCCGGTAGTTGGCGGGTCAGGTAATAAGAAACGCTGCTTAATCCCATCGATAAATCTTCATTGACCAAACAAGTCCCTTCCGGAACATGCACCTTAATCGTCGCAAAATTCCATATTCCTTTTATCCCTGCAGCAGTCAACCGGTCAACAACCGCTTGCGCCTGACTGTTCGGTACGGTAATCACGCCAATATGAATGTGTCTTTCTTTAATTACAGCCTCTAAGTTGTCAAAGTGGTCCACCACAATGTCTTTAATCTGACGCCCTACAATATGCGGCGCAATATCGAAAATAGCCTGGAGATTGCATCCCAAGCCTTCAAAATTGATATAATTCGCCAGTGCCCAACCTAAGTGGCCGACACCTACAATTGCAATATTCCAATTACGATGAAGTCCCAGAATTTCACCGACATTGCGAAGCAATTCCCTCACGAAATATCCTACGCCTTTTTTCCCAAATTCGCCAAACGATGCAAAATCTTTGCGTATCTGTTCAGGCGTGATTCCAATCCGCCGGCCTAATTCCTCTGATGAGATAATTATTACGCCCTCTTCCTCTACCTGCTTAAGGGTGCGAAAGTATAGCGGAAGACGATCAATCGTTGCCTTCGATATAACGATATTATCCTTCAAACCGATAATCCTCCTCCATAAGTAATCATCGTACTAATATTCTTACTGCCGGGGTTGAAATCCTGCAACGCCGGATAAAAAAGTTGTTTGGCATAGGAAAAAGACCCGGCTAAGCCGGGTCTTTTTCCTATGTCTTTTCGTTTTTCGACTAAATACGGTTCTGCGGATGATAATGTGTATGCAGCAAGTGGTGGGATTTTTCCCCCAATGGTTTAATCAGCCAGGTGTCATACAATTCTTTAACAGCCGGATTGTCATGTGATTTACGCAATGCGGAACCCTGATCGCATTCGTAAATCGCGTCTATCCGTTTTTGCCGGAAGCCTTCACACGTGGAAATCGGCTGACCGCCGCCGCCGATACATCCGCCGGGGCAAGCCATGACTTCAATGAAGTGATAATCGGCTTCGCCGGCTTTAATTTTCTCCAACATGATGCGAGCATTGGCCAAGGTGTGGGCAACAGCCACTTTCACCTTCAAATCACCAACCGGAATAACTGCTTCTTTAATACCGGTCAACCCACGAACGCTTGTAAATTCAATGGAAGGTAATTCCTTGCCGGTAACCACTTCAGCCACTGTACGCAGAGCAGCTTCCATAACGCCGCCGGTTGCACCGAAAATGACGCCGGCGCCGGTTGCAATACCCAGGGGAGCGTCATATTCTTCTTTTTCAATACCGTCAAAGTCAATACCGGCTTCCCGGATCATCCGGCCCAGTTCACGGGTAGTCAGAACATAATCGACATCCTGATAGCCGCTGGATTTCATCTCTTCCCGGACTGCTTCCGCTTTTTTCGCGGTACAAGGCATAATGGATACGGAAACAATATCTTTCGCATCAATGCCGGCTTTTTCGGCATAATAGGTTTTGACCAACGCGCCGAACATTTGCTGCGGCGATTTGGCAGTTGACAAGTGAGGCAGGAGTTCCGGATATTTCAATTCAATGAAATTGACCCAGCCGGGGCTGCAGGAAGTAATCATCGGCAATACGCCGCCGTGTTGCAATCGCTCCAGAAATTCATTTCCCTCTTCCAAAATCGTCAAATCGGCAGTAAAGTCTGTATCGAATACGCGATCAAAGCCGAGATGTCTGAGCGCAGCAACCATCTTACCGGTAACAATGCTGCCCGGCTTCATTCCAAGAGCTTCGCCCAACGCTACGCGGGTAGCCGGCGCTGTTTGCACAACAACATGCTTCGTCGGATCGCTCAATGCTTTCCACACTGCCGCCGTATCGTCTTTTTCGACAATGGCGCCAGTCGGGCAGACACTAGAGCATTGACCGCAGAACGTGCAGGCGACTTCATGCAGCCCTTGGCCGAAAGCCGGAACAACAGTCGTATCAAAGCCCCGGTTGGCAAAGCTGTACACATGTACTCCTTGAACTTCACTGCAGGCACGAATACAGCGTCCGCACAAAATACATTTGTTTTGGTCGCGGACCAGGGAAGGATTGCCGGCATCCAGAGGATGGTTTTTCTTGGCGCCTTGATAGGGAATTTCGCGAATGCCAAGGTCGCTTGCCATGGTTTGCAGTTCGCAATTTAAGTTGCGCTGGCAGGACAAGCACTCCTGCGGATGGTTGGCCAGCAGCAGTTCCACCACTGTCTTGCGGGCTTCGCGCACATCCGGCGTATTGGTTTTGACTTCCATTCCTTCATTGACAGGATAAATACAGGAAGCGACCAAACTGCGTGCTCCTTTAACTTCCACAACACAAACCCGGCAAGCGCCTTCCGGTCTGAGTTCTGGATGATAGCACAGTGTAGGTATATTTACGCCCACAGAGCGGGCTGCTTCTAATACGGTTGATGTTTTTGGCACTTGTACTTGTTGTCCGTCGATCGTTATTGTAACCATTTCCATACTTTCACTCTCCTTCTTTGAGAAAATTAACCTTTCGTAATTGCTTTGAATGGACACTTCGCCATACAAGCGCCGCATTTAATGCATACGGCCTGATCAATTACGTGCAGACCTTTTACTTCGCCGCTAATCGCTTCCACCGGGCAGACCTTCTTACATAAGCCGCAGCCTTTGCAAGCTTCCGTGATGTTATAGGCGGCGAGTTTCGCACAAGCGCCGGCCGGGCAGCGTTTTTCCTTGATATGTGCTTCATATTCATGGCGGAAATATCGCAGCGTGCTGAGTACCGGATTCGGAGCCGTTTGACCCAATCCGCACAAAGCTGTCGCTTTAATGTTCTTCGCCAGTTTTTCTAGTTTCTCGATGTCGCCTTCCTGGCCTTGCCCTTCGGTAATCCGGGTCAGGATTTCCAGCATCCGCTTCGTGCCTTCACGGCATGGAGTGCATTTTCCGCAGGATTCAGATTGAGTGAAGTTCAGGAAGAACTTGGCCACGTCAACCATACAGGTAGTTTCGTCCATAACAACCAAGCCGCCGGAGCCCATCATGGCACCCGCTTGAATCAAGGAGTCATAATCGACCGACAAATCCAGCATTTCTTCCGGCAAACAACCGCCGGACGGACCGCCGATTTGTACGGCTTTGAATTTCTTGCCATTTTGGATGCCGCCGCCAATATCGTAAATAATTTCGCGCATCGTGATGCCCATGGGAACTTCTGCCAAACCGGTATGATTAATCCGGCCGGTTAACGCAAACACTTTGGTTCCTTTGCTCTTTTCGGTACCAATGCTGGCGTACCAGTCGCCGCCTTTATTAATGATTTGCGGGATATTGGCAAAGGTTTCTACGTTATTGATATTGGTCGGTTTGCCCCACAAGCCGGAGATGGCCGGGAACGGAGGACGCGAGCGCGGCATACCGCGTTTGCCTTCGATGGATTGCAGCAAAGCGGTTTCTTCGCCGCACACAAAGGCGCCGGCGCCTTCTTTGATCTTGATGTGGAAGTTAAAGCCGCTGCCAAAAATATTGTCGCCCAACAGGCCCATTTCTTCCGCCTGCTGGATCGCCACTTTCAGACGTTTGATCGCCAGCGGATATTCCGCCCGCACATAGATATAGCCTTCGTCGGCGCCGATTGCATAACCGCAAACCGCCATGCCCTCGATAACCCGATGCGGGTCGCCTTCTAACACGCTGCGGTCCATGAATGCACCAGGGTCGCCTTCGTCCGCGTTACAGACGACATATTTTTTCGTGCCTTGCGCATTGCGGGTAAAGCCCCATTTCATACCGGTAGGGAATCCGCCGCCCCCACGACCGCGCAGGCCGGATTTTTTCACTTCATCAACAACGCTCTCAGGAGTCATTTCGGTCAAGACTTTGCCCAGCGCGGCATAACCGCCTTCGGCAACATACTCTTCAATGATTTCCGGATTAATGTGTCCGCAATTGGCCAGCACCATCCGCATTTGTTTCTTATAGAACGAAATATCGCTGTAATTCGGAACTTTCTCCAGTGTCATCGGCTCTTTGTACAACAATCGTTCCACAATCCGCCCTTTGAACAAGTGCGTCTCGACAATATCCTTTACGTCCTCTTCCTGTACCCGGACGTAGAACACTCCTTCCGGGTAAACAATAACCAACGGTCCCATTTCACAAAAACCATGACAGCCGGTTTCAACTACTTTTATCTCTTTATCAAGGCCTTTTTGCGCTAATTGTTCCCGAAAGGCCGCTTCCACTTTTTTGGCACCGGACGAAACGCATCCAGTACCGGCGCAAATCAGCACATGAGCTCTTATGTGATCCATTTTCTTCCCTCCTGTTTGTCGCCTGAATTATTCTACGATTTTACCAACTACCAGTTCTTCAACGATACGACCATTCACTACGTGTTCTGCAATAATCTTGGAAACATCGGCAGGCGTTACTCTGCCATATGTCACGCGCGGCTCATTGGGACGAACAACGTCCAGCAATACTTCTCGCTCGCACATGCCGATGCAGCCGGTTTGGCAAACTTTAACGTCTTCTAATTTGCGCTTCGCAATTTCTTCTAAAACAGCGCTCATAACGGCGCGCGCGCCTGCTGCAATCCCACAGGTTCCCATACCAACGATTATTTCCGTACCTCCGGAATGGCGCAAACGATTTTGCGATTGCAACTGTTCGCGCATCCGCTTCAAGTCTTCAACTGTTTTCATAGGGTACACCTCCATATAGATTTGCAATGTTGCTTCGTAAATATCCATCCAGCCACTCAAGCACGTCTGGATGTGTTAACGAAATGTCTCCCAGGATACTCGTTATTTCACTGGTTTGTAAAGAAAACTCCGCATCATTAAAAACATGGGAAAAGCGAAAATCCAATTTGGAGTTAGCAATGATAATGGACTTTAATGTTTCCACCATATCGCCAAGCGGCGGCCGATCCCAATGACTATGGCGATATCCTGCTTCCACCACAGTCCCTTCACCGACAACGGAATGGATGGTCAGATATCCATCGCACCGTTTCGTTGACATTTCAATCAAGGGAAGTCCCAATCCGACTCTGCGCGTTGTCCTTGTCGTAACAAACGGATCTGTCACCTGACTGCGCATGGCTGGATCCATCCCTCGACCATTATCGCTAACGCGGATGATCAGCTTATCAACACGGGTGTCTTCAATGATCTCCAAGATCACAGTCGTAGCACCGGCTTCGATAGAATTTTGTATTAAATCTAAAATATGTAAAGATAGTTCACGCATCAGATTTAGGAGTATTTGGCAAGTATTCCTGGAATCGCTTCTGGCGTGAGACGTCCGTGAGTATCGTCGTTAATCATCAGAACCGGAGCTAAACCGCAAGCGCCGATACAGGCAACGGTTTCCAATGTGAAATTGAGGTCTTGCGTAGTTTTTCCAGCGGTAATTTTCAAATTGTCCTCAATCGCCTGCAGGATTGCTTTCGCGCCCCGTACATGGCAGGCCGTCCCTTGGCATACACGGATAATATTTTTCCCTCGGGGATTTAAATGAAATTGGGAATAGAACGTTACAACACCATAAATTTGACTTATAGGAATGTTCATTTTTTCGGCCGTATATTGAATGATTTCTTTTGACAAGTAGCCATATGCATTTTGAGCCGCCTGCAAAACAGGAATTAAAGCTCCATGAACCTCTGCATATTTCGCCAGAATTTCATCCATTTGGGCCATTGCATTGACTTGGTTACCGCAGCAGCATTTGTTGTCTTTGTTCATGTTGATCCTCCTAAAAAAATTTCGCCACTTACTTTTAAAACCTTGGCTTGGTAGTTACACCACCACCCTTCGCAAATTTTCACCACGCAGCGCCTGCTGAATTTCATCCAGTTCAGGGCTCTCCAAATAAAAAATCGTCTTGGGACCCTCAATGAAATCACGAATGGTATGTGCGTCAGAAGTAGTAATCACCGGAAGTTGACCAATCGCTGGCAACAGGCGGCGAGCCTCTGACGGCTTCACTCTGCGCGACACTTCTATAGCGTCAAGATGAACATCCGGTGGAATAAACCCTAATTGGGAAAGTATACTATAGGTTGGCCGGTCTACATGACTGGCTATACAAATTCCACCTAGTTCAGCCACTTTGGCAGCGACCTCCGCAATGCCCATTGACAGCGCAGTTAATAACATTTCCGGTTTTTTACGTATAAAATTATCTTCGCTGTCAACTACAAACTGTCCGCCAAAATGTTGTTCATCGTTCATCAGTCCGCTCCTATGCAGTTGTACCAGCTTTTCCCATGCTTTCAATTGCCGCATTTTCCCAAAAAGAACCACCACATGGATCTCTTCACTTGTTTCGACTTCCATCCCCGGGAGCACCGTCACAGAAGTTCCCTTGGCGGCTTCCAGAGCAGCAGTCACATTATCGCATGAATTATGATCAGTGATTGCGACAATATCAATACCGTGTTCCGCTGCGGTCCAGACAATGTTTCGGGGGGTCATCTCGACTTCGGCGCAAGGCGACAAAAGGGAGTGCACATGCAAGTCGGCAACATATGGACGGATCATACGCCCCGGATCCCCAACTGATACAAACGGCCAACGACTTCAAACACCGGTAAAGTGGTTGTGAGAAGCACAATTCCCTCTGAGTCGGCTTTTCGCAGCGTTTCAGGCGCTGGTTCGACATCTCCGGCAATGATAATCGCAGCCAATCCGGCCAAAGACGCTACCGCCGCAATATTTTGGTGCCCCTGCATCGTTACCCAGATGTTTCCGGCTGCTGCTTGGCCCATCACATTACTTAACAAATCAGAAGCATAACCACCGGTAACCGGGTTGGTCAAAGCCTGTTGTCCGGTTGCAACCGCGACAGGCAAGCTGGCAACAACATCCTGCACGTTCATGATCCTTCCTCCTGTTTCTTGCTGTCCTTATTATGAATAAAACAAAGTTCATTCAGATCTTTATCCAACGACGGCGGTAATTTTTCCGCCAAATCAACCATTTCTTGCGCCAAATCCCGCACCCGCTCACGCAGTTTAAAAACACAGTCTGTTTCGCTGGCCATGCCTTGGGCTATATCTTCCGCCAACGCTTTGCAAGTCGGTGAGCCACAGGAGCCGCAATCCAATCCCGGCAGCCTTTTGCATATTTTTTCAATCAACTCCACTTTATGCATCGCTTTGACAATATCTTTATCCAATTGCATCGCCGGTCGAGCCTCAAGCGGTCTTCGGGTCGTAACCGCAATGTCCGAACCTCCGACATCCTGACCTATTTCATGTCCGGAAGCGACATCTTCCTGGTGAATGATTTGTAAGCGCTTTTGCATATTCGCTTCTGCTACAAAGCGGTTCTCCACGGTAAGAGGCCCGCCAATGCATCCGCCGGCGCAGGCCAGACACTCAATATAATCAATTTCTTTCATTTTCCCCAAGGCGACTTGTTCCAAAATTTCACTGGCGCTGTGAATATCATGCACCACCAAAGAACGCTGCGGCGGTCCGGCAGCTTCCTTCTCACCGCCGGAAACAGCCCAGCCTATTCCCAGCCAGGACGCACGATGAAGCTGACAATCATTTTTTGTTATTTTAGGCAGCACCCGCAATAAATCACCATAAATTTGCGAAATAGCAATCGTTCCCGTAACATTTGATCGATCAAGACCAACCGGTTGTTTAACCGCAGTCATTTTCGCCGGGCAGGGAGTAATAAACCATGTGCCGATTTTGCCCGGTTCAACAGCGAATTGTTTGCTGTACTCCTCCAGTGCCATCCGGGCGGCAACTTCAACCGGGGCTTCAAAAGGAATCAGATGATCAAGAAGCTCCGGAAACTTGACCTGTATTAAACGGACCACAGCCGGACAAGCCGAAGAAATCGCCGGTCTTTTGATATCTGTACGCTGCAAATATTTCCGCGTAGCCAATGAGACCATCTCTGCGCCTTTGGCAACTTCGTATACGCCGTCGAAACCAATCTTCATCAATCCGCACAGGATCGTTTCGACCGAAATATCCGCTTTAAACTGTGCATATAACGTAGGCGCCGGCAAAGCAATGTTGTATTCGTACTGTGCCAAATCGCTCATGGTATTTGTAATCGCCGTTTTCGCATGGTTTGGGCACTGTCTGATGCATTCGCCGCAGTCAATACAGCGCGATTCAGTAATTTGCGCTTTTCCGCCACGGATCCGTATCGCTTCGGTCGGACAAGATTTTATACAGCCGACGCACCCTTTGCACAGTGCCGGATTTAAATACACAGAATGGAAATATTCCCCCAAATTCCCCACCACACAATCCAATGTTGTAGTTTAAGCGTTATGAAAGATCGTCATCGTAATTTTTGTTCCTTCTTCAACGGCCGACTGAATATCGAATTTATCTGAGCACCGCGCCATATTCGGCAATCCCATTCCCGCCCCAAAACCCATTTCACGGACATGATCCGGGGCAGTAGAATATCCCTCTTGCATTGCTAAACCAATATCGGCAATTCCCGGTCCCTCGTCTTCAACCACAAGTTCTGTCCGGTCAGGATAAATCGTGGCGCGTACTTTTCCCTGGTAAGCATGGATAATTACATTCATTTCCGCTTCATAAGAACTAATCGCAATTCGTCGTATGATATCGGACTTTACACCAATCTGTTGGAGGACCTTTTTAATCTTGCTGGACGTTTCACCGGCAGCATTAAAATCGGACCCCTTTAATGTAAACTCCAACACTATCGTCTGTTCATCCTCCATGGCGCAGCACCGCTCTCGCACAACCGCATAACCCTTTTTCGTACAAAACACCACAGGCCTCATACATCGGAAAATTGGTTACAAACAACGGTAATTTGTTTTCAATCGCTAATTCAATAACGTCTTGCCCTGGTTTTTTGCCCCGCACAAAAACAATGCCTACACAATCGCTCATTTCCGCGGTCCGGATGACCTGGATGTTTGTCATTCCGGTCAATAACAGCGTCCGCTCCTTGGTAAATGCCAGCACATCGCTCATCAAATCCGCGCCGCAGGCGCAGGCCACCTCTCTGCCTAACCATTCCGCACCGCAAACCAATTCCGCTTCCAACATTTTTTGAATTTCCTTAAGGTTCATCCGGGCGCCTCCTTTATCAAAAGCCATACCGCTTTACACTTTGTTACAATATTCACATACTTTTGTCCGTCTTTATACATTGTTACAATATTCACACACTTCCAACCAAAAATTAAAGGGCATTCGCCCCTAAAAAGTTTACACTAATTTTCAATTACCAAGAATTATATTCGGCCTAATATAAATAATTCCTTCCCCGAAACTAAAATATTATCCGGTTCATGCAAAATAAGCGCGGCTGTTACTTGGGACAGGCCGTTCACCGACGATAGTAATGGTCTTGCCAAACACAAACAATACAGGCATTCAGCAGCCAAAATAACATGGAAAGCTGGATATTAAACAAGATATAATCAGTGAATCCGTTCACTGCCAATCCTACCATGGCGGTCACAATACCTAACATTAAGCCTGCCACCCACCGATTAGGGCTTTGTCTTGCAATGAATGCGTTGCGGATGTGTCCGATCATAACAGCCAAAAAAACAAGCAACCCAGGAATACCGATTTCGGCGGCAATATTTAAATACATATTATGCGCATGGAATATTTTGGTTTCCGCATCTTGGAGAAAAAAGTCATATTCCGGATACACCAGCCAATATGCACCCCACCCGATACCGAGAAGCGGATTGTCAATGATCATAGCAACCGTACTTTCCCAAAGCGCCAAACGCAACGTTGAAGACGTGTCGGTAGGATTTGCAATCGAAAGAATTCTTTCCATCAAAGAATCCTGCGCTAAGACCAGTGCCAACGGAACAATTAACAAAAACCACAGGATTTTGCGGCTATATAAAAAGCCGTACGCAATGATCACTGCCAAAATACTTAACCACGCGCCGCGCGAATACGTAAAGACCAAACAAATGCCTAACAAAACCACAAAAGAAATAAAAAGTGTTCTGTTCTTTGTTTTCGTATCATACAGTGCCAATCCGGTTGCAATCGACATGATCACCATCAAAAAGCCGGCCAATAAGTTCGGATTTTCCAAAGTGGAAAAGACTCTGGTTTTTAATTCAGGAAACTGGCCATCATCCACCCATTCTGTCATGGAGATATCAACTCCGTGAATATACTGGTAAAATCCGTACAGAGTGACAAGCAATGCGGAACCAAGCATTGTCCAGATCAACCGCTTCAGTTGATCCAATGAATGAAGATTATTGATGACTAAATAATATAGCAGAATATAACGTCCCATTAAATTATAATAATTATAAAAACTGAGCCAACGATCCGGCGCCACCAATACTGAAGACGCGCTAAGCAATACCAGCAAAACAACCAGCCAGTCATATGGAGTCCGGCGAAAATACCAGCGCTTCGCAAGAACCATTTTCCCCGCCCAGCAACTCACGCCCAGCCCTAAGAATACTGTCGCAGCACCCAAAGACAATGGCAAAAAAAAGGCCACCGCCAAAATGCAGTGCTCAATGCAAAAATCAAGATAATATTGAATTTGCAATTTCTGATGACTACCTTGCACAACATCACCCAAATCAAAAAAATAAACAGATCCCCACTAAGACATTATACTGCAGGCACAGGCTTATTGTCTACTCCAAGTATTGTTAATGATATCATGGGTATCACCGGACCAAAACAGGGTGTTGAAAAAGCCACAGATTTGCCTTTTCAACACCCTGTCTTGTTTATTCCTGCACACCAACAATCAATGAACGTACCACTCCAATTAAGTAAAGCGAGCCGGCAGCGCAAACTACCCCATCTGCGCCCGCCAATATTCCCGCTCTTTCCAGCCCCTCGGCGATTGTATCTGCAATCTCGATATGTGAAGCGGAGATTTCTGGTGCAAGTTCAGTTGCCGGCATCGCTCTTGGCGACAGCGGCGAAACCACCACGACAGCATCCAATGGCGAAATCAGTTCCTTGATAATTCCATGCCTGTCCTTATCGCGCAACACACCAAATAAAAATGTAATCGGCCGGCCTGGAAACACGCTATTCAGCGTATCGCGCAACGCCTTCGCTCCTGCAGGATTGTGAGCTCCGTCAATGATGATTACCGGATCCTTCTTCAGTACTTCCGCCCGGCCGAACCACACAACATTCTGCAAACCGGCATGGATTGCAGAATTGGTAATTCGCGGTTCATTCTTGCGCAGACACAATGCAGTCATAACTGCATTCGCACAATTTTCAACTTGGTATACGCCAATCAGAGGAAGTTTTACAACTTCCGAAAACTCGAATCCAGGCGCAGCAACATGAATGATCTGCATCATTCCTTGGTTGCCAAGGCGAACTGCCTGAAAGTCTAACCCCTTTTGGTAAATCGGCGAGCGGCACTCAGCCGCTTTTTCTATCATAACGTCTAATGCTTCTTCTGTTGCAGCGGTGATTACCGGAACTCCCGGTTTGATAATTCCGGCTTTATGGAAAGCGATTTCCTTTACGGTCGTCCCGCAACGGTCTGTATGATCCAACATCACGTTCGTGATGACAGACGCCTGGGGAATAATCACATTAGTAGAGTCCAACAATCCGCCAAGCCCGACCTCAATAACTGCCCATTCCACGCCTTTTTGCGCAAAATAATGAAAGGCCGCCGCCGTCAGGACCTCAAATTCCGTAGGCTGATCTTCTCCTTCCGCCACCATCGCATCGACATAATGAGCAGTTTCCGTTAATGCTGCCGCAAATTCTCCCTCAGAAGCACTCTGCCCATCGATAAGAAACCGTTCAGTATAGCTGACTAAATGCGGTGAAGTATACATGCCGGTCTTTATCCCGGCAGCTTTTAAAATAGCCGCCAGCATCGCCGTCGTCGATCCTTTGCCATTTGTCCCCGTCACATGAATCGTGCGGTAACGCAATTGAGGCTGTCCCATCAAGTCCAGCAGTTTTTCAATCCGCGTTAAACCAGGCTTGATCCCAAAGGTAGCCAATGTTTCGAGATAGTCAAGGGATTGGTCATAATTCACCGGTCTCCCACCTTTTTTACAGCGTGGCTAAAAACGCCAGCCGTTCTGTAATCGCCTGTTTTTTCTCATTGTATTCATCTGCCTTGGCTTGCTCTTTGGCAATTACTTCCGGCGGAGCTTTCGCAATAAATCCGCTATTTGTCAATTTTCCGTTAATCCGCGCCAAATCCTTCTCAATAGCCGCAATTTCTTTCGCCAGACGCGCAGTCTCTTTGTCCACATCGATCAAGCTTTTCAGCGGCAGATAAATTTCCACGCCGCCGACTACCTGCGTCATGGCATTTTCCGGTTTATCACTGCCAGCCGGCAGAAAGTGAACCGGTTCAGCCGCTGCCAGAGTTTTAATATACTGAAGATTGCACTCCAGCATTTCTATGACAGCTTCATTATTGACATGCAAAATTACTTCACTCTTTTTCCCTGGCGGAACATTGACTTCCGCCCGCATATTCCGGACTGCTTTGACCACGTCCATGATAACCGCCATATCCTGTTCGGCCTTCTGATCAACTAAATCATTTTCTTCGGCAGGCCAGGAAGCCGTCATCACGCTCACGCCTTCATGCGGCATATGCTGCCAAATCTCTTCAGTAATAAATGGCATAAACGGATGAAGCAGTTTTAACGTATTGCTTAAAACATACCATAACACATACTGGGCGGTTGACCGGCTTGCAGTTTCTTCCTTGTTGTAGAGCCGGGCTTTCGCTAGTTCAATATACCAATCACAATATTCATTCCAAATAAATTCGTATAGCTGACGAGCGGCTTCTCCCAACTCAAAGCGTTCAAGATTGATCGTCACGTCGCGCACCGTCTGTTGATAGCGATGCAAAATCCAGCGGTCTGCAAGGGTTAAATTGCCAGGCTTTCCTTGAAGCTCAAATCCTTCTAAATTCATCATTACAAAGCGGGAAGCATTCCAAATTTTGTTTGCAAAATTGCGGCTTGATTCTGCTCTCTCCCAATAAAAACGCATGTCATTGCCTGGCGTATTTCCGGTCATCAAAGTAAATCGCAGCGAATCTGCGCCATATTTTTCAATGATATCCAATGGGTCAATCCCATTTCCTAAGGACTTGCTCATTTTTCGTCCCTGACCATCCCGAACCAAGCCATGAATAAATACGGTGCGAAATGGGATTTCTTTTTGAAATTCCAAGCCCATGAAAATCATCCGCGCCACCCAAAAAAAGATGATATCATAACCGGTGACCAACACGCTGGTCGGATAAAACTGGGCAAGTTCCTCGGTTGATTTGGGCCATCCCATTGTGGAAAAAGGCCACAAGGCCGAACTAAACCATGTATCGAGCACGTCCGGGTCCTGATTGACAGCGCCGCCGCAATCCGGACAAACCGTTACATCCGTTCGGGAAACAATTGTTTTTTCGCATTTTTCACAATACCAGGCCGGAATCCGATGACCCCACCAGATCTGCCTTGATATGCACCAGTCGCGAATACTTTCCAACCAGTTTATATAGATTTTGGTGAACCTTTCCGGTACAAAGGAAATCTGTCCGGAAGTCACAGCCTCAATCGCCGGTTTGGCAAGCGGTTCCATATGAACAAACCATTGTTTCGAAACTAATGGTTCCACAACAGTCTTACACCGTTGACAATGGCCAACAGCATGCATGTGATCCGCAATATTCACCAAATAGCCATTTGCTTTCAGATCTGCAACCAAAGCCTTGCGACACTCATAACGATCCATACCGGCATATTTCCCCGTATCGGAAGCCATGGTTCCGTCAGGGTTGATGACAACGACTGCTTCCAGGTGATGTCTCTGACCCATATCAAAATCGTTCGGGTCGTGCGCGGGCGTTACCTTTACCGCTCCGGTACCAAACGTCATGTCCACATATTCGTCAGCAATAATCGGAATTATTCGTCCAACTAATGGCAGAAGCAAAGTTTGACCGATGACATCCGCATAACGCTCGTCGTTGGGGTTGACAGCGACTGCCGTATCTCCCAGGATTGTCTCCGGGCGCGTAGTTGCTACAACTACATATTGCCCTTCTCTGCCAATCACCGGGTAGCGCACATGATACAAGTGACCATTCGTATCCTCATGCTCGACTTCAATATCACTCAAAGCAGTATTGCAGCGCGGACACCAGTTGGTAATCCGGCTTCCCTGGTAAATCAACCCTTTTTCATATAAAGATACAAATACTTCACGAACCGCTTGGGAACAGCCTTCGTCCATCGTAAACCGCTCCCGCTGCCAGTCACAAGAAGCGCCTAACCGTTTTAATTGGGTTAAAATACGGCTGCCATACTGTTGTTTCCATTCCCATACCTTATCAATAAACGCGTCGCGACCCAAATCGTAACGGGATACTCCCTCACCGGCCAGCATTTCTTCCACTTTAATTTGCGTAGCAATGCCTGCATGATCGGTCCCCGGCATCCAAAGAGTATTGTACCCTTGCATCCTCCGCCAACGAATCAGCACGTCCTGCAAAGTATTATCCAAAGCATGTCCCATATGCAGCTGCCCGGTCACATTCGGGGGCGGAATGACGATACTGAATGGTTGCCGGCCTGCATCCACTTCAGCATGAAACAAACCCTGTTCTTCCCAAAATTGATACCAATTTTTTTCCACCGATTGCGGATCATATACCGTAGGAATATTTTTTTCCATTTGCGTCCTCCCCTTACCCTGTCCAAAATAAAAAAGTTCTCTCGCCTCTCCAGGACGAAAGAACTTGCTTTCGCGGTACCACCTTGTTTCCCGGCTTTTTAGCCGGACTCTCATCGCCGTAACGGGGCAACCGGCAACGCTTACTTATTTCAGCGCTGCAGCTCCGGGATGACATTCCGCTATGAAGCCTGAGGTATTTTCCAGCCTAAGAATACCCTCTCTGCACAGACTGCTACAGCATACTATTCCCATCTTCGCTGATAACCTATCTACAGACCGTTGCAAAAGTCCATCTGCCTGCGCACCCGCAAGGGGTATGCCGCCAACTCTAAGGCACTGAAGTGCCAAGAGTTGCGCAATCGCGACTGCGTTTGCTTGCTGGCGTACTATCTTGTACGCGACGCTGCGCAAGCCTCGCTGTTTCTTGCAGCTGAAACTTTTTCAACCGGTCTTATAATTTGTTGGAAAATTGTTGCAAAAACAACAGATACTCAGTATAACAGTATCAATATACCTGACGTAACCAGACATGTCAAGCTGAGGTTATTTCCGCAATAGATATTTCACGATCAAAATGCTGATTTCATATAAAACAAGCATCGGAACTGCAATCATCGTTTGTGAAAACACGTCCGGAGTCGGCGATATGACCGCTCCAATAACAAACGTCATGACCAATACAATTTTCCGTTTGGCAACAAGCATTTTTGAACTAATAATCCCAATTTTCGCCAATACCAAAATAAATAACGGCAGTTCAAAAATAAATCCAAATGGAACTAAAAAAGAAATTACAAATGATAAATATTGTCCGAGGGAAAACATCGGCTGCAGATCATCCGTGGCAAAACCCATAAAAAATTTGATCCCCGCCGGCAAAACCAGATAATAAGAAAAAATCAAACCAACGAAGAAAAGCAATACCGACGTTGGAACCAAGATCGTTGTTGCTGTACGTTCTTTAAGGGTCAGCGCCGGTACAATAAAGGCCCATACCTGATACAATACCACCGGCAACGCAAGTAAAAAACCGGCAAAAAACGAGACTTTCAAATAAGAAAAGAAAGCTTCTGCTGGATTCATATAGTATAACTTTCCTGCCGGAGCAGTAATGAAATGAACCAATTCAGCCGAGTAAAAATAGCACGCCGTACTGCCGACCGCTACCGCAATGATCATAATGATCAGTCTCTTGCGAAGCTCCTGCAGATGATCCACTAATGACATGCTTGCCGCGCTGTTGTTCCCGCTGCCTGCTTGTACTTCATCCTGATCGTTTTCTGGATTTGTTATATCAGCCATCTAAGCGTTCCTCACTTTTTGTCTTCCGGGTTTTTTTCTTCCTTCTTCTCTTCTTTTTTCTCTTCTTTTATTGTTTCTACTTTAACAGGCTGAACCTGAATAGGTTCTTCCTTCGCTTGGTCGCCTCCGGTTGTCGCCCGCCGGAATTCCTGAATGCCTTTTCCCAAAGCCTTCCCTACCTCCGGCAACTTCCCCGGTCCAAATACAACCAAGGCAATCACTAAAATTAATACTAATTCCGGCATACTAAAACTAAACATCACGCACATCCTCCGCAAATCTATTTTGACCATAATCATATATGTGCATTAACGGCCTGCAAGGCTCAAAGCCTTGCAGGCCATAAAACCCTCAATGTCCTTGCGCTTCACCCAGCAATTTCCCCGGATTTAAAATGTTGTTCGGATCCAAGGCATGCTTGATCGATCGCATCACCGTCATTCCAACTTCCCCAAATTGATTCGGCATATATTTTAATTTTCCTAACCCAATCCCATGTTCACCGGAAAGAGTCCCCCCGAGTTTCAATGCCGTCAGAAAAATCTCCTCCATTGCCTGGTAAACACGCTGCATTTCTTCTTTGTCTCGAAGATCAGTAACAATCGTGGGATGCAAATTTCCATCCCCGGCATGCCCAAAAGTCCCAACCTGCACATTATATTTCTTGGCAATATCAGTAACTGCTCTTAACATATCCGGAACCTTGCTTCTCGGGACAGTAGCATCTTCACAGAACGTTGACGGCCTAAGTTTGGCCAAAGAGGGAAGCGCGGCCCGGCGTGCCGCCCAAACTTGATCTCTTTCCTTGGCGCTTTTGGCAACCTTCACCTCACCGTGATTATCGCGCAGCACTTTTTCCATTTTCAGGGCATCCTGCTCCACAGTATCGTAGTCGCCGTCAACTTCAGCAAGAATAATTGCTTCTGCGTCAACCGGCAGACCTAGCTTGGCAAAACTTTCTACTGTGCGGATCGTATAATTATCCATAATTTCCAACGTGGCAGGAATAATATTGTGACTGATAATATCGGCAATCGATTTACCGGCATCATTCAAATCATCAAAAACAGCCATCATGCTTTTGCGATGAGCCGGAGCCGGAACAAGGCGCACGATAATCTTAGTAACTACGCCTAATGTCCCCTCTGATCCAGTAAACAGCATCGCCATGTCATACCCGGGAGAATGAACTGTCCGCCCGCCAAACTCAACAATCTGACCGTCCGCTAAAACTGCTTGCAACCCTGTCACATAATGCTTCGTTACCCCGTACTTTAAGCCACGCAAACCGCCTGAATTTTCCGCCACTGTACCGCCAATCGATGCTGTTGTGACTGTTCCTGGATCCGGCGGATAAATTAATCCGAATTTTTCGACCGCAACATTCAATTCCTGTACAATGACTGCAGGCTCAACGATTGCAATCCGGTCAACCGGATCAACCTCAAGAATTTTGTTCATTCGGACTGTGAACATAACAATCCCACCAGCCATGGGAACCGTTCCTGCACTAAGATTGGTCCCTGAACCACGGGTATATACCGGGATTTTCTCCCTATTGGCCAATTTAAGAATTTGCGATATTTCCTCTGCATTCGCAGGTTGTACAATGGCATCCGGCAAATTAAAAAACCCTGGAGTAGCATCATAGCCAAAGCAGATCAGATCTTCTTTCTCAGTTTGGACCCATTCATTTCCTACAATGGTCTTTAATTCTTTGATCAACCGCTCTTCCATAGATAATCCCCCGCCTTTCGAATATCATTATGCAACCTACAAACGCCGCTTACAGCAATGCCTATTTTGATTATAGTTCACAATAAATATTATATCATATCTATTATCCGTTTTAAATCTATTCTGCAATGATCAAATCAACTGCTTTTGCAAACGATTAATATTTGCGGAGTCCCACAAAATCCGATATTTCAAATAAAGCTTTCCGCACTCCTTCATCCAACGACTGCGGCAATACTGTCCGCGCTTTTTCCAAGAAATCTTCCACCCGTTTGTTCGAATAATCCAGCGCATCTGTGGCGCAAATCATTTCCAGCGCCCGTTCTACATTATGGTCGGACATATCCTTTGATAGAACAATATTACGCAATTCCTGTCCGTATTTGCTGTTTTGCATCGCACGAATAGCCGGCAATGTCAAAATTCCCTGGCGTAAATCATTGCCAACAGGCTTACCGAGCTGTTTTTGCGAGGCCGTAATATCCAAAATATCATCTGTAATCTGAAACGCAATCCCGAGTGAATAGCCATATTGGTAGAAAGCCTGAACATCCCGCTCAGAAAAACAGCCGGCTATCCCGCCCAGTTGACAACTGGCCGCAATAAAATCCGCCGTTTTTTTAGCGATCCTCTGAACATAATCTTCTTCACTTTGCTGTGCATCAAACATACTTTGGATTTGGACAACTTCCCCTTCGCATAGAACACAAATCGTATTTGTTAATATTTTCATCATTTTGCCGCCAACGCCGGCTACTGCCGAAAATGCTTTGGCAAACAGGTAATCGCCGGAGAGCACCGATATTTGGTTCCCCCAGCGGGCATTCGCCGTGATCATACCACGCCTTGTCATGGAATTATCGATCACATCATCATGCACCAAGGTAGCCATATGGATCAGCTCAAGAGCAACAGCCATCGGCAAAACGTCATCAATTTCACGTTTTGCACTCCGTGCACACAGAAGATATAAAGCCGGTCGTAAGCGTTTACCGCCTGCCTCGACCAGATGATCCCCTATCTCGGTTATTAATCCTACCGGAGAATGGATCACCGTAATTAATTCCGCTTCTACTCTCGCCAATTCTTCATGAACCAGTTCAAACATTGATATTTTGTTCATTACACACCATCACCTACAACCGAAATGTCTGTTATTATGATACAGCATTCTCCGACATCAGTCTACCTGATTTTTCCTTACCCGTGTAAAAGACTGTTTAAAGTTCGTCCGCATGCTTTTGCCCGGAAAAATAGCGCATACTGGTTTTCTTCCACTCACGAACGCTGAACAGCATCACATAATCTGATACTCCAGCGTCTTTTGCCAGTTGCGCAGCAATCCGGCGGCACTCCTCCCGGGTTGAAGCGTGCAACATAATATAAAAATTATAATTCCATTCCGGTTGCGGCAAACGGGTATAGCAATGAGTAACCGAGGCGCTCACCGCCATTTGCTTCCCTACTTCGTCCAACCGTTCTTCCGGCACTGCACAGGCGCATAGCGCATTTGCTTTGTAACCTACTTCCCGATGCCGAAGAACCAGTCCCATTTTGCGTATATGCCCGCAACGGTGATAGCGCCGCAGCCTGGTTAACAATTCATCCTCAGAAATCCCCAGTTGTTCAGCCAGCTGTTTATAAGGCTCCGGGATCAAAGGAAATTCGTCCTGCATCTTGGCAACAATTTGTTTGTCTAATTCGTCCAGCATGCAACCTCCACGTTATTTCATAATTTAAACTGCACACTCACTTTGAATTTCCGGGTAGCAGGTAAACTGATCAGCTGTTCCACACCGGCAAGTTTTTCAATTTCAGCCAAAACTTTCGTTTGAGCAGAAACACTGGGAGATATGAGGGCAAACCATAGGTTGAAATCTCCCTCCCGCTCGTAATTATGAGTAACGCCACAATAACGATTCACTGCTTTGGCAACGAGCCCCATACGTTCCGGACGCACCTTGAGAGCGACCAGCGTGCTGACATAGCCAAGTCGGCCCGAATCAAAAAACGGGCCAATGCGCCGTATAAATCCCTGTTCTTTTAAAAACTGCAATCGCTCAATTACTTCGTTCTCATTCGTGCCGAGTTTGTCAGCAATCATAGCGAAGGGGCGTTTTTCCAGCGGCAAATCAGTTTGTATTAGGTTTAATAATCTTTTGTCAAAATCAGTTAACAAGTTATAATCCGCCCCTAATTATCTTCGTTTTATCAGTTTTTACAGCAATGATTTCTGAATTTGATCAAGCAACTCGTCCCTGCCGGCAGCATTAACTGATGAGTAGGCGATCAACTCTTCTTTCGCCATTCCAAGTTCTTTGCAAATAATTCCTCGCTGTTTGGCCAATTCATTGCGGGAAAGCTTATCTGCCTTGGTCGCAACAATCTGTACGGGCAGGCCTTGCTCTCTCAGCCAACGGAATGTCCGGACATCACTGTCCATCGGCGGATGCCGCATATCAATCAATTGGCATACTAATTTTAGCTTGGTTGAGCGCGTCAAATATTCCTCAATAAATTTCGTCCACTGCCGCCGCATTTCCTGCCCCTTACGGGCATAACCATAACCAGGCAAATCAACCAGAAAAAAATCGATCCGTTCTTCCGGCAAATATTTTGCTGTCAGACGGTAATAATTTAATGTAGCGGTCTTGCCTGGAGTACCGCTTACTCTCGCCAAACCATGGCGTCTGGCCAAAGAATTAATTAAGGATGATTTGCCGACATTTGAGCGGCCGACAAAAGCAATTTCAGGCAAATCATCTTTCGGATATTGCTCGGCCCGAACTGCAGAAGCAATATAGTCTGCGTGAATAATTGTGAACTGCAGGCTCACGGTTCAAACACCAGTGCTGTTTTGATGACATCATCCATGTGTTCCACCGGAATGAATTCGGTTATCCGTCTAACATTCGCCGGAATTTCCTCAATATCCCTTTTATTTTCTATCGGCAAAATAATTTTATGAATTCCCGCTCGGTGAGCAGCCAGCACTTTCTCTTTAATACCGCCTACAGGCAATACTCGGCCGCGAAGAGTAATCTCACCAGTCATGGCAATATCATTGCGAACCGGTTTTCCCGTCAAAGCCGACGCCAAAGCAGTCGCCATCGTAATACCGGCAGACGGCCCGTCCTTAGGGATCGCTCCTTCAGGCAAATGAATATGGATATCCTTTTTTTCATAAAAATCTTCATCAATTTGCAATTCTTTTGCCCTGGTGCGGATATAACTGAAACCAGCTTGCGCAGACTCCTGCATCACTTCACCTAATTTGCCGGTAAGCGTCAACTTGCCTTTTCCCTTCATTACTGATACTTCCACTGCAAGCACCTCGCCGCCAACCTCTGTCCAAGCCAGACCCGTGGCTACGCCTACTTGTTGAGCCCGTTCCGCTTGCGCATGACGATATCGTGGAACGCCCAGAAAGTCTTGAAGATTGCGGTTTGTAATCCGTACGCTGGTCCGTTTGTTTTGCACAATTTTTCTCGCGGCCTTCCGGCACAAACTTGCAATATTTCGTTCAAGGTTGCGCACCCCGGCTTCGCGCGTATAGTCCCTGATCACCTTTTGCACTGTTTCTGTAGAAAACGAAATTTGTGACGTAGTCAAACCATGGTCTTTTGTTTGCTTTGGAATCAAAAACCGTTGTGCAATCTGAACTTTTTCCTCCTCAGTATAACCCGCGATCTGGATCACTTCCATCCGGTCCAGCAAAGGACGTGGAATATTATGCATTGCATTCGCAGTGACAACCCAGAGCACCCGGGACAGATCAAAGGGCAGTTCTATGTAGTGATCGCTGAATGTATTGTTTTGTTCCGGATCCAACACTTCCAACAGGGCAGAAGACGGATCACCACGAAAATCAGCATTCATTTTGTCAATTTCATCCAACAGAAAAACTGGGTTTTTCGAACCGCCCGTGCGCATTCCCTGTATAATTCTCCCCGGAAGAGCGCCGACATATGTGCGCCGATGACCACGAATTTCCGCTTCATCCCTGACACCGCCAAGCGAGACACGGACAAATTTCCGTTCCATCGACCGGGCGATGGAACGAGCTAATGACGTTTTTCCAACACCAGGGGGACCAACCAAGCATAAAATCGGACCTTTCATCGTGGCGGTCAATTCCCGCACCGACAAGTATTCCAATATACGTTCCTTCACCTTTTCCAAGCCATGATGATCTTCATCTAGAATTTTTTCAGCGAGCGAAACGTCAAGACGATCTTCCGTTTCTTTAGACCAAGGGAGCGCCAAAAGCCAATCCAAATACGTCCGAATCACAGCTCCTTCCGCAACCATCGGCGGCATTTTTTCCAGACGCTCAATTTCTTTGGTGATTTTTTCTTCCACTTCTTTGGGCAATTCCTGTTCTTTCAACCGCGCACGGTATTCATCGGCTTCAGCCGTCCGTTCATCCTTATCGCCCAGCTCTTTTTGGATCGCTTTCACTTGTTCGCGCAGATAATATTCTTTCTGCGTCTTTTCCATTTGTTTGCGTACCCGGCCATTGATTTTTTTCTCTAATTCCAGAACTTCCATTTCCCGGCTAAGAATTTCACACAATTTTTCCAGCCTGATTTTTACGTCCACCGCATCCAACAATGCTTGCTTGTCTTCCGCTTTTAAGGATAAATGGCTGGCGATTAAATCGGCCAAACGACCAGGCTCTTCAACTACAACAACGGAAACCAATGTTTCCGGTGGAATTTTTTTACTCAACTTAACCCACTGCTCAAATTCATGAACAGCCGTGCGGACCAGGGCTTCAATTTCCGGAGTTTTAAAATCCGTTTCGGCAAATTCACGGACAGAAACCTGATAAAACGGATCTAAGCTGATATACTCGCGAATTTCAGCTCGATGCAGCCCTTCCACCAGCACTCGGATCGTACCGCCTGGAAGTTTTAATAATTGCTTAATTTCAGCTACAGTTCCGGTTTGAAAAATATCATCCGGCGATGGTTGATCATTTTGGGCATCTTTCTGTGTCGCCAGCATAATATGACGATCCTGTACCATTGCCTCTTCTAAGGCTTTAATCGACTTTTCCCTGCCAACGTCCAGATGAATAATCATATATGGGAAGACAAAAATACCCCTTAACGGCAACAAGGGCATCGTTTGAAGCATATCAGTCATAATGAACGGTCGCCTCCTGTCATTCAAAGTATCATTCGTACCGCTTTCTTTTTCTGCAAAGCAATTATACTATACAGAGATTTTACGAAAATATGGAAATATACAAAGAAGGGAGACCTTCAAAGAAAGTCTCCCGTTATATCAAGCTGATTCTTCTTTCTTCTTGGTCTTGCGTTCTGCAGTAACCAGCATTGGCTCGTCCTTGGACAGCACCACTTCTTTGGTCACAATACAACGGGTTACATCCGTACGTGATGGCACTTCATACATGACATTACGCATAATCCCTTCGATTATTGAACGCAAACCTCGTGCACCGGTTTTCCGTTTTAATGCCTCGCCGGCGATTGCTTGCAGAGCGTCTTCTTTAAATTCCAATTGAACATTATCAATTTCCAGGAATTTCTGATATTGTTTAATCAACGCATTTTTCGGCTCGCCTAAAATCCGTATCAACGCGGCTTCATCCAATGCATCCAAAGTAACAACAATAGGCAGACGTCCTACAAACTCAGGTATCAACCCAAATTTCAGCAAATCCTCCGGTAAAATATTGCGCAGGATCTCTCCGACATTTCCTTTGTTTTTACTCCTGATTTCTGCACCGAAGCCAAGTGTTTTGTTACTGGTTCGAGCGCTGATAATTTTGTCGATCCCATCAAAGGCGCCGCCACAAATAAACAAAATATTGGTGGTATCAATTTGAATAAATTCTTGATGCGGATGCTTACGCCCGCCTTGCGGCGGCACACTGGCAACCGTACCTTCCAAAATTTTCAACAGGGCCTGCTGAACCCCTTCCCCGGAAACATCCCGGGTAATAGAAGGATTTTCCGACTTACGGGCAATTTTGTCAATCTCATCAATGTATACGATGCCTTTTTCGGCCTTTTCTACATCATAGTCGGCAGCCTGAATCAATTTTAGAAGGATATTTTCAACATCCTCACCAACATAACCAGCTTCCGTAAGTGATGTTGCGTCCGCAATTGCGAATGGTACATTTAAAATTTTAGCCAACGTTTGGGCAAGAAGAGTTTTTCCGCTGCCGGTTGGTCCCAGCATAACAATGTTCGATTTTTGCAACTCAACATCGTCCATTTTCATGCCAAGATTAATCCGTTTGTAATGGTTGTATACTGCCACGGACAAAGTTTTCTTCGCTTCTTCCTGACCAATGACATACTGGTCTAAAATCGCCTTAATATCCCTAGGCTTAGGAATATCATGCAACTCAACGTCTAAATCGTCGCTTAATTCTTCCTCAATAATTTCATTGCACAATTCAATGCACTCATCGCAGATGTAAACACCAGGACCGGCTACCAATTTTTTCACCTGTTCCTGCAGTTTGCCACAAAAAGAACATTTTAGTTGACTTTTATCGTCCCCAAATTTCAACATATTCTCACCTCTTTATTGGGGTTTCCCTTTGAGCGCGTCCCCTCTGCTTACGACTGAATCAATAATCCCATACTCTTTTGCCATTTGGCTTGACATAAAGAAGTCCCGCTCTGTATCATTCTGAATTTTCTCCAGAGACTGGCCGGTATGTCGAACAAGAATTTCATTCCCAACATCTCTCAGCCGTAAAATTTCCCTGGCATGGATTTCAATATCCGTTGCTTGCCCTTGTGCGCCGCCAAGCGGCTGATGGATCATAATGCGCGCATAAGGAAGCGCATAGCGTTTTCCTTTTGCGCCGGCTGTAAGCAGCAAGGCTCCCATGCTGGCGGCCAAACCCAAACAAATCGTGGATACATCCGGGCGGATATACTGCATCGTATCATAAATCGCCAGACCTGCAGTCACCATGCCGCCAGGACTATTGATATACAAGTGAATATCTTTGTCCGGGTCTTCCGACTCTAAAAATAACAATTGAGCAATAATAAGATTCGCAACCGTGTCATCAATTGCACCGCCAACAAACACAATGCGGTCTTTCAACAGGCGTGAATAAATGTCATACGCACGTTCTCCGCGATTCGACTGTTCAACTACAATCGGCACAAAACTCATATCCAGCACCTCTGCTTCCGTTCATAATTTGTCATTCTGCCTTTTCTTGAACCTCAGCTTCTTGGGACTCGGTTTCTTTCATTTCGTTTTCCTTGACTACCACACTGTCCATGATTAACTGTGAGGCTTTCTTCCGGGCGATGGAATTTACTAATGTCGCAATCCGCGACGACTGCATCATCACTTTGCGGATTTCTTCCAATGGAGTTTGGTAACTTTGCGCCATTGCAGCAAGTTCCGTCTCAATATCTTCAGGTTTGACTTGAATATCTTCTTCTTTGGCTATTGCTTCCAACAGCATATCTGTTTTGACGTTATTGAGCGCTGCTTCGCGATAACTGGAACGCAAAGTAGCGATATCCATCTTCGCATACTCCATATATTTATCAAGCTTCATTCCCCGGCTTTGGAGGTTAGCATCCAGGTCTTCAATCATGTGGTTCACGCGTTCTTCAACCATAACCGCCGGAATATCCACCGTCATGTTATCAAGCGCAGTTTGCAATACTGAATTATAATATTCCCGCTCGGCTTTTTGTTCAGCCGCTTTTTCCAAGTTTGCACGGATATCCGCTTTTAATTCATCGACTGTTGTAAAATCGCTTACATCTTTAACAAATTCATCATCAAGAACCGGCAATTCTTTTCGCTTGACATCATTCACTTTTACTTTAAATACAGCTTCTTTGCCGGCAAGATCGGCAGCATGGTATTCTGTTGGGAATGTCACATTCACATCCCGTTCATCGCCAGATTTGGCACCAATCAATTGTTCTTCAAATCCCGGAATAAAACTGCCGGAGCCAATTTCCAGCGGATGTCCTTTGCCTTCGCCGCCATCAAACGGCACGCCATCTACATAGCCAATGAAATCAATGATTGCAAAATCTCCATTTGATAATTCCGCATCTTCCACAACCACCATTTTTGCCTGGCGGTTGCGCATGCTCTCTAAACTTCTATCTACTTCTTCTTCCGACACAACAACAGCCGGTTTCGTTACTTCCAGGCCTTTATATTGGCCAAGAACGACTTCCGGTTTTGCCACTACTGTCGCTTTAAAAACGAATGGTTCGTCTTCCTTTAAATTTACCACTTCTACTTCGGGACGGCCAACCGGATCGATTCTCTGTTCTTGCAACGCTTGCGAATAGGCCGGTGTTGCCAAAATTTCAAAAACCTCATCCATGATCGCTTCTTTGCCTAAACGTGCTTCCAAGACTTTCCGTGGTGCTTTTCCCTTTCGGAAGCCAGGAATATTAACCTGGGAAGCCAATTTATGATAAGCTTTTTCAACAGCTTTTTTCACTTCTTCCTGCGGCACTTCCATCGTCATTGTCACTTTATGGTTGTCAATTTTTTCTGTTGTTACCTGCATTTATATTGCAGCCTCCTTAAAAATAAAAAATATTAAAATATATATTGTTACAACTATGCTTGCCGATTAAGCCTGCATAATAGCATACAAATCATACCATGGACTATATAGTATCATATTTATTCTATAAAAACAAGATATATGCAAAAAATCCCAGCAAATACCTATGCTGGGAAAATTAATACTATGGAGCGGAAAACGAGATTCGAACTCGCGACCCTCGCCTTGGCAAGGCGATGCTCTACCGCTGAGCTACTTCCGCAAAAAATATTGTTTGACAACGTTGTTTATTATAACCTGTCCCTGGTGATCTGTCAACGCCTCCTCCGTACTTTCGGAAAAAAATTTCACTGCGTAATTTTTGCCGTTAACTCCGCAACATGTCTTCCTTGAAAGCGAGCTGCCGCCAATTCATTTTCACTCGGCCAACGCTCACCGGATCCGCCGACGATAGTCGAAGCGCCATAAGGAGAACCGCCGGTAATTTCATCCATCCGCGTTTGTCCTGTAAACGAATATGGCAAGCCGGCGATCACCATGCCATGGTGAAGAAGCGTAATATAAAAGCTAAGAATGGTCGTTTCTTGCCCGCCATGCTGGGTTCCCGAACTGGTAAAAACACTGCCGACTTTACCGATCAACGCCCCTTGGCTCCAGAGTCCGCCGGTCGCATCCAGAAATTGCCTCATCTGTCCGCACATGTTCCCGAACCGGGTTGGCGTTCCAAAAATTATCGCATCGGCTGCAGCCAGTTCCTGCAATGTACAAACAGGGATCTGCGCCATCGCTTTTGCCGTTTCAAAGGCGCCCATGCTTTTCAATACTTCCTCCGGCAAGGTTTCCGGGACTCTTCGCAATGTCACTTCCGCGCCGGCAACTTCATAGGCGCCGGCAGCAACCGCCTCAGCCATCCTATGAATATGACCATACATCGAATAATAAACAACAAGTATTTTCATGCATCCAGCCTCCTTGTCCTTATTAGCCAATCGTGTCTATCTGTTTCTTTCTGTTAAATTGCGTAAAATCCTTCTATTCTTATTTTTCAAAGAAAATTCAAAGAGTTCGTTTCGATAGATCAACAACAAATAGCAAGGGTTGAAAATCAGCGGACAAGACACAGGCCTTGCAGCGAAAACAGCAGATCACGTATGACCTGCTGTTTTAAATGAATTTTACATTTCTTCACAAACTGAATCAATGCCACATATGCAAAAACTTACAAGCGATTGCTTGTAAGTTTCATTTTTAGTGGTGCGGGAGACAGGAATTGAACCTGCACGCCTCGCGGCGCTAGATCCTAAGTCTAGTGCGTCTGCCAGTTCCGCCACTCCCGCATATGAAGCTGTACCTAACAGCGTAATCGCTATTAGATTATTGCACCGTCAAGGACATCTCTCCAGAAGTCCAGTGTCCTGACATGAAGATATTACCACAAGGAAAAAAGTAAGTCAAGTTCAAAAGTCTAATGTGGCCGAAGATAGCGATGCTATTGTATTTCCGGTTCGCCTTCGTAGTATTCCGCAGAAATCGCTTTGACTTTCCAAGCACTGTTTTTAAACATATGCAACTTGATATCTCGGGCCGCTAGAGTCGCAATATACTTCCCATACGCATCTTCCAATATTGCTTCCCCTTCGAAAGTATTTGAATTGGCCTTGTGAGTCTCTACAGTCCACGTAAGGATTTTAAACGGTATTTCATTTTGTTCGCGCAATTGACGCAGTTTACATTTTTCCATAGCTGCCTCCAATGAAATTATTTAGTAAATTCGAAAAAGCGCCCGCAGCGCTTTTAGCCCGTCATGTGAAGTCCTTTTTCCGGATTTTTGCCCGCGTCTATTTCCTTGACTCTCCAGCTTTGTCCGCGCTTATCTCCATATTGTTCAATTCTCCAGATCGTGGCGCAATAGAAGCCGAATTCATCCTGCAGCACCACCACGGCCTCAATAATACTTCCTTTGCTTGAATCAACCGTTATCTCATAAGGCTCCACGATCCAACTGATAATCGCAAATGGGATTTGATTGCATTCTCGCAGTACCCTGATGTTCCGCTTGTCCATTTTCAACCTCCGTGATCACTTTCCATTTAAAATCTCTTTCCGCAAATACACGATGCTTCACAAAATAAAGCGACACCCGCCTCGTAAAAATGCCGGTGCCGAACATCACTTTTTCAAAGCGGCAACCTGGCAATCATAGACTAGCGTCCTTAGACCCATGGCTTTGCGCCCCTATCTTTCAATAAGTTTGCCAATATGCAATTAGAACCCACTCTAAGCTCACCAATATTTCCATACATGTTATCGAAAATATTGGCAACTTTCTTAATAGCCGCAGCACCCAATAATCATGTTTTTTTGACTCGTATGGATGGTTGAACCTAAATCGACAAGTCCACTCTCATCAATGCCAGCCTGGCATGCCAGAAAAAACAAACTTCCTGAATACCGGATGGTATCAGGAAGTTTGCAATGTATTGATTGGTGACCCACGTTGGACTCGAACCAACGACACCCTGATTAAAAGTCAGGTGCTCTACCGACTGAGCTAGTGGGTCATAATGGCTGGGGCGGCTGGACTCGAACCAACGCATGCGGGAGTCAAAGTCCCGTGCCTTACCGACTTGGCGACGCCCCAATCTATATAAATAATCGTTAGTGTTAAATGGGGTGACTGGTGGGGATCGAACCCACGTATAACGGAACCACAATCCGCCGTGTTAACCGCTTCACCACAGCCACCATGCTATTCTAACAAGCTCTTCCCTAGCGACGAAACATATTTTATCATGTCAGACAAGCGATGTCAATAGCAATCTACAACCGATTTTTTCATAGCCTGGCAATCCAGTTTACCTTTTCAGCATCTGGTTCAAACTGCCCATCTGGTAACCAAAAAGATCCAACGCAACGAAGGAAAAGCCCAATTTCTTTACCCCTGACGCAATTTCTCTGACCGTTTCCAGGTTGGCCAAAACAGCAAATTGTTCCGGTTGAACTTCAATTCGCGCCAAGTCCCCATGGTGTCTGAGACGGACTTGACCGGAAAAATATTTTTTGAGCAATTCTTCCGCAGCGTCCACTTGCCGCAACCGTTCAGCGGTAATTGGCAGTCCATAGGCAATCCGCGAAGAAAGACAGGCTGCACTCGGTTTATTATATGTCGGAAGTCCCCATTCCCTGGAGAGATCCCTGATTTCCTGTTTGGTCAAGCCGACTTCCAGCAATGGACTCCGGACAGCTTCAAGCTCGTCTACCGCCCGCATTCCAGGACGATAGTCGCCGATGTCGTCAGCGTTAGAGCCTTCCAGCACCCATTTGTACCCTTCTTTTTTTGCCCATTTAACCATCAACTCAAAGCGCATTTTTTTACAGTAATAACACCGTTCTGCGGTATTGGCGACAAAATCAGGGCTTTCCAGTTCACTGATATCAGCCACCGTATGCTTGATCCCAATCATTTTTGCAAAAGCCGCCGCTTCATCGGCTTCGCTTTTCGGAAGCGTTTCTGACGACGCAGTAATCGCAATCGCCCTGTCCTTTAGCACCTTATATGCGGCCGCAGCTAAAAAACTGCTGTCCACTCCGCCGGAAAAGCCAATAACAACGCTTTCCATTTCCCGCAATACTTGCAGCAGTGCATTTAATTTTTCTTCCGTAGCCTTCAAGCCATCCGCCTCCGTCTGCTTTTCTTTATCACCCAAAACCGAAGTTTTCAGCCATAATTTAAGCAGCTTTTACTCTTTCTAGTGGCATTATACGCTGTGTCAAACACGTTGTCAATGTAAGAACCGGTCTTTAAAAACAGCATTCCAAACATGAAGAGTTGTAATTGGCAAACTATTTTAAAACGCAAAAAGTCAGCAGCTTACCTCAGCAAGCCGCTGACCTCAACATCCATTCGGAAGTTCTTATTTTATTATTTGCTCGTTTGCAGTTTTTGCCTTTTTGCGTAAGAAAGAATTGCGCCAAGAACAATGGCCAAGTAGGCTGCTGCAAATACCCTATATTCCGGAGGCAGCAAAAATACGATCGTGTGCGCCGGTATCCAAAAAAACGGTATCGTTTTCATAAACACAAAAGCAAACATACTGTGCCAGTCAATTTTGTTCAGTATGGTAATCAAGTTTACTTTACTGGCCGACATCCTTTCGCCGCAAATCAGATCGATATACGTGTCACTGATGCGATGAGCAATCATAAACGTGGGTGCAAACGTCAGATTCATAATAGCAGAAATATAAAAAGACGCCATAATCTTGGCTATCATGCCATCACCAACCCACAACAGCCCTTTTGCTACCGCTCCGGCAACTCCGCTGGAAAATATTTCGAACATTAAGGTAATCAGTACGCCAATAAGTCCCCAAACCATCGACCGGTACGGCAGCCCGGACGGTTTTTCCCACGTCCCAGTGCTGATACGGATCGTTAGCAATTCGCCCATCGTGGCCAAAATTCCAAATTTAACAAACCCCATAAAAAACGGATGACCCTTAGTAAGAGCAACAAATACCTGATGAGTGGCAGGTATCATTAAAACGGATGAAATAATGGCCAATGCTGCCACCCATAAAAAATCCCCTTGTTTCAAATAGATTCCCCCTTTCGTAAGTAATTGTAATTTCTGTAAGACTAGAAAAAAGGCCGGTTAACGCAATCAGATGCAAACAGTTGCGTTAACCAGCCTCGGATAAATGCAAATTCTGCTTCTATTACTACACTTCTTGAATTCCCTGTTGTTTACGCAATGCTGCATTTCTGCGGATTTTCATTGTTCCAACAGTAAGCAGCGGGATAACGACAAACGCGATCCCAACATAACCCATCGAGCCATACCCTTTTACCACCAAAGCGGTTAAACCGAAAGTAGAAGCGCCCACACACAACACCACGGTCAATAACGCAATGATTAGTCTGCGCAATCTCAGACTTTCGAATGCGCCTTTTCCCTCCCAGGCTTTTTCAAAGCGGGTAACCGCAGTGAACACAAAAGAGATTGCGGTTCCCATCAAGGCAACAAACAAAATAATGCTGTACAAAATTTTCAACCAAGGCAACCCAAGCTGGTTTGTCATGTAGTATACCGGCAGAGTTTCTTTTAAAACTCCCGGCGCAAAGCCTAACAATACAATACTCATCGCGGCTAAAAATAGACCGTTTAGCAAAATTCCAAACACTCCGAACATATTGCATTCTTTGGTAGTGGTAATTTTATGCGAGACAGAAATGGCAGGTACCAGGCCAAACGCCTGAAATCCTACATATAAACAGGCTTTCCAAACTCCCTCCCACGTATCATTGCCAAACGTTTCATGGGAAGAAATGAATTTGATGGCTTTAAAACCATTCATGTCAAAACCCAGATAAACAAGCATGACCAAAGTTACAATGAGGAAATATGCTTTGTAGCGCAAAACACGAAGGATGAGTTCGGCCCCGAAGATCGTCAGACACAACAACACAGCTCCGATAGCAGAAATACCAACAAAGTATGGGATTCCCAGAGTATTCTGCAGCAAAGCGCCGGCACCGGCTATTGAAGTGCTCACGGCAATTAAAATATTCGCCATAAAACAAAGTTCAAATATAACGGAAAAGATTTTTTCATGAGGATGGTATAAAACATTGGCAAAGCTCTTATAATCGTGAACATTGTGATCCTTCGCCAGCACCAATGCATTTCGATAGGTCCAGGCTACAAGACCCATTGCAATAATGGGCAGAAAAGCAGATGTCCAACCGTATTTTACATAGAAATTAACTTCCTGATTCCCCGTAGCGAAACCACCGCCGCAATGCGTTGAAAACCAGACTGCAGCTACCGAAAATGATATCCAAAGAAAACTAAGTCCCGTTTTTTGGTCGCTCATTCTATATTCCTCCTATTTTTTGGTATCGTTTTTTCCATTGCCAATCAGGATCTTGTAACTATTTACGTTATCCACTTTGCCGGCTCCTGTTCACGTTCTACCAAACTCATGCCCCCTTGTCTTTAGCAAGAAGGAAACCCTCCCTCCTTCTTGCTAAGGCTATTAATTTCAAATTAGCCACTTTGAAACTAGGCCATTGTATTACTTGTTGAAGCCTCCGGCCATTAAGCAGGCTAACGCAATAGAATTCAATTTTGTGGCAGCCGAATCTGACCTTGAACCCAAGACGATTGGATGCGTGGCCCCGAGAATTACGCCGGCAAATTTAAAATTCGCATAATAGGTTAACGCCTTGGATAAAATGTTGCCAGCTTCAATGCCCGGGAGAAGAAACAAATCTACGTCCCCGGATACAGCACTTACTATTCCTTTGTGTTTCGCCGCCTCAGCGCTCAAGGCCACGTCCATGGCTATCGGTCCTTCCATGATGCTGTCAGGGAACAATTCTCCGCTCGTATGCATGTCCATTAACGCCTTAGCATCTACTGTGGCTGGCATTTTGGGATTGACCACTTCATTGGCTGCCATAATTGCCACTTTTGGCTGTTTAATTCCCAATGTTCGGAGTGCCAACATGGCATTCGTGAGAATATCCTTTTTTTCAGCCAAGTTTGGCGAGATATTCATTCCTCCGTCGCTATGGAAAATCAGTTTATGGCCGCCAGGCACTTCAAATGCAGCTAAATGGCTGAGCAATCGGCCGGTTCTCAGACCTACTTCACTGTTGAGAACTGCTTTAAGAAAATCGCCGCTGTTTACCAACCCTTTCATTAACACCTGCGCTTGTCCCGTTTTTACCATTATCACCGCAGTAAGTGCAGCCTGTTTGACATCTGGTTCATGGACAATCGGCGTGTCCGCCGGAAGACCGACTTCCGCCAGGAGCGGCCTTATCAGTTCAGCGTCACCCACAAGGATGGCCTTTGCCAACCCAGCATCCCGCGCGGCCTTTATTGATCCCAGAACATCTTTGTCTTGCGCCGCAGCCACACTGATCACTTTTTGCCCCAGTATTTTCGCTTCTTCAACTACTTCTGCAAAATTATGCAACATATTATATTGATCCCCCCTTAAATTACCGATACACCTGTGCCTGTTCCTCACCGTTTAAGACGCGTATCGCGCCGGTCGACAGAGACTCCAGCTCTTCTTCACCAGGAATGACCACTACAGGAGCAATGAAACCAACGCAATCTGTAATGTCTTTAACAAGTCTTTTCGAATAGGCCATTCCGCCCGTTAAGATAATCCGATCGACCTTCCCTTTCACAACGGTCGCCAAGGAACCAATGTCTTTTGCTACCTGATAACAAAACGCCTGCAGCAATAATTCCGCT
>JAGFZV010000041.1 GCA_017889545.1 Bacillota bacterium
GGAGCTGCTTTATTCCCTCCGAACTGAACCGGCGTACAAGGCATAACTGTTGTATTGCCGCTTTCATAAGTAAAGTTGACAAGATATTGATTTTCCCATGCCAAAGGATCTTTCATTGTCTCTATGATGTGCTGCGTTTTCCCAAACGGCAGATCATATTTGGTCATCATTTTGATCCAATATTCCCGGTCTTGTGTTTCAAATATCCCGGCAATTAATTGAACTAATTCTTCACTGTTTTGCTTTCCAGCTTCAGGTTTGTTATATTTTTCGTTGCTGACAAGATCTTCCCGGCCTATCGCGGCACAGAATTTTGGCCAGTCACGGGCATAGTCCAGAATGGTCAATGTGATCCATTCGCCGTCTTTACAGCAATATGACGCCGAAATCGGAGTCAGGGGGTGGAGTCTTGACTTAGGAAAGCTGTCTCCATATTGACAAGGCACCGACATAAGTGAATTCAAATAGATCGCTGTTCCAAACAGGGAGACGAGAACCTTCTCCCCTTTCCCTGTTTTTGTCTGCTTGTGAAGAGCTCCCAAGAGTCCTGATACCAGCGCCAAAGTAGAAGAATGATCCCCTACCGCATAAGGAGTCGTAATGGGTCCTGTTCCTTTGGGCCCCAAGTCCAGCAGCGCTCCGCCTCTCGCCCAAAAAGCAGTAAGATCGTAACCAGGCAAGCTTGCTTCTGCCCCTTCTAATCCAAAACCGGAAATATGGCCATAAATCAGATGAGGAAACATCGGTTGCAGATCTTCATAGCTGAGCTGCATTTTCTTTAAAGCTTCCATTCTTGTGTTGGTCAAGAAAATATTGGCATCCTTTAACAGCTTGAATAATATTTCTTTGCCTTCAACGGTTCAATTTTGATCACCTCTGCGCCAAAATCGGCCAACATTCTTCCTGCCATTGGCGCTGCCGCATAGGTAGTTAAGTCAACTACTTTTACACCTTCCAATACCCGGTTCATTACAATTCCTCCCTGGTTAATTATTTATTGGTTTAAATTCTGTACATCCATAGACTCTACTTGATAGAAACTAAAACTTTGCTTTTAACCCCATAAGCTGTGGTGAAAAAATGGCGGCATCCATTTCCTTTAAATTTTTATCGATGATGGGCTTAAATTCCATTTGATCCAGAATATCTTGTTGCAAATCAACTCCCGGAGCGATTTCCACCAGTGTTGGTCCTTCCCTCCGCAACTCGAACACAGCTCTTTCAGTTACTAAGGTAATTTTCTTGTTTTTCTTGCTCTCAAACTTCCCGTTGAAGGTAATTTGCTCTACTTGTTTAATAAATTTCTTTACTTTACCTTCTTTAAGGATTTTTAGTTTCCCATCATCAACAATTTCTTCCAGTCCACCGGCGGTAAACGTCCCGCAAAATACACATGCCTTGGCGTTTTGGGAAATATCGATAAACCCGCCGCATCCGGCGATTTTCGGCCCAAATTTGGAGACATTCAGGTTCCCTTCCGCATCACATTCAGCCATGCCGAGGAAAGTGCAGTCAATCCCCCCGCCATCGTAAAAATCAAATTGATACGGTTCATCGATAATTGCCTCCGGTGTAATGCAAGCTCCAAAATCCAAACCGCCAAGGGCTGCTCCACCAATAACTCCGGGTTCTACAGTGGCCGTAAAGTGTTCTTGAATGCCCTCTTCCCTTAGAATCGCGGCTACCGCTTCCGGATAACCGATCCCGTAATTCAGAACAAATGCACTTGGATCAATCAACATCGCCGACCGCCGGGCAATGACTTTTCGCGCATCCAACGGCAGCTTTTTGACTTCCTGTTTAAACACACCGGCTGCCGAAATAAAGTTTTCATTGAATTGGGTTCCGGTGGTTTGCATATGGTTTTTGATGTCACTGACGATCGCGACAACATCGACCATAACTCCGGGAATGCCTACCTCTTTAGGCGGTATCGTTCCATTCTTTACTATTTTTTCAACCTGGACAATGACTTTTCCACCATTATTCCTGGCCGCCATTGCGCAAGACAAATGTTCCAGCGTGAGACATTCTTTCCTCAGGCTGACGTTGCCGTTTTCGTCGGCTTCGGTTCCCCGGATGACCGCGACATCAATCGGTTGAGCTTGATAAAACAAATAGTCTTTGCCATTCACTTGCATTTTTTGCACTATGTCTTCGGTCGTGATTTCATTCAATTTGCCGCCACCGTGATCAGGATCGACAAATGTGCCCAACCCTACATGGGTTAAAACACCAGGCTTGCGGGCTGCCATGTCCCGGAACATCTGGCTCAATACTCCCTGCGGCAGATTGTAGGCCTGGATTTTGTTTTCAAATATCATAGAGGTAATTTTTTTAATCAATCCATAATGCCCAGCAACCGTTTTTGCCAGCAACCCCTCATGACAAAGATGGTTCAGACCCCTAACATCACCGCCGTCGCCTGGGCCTGAATCCCAAAATAGACTGATATTTTTAGGATGACCAACCTCCAAAAATCTCTTTTCCGTTTCAAGCCAGATTTCCTCCGGGCAGCCGATCATCAAGAAGCCAACCGTACCGATTTTCGCTCCATCCGGTATCAATGCAGCCGCTTCCTTTGTGCTGACAAATTGTACGCGTCCCATTTTTTCACCTCTTCTGATTCATTTTTAGAAGGGGCTGTTGATGAATCAACAGCCCCTTCTGTTTTTAAATTACAACTCCTCCACCAACTTCGATCACAACTCCGGTAACATAACTAGCCTCATCGGAAGCCAAGAATGCATAGACATTCGCGATTTCCTCCGGTTTTCCTAACCTGCCAAGCGGCACCTTTTCTTCCATCGCTTTAATGACCTTCTCTGGCATCGGCGCCAGGATCGGGGTATCGATGAAACCTGGGCACACAGCAGCCGTTCTAATTCCTTTTCGGCCGAGTTCTTTAGCCCAGCACTTCATCATGCCGATAACAGCGAATTTCGAAGCTGCATAGTTAGTTTGCCCAAAATTACCATAAAGGCCGACAATGGATGAAGCATTGAGAATAACGCCGGATTTCTGTGCAATCATCGTATCCACGACTGCCCGGGAACAATTGTATGTACCCTTAAGGTTAATATTAATAACCCGGTCAAACTGCTCCTCGGTCATTTTGTATAGCTGCCCATCCGCGATGATGCCGGCGTTGTTGACAAGCACATCCACACGCCCCCACTTGGCGACAACATCAGCTACCATCGAGTCAATTTCTGCTTTTTTTGTTACATCGGCTTTATAACCGATCGCTTCGCCGCCGGCAGCGGTGATTTCCGCAACAGTGCTTTGCACAGAAACATCGTCAATGTCGCACACCACCACTTTTGCCCCTTCTGAAGCGAATTTCAAAGCTGTGCACTTTCCAATGCTCTTGCCTGATCCGGTGATAATACTGACTTTTCCTTGCAACCTCATACCCCGTATCCCCCTTAAAATTTTTATTATTTTTGCTATGCCAATGTATAAATCGGACACCCTTCTTTATCCTCGCGCGAAAAATCCACTTCCATACCGATTTTGACAGTTTTCTTGCCATCATACCCATCTAGTATGCCGACCGAGCGGCAGCCATTTTCCTCGACCATCGCCAAGGCATAGGGCGTTTTGTCTTTGAAGTCTTCGGACGTGCTGTAGACGATTGTATAGGTGTAGATTTTACCGGTTCGTTTCATTATCTGTTACCTCCCTCGAAAGATGTTGACGACACAAGTGGCTGCAGAACCGCCCAAATTATGCGTCAAGCCGATTTTGGCATTTTTGACTTGTCTTTCCCCCGCGTCTCCACGAAGTTGCGTGACAATTTCATAAATCTGACTGATCCCCGTGGCGCCAATCGGATGCCCTTTGGCTTTGAGGCCGCCGCTGGTATTAATGGGAATACTGCCGGTCAAAGCGGTCTTCCCTTCTAATACAGCCTTCGGTCCTTTGCCTTTTTCGGCAAAGCCCAGATCTTCAATGTTGAGAATTTGCGTAATGGTGAAACAGTCATGCACTTCCGCCATGGAAATATCTGTGGGTTTGACACCAGCCATGGCGTACGCTTCCTTTGCCGCATTGACGGTCGCTGCCAGGGTGGTGAGGCTCTTTTTGCTGGCCAGCGTCATGGTGTCGCCGGCGTGCCCTGAACCAATGACTTCGATCGCCCGTTTTTTGCTGATTTTTTCCGCAATATCGCTAGCCGCCAGGACAACAAACGCCGCGCCATCGGTAACTAATGAACAATCGTACACGGTTAACGGATAAGCGATAGGAAATCCTGCCTCTACATCCTTTGCAGTGATTTTCTTGCGCATCTGCGCATCCGGGTTGAGCAGGCCATTTTCATGATTTTGCACTGCGCACATGGTCATGGCTTCCCGAGGGTTTCCGTATTCATAGGCATAACGGTTGGCTATCATGGCAAACAGCGACGGGAAGGTCGCCCCCAGATTCGCTTCAAATTCAACATCTGCCGCACTGGCAATGCCGGTAGTAATTTCTTCGGTCTTTCGGTGTGTCATTTTTTCCACGCCGCCGACCAATACCACATCGTACATTCCTGATGCTATGCCAATCATGGCCTGCCGGAAGGCAAGGCTGCCCGATGCGCAGGCTCCCTCGGTCCGCAAGGTAGGAATGGTTCCCAGACCTAAAACCTCGGAGGCCAGCGGTCCCATATGTCCTTGATAGCATAAGTACTGAGCATTAAAATTCGCCATATACAGAGCTTGGATCATCGTCTTCTCAACCCCGGCGTCCGCAATCGCCTTTTCGCCTGCCTCCTGCAGCAAACTTCTCAGACTTCTGTCTGCCAATTTCCCAAATTTAGTTTCACCAATACCAATCACTGATACGCTTCGCAATGAATATCACTCCTTTTTCTATCATAATTACAATTTTTCGTAGTATTCTTTTAATAGTGCAAATTCTATGCCAATTCTGAAAACAGGCAATAAACCTGCCTTTTCTTTTCTAGTCAATTGATTATATTCATTCGCTTGTCTCCATATGGAAACATTAGCAATATTTTAAAAAGGTTTTTTCATTTTTTGCCATTAGAGTTCTTCACTTCTCGTCAACATAGTCGGGATCTTTTACAAATAAATAAAAATACGTCTCCATTCGGAGACATGTTTTTATTTGGAGACAAATTAATAGGATGTCTTCTTTTTTTCTCTAAGGGTCGGAATTTTAAAATGAATAAGCTGTTCTCACAGTTCTGATCAATTTACTGGAAATGAGGCAATCTTAATGATAGAATGTTACTAACGAATGATATACGTTAAGGGACGCTTAGACAATTCCAGACAAGAGTGAGACGCCAGATAATACAATGGCGTCTCTTTTTTCAAAACCCATTTTTAGTGATGAAAAAAATAAGAATAGGTGATTGCATGTCGGGTAATTATCCCAACCGTTGGCTCATTCTTGCAGGGGCCGTTTTGATCAATATGTGTGTCGGCTCCTCTTATGCCTGGAGTGTATATCAAAAACCTCTCATGGCTATGTTCAACTGGTCTACCCATGAAGTTTCCATGGCGTTTACCATTTTTTTCGCGCTAGTGCCTATCGCAATGATCACAGGAGGAAAAATTCAAGATCGTCATGGCCCCAAAAAGGTCATTTTGACAGGGGGGGTTCTCTTCAGCTCAGGTATGATCGGAACGGGATTTACGGACAGTCTCAATTTTCTGTATTTGACCTATGGGGTTCTCGGCGGTCTGGGACAAGGAACGATTGTCGCCTGTACTATCGCCAACACGGTGAAATTTTTCCCTGACAAGCGTGGATTTGCCTCTGGTTTTGTTGTTTCAGGCTTCGCGTTTGGAGCTGTTGTTTCAGCTCCTGTATCTTCAGCATTGATCGCAGCTTATGGCGTCTTGATGACTTTCAAGATTCTGGGTTGTGTCTATCTGCTGATCATTACTACATGTGCGCTGTTCATTCAAACAGCGCCATCCGACTATCGGCCTGCGGGGTGGGTTCCCGCCATATCGACAGTAAAAGTCGTAATCAGCCCTAATAAGGATTGGCGTGAACTCCTGACAGATCCTTTGTTTTATGTTCTGTGGGGGATGTTCCATATTGGATCTATTTCCGGTCTCATGGTGATCGGCCATGCGTCGCCCATCGGCCAGGAAGTGATCAAGGTGGATGCACGGACTGCGGCGATGGCCGTTAGTCTCATGGCTTTGGGCAATGCAACAGGCAGGATCTTTTGGGGTGGCATCTCTGATAAGATTGGCCGCAATAATGCGATCCTGATTATTTTCTCGCTGATAGGTATTATGATGTTTACGATGACGTTAGTGACTAAGCTTATGCCATTCATGATTGTGTTGACCATGATCGGACTTTGTTATGGCGGAATGATGGGTATATTTCCTTCCATTACAGCGGATATGTTTGGACCAAAAAACCTGGGAATGAATTACGGGATGATCAACACAGCATTCGGAGCAGCGGCCTATATCGGCCCCCGCCTTGCAAGCTATTTTAAAGAAGTCAACCAAGGGGACTATACCCAGGCTTTCCTGATTGCAACTAGCCTCAGCATCATTGGCATTATGTTGACTCTTATTGTCCGGTCTAAAATGAAAAAGATGGAAGCTTAATTGGTGCATTCTTGGGAAAAATTTTTAATGACCTTTTTACAAAGAAAAAAGTCATGTCTTCGTTTTGAGACATGACTTTTTTTAGAGACAAGAACGGAATTTTATTTTTCTTTCGATATATCAATATCCAATTTTTTAATTTTCTTGTACAGGGCACTGCGATGAATCCCCAGTTCAGCAGCAGCAGCACAGCATTTATTCTGGTTCTTTTCCAAAACTTCCTTTATTATGGCGCGTTCCACGTCTTCCATGATGTGGTCTAATGACTTAGACTGATGAATATCGTTATGGACTTTTATTTTGCTTATAATTCCGGCTGGCAAATGCTTTTTCAAAATCTGTTCACCGTCTACCATAGCATATGCTCGTTGAATGGTATTTTTTAGCTCGCGAATATTTCCTGGCCACGAATATTCCTGAAGCATTTTCTCTGTTTCCGGAGCGACTTGCTTATACACACCGTACTGTTTATAAAGTTCCTGTAAAAAGCTGTCTATGAATAACGGAATGTCTTCTTTTCTTTCCCTTAGCGACGGAATTTTTATCTGTATGACATTCAAGCGATAATAAAGGTCGGACCGAAATTTTTTCTGTTTTATTTGTTCTTCTAAATTTTGATTGGTCGCTGCAATGATACGTACGTCAACTGGTATCGTTTTTTGGCCACCAACTTTTTCAATCTCCTTTTCCTGGAGCGCACGTAAAAGTTTTGCCTGCATGTTCATTGGCATATCGCCAATTTCGTCCAAAAAAATGGTTCCACCATTGGCCATTTCGAATTTGCCAATTTTTCCGCCTTTCGATGCACCAGTAAATGCGCCTTCTTCATAACCGAAAAGTTCTGATTCCAATAATTCAGCAGGGATTGCAGCACAATTGATACGAATAAAAGGTTTCATCTTACGGTTGCTGGCATTATGGATTGCAGTTGCAAATACCTCTTTTCCTGTTCCGGTTTCTCCCGTAATGAGGACACTAAAATCATTATTAGCAGCTCGTTCAGCCATACTCTTGGTGGCTAGAAAACGCTCACTTTTCCCAATCATTGAGTGCATATTCCATTGATTCGTGATGAACCGCTTTAATTCATTCTTATAATACTTCAATTCATCATCCGCATTCCTCAGCTTTTTGGCCAGCAATTGAGTCTCTTTCGCAAATTTCACCTGTCCAAAAGCAGCGATTACCTTCCCAGCATCATCCTGTACCGCAGTTCTGGTTACAGCTACTGTTTGCCCTTTTACCCCAGCATTCGTAATTTCAAATTTATGAAGAACATCAACATCTATTTTCTCTGATTTTAAGAAATCCGGGAGTTTAGAATTAGTTATCACATCCAGAATATATTTCCCGAGAACATCCTCTTTTGCTTTTATACTAAGAAATTCACAGTATGCTTTATTGATATCAATAATATAACCGTCTTTATCAACAACAATAAATCCATCGGTTGAACTCTCAATAATCTTTTTGTATAGCAATTGATCTCTTACTTTTTCCATGAATTTTTCTTGTTCAAGAGCAACTTTCTTTGACATTTTTACCACCTTGTCTTTCGTTCCCATGAACTATACGCAAAAGTCTGGCTCTGGATGTGAGTTTTTTTGCTTTGAAGTCAATCTTGTTAATCATTAAAAGATTGCTCCTTGCCAAAGATTTTACATTACTATTTTACCATTTTCCTACTGTTTCGTAAAACTAACTGTAGCATATTAGGTTTTTATCTGCTGGGTGAAACGGTACTTACTCTAAAAAATTGATGTACGAAAAGCAATGCCAAAGGCGCCAAGTGGATCTATCACTTGGCGCCCCTGTCTTTACACATTACATGGCACGTTCCGCATTCCACCAAACACGGCTAGCCTCAATTCGCTTGATGATTAGATCAAAAGGCCTGGCCCCTGTGCTGCAGTATTCATTACATGCTGTGCAAATCACGCAATTGTTAATCCATTCCACCTCTTCTCCAGCAGCCAATTGATAAATCGCTTTTCCACTGCTTTCGCGGCCGATAGCAGCTATTACGTTGCCATATCTTACCCTCCGCAGTATTCATAATAACCAGCAGTAATCCTATAGCAGCAGCATTCACAACTTATTTTCCCAGCCAAATAGGCTTACGTTTCTCCAAAAATGCACTGAGGCCTTCAATTCCATCATGGGACGTCATTATTTCTTCTGTATTGATCAGTTCAATATCTTTCAAGGCCTCTACTAGCTCTTTATTCCGGCCAGTTACAGCTGCTTTTTTTATCATTTTTAGTATGAATGAACTTTGGTCCAGAAATTTTTTTAAGTAATCTTGAACTCCATCAGCAAAATTATCTGCTGGCAACACAGCATTAACCAAACCAATCTGTTCAGCTCTAGCAGCTCCAATCTTTTCCCCACTTAAGAGTAATTCCAACGCTTTAGACCAAGACAATATGCGCGGCAATATATAACAAGCCACATATGCAAGGGATCCGACTTTCACTTCAGGTTGACCAAATGCGGCACGTTCTGACGCGACTATGACATCGGCACATAACGCCAACTCGCAACCACCACCTAGAGCAAGTCCATCAACAGCGCAAATAATTGGTTTCTCGGCATCACACATAGTATAGATCAATTGACTGAAGCTTTCATTCATTTCGGTTACCTTATCTGGCCTATGCTCTCCTATATCCACCCCTGCCGAGAACGATTTTCCAGCGGCATCCAACAAAATTAAATGACCAGGTTCCTGCTGCGCCCATTCGAATGCGTGTGTTAATTCTTTAATCATTTTTATCGTCAGGACATTTAAAGGAGGTTTGTCGAGTGTAATATTGATTATTCCACCCTCATTTTTCACTTTTATAAATTCGCAGCTCATAAATTATTCTCCTTTTTCATACTTGAATAATTACAAACAGCAGAGCGGCGCAGGTGGGGCCTGCCGGCCCCGACCCGAAAACATCTCATAAAACCATATTGCTAGGTGTTCTTTCAAAAAATAGAAATTTTTATTACCGGGTATGGAATTCCTACCAAAAGCGACGCCAAGGGCAGCACGTGATAGGTCTATTTGGTAATGCCCTCCGTCTTTTCATATTACATGGCACGTTGTTCATTCCACCAAATACGTTTAGCTTCCAATCGCTTGATGATTAGATCAAAAGGTCTGGCTCCTTTGCTACAGTATTCATTACATGCTGTGCAGATCACGCAATTATTAATCCATTCCGCTTCTTCTCCGGCCGCCAACTGATAAATCGCTTTTCCACCGCTTTCGTGGCCGAAATTCATATAATAACAATAGTCTAAGCATTGCCCGCAATAGTCGCATCTCTCAGCATGAAACATTTTATCCCCCCTTTTCACGGTTATATGCAATAATATTAATTTTTCCCAAATGAATCCAGTATAAATGCAGACGATTTAGCGTATCAGCCGTAACGGAAAGCAACGCCAAAGCTGCCGCGCGGATACGTCCACTTGGTAATCCCTTTGTCTTTGCACATCACGCGGCACGTTCCGCATTCCAAGCAGCCGGCGTAATCAAAGTTGATCTCGCCGTCCTTTAAGGTGTAAAGTACCGCCGGACAAACCACCAGACATGCTTTGGCGCTGCAAGTCGCGCAGATGGCCTTGTCAATGACAATATGCGGCTCATCTTCATCTACGGTGAATTTATTTAAGCCTAAGAGTTCTTCCGGTCCCTGTTTCTTCACCGTCATATGTTGCGCACCCCTTTCCAGCCGTCGGCCATCATTTCGCTTATCGAGACGTGTT
>JAGFZV010000025.1 GCA_017889545.1 Bacillota bacterium
ATGGGAAAATCAATATCTTGTCAACTTTACTTATGAAAGCGGCAATACAACAGTTATGCCTTGTACGCCGGTTCAGTTCGGAGGGAATAAAGCAGCTCCGTGTGAAAAGGCGCCGCAGTTGGGCGAACATACAAAGGAAGTTTTAGCTGAGTTAGGGTATAGTGCAGAACAAATCAATGAATTGGTTGCAAAAAAAGTGGTTTCCTCTTATCAATGAAGTTCGTATTTTTGTCTAAACCTTTGCACACCAGACAATAACTTTTTGTTTTGGAGGGATTTTCGTGAAGGTGGTTGGTATCAATGGCAGTTCCCGTAAAGATGGCAATACGACCATCCATATCCGGACAGTGTTTAAAGAACTAGAGAAACAACGAAACAACCTTGAATTGAATAGTAAATTAAGCATATAAGGGGGGATGAAATGTTTCATTCTGAAAGATGCGACTATTGCGGGGAGTGCTTGGCTTCTTGCCATTACCTTCCTTTCGGGTGCGAAGACGGTGGAAAAGCGATTGCTCAATTAGCTGCCGGCGAACATGCGGAATGGATCAACGATTGTGTGACGTGCATGGCTTGTAATGAGTATTGTACGAAAAAAGCCAGGCCTTTCGATCTGATACTTGGGAAAATGGAAGAAAAAGGAGATTTTATTGACGAAGAGTTAGTATTAGAAATGAAGGATCGTTTTACGCCGAAGACCGGTCCAAAACCGGTTGAAATCAATGGGCCGGTAATTTCACTTTGTGTTATGACCGGCAATGCACCATGGGCTTTTCACGGACAGTTGTTTGAAAATGTCACGATATTGAAGGGACTTCCTTATTTTTGCAATGTTCTTTTTGCTCATATGGGGAATGAAACAATTATGCGGGAACGGTTGCAGAGCATGGTGGATAATTTGGCTGCATCCGGTGCGAAAGAGATTGTTTTTGTTCATGAAGACTGTTATGCAGTTCTCACGGATATCGCCGCAGAGTATAACATTGAATTGCCTTTTCGGCCGATCCATCTTTTCGAATATTTGCGGGATTATCTAAAAGAACATCCTGACCGGATCAGCAAATTAAACCTAAGAGTAGCTTATCAGCGGCCCTGCGCTTCTCGGCATACTCCAAGGGAAATAGAAAATGTACTTTATGAGGTATTCGATTTAATTGGCGTGGAGAGAGTTGTCCGCCAGTATGACGGTGTTAACGCTATTTGTTGCGGTGTGGAGGTAGCGGGCCCGAATAAGAAACTTTTCCCGCGGGGTAAAAACTTTGAGCCGTTCCGCGATAAGAATGTAAAAGACGCAAAGAACAGCGGTGCTGAAGCAATGGTATATCTATGCCCTCTGTGTTTCCAAACGCTGAGCGGTAAGGCTCACGCGCTGGAAATGAAAAATTACATGGTAACCGATCTTTGCCGTTTGGCGTTAGGAGAAAAATTACCGGAAGACAAGCCAGAGTAGACTTACACAAAAAAACGCGCTTAAACCGATCACAGTTTAAGCGCGTTTTTTTATTTGTAACAAGAAAGGCGGATTGTTGCATGGAACTACAGGAGCATAAATTATTCAATCACATTGATCAATTTGCCGATCCCGGAAATTTCCAGTTCCATTACGTCGCCTGATTTCAGGAATTTCGGTGGAATGAAGCCGACACCGACACCTGCTGGTGTTCCCGTAGCGATAATATCGCCGGGTTCGAGGGTAATTACAGAAGAAATGGTGGCGAGAATAGTTGGAATATCAAAAATCATATCCTTGGTATTGCTGTTCTGTCTTATTTCGCCGTTGATCGCAGCTTGGATATGGAGGTCATGAGGATTTGGGACCGCTGATTTGTGAACGATGCAGGGACCCATCGGAGCGAATGTATCCGGACCTTTGCCCATCAGCCACTGCATATGATTTTTTTGCAGATCGCGGGCGGTCACATCATTGATAATCGTGTAGCCAAAAATATAGTCATAGGCATTTTCTTTCTGAATTCGGGAGCCTTTTTTACCGATGATCACGCCTAACTCGACTTCATAGTCCAATTGTGAAACAAATTCGGCATGCCGTTTAACCTTGGCGTTCGGTCCGATTACACAAGTGGGCGGCTTGGAAAAAACAACAGGATATTTTGGCAGGACGCTCTCGTCACGCGTTTTTTCAAATTCAAAAGCATGTTCTTGATAGTTTTTCCCGATGCAAAAAATGTTTTTGGCCGGACGGGGAATAGGTGCGAGAAGTGCAACATCGGAAACGGCGATTAAAATAGACTGGTCACATAAGGCTTTTTCGACCACCTGTTGAATGACCGGCATCAATTCGGAACCGGCGCAAATGATGTCCATCATTGACATCGGGATCATTGCCGTCCCTGCAAGGCATTGCTCGGCGGTGTTCAGCGGAACAATGTGTTGTTGATCAAGTGTGAAAACCCCAACGTATTGACGGTTATTTTGTTCAAAGGTTACAAATTGCATCAAGAAGCCTCCTCGTATTTAGAAAAGATTTTGCTTTAAAAACGCAGTCTACATTTATTTTATAACAGAGACAGAGATCTGTACAGAATTTCGCGAGATGAAATATTTGCTGTCCAAAGGACTTTCTGAAAAAATCACTAATATATAAGTAAACATTTGGTTCAGGAACGGAATGGAGTTGTGGGATCGAAAATTCCGGTTTTGTGAAACAAAAGTTACTTTTCAGGGAGGGATCACCATGGCTAAAATCAGGAAAAATCTTAGCGACCGTGAGATGTTCGGCGCGACAGAAGAAAATCTTACGTTTGAAAATATGGGTGACGAGGAAGAAACAACGTCAAAAATCCAAAAAACGGCAAAAAAACAGGATAAAGTATTGGATGAAGGATACTTGAGCCGTCAGGCTGCCGATCACTTGAATAAAGCGCTGCTGGAGTTTAAAGTAAGTATGTTCCAAAAAGGGATACTGGATTATGACTTTAAAATCAGTCGTGAAGAGAACCGCATTGTTCTTACCGCTGTTCCACAAAAAAAGACCAGAACGTAAGTTTGATTAATTGCAAAAAACCCTTGATATCGAACGTGCGTTGTATTATAATAATAGACGAACATATGTTTCAAACAAAACACAAACACGGTGATACGAGGGGAGATTGGTGAAATGAACACGATTATGATTACGGGCAACATGGCGCAAAATCCGGAAGTTCGTTATACGAAAACGGGAAAAGCGGTAGCTTCTTTTTCGGTTGCTGTTCATCGTCAAGGGAACCAAAGCGACAATGTTGATTTTATTCCGGTCGTTGCATGGGAAAAATTAGGCGAAAGTTGTGGCAACAGCTTGAGTAAAGGACAGCGAGTTTTTGTGCAGGGCCGGTTGCAAATACGTTCTTATGACAGTAGTGATGGCCAGAAAAAATGGGTTTCTGAAGTAGTCGCTGAATTGGTGGCTCCGAATCTGGAACAGGCTTCAGGCCGCTTAAACGGAGAAAACCATTCGAAATCTGCAGCCGCAATCTTGCCGGAGGCAGGGACTTCCCGTGCGGTTGGTCCTAAGCCGGAGCATAACGAAGAAATTCCATTTTAGCATGATACTGGAGATTGACCTTTTTAATAGTCTGAGACTTGTCTTGATGGCAAGTCTTTTTCTTTTCGCTGCCAGGCGCAGGACGTTGTTTCTTCCATGGCGAATATTGCAATAGAGTATACACTGGCCTGAGACAGAAAATTCTTCAGGGGAAAGAGGTAGCGGCATGCCATATCAAATCGGCGATAACTATCATGGATTTCGCTTATTGGAAGACAGAAAAATTGACGAAATCAATTCGCAGGGGAAAATCTTTTTGCATGAAAAAAGCGGAGCCAGGCTTCTGCATTTAGGAAACAATGATGACAATAAGGTGTTTTCGATTAGCTTTCGCACCCCTCCTGCCGATAACACCGGCGTGCCTCACATCATTGAACATTCGGTGCTTTGCGGGTCGCGTAAGTTTCCCTTGAAAGAGCCATTTGTGGAACTAGTGAAGGGCTCTTTAAACACTTTTTTAAATGCGATGACCTTTCCGGACAAAACGATGTATCCGGTTGCCAGCCGCAACGACAAAGACTTCCGAAACCTGATGGACGTCTACCTCGACGCCGTATTTTATCCCAATATTTATGAAAGCCCGGAAACACTAATGCAAGAAGGCTGGCATTATGAAATAGAAACCCCGGAAGCGGAATTGACGTATAAAGGGGTCGTATACAATGAAATGAAGGGCGCTTTTTCCTCGCCGGATTCCATTTTAGAGCAGAAAATATTAAAAACGTTATTTCCTGATACGACGTATGGTCAGGAATCAGGCGGTGACCCGGAATTTATTCCCCAGCTGACCCAGGAACAGTTTCTTGATTTTCACCGGACGTATTATCACCCGGCAAATAGCTATATTTTTTTATATGGCGATATGGACCTTTTAGATTATCTCAAATTTTTGGATGAAGCTTACCTGAGTTCATTTACCCGCATTCCAGTTGAAACGGCAATTCCTTTGCAAGCTCCGTTTTTGAAAACGGTGAATAAGGTATTTGATTATCCGATTTCAATGGCGGAAAAAACCATTGATAAAACATTCCTTAGTCTCAATTTTGTGGTCGGTAAAGCGATCAATCCGGAAACAACTTTAGCGTTTCAAGTATTGGAGCATATGTTGCTGGAAAGTCCGGCTGCGCCGTTGCGTAAAGCGTTGACTGAGGCAGGCATTGGCAAAGATGTCAGCGGAAACTTTCAGGAGGGGATGATTCAACCGGTGCTGACGATCGGAGTCAGCGGATCGAATCCGGAACAAGAAGAAGCGTTTGTAAAAGTGGTTTATCGGACGCTGCAAGAACTAACAACGAATGGAATTGATAAAAAGCTGATTGAAGCTTCGCTCAATTTATTGGAATTCCGGCTGCGGGAAGCGAATTATGGCACGAATCCCAAAGGGTTAATCTATAACATCAATTGTATGGAGAGCTGGCTGTATGATGAAAGTCCGTTCCTCCATCTGGAATACGAACCGATTTTGGCGAAAATAAAAACTGCGCTGACGACGCGCTACTTCGAAGAAATGATCGAGCAATGTCTAATGGACAATACCCATCGGGCATTGGTTGTTCTCCGACCGCGGCAAGGGATGACAGAAGATTTTGATTCTCAGGTACGCGAACAACTAGCAGCCTATAAAGCGGGTCTGGCTCCAGCCGAGATTGATGCGCTAGTCCGGCAAACACAGGCGTTAAAGCAACAGCAAGAGGCTCCGGACACACCGGACAATCTGGCGAAGATCCCTTTGTTAGATCGCTGTGATATTAAGAAAGAAGCGGAGAAAATCATTCTGGATGTCCGTAAGGAGGGTGAAACAGCCATCCTGTTTTCACCTTTATTTACAAACAAAATTGCTTATCTGACCTTCTACTTCGATGCTGGAGTGATCCCGCAGGAACAGGTGCCGTACATGTATTTGCTGGCTGATGTATTGGGCAAAATTTCCACTGAAAAATATGCTTATGGCGATCTGGCGAATGAAATTAATATCCATAGCGGCGGGATTGGGTACGATGCGGTTGCTTACAGTGAAGGGGATACCGACGAAGTTTTTCATCCTAAATTTATTGTCAGTCTTAAGGCACTGGTAGAAAAACTGCCGGCAGTAATGGAATTGCTGCAGCAGATCCTGACGGCCAGCGCATTTGGAGATACAAAACGTCTGCAGGAAATTGTTGCGGAAACGAAGGAAGGGTGGTCGCAAAGCCTGTTCCGGTTAGGCCGTAACATTGCTTCCGGCAGGGCCTTGGCCTATTTTTCGCCGGTCGGCCGGTATAACGAGCAATCCCTGTTGTCGTTCTATCAATTTATCGTTGAGCTTGAAAAGAATTTTGAGGAACGCAAACAAGAAGTGTTCCAAAATTTAACCTCTGTTGCTGAAAAGCTATTTGTTAAACCCAATTTGCTGGTTAGCCTGACGGCAGAGCAGGAACATTATTCTGATTTTCAAGCTTCATTTGCATTGCTGGGTAATTGCTTGAAAGAAGAGGCGCCGCCAAAACAAAATTTTGAACTTGAATTTTTGCCGCAAAATGAAGGTCTTATGACTTCCGGCCAAGTTCAATATGTGGTCAAAGCTGCCAATTTCCGCCGCCACGGATATTCGTACCGTGGCAGTATGCGTGTGCTGGAAACAATGCTGCGCTATGATTATCTTTGGACGAAGATCAGAGTACAAGGCGGAGCGTATGGCGGGTTTGCCAATTTCTATCGCAATGGGAATATGATCCTTGGGTCGTACCGGGATCCCAATTTGTCTGAGAGTCTGCAGGTATTTGATCAAACAGCCGATTATTTGCGAAACTTTAAAAGCGATGAACGGGAAATGACAAAATATATCATTGGTACGATGAGTAAAATGGATGCGCCACTGACGCCGCCCATGAAAGGGGAAAGAGCGGCATCAAGCTATATCAGAAAAATCTCGCAGCAAGATGTGCAGAAAGAACGGGATGAAATTCTGGCAACCGGTATTGAGGATATTCGTGCATTGGCCGACTTAGTGGAAACGGCTATGAAAGATAACTATCTCTGTGTTTTGGGCAATGAGGACAAAATACGGCAAAATGAAACGGTCTTCCGGCAAATCGTTCATGTCTTCGAATAACCGAAAAGTATTTTTCCCTTGAATAAGAATTAGGATCGTGTTAGAATGAAACATGTTAGTCATTGTCATAGTTTTCCTGGGGGCGTAGCTCAGTTGGGAGAGCGCTTGATTCGCATTTAAGAGGTCAGGGGTTCGAATCCCCTCGTCTCCACCAAGAAAAAATACAAGCTTCGCGGAATATGCCGTGAGGCTTGCTGTTTTATTTGTCTAAGAAGAAATGTTTGAGGTGATCGAATGGAAGAGATTATTGCTCTGCTGCTGAGCTGGGGCCTGATTGGACTAATTGCCGCCGCTTTTACCGAATCCTTCTGTTCGCCTATTCTCCCGGATGTCGTGCTGATCCCTTTGGCATTGGCACAGCCTGAATATGCTATATACTATGGGGTTCTTGCTACCGGCGTTTCCGTATTGGGCGGTTTTATCGGCTATGGGATTGGCCGTAAGATTGGTCCGGCTGCGGCGCATAAGCTTTTGCCGGCCAGGCATGAAGAAAAGATTCGACATTTTGCCGATCGCAATGCCACTTGGGCCGTGTTTTTGGCCGCGATGTCGCCCATTCCTTATAAATTTGTCAGTATCAGCGCCGGAGCGTTGAAAATCAACTTTACCGTTTTCGTGGTCGCATCGTCGCTCGGCCGGGCGAAGAGGTTTCTTGTGGAAGGGATATTAATTTACTACTATGGACCGGCCGCGGTGCAAATTTTTACTCAGCACACGGGCGATGTTTTGCTGGCTTCATCCATTGCTGTAATCGTTCTTGGTACCGGAATATATGTTTATAAAAAAATGAAAAAAAAAGCATCCTATGAACGGGCCTGATGTCGAATTTCACTTTCCATGTAATTGCTGCAGGTTTTGAAAAGAGGGGAGTAGACACCGACGATGAATTGCAGGTATTCAGAAGACAATAAGGAATTTTTCTTTGACTGTATTTTGGATGTTTTAAGTGACGGAATATATATTTCCGACCGGGACGGCAATACACTCAAAGTAAATCGTTCCTACGAGCAGCTTACGGGATTGACAAAAGAAGAGATGCTTGGCCGAAAAGTCACGGATTTGCAGGCGGACGGGAAATATGACGTCATTTTGAACCCTGAGATCGTGCGCACAGGGAAGCCTTGCACCTCCGTTCAGACGACCAAAGTAGGCCGAAAAGTGATCCTGAATGGCTATCCGGTTTTAGATGAAGCCGGTGAGGTTGCGCTGGTCGTTACGTTTGTCAGAGATGTAACGGTAATAACGCAGATGAAGGAACAGCTGACGAACCAGCAGGAACTGATCGACAGGTATCGCAGCGAGGTCAAGTATTTTTCCAAAAAAGGCGGATGCGACGCCGCTTTGATGGTGCATAGTCCAGAAATGCGCAGGATTGTGGGCGTATTGAACACCATCGCCAAAACCGATGCTACGGTTTTGCTGTTGGGGGAAACCGGCGTAGGCAAGGATATGCTGGCCCGAAAAATACATGAAACCAGTTCACGGGCTAATCAGCCGTTTTTCAAAGTGGATTGCACATCCATTCCGGAAAATTTAGTCGAATCGGAACTCTTTGGCTATGAACCCGGGGCTTTTTCCGGTGCCAATGCTAAGGGAAAACCGGGATTCTTTGAAATGGCACACAAAGGAACTCTGTTTTTAGATGAAATCGGAGAGCTTCCGCTGCCTACACAGGCTAAATTACTTAGAGTTTTGCAGGACCAGGAATTTATGCGCGTTGGATCAACCAAGGTGAAGGAAGTGGACGTGCGGTTTATTGCTGCTACGAACCGGGACCTGAACGAGGCGGTCCGCGCCGGAACCTTTCGGAGCGATTTGTTTTACCGGATCCAGGTTGCGGTATTGCAAGTACCGCCGTTGCGTGAAAGAGTAGAAGATATCGAACCGTTGGCGCGCTGCTTTCTGGACAGATACAATTTGAAGTATCGAAAAAAATTCGTCTTTTCACCGGATGTATATAAAGTTTTTCGCAACTACCGCTGGCCGGGCAATATTCGTGAAATGGAAAATTTCATACAAAGTTTAATTGTTACCCGAGAGAAAGAAATGGTGGAAGTCGTTGATTTACCTCACCGCATGCTGCACGATGCGCCGCATTTGGAAACTCGTTCCCTGCAGCAAATCATGGATGATGTTGAAAAAGGGCTGCTGTTGAAAGCCTGGGAAACAAACGGATCGGTTGCTGAGATCGCCAAAATTTTCAAAGTAGACCGTACCACGATTTTTCGCAAGTTAAAAAAATATTCGATTATATAACGTATCTTGACCGATAAACGAAAAAGCAGTTCTGCGCCAACTGAAATGCCCCCTGTCAAGTAGACAGATAAAAAAACAAAAGTTTATGATGTCAATCTTTGAAATAAGGTTGGCATCATTTTTTATGCTGCTGTATGACTCCGATATCGTCTGTACTCTATCGGAGTCATACAGCTGAGCTGTTTTTGATATCGATGATTATTGTAATACTTTATGTATTCATTGATCGCAGTTTCAAGTTCATCGTAGGAACTGAACTTATTCAAATAATACATCTCTGATTTCATCATTCCCCAGAACGCTTCCATGGGACCATTGTCTATGCATCTTGAGATCCTGGACATACTTTGTGTCATTCCGGCATCAACAAGCTTTTTATGAAAAATCTTACTCGTGTATTGAAAGCCCCTGTCACTATGAAAGAGGGGAGTTGCATCTGGATATTCTTTATGAGCCATATCAAAGGTCTTGAAAACAAGGTCATTATTGTTGGAATGACCAAGCACAAAAGCGACTATACTTTTATCTGCCAAATCCAGTATTGCGCTTAAATATGCTTTCTGGTCTGGACCATGCTTCATCTCCGTCACATCACTAAGCCATTTTTCGCCAAAGTGATCTGCTGTAAACTTTCTGTTCAGGATATTTTCAGCAGTGATTTCCGGTGTGGACTGTATATATTTTTTTCGCTTTCTGCGGCATATGGACTGAAGCTGTAAAATCTTCATTAGTCGGTAAATCCGCTTATGATTCAGAGTAAAATTGTGCTCGCGATTGAGTTTTATAGTCATTTGGCGATACCCCAAAATACCATTACGTTCTTGATAGGCGTCTATAATCAGGCGGGATCAATTCTTTATTTATCTGCTCATTAGCATTCTCTTTTCTGTTTAGCCATTTGTAATAAGAAGATCTTTGTATACCTGCAATTTCACAGAGTTTTTGTATTGGATAAGTTGCTATATTATGAAGTTCTCGGATTACAAGGTAAATGGGTTCATGTTTTACCTGACTCAGAATCGCCGCCTTTCTAGTTCCTCTAGCTTTTTTAGGAAATCAATCTCCATTTTCTGCCTCTTGTTCTTTGCTTCAAGAAGTTTATTCTCAGCTCTTAATTTCTCGATCTCGGACATTTCATCTAGGGTCTTTCTTTTGCCACGATTGTCTTGTAGAGCTTCTACACCATCTGCTTCGTATTTGGTTGTCCAACTATAGACTTGCTGATAGGACACTCGATATTTTTGTGCGGTTTCCGCATAGTTATTCTGGTTTTCAATGCAATATTTAACGATTTCCACTCGCTCATCATAGGTTGTTTTGCGGCCTTTGGTCATGATGCTTACTCCTCCCGTCCCAGAAGCTTTCAACTTTTCATGACCATTATACTTTGAAATCCAGTTGTGTAGTTGACGGGTTGATTTAATTCCGTATTTTTTACAAAGTTCCATCTGAGAATTGGCACCTGATAGATAATCCAATACGGCTGCTTCTTTCAGCTCCGAAGGACTGATATCTTGCTAACCACCGTTTAATGGTTGTTGTACCCACTTTCAACTGCTTTGATAGATCACTCATAGAATATTCGTACCGTAGGTACTTTTCAACCGTATCAATGCGGTCTTCATATGAAACCGTAAATTTTCTTCCCATAAAAACCAAAAATCAGTCAACATGAAGGCGCATATTGATGAAGCAACACCGATAATAATAATGATCGTCGCGCCCGCTTTTCTTCCAATCCTGTCAAGCACTTTCCCGTTAATGTATATGATCCCGAAACTGAAAAAGATCTGTGCCATAAGGACATAGCTCAGAAGTTTAGCCGACCATTTCAAATCATTTACGGCATGCATGGCGAAAAAGTTGAGTCCGCCTTTAATACCGAAGTACAACAGAATCCATACCAGCGCCATAGCTGCAACGTATTTCCCGTACGGTGCTTTCCATATGTCAAATGCACCTGGTTTATCTTTCTTGTCGCCGCTATTTTCTGAAGAACCCTCTTTATAGCTTAGAAAGCGTTGTGTTTCGGGGAGTCTAGCTCTAAATATATACGCCGGATGACGGGGTCATTCACGGTTGAAGAACTTCTTAAGCGATGTTCTCTGGCGGATGTAGCGGAAGAACTTTTCATTTCGTTTAATGGGAAAGTTGTCTTTTTGGATGACGATATTAGAGAAAGCGGGATGGTAGTCATACTGCCGCGAATATGCGGCGGCTGATAATACAACTTATAGGATTGGGTTTAGTTATTTGGGTTCTGCTACAAAAAAAGCCATGATATAATCTTACTCGAAATTTGAAAATGAAGGTAAGAAAATGCCTCGGCATTTGTTTAAGTGGAAACCTTTTGCGTCTGAAATTATAATTGTCTGCGTTCGCTGGCACATTAAATATCTACTCAGTTACAGAATGCCGCTTGATAGGATGAATGAGCGGGGATGGAAGTGCCTTACTTAATGTTTTGGGAAAAAGATACAAGAAAAGCAGGCTATTTGGCCTGCTTTTCTTGTTGTTGGGCTCACGTTTCTCTTCACTCGGTCCCGTTCTTGGCGATTCTATTGGGGTATGATGCCAGCAGTCTGTTGCTCGGCCAATTTTATAATATGGGCATAGATATCTGTAGTTGTTAAACTCGCTTCCACGATCAGTACGAAATAAATTGATCTTCCTTGCAGTGTTGGATAATGGCATTTTTGGCCTCAATGACAATGGGGTTATTCTCATCTTTTCGCCAGACAACGGCGGTTGGAATGCTTATGGTTGACTTCGCAAAAGGGCGAGAGTATATTCCGGGAGGCATGTAAATTGAGTTTGAACCGGGAATCAGGGCGATGCCCATGCCGCGTTTGACGAATTGTAAGATGGTTGCTCCCGTTTCGGCGTAACAGAAGACTTTTGGCCGTGTCCCCGCATCCTCTAGTACTTGGAAGATACGGCTAAATCCGCTGCGCGGCATATTCGTCTGAATTAAAAGCAATAAACGGTTTTTCAGATCTTCAGGCAATATGATCTCTTTGCTTGCTAATGGATCATCGTCTCTGAGGAAAGCACGAATGGGATCATGCCCTAGTACTGTATAGTTTATTTGATCATTCATCACAGGAAGACGGGTAATGCCTATTTGCGCCTGAGCGTTTTTGATACAATTAAGAACCATTTCGGCAATGCCTTCTCGGATGGCGATACGCACGTTAGGCGCTTTATGCCAATAGTGGAAGAGGGCGTTGCTCAACATGCCTGCCAACCCCGTATGGGTGGCAATTGTAAGAGTAGAAATAGCTTCATGGGGATCTATTCCTGATATGTAACTTTTGAGTCCTTGAAATTGCTGCAGTAAGGGTCTGATCTGTTCAAGCAATAGGTAACCTTCGTTGGTAAGAAACATTCCATGTTTGTGTCTTTCAAAAAGCTTGACACCGAGTTCTTTTTCCAGAACCTTAATTTGTTGGCTAAGCGGTGGTTGAGAAATATTCAAAACTGCAGCTGCCTTGGTAAGATTTCCTAATTTGGCTACAGTTTCAAAGTATCGCAATTGCCTGATTTCCATAACACCTCTCCTGTGCAGATATTTCTATTTTAAATAAATATTCAATAATGAAGTTAAGTTAACCTGCAAAAAACAAATGAACCATATGTAAAAAGTATGGATAAGGGTTCCTGCTAGCAGGCAAAGGTAGAGAATCATTTTCGGATACTAGCTATGGATTCAGAAAATTAAAGACATTATCAGAGACTTCGGACATACATAGGAAGTATTATATTTAATATTCTAAAAATGCTATGATTTTCATACGATATTTTGAAAATTCGATCATAAGGAGGAAAACATCGGTTTGTCTATTATGGCAATATGAGAAAAATAAGCGGGGGGTCACTGCACAATGTATGTGGAAAAACTGCAAAAAAAAGATTATGAAGAATTGTATTATTACCTGTATCTGACCAGGTATGCCGATGAGATCTTCTGCAAGTATTACAAGCAAGGGAAACTGCAGGAGAACCATCATTCCAGCCAAGGAGAGGAAGCGGTTGCCGTGGGCAGCGGGATCCTGCTGCGGGATGATGACTATGTCGTGCCTTCGTTGCGTTCGAGAGGTCACTTCTGGACCAAAGGGATTACCGTGAGAGAAATGATGGCCGGGATGTACGGCAAGGTTACCGGTCCGGCGAAAGGGAAAAACACTTCTCATCATATGGGGGACATGGCGCGCGGGGTTGTTTGCGGCAGCGGCATCATTGGCGGTGCATTGCCGGTAGCTGTGGGAGTGGGACTGGGTATCCAGAAGAGAGGTCAGGACAGCGTGTGCCTTGTATCCTTTGGCGATGGAAGCACCAGCCGTGGAGACTTCCATGAAGCCATGAACCTTGCAGCAGTTTGGAAACTGCCGGTAATCTTTGTTTGCGAAAACAACTTCATTGCCATGGGCAACTCTTTCAAGAAAGAGATGGCTGTCGATAATGTTGCCATCCGGGCCAGTGCATATGGGATGCCTGGCGTTACCGCCGATGGCAATGATGTGCTGGCGGTATATGAGGCAACCGCCGAGGCCATCGCACGGGCGCGTAAAGGCGATGGACCAAGCCTTCTTGAATTCACTACCCATCGATGGTCGGGACACGGCGTCAAAGATCCCGATACATACCGCGACAGAGACGAAGTGGAAGGCTATAAGAAAGACTGCCCGCTAGTTAATTTTAACAAGCATCTTATTGAGAAGGGTATTTTGACTGTTGAGGAAATAGCCGCTGTCGAGCAGAAAGTAATCAGCGTGGTGGACGACGCCATAGAATATGCGGAACAGAGTGAATTGCCAACGGCTGATATCGTCAGTACTAACGTGTATGCGTAGTCGCAAATTGATATAGGGAGTGGAGATTAATGGCTGAAATTTCGGTTCGTCAAGCTATTCGCGAAGCGATGAGAGAAGAGATGCTACGCGATGAAAAAGTATTTTTGATTGGTGAAAGTATAGGACCATATGGCGGCTGTTTCAAAGTTACCGAGGGACTCTGGGCGGAATTCGGCGACGAGAAAATCATGGACACGCCGTTATCGGAATCAGCGATCGTTGGTTGTGGTGTCGGAGCCGCTATGATGGGGTTTAAACCGATCGTGGAATTGATGTTTGCTGATTTCGTAACCATTGGTATGGATCAATTGGTGAACAATGCCGCTAAGATGAAGTATCTCCATGATGGGGACATCGATTTTTCGATGGTATTGAGGATGCCTCAGGGAGCCGGCGCTACCATGGGGCCGCATCACTCCCAGAGTGTCGAGTCCTGGATCATGAACATCCCGGGCATCAAGATCGTGCTGCCATCCAATGCCTACGATGCCAAGGGGTTGCTTAAAAGCGCCGTAAGGGACAACAACCCGATCGTTTTCATCGAACACAAGCTGCTGTACAACGACAAAGGGGAAGTTCCTACAGGAGACTACACGGTGCCGCTCGGCAAGGCCAAGGTTGTACGGGAAGGAACCGATGTCACAATTATCGCTTACTCTTATATGGTAAAGATAGCATTACAAGCCGCCGAAATGCTTGCTCAGGAAGGCATCAATGCTGAAGTTGTGGATGTCAGGACTATTCGTCCGCTGGACATTGACACACTGGCTGACTCCGTAAAGAAGACAGAGAAGGCGGTCATCGTTCATGAAGCACCGGTATTCGGTGGCGCAGCGGGGGAAATTGCGGCCGCGCTGCAGGAGAAAGTATTCGATTATCTTGACGCTCCCATCGGACGCATCGGGGCGGCGGAAACTCCGGTGCCGTATAGCCAGCCCCTCGAGCATGCCTACCTGCCGAATGCAAAAACAATAGCCGCAAAGGTTAGAGAAATTGTTACGCCACGTTGGGGGGGAAAGTAATGCCTACTGAATTACTTATGCCTCGGGTGCAGCCAGCCATGCAGGATGGGATGATTGTTAAATGGCTAAAAAAAGAGGGCGACCAGATAAAAAAAGGAGAAGTTGTTGTTGAGATAACCTCCGAAAAAGCTTCTTGTGAGGTTGAAACCTTTCATGACGGTATTCTCTATAAAATATTGGCCAATCCCGGAGATGTTATTCCTGTAAATAACCCCCTGGCGATCATTCAATTAGCCGGGGATAAACCGGAGGATTTTCCAGGTCTTGAGACAGTAAAGCCCGTTCCGATCATTGTTGTAGAAGGGAAACAGATCCAAGTGACATCTGAGACGCCGAATGGAAATGGCAAGATAAAAGCGTCCCCCTTGGCCCGGTGCCTGGCGGCTGAGCATGGTGTAGATTTGGCAAGCCTGATCGGGAGCGGCCCTGGCGGGCGAATTATCAAACAAGATGTACTGCAGTATCACCAATCGCATCCTACTGTTGCTAAACAGGCACCAGCCATGCAGCAACAGGACGACAAGCGTATCCCCCTAAGTATTATCCGGAGGGAAACAACCCGGAGGCTGCAACTGAGCAAGGATAATGTGATCCCGGTTACTTCTGTCACAGAAATTAATCTTACCGGTCTCCTGGACTTGTATAAGTCCTGTAAAGAGCTGTGGCGCGATGTTTATAAAACCAACCTTACCCTTAACGCCTTTTTTATTAAAGCTGTTGCGCTGAGCCTTAAGCGTCATGAACTGCTCAATTCCACTCTGGATAGTGATGCGATCGTCATCAAAGGCAGTATCAATATCGGCCTTGCCATGAATATTGATGATCAGCTCTATGTTCCGGTCATCCGGAATTCGGACACCATCACTGTCCTGGAAATTGCACAAAGGGTATCCCTGTTCGCCCAGAAGGCCAAAGATAAGCAGCTGACCCTTGACGATATGAGTGGAGGCACTTTTACAATCACCAATGTTGGACCGTTCGATGTGCAGTTTTCCACTCCGGTTATTGCATATCCCCAGGTGGGTATCCTTGGCATTGGCACAATAAACGTACGCCCTGTATATCAAGGCGATGATATCGTTAAACAGTCGCTGTGCTATGTGTCCCTGACCTACGATCATCGTGTCATTGACGGAGCACCGGCTGCCGGATTCAGAAAAACGCTGAAAGAGCTTTTGGAGAAACCTTTTGTTTTATTGAACTAATATGAGTAATGGGGAGTGCTGATGTGAGTATTACGACCTCTTATGACGTTGCTGTTATCGGTGGTGGTCCGGGAGGATATGTTGCCGCTTTGCGGGCGGCGCAGTCCGGGGCCAAAGTATGTCTGATTGAAAAACAGGATCTGGGTGGGACTTGCCTGAATGTAGGCTGCATTCCGACGAAAACTTTCTATAAGGCGGCGCACCTATTGAACGAAATAAAAGGTTCAGCTGAACTGGGAATAAAAGTTGAGAAGACCAATTTCGATATGCCGCGGTTGGTGAGCTATAAAAATGGGGTTGTCGCTAAGCTGGTACAAGGAGTAGCATACTTGCTCAAAAAAAATAACGTGACGGTCATTAAAGGTGTGGCTTCCTTTGCGGATAAGAACACCCTAGAAGTCAAGACGGCGCAAAGTGCCACAAGAATAAATGCTAAAAACATAATCATTGCTGCTGGTTCTTCCAACGCTAAGCCTCCTATCGAGGGCATCGACGGAAAGAATGTGATCGACAGCACGCAAGCGTTGAGCCTCGAAAAACTTCCCGGTGAGATAGTGGTCATAGGCGGTGGGGTTATAGGCGCCGAATTGGCCTGTATCTTCAATTCGTTCGGGGCCAAAGTAACTGTCTTAGAGATGCTGCCTGCGATTGTGAACGGGGTTGACCACGAGTGTCAGGCATATTTGGCTAAATCCATGATAGCGCAAGGAATCAGTCTGTTGACCAACAGCAAGGTGTTGGCAATCAAAGACAAGGACGGCAGAAAACAGATTGATTATGAGTGCGGCGAGCGGAAATCCAACATATTTGCTGATGTTGTGCTGGTGGCCATTGGGCGAGCCCCCAACTCGGCACAGCTGGGATTGGAGAAAGGAGGGGTTGAGAGCAAAAAAGGCTGGATAAAGGTTAACTCTGCGATGCAGACCTCCGTCCCAAACATCTATGCAATCGGTGATGCGCTCGGGGAGCAGATGTTTGCTCATGCCGCCTACGAGGAAGCGGAAGTGGCAGTTCAGAACATATTGGGTAACCCGTGCAAAATGAAATACAGCTCCGTCCCTAAAGCTGTATTTACCAATCCCGAAATAGGGTGTGTGGGTCTGAGTGAAAAAGAGGCCAAGGACAAAGGTTACGATGTGGCAGTGGCAACATTCCCTCTGCATGGCAACGGAAGGGCTTTGATCGACGGCGGCGAAGGGTTTGTCAAGATAGTCAGCGAGAGAAAATATCACGAAATACTAGGGATCCATATTGTTGGTCCAAGTGCGACCGAGTTGACGGGCGAAGTGAGCTTGGCCATTACCAGCGAATTGAGACTGGAAGATCTGGCTGCGGCTATTCATGCTCACCCCACTATTTCCGAAGCCGTAAAGGAAGCGGCGCTGCTTGCCATGGGAAGGCAAATACATTGCTAGCAAGAAACAGAGGGTGTAATGAATATGAACATTATCAGAAATAATAACAATGATCCCCGCTACAACCTGGCTTTGGAGGAGTATGTTTTCCGCAATCTGGATTTGCCTGGGGGTTGCTTGATGCTGTGGCGGAATAAACCATCCATCATTATAGGCCGCTATCAGAACACCTTTGAAGAGATCAATCCGAGTTACGTCGCTGAGAACGGCATCGAAGTTGTCAGACGGATAACGGGGGGCGGCGCGGTTTATCACGATTTAGGGAATATCAATTTTTCCTTTATCAACCGTTCCAATGCTGAGGTTATCGACTTTGCCGCATACAATCTAAAGGTGATCGACGCATTGGCGCAGATCGAAATACAGGCTGAGCTTAATAGCCGCAACGATATTGTGGTTGACGGCAAAAAGATATCCGGAAACGCGCAGATCATTCACAAGGGCAAGGTATTGCATCATGGCACCTTCCTATATGACTCTAAGCTGGAGAACTTGCAGCAAGCTTTAAATGTAGATCCGACCAAATATGAATCGAAAAGTATAAAAAGTGTTATCAGCCGGGTTGCGAATGTTTCGGACTATCTGAGGGATAAAGTTTCGGCGGAAAAATTTATGGAAATCTTGTTGGCGAATTTATGCAAAGACAATGAAGTTTACGAGTATAAGCTGAACTCGAGTGACATAAGCGCGATCGGTAAATTATATAATGAAAAATACAACACTTGGGATTGGAACTATGGTTCAGCGCCAGCTTTCAATTTCAAGAAGGCCAATTATTTCCCGTGGGGCAAAGTGGAAGTCAGGCTGTATATTGACCAAGGAATTATACAGCAGGTGAAAATATATGGTGACTTCTTTGGGATCGAAGATATGGCGGATTTTGAGGGAATGCTGATGGGAATGCAATATGACAAACCTTCTGTGATGCAAAAATTGTCAACGGTGTCCTTAGCTGGTTTTTTTTGCGCAGCCGGCACGGACGAACTGGTGAACTGTTTCTTTGACTGAATAAAGCTATTGTCTTAATCAGACTAGAAAAGTGGTATCAAACACGTAAAATGATTATTTCAAGAGAGGATGATAATTGTGCTGAAAGGTAAAACTGCTTTAATTACGGGTGCTGGTCGAGGGATTGGCAGAGCTATTGCGCTTGAGCTCGCCCGGGCGGGAGTAAATATTGCTGTCAACGACTATAATGTACCCAATGAGACGGTGGAGTTGGTACGTAACGAAGGTGTGAGGAGCCAGGGCTATGGCGCGGACGTTTCTGACTTCCAGGCGGTGTCCCAAATGGTTGAGCAGATCGTGCAGGACTTTGGCGGCATTGATATTCTTATCAACAACGCCGGTATTTCGCCGAAACATGACGGTCGCAAACACCATTTATATGAGATGGATCCGGCGGAGTGGCAGAAAGTTGTCGATATAAATTTGAACGGAGCATTCTACTGTACCCGGTACGTTGCACCCATAATGATGGCAAATAAATGGGGGCGCATTGTTAATCTTGGCTCAATGGCAGCAAGGGTGTTCAGTCCTGTAGCCGGGATTCATTACTGTGCCACTAAGGCGGGAGTGCTTGGCCTTACCAGAGTCAGTGCAGGCGAACTTGCACCATACAATATTCTTGTCAATGCCATTGCGCCGGGCCGGATCGATAGTGAAATGACCCGGGCTGCTGGGGAAGAGGCCAACAAGGCTATTCTCAGTACCATACCACTTAATAAATACGGCACGGTGGAAGACGTGGCCAAGACTGTAAAATTCCTGGTCTCCGAGGAAAATGGCTACATCGTTGGTGCGGTTATTGATATTAATGGCGGCCGGGCAATGCTTTAAGACAGTTTGTCAGCAATGGTTTCAAAATGATATTGGCAAATTCAAAGGAGGCGAAATGATGGGTTTTTTATTAAATATGACTAAACGGCAAAAAACAATATTTCCGTTGTTGATATTAGGTGCTCTTTTCGAAGGATTTGACGATACTTGTGTAAATGTTCTCCTTCCTTTTATAACTAAAGAATTCGGAATAAGTACATCATTAGCGAGTATGGGATTATCAATAGTTGCAATTGGTACAATGCTTTCGTTTTTTGTAGTTAGATTGGCAGATACATATGGAAGAAAACCTATTTTTTTAAATTGTGTCTATGGTTATTCTATAGCTAGTATTCTTTCTGCATTTGCACCAGATCCATATGTACTCGTAGCACTCCAGATGATAGCGCGAATATTTTTGATTGGTTGTTGGTCGGTAGGTTTTATCATCATTTCGGAAGAATTTACTACAGCCCAGAGAGGTACGGCAATAGCAACCTTTCAATTAATGGCTACTTTTGGAACATTTTTAGTTGCATTGCTGTTATCTGTTATGGACTATCTTCCATGGGGATGGCGTACGCTTTTTGTAGTCGGTGGATTTCCTTTAATTCCAGTATATATTTATAGAAATAGACTATTTGAAACAGAGCGTTTTTTAAAGGTTAAAGAAGCTTTACTCAGAGGGGAAGATGTTTCATCAGCCAATAAGGATAAAAAAGACATGTTTGCAATCTGGAAGCCACCTTATGGAAAATATGTTTTTGCTATGGCGTTGGTATGGATTTTCTTATACTTTGGAATAAAAGGCGGACTGAATTTCTTTGCAATGCATGCGATAAAGGATTTACATTGGACTACGCAAACTTTAAGCCATGTCATAATGGCACAAGCAATTGTTGGATTAGGAATTATGTTCGCTAATGGTAAAATGCTTGATAGGATAGGAAGAAAAGCTGGAGCAACTATTGTAATTATCATGGGTGTTTGTGCATCTATAGGTGCATTCATGCTAACTGAGTTTTGGATAGTAGTGGTAGCAGCTTGTTGTATGCAAGGATTTAAAAGTTCATATTTAATTGTAGGATCAACGATAACGAATGAATTGTTCCCTGCAAAGTTTAGAAGTAATGCTACCGCATGGGCTAATAATATCTTAGGCCGCCTCGGACAGGTATTTGTGCCAACTGTGGTCGGTATATTAAGTCTATATACATCGTTTGGTACTGCAGTAGCGATCGCAGTGGCTATACCAATTTTAGCTTTGTTAATTATTTGGGCACTACCTGAGTCAAGTACGATTGCCAAACAAAATGATATCATAGAGACAAACGCGTAATCTATTGTTATGTCCTATGGCGACATTAGGCCAAAGGGCTGTCACATATTATGATATCGTTTTTGGGGATGGAGATGTTTGGGTTACAAGTTGTTGAAACTTGCGCCGGCCTCTCCATCCCCCCTACATTGATTTTAGAGCATATCCTACACCTATTTATCTGTTAGATAACTGCCGGGAAGCCTTCGTGCGCGGAAGGCAAGATGTGGCAAAAGCCGTTCATTTCCTGAATAAATAATCAGTGCGCTTATTCGCCGGCAAAGCCGGAATGACATAATGCGCCGAGAGGAGAAGGTACCATGTTGTCTTTTTATACCCCCGAGCGTGTCGAGGTGGGATTTAATAGCCTGAACAATATCGCCGATTTCGTCAAAGCACTAGGATGCCAAAAACCGCTGATCGTCATGGACGCATTCTTGACATCACCTCAGATCGGCCTGGATCGAAAAGTTAAAGAACTTTTAGTAGCACGAGGCATGGCTGTCGCTACATATAGCGGAATTACCGGTGAACCAACCTCTGGCCATGTGCATGAGGGCCTGAAAGTGGCGTCTGACTTTGGCTCCGATTGCATTGTAGCGATAGGTGGCGGCAGTTCTATTGACACAGCCAAAGCTATCGCCGTTCTGGCAGTTAATCCGAATTTGTCCTTTGCCAGTATTTCCAATCAGCAGAAACTTGATCGCCTCCGGTTAATCGCCGTTCCGACCACTTCGGGCACTGGCTCTGAAGCTACCCGAGTTTCGGTAATTACTAATGTTGAAACCGGAATTAAGGAGAATCCTGGACATCCCGCGCTAGTGCCGGATATCGCGGTTTTAGATCCGCAGCTTACCTTGAGTTTGCCGCCCAACCTAACTGCGTTTACCGGTATGGATGCTCTAACTCATGCGATGGAAGCCTATGTTTCCAATAAAGCGAATAGTTTAACCGACTTATATGCGCATGAAGCTATGAAAATGGCAGGACAATGGCTGGAAAAGGCTGTGGCCGATGGAACTGATGTCGAAGCTCGGGAGAAAATGGCTTTGGCGAGTTGTTTGGCAGGGGTTGCTTTTTCTAATGCTTCAACTAATCTAGCTCATGCCGGCGGGCGAGCTTTGGGGACGTATTTTCATGTTCCACATGGTCTGAGCGTCGCTCTGCTGCTGCCTTTCGTGATGGAATTTGGTCTTGAAGCCGCGGAAGATCGTTATGCGGATGTTGCTGTTGCACTTGGCGCTGCTCCAGGCCGGCCTCGTAATATATTGGCAAATCAAGCAGTGGAGATTATATACAATTTGAATGATCGACTTAATATCTGGTATGAGGCTAAAATCAAGTATATTCAAGATTTGGCGGCATTCCGGCAGTTCATCCCGGTAATGGTCAAAAGTGCATTGTCCGGTAATGGCATTCTTACAAACCGAAAGACACCCACTGAGGCGGATGTTGCGCAGGTCTTTGAAAAGTTGGCTGCAAAATTAGACGGTTAGTTTTTTGCAAAAATTCACAAGGCATTGATTGGTTTCGAAGTCGCTTAGTGTTAAAGAACTAAGCGACTTCATAAACAGTAATTATAGACAAAACTCCATTTTGGGAAATGGAGTTTTCTTTTACAGGTTTGAGTTTACTAGACTATGATCCCCGACCTCTAATGCTGGGGAATAACATATAAAAATCAAAGTGATGGAGGTTATAGCATGCAATTGCATGAACATCAGGCAAAAGAAATTCTTCGCGGGTATGGCTTACCGGTGTCGAATGGGAAAGTCATTACGAAGATAGAAGAGGTGGATCAAGTTCTCGCTGAACTGAACGCTTTTCCATTGGTGGTTAAGGCACAGGTTCATGCAGGCGGTCGGGGTAAAGCCGGCGGTGTAAAGCTTGTCCGGAACGCAGATGAACTGCGCCAAACCGTAGCGACTCTCTTGGGCACCATACTTAAAACTTACCAATGCCCTGACGGCAAGCCCGTCAATAGTCTCTTAATCGAAGAGGGAACCGATATCAAGGCGGAATATTATTTTTCCATCACCTTGGATCGCAGCACATCCCGTCCCATGATTGTCGCATCAAAAGCCGGCGGCATGGATATCGAAACCGTTGCCCGTGAATCAGCGGAAGCCATCATGATGGTCCCTCTTGATCCCTGCCTGGGCCTAACGTTAGGCAAAGCCCGCAATTTGGCCTTCGACTTGGATCTCCCGGTGCAGGAGTTTGTCAATATTGTCACTGCATTATACCGGGCTTACATTGAACTGGACGCTTCTTTGTTGGAAATCAACCCCTTGGTTTTAAATAAAGCTGGCAATCTGATTCTTTTGGATGCCAAGTTGGAAATCGACGACAACAGCCTGTTCCGACACAAGGACCTACAGGCCTTGGAAGACCTGACCCAGATTGATCCCCTGGAAGTTGCGGCCGGAGAATATAACCTTAACTATGTCCGTCTGGATGGCAACATCGCCTGCATGGTGAACGGCGCCGGGTTAGCTATGACAACCATGGACACAATTAAACTGGCTGGCGGCAATCCGGCGAACTTTCTTGACGTAGGAGGCGGTGCTAGTGCCGAACAGATCGCCAACGCGATGCGAATTCTTATGAGTGACACCAATGTTAAAGCGGTGTTTGTTAACATCTTCGGTGGCATCTTGCGCTGCGGACGTCTGGCCCAAGGTCTTATTGATGCTGCCCGGATGGTGGAAATTCGAACACCAGTAGTAGTACGTCTGGAAGGGACTAATGTTGAAGAAGGAAGAGCTCTTCTAAATGAGTCCGGTCTGGATTTTATCGTGACAGCAGCGGATATGTGGGACGGAGCCAACAAAGCCGTAGAACTGGCCAAGAAAAATGGGGAAATGTAAATGGAGGTGCAGGCATGTCAATCCTTGTAAATAAAGACACGAAAATTGTGGTCCAAGGGATCACCGGCAAAGAGGGAAGATTTCACGCAAATCAGTGCAATCTGTATGGCGGCAATGTTGTGGGCGGCGTATCGCCGGGAAAGGGCGGCGCCACAGTAGAAGGCATTCCTGTGTTCAATACTGTTGCTGCTGCGGTAGAGACTGCCCATGCTACCTGCAGCTTGATCTTCGTGCCACCGCCATTTGCAGCTGACGCCATCGTGGAAGCAGTAGATAGTGGCATAGAGTTTATTGTATGCATAACCGAAGGCATACCGATTAGGGACATGATGATGGTGGCGCATTATATGAAGAACAATTATCCCAAGACTATCTTGCTAGGACCGAACTGCCCCGGGATTATCACCCCTAACGAAGCCAAAGTAGGCATATTGCCTGGTCATATCTTTTCCCGGGGGCGAATCGGGGTTATATCCCGCAGCGGCACCCTGACCTATGAAGCCGCCTACCAGTTGACTGGACTAGGTATCGGCCAGTCAACGGCAGTAGGGATAGGCGGTGATCCTATTAGTGGATTATCTCATAAAGACGTTGTGGAAATGTTCGAAAACGATCCGGAAACCGATGCCATCTTGATGATTGGGGAGATTGGGGGGACGTCGGAGGAGGAAGCGGCTGAGTTCATTGTCAGTCATGTGAAAAAACCCGTTTTTGCTTACATTGCCGGGACTACTGCTCCACCAGGCCGCCGCATGGGACATGCTGGAGCCATCGTCACCGGAGGCAAAGGGACAGCGGAGTCCAAAATCAAGAGCTTGAATAAGGCAGGAGTCCATACAATTGACAATGCTGCCTTCATTGGTAAGACAATCAAGGAGACATTAAAATATTAAGTAAAAAGATCTAAAGATATTCTTTCAGTAAAAATATCAAAGCAAGGAGGAAAAAACACATGCCAACAATGACCAATGAATGCACTGCTGTTACAACGTCTGCCAAGTGGATAACGAAGAAACGCACAATGGCAGAAACCGGTGTGAAACCTAAACCTGTGGCACAAACGGCTGCTGCACTTATCCAAGTTACAACGTTTGCCAATCCGGTTACGAAAAAGATGATGATGGGGGGGACTGGCCTCGCTCTCATCGCGTTCTTGTTTATCCATCTATTGGGCAACCTGTCCCTATTCGCCGGGTCAGGAGGTCTCAACACCTATGCGCAGTTTCTCCATACCATGCCTGTAGTGGTGTGGGTTTTTCGCTTCGTCATTGCGCTTATGTTCATTCTTCATGTGTGGTATGCCATCCAGGTGACCATAGAGAACCGTACCGCCCGCCCTGTCGATTACGCCTGCAGAAGTTACCAGAAGTCCACTCTCATTTCCCGATCGATGATCTGGACAGGTCTGATCGTTGCTGGCTTTCTTATCTATCACCTCCTGCACTTTACTTTGCAGTCTCTTTACCCTGACACCTCGGCCGCTGTCTTGAGAGACAGCTTGGGAAGGCCGGATGTATACCGAATGGTAGTGCTTGGCTTCCAGAATACACTGTCGAGTCTTTTCTACCTAACAGGACTGCTTGCCCTGGCCTTTCACCTTTCTCATGGCATTCACAGCGCCTTACAGACATTTGGACTGGCGACGCAGCGCACTCTGCCCATAAAAATCAGAGCGGCCTTTATCATTGCCGGCATGTTATTTTTCGCATATACGTCTATACCGATCAGCATCTTTGTCGGTGCGGTGAAATAAGGAGGCACATATGATTATTGATGGAAAATGCCCGACGGGGCCTCTGGCGGAACGATGGGACAAGTACCGCCGAGAGATGAAACTCGTCAATCCAGCCAACAAACGGAAATATAAGATCATCGTCGTCGGCACAGGCCTTGCCGGTGCGTCCGCCGCTGCTTCTCTCGGCGAAATGGGTTATCAGGTAGACTCATTCTGCTACCAGGATAGCCCCCGGCGAGCCCATAGCATCGCCGCCCAGGGCGGCATCAATGCGGCCAAGAACTATCAGAACGACGGGGACAGCGTTTACCGTCTCTTCTATGACACCATCAAAGGCGGGGATTTCCGCTCCCGCGAGTCCAACGTTTACCGTCTCGCCCAAATTAGCAACAGCATCATCGACCAATGCGTTGCACAGGGCGTCCCTTTTGCTCGCGACTATGCCGGCTATTTGGACAACCGCTCCTTTGGCGGCGCGCAGGTATCTCGCACTTTCTATGCGAGGGGCCAGACAGGACAGCAGCTCCTTCTCGGAGCTTACTCCGCCTTGTCACGCCAGATAAAGGCAGGGACTGTAAGGCTGCATACTCGCTCAGAGATGCTCGACCTCGTGGTTGTTGACGGTGAAGCGAAGGGCATAACTGTTCGCGATCTCGTGACAGGCGAGATATCCTCTTACGCCGCTGATGCCGTTTGCCTCTGCACAGGCGGCTACGTCAACGTTTACTACCTTTCCACCAATGCCCAAGGCTGCAGCGTCACCGCTACTTTCCGCGCTTACAAGAAAGGGGCTTATTTTGCCAATCCCTGCTATACTCAGATCCATCCAACCTGTATCCCCGTTACGGGTGAGCACCAGTCCAAACTTACACTCATGTCCGAATCTCTCCGCAACGACGGACGCGTCTGGGTGCCCCTGAGAAAGGGTGACCGTCGTCCTCCCAATGAAATCGTCGAGGGTGAACGTGATTATTATCTTGAACGTAAGTATCCAAGCTTCGGTAACCTAGCTCCCCGTGATATCTCTTCCCGGGCCGCAAAAGAAGTCTGCGATGAAAGACGCGGTGTTGGCCCTACCGGCTTCGGTGTGTATCTCGACTTCAAGGATGCCATCGATCGCTTGGGCGAGGACACAGTTCGCCAGCGTTATGGCAATCTCTTTGAAATGTATGAGCGCATCACCGACGAGAACGGCTATAAACAGCCGATGCGCATTTATCCAGCCCTACATTACGCCATGGGCGGCCTGTGGGTGGACTACAATCTTGAAAGCAATCTGAAGGGCCTTTTCGTGCTCGGAGAAGCCAACTTTTCCGATCATGGGGCCAATCGTCTTGGTGCGAGTGCCCTTATGCAGGGGCTGGCTGATGGTTATTTTGTCATTCCCTATACCATCGGTAACTACCTGGCTCAGATCAAGCCGGGGGCTGTCACATCAGACCACGTTGCCTTTGCCGAGTCCCGGGAGAATGTGAACGTCGTGACGAAAAAGCTGCTCGGTATTAACGGCCGCAAAACTCCCAAGGAATTCCATCGGCAACTTGGCAAGATTATGTGGGAGAACGTGGGCATGGCTCGCAGCGAAGCCAGCTTGAAGCGAGCCCTCGAGCTCATCCCGGTTCTGCGCGACGAGTTTTGGCAGAACGTGCGCGTCGTTGGCAACGGTTCTGAACTCAACCAGGAACTGGAGCGGGCCGGGCGCGTCGCAGATTTTCTCGAATTCGCTGAGCTTCTGACCCGCGACGCCCTGCACCGTAACGAATCCTGCGGTGGCCATTTCCGTGTCGAACACCAGATGTCCGACGGAGAGGCCCGCCGCGACGATGATAACTATAGCTATGTGGCCGCATGGGGCTATCAGGGGGCAGAAACGGTGCCTGAATTGCACAAAGAGCCTCTGGTCTTTGAGAATGTACATCTTGGCATAAGGAGCTATAAATAATGAATCTGAATTTATTTGTCTGGAGACAAAAAGGGCCGAACGAGCCCGGCAAACTTGAAGAGATTAAAGCTATTGACGTCAGTCCTGATATGTCCTTCCTGGAGATGTTGGATGAGGTAAACGAACGGCTGGTTCACCAAGGAAAGGACCCTATTGCCTTCGATCATGACTGTCGTGAAGGCATCTGCGGCACCTGTTCCCAAGTCATCAACGGGGTGCCGCATGGACCTCAGGAAAAGACCACTACCTGCCAGTTGCATATGCGTAAGTTTAAGGACGGCGACTCAATCTACATCGAGCCGTGGAGAGCGAAGGCTTTCCCACTCGTCAAAGACCTTATCGTAGATCGGAGCGCTCTGGACCGTATCATCCAGGCTGGCGGTTACACTTCTGCCCACACGGGCGGAGCGCCGGACGGCAACGCTATACTTATTCCCAAGCCTTGTGCCGACCGCGCTATGGATGCGGCGGAGTGCATAGGCTGTGGCGCCTGCGTCGCAGCTTGTCCAAACGGTTCGGCCATGCTCTTTACGGCGGCCAAGGTCAGCCAGCTTGCCTACCTGCCCCAGGGCAAACCGGAAGCGGCCCGGAGGGCCTGTGTCATGACCGATGCCATGGTTCAGGAAGGCTTTGGTAATTGCAGCAACCATTACGAGTGCGAGGCTGCCTGCCCCAAGGGGATCAAGGTATCCTTCATTGCCAAGCTAAACCGGGAAGTCCTCAAAGCCCGCTGTGAAAGTATCTAAACTTCGCTGTGGGTAGCCGCCGTGTGAGTTATTTTCGGTGACATGTTTTCCATTTAGGTTAAAAATTAGTTCAGAACAAAAAAATTAATTGCTGCTTTCAAAATTCTTTAATGCTCGTTACGGCATGGAACCCATATAGTGGATATGATAATGCTGCTGAAATTGCAAAACGGCACACGCCATGGATTGACCCTGAAAGAAGCAGCCATTAAACTTGACCTTTTATCAGAAGAAGAATTTGATAAATATATATAGCCGGAAAAAATAGTGGGGAACAAGTAAAAGAAAGGGAGTTTGAGACAAATGGATTATGCACAAGAAGCACTGCGATTACACAAAGAATTAAAAGGAAAATTGGAAATCAAAAGCAAAGCCCCGGTTACCAATAAAGATGAACTATCTATCGCTTATACGCCGGGAGTGGCAGAACCATGCAAATATATCGCGAAGGATAAAGGACTTGCTTATGAATATACCATGAAATCCAATTATATTGCTGTTATTACCGATGGCACTGCTGTTCTGGGGTTGGGCGACATTGGACCAGAAGCGGCTTTGCCCGTAATGGAAGGGAAATGCGTTCTTTTTAAAGAATTCGGCGGAGTTGATGCGGTACCCATCTGTTTAGATACGAAGGACACAGATGAAATCGTTAATGTAGTCACAAAGCTAGGCCCCGCCTTTGGCGGGTTTAACCTGGAAGATATTAGCGGCCCCCGTTGTTTTGAAATTGAAAGAAGACTAAAAAAGGCGCTTAACATTCCTGTATTTCATGACGACCAACATGGTACGGCAGTAGTTGTCTTAGGTGGATTGATTAACGCTCTTAAAATAGTGGGCAAAAAGTTTTCCGAGGCGACTGCTGTGGTAAACGGCGCCGGTGCTGCAGGTGTCAGTATAACCCGTTTGCTGAAAGTCTTCGGGATAAAAGATGTAGTATTGTGTGATACAAAAGGAGCTATCTATGCAGGCAGGAAGGAAGGCATGAACCCGGAAAAAGAATTACTGTCTAACGAAACCAACGTTGCCAGGCAAAAGGGAACACTATCGGATGTGATCAAAGGGAAAGACATTTTCATTGGTGTTTCGGTCGCAGGTGTGGTAACTGAGGAGATGATCCGAACCATGAATAAGGACGCGATTGTTTTTGCAATGGCAAATCCAACGCCGGAAATCTTTCCTGATGAAGCAAAGGGCGGCGGGGCGCGTGTTATAGGGACCGGGCGATCAGATTTTCCCAATCAAGTAAACAATGTATTGGCTTTTCCAGGGATATTCCGGGGTGCCCTTGATGTGATGGCTACTGATATAAATGAAGACATGAAGATGGCCGCTGCCTATGCTTTGGCCGAAATTGTAGAACCTGAAAACCTGAATGAGGATTATATTATACCTAAGGCCTTTGATTTAAGAGTAGGCCCAAAGGTAGCGGCTGCTGTGGCACAAGCCGCCGTCAAATCTGGCGTTGCCCGTAGACCGTTAACGTATGAAGAAGCTTTTAAACTGGCGGAAGCAAAGATGAAGAGGTAAATTTAACTGAGCAGTACGACTAGGGACTTACTGTAGTGGATCGAGTGATACAGCAAGCCATTGCCCAAATACTAACCCCGATCTATGAGAGACAATTTTCAGCGTGAGACGCCTTCTCAATATTTTGGTTTTGTGCCTTTCTTGACTGGATCAGCACATTGCCATTGTATTACCAGGCGTCTCTTTTTTCAAAGTCCATTTTTCGTCATTATAGGAATGCTCCTGATGGAAAACAAGTCTGGATACCAAAACCAGGGAAGCTGGAGACGGGACAAAAGCTGAGTTGGTGATGGAAGCAGACCTGAAGAATTTCTTTGGAAGCCTAAACCACGAATGGATGATTAAATTTATTGAACACCGGCAGAAGATAGGACTAATAGACCTTAAGAAAACTGTCCAATTAAGTGTTGACAATCCAATAATTTAATTAAAAGATATCAATTGCTATATTGACAAAAGAAGAAAATTCGATATAATTAAATTGTCCGTACAACCAGATGTCCGTACAACTAAATAATTTTATAAGTGAAAAAATGATCATAAAAGTACGCTGAAATGCAACTTGCCAAACAGATATTGAGATTGTATTTTAACAATTTGAGGATAGATGACGCTCATGGTGATAAGCCCCAAAACGCGAACTCAGAAACCGATGATTCAACAGAAGCGAACAAGGTATAATAACTGTTGCTGTATATTGAAACGAAATGGGAATTTTTCGTATTGATATAGACTGATATGGGATATCAAGAACGAATGGTATGCAAATTCCTTGCTTATGCTGAAGGAGGAAAATTATGTTGACGGAATTTCGGTGTCGTGGGTGCAATAAACTCTTGGGAAAAATTAAAGGGGAAGCTGAAATCAAATGTTCCAGATGCGGCAGTCTTAATTATGTAGAGGTTTTACAGGGGTACGCGACGGTAGCGGCGGTCAAACAAGTTCAGCGTTGCACTGTTGGCGCTACCCGATAGTAGTTAGAAAGATTATTTTAGAATAATACTATTTTGAGGTGTATGATTTTGATGAGTTTCGATAAACATGGGTCGCTGCCCTTGCATTTGCAGATCAGTAATATATTAAAAGAAGAAATATTAAAAGGGTCTTATACTGAGAAAATCCCCCCGGAGTTTCAGCTGATGGAACGGTTTGGTGTTAGCCGGTCGACTGTTCGGCAAGCGATTGCGACATTAGTAGACGATGGGGTTCTCGAAACAAGGCAAGGGATTGGGACGTTTATTGCGAACAGGCATATTGAAGAATGGCTTGGCAATCTGAGCTCTTTTATTGAAATTACGAACGAAATGGGTATGGTTCCGAGCATAGAAGTGTTAGGACAAGGTACTGCGAGGCACCCCAAAGAAGTGGCGGAAACACTTGGTCTGGCCCAATTTTACTATACACACCGGCTTAGATTGGCGGATGGAATCCCGATGGTCATCGAAAAACAGTATTATCCTTTGGCAATCGGTTTGGAACTGGCAAAATATGATTTAAGCAATGTTTCGACGTATGATATTTTGGAAACAAAGATGGGGCATGTTCTATGGGATGCAAGACAGTTGATCACCTGCATCGCCCCGAATGAAGAAGAAAAAAAACTGCTGCAATTGGATGCAAAAACTTGCTGCGCAATTTTATCCGAACGGTTTGTCAATAACCAAAACGGTGAACTTTTAGAGTATGAAAGGAGTATATACCGGGCAGATATGTATGCTTTTAATATCAATTTGACTCGCAGACGCTCAATGTAGCAGGCGAGATTGATAAATAAAATAAAAACGAATAGTACTTATTGAGCTTCTTGAAAGCCTGTTGCCATTTATTGGTAATGGGCTTTCTTTTTTAATAAATCACAGAAGCAATGGGGGTGAACCCGATATCGTTATTACATGATGAGGAGTTACGTTTGGCAAATATATAAATTAACGAGGGGGAAAAGAAATGTCTGGAGCATGTGAAACAAAAACGGTGGATGTCGACAGCTTGGTAAAGATGCAGCGAGAACACTTATGGCTTCACTTAACGAACCATAAAATGTTTGAAACGCAAGAACCGCAAATTATGGTGGAGGCAAAAGGCCTGATCGTAAAAGATGCCAGAGGCAATGAATATTTAGATGCGCTTTCTGGCGGTGTATGGGGTGTAAGCGTTGGTTATGGCCGAGAAAGTATTGTCGATGCGGTTGCCCAACAGCTCAGAATACTGCCGTATTATGCAGGAACAGTCGCAACACCGCCCTATATTATGCTGGCTGACAAGGTTTCCAATTTACTGCCTGCTTTACCTAAAATGTATCTTTCTAACAGTGGATCAGAGGCGAATGAGAAAGCGTTTAAGATTGCCCGTCAATTTATGCGTTCCAAATATCCCGCGAAGGATAAATTCAAAATCATCTACCGCGATCGCGACTACCATGGCACCACACTGGCCGCTCTCAGTGCAACCGGCCAAAATGAACGCAAGGTAGGGTATGGACCGTTGTTGGAAGGGTTTGTTGGAATGCCGCATGCCCTCTGCTATCGTTGTGCGTTTGGCAAAGAATATCCTGGCTGCAATATTGACTGCGCGCAGGTATTGGAGGATGTGATCACGCGCGAAGGCGAAGACAGCGTTGCGGCAGTTATCTTAGAACCGATTACGGCCGGAGGCGGAATCATTCCGCCGGTGAAGGAGTATTATCCAATTATCCAGGAAATATGCCGGAAACATGATGTGCTTTTAATACTGGATGAAGTGGTAAACGGGTTTGGCCGAACAGGGAAAATGTTTGGGCACCAACATTATGATGTTGATCCTGATATGGTAACTCTGGGCAAAGGATTTGCGAATTCGTATATGCCATTATCAGCTACGGTAGCCAAACAGTATCTGTTTGACCAATTCTTGGCGCAGCCGGAAGACCTGACCGGTTATTTCCGCGACATCAGCACTTATGGCGGCTGCACGGCCGGCTGCAGTGCAGCTCTTGAAACCATACGGATTCTTGAAGCGGAAAAATTAGTAGAAAATAGCGCCGCAATGGGAGAATATTTGCTGCAAGGGTTGAAAGAATTTGAAAAGCATCCTATGGTGGGCCAGGTTCGTGGACGCGGATTGTTCGTTGGCGTTGAGATGGTGGAAGATAAAAAAACAAAGACGCCGGCCAAAGAAAGCATTCTCGCAAAAATCGTTGGGGATGTAAAGGCTCAGGGGGTTATTATGGGGCGCATGGGGCGCAGTTTGCCGAATATGAATAATGTGTTGACATTGGCGCCGGCGTTAATCGCAACCAAAGCGGAGATCGATCAGATTGTCGGAGCAATTGGCAAGGCGTTAGGAAATCTTAAATAAGAAAATCATGAAAAATGGCAGTTCAATATCCAGTGAAATGAAAAACCAATTTTGCAGTTCATTTATGTGGAAGGGGTGAATAGATTGGCTACATTTTGTGTGCCGGGTCGGATTGAAACAGGCTTTGGCAGTATGAGTCAAGTCGGCGAATTATTGCAAACTCTCGGTGGAAATAATGCTTTGATTATTATGGATTCTTTTTTAGCCCAGATTGGCTTAAACAAAAAAATTGAAACCATATTGGCAGAAGCCGGCATGGGCTTTGCTGTATACAGCGGTGTTGCCGGTGAACCAACTTCGGACCATGTCGCGGCCGGAGTGGAGATTGCGGCAAGATCCCAATGTGACTGTGTTTTGGCTGTTGGCGGCGGCAGTTCTATCGATACCGCCAAAGCGATCGCAGTGAAAATTCCAAACCCGAATTTGGCATTTGGCGACATTGCCAAACAGCAATATTTAAAACGTCTGCCGTTGATTGCGGTGCCGACTACAGCCGGAACCGGATCGGAAGCGACCAAGGTTTCGGTCATCACAAATGCAAAGACCGGAATTAAAGAAAATCCCGGCCATCCGGCGATTGTACCTGATATTGCCGTACTGGACCCGGAACTCATGATGACTTTGCCAAGCGGACTTACTGCATTTACCGGGATGGATGCATTGACGCATGCCATGGAGGCCTATGTATCGAACAAAGCCAATAAGATGAGTGATCTCTATGCGTACGAAGCCATCAAGATGGTTGGCGGAGCGCTGGAAAAAGCGGTTGAAGGCGGTCTAAACAGAGAAGCCCGGCAGAGAATGGCAATTGCCAGCTGTTTTGCTGGAATAGCCTTCTCAAATTCTTCGACCAACTTGGCCCATGCCGGCGGCCGGGCGTTAGGCGCCTATTTCCATATTCCGCACGGTTTAAGCGTTGCGCTGCTGTTGCCGTTTGTCATGGAATTTGGTTTGGAAGCTGCGGAAGAACGCTATGCGCAAGTGGCGATCGCACTGGGCGCCAACCCGCATGACGGGCGGAAAGAACTGGCCCGAAAAGCGGTAGCGATTGTTTATGATTATAATGATCGATTTAAAGTCTGGACGGAAGCAAAAGAGAAATTTATTACCGATCTGGATGCATTTGCGGCGGCAATCCCGGAAATGGTCAAAAATGCTTTAGCGGGCAATGGCATTCTCACCAATCCGATTGTTCCTACGGAACAAGACGTGACAGCTGTTTTCCAAAAACTCGCTAAAAAAATAGCAACGGTATAAAGCAAAAAAATCTACTTTAAGGAATAATAAGGGGGATTTATCGTGATTATTGGTGTAGCAAAAGAAATTAAAAATAACGAAAACAGAGTTGGATTAACTCCGGCCGGAACGGATGTTTTATGCAAATCCGGACATACGGTCTTGATTGAAAAAGGTGCAGGTGAGGGCAGCAGCTTTTCCGATGCCGCTTATGAGAAAGCAGGCGCAAAAATTATCGCCGATAAAAAAGAGTTATTTGATCGTTCGGAAATGATCATAAAAGTAAAAGAACCATTGGCGTCAGAATATGGACTGTTTCATCAGGGACAAATATTGTTTACCTATCTGCATTTAGCGCCGGAACCGGAACTGACGCAAGCGCTTCTGGCGAAAAAAGTTACGGGAATTGCGTATGAAACGATTGTTGGACGCAATAATACCTTGCCGTTATTATCGCCAATGAGTGAAGTGGCGGGACGGATGTCTGTGCAAATCGGCGCTCAGTTTCTGGAAAAACCATGGGGCGGAAAAGGCGTTCTTCTGGCCGGTGTTCCCGGCGTGGAGCAAGCGCAGGTAGTCATTATCGGCGGCGGAATCGTTGGGACGAATGCGGCGAAAATGGCACTGGGCATGGGGGCGCGAGTAACGGTCATTGACCGGTCGGCTGAACGGCTTGTTTATTTAGATGATATTTTCGGTGGCAGGGTGACTACGGTAATGTCGAACAGCTATAATATAGGCAAATGGGTGCAGCAGGCTGATCTTCTGGTTGGAGCTGTTCTTATCCCGGGGGCAAAAGCGCCGAAATTGGTTACGGAAGAAATGGTACAATCAATGGAAGCCGGTTCCGTAATTGTCGACGTAGCGATTGACCAGGGCGGATCGGTTGAGACGATTGACCGGGTTACGACGCATAGTGATCCAACCTATGTTAAACATGGCGTGGTTCATTATTCTGTAGCCAATATGCCGGGGGCGGTCGCGCAAACTTCGACGATGGCGCTGACGAATTCCACCTTGCCATATGCATTGGCAATTGCCAATAAAGGCTGGCGAAATGCTCTGATCGAGGATGCTGGATTGGCAAAAGGACTGAATGTGTGTGACGGCAAGCTGACATTTAAAGCAGTGGCTGATGATCAGAACCTTCCATACACCCCTGTGGAAGAAATGCTTCATGTGAAAGAGGCGTGCCGGAAAGCAGTCTAAGAATGGTTTTGTGCGCCATCTGCCGCAGTCAATGGACTTAGCAAAGGATAAAATTAAATCGGGGGGCAACAGGAAATGCAAATTTCGAAGTGTCCCCCGGTGACAATGCAATTTGGATGATAAGCGAAAAAAGAACTGCCTGATTCTCTAATATAGTCTCTATATCGCCTCTGGTTAGCTTAATTGCTGAATTATTAAGGGGGAAAATTATATGAATCAACAGGAGATTGCGAAAGGCATTGAACGCGATGGTTTGCAGCCTGGGCTGAAACCGCGCCATATACAAATGATTGCACTAGGCGGAGTCATAGGAGCCGGATTGTTTGTTGGGGCGTCTGTTGTCGTTAAAAATGCCGGTCCGGCTGCCATTATTTCTTTTTTAATTACCGGAATCCTTATTGTTCTTGTGATGCGAATGTTGGGTGAGTTGGCATCATCGATGCCTGCTACAGGTTCGTTTTATGAGTATGCCCGCCAGGCTTGCAACGAAAATGTGGTATTATCAAAAATCGCAGGATTTACTACCGGCTGGTCCTATTGGTATTTTTGGTGCATGGTCGTAACGTTTGAAACGCTGGCGGCGGCCAAACTGGTTCACTATTGGTATCCGGATCTTCCCGGCTGGATGATCAGCGTAGTGTTTTTGGCGTTAATGACATTAACGAACTTATACTCAGTCAAATCTTTCGGTGAATTTGAGTTTTGGTTTGCATCCATTAAAGTTGCGGCCATTTGCGTGTTCTTGCTTTTTGGCACTCTTTATATGCTGGGAATGTGGCCGAGCCATGCGTTTAGCGGACTGAATATCATGCTTTCCAACGGTGGATTTGCTCCTAATGGATGGGGTCCTGTCCTTGCAGGCGCTGTAGCGGCCACCGGTTTTTACTGCGGAGCAGAACTTTGTACGATAGCCGCAGCGGAAACGGCAGATCCTGTTAAATCGGTGGCGAAAGCGACGAGTTCCGTTATCAGCCGGGTATTGCTGTTCTATGTCGGTTCGATTTTCTTTGTGGTATGTATTGTCCCCTGGAACTCAGAAGCGATTTCTTTTCCGTATGTTAGCGCATTAACGATTATGAAAGTGCCATATGCTCCGGATATTATGAATGCTGTTATTTTAGTTGCGGTCTTATCCTGTCTGAATTCCGGCATATACGCTACTTCACGAATGCTGTTTGCGCTGACGCGGCATGGTGACGCTCCTAAATTTGTGGCAAAGCTTTCAAAAAACGGCGTACCAAGGAATGCCGTTTTGCTTAGTACGGTAATCGCGTGGTTGGCAACGGTGGCTTCCATTATGAACGACGATATTATGACTTTTTTAGTGGAATCATACGGTACAGCAGCAATTTTTGTATATGTCTGCATCGCGTTTTCGCAAATCAAATTGCGTAATCGCATGGAACGTGAAGATCCAAGCAAGATCCGTGTAAAGATGTGGGGCTTTCCATATCTTAGTTATGTGACGATAGCGGGAATGCTGATTATTATGCTTTCCATGGCTTTTATTCCTTCTCAACAGATGGCTTTCTGGTTTGGCATGGCTGCCATTGGAACCATTGTTATTTGTGGTGCATTGCGTGTTTTTTTCGGCCAGCAGGAAACTGTCAGAATCAATATCGATGAGGTCGAAGCAAAGACTAACCACTAGTCAAACAAATGTCAGGTAATGTTGTTTTCCTTGCTTTGACTAAACTTGTAAAGTAGTACCAATGTCATTTGATACACGTTCTGACAAGAGTCAATTTAAAAATTCGCTCTTGTCAGAACAAGAATAACAGATCATACTTAAGATCATCATACCCCTTTCTTGCTATGAAAATAAACGGTTGCGCTGTAATGTCATCCTGTGTGAGCGCGCAGCGCCCTTGTTGATAGAAAAAATCCATCTTCGATTGTAAATTTTTATTGGAGGTTATTACGATATGGAACAAGGAACATTTCGGGTAAAAGCCGGCCTGGCAGAAATGCTCAAAGGCGGCGTTATCATGGACGTAACAACGCCG
>JAGFZV010000050.1 GCA_017889545.1 Bacillota bacterium
ATGACAACATTGAGCAGCTTCATCAACATAGCCGCTCGTTCATTTTCTTTATTCTCATATGCCTTTATGCTGATGAACCCGGCAATTTGATCAAGAAATTCCTTATATACATCCACTTCCTGTAACAAATGGTCTCTCTGCTCGTCAGTAAAGCAGATCAACCCAATCACGCCGATAATTTCATTATCCAGCTTTATGGGCGTACACAACTCCAGCTTTTCTTCACACAAATGCCGTTTAGGGCAGGAGGCACAGAGAGGATGGCGGCCCGGTTCACGGATCAGTTGAGGTTCTCCGGTGGCCAACACCGTTTGATACACAAAACCTTCGCACGACATATCTTCATTGATTTTTCCGGCAAAATTACCCGTCCCGGCAATCCGGTACAGGTTCGAATCAACAATCTCTACATCTACTTTGATAATATGAGAAAGGATTTTCGCATAATTACTAACGGTATCTTGAATATCCTTTAAGACAGATTGCATAGCTACCTCACAAATAATTTAAAAATAGTAAACCAAGTTACAACGTAGGATGATCAGTATTGTACAGGTGAATAGCTCAGCCAAACAATGAACAGCGGATAAACAGCGACCAAAAAGGCAACCGTAGTCAAAATGAATGCAGCAGCAGTTATGTGTATATTTAAGCCATACAATCGAGCGGTGACCACCGCATTAATCGCCGTCGGCATGAGCGATAGCAAAAAAACAGTTTGCCGAAGAACGGGATCCTGGATCAACTGGCATACAACCAAATAGCTGATCAACGGTGTAACAATAAACTTGATGGGGATAAGATCAAAAATCATCCGGTAATATTGTCGCATAGCGGAAAAATCAATCGAGTATCTCACTGGGATCAAAATGGATCATGCGGAAATATGGATCAACGGATTAACCAGGCTGCCGAAAATTGCCGGACGCGGCACTCCTTTAAGACAAAGCAGCAAGCCAATCGCCAACCCCAGAACCGGCAACTGATTTCTGGTAAAAAATAAAGCAGAAAATGAAAGCGGCAGTGCAGGCCCTTCCTGACCGGATCCTTGATGCTGATAGTAACGAGCCGTAGGAAAACAACCCAAAACGCTAAAAAGCGGCAGCAGAAGATCAACAAAAATATCCTAGTTTTAACAAGATATCCATAAAAACCCCTCTTTGAACAGGTACCCCCAATGGTCGTATAATGATTATTACTTCTTTATTTTTCAGAGTATTTACTAATTATTATCTCATAAACTACTCTCAGATAGAAGAGGCACTTTTCACCTCCGGCAATTTGAGCAATCGACATAAGACCCGACACGAAATGCAATTGATTGAATACAAAATTGAAATCCCTACCAGCGGTTTGACTGGTAAGGATTTCAATTTCGTATTCAAAAAACAACCATGATTATAAAATTTGCTCGTTTGGAATTAACAATGGCCGTGATAAAATCCAAAGCAACCAACGCCATTTTTCAAATCAGCGCTCTTTAATCTTCAGGAAATTACCAAAAATTCTATTTCCGCAACACCGGGACCGTATTCGCAGCCGCAGTCATTACCGTAATCGTATAATCTTCTTTTCCTAATTTCTCTTTGGCAATTGTCATCGCTTCTTCTGCCGTAGCTGCCGGGATCATGCCAGCTTTACGAATAAAATCAGCGTTTTCTTTTTTGGTCACAATAACCATCGAAACCTGTCTGGCCATGTCGAGTAATTTATAGGCTAAAAATCCAGGAATGGTAAAATGGTTGCGCAGAGCCATTTCATGCTCCAGCATGGTTGGAAACTTAAACCAATCACTAAATTCCGCCGGCTCCATAATATCAGGCAACTCCAAGAACAGGATAACCACCCCACCTGGTTTGGCGGCCATAAAAGCATTATCAATCGTTTTTACGCCTTGATACAAGTTGATATCCTTAGGAAAGCCGCCGGAGCTGGCTATTACAAGATCGGCTTGAGCAGTGATAGGTACGCCATAAATTTCATCCACCATTTTTGTTCCTGCCAGCCAGGCATCATACCAATGACCGCCAACAAAACGGGCAAATTCATTTTCCGGGGTAAACACGGCATTGAGCAGGAAATCAGGTTTCGCCAATTCTGCTTGCTCTACCATGTCTTCATTCATTTCATTGCCATCAAGACTGCCGGAAATACAATTGGGATTCAATCCTTTTCCCACTTCTTTATTCATACAAAGCAAATGATTGCCTTGTATCGTTTTAAAGCCGCTGATCCCCGGCAAAATTGCTTTTCGTCCGCCGCCAAAGCCAGCCATCAAGTGATGCACAATGCCGCCGGTCAAAATCATTTTGTCCGCTTCGGCCACTCTCTTGTTAATATAACAATCGATGCCGCTCGAAGTTTTTCCGGTGTAGGCCAATTGACTCTCGTCATGGCAGTCATGATTGAAGACTTCCACTCGATGACAAACTTTTTCCCCGCATAATACAACAAATTCTTCTTTTGTATTCAAACGATGGGCCCCGACAGCAATCACAATAAAAATATTCTGATCCGGGACTCCCGCTTCATTCAGTTCATCCAAAACAACCGACAAAAACTGGTCAAATTTCACCCAGGCCCGAGTGATATCACTGACGAGAATGGCAACCTTGTCGCCGGCTTTAACGATCTCTTTCAAAGGCGGCGTTCCAATCGGATTCCTCAGTACTTCTTTTACGGCCGCAGGCACATCTTCAACCGCTGGATACGGTTTTCCTAAAACGTTGTTAATAATCTTTGCTTCCGGTAAAGCAACCGTCATTTTACCATGTCCGTACCCAAAATCAAACACTACATTTGCCAATTTAATCCCTCCAACTTGATTTTTGATGGATTTTCGTTTTCATCGCCCAATAATTTGTCGTTCTTCTCTGCCGAACGCCGTTCTGAAGAACGTCCCCTTGCTTCTATTTGGCGCACAGAAGCATGAAGCGGGATCGGTGGTTTTTCATCAGGATAGGTGCTACGGCTGCGGACTATGTGTAACAAAATGCCCAGCAAAGGCAATAACTATGAAAATCCGTAAAACCATGCAAATTCAGGTTCCTAGGAATAACGGATAGCGTCGGGATAAATAAGGCTGGAAACAAAGGAATGTTTTTTTTGAGGCAAAAGCAAGAAGCAAAAAGATCGTCCCTTTGCTTCCTACCCGCGACACACTAATTTTTCTCCCGAAAAGGATCAATATGGATGTTGACCCGCGTATTTACGCATTTCTCATTGATTTCCTTTTTCAGACAACCAACAATGTCATGTGCTTCCTTGACTGTCAAATCCGGATCCAGTGTGATGTGAAAATCAATGTGTTTTTTGTTGCCGGATTTCCTCTTCATCCGACAACCGGACATCGATCAAATAGTCAAACGCGTTTTTACATAGAACCCAAGCTTCTTTAATGATCAACAATGCCACCATAATGGCCACAATGGAATCCAGCACAGTAAATCCAGTCAGTTTGATCAGCAGTATTCCAACGCCGACCCCTAACGAAGTGTAAACATCCGTCTTCAAATGAAGAGCATCAGCCTCCAACGCCATAGAATCTTCTTCTTTCGACACCTGGTATAACTTCCTTGAGACAAGAAAATTAATAATGGCTGATATCGTCATTACGGCGATAGCGATAGAAGCATGCTCGATTTCGCTTGGTGCCCATATTTTTTTCACGGCTTCCGTGATGATCATTCCGGCGGCTATAAAAATTAATACGCCTTCCACGATACCGGAAATGTTTTCGATTTTTCCATGCCCATACGGATGGTTTTTATCTGCTGGTTTCGCCGAACTCGAAACCGATAAAAATGCCACGAATGAGGCTACAAGGTCCATCAAAGAATGAATGGCCTCGGAAATGATACTGACGGAACCGCTCAAAATACCTGCCGTCACTTTAAAAGCAATAAGCAAGGTATTAGAGAAAATCGACAATAAGGCAAATTTCCTTCTCCGGTCAAAGTTAAGCATGTAATGTCCGCTCCTTTATGATGACAATTATTTCCCATAATATCCCTCGCGTCGCACAAATATTCCACTATATTCCATGAATAGATATAAAAAAACCTGTGGAACATCATACTGTCCCACAGGTTCATTACGTCCTGCTGCCGATAACGGCCCAGCCGCAATAACTTAAAACTCTCCGATAAGTTACCCGCCTGATCAGTTTGTACTGTAGATTATTATGCAGTGCAAAGAGATGATTAATTATACCACGCAAAA
>JAGFZV010000026.1 GCA_017889545.1 Bacillota bacterium
ATCCTGTTCGTTCGCTACTTCGGCCGATTTGCCGCATACTCCGGCTTTGGTACAGCCTTTTCCACCAGCAGTCTGTTCACACTGAAAACAAAACATATCTCCCATCAACTATCCCTCCAAATTTTTATTTTTGCAGGTACTTTGTCTTAAATTCGCTGAGCATGACATGAAATTTCTCGTGTGTTCCCAGGCCAATGCGTTCTGTTTCAATTTTTTCGAAAGCCTCCGCCATTTCTTCCTGTTCGTCTGCGGAAATCATAGTATCTGCCATCGGGTACAGATCCTGATCCTCGTTGGCAATATGCTCGGCTAAAAGTTGCTCATAGCTTCTCGCCGCCTCCATTAAAGCAGATATCGCGTTTCTGTTTCCCGCCTGGCAGCTTGTTAGAGCCTCCGCCATTTGGGCAACCAGATTCCGGCCGGCAACATGTTCTGCCAGCAAGATCTGCACCAATTCTGCTGTTCTCGATGCTTCCTCTTTCAGCAGTTCCGGAAATAACACCTCCTCTTCTTTGGCATGATGACACTTATCGACAAAGATTCTGAAGAAATCAATTAACTGTGCTAAGTCACCGGAGTACACAGTCGCCTGCTCGAAAGGAACAGCAGTAAGTTGCGCGCACAATTGGTCCAGGATGCGCAACGAGAGTTTAACTCCATGATGTTCTTCTTTCAGGATTTCGGTTGCTTGCACCTCAGTCACCTCCGATAGTCTATTGCATCGCTATCTTTATCGACTATATTCCGCAAACCGCCGGCCGAATTCGCGACAAACAGTAATTGCCTGTTCATCCGGGTTCCACAAGCTGCGCAATTCGCCCTCCATGACGGCGAAACCGGCTTCCGCGAGCAATCTCCCTAAGATTTTAGGCCCTTCACCGCTCCAGCCATACGTCCCAAAAGCAGCAGCTTTTTTTTGTTTAAAAGCAAGCCCCTTGATTTCTTCCATAATCGCGGCAACGGAAGAAAGAATTCCCTTATTGATCGTGGATGAACCAACAAGAATACCTTTGGATCGAAACACCTCGGTAATGATATCGTTCTTATCACGTCGTGCAGTATTCAACAATTTCACAGTAACAACAGGATCTGCCTCTTTGATCCCCACAGCAATGGCTTCGGCCATCAGGCGAGTGCCCTCCCACATAGTATCATAAAGAATGGTGATTTGATTTTCTTGGTAATCAGCCGCCCAGCGCAAATATTTGTTTACAATTTGCATAGGGTCATCACGCCAAATTACCCCGTGACTAGGGCAGATCGTCCTTATTGAAAGATTGAGCGCCCCCAAAGCTTCAATCTTTTGCGTAACAAAACGGCTAAACGGGGTGAGAATATTGGCATAGTACTTCAATCCTTCGCTCGCCAGCACAGCTGGGTCGACAGCATCATTAAACAGAGATTGAGCAGCATAATGTTGGCCGAAAGCGTCATTGCTGAACAAAATTTCCTCACCAGATAAATAGCATATCATACTGTCCGGCCAATGAAGCATCGGCACCTCAACAAAGGTCAATTCCGTTTTACCAAGACTCAGCCGATCACCGGTCTTGACAATCTGAAAATTCCAATCCTGATGATACTGCCCGCGCAAGGATTTCACCGCATTCGCAGTACAATAGATTGGAACATCGGGAATGTGGCGCATGAGTTCCGGCAACGCCCCACTATGATCTTGTTCACCATGGTTCATAATGATGTAGTCGATGCGTTCCAGTGTAATGACGCTGCGCAGATTGGCGACAAACTCCTTGGCATACGGGAGCCATACTGTATCTACCAATGCGGTCTTTTCATCCTCGATAAGATACGAATTGTACGTGGATCCGTGATGGGTGGAATATTCTTCCCCATGAAATTTTTTGATTTCCCAATCGATTTTTCCTACCCAACTTACTTTAGTCGACACTTGCATCTTCATTGCAACACGCTCCCAACCAAATTTTTGATTTATAGCTTGACCACCTCGTAGAAATGAGGTTTGGGATAGCCGTCGAACAATGGCAGGACTTTTTGCTGTGCTTCATCATGAATAGGACTGCTATGCATAGCTTGGAAAGTCTCATTACTTTCGTGTTCCACTATCGCAGCGTAGTTTCCCCCTTCGCGGGGCGCCAACAATCTGCGTCCAATAAACCCTTTTTGTTTTGCGAATTCTTCATTACTCCATGCAAACCACTTTCTAAATTCTTCATCTTTCCCTTCTTTAATCGGCGGAAAAAACACAATACTAACCAACATCACATTCGCCCCTTTCTATTTCATACAACGGTAGAACGTTCGTAATTATGCCAAAGTTTCGCCGGATAATCGTGTAAGATTTTTTTGTCGTCTACAATTGAATTCGTTTTCACTTGTAGGTTAGCATATGTTATTAGCGAAGGCAATAATTATCTGTTTTTTTCGACAATTTATCATCGGTCGGCTACACCGTCTGCAGAAAATTTGACCTGGTTATCAAAACAAGCTCTTGCGCAGTGATAAAAACTGGGCAAGAGCTTGTTTTGATTGATTTGTCGTAATGATAACAAGTGAATGATTTCAAACAGCGAATCTACTTATTCATAATTTTACCAATATTTTTCAGCTCAATCGAAAGCGTTCCGTCCGGATTATTGACAAACTCCATGTACTCCTTGTTTTCAAAATAATCTACCGGAAAGGTGATTTCAATTCCCGTATCCGTTTTGATTTTATGATTTTTCCCTTTTTTCACGCAAAAGTCCCGATCCATCTTTACCACTTCAGAAATTCCTGATTTTTTCACTTCTTCCACATACTCTTGCTGCATGATTGGCGAAGAACGAAAGACTGTCTTCCCTAACTCCACAGGATCAAGAAATTCTGATGTTTCCATATGTTCCACCATATAATTTTTTGCTTTAGAAATCGCGGCCACGCTGCTTTGTCCATGGTTTTCGGCGATTTTGCGGGTAATCGCTTTTACCAACTTAATCGTGCTATTCGGGGAAACGGCGGAACTGCATTCTAAAATTTTTTCCGGCAGCACATATGTCTCTTGACCATTGATAAGATGCTTCTTATCAATAAATTTGATGTCAAACGAGTCCGCCCCGATAAATGCATATTCATCAATCTTCTGCGAAAGATTAGGCAAAATAGCATAATGATTAATAATTTCATTTTTGATTTTTTCTGCCGTTTTTATGACTTGATGGGTAAATCCAACCCGATTATTGCATTTTAAGATCCCAATAAACCGGTTGTCATCTATCGTAAAATCACAAACAAGCAAATCGGAAGAATCTAACACCTCTGCCTGGGAAATAGCGGAATGCATTGTTTGAGCAATCATTCCGGAAAAATTAATAAAATCCAGTTTGCCATCAATGTAGTCCGCCAGTTGCTTCTTGAATTTGCTATCGGATTGAAATGCGCCAGATTTTGAGTTCTGATCATGATACGATTTTTCAATATGCTTGATTAAAAACGTAATCACACTGTCATTTTTTATTTCTAATTCCTGTTCAGAAAAAACTGTCATTCCAGAGTTTAAATCGAGTATATGCAAAATTGCTTTATTTATTATAATCAATCATGTCACCATTTTCTCTAATATATTTCCGTCCAATCGACTACTTTTTACTGATCGAAGGGATCTAGTGTCATTTAAGTTGTGTTACTTTCCCGCCCTTTAAAATTTTCTCTGCTGTCATGTTGTATACTTCGTCGAATAATCTCGTATGGAACGTTCCAACACTTTCTTCGCCCTGTAAAGATGAAAAAGCATATTCTCCAGCCAGCCCCATCACCAAAATCCCGGCTACGGTTCCACTGACGTCGTCTTTTGCCGTTCCACAAAAAGATCCAACCAGTGAAGTGGCCATGCAGCCGGTACCAGTTACATGAGCCATGATCGGATGCCCATTATCAATCGTGTAAATTTGTCCACCACCGGCAACAACGTCTGTCTTCCCGGTTACAGCGACCACGCATCTTAATCGTTCTGCCAAGCGCTGCACGACTTCAACCGCATCTTGTTCATCCGCGATGGAGTCAACGCCTCTAATCCCTGCTTCAACGCCTAACAACACCTTAATTTCGGACATATTGCCCCGGATTACATTGGGAGCAAGATCACAAATAATCCGCTCTGCGGTTTTCGTACGGAGCTTGGTCGCCCCGACCCCAACCGGATCAAAGATGATGGGGATCCCTTTCGCTTTCGCTGCCTTTCCGGCCGCCAACATGGATTCGATCGTCCGCGTTTGCAGCGTCCCAATGTTCAGAACCAATGCGGAAGCAAAGGAAACCATTTCAGCCACTTCGGTTACGTCATCGGCCATAACCGGCGAAGCACCAATAGAAAGAGTAATATTCGCACAATCATTTACCGTTACATAATTGGTAATATGATGTACAAGCGGTTTTTTATCCCGTACGGCTTGTAAAGCTTTGCCGGTTTTTTCTAAAATCTCCATGACCGATCATCTCCATCTTCATAAGATATGTTCTACACTCTGAATATTACTCTCTTTTTATCGATAATCCTATCTGTTCTAAAAAATAAAATAACCCTATTCAAAGAATAAGGTTATTAATAAAACAATACTTATCGTGGTCGTCTGTCTTTATTTGGCTTTCCCTGATAGGAACTCCGTTCGCGAGCAAATCCGGAAGAAGTGTTCCGACTTCCGCTGCGGGGGAAATTCCCTTCCGGTGAACGTCGGGAGCGCATAGGAGCTGATTCTGTTAAACGAACCGGAGTGGCGTCAGGTTCTTTCGTCAGTAATTTTAAAGCTGCACTTACTAATGCAACTGAATCGTGTTCATTTAACAATTCTTCGGCAAGTTCGCGGTACAGACCAAACGAACCTTCTTGAATGACTTGGACAATTTTTTCAACCGCCAGACGCTGTTGGCCGGCCAGAACGTCATTCATACTCGGAACTCTTTGTCTAATAATCGTCCGTTTCGTCTGCCGTTCAATCATTCGTAAATGGCCCATTTCCCGGGGAACAACGAAGGTAACAGCCATTCCGGTTTTTCCGGCACGGCCCGTACGGCCGATCCTGTGAACATAACTTTCAGGATCTTGTGGAATATCGAAGTTATACACGTGCGTTACACCGCTAATATCCAACCCGCGCGCAGCAACGTCAGTCGCTACCAGAATTTCAATCGTACCTTCCCGAAATTGGCGCAGAACACTGTCTCGTTTGGCCTGAGTCAAATCTCCATGGATTCCCTCGGCCGAATATCCGCGTTTATTTAACGCTTCCGTCATTTCATCAACGCGTTTTTTGGTACGGCCAAAGACAATCGCGGCCTCCGGCGCATGGACATCGAGCAGGCGACAAAACACATCAAATTTTTGCTGCTCATTTACTTCGAAATAAATTTGTTCAATATTTGCAACAGTGACTTCTTTGCTTTTCACTGCAATCACTTGCGGGTCCGTCATAAATTTTCTTGCCAAAACTTGGATCGGCAAAGGCATGGTAGCAGAAAATAGCAAGGTTTGCCGTTCTTCCGGAACCTCCTGCAGTATGGTTTCAATATCTTCAACAAAACCCATATTCAACATTTCATCTGCTTCATCCAAAATTAACATTGAAACATCTTGCAGGCGCACGGTACGGCGACGCATGTGATCCATCAAGCGCCCCGGAGTGGCAACAACAATGTGCGGTCGTTTTTGCAACGCTTTGATTTGCCGAACAATATCTTGTCCGCCATAAATCGGCAGCGTATGAATGCCACGGAATTGACCAATTTTATTTAACTCTTCGGCAACCTGGATTGCCAATTCACGGGTAGGCGCCAATACCAGACCCTGAATGGTTCCGGCTGATTTGTTGATTTTTTCAATTAAAGGAATACCATACGCAGCAGTCTTCCCTGTTCCTGTCTGGGCTTGCCCAATTAAATCCTTGCCTGCGAGGGCGACCGGGATTGTTTGTTCTTGAATAGGGGTTGTTTCTTCAAATCCCATATTCACAACTGCGCGAATAATATCCTGACTCAGTCCTAATTCATTAAATGTACTCAAATTACTAGATCTCTCCATTTCACTTCTTATGTATTTTTAGTTGTTGTTCAGCGAAGTATATTTTTCAAAAAAACAAAAGACATAACCCGTGAAACCGGATAATGTCTTTTCTCCATTCACCAACGCTAAAGCTTATTATATACTTTATTTCAAAGCATGTCAATAAGAAGCTACGGTCTTGCATTACTGTTTCGCACCCGTGCTCTCCGTCTGTTGTATTCCGTATAAATGAGCGGTCCGAAAAACACCAAAGCGACGGCCGCAATAGCAATAAAAAAAGTTGTCGAAAATAATTCATTCAGCGAATATCCCAGCAAATTATAGGCAAAGGCCCCGGGCAGCATCCCGATCGTAGTTGCCAACGCATAGTCAAAAAAACGCAACTTCGATAAACCAGCGGCATAACTGACCAGATCATACGGAAACAGCGGTACAATCCTCATCATCAGGATCGTGCGAAACCCTGATTCTGCCGCATTTTCATTCCAGTTCTGTAAATAAAGCGATTTACCCCACAGTGCTGAGCAGCGTTTTTGTCCCAAAAATCGTGTAATTCCGAAACATAGATACGCGCCTAAAGAACCGCCCATAACCAGATATACCGTTCCCCACCACGGACCAAAAAGCAAACCGCTGGCCAGATTGAAAATTAAAGCAGGAAAAAAGAACAGGGGACGGATTGTGTACAAGGCGACATAAATGACGGGTCCCCACCATCCGCACGCTGCAATAAAATTACGCAAAATTTCCGGCGTTAATTTTTGAATTCCAAAGCCATATGTAAAAAACAGCGCAGTTGCCACAAGTCCTAACAAAAAGCCAGCCTGCACGACTGGCTTTTTAATAAATGTCATAACCATAGACCGTTTAGAGCTCCATTCTATACAGGTATCAGCGTTCCACTATTTAACAGCTTACATCATTATAATCCGTACCACGCTATAATGCAAACGAAACGCAAAATCATCAAAAATCAGGTTATTTTTTCAGTCCCGTTCCGGTAAGCGGCACAACGATTTTTCCAAATGGTCCTTTGCGTATCGAAAAATAGTTGCGCATCCCTGCAACAGCCACACTTGCCGTTGGTTCCACATAAATCCCGCGACCGGCTAATAAACTCCAAGCGTCCTGAACTTCTTCATCCGTTACAGTAATAATGTCGCCGCCGCTATTTCGGATCGCTTCGACCATTTCATCGATACGCGCCGGGCATTGCACCGCAATTCCTTCGGCAATCGTTCCAGAAACCGCCATAGTTTCGAGTCCGTGATAGCGGGTATAAACAGGAGAACAAGCGGCACTTTGCACTGCAATCAATCTTGGCAATCGACCTAATTCAAGAAACCCATAATATACCCCCAGCAGCATAGTCCCGTTTCCAGCCGGAACAACTACGTAGTCCGGAATTCCGATATCGGCTTCAATTTCAGCAGCAATTGACTTTGTCCCTTCAAAAAACAGTGGGTTATATACGTGAGAAGCGTAGTAAACTTGTTCTGCAGCTCTTTGAACGGCGAGTGCCGTGTCGTCCCGCGACCCCGGCACTCGTATCAAGTCAGATTGATACGCGCTGATCTGTTTTGTTTTTCCTGGCGAAGTACTTTCCGGCACGTATATGTGACAGCGGATCCCCGCCGCCGCACAATAACCGGCAATCGAAGCCCCTGCGTTACCCGAAGAATCTTCAACAACTTCCTTGATGCCGATTGCTTTCAATTGACTGATCAATACCCGGGCGCCGCGATCCTTAAACGATCCGGTGGGCGCCATATAATCCAACTTAAGATGAACATCAATCTCATCAATCGCAGACACAATGATCGGCGTTTTCACTTCACCAAGAGATATTAGATCGGCAATTTTGTCTCCCGGTTCTTTTGCCAATTGAAATAAACCGTTACAGTCACACTTATACTGCAGCCCGTTCAAAGGATACGTTCTGCCGCATTGTTTGCAACGAAATTGCATTTTTTTCGCCTCCCTCTTTATGATCGATTGTTTCGCTGCGAATGCAGCAGACTCCTCCCGGTTTGCAATCCGCATAGGAATTCAATACAAAGATGTGATCATTATCACAGAAAATAACGTAATATCAGTTATAATGGAATTAGCAGCAAATATCATTAGGAGGCGATACCATGCAAAAAAAATTGTTCAAGAATATTGATTTCGGTAAAGCGCTGGATTTGGCAAACCTGGTTGACTACCAGCCGGGAAAAGTGATTAGCTTAACCTTCGTACAAAATGAAACCGTGAGCGTAACGCTTTTTGCTTTTGCGCAAAATGAAGGAATTAGTACTCACTCTTCTTCCGGCGATGCCATGGTTTATATCTTGGATGGCAAAGCGCAAATCACCATTGGAGAAGAAACACAAGTCGCCGAAAAGGGACAAGTCATCGTAATGCCGTCAAATGTTCCGCATGGGCTGGAAGCAAACGAAAATTTCAAAATGCTGTTAATTGTTGTGAAATAACAGTACAATAGCATCTTATCCTTCAGGTTAAATCTGACGGTTCTAAAAGAATAGGATATTAAAAACGGCTGAAGCAATCAGCCGTTTTTAATATCCTGCAAATCATGAAACGAACTTGAACGATCTATAATTTCACGAAATCCGCCATCATTTGATTTCCGTCTGCTGTTGGATGTAGACCATCAAGATAAAAATCCGGTAACGGACGGCCATCAGCGTCCACAAACAACTGGTAAAAGTCAATATATTGACAGCCAAAACCTGTTGAAAAATCAAAAATCCATTGACGCAGCAGATTGATTTCTTCATTAATTCGTTCCCAATCGGGCATAAAGCTCCAATGTTTGCGGGCTAAAGCCGCTACGACCGGGATCGGCACGCCAAGAAAAGGCTTGATGCCATACTGCATAGCTTGGAATACTAAGGCGGAGAGGTTCGCTTTGACCACTCCCAGCGGAGTCTGCCACATCAGATCATTTACTCCAGCCATAATAATCACATGCGTAGGACGCAGGCCAACAACATCCGGCTGAAATCGTCCTAAAAGCCCTCCGCTTGTATCTCCGCAAATTCCTTTATTGATGACTTCAGCGCCAATTTTGCTGTTCAAAAGAGCCGGCCAGCTTTGCGCGCGTCTGACTTGATGTCCAAACGTCAGGCTATCTCCAATGCAAACAATTTTCCGCATACAGCGTCCACCACCTGTTCATTATAACAACCACCTGGCATTAGCTGTACAGCTATCGCCAGGTGGTGTTCTTTTCATCTTTTTATTATTCGACCGTCACGCTTTTTGCCAAATTACGTGGTTTATCCACATCGCAGCCACGCGTTACCGCAGCATAATATGCCAAAAGCTGCAATGGAATGACTGCCAAAACAGGCGCCAAAAACTTGCTGGTCTCCGGAATGCAGATAATATGGTCTACATATTTGCAAATCTTATCGTCGTTGGCAAAAGCGATGCCGATGACAATTGCATCCCGTGCTTTCACTTCTTTAATATTGCTCAAGGTTTTCTCATATACATCCAGCTGTGTGGCCAAAGCAATCACCGGGACCCCTTCAATGATCAACGCAAGCGTTCCATGTTTGAGTTCGCCAGCCGCATACGCTTCAGCATGAATATAAGAGATCTCCTTCAGCTTCAGGGCGCCTTCCAATGCTACTGCATAATCCAAGGAACGGCCAATGAAAAAAACATCTTCTTTAAATCCGTACAATTCAGCGAAAGTTTTAATGGGTTCGACATTCTCCAACAGCTCGTGTGCCTGCATTGGCAGCTGGCGGAGGCCCTTAATAATTGTTTGCATTTCATCTGCGGGCAAAGTCTCCCGCAAATCGCCCAAATAAGTGGCCAACAAACAAACGCTAATTAATTGTGTTGTATATGCTTTCGTCGACGCGACAGCAATCTCGGGACCGGCCCAAGTGTAGATCACCTGATCCGCCTCCCGGGAAACCGATGAGCCGACAACATTCGTAATCGCTAACGTACGAGCGCCCAACCGTTTTGCTTCTTTTAGCGCCGCTAAGGTATCGCTGGTTTCTCCTGATTGACTGATGACAATCATCAGCGTGTTTTCGTCAATTAACGGCGAACGATATCGGAATTCGGAAGCAATATCCACTTCAACCGGAATGCGCGCCATCCGTTCGATATAGTATTTACCGACAACACCAGCATGATACGCCGTCCCACAAGCCACAATAGCAATTTTATTGATCGCCGCAACATCTTCTTTGGTCCATTTGAGTTCGTCAAAGATAATGTGACTGTCATCCTTGGCTAACCGGCTCATCATAGTATCACGGATCGCCTTGGGCTGTTCATAAATCTCTTTGATCATGAAGTGTTCGTAGCCGCCTTTTTCCGCTGCTTCTGCATCCCAGTTCACTTCAAATACTTTTTTTGTTACCGGAACGCCTTGACGGTTCATCACCCAAACGGAATCCTTCGTAATCACAGCCATTTCGCCATCGCTGAGAATATACGTCCGCCGTGTACGGTTAATGATAGCCGGAATATCGGAGGCAATGAAATTCTCGCCATTTCCAAGCCCAATCACAAGCGGATTGTCTTGTTTGGAGCAAATAATTTTATCCGGATCATTTTCCGATAGGAACACCAAGGAATAAGAACCGCTAATCTCCGCCAAAACTTTTTTTACGGCCGCCTCAAAATCGCCGGAATAATATTCTTCCATCATATGGGCGACTACTTCCGTGTCCGTTTCTGATAAAAATACATGGCCTCGTTCGATCAGTTTTTCTTTCAATTCCAAATAGTTTTCAATAATTCCGTTGTGTACAACAACGAACTTACCACTGCAATCCGTATGAGGATGAGAATTGACATCCGACGGACGCCCATGAGTGGCCCAACGGGTATGCCCGATCCCGATCGTCCCCTGAAGCATATTCTGTTCCAGTTTTGTCTGTAGCGCTCCTAAGCGTCCAACACTCTTCTCTATCTTAATTTCACTGCCATCCATCACAGCGATGCCCGCTGAATCATACCCGCGGTACTCTAATTTTGTAAGTCCCTCTAATAAAAATGGCGCAGCTTGGTTTGGTCCAACGTAGCCAACAATACCACACATAACTAAACTCCTCCTACACGTTCCTCATAATACCTTTCTGCCACAGCCGTTTTGTTTCACCGGTCACCCGATGGGTTTGTCGACTGCTTACGGTTGCAGTAACCGAGAGGCATCCGCTGACAAATTTCGATGAACCTCTTCCTCGTCTGCTTGTTCGCACAAGCACCAGCGCTTTTATTGTAATGATAAGAGTATGTCCCTCTAAGCACCACTTCCTTTCTCATTTCATATATGCAGAGGAGCACTATAGTGCTCCTCTGCATATATGTTACCATTCTAATACAAGAAGATCATATGGTCAACTCAGGCTTGTTCTGTGCGTATTGTGGCAGCAATTTCATCAACAATTCTCTGCAGCTCCGAAAGTTCCGGCCCTTCAGCCATTACCCTGATAAGCGGTTCCGTCCCAGATGGCCGGACCAAAATTCTCCCGGTCTCACCCAATTTCTTTTCGCCCTCTTGTATAACATCCGCGATAACCGGATTTTCTTCCCATCCCTGCTTCGTATTGACGCGGACATTCACAAGAACCTGCGGAAAACGAGTCATGCATTGTCCCATGGCTGATAGCTTCTGTCCGCTGGCTCGCAGAGAACCTACCAAATGCAAAGAAGTAAGCAATCCGTCTCCAGTGGTGGCATATTCACCAAAAATAATATGACCGGATTGCTCGCCGCCTAATGCCAGGCGTTTTTCCAGCATGGCTTCCAGGACATAGCGGTCTCCAACTTTTGTAACTAAAACTTTACCGCCTGCTTTCTTTATCGCCTGGTGCAACCCAATATTACTCATTACCGTTGTCACCAGAGTTTTGTCAGGCAAGCGATTTTCGCGCAATAATTGCAACGCACAAATGACCATAATCTGATCTCCGTCAACTACCTCGCCTTGCTCATCAACCGCCAAACAGCGGTCCGCATCACCATCATACGCAAGCCCTATATCTGCCTGGTGTTCCCTCACTGCGGCCTGTAATCCTTCCAAATGCGTTGATCCGCAATGGTCATTGATATTGGTTCCACTGGGCTGGTCATGAATAACAATCACTTCAGCGCCCAAGCGGCGAAATACCGCCGGCCCAACTTCGAAAGCGGCCCCATTGGCGCAATCCATAACGATCTTTACGCCTGCAAAATTGCTGTTTACTGTCTGAGCAGCATATTTCATGTAATCATTGACCAAATCATGCCGGAACTCCACAGTTCCAATCCCTGAACCGGTTGGTCGCGGCATGGTGTCTTCACCCGACAATACCAGCTGTTCCAATTGTTCTTCGATTGCATCAGAAAGTTTATATCCGTTTCCGGCGAAAAACTTAATTCCATTGTCAGGATATGGATTATGAGAGGCAGAAATAACGACTCCTGCCTGCGCCTTCAAATGGCGAACCAAATAAGCGACTCCCGGAGTAGGAATCACTCCCAGTAAAATCACCTGTCCACCGGCAGAACAGATTCCTGCTGCCAATGCAGATTCCAGCATTTGCCCAGAAAGGCGGGTATCACGACCAATAATAAAAACAGGTCGTTCGTGTTCTTTGCCAAACAAAGCAGTTGCCGCTCTTCCTAATAGATACGCCAATTCTGCTGTTAATTCAGTATTTGCAACGCCACGCACTCCGTCTGTGCCAAAAAGTTTTCCCATTGTAGTGCTCCCCTCAAAATTGGTATTCCTGCGTATATCACGGATTATGATTGATATTCCTTGATAATGGAAATAGCGGCATTTAAACCGTCCAGCGCTGCGCTCATAATTCCGCCCGCATATCCGGCGCCCTCGCCAATCGGATATAACCCGGACACATTGACCGACTGGCCACCGGTTGCTCGCAAAATACGAACCGGCGCTGACGTGCGCGTTTCCACGCCGGTCATCACTGCATCACCATGAGCGAAATCCTTTATCTTTCCATTAAAAGCCGGCAGCGCTTCTGCCAGCGTAGCTGAAACAAAATTTGGCAGACATCCTCGCAAATCTGCAGCCGTTACACCGGGCCGATAACTTGGTTTCGCCAAAAATTTACTGTGATTAACGGTTCCGGCAAGAAAATTCTTCACGGTCTGTACCGGCGCAGAATAATTGCCACCGCCTAACCGATAAGCTAATTGCTCGTAATGACGTTGAAACTCAATTCCACTTAGCACACCGGGACCAAAATCCTCCGCATTCACATTCACCACTAATGCGCTGTTGGCAATCCCCGAGTTTCTATTATACAGGCTCATCCCATTTGTGACAACACCGCCGTCTTCAGAAGCCGCAGCCACTACCGAACCACCGGGACACATGCAAAAAGAGTACGCTGTTCGTCCACTTCCGGCCGAATGATAAACCAATGCGTAATCCGCTGGCCCCAACGCCGGATGGCCGGCCGAACTACCGTATTGGGCCAAATCAATGATGTGTTGCGGGTGTTCAATACGCACACCGATCGCAAAAGGCTTTGCTTCCATTGCTACGCCGCGAGAATATAGCATTTGATAGGTATCACGGGCGCTATGGCCAATTCCTGCCAAAACCACATTGCAGGGCACTTCCTGCGATCCATTGATTGTGATTCCAAGCAATTTCCCATTCCGGATCGTTAAATCCGTAATCTGCGATTCAAATTCAACCTGTCCGCCAAGTTGAATAATTTTATTTCGGATATTCTTGACAACAGATCGTAATTTATCCGTACCAATATGTGGTTTGTGGTGATAGCAAATTTCGGCCGGAGCGCCAGCGGCTACGAATAATTCGAGAACTTCGCGCATCCTCGGATCATGTACCCGGGTCGTCAGTTTTCCGTCGGAAAAAGTGCCCGCACCGCCTTCACCGAATTGAACATTCGAGACTGCATCAAAATTGCCTGTCCGCCAAAAATTCGCAACATCCTGAGTCCGTCGGTCAATATTGCGGCCACGTTCCAAAACCAAAGGCCGAAAGCCATATTCTGCTAATTTTAATGCAGCTAACATGCCGGCAGGCCCGAAGCCAATCACAACGGGAGGATGATCGAGGAGTGTCTTACCGCAAAAAAGTTCTTCCTCTGGTATCGTTTCATCCACCAAAGTGACGTCTCGGTTCTCTCCCAGCTTTGCCAAAATTCGTTTTTCAAAAGAGGTTGTGCGGACATCAAGTGAATACACAAAACAGATATTTTTCTTTCGTCGGGCATCCAATGCTTTTCGATTAATCGATACCCCGCAGATTTCCTGCTGGGGAATTTTTAATTTTCTGGATACTAATTGAACCAGTGGAGTACTGTCATCAATCGATACCCGGAAATTCGCAATTCGCAACAATGCTTTACTTTCTCCTTTAACGATTAGTTCCTGGCGCCGCAGATCCTGCCGCAAGATAAATATGCACCGTTACAGACATCTGTGCTGCAGTAATTCCTTCTTTTAATTGCAGTTTCACTTCCTGAGTGCTATCTTTCGTGAGGCCACTGAGATTAATCGGCAGAGTAGACACCGCATCAATTTTCTCCAACTCCTGGCTGGATCCTTGCACTTCAATGGTTTCAGGCGCAACGGCAATACGCTTCAACACAAAACCGGATCCCACGTCACCGTAAGTCTGCGGTTTTATTTCTACTGTCTTTTTATTGGGCACTTTCGACATGGTAACTGCAATAGCGACTTTAGACGGGGTAAAAGAGATCCCGTCTACAAGTTTGCCATCTCTGCTCACTGCTTTTAACGGCGTCTCAGTTGTAAAGTCAGCATTTTTGCCATTCAAATCGACTGTCGCAATCACTCTGTCAACCGTATCTACAAGAGATTTTGGTCCCTGAACAGCGACTTGAACAGGCGCTGCCGCCGCCCGGCCAACCATTGCCCCGGCAGCAACAGCCCCGGAATAATGAATTTCGACCGGAATTTGACGAGCCGCTGCTGTATCAATCCGGACGATTGCTTGGTCTGGATTGACTTCTGCCAATTCTAAATTAGGTGGAATGACAACATGAACTTTAACCGCCTGCCGGCCCTCTGATGCCCCGCGCAAATCCAAATAAGCCTTTATATCTTCGGAAGATACAAAGGCTACCACTTTACGCAAGCCGCGAACTTTCACCCGCACCGTTTCAGGAGCCTCCGCAACCGTATAAGGCGTTGTCAAATTTTGGATTTCCAACGGTATCGAAAAGCTCACTTCAACCGGCGGATTTTGTTCATTCATTACATATATCCAAAGGATAATCGCCATGATCAAAGCCAAAATTTTGGCAGCTAAATTTTTTTGCGGCATATTTGTCATTGCGCAGAAGACCCCCATTTAAAGAAATCACTGAACGCTGATTTTTTTCTGGCAAATAATGGTTTTAGTTTATCTTTTAAGTCCTCCGCATCCAAATATCGCAATAATTGTCCACCGCGAGCCACGGAAATAATGCCGGTTTCCTCACTAACAACCACGACAATTGCATCCGTCTGTTCGGTAATGCCAATTGCAGCCCGATGCCGAGTTCCAAGTTCTTTATTTAAATCCCGATTTTCCGATAACGGCAGCAAGCATCCAGCGGCCATGACACGATTACCGCGAATAATCACTGCCCCATCATGCATGGGAGTATTGGGTATAAAAACGTTAATCAAAAATTCACTGGAAACCAAGCCATCGACTTTCAGGCCGGTCGCAATGTAATCGTTGAGTCCGATTTCCCTTTCGATCACAACCAACGCGCCAATTTTATTTTTAGCCAAAACAGTTAATGCTTTTGACAGTTCATTTAACAATGACATTGTTTCTTCCGGATTTAACAATATATTTTTACCGAACAAGTTCCCCTGACCCAATTGTTCTAATGCACGGCGAAGTTCTGGTTGAAAAACAATCGGCAAGGCAACGAGTACGACTGTCATTGTTTTCTGCAATAGCCAGTAAATCACATTCAGTCCAAGACCCTTGCTGACCAACGTAACTATGATCAGAACAATTAACCCTTTCAACAATGCCAGCGCGCGCGTATCCTTGATCATAATATACAATTTATATAAAACAATAGCCACAATTAAAATCTCGAATAGATCGAGAAAAGAAATTGTAGATAACATGCCTTTCATTTGTGGCAGCATAAGCATTACTCCTCACCCATAATTCCATACATTATATTCTACCCAAACTTTGTGAAAACCTTTTAAGGAGCAAAAGTTATGAACCTTTTCCAAAAGAAAAAAACCTCCCGCACTTCGCACGAGAGGTTTTTAGCTGTTTTACAATTTTGCTACTTCGCTTATCCAGCCAAGTTTATCTTCCGACTTGCCGTATTGCAAGTCCGTAATATAATCAAAGAGTTTCTGTGAATATTCACCCGTTTTATTATTATTAATAACGATCTTTTTCCCTTTCCAGGAAAGTTCACCCACCGGGGAAATAACCGCAGCAGTTCCTGAGCCGAATACCTCTTCCAATTGGCCGTTCTCGTGGGCGGCAAATAATTCATCCACAGAAATACGTCGTTCTGCAACCTTCATTCCCCACGCCCGTGATAATTCAAGCACCGTTTTGCGGGTAATCCCACCTAGAATACTTCCATCCAGCGCAGGAGTGATAATTTCGTTATTGATTTTGAAGAAGATGTTCATCGTGCCAACTTCTTCAATGTACTTCCGTTCCACTGCATCAAGCCAGAGAACCTGCGTGAAACCTTCTTTTTTGGCTTCTTCCTGTGCACGCAAGCTGGCAGCGTAGTTAGCCGGCGTTTTTGCTTCGCCAAGACCGCCAATGCCTGCTCTTACATATTTGTCTTCGACTTTGATATTCACCGGATCAAAGCCGGCAGCATAATATGCGCCTGAAGGAGATAAAATAATAAATAATTTATATTTGTCCGAACTCTTAACACCAACATAGGCATCATCCGCAATGATAAACGGCCGGATATAGAGCGACGTTCCAAATTTTCCCGGAACCCAATTTTTTTCTAACTCCAACAATTGAAAAAGCGCTTCTTTGATTTGAGACACATCTGTGCGCGGAATGCAGAGAATGTCTGCGGAACGGTTAAACCGATTCAGATATTCTTCCGGGCGGAACACAACGATGCGATTATCGATAGTTCGGAACGCCTTCATTCCTTCAAATATGGCTTGGCCATAGTGTAATACCATCGATGAAGGGTAAAGGGAAAACTTCCCATAAGGCACAATCCGCGGATCATACCATCCTTTTCCCGTTTCATAATCCATTACAAACATATGGTCGGAAAAATAGTGTCCAAAACCTAATTTGTCCTCATCAGGGAGAACGCCCGGTTTGCCGACTCTTGTTACGGCGATCTTACTCATACTAAAAACCTCCTTAAAATGGGTAGCTTCGCTTCGCTCTAAATGGATAAAGGCAATTTGGGAATAGTATACAAGAAATACCATTCCCAAAATGCCCATGCCAAAAGCATTACCATAATTATAGGTTGTTTTTTGTATACATGTCAAGAACTATTTGTTGATTCGATAGAATTGTTTTTGCTTTTGCAAGCGCTTGTCCATTCTGCGCGTACGATGTTCCACCGTACGAGTTTCGTGCTGCAATACAGGTCTCAATCTGGATTGCTTCCAGAATATCTTCCGCAAATAAGTCCGAAAAACTTCGAAATTCTTCCAGTGACAAATCCAATAACCGTTTCTCCTGATCAATACAGTACTTTACACAATTACCTACTACCTCATGCGCTTGTCGAAACGGCAAACCCCGTTTTACCAGGTAATCCGCCATGTCGGTAGCATTTGAAAAATCTTCACGAACAGCCTTGCCCATCCGGTCGCTGTTGACTTTCATCGCTTTTAACATCGCAGCGTAAACGGATAAACTAAATTTAATTGTATCAATTGTATCAAAAAGGCCTTCTTTGTCTTCCTGCAGATCCTTATTATAAGCTAACGGCAGCCCCTTTGACGTCATTAGCATAGCCATCAAGTGCCCGACAACCCGGCCGGTCTTGCCTCTGACGAGTTCGGCAACATCCGGGTTCTTTTTTTGGGGCATGATGCTCGAGCCGGTACAGTGCGCGTCATCTAATTCAATAAACGAAAATTCAGTAGAGGACCAGAGAATGATTTCTTCGCTCAAGCGGCTTAAATGCATCATCAAGATAGAGGCAAAGCTCAGAAACTCCAAAATATAATCCCGGTCGCTGACTGCATCAATACTGTTGGCATATACTTCATTAAAATGCAGCCGTTCAGCAACTAAGTGACGATCGATGGGAAAGGTAGTTCCCGCCAAGGCTCCTGCGCCAAGCGGCATTAGATCCGTATGTTTCCATACTCCTTCCAGCCGTTCAAAATCTCTTACCAACATGAAAAAATACGCCATCAGATGATGGGAAAACAAGATCGGCTGCGCCCGTTGCAAATGCGTGTAACCGGGCATGATGACTTGAGAATGCTCCGTCGCAACCTCAACTATGGCTTGCTGCATCTCGCTTAGCAACTGAGCAATCATACCTATCTCTTTTTTCAAGTACATGTGTGTGTCCAAGGCAACCTGATCATTTCGACTCCGGGCGGTATGCAGTTTTCCACCAATCGGCCCGATCCTATCTGTTAATCTTTTTTCAATATTCATATGAATATCTTCCAATGAAGTAGAAAACTCGAAATTACCGGCTTCAATATCGGCTAAAATATCTTGCAACCCGGCAACGATGAGCGTAACATCTTCCTCCGGAACAATGCCGCAATACGCCAGCATTCGTGCATGGGCGATGCTGCCGGCGATATCTTCCTGAAACATGCGCTGATCAAAAGAAATGGAGGAGGTAAATTCCTCCACCATTACATCCGTATTTTTGGCGAACCTGCCTCCCCACATCTTGGTCATATTTTTTTCGCCTCTTTCTGCATCAACGCCCGAACTTTCAATGGCAAACCAAACAAATTGATGAATCCTTCGGCATCTTTCTGATTGTACACCTCATCACGTCCAAAAGTGACGAATTCTTCACTATAAAGAGAATATGGCGACTTGGATCCGGCGCTGATAATATTCCCTTTATACAGCTTCAAACGAACAACACCGGTCACTGTCTGCTGAGTCTCATCAACAAACGCATCTAATGCCTCACGAAGCGGTGCAAACCACATTCCGTCATATACCAGCTCAGCATATTTGATTGCGACTTGTTCCTTGAAGTGCATCGTTGCCCTGTCAAGCGTCAAATATTCCAATTCCCTGTGTGCATAATATAAGATTGCTCCACCTGGATTTTCATATACTCCGCGCGACTTCATGCCAACCAATCGGTTCTCAACGATATCAGCAATACCAATCCCATTCATTGCACCCAGCGTATTTAATTTTTCCAGCAAAGCCACCGCCGGCATTTTTTCTCCGTCAACAGCAACCGGGATCCCTTTCTCAAACGAAATCTCAACGTAGGTCGGTACATCCGGCGCCTGTTCCGGCGTTTTAGTAACCATATATACGTCATCCTGCGGCGCATTCCACGGGTTTTCCAGATCTGCACCCTCATGGCTGAGATGCCATATATTGCGATCCATACTGTAGGGACGTTTTTTTGTGACGGGAATAGGTATATTATGTTTTTCTGCATAATCAATTGCGTCCTCACGCGAGCGAATATCCCAGAGCCGCCAAGGAGCAATGATCTCCAAATGGGGCGCCAGGGCTTTTACAGTGAGTTCGAACCGAACCTGATCATTCCCTTTTCCGGTTGCGCCATGAGCGATCGCGTCAGCGCCTTCTTTTTCTGCAATAGCTACTAATGCTTTGGCAATAATCGGCCGGGCAAAAGATGTTCCCAGCAAATATTTTCCTTCGTATACAGCGCCCGCTTTCAAGGTTGGCCATACATAGCTTTCAACAAATTCCTGGGTAAGATCTTCAATATACACTTTGCTCGCACCGGATTTCAACGCCTTCTCCCGCACCGGTGCTAATTCATCGCCTTGACCAACATCAGCGCACATTGCAATGACCTCGCACTGATAGTTTTCCTTAAGCCATGGAATAATCACCGACGTATCGAGGCCGCCGGAATAAGCCAGCACTACTTTTTTTATATCGCTCATTATAAAATTCCCTCCATTATATGATATGTTTTTCCGCTTTACTTAGCCAGCAATAAGGCTATAATCGCTTTTTGAACATGCAAACGGTTCTCAGCCTGATCAAAGACTGCCGACTGAGGTCCCTCAAATACTTCTTCCGTAATTTCCTCGCCCCGGTGGGCAGGCAAACAGTGAAGAACAATGGCATCCGGCCGCGCAACATCCATAATTGCACTGTTGATCTGAAAACCCGCAAAAGCCTTTTGCCGGATGATCTGCTCAGCCTCTTGCCCCATGCTCGACCATACATCCGTGTACAAAACATCTGCATCCTTCGCCGCGGCGAAAGGATCTTGAACAATCGTAATCTTGCTGCCGGTCATTTGTGCATCGGCTTGCGCTTCCGCAACCATCAACGGATCCGGCAGATACCCCATAGGCGAAGCCACGGCAATATCCATCCCCACTTTTGCACATGCATGCATTAGCGAATGAACCATGTTATTTCCATCACCAATAAATGCCATCTTACGTCCTTTCAAATCCCCTTTATGCTCCATTGCTGTAAAAATATCAGTTAAAGCCTGACAAGGATGCATAAGGTCCGTAAGACCGTTAACCACCGGTATCGAAGCATATTCGGCCAATTCTTCGACTTCCGCATGCGAATATGTCCGGATCATGATCCCATCCAGGAAACGTGACAAAACCCTTGCAGTATCCTTTACCGGCTCGCCGCGCCCAATCTGAAGATCTCTGGAACTTAAAAACAAGGCTTGGCCGCCTAATTGCCACATTCCAACTTCAAAGGATACCCTGGTACGAGTAGATGATTTTTCAAAAATCATCCCTAATGTTTTGCCTTTCAGCAGATGATGCTCCTGGCCCTGCTTCAACTGCTGTTTCAATTTTTTGGATAATGCCATTATATCGTTTAATTCCTGGGTTGAAAGATCATGTATGGAAAGTAAATCTCTTCCCTGCAAACTCAAAATAAAACCCCCATCAATCATTGTACTAAAGCATACGGCTTGATTGTGACAGAATGAAATTATTGTTTTTCCCGCAAAACGCTGTCTAAAATAAGAATAAATTCATCTACATGCTGTTTTGTAATATTCAATGACGGCACGAAGCGCAACACATTGCCAGCTGTACAGTTAATAATTAATCCTTTTTTCAGACATCCTGCTACAATATCAGCCCCCGGCTGATTTAACTGCATCCCAAGCATAAGCCCTTTTCCGCGTATTTCCTGAATGATAGCGGGATATTTGTTTTTTAATTGCTGTAATGCCGCCGCCATATAAGCGCCAACTGTCTGCACATTGGACAAAATACCTTCTTCATCGATCGCAGCCAAAACAGCGTTCGCAGCAGCGCAAACTAATGGATTGCCACCGAACGTGGTTCCGTGGTCCCCGGGCGAGAACACATTTGCGACTTCATTCGTTGCCATGAAAGCGCCGATTGGCACGCCGCCGCCGAGCCCTTTCGCTACGGTCATAATATCCGGTTTAACCCCATACTGCTGACAAGCGAACATTGTTCCCGTTCTGCCCATCCCGGACTGGATCTCATCGAAAATCAACACAATCTTTTTGTCATTGCAAAGAGTGCGCACTTTGGCAAGATAATCTTCATCCGGCATGTTGATGCCGCCTTCTCCCTGTACCGGTTCCAGCATCAACGCACAGGTCTGATCGTCAACTGCCGCCTCTAATGCGGAAAAATTGTTAAAAGGAACATATTTGAACCCAGCCGGCAATGGTTCGAAGCCTTTCTGATATTTTGGCTGCGCCGTAGCCGTTAATGTTGCCAGCGTACGGCCATGAAAACAATGTTCCGCAGTAATAATGTCAATCTTATCCGGATGTATTTTTTTCGCATACTTTCTTGCCAGTTTCATGGCCCCTTCATTCGCTTCAGCCCCGCTATTGCAAATGAAAACCTTGTCCATCCCACTGACTTCCGCTATTTTTTTGGCCAGTAAAGTCTGGACCTCCGTATAGTACAAGTTTGAACAATGGATTAGCTTGCCGGCTTGTTCAGCAATGGCTGAAACCAACTTTGGATGGGCATGTCCCAGCAGGTTAACTGCAATCCCAGCCAGAAAATCAAGATATTTATTTCCTTCATTATCATATACGTAAGGTCCCTTGCCATACGAAAGCACAATGGGGTTTCTGGCAAAAACAGGCATGTAATACTGTTTTTCAGCCGCTACGATTTGTTCTTTATTCACTCTTTTCCCTCCTATGGTTGATGGTTGATGATCCACCGCCATTTGCCAATTGCTATCGGACAACTTCCGTGCCGGTTCCGCGGTCGGTGAAAATTTCCAGCAATAACGAGTGCGGTTGTCTGCCATCGATGATGTGAGTCTTTGCCGTACCGCCCGCCAAGGCCCTTACACAAGCTTCAACCTTTGGTATCATACCGCCGTCAATACTTCCTGCAGTAATCATCTCACGTGCATCGTCAAGCGCCAACGTGGAGATGAACGACCCTTTGTCGTAATAATCACGGTAAATGCCTTCTACATCGGTTAATAACAAAAGCTTCTCCGCTCCGATTGCTGCCGCAAGTTCGCCTGCTACATAATCGGCATTAATATTATAGCTTTGGCCATTTTCATCTGAACCGATTGGCGAAATCACGGGAACATAATCATTTTCCAGCAAGGTATCAATAATCCCCGTATTCACATGGGCAATATCGCCAACAAACCCAATGTCCACTTCACGGATCTCTCCTGCTTCATGGACTTTAGCCAAATGTTTTTTTGCCACAAGCAAATTGGCATCTTTCCCACTCAACCCAACTGCTTTTGCGCCGGCAGTATTTAACAAACTTACGATTTCTGCATTAATTTTTCCTACCAATACCATTTCGGCAATGGCCACGGTCTCCTCATCCGTCACACGAAGCCCGGATATGAATGTGGACTGTTTCCCCAACTTCTTTAGCATAGCCGTAATTTCCGGACCGCCGCCATGAACCAAGACCGGACGGATCCCAACGTATTTCATCAAGATGATGTCTTGGATCACACTGCGCTTCAAATCACTATTAATCATCGCGTTTCCGCCATACTTAATTACGATGGTCTTCCCGTAAAACTTCTGCAGATATGGCAGCGCTTCTAATAGGGTGGCCGCTTGTTGAATTGAATTTGTCATTTTCATTCCCCCCGAATGTTATGTGTGATACTCTCCGTTAATTTTAACATATTCATAAGAAAAATCACATGTCCAAACGGTTGCCTCTGACGATCCCATTCCTAAATCAATTGTAATGACAATATCATGTTCTGCCATTATTTTTTTTAACGCTTCGGTATCCACCTGGGTCCCCATACCGGCCGTTACAATCGTTAAATCGCCAATCGCCAACGAAGTCTTTTCCGGTTCCGCTCCAACTCCGGAATAACCTACTGCACATAATATCCGTCCCCAGTTTGGGTCTTCGCCAAAGAAAGCGGTTTTCACCAGTGGAGATTTTGCAACAGCCATTGCAGCTTGCTTTGCTGCAGCAAACGTTGTCGCTCCCTGGACCTTAATCTCAAGAAATTTTGTAGCTCCTTCACCATCACGGACCACTTGTTGCGCCAAATAGGTGCAAACTTCCCGCAACGCAGTGACGAATTCATTATATTGAGGATCGTTTGGCGCCGTCAATTCAGAATTCCCGGCCAATCCGTTAGCCAATACACAAACCATATCATTCGTGCTGGTATCGCCATCAACCGTAATCATATTGAAAGATAAAGCAACTGCCTCATTCAACGCTTGCCGTAAAACAGGCGGACTAACTGCAGCATCTGTTGTAATAAATGCCAACATCGTCGCCATGTTAGGGTGGATCATCCCAGAACCTTTGGCCATACCGGCAATACGAACGGGTACCCCGTTTAGTTTAAATTCATAAGCGCAAACTTTTGGCTGAGTATCTGTTGTCATAATCGCTTGCAGAGCCGCGGCATGCCCGTCTACGGAAAGTTCCTCAACCGCCTGTTTTATGCCGTCAGCAATTTTGCCCATCGGCAAATTAACGCCAATAATTCCAGTTGAAGCCACTACAACAGCTGCATCATCAAGGTTCAGCAGCGATGCGGTAATGTGGGCCATGGCCTGTGCATCCACCATTCCTTGGGGACCTGTTGACGCATTAGCACAGCCGGAATTAACAACCACTGCCTGTGCACGACCTTTTTCCACGGCTCGCCGTGATATAATAACCGGTGCAGCCGCCATCGTATTCGTAGTGAATACGGCGGCAACAGAAGCCGGGACCGAACTGTATATAACCGCAACATCTTCTTTACCGCTTTTCTTAATACCGGCTTTTACCCCCGCAGCAGTAAACCCTTTAGGAGCAGTGATCCCGTCTGGTATAGCATGAAACATAATCTATTCCCTCCAATATTTGTTCGGTTTTAATCAGCATGGATTTAATGGCGCTTGCATTGCGCCTGATTTTTTGTCCAAGCTTCGAATAAGCATAAGTATACACTATGTATGTATAATAATTCAATAGTTTTGTTGTGAGCATTTTAATTAATTTTCGGTTCACTTTCTTTCAATTGCATTTTTTAACAATATCTGTTCACCGTGAAACGATAAATTTCTATTGGTTCATTACAGCTTATTCCGGCTTTTTGCCTGGTTATTGCGATTTGCTGCTCTGCGGTGTCAACACCTTCCAGCATCGGCAGCAGCAACCCTTTGCGCGGCCCATTGCATACAATAATTCCATAACGTGCAGGATCCAACTCTTCTTGTCCGCCAACTGCCTCCGGAACACCCAAAATATCAACCGATATGCTTAGTTCGGGCAATTCTTCCGCCGTTACCGGATAAAATCGCGGATCTTCAGTAGCTGCACTGATTGCGTTCACAATGATCTCCATAGCAATATTTTCTTGCGTCGGCAAAAATGTCCCAATGCAGCCTCTTAATCCGCCTTGTTTCTTTAACGATACAAAAACTCCGGCACGTCCCTGAAAAGCAGCAGGAATGTTCTTCGGTACAGGCATCATTTGACCCTGCCCGTAATAATATTGAAGACTTGCCCGTGCCAAACTGACTGGGTAACTTTCCGTCGTCATCCTATCTCACCTTGCCTTTATTTCATTATACGATAAGTTATTGCGGAACCCGAAAAAGAAATACTGCATACCCAACGCCAAACGGTCCTTCATAAGACAGCATCTCACTTTGTGCATTCAGTCCGCCTAGTACACCCATCAAAAAGAATATCGGCCGCAAACCACATTCGCCTGCATTCTCCACAAGGGTTCGATCTAACTTGAACAACGCCTTCACATCCATGTTGGTTAAAGCGCCTACCACTTGTTGATCAAATTCCGCTCCTAACGGATGGTATCCCGCTGGGGCATTCTGCGTAAGCCTGTGAGATAAATCTCCAGAGGCGACCACTGCCGTTTTTCGTCCGCTCGCTTGTATTGCAATCTGTACTGCCTTGCCAAAAGTATACATTTCTTCATAGGATAATAATCCAACTGTCAAATGAACAATCTGCCCGCGAAAACCAGCTTTGTGCAAATAATATAATGGCACAAGAACTCCATGATCAAGCTGCAGCGAAAACCGGTACGTTTTGGCAAGCTCATCATCCAGTTCCAATAAATTGACTCCCAGGCGATCCGTTTCCCGTTGGATTTTCTGCACCAGCAAAACATCGGTTTCAAAGCCCATGGAGATGTCTGGGACCCCAAAGGCGGCAAAACTTCCGCGCGGACGCGGATGCACATTAATGCCGACTGCATCCGGAAATAACGCTCCGTGCGGACTGATAATAATGACAGTCTGAGGATTGGCGGACTGTAGAAAGTCTGCAGCTTTTCGGGCTGCTGCAACCGTTTCATGAACATGATTTCTTTCCTGTTTGCCGATCTCCGGTATCATCATGGGCGGATGTGGCATCAGAGCGCATCCGACTAAACGGTTCATGCTCATTCTCCCTTCGCACATGCATCTGCCATGCGATTGCATAACATTTGCCCTGTGCCGGCGAACCATCGATTTACTGTCAACTATCTGCATTCCACACTAAAATATCTGAATCCTGCTTTGCTGCGCTGTTATTCACTAATTGCCCGCTATAGCCAAATCACCGTAAGTACGTTACAATACTGTCATAAGCGACGATCCAATCTTAATCGGACACTTCAAGGAGGAGTAGAAATGCGTCTTGGACGCTTTATCTTCTTTTTAGCTCTCATATTTTTTGCAGCGTATTGGTGGGCCGGCGGAAGCGCCGTTGTCAAACAAATGATTCCCAGCCTCCCGCAAACGAACTCGCCTTTATTCACCGATGGCTCAAATTTAGCAGGGAAAACATACCGTTTGCTTTTTCTAAAGTCCGCAGTTGCTGCGAAGACAGGTAATCAAAAACGATTACCGTTGCAACAAGTTCCCATAGCATTGCAACAGGCAGTGATCTCCATTGAAGACAACCGATTTTATAGCCATATTGGAATTGATATTGAAGGAATACTGCGAGCGTCGCTTGTAAACATTCAAAAAGGATCGATTGTCGAAGGCGGGAGTACCATCACCCAACAATTGGTGAAAAATTTGTTTTTATCACAGGAACAAACCGTGACCCGTAAATTAGAAGAAGCCCTTTTATCCATCGATATGGAACTCCAATATTCTAAGGAAGAAATTTTAGAAATGTATCTCAATACGATCTTCTTTGGATCAGGTTCCTATGGGATCCAAGATGCGACACGAAATTATTTCGCCAAATCTCCTGTTGAATTGACCCTGGCCGAAAGCGCCTTACTTGCCGGATTGCCGAATGCTCCATCCCTTTATTCCCCATATGTAAATATGACAGCCGCCAAACAACGGCAGGCGCTTGTTCTAAACGCAATGGTCCGCAATGGTTATATTGGTCCCATGCAAGCGCAGGAGGCTAAGGCAGCCCCGTTAAAATTTGCGAAATAATTGGACTTTCTCTTTTAAACAGACAAAAACCAAGAGAAGCTGCTTACCGTTGCAGTGCCTCTTGGTTTTGTTATTGCATAAGGGACGTATCTAGGCTTAAAAGAATTTTTTTATTGAAAGCCATTCTGAATATAATTTTTCAGAAGTTTCGGTCCTCAGAACCCGTTGGACGACAAATTCGCGAATGTACGTGTCACCATCAATATACTTTGGATCGTTAACAAAACGGCCTTCATCCTGGATGTTGAAAGCAATCAGGGTATAATATTTATCACCCTTGAGAGCCGGCGACAACTTAACAACCAGTCCTAACGTCACAGGCGACGCCAGTTCCTGAAAATTGCGCGTTACTTCGCTGTACGTTGAAAAATATTCCCCTTTTGGCGAGTCAAGCAAACTCACTAATTCCGGAAAATAGGTACGCAACTCTTTTATTTTGATCGCAGAATTAGGCGTAAACCGTTGAAGAACAGCAAAAGCACCCTGTTTATCGCTTTCGTATTGCACTTCCATCTGCATACCTATTTCATTGCGGTTAAAATAATGCACATAAGAAGCCGCTTTTGCTCGCTGCACACCTTTCGTTTCCCATTCCGCTTTGGCCCAGGGCTGATTGTCGGTATCCACCACTAAACGATACTCTCCATATGTCTGGGCAATGGAGCTTTTTGTATCATCCAGGTTGGCTAGTGCAACGCCGCTAAACGCCAGCAATGTCATCACAATACAAAGAACAACAATTTTTTTCACACTGATTCCTCCGTTTACTGTTTTCTGCTGGCATAATCATCCTAATTCCACAATATCTGTACACACCGTATCAAACGGATGCCAAATTAGAAACTATTCCTCACCGAAATCCCAGCGTGTATTATATTATAGATAAAGCGCAAAAATCCTCCCTGAAGTTTGACTTCGCCGGCCCCATAAGGCCCCATAAAACACAAAAAGCTTGAAACAACATGGTGTTGCTTCAAGCTTCTGCAAGTAAAGATTAACGTTTTGAAAACTGAGACGCTTTACGGGCTTTCTTCAAGCCGTATTTACGACGCTCTTTTTCTCTTGGATCACGAGTCAGCAATCCAGCTTTTTTCAATGGCGGTCTAAAATCACCATCAATCTTCAGTAACGCTCTGGCTATTCCGTGACGGACTGCGCCAGCTTGTCCAGAAGTGCCGCCGCCTCCAACTTGAGCCAAGACATCATACTTACCAATCGTATCCGTAATGTTAAGCGGTTGCTTAATAATTAATTCAAGCGTTTTTAAACCAAAATACTCTACTAACGGACGACCATTAACAACAATATTGCCTTCCCCCGGAACCAGACGAACTCTGGCAACCGAAGTTTTTCTACGGCCTGTGCCGTAATAATTTACTAATGCCATTTCACGTTCCTCCTTTCCGGTCTTTACCGGATGTCAATATTTAAGACTTCCGGTTGTTGTGCGGCATGCGGATGTTCTGCGCCACGATATACTTTGAGTTTGGTGTACATTTGACTGCCAAGCCGATTTTTCGGCAGCATCCCTTTGACAGCAAACTCGATCATTTTCTCCGGTTTCGTAGCTAGCAAGGTTCCGGCAGTAGTGAAAGTGGAACCGCCCGGATACCCGGAATGACGAAAATAAGTTTTTTGAATCAACTTTTTACCGGTAAGAACAACCTTCGCTGCATTTACAACGATAACATAATCACCAGTATCAACATGCGGTGTAAATATCGGTTTATTTTTACCGCGAAGAATTTTAGCTGCTTCTGCCGCCAATCTTCCTAGTGTTTTTCCTTCGGCATCTAAGACGTACCACTTACGCTCTATATTTTGCGGGTTCGCCATAAACGTACTCATTCATATCCCTCCTCATCGAGAACTTCATAGGGTTTGATCTTATTTGTCAATGAGCTCCGGGGCTAAGGGAAGTCATGGCAAAAATCTCATACGGTAATTGTAATAAATCTGCCTGTCAATGTCAAGTGAACCTGACCATAATTTTTAAATCTTTCCTAATCCGGAGTTAATCATACAATACTTTAACCAAATATAAGCCCTGAGGTGGGGCAATGTGCCCTGCATCTTCCCGTCTTTTCCTCATAAGTATGTTCTGCATTTCAGATACTTGGCGATGCGCCATTCCTATTTCTACCAAAGTCCCTACTAAATTACGAACCATGTGATACAAAAATCCCGTACCATGAAATTCGCATTCAATGGCCCTCCCGTTTCGCCGGCAAGCGGCACTCAATATTGTCCGGACAGGATCCCTTGCACTGCTGCCAGCCGAACGGAAGGCCGAAAAATCATGCGTTCCAACCACCATTTGCACCGCTTCATCCATTGCATCGACATCAAGAGAATGGTTCATTTGCCAAACATAATTTCGCAACCAAGGGTCTGGATTCCCGCTGTCATTAATCCGGTAAAGATAGATTTTGCTTTTTGCATCAAAACGTGCATGGAACTTGTCCGGGACATCTTCTGCTTTACAAACAACGATATCTTTCGGCAATACTTTTTTTGCCGCCAATGGAATTCGTTCCGTGGGAATGGACCCGGAAGTGACCAAGTTAACCACTTGCCCATAGGAGTGGACTCCAGTATCAGTCCGCGCCGATCCGACAACCCGGATTGAATGCCCAAAAATCAGTGCCAATCGATCTTCTAATACGTTTTGAACAGAAACCGCATTTGCCTGCCACTGAAATCCATGATATGCAGTCCCATCATAAGAAATCGTCAGTTTGATATTGCGTGTCTTTTGGGCCATGTCAGTGCCACCACCTTAAATACGCCAAAAGAAACAGCAAAAGCGAGAACACGCATGCGGCAATTCCATCCAGCCAACTCAGCGCCAACTCTTTCATTCTGGTGCGGTTTTCGCCTCCGCGGTAGCAGCGAGCTTCCATAGCCGTCGCTAATTCATCAGCCCGTCGAAAGGCACTGATAAATAACGGAATTAGCAAGGGAATCATGTTCTGCGCTCTTCGCACTATCGTTCCGGAACTGAAATCAGCTCCCCTTGCCATTTGCGCTTTCATGATTCGATCCGTCTCTTCCAATAATGTTGGAATGAATCGCAAAGCGATCGTCATCATCATCGCTAATTCATGGGCGGGAAAACCGATTTTGCGAAAAGGGGATAACAGTCTTTCGATCCCATCCGTTAAGACAATAGGCGAAGTAGTAAATGTTAACAGGGAAGACATGATGATTAAAAACAACAGTCTGGCACTCATTAAAATGCCCTGACGAAGGCCTTCCTGCGTAAGAGTCAATGGTCCCCACGCGTACAGTACAAGTCCAGGAGTTGAAAACATATGAATTCCCAACGTAAATACCAAAATAATCCACAAAGGACGAAAAGAACGAAAAACAAAACGTGGCGGGATGCGCGATACTGCAATAGCTAACAAGGTAAAAACCAGTATTACAACATAAGCAGTTACTTTTTCCGCTAAAAAGATGCTGCTGATAAATAAAAGCGTTCCTACAATTTTGGTCCGGGGATCAAGCCGATGCAAGAAAGAATTTCCTGGGAAATATTGTCCAAAAGTAATATTATTCAGCACGGCTTTGCCCTCCCAACGCTTCACAAATCGCTGTTGCTGCCGCTTCTACGGTTAATTGGCATTCGCCGACCGCTAATCCTGCCGCCCGTAATTTTTTTAACAAGGAGATAATATGAGGTACATCAACACCGACCGATACCAGTTGTTCATGATAGTTCCAAAAGAGAGTTTCCGGCTTATCATCCAGTAAAATTCGTCCTTCACTCATGACAATCAAGCGCGTAGCCACCTGCAAAACATCTTCCATGTTATGCGTCACCAAAACAACCGCGTTTCCGGCAGCAGCGTGCAGGTTTTTAATTTGAGAAAATATTTCTCGCCGTCCTCGCGGATCAAGTCCTGCTGATGGTTCATCCAAAATGAGATATTCCGGTTCTGTTGCAATGACACCTGCAATCGCTATTCTACGCATTTGTCCGCCACTAAGTTGAAACGGCGATCGATCCGCAACCGTATCATAGTTCAGGCCGACAAATTGCATCGCTTTCCGAACACGAAAATCAACTTCTTCTTCTGATAATCCCAGATTACGAGGCCCAAAAGCAATATCTGCAAATACCGTTTCCTCGAACAGCTGATGTTCAGGATACTGGAACACCATCCCAACTTTTCTTTTTGCCTGCTTGGCTAATTTTTTGTTCTGATGCAAATCAATATCATCAATCCTTACACAGCCGGAAGTTGGTTTTAAAAGTCCGTTAAAGTGCTGGATTAATGTGGATTTTCCTGATCCAGTATGACCAATAATCCCAATAAACTCGCCTGGATGTATCTCTAGGTTGATATTTTGCAGTGCAACACGTTCATATGGGGTCCCTTGCATATACGTATAAACGACATTTTCTAATTTTATGGACACAGCGCCACCACCAATTCTTCATCGGAAATAATTTTCCGGGGTATTAACATGTTGCGGTTGCGCAGTTCCTGTGCTATATCGGCTGCCAAAGGAACATCCAATCCCAGAGATTTCAAAAGAGAGACTTGGCTAAATACCACTTCTGGCGGGCCATCCAGTACAATAGCGCCTTGATCCATTACTATCACCTTATCGGCATGCAACGCTTCTTCCATATCATGAGTAATATAAACAATGGTGATTTTCTCTTTTTCATTGATTTTTTTGACAGTTTGCAATACTTCTTTTCGTCCGCGCGGATCCAGCATGGCAGTAGGTTCATCAAACACCAGACAGCGAGAGCGCATTGCCAACGCGCCGGCGATGGCCACACGCTGTTTTTGACCTCCTGATAACAAATGGGGCGCATGTTGACGATAATCAGTCATTCCAACAATATTCAAGGCTTCCGCGACCCGTTGAGCAATTTCGGCCGGAGCGATACCAAGATTTTCGGGTCCAAATGCTACGTCTTCTTCCACAATCGTAGCCACAATTTGGTTGTCCGGATTTTGAAACACCATGCCAACATTCTGTCGAATATTCCATAAGTATTTTTCGTCGCGTGTATTTAAACCATTTATATAACAATTCCCGCCGGAAGGGAGGAGCAATGCATTAAAATGTTTAGCCAACGTCGATTTTCCAGACCCGTTTGTCCCTATTATTGCCACAAATTCACCGTCTTGAATCGATAGATTGATATTTGAAAGCGCTGTTACTTTGCTTTCGTTTGGTCCGCGATACTCATAGCATAATTGCTCTGTCTTAATCATTTCTCCCATAACTTGCCTCTCTAAATTTAGAAAACCCGGCTTGCGCCGAGCTTGTTAGCGACGGCGAAAGCCGTGGTTGCACTTGGATCCATTCGCATATTTTTTTGCTGATGGACTAGCAATAGGGGGCGACCGTTGGCCGCCCCTCACATTGATTATACTAACTCTAGTATTACCATTGGTGCTGCATCACCGCGGCGCGGTCCAATTTTCATGATCCGCGTATACCCGCCTTGACGATCAGCATATTTCGCTGCTATGGTCTCAAATAACTTCTTCGTTACTTCTTCATCCATGAGGTATGACAACGTTTGACGGCGTGCATGCAAATCGCCGCGTTTGGCTAAGGTAATAAATTGATCAGCTAATGAACTGATTTCTTTTGCCTTCGCTTCCGTTGTTTCAATACGCCCGTATGCAAAGAAGGAAGTCAGGATACCGCGCAGCAGTGCCTTACGCGCGCTTGAATCACGTCCTAATTTCCTATAGGCCATAATCTTCCCTCCCTTACTCTTCGTTTTGAGTCAGTGCCAACTTTAGTTCAACCAACTTCTTTTTTACTTCTTCTAATGATTTCCTGCCGAGATTACGTACTTTCATCATATCATCTTCCGACTTCTGTACCAATTCTGCAACAGTATTAATACCAGCACGTTTAAGACAATTATAGGAACGAACCGATAGATCCAAATCCTCGATATTCATTTCCATGGTTTTTACTCCTGGATCCTCGGCAATTTCAGCAAACGGTCCTTCTGCGCCTTCTTCTTCCGGAAGATTGCCAGCAATATTCTGGAAAAGTTTTAAATGTGCTACCAAAATTCCAGCCGCTTTACTGACTGCCTCTTCCGGTCGCAAACTGCCATCAGTCCAAACTTCCAGTGTTAGCTTATCATAATCCGTTACGTTTCCAACGCGAGTATCCGTAATACTGTAGTTCACCTTTTGAACCGGCGAAAAAATAGAATCAATCGGAATAACTCCAATTACGTCATCCGGACGTTTATTCTTATCCGCTGGAATATAGCCCCGGCCCCGTTCAACTACAAGTTCCATTTTTAATGTACCGTCAGCAGCCACTGTTGCCAATTCAAGATCCGGATTTAGTATCTCCACATCGGGATTGGTAATAATGCTGCCGGCCAGGACTTTTCCCGGACCCTTGTAATCAATACGCAAAACTTGGGGTTCTTCAGTATGCATTTTCAAGCGCAGATCTTTTAAATTTAAAATAATGTCAGTCACATCTTCCCGTACTCCGGGAATTGTAGAAAACTCATGTAAAACACCATCAATTTTTACAGAAATGACTGCTGCTCCGGTCAATGACGAAAGAAGTACCCTTCGCATGCTATTGCCGAGAGTCATCCCATAGCCACGCTCTAGAGGCTCCCAAACAAACTTACCATACCTCATGTCGGAACTGCTTTCCACAACCTCAATCTTCGGTTTTTCAATTTCGATCATCCGAACAAACCCTCCCCTTTGCGCAAACTATTACGATACCTACCTCGACGCTTGAGGGCGTTATCTTGAGTACAATTCGACGATAAGATGTTCTTCGATTGGAATATCAATCTCTTCGCGTGTAGGATAGCGTACAATTTTTCCACTCATATCCGAAGCAGATAACTCTAACCACGCAGGTACAGTTTTATGGGCGGCGCTTTCCATAATATCCTTAAAAAGCGGAGATTGTTTGCTGTTTTCCTGCAGCTGAACTACTTCACCGCTTTTTACAAGATAAGAAGGAATATCCACTCGGCGACCGTTTACCGTAAAATGTCCGTGTCGAACCAACTGACGTGATTGTACCCGGCTATCAGCAAAACCCAACCGATAAACTACGTTATCGAGTCTTCTCTCCAACATAACCAGAAGATTTTCACCGGTAATCCCTTTTTGACGTTCTGCTTTTTCAAAGTAGTTACGGAATTGTCGCTCTAAAATTCCATATACACGTCGTGCTTTTTGTTTTTCACGCAATTGAATTCCATATTCGGAAACCTTTTTTCTGGCCTGGCCCTGTCCATGCTGACCTGGAGCATAACCGCGCCGAGTGAAAGAACATTTATCACTATAGCACTTATCGCCTTTGAGGTACAATTTGACCCCTTCCCGGCGGCATAGTCTACATACTGGTCCTGTATATTTTGCCATTCTTATTTAACACCTCCCGAAAAATTCTATACTCTTCTCCGCTTGGGCGGACGACAACCATTATGAGGAATAGGCGTAACATCTTTAATCAAATTGACTTCCAAGCCTGTTGCCTGTAAGGAACGAATTGCAGCTTCCCGGCCTGATCCAGGACCTTTTACAAATACTTCAACCTGTTTCAAACCATGTTCCATAGCTGCTTTAGCTGCTGTTTCTGCAGCCATCTGCGCAGCAAATGGCGTGCTTTTCCTTGAGCCGCGGAAACCGAGGCCACCAGCACTCGCCCAGGACAATGCATTGCCCTTCGTATCGGTAATCGTCACAATTGTATTATTGAAGGAAGAACGAATATGCGCTATCCCATGTTCAATATTTTTTCGTTCTCTCCGTTTGGGTCTTGCAACTTTCTTTGCAACCACTCTTCATATACCTCCTTTACGCCTTTTTACGTTTTGCACCGACTGTTCTCTTCGGTCCCTTACGAGTACGCGCATTTGTTTTTGTGCGTTGTCCCCGAACCGGCAATCCGGCGCGATGACGTTTCCCGCGATAGGAACCAATTTCAATCAATCGTTTAATGTTGAATGACTCTTCCCGGCGAAGGTCACCTTCTACTTTGTAATTCTTATCAATTTGTTCTCTCAGTTTGGAAATTTCTTCCTCTGTCAGGTCGCGAACCCGTGTGTCAGGATTAATTGCTGTAGCCGCTAATATTTCTTTCGAGAACGTCAAACCGATTCCAAAAATGTATGTTAGAGCAATTTCAACCCGCTTATCTCTTGGTAAATCAACTCCGGCAATACGTGCCATTTCTCATGCACCTCCCCTACCACTTTCATTTAAAATACTACCTCCTTTTAGTGGAGCGACCCTCTCATAGGTTTAACTTACTTAAAACGGTATGTTATACGGCCACGTTTCAAGTCATAAGGCGTAAGTTCCACCGTCACTTTGTCACCTGGCAAAATCCGGATAAAATTCATCCGAATTTTGCCGGAAACATGCGCCAAAACAACATGGCCATTTTCTAGTTTAACCTGAAACATTGCATTCGGCAATGATTCAATAATTGTACCTTCTACTTCTATCGCATCTTGCTTGGACACGAGATCTCCCCCCTCGCCCGCTTTCAAAGCTTCTAATCGTTACCGGCATCCCGGAGCATAGTCCCTTCTCCATGGTTAATTTATACTGGAAAACAACTCAATTAATACAGATCGTTGCCCTATCACAGTTTTGTCAGAATTTCCGGTCCGTCCGGTGTAATGGCGATAGTATGCTCAAAATGCGCCGACCGGCTTCCATCGGCAGTTACAACGGTCCAACCATCATTCAATGTTCTGACTTCATATGTCCCCATATTGATCATCGGTTCTATTGCCAACGTCATACCAGTTTTTAACCTTGGACCGCGGCCGGGAAGGCCGTAATTCGGTATTTGGGGATCTTCATGCATACTTCTTCCAATGCCATGCCCGACAAAATCGCGCACAACACCATATCCGTATGCTTCTGAGTGTTTTTGAACCGCATGGGAAATATCGCCTAAGCGGTTACCTAACACAGCTTGCTCTATTCCTTTGTACAAAGACTGCTCAGTGACATCCAAAAGTTGCTGTACTTCTGCATCAATTTCACCAACAGGGAGAGTGATTGCTGCATCCCCGTAATAACCATTGATTACAGCACCAACATCGATACTAATCGTATCTCCGTTTTTCAGCTTTCTTGAGCCTGGAATTCCGTGTACTACTTGCTCATTGATCGATGCGCAAATATTGCCGGAAAATCCATGGTACCCTTTAAATGCCGGTATCGCGCCGCAACTTTTTATAAATCTTTCCGCCACTCGATCTAACTCAAGGGTCGTAATCCCAGGCTGGACTACTTGGCGAATTTCTTCCAGCGTCTTTGCTACTATTTTCCCAGCGTCTCTCAAATATCCAAGCTCTCTGTCGGACTTTAGAATGATCATCCTATTCGCCTCTCAGATTAGCAACAATATCTGCAAACACTTTATCAATATTCTGAAGACCATCGATTTGGGCATATAACCCTTTTGTTTTGTAATAGGAGATCAGCGGTTCCGTCTGGGCTGCATATACATCCAGACGCTTTTTCACTGTTGCTTCTTTATCGTCGTCCCGTTGGTACAGTTCAGCTCCACACTTATCACAAACGCCCTCACTTGATGGCAGTTTAAACATCACATGATAGGTGGAACCGCACTTCCGGCAAATACGCCGCCCGGTGATCCTCGCCAAAAGTTCGTTAGCCGGTACATTGATATTAATCACACGTTTTAGCGTAATTCCAAGTTCATTTAATGCTTCATCTAACGCACTGGCCTGTTCCAACGTCCGTGGAAACCCGTCTAAAATAAAACCCTTCTTGCATTCCGGTTTCGCCAAACCTTCTTTTACAATGCCAATTGTTACTGCATCCGGCACTAATTGACCGGCATCCATGTATTCCTTGGCTTGCTTCCCAAGGGGCGATCCCTCTTTTACCGCAGCTCTAAACATATCACCGGTTGAAATATGAGGAACTTGAAACTCTTCAACCAGTCTTTCCGCCTGAGTCCCTTTTCCGGCGCCAGGCGGCCCCATCAATAGAATATGCATAGTTTCCTCGCACTCCTTCATCACTTCATGAAGCCCTGATAATGCCGCATCAAGACAAGCGACTCAAGTTGCTTCATCGTATCGAGCGCCACACCGACCACAATCAACAGTGCAGTGCCGCCAAAATACACTCCTTGGATATTCGTAGCCCAAACCACAAAGTTAGGTAAAATCGCAATCAAGGCCAAAAAGATCGATCCAGCAAGAGTGATCCTGGTCATCACTCGGTCTAAATAATCAGCGGTGGGTTTCCCCGGACGGTATCCAGGAATAAAACCACCGTATTTTTTCATGTTCTCTGCCATATCCGATATATTCAAGGTAACCGCAGTGTAGAAATACGTGAAGAAAATAATCAAGAGCGCATACAGCGTTGTCTGCAACGGAGTACCCCACGCGAACCAATCTGCAACAGTCTTTACCCAGGAAACCTCAATAAACTGGGCAATGGTTACCGGGAACATGAGCACGGATGACGCAAAGATTATCGGAATAACCCCCGCTTGATTTACTTTCAGCGGAATGTGGGTAGAATGCCCACCATACATTTTACGGCCAACCACCCGTTTTGCGTACTGAACGGGTATTTTGCGCTGCCCCTGTTGGATTGCGATGACAAAAACAATCATAGCAAGCGCGATAATCACAAAGAAGATAACATTGAATATACTGATTGTGCCAGCCTGTAGATACTGGTAAATAACACTGATTCCATCAGGCAGACGAGAAACGATTCCTGCAAATATAATTAAAGATATCCCATTACCGATACCTTTTTCGGTAATTTGTTCACCCAACCACATCAAAAATGTAGTTCCAGCGGTCAATGTCAGCGCAATCAGCAGGATTGAACCTATTCCCGGATTAATGATTGCAGCCTTTAATCCAAACGCCATTCCTATAGCCTGTATAAAACCCAGCAAAACTGTACCATACCGTGTGATTTGAGTAATCTTCTTGCGTCCCTCTTCGCCTTCTTTAGCCCACTGTTCAAACTTGGGAACAACAACTGTCAACAATTGCATAATAATCGATGCATTAATATACGGAGTGATACTCATTGCAAAGACTGAGAATTTGCTTAACGCACCGCCGGAAAATAGATCAAGCAGGCCAAACAAATTACCGCTGTTAAACAGTTGCTCAATAACCGAAGCGTTCACGCCTGGAACGGGGATATGGGTACCGGCCCTGAATACTAAAAACATCGCCAGCGTAAACAAAACTTTCTGCCTGAGCTCAGTAATCTTGAGTATATTGGACAGGGCTGCAAGCACCTAGATCACCTCGACTTTTCCGCCGGCAGCCTGGATTTTTTCTACCGCCGATTTAGTGAACCCATTTGCTTTAACAGTGAGTGACTTTTCCAATTCACCACTACCCAAAATACGTACGCCGTCGCGAATATTCTTGATTAAGCCGGACTCGATCATAACAACCGGATCAATCTCTGTTCCATTCTCAAAACGGTTCAAATCACGAACATTGATCTCTACAAATTCTTTGCCGAATTTATTGTAAAATCCGCGTTTCGGCAACCGTAAGTAAAGAGGCTTCTGACCACCTTCAAACCCAGGACGCGTACCGCCGCCAGAGCGAGCGTTTTGGCCTTTGTGTCCTTTACCGGAAGTCTTGCCGAGACCAGACCCCAATCCACGTCCGACACGGGTTCGCACTTTTTTAGAACCGGGTGCAGGAGACAATTCGTGTAATTTCATCAGTAACACCTCCTTGAACTAGTCTTGTATTTCTTCCACTGTAACAAGATGTGTAACCTTGTGGATCATTCCTTTAATAACCGGATTATCATCTTGAATAACCGAACTATGCATTTTACCTAATCCCAAAGCCTGCACGGTGGCTCGTTGATCTTTTTGTCTGCCGATCAGGCTTCTGGTAAGAGTAATTTTAAGCTTAGCCATAGTGTTTCCTCCTTAACCCAAAAGTTCCTGTACCGTTTTACCCCGAAGTTCTGCAACTTGCTCCGCACGTTTTAACTGTTCTAAACCGGTAATGGTTGCACGCACCATATTATTGGCATTTGCTGATCCCAACGATTTTGTCAGGATGTCATGTATTCCGGCTAATTCAAGAACGGCGCGAACTGGTCCGCCAGCGATAACGCCTGTACCTTCAGAAGCAGGCTTAAGGAGCACTTTGCCAGCGCCAAACTCGCCTACAATTTGGTGAGGAATTGTGGTTCCAACCAACGGAACTTTAATCAGGTTCTTCTTGGCGTCTTCTACGCCTTTGCGAATTGCTTCCGGCACTTCGCCAGCTTTACCTAATCCAAAGCCAACATGGCCGTTACCATCGCCAACAACTACCAAAGCGCTGAAAGAAAAACGCCGACCGCCTTTTACAACTTTCGAAACACGGTTTATAAATACAACCTTCTCTTTAAGATCGAGACTGGTGTAGTCAATTCTGGCCATTAATGTCCCTCCTTCTTTCTAAAATTGCAATCCTGCTTCACGCGCTGCTTCAGCCACTGCCGCTACTCTGCCATGGTAAATATAGCCTCCACGGTCAAACACGACTTTTTCAATGCCTTTAGCTAATGCACGTTGAGCAATTGCAGTACCTACCGCTTTCGCCGCTGCGACATTGCCACAGAATTCCATGCTCTCCGCAACATCTTTATCTAATGTACTGGCAGCAACTAAAGTCGTACCAGTTTCGTCATTGATAATTTGCGCATACATATGATTTAAACTACGAAATACGTTCAACCGCGGTCGTTGATCCGTCCCGAATACGGTTTTGCGCATTCTTAGGTGTCTCTTTTGCCTGGACTTATTTTTATTCTCCTTACGAAGCAAGGTATTCACTCCTTTCCGTTAAAATCTTACTTCTTCTTGCCGCCTGCCTTACCAACCTTGCGACGAACAACTTCGCCTGCATACTTAATCCCTTTTCCTTTATACGGTTCAGGTTCACGATAAGAACGAATTTTCGCAGCAATTGAACCAACCACTTCTTTATTAATGCCATTGACAATAATACGGTTAGGAGCAGGAACATCAATCGTGATCCCCTCAGGCGGATCTAATTCTACCGGATGAGAAAAACCTAATGTTAAGGAAAGTTTATTACCAGATTTTGCCGCCCGATAACCGACACCGGCAATTTCCAAAGTCTTTGAAAATCCTTGAGTAACACCAATAACCATATTGGAAACCAAAGTTCGAGTTAAGCCGTGCAACGATCTATGTTGTTTGTTATCGGAAGGTCTCTTAACATTCACTGTCTGACCTTCGACTTCAATGATCATATCGCTATGAAGTTCGCGGCTTAATTCCCCTTTGGGCCCTTTAACGAATACCACATTGCCTTCCATCTTA
>JAGFZV010000027.1 GCA_017889545.1 Bacillota bacterium
GCTGTTCGGGCAGGTGACTGGAAAGTGGTTTTTATGGAACAGCGTGCAGAGAAAATGCAGTGTTGGGCCGAGCCTTTTGTAAAATTCCGGATGCCTAAGATGTTCAACTTGCGCCGCGATCCCTTTGAACGGGCTGACGAGAATTCGAATACTTACTGGGATTGGTACATTTCCCATTTGTACATAATGTATGCAATACAGTTGATAGTGGTACAGCAAATCGAGTCATTTAAGGAGTTCCCGCCGAGCCAGAAACCACAGTCGTGGAATCTGGACGCGGTGCTGGAACAGCTTAAGAATGCAAGCAGTAGTGCCAGCCACTGACGTTAGTTTTTTATGTATCTATCTTAATTCTTATTAACCATATTTTCATGGGGATGGTTTGCTGAAGAGATGTGCTCATCTTTTTCCAGAGTACGGAGGTACTAGGGCGTACGGAAATGGTGTCTTCAGCAAGAAAAACTATGGTGCGAATTGTTACGATAGGAAATGAATGGGGTTATAAAAAGTAATTATAGCCTTGCAAAATGATCAACATGGAAAGCCCAAGAGTGGGAGATCATCTTATGGTTCGTTGTAAGGTGCTTTTTCAGACTTCTCATTCGTTGGCCGCAGGTTCGATTTCTACCAAGTGCACCAGTAAAATGTAGATAACTCAAGGCTTGGCGGCTTTGAGTTATCTACATATGTAAACTGGGATGGAAGTAGTGACAGAGCTTAAAAAAATGTCACCAAATTTCAGCAGCATATGGCAAAAGCAGACCTATTTGGCCTGCTCTTTTCCTTTCTACTTGGCTCGGGAAGCTGAAGGTACCGTTAGACATAGTTTGGTCCGTAGATTGATTGAGACAGCCTCTTTACTATTACTTTAACCACTTCGTGCGTTTGTCGATTTGTACCTGCAGATATTCGCTCCTGTCAGAGTCGTCAAATTTATAACAATTCACGCAATCGCTGGACTCGAGTTTGTCGGAAACTGTTATCGATTTTAAAAAACAATAGCCATAGACACGATTGCTGTCAATAAAATATTTACATATAGCAGGATACTTTGGTAATTCCATAAAATTTTCACCCTCCATAATTTGTGTTAATTCTTTTCAAATTATTATTTTCTGCACATTTCATCTTTTTCCTTCCTGTTTTTCCTTAATTGCAAATAATATTTTGATAATTCTTTATATTGCATTCCGGGCTTCTCGGGTTGCAAATTTGATCAAGTCAATGTTCTTGGAGATTTTTATCGATCTGTTTCCATTGAATTTGCGATGGTATGTTTGTGCGGAATTGCCAGGATATTTGCTAGATCTATTAAAAAAATAAAGATATAATTATTGGGGAATAGTAGAAAAGAAGCAATTTGTCAATGGGAGGATAAGGCATGAAGAAGATATTAGGTTTAATCGCTTCTAAGCGCAATCTGGCTAATGGTGAGATCATAGCCAAAGAGGTGGCCGCTGCGGCAGGAGATCATTGTCAACTGGAAATAGTAAGGCTGGCAGAGTTGAAGCTGGAGTTGTGTCGTGGGTGTTATGTTTGCTTGGCGCCAGATAAACAATGTCCAGTAAATGATGACCTGTATTTTTTGCTGGAGAAGATGAGAACCGCAGATGGAATTATACTTGCCGCGCCTTGTTACGCTTTGGGGCCAGCCGCAGTGACCAAAGTGCTGAGTGATCGCATTATTGCTCTGGCTCAATACATCGACGATTTATGGGGCAAGCCCTGTGTAGTTATTGCTACTGCCGGCATTGAAGGCTGGGAAGGGTATACTTTGTCTGCACTCAACGCGATGATCAGGTTTATAGGGCTTGATCTGAAAGATAGTCGCATGTTTTTGGGTGCTTTGCCTGGAGATGGTATCCTAAGAGAAGGCGCTTTAACCAGAGCTGGAGAAATGGGACAGGCATTGTTCGGCAAAGCGCGTCAAAGCGGAATAGGAGAGTGTCCTGTTTGTTGGTCGGAGATCTGGAAATTCCCCGAACCGGCGACAGCAGTGTGTTCTATCTGTGGTCAAACTGCCAGTCTGGTCGCAGGAGAAAAAGAGATCCAGTGGGTTTACGGTGTTTCCAGCGGGAGGTTTGAAAAAGAGAATTTAAAGGCACATTTCCATGGCTGGTTATCGGGCAAAGTTCAGGAATTCATGACGCGTCGGAAAGAGTTGGCGGCAGTAAGAAACTGTTATAAGTGATTCATTGGTTATGAATGAACAATAATGCCCGGGAGCCGTCAACGGTCCCGGGCATTATTGCGGGTTTCTTCGAAGGTGATATTGCGTTGTTCAGTCGCTTACCAAGTCTCCGGACCGCTTTTCAGCATCGTTGAAAGAACAGTCGTAATCAGAATCCCACAATTTTTCATCCTCGTCATCATAGTCGCCATCGTCCCAAACCTTGAAAACCATAAGTCCATTCCTCCTTATATTGCATTAATCCATAACCGCAGGGACTTTTTACGTCCCTATCATGTGAAAAGAAATTGCTTTTCTAACAATTTACAAAAACTAACTCAGGAATAAGTTTACATTTTTATCATAGTAAGTTTTCAATTGACTCACTCTTGTTTCAAGTCGTACTTCAAAAAACAAAATAAGCGTTGACCGCATGGACATTTTTTGTCCCGATAATTCAAATAGAAAAAAGAAACAAATAGTATTAATTTCATTATACACCTGTTTGATCAAAAGTAAATAAAAATTTTTAAAGCCGCCCTTTTCAGAGTGGCTTTAAAAATTTTGAGTCCTTAGTGGGAAGGGGGAGTGGCCGTTTGCTTTGCAATGTATTCTGAGTCTTGATAACCTAACTGAATAGAGATTTGTCGGGCGGCAGCAATTACATCGTTTGCAAATGCCGGTATTCGATCTTCGGTTATTCTATATGACGGCCCGGAAATACTAATTGCCGCGTTAACACGATTGTGGTGGTCCAAAATGGGTGCGGCAACGCATGATAAACCTTCTAGATTCTCTTCCTTGTCCAGCGCATACCCACGCTGGCGTATTTGTGCCAAATGTTCCAACATCGTTTGAAAATCAGTAATGGTGTTCGCCGTTAGCCGAGTTAGCTTGGGGGGCAAGTATTTCATCCAGTCATTCGATGGTTTGTAGGCAATGATGGCCTTGCCTACTCCCGTAACATACGCCGGGTACCTCATTCCGATCGAAGTGAACAACCGTATTGATTGGCATGGTTCCTGTTTGTCAATATAGACTACATCCGTTCCTTCCATGACGACCAAATGGATCGTTTCATCGGTCTTCGCGCATAAATCCCGAATGATCGAATGGGCAACCATTCGGATGTCCATGCTGTTTAATATCCGGCTGCTGATATCGAGAAACGCTAATCCCAAACGATACTTTTGCGTCTCTTCGTCTTGCTGCAAAAAATCGTAATGCTTTAACGTATTCAAAAGCCCATGGACGGTACTTTTGTTCAGCCCCAATTCGCCAGCAATATCCTTCAGACGCAGATCGGGTTTTTCTTCGGTAAAGCATCTGAATATTGCAATGGCCCGCTCCACAGATTGAACCATAACTCCAGTTTTCATAGATCATTCCCTTCTGCAAAAAAACGAATTCTTGAACAGTTCATTTACTTCGCGCTAAAATTTATTGTCTATTTCAAAAGGAGGTTAGGCAGCCATAATGACAGTGCGGGAATATAGGTGATGACAAATAAAATAAAAATGGACATTACCAGGTAACGCCAGTTCGCTCTTACGATTGGCTCGATAGGCATTTTCGTCATTCCGCTGGCTACAAATAAATTCATTCCAAGTGGCGGAGTAATCATCCCGATTGCCAAGTTTACGACAAAAATAATTCCAAAGTGGATTGGATCAATCCCCATTTGCAGAATAACAGGGAAGAAAATAGGCGCTAAAATAATAATGGCGGCATTAGTTTCCATGAAGGTCCCGACGATTAAAAGCAACATATTAATCAATGTAAGCAATACATATTTATTTTCCGAGATTCCTAAAAAGAAACTGGCGATCGCTTGCGGAATCATTTCTCTGGTCAGCAACAGCCCAAAAGCAGATGCTGAACCAATAATCAGCATGATCATTGCCGTGCTGATGGCAGATATTTTTAATATGTAAGGAATGTCAGACCATTTCAATTCCCGATAAATAAAGCCTCCGGCTAACAGTCCATAAACAACTGCAATATTTGCGGCTTCTGTGGGCGTGAAAATTCCTCCATAGATACCGCCTAAAATAATTATTGGCATAAGCAAAGCCCAAAAAGCATCTTTGAAAGCGGCTATAAATTCTTTAAGGGTTGCCTTATTACCGCCGACATAACCGTGCTTTTTTGCATGAAAATAAGCAATAACCATCAACCCTGCGCCAATCAATATTCCGGGGACAAAGCCAGCCATGAACAGACCGCCGATTGAGGCTCCGGTAACAACACCGTAGGTTATCATCGGGATGCTTGGGGGAATGATTACACCGATATAACCGGCTGACGCTTGCGTTGCGGTTGCGAACGGTTTTGAATATCCTTGGCTGACCATTGCAGGGATCATAATGGAACCAATGGCGATTACTGTGGCTGGCGAAGAGCCGGAAATAGCGGCAAAAAACATGGAGGCCATTATCGTCACTAATGCCAAACCGCCGGAAACGGATCCAATCATTGCTTTGGCAAGACGTATAAGTCGCCCCGAAATTCCACCTCTCTCCATCAAACTTCCGGCAATCATAAAGAACGGAACAGCCATTAAAGGGAAAGAATCGGTAGCGGTAAATAGTTTTTGGGCAATTACAATGAGTGGAACCGAATCGGTTGTAACTATGGCCGCTATACAAGATAAACCAAGGCTCACGGCGATTGGGACATTTAGTGCAATGAAAAAACAAAAAGTTCCAAATAGGATAAGCGTCATTGGTATCTCTCCCCCTCGCGCAACATGGTTAAGGTGTTTAATGTAGCTTGAATGAAGCGTAGACTCGTTAATGTCATGCCAATAGGAATTGCCATGTACGCCCAGTATATTGGTATCCTCATAGCGGGAGAAAGCTGCCCGGATTTATAAAGAAGCAGTATAACCTTAAACGATATTATAGCAATGATGATGCAAAATACCACGCTGAAAAATCCGGCCAATATGATGCAAAACCGTTTCAATTTTGCAGGAAACATCGAAACAAGGGCTTCCACGCCGATATGAGCGCCTTGTTTTGCCCCAATACTGGCACCGATAAATACTGTCCAAACCATTAAATACCGCGAAAGTTCTTCAGACCAGGGCAATGATCCTTTAATGACGAAACGAAAAAAAACCTGAAGAAATACTACGATGATCATTGTGCCTAATAAACCGGTGACTAAGCTGACTTCTAATTTATCTAACCAATGAAAGATTTTTGGTTGTTTTTTTTCCACCATTGTTACCTCCAGTTCGATGCTTTAGACAAAAGAAGAGGGTCGGGGGGATCATCCTCCCGACCCTTTTCTTGTTTCTGATTATTTCACGTTTTGAACTTTTGTGATGATATCTGTACCGATTTTGCTTTCGAATTGTTTGTATACCGGCAACATGGCTTCCACCCATTCTTTTTTATCGACTTCACTAACTTGTACGCCTTTTTCTTTGAATTTAGCAACTAACTCTTTGTCCATTTTTTGTATTTGGTCACGTTCGAATTTTTTCGCCTCGGTAGCTGCTTCCTTGAGCGCAGCTTGGGCATCGGCAGGAAGTTTGTCCCATGCAGTCTTGCTGATCAAAAGAGGCGCGGCTGCATAGAAGTGGCCTGTCATAGATAAATATTTTTGCACTTCATGAAAATTCGAAGTCCAGATGATGGGTAATGGGTTTTCTTGTGAATCCACTGTCTTTTGTTGTAAAGCAGTAAATAATTCACCAAAAGCCATGGGAGTAGGGTCGGATCCGATTTGTGAAAAAGATGCCATATGGATCGGATTCTCCATGGTGCGAATTTTCATTCCTTTCATGTCAGCAGGGTGGAGAATGGGAAGTTTGGAATTTGTGATATTACGAAAGCCGTTTTCCCAGAAGGCCAGACCAATAATTCCCTTTTCGTTTAATGAAGATAATATCTCCGTGCCTATTGGGCCATCCAATACTTTATAGGCATGTTCAGTCGAAGTGAAAATAAAAGGTAGATCCAGTACTAAAAATTTACTGGAAAATCCTGATAGTGGAGCGGTTGAGATCACTGTCATATCAACAGTACCCATTTGAAGGCCCTCAATCAATTCTCGTTCGCTTCCTAATTGCGAACTGTGAAAAACTTGAATTTTGACTTTGCCATTGGTTTTTTGATCAACTAGTTTGGCAAGTTGTTCCGCACCCAAGTTATAGGGATGTGTTGGAGGAGTGGAATGTCCAAGCTTGAGAACAATAGGCTTATCCGCTGGTTTTGCAGCTTGCTGAGTTCCTCCGCAGCCAACCATAGCGGTCATCGCAAAGACGATAATGAGTAAATACAGATAAATATTTTTTTTCATATAATCACTCCTGTTTTCTTATTGTACCTTTGCCATTATTTTGGATCAAATTAGCTTGAAAGAAAGTCTGCATCCCTCCCTGTGTTGTTTTTACAGACGCGGTCAGCAAAATATTGTCGCGATCGCTTAATTCCAAAAGGCCGCAATTGTTTAGTAATTTCAAAAAACATTCATCACACCGATTTCCGGTCATGTTTTAAAGGAACACGAATGGTTCGGTATTATAGAACTTGATGCGACATTATCTTACAAAATGATTACTTCGCCGTCGAAATAAAGAACCCTTCCTAAAAATTCGAATATTTCACAAAATTTCATTAAAAAGATAGTCTTTTGGTTATTTATTTACGATATCCAACGGTTGTCGCCAATATAATTTTTTGTTCGGGACGCAATTTTAAAATCTTAGATAATGTATCTTTATCTATACTAAGGCGTGGTACCGATGCGAAGCCTTCGGAAGTACAAAATAAGGCAACATTTTCAGCAATAAATCCTACGTCCAGGTTTGCCAATAATATCTTAGCATTTTCATCCGTTGTTCCTTTCAGCTTCGCCAGATCTGCAACATAAATCAAGTTGACCGGAGCAGCAGCTACATAAGCATCCAATCCGGCATTTTTTCGATAATCACCTTCAACGATAGGAATTAACTCATTGCTTATTGGTGCGTACACATAAATCCCGTTCTTCATAACAATATAAATATCGAATTGTTGCATATTTCTAGCCGAAGGGGCAGTGCGACGTCCGTCTGCTCTCGTTATTCCGTCAGCAGCCCACAAAAGATTTGACAGATCTTGCAAGGAAAGAGGCTGGTCTGCGTAAGACCTTTCTGATTTTCTTTCCTTTAATACTTGCATTAGAGGTCGGCCTTTATCCATTTCGGGGGTATTGAGTTTGATTGTTGTTAGATTCAGAGGTTTTTCTGATACAGGGGGAATAGAAACGGTATTTTTAGAGGAGTTGTTGAGCCAGGTACGCTGGACTAATTCTGGGAGTTGAGCCGCTTTGTCTGCCAAGTATGAAATGCCTCCCTTATTATAGATAAGAAAACCGAATAGTGACAAAGCGATAAAGTTAAAAATGAATGATATGATAAAGGCTTTCTTTAAAGTTTTCATTCGTTTCCCTCCCAAAATCTTTTTGCTAAAGCACTAAGTCGTTATTAGTTGGAAGGCGGCATATAATTGTAGTATAACATATTATTCTACAATAGGGTTATATTACCAATCTAAATATTGATAAAGGGGTATAAAAATAAATTTGCTTTTCTTGTATTTGTATAGTATACTTAAAAAGTCCACAGATAAGGTCCAACGAAATTGCCATTTGTCCTTCTCAAACTGTATTTTAGTAAGGGAAGTCCCAATGAATGTTCTCTTGAACCAAAAAATTCTGGGTAATACATTTGAGGAGGCTATATATTATTATGGCACAAGACAAAACTTTAACTTGCCGCGATTGCGGTGCGGAATTCATTTTCTCAGCATCAGAACAAGATTTCTTTGCAGAGAAAGGCTTCACTAATGAGCCAGGCCGTTGCCCTGATTGCAGAGCAGCTCGCAAACAACAAAACAATGGTCGCAGTGGTGGCGGATACCAACAACGCGAAATGCATGATGCAACTTGTGCAGCTTGCGGAGTGAAAACTCAAGTTCCTTTCCGTCCAAGTGGCGATCGTCCTGTATATTGCAGAGATTGTTTCCAAAGCAACAACAGACGCTAAGCTAAAGCCGAAATGCCCTTGTCATTTGACAAGGGCATTTTTTAGTGCCATGAATTTTCAAGTAACTTTTTCATAAAAAGGGATCGATTTGTTTTTGCCGAAAAGTGTATAAATACTTGCTGCGTTGGTTAGACGACAGGAGGGATAAATTATGAGCCAAGGTTCAACAACACAAGTGAAAAAAGTCCTCTGGATAATTCTTTTTGCTAATCTGATCGTTGCAGTAACCAAAATTATCATCGGCAGTATCATTCAAAGCTCTAGCATGACAGCAGACGGGTTCCACTCCTTAACCGACGGAGTATCAAACATTATTGGGTTGATCGGCATTGGCTTAGCGTCTAAGCCGGTTGATAAAAATCATCCCTACGGGCATAAGAAATATGAATTTCTGACAAGCCTGTTCATCGGTGGAATGCTGCTGGTGATTGTAGCCAAGATCGTGCTTGAAGCGATAGAACGCATCGTTGATCCCATAATCCCACAATTTGGCGCGGAAACAATCGCAGCCTTGATTGCGACTCTGGTTGTAAACTTTGTTGTATGCGTGTATGAAAACAGGCAAGGAAAACGTTTAAATAGTTTTATTCTAATCTCAGATTCCCTGCATACGAAAAGTGATATTTATGTCTCATTGGGAGTCTTGCTGACATTAATTGGCATTAAATTGGGAGCGCCGCCAATCATTGACCCAATCATGTCGATTATCGTCGGAGGCTTTATTATTCGGGCTGCAGTAGACATCATCAAATCGACCAGTGAAGTTCTTGTCGATAAAGCATCAGTTGATTTGGCGTCAATTCAAGCTGTTGCAAAGAGTTTTGCACAAGTGGCGGATGTTCATGAAATCAGAAGCAGAGGCAGCGACACGGATGTATATGTCGATATGCATATTATCATTGACCCCACGATGAATATCGAAGAAGCTCACGGGCTGGTGCATGAAATTGAAGAAAAACTAAAATCTGAAATAAATCCGCATATCCAGGTTATGGTCCACACCGAACCGCTCGGGAAGCAATCTGAGTAGAAAGCAAAGGGTCTGCAAATTAAAATATAAAAAAGACAGAAAGTTTGGAATTCACCAAGAAGAAAAAGGTTGCTGATTTTCGCTAAATGGTGCAAAATAATAGAAGGTTTAGAATTGGGAGCTGGGTGAAAAGTGGATCAATTGGTTCAAATGGTGATGACTCGAGCGGATCAATTTCGCCTGCGGTGTCAGGAACAGGAATTGACTTTTCTAGTGCCGTTGACGTTGCTGATTATTGCAAAAAACATGCTGTATTTATGTTGGCTGCTGTTTTCGGGCCGTGGACTGCCGCAGTCGGATGATGGAAAATGGTATATCAATTATGCCGGCGCTTTTCTGGAAAATTTGCGCGATGGCTTGGATGTCAATGATATCTTGTATTTTGGGTATAATGTGCTTTTGTCTGCGTTGATGGCGATTTTTCAGGATCCGGTGGCTGTCGTTGTCCTTCAGGGAATTGCAGCAGGACTCGGTGTGATCCTTGTGTATAAGATTGCCGCCATGTTGTTTAATCTTCGAACGGCTGTGATTGCATCCATCTTTTACGCTTGTATCTATGAATTCACCCGCTGGTCGCTATACATTCTTTCGGACAGTTTTTTTGTCAGTCTGCTGCTGTTATGCGTATATTTTCTGCTTATGGCGCTGCATACTCCAGAGAAGCGTTATCGACGATTGTTTTTTGCGACCGCTTTGTATTTGGTAATTTTTCGGCCGACAGGGATTGTCATTATGGCTTTCATTGCAGTGTATGTATTGCTGCAGTTGGACCGTAAACGATTGCTGATGTTTTTCACAAAACATCGACAATGGTTTAGCTCTATGACAATAATGGTTCTGGCAGCGTTGATTTATTTGTATATCAACAATACAATGGCTCTTTTTCTTCACTCAATGCAGGTTGAAGTACAAAAAGTACTGTATGACATTTACGCCAAAGGATGGGTGTATGATAAGTCAACGTCTTTTGACCATATCTACCGGCCGGACTATGCAATGACTGTTCAAGACAGTGCAATTTTGAGTTTTATCTTGAATAATTGGCAAAATATTGTCATACTGTGTTCTAAACGCGCTGTAGCTTTTCTTGGCACCTGGGTGTGGGACGCCAATTTCACGTCAGTGCTGGGCATCCTAAGTGCTGCGGTAAATCTGGTTCCTGCCTTCTTGTTTTTGACCGGAACGGTTTTGGCGATCAAAAACGGTCTTTTTAAACGGGCGTCGATCGTCTGGATGCCGGTAGTTGCTGTTTATTTTTTCTGTGTGGTATTATTTATTGATGCAATGTATCGCTACCAGTTTCCCGCTCTCCCTTTTATTGCCATCGTTGCTGCGTATGGAACGGAGAGAATCTTGGAAAAAGCCAAAACGGGTACAAAATATTGATGAGGATGCGGTCGATTGTATGAAAAAAACAAAAATGCTGATTGTTATTCCGGCCTTCAATGAACAAAACAATATATTGAGTGTGGTTAGGCATGTCCAAACAGCTATTCCGCTTGCTGACATTCTGGTGATCAACGATTGCTCTGTTGATGCCACCTCGGATAAGGCCCGTTTGGCGCAAGAAGTCAAAGTCATCGATTTGCCGTGCAATTTAGGAATTGGCGGCGCGGTGCAGACTGGGTTCAAGTATGCCCGGGACAGAGGTTACGATTATATGGTGCAAATCGACGGTGATGGCCAGCATTTGCCGGAAGAAGTGGAGAAATTGACTCAAGCCATGAATGACAGCGGCAGTGACATGGTGATCGGTTCCCGTTTTTTGGATGTGCAGTCGTACCGCGCCACATGGCTCAGAAGGATAGGAATCAAAACGTTCTATTGGTTGTTCCGGTTGCTGATCAATACCAAAATTACGGACAGTACGTCGGGATTCCGCCTTTATAACCGGAAAAGCATTGAAGTTTTGGCTAGATATTATGCCAATGATTATCCAGAACCGGACGCTATTATTTTGCTGAAAAAACATGGACTTAGGATATGCGAGGTGGGGGTTGAGATGCGGGCGAGAGTGCACGGAGCATCCTCCATAACAACGATTCGCAGTCCGTATTATATGGTAAAAGTTGTATTGTCGGTTCTTTTATCCTGTTCCCGGACGAAGTGGTAATGATTGCGGGGGTGGTACTATCTCTAAGATTCAAATTCTGGGAATTGCTTTCAGCCTGATCATCATCGCATCCGTTTTCTTCTTGGTGAGGGAAAGGATGCTGAAAGAAAAATATTCTTTGGTATGGTTCCTAATAGGCGCTTTTACGCTGGTAATGTCTGTTTCCAAGGAATTGATGGATTTTTTTTCAGGCTTGATTGGGGTCGATTATGCCCCGTCTGCGTTTTTTGCTTTATTGATTGCTTGCTCTTACTTGCTGATGCTCAGCATGAGTGTCAGCATTTCGAATTTAAAGAGAAATAATAAGGCTTTGGCGCAAGAAGTGGGTTTAACGAAACTTAAGCTGGAAGAATTGGAAAAGAAATTGAACAAGGCGGAAGAATGATGAAATATTTTATGCTGCTTGGCAGCGTGTCGATGGCTGTAGTTGCCAGTACGTTGCTGAAAATCGGCAGCCGGACCGTGAATTTTGATAGCGGATTATGGGGAATTATGATAGGATATTTGAGCTCGCCCGTCATTGTCGGCGGCTTTGCCGCGTACGCACTGGGAGCTTTACTCTGGGTGTATTGTCTGGCTGCTTTTGATCTCAGTTATGTTTCTTTTGTTTCCAGCATTCAATATGTGCTGCTGATATTGGTATCCATCCTGATTTTTAATGAACAGATCAGCATGATGAAATGGATAGGCTGCGGGTTTATTATGATTGGTGTATTTTTTTGGTTGAAAGGATAATCAAGATATGTTCCGGTGTGTTGCATATAATGAAGCATTACAAGAGGAATGGGACAAGTTGGCATTATCCCAAGGTACGATTTTTCACACAACAGCCTTCAGACGGGTCCTATTGAAAACGTTTGGCTATGAATGCGCCTATCAGGCGGTGGTTGATGAAAAGGGATGTATCCATGCGCTGGTGCCGCTTTTGGCGAGCCGCAATCTAGGGTTGCAAAAAGTCGGCGTTGCACTGCCCTTCATTAATTATCTTGACGTGTGCGCCGTCAATGAAGAAGCCAGGCAGTTTGCTTTTGCTTCTATTCCGGCCATTAAAGACCGGTTGGAACTGGCTTATGTGGAACTGCGCTTGAAAGAGCAGGAATTGAAGCAGCCGGGGTGGACTTCTCATTTGGAGAATTACACGTTTGAGCTGTCATTGTCGGGGGATGAAGAGCAAGTGCTGGCTCAATCCAGCGCCAGCAACCGTAATCATGTCCGGAAAGTTTACAGGAACAACTGGTTTCAGGTCTCTTTTGATCAAGAGCATCTTGACGCTTTCTATCGCGTGTACGTGAAACGGATGAAGCAGCTGGGATCTCCGGCTCCGTCGATCCGTTTTTTTAAGCAATTTTTTGAATGCATGCCCGATCATACTTTCTTATTGACTGTCCTGGATGCGCGGACGAACCAAGTGACAGGAGGCATGCTGCTGATTGCCAGCCCCAGCAATGGGACGCTATATTATCCCTATGGAGCCAATCTTGTAGAATACAATGGGAAATACTTGAATAATTTCATGTACTGGGAAGCGGCAAAACTTGGTATGCGCCTGGGCTTGCAGCAGTTGGATCTTGGACGGTCGCAAGCAGGAACAGGCACATTTCGGTATAAAGAACAGTGGGGAGCGACAGCCAGGCAATTGCGTTATTTGGTATGCGTTCCGGATTGTGAAAAAGCTGGCCCGGTCGACCGGAATAAATTGAGTTTGTATGTTGAGTTGTGGAAGAAAATGCCGCAATGGATCACGGACGCGGTGGGAAAACGATTGATCAGGTACCTATTACCGTAATTTGAAATGGTGGGGGTCTACAGAGTGGGCAATTCCGATTGGAAAGATTATTTTGACCAAAAGGCGGCAAAGCACGGCGCTTCAGTCAAATCATCCGATTATTTTGATGATGCCAGTTTTTTTATGCAGCGGGATAACACCTTGCGCTGGCTGGGAGAACTGGAGGAGAAAACCATCTTGGATGCGGGCTGCGGCGTAGGAGCCTTTAGTGAGCCGTTGACAAAGCACAACACCGTATATGGAGTTGATTTTTCCGCGAAGAGTCTTGAATTTGCTGCAGCAAGAGGCCTGCGGACAAAGATGGATGACCTGACGGCTTTAAGTTTTGCTGCAGCCACTTTTGACGTAGTGCTTTGCATTGGCGTTATTCAGCTGATCGAAGATCATATGTCAGTGCTTAAAGAACTGGCCAGAGTCACGAAGCCGGGGGGGACGATGCTCATACAAACCTTGCACAAGGGCTCCATTCAGCGTAAATTGCTCGGGCTATTTGAACGCAGCAAAAAATTCGATAAGATGTATGGCATGGATGAGCTGCAAACAGCATTTTGCCAATGTGGTTTTGAAAAGTTTGAATTTTTGAAGATGTATCATCCCTTTACATTTGTGACTACAGGCAGCGGGGAAAAAGGAATAGGCAATCTGTTCTGTACTTCCTTCGCGATTAAGGGGAGAAAGAAAATTGATTAACATTTCTCCACACACCAATGTATGTAATCTGTTGACGTTTGATACCGAGGAATGGTTTCATGCAAATTATGACAGGGTGAACTTGGCGGAATGCCGGGGTAAAGGCTCGAATTTTCGGCAACAGATGGATGGTTTGCTGCAATTGTGCAGCGATACGGGCTGCAAGGCAACCTTTTTTGTGTTGGGATGCATTGGAGAGGACTATCCTGACGTCGTTCGGTCGATTGTCCGGTCTGGGCATGAGGTTGCTTCCCATGGTTACAGTCACCAACTGGCATATACGCAAACCCGGGAGGTCTTCCGGGCTGATGTGAAGAAGTCGGTTTCTATTTTGGAAAACCTGACCGGCATGAAGGTGCAGGGATACCGGGCGCCTTCATGGTCGATTGTTGAAAAAAACCTGCATTATCTGGAAACACTGGAGGAACTGGGAATTTCCTACGATGCCAGTATTTTTCCGGTCAAAACGTTTTTGTACGGCATTCCTGATGCGCCTACGACAATCCATCATCCGCGCGTGAATGGACGCGAACTTAATTTATTTGAGGTTCCCATGTCGGTTACGCGGCTATTTGGGAAAAATATCGGCTACTCCGGCGGGTTTTATTTCCGCTTTTTCCCACATTTTTTTATCAAACAATGTATTCAGAGAGCAAACCGCCGAGGAGAAAACGCGATTGTATATCTGCATCCCCGCGAAATTGATGCAGAGGAGCGGCGTCTGAGCCTGTCCTGGAAGGAAGCGTTTATCCACTTTCATAACATCCGGGGGACGAAGGACAAATTGGAGAGGATTATGAAGGAATTTACCTTCATCTCCATCGCTGAACATTTGCGGCGAATGCAGCAAGACCAACGGAGTTAATCCTCTGGAGGGCAACAATGGTACCCGTTCATACCAAAAATTTGAGAGGGGTTTGTAATTTTGTCACACGCAGGATTTCGAATTTATACAAAAATTAATCGGCCCAGCAAAGAATTGGTGGAAAAATTCAGAGGTCTGGCATCGGCGAATATTGCTGACGAAATGCATCGGCTTGGCTGTATGGATGCCCGGATTAAGCCGATGAACACGACACTGCTTCTCGGAACGGCCTTTACTGTGAAAACAAGAATTGGCGACAGCCTGATGTTTCATAAGGCAATTGACATGGCGCAGCCCGGAGATGTCATTGTTGTTGATGGGCAAGGCGATTTGGTCAATTCGCTGACCGGCGAAATTATGATGCGGGAGATCATGAAAAAAGGCATTGCCGGCGTGGTTGTCGATGGAACAGTGCGCGATGTTGATGCTCTACGGCAGATGAATCTGGCAATATACGCTGCCGGAGTTACGCCGAAAGGGCCGTCGAAAAACGGACCGGGGGAAATCAATGTTCCTGTCTGCTGCGGCGGTGTAGTCGTTCATCCGGGAGACATTCTTGCAGGAGATGCAGATGGCATTGTCGTCATCAATCCGAAAGATGCGTCTCTCATTGCAGAAAAGGCACGAGTCAAACAACAGCAGGAGAAAGAAATTTTCCGGCGGATCGAATCTGGGAAATTGGATTTTTCGGCCTATTCTGATGAAGTTTTAAAAAAACTTGGCTGTGAAATTATCGATGATTTATGGCAGTAACGAATAACAAAAGATAATAAAACCCGAAAGTTCGAAATGAAATGGACTTTCGGGTTTTATTATCCTATTTCAGTACACCAGAAAGTATAAATTTTATCTGGTGTACATAAGTGCAACCAGCGGCTTCCGCCATCGCTGTAAAAGCTCGACGCAAGCCGGGTTTTCTAATACAGGAACGAAAGGGAAATGGAATTTGTTTCCGAAATGATACTAAAAGAAAGATTTTGGAGGAGGTTTTTTCGGATGAAAACGCATGTATTTATTGATGGCAGAAAACAACTGTCGGCAATGATCCACAATTTCAAAACTGTGCCTGTTGGAACGGCAGTGGTGATTCTTTGCCATGGATTTACTGGAGATAAAATTGGCGCCAACCAATTTATGCTGAATCTAGGTAAAGCGATTGAAGCAGCCGGCAAGATTGCAGTCCGGTTTGATTTTGCCGGATCCGGCGAAAGCCAGGGCGAGTTTGCTGATGATACGAAAGCGTCTGGCTGGCAGCATGACTTGAAAAGCATCGTCTCCTGGGTGAAAAAACAACCGGAATTTGCAGGTTCGCCAATTTTTCTTTTAGGACACAGCTTGGGCGGGCTGATTGCATTAACATATCCTGATGATCCGGCGATTAGCGGTCGAATAGCCATTGCTCCTGTTGTATATCCGGTAGAAACTTTTCGCTCCGAAGGAATTTTAGGACCGGAATTTTGGGAAAAAGCAGCTGCAGGGGAAACCATTGCGAATTTTTTCAATAAGGGTTTTTCATTGCATAACGGGATATTTGTCAATGATTTGATCAGCGGAAATTATAAGCCGTTGGAAGACGCGGAAAAACTGACTACACCGCTGTTGATTATTCACGGGACAGCGGATTTGGCTGTCCCGCCTGCCGGGTCGGAAGAATTATATCAGCGGTATAAAGGCGAAGCGATGTTTCATCGCTTGGAAGGCGCTGATCATGTCTTTACCGGTCGGCACGCCGATGTTCAGTCCAGTATTGTAAATTGGCTGAAAAAGTGGGAACAGTAAAAATATCCAAAAGTTTACAACGAAACGGCCAGTGCAGAAAAAGATGGATTTTTCTGCACTGGCCGTTTTCAATTTCTCTCTTATGATAATGGTTTGTTGCATTCCAACTCAATTTCTTCTGGTTGGGGAATGTTTCCAAAACTTTGTGCCATCTTGTTGGATGCAGTCAACAATTCGATGAACCGTTCGGCGCTTTTGGACAGAAAATCATCCGTTCGCCAAATCGCATAGATTTCCGATTGGATAGAAAAATCAACAATATCCAATATGTGCAATTCGGTCGTTGGAATGGAAGCAAACGCTGTTTTGGGCAGGATAGTGGCTGCAATTCCTCCGCGTACCAAGGAAAGCACCAACGCTGTATCGGAACATTCGGCTATGATATTCAGTTCTTCCCCCAAACGACTGCATTCGTTGATAATGGCTTCGTTATAGCCGATGTGTTGTCCGCTGTGGAAAAGCGCCATGGGCAGGTTGCCGAGTTCTTTTATACTGATCGCATTCCGCGGGTAAAATGGATCAATATTTGCGGGAATAGCAAGCACATAAGGGTCTTCATGCAGCTTTACAGATGAAAAATTCAACATGGGAAAAGGAGGTCTTAAAATTGCAAAATCGATCATGCGCTTATCAAGATATTCCGTCAGTCGCGGCGGTATGCCTACCCAAAGTTTGAATGAAATCAAAGGGTAATGCTGCCGGAAATAGCGCATCGGGGCTAATAAGTGTGAAATACAGGATTGGACCGTTCCGCAGGTCAACAGTCCTTGAAGTCCTTGACCGGCATCCCGCACCTCGGCTACCATTTTTTCCATTCTTGAGACGGTATCTTTTGCTTTTAGATACAATAATTTGCCTGCTTCGGTAAGCTCCATATGAGGACCCTTTCGATGGAACAATCCAACCCCCAGTTGTTCTTCCATTAGCGCCAACTGCCGGCTCAGGGGGGGCTGCGCCATATGCAGACGTTTTGCCGCCAGTGTGATTTTTCCTTCTTCAACAATTGCAATAAAGTAACGCAGTTGTTTAATATCCATTTTTACCTCCCAATGAAGAATGATGCCTATCATTAATTGCACATTACGGTCTATTATACCTTTTTTGTATAGTAGATAAACTTTTTTAATATTTCAACAATTTAACAAAAAGTGTTAGACTGAGTACAGGAGATGAATTGGGGAAATTGCCAAGCGGTTATTCCATAAACTTTTTTTGCTTATTTGGCTGGAAAAGGAGGAATGCATTCTCAACAATTGATATCATTATTCGGCGTATCGAGACCAACCCTTGAGAACTTTGAATAGGTTACTGTTAAAGTATGGAGGGGGATAGGAACGAATGAATGAAAATCAAACCGCGGCCAACGATCTAACCGACATAAAAAGGACAAAACAAAGGTGGGTATTGGCGAGAGTCTTGTTATTGACTCTTTTGGTAGCTTATGTGGACCGGGTCAATGTTTCGGTTTTGGTGGCTGATCCGCTTTTCTTGAATGATATGGGGATCAAAGGGAACCCGGTTGCCATGGGGATGTTGATGAGTGTATTTTTGATGGCTTATGGTATTTCCAATGTGTTTCTCAGTCCATTAGGCGATTATTTAGGACCGCGTAAAGCGATGTGCCTATCGATTTTTCTCTGGAGCGTTGCTTTGTGTTTGGGCGGCATTGCAGGTACTTTCGCCGTTATGTTAGGCGCGAGATTGTTATTGGGCGTTGGGGAAGCAATGCACTGGCCGATGCAAAGTAAATTTGTTAAAAATTGGTTTCCTCCAGGCGAGCGTGGAAAAGCAAATTCGCTGTGGCTTTTCGGTCTTTTTATCGGGCCGGCACTTGCAATGCCGTTTTTTACTTGGGTAATCAAAAGCTTTGGCTGGCGCCCGAGTTTCTTTATTTTGGCAGCTATTGGCCTTGTACCATTACTTTTAATTTGGAAATTTACCCGTGATTTTCCTCATGAACTGAAAAGCGTCAATTCTGCGGAACTGGAATATATAGAGAATGGGATGAAAGCGGAAAGGGAAGCAGAAGCGCAAACCGGAAAAGTTTCCGTGTGGGACAATATTAAATTATTTATTTCTGATTACCGTTTTTGGCTGGTAACCATCTATTACGCTTGTAATGCCTCCATATGGTGGGGTTCGATGGCCTGGCTGCCTTCGTATTTGAAGGTAAGCAGAGGCTTCAGTTGGGCGGAGATGGGAGCCTTGTCTTCCTTGCCATATATCTTGGGAATGATCAGTGTTTTGATTTGCGGGTGGTGGACGGATAAGGTGGGACGGCGAGCGCCGTTTTCCGCTGCATCGATGCTGGGAGCAGCCCTGTTCGTTTATTTGGGCGCCCACGCCCCGGATAATATGACGTCTGCGATCTTCATTTCGTTAGGAATTGGATCGTTAGGTATTGGTCAACCGGCCAACTGGTCCTTACTCCAGCAAATTGTGCCAGGCAAAGCGATTGGTACGGGAGCCGGGGTGATGAACGGCATCGCCAACGGAGCAGCGGCGCTGGCGCCGTTAATTATTGGTTTCTTGATCAGTACGACCGGCAGTTATATCGGTGGGCTTATGTATCTGGTATTTCTAGGTGCAGTAGGCTGTCTTGGAATGTTGATCCTGGTCATTCAAAAATATTAGAATCCGCTATATTGGGGCAACCGCAGCAGTAGAAGGTTTTATAAGACAAAATTTGGGGGATTTATATGAAACGAATTCTGGTGATTAATCCTGGAGCCACATCGACCAAAATAGCGATTTTTGATGAGGAAACGGCGATCTTTGAAAAGACGCTGGAACATCAGGGAACTGAATTGAATCAGTTTGCCAAGATAATAGACCAATATCCATATCGGTTGGACCTTATTCTGGACGAACTTGCAAAAGCTTCTATTCCGTTGACTTCAATCAATGCAATTGTCGCAAGGGGCGGATTGCTGAAACCACTGCCAGGCGGTACCTATGCAGTCAATGAACGGATGGTTGAAGATTTGAAAAAGGCGGAACGTGGTGAGCATGCCTCTAATATTGGGGCTGTTATTGCATATGCTTTGTCAGGGCAGCTTAGGATTCCTGCTTTTATTGTTGATCCGGTATCGGTTGACGAGCTGGAACCTGTTGCTCGGATTTCCGGGTTGCCGGATCTGCCCCGAGTGAGCCTTTCGCATGCATTGAACTCCAAGGCGGTTGCCCGTAATGCGGCCAAGGAAATGGGAAAACGCTATGAAGATGTCAATTTGATTACAGCTCACCTTGGGACTGGCGTAACGGTCGCTGCCCACAAAAACGGCAAGATGATTGATGTGAATAATGCCCAGGATGACGGACCATTTTCTCCCGACCGCTGCGGCGGTTTGCCGGCCAGCCAATTGGTGAAGCTGTGTTTTTCCGGGAAATATGATTTCAGTCAGCTGCGCCGCAGAATGTCAGGCGAAGGCGGCATGTATGCTTATCTTGGAACAAAAGACGTCCGGGATGCGGAAAAGAGAGCGAAAGAGGGGGATGAGGCGGCCGACCTGGTTCTTGATGCGCTGGCTTATCAGGTTGCGAAAGAAATTGGTTCCATGGCTGCGGTTTTGGAGGGACAGGTTGACCGAATTATTATTACCGGCGGAATTGCGTATTCAAAACGAATTACCGAGGCGATTGCCGCGCGTGTCAAGTTTATCGCACCGGTGGTTCTTGCGCCGGGGGAAGCGGAGCTGAGATCGCTTGCTGCAGGAGCTTTGCGCGTTCTGCAAGGAGAAGAATTGAGCCGCACATATTCAGGATGAAATACAGTAAGCAAGCATAGGGGGATAAAGAGTGAAGAAACTATTAACAGGGAATGAAGCAATCGCACAAGGCGCTTATGAAGCTGGAATATCTTTCGCGGCAGCTTATCCGGGAACGCCCAGTACAGAGATACTGGAAAATATTGCTCCGTTTACAGAAATTGTTGCCGAATGGGCGCCGAATGAGAAAGTTGCGCTGGAGAGCGCCATTGGGGCTTCGATCGTTGGCGCACGGGCCTTGTCGGCAATGAAACATGTGGGAGTGAATGTTGCGGCGGATCCTTTGTTCAGTATTGGTTATGCCGGCATCAATGGCGGACTTGTTTTGGTGAGTGCGGATGATCCTGGCACCCATTCGTCACAGGACGAACAGGACAACCGGTATTATGCGAAATTTGCGAAAGTCGCTCTTCTTGAGCCGAGCAACAGCCAGGAATGTAAAGACATGGTCAAGAGCGCCATGGAAATTAGTGAACAGTACAATACGTTGGTGCTTTTACGGATGACCACAAGGGTGTGTCATAGCAAAAGTTTGGTGGAAACGGGCTCGAGGATTGAGGTGGAAAAACGGCCGTATGTCAGAGATTTGGCGAAATACTCCCTGGTCCCTCATGTGGCAAGAAATCTGCATTTGGTGGTTGAAAAGAAGCTGAAGGAGCTCGAAAAATTTTCGAACGAAACCGAGTTGAATTTTATTGAGTGGAATGATAAAAAGATCGGCGTGATTTCTTCCGGCATTGCCTATGAATATGCGAAAGAAGTGTTTGGCGATCAGGCGTCTTATTTAAAACTAGGTTTTACGCATCCTTTGCCGATGGATAAAATACGAGAGTTTTCCCAGACGATCGATACTTTGTACGTGGTAGAAGAATTAGAACCTTACATCGAGGAACAAATGAAGGCGGCCGGCATTGTCTGCGTGGGAAAAGACAAGATTCCGAATACGGGTGAATTGAACCCGGATATTATTGCGAAAGGACTGCTGAATGCGGAGCGGCCGTTACTCGAATATGACGAATCGATTCTTGTGAATAGGCCTCCGACTCTATGTGCCGGTTGTCCTCACCGGGGGTTCTTTTTCGAATTGGCGAAACGCAAAAATGTGATGATTACCGGTGATATTGGTTGTTACGGCTTGGGCGGCGCTGAACCGCTCAATGCCCAAGACACTTGCATCTGCATGGGAGCGAGTATTAGCATGGGCCATGGCGCGCAACAGATGTTTAAAAAATATGGTCTCGCGACACGAACTGTCGCCACTATTGGCGATTCTACTTTTTTCCATATGGGCATCAATAGTCTGCTCGATGTTGTCTATAATAGAAGCAATGTCGTCACTTGCATTTTGGATAACCGTGTAACGGCAATGACCGGTCACCAGGAGCATCCGGGGAGCGGATATACTTTGCAGGGAATGGCAACGCAGGAAGTGGATATTGCCAACGTAGTGAAAGGCATTGGGATACAAAATGTAAAAACCGTTAATCCGCGAAATCTTAAAGAAGTCAGGGATGCTTTTGATTGGGCTCTCGACCTTGATGAACCTTCGGTCATTATTACCAGATGGCCTTGCCTTTTGAAAAAACATTCTCCCAAAGATATCGAGGAATTTGGAAATTACTTAGGAAAATGCATAGTGGATGATGAAAAATGCATAGGTTGTAAAATGTGCCTGAAAACGGGTTGTCCGGCCTTACGCCTGAATAAAGAAGTGAAAAAAGTCAAAATTGACGAGGCGCAGTGCGCAGGCTGTGAAATTTGTCTGCAGGCGTGTCCGGTACAGGCGATAGGGAGAGTGAGTCAATAATATGGCAGAGGTAAAAAATATATTGTTGGTTGGAGTTGGCGGGCAAGGCACTATTTTGGTCAGCAAAATTTTGTCGGATGGATTGGTTGACGCAGGGTATGATGTGAAGATGTCGGAAGTTCATGGCATGGCTCAGCGCGGCGGGAGCGTCACGACCCAGGTGCGATACGGTGCAAAAGTGCATTCACCGATTATAGGCAAGGGACAAGCCGATATTCTTGTTTCCTTTGAGACGATGGAAGCTTTGCGATGGTTGAGTTTTTTGAATCCGGAAGGCAAAGCGGTAATCAATGATTACCGGATCCCTTCCGTACCGATTTTGATCGGAAAACAGGATTATCCGGAAGGTATATTGGATATTGTCAGTCAGAAAGTACCTACTACCATCATCAAAGCTGCTGAAATAGCTGAAAAACTAGGAAATGTCAAAGCAATGAATATGGTATTGTTTGGTGCATTAGTGAAGGGAATGAATTTGACAGACCTTGACTGGGAAAGCGCAATACAAAAAAATGTTAAGGCGCATACTGTTGATGTTAACATTAGGGCACTAAAAGCCGGTATGAATGCTGTAATAAAATAATTGAAAGGCCAGCGGTTCATTCCTATTTGGGATGAACCGCTGGCCTTTCAGGCTTTAGATTTAATTGTTCAAAGAGAAGCCCTTGTTGCGATTGTGCATCAGTGATATAATTATACGAAAGACAATGTACGGCATAGTGCGAGGTTTATTGCATGAAGAAAATTCTGGAAGTTATTGAACAAAAAATTCGTCCCGCACTCAATGCTCACGGTGGAGATATTGAGTTTGTTGAGATGACGCCTGACGGAGTTGTGAAGGTCCGATTATCCGGCGCCTGCGCTGCTTGTCCTGGTGCGCAGCAAACCATGTCCGAACTGGTGGAAGCATCCTTAAAAGATGCATGCCCGGAGGTTCAAAGAGTAATCCCATTGTACGGAGTAAGCGATGATTTAGTTGCACAAGCGTTGAAAATTTTGCGCAAAAGTTAACAACAGAATTTGTATAATGCGGTTCTCTTTAGTAACGGCATACTCAACGGGCATCCTGCTAAGAATGGGGTGCTTGTTTCGTATTCAAAAATGGTTTGCGGAATTTGATAGCTCTGGAGGTGATTTGTTTTCTGAAAATATAAACATTCATTTTTGGGGTCTAAAGTAATGTAATTTGTTTTACATGCAGAAAAATTTGGTGTATAGTGTATTCAGAATGCAGTAATACAGTAATTTTTTTTGAAAGAAGGGGTTTGTTAATGGGAAAAATGAAAACCAAAACTATGGATGGGAACACCGCTGCGGCGCATATTTCGTACGCATTTACGGATGTAGCCACCATATACCCGATTACACCATCTTCTCCGATGGCTGAACATGTCGACGAGTGGGTAGCTCAGGGCAGAACCAATATCTTTGGGCAAAAAGTAAGAGTGATGGAAATGCAGTCCGAAGCAGGCGCTGCGGGCGCGATGCACGGATCGCTGCAGGCAGGTGCATTGACTTCAACGTATACTGCTTCCCAGGGACTTTTGCTGATGATCCCGAATATGTATAAAATTGCCGGTGAATTGTTGCCGGGTGTTTTCCACGTGAGCGCCAGAGCGGTAGCTGCCAATTCATTAAATATTTTTGGCGACCACCAGGACGTTATGGCCGCACGTCAAACCGGATGCGCTTTGCTGGCTGAAAGCAGTGTTCAACAAGTTATGGATCTCAGTGCGGTCGCACACTTGGCTGCGATTAAATCAAGAATTCCGTTCGTTAACTTCTTCGATGGCTTCAGAACTTCGCATGAAGTACAAAAAATTGAAGTAATGGAATATGATGAACTGAAAAAACTGGTTGATATGGATGCAGTAGACGCATTCCGTAGAAGAGCACTCAATCCTGATCATCCGGTAGTCAGAGGCACTGCACAAAATCCGGATATCTATTTCCAGGAAAGAGAAGTTTCCAATAAATATTATGACGAACTTCCGGAAATTGTGGAAGGATATATGGCCGAAATCAGCAAAATCACCGGTCGTGAATATCATCTCTTCAACTATTATGGCGCACAGGATGCCGACCGGATCATTATCGCCATGGGTTCCGCTTGTGATGCGATTGAAGAGACTGTTGACTATTTGAATGCGAAAGGCGAAAAAGTCGGATTACTGACCGTTCACCTTTATCGTCCATTCTCCTTATCACACTTCTTCAAATATATTCCTGAGACCGTTAAAAAAATTGCGGTTCTTGATCGGACGAAAGAACCGGGTTCTATTGGCGAGCCATTGTACTTGGATGTAAAAAATGCTTTTTACGGCAGAGATTTTCAACCGGTTATCGTCGGGGGCCGTTACGGCTTAGGATCCAAAGACCTTGTACCGGCTCATATTGCGCCGATATTCGACAACTTGAAGAAAGACCAGCCGAAAAATGGCTTTACCGTCAGCATTGTGGATGATGTCACTTACACTTCCCTGCCGGTCGGTGAAGACATCGATGCGACTCCGGCGGGCACAAAAGCTTGTAAATTCTGGGGTCTCGGCTCGGATGGCACGGTTGGCGCCAATAAATCGGCGATCAAGATTATTGGCGATCATACCGACATGTATGCGCAAGGTTATTTCGCGTACGATTCCAAAAAATCCGGCGGGATTACCGTTTCGCACTTGCGGTTCGGCAAAAAACCGATTAAATCGCCTTACTTGATTAATAAGGCGGATTTTGTCGCTTGCCACAATCAGTCCTATGTTGACAAATACGATGTTTTGGAGGGGTTGAAGAAAAACGGGTCCTTCCTGCTGAACTGCGTGTGGGATGAAAGTGAACTCGATGGAAAACTGCCAGGCTTCATGAAACGCTATATTGCCAACAATAACATCAAATTTTATACCATTAATGCGGTTAAAATTGCCCAAGAGATCGGTCTTGGCGGCCGTATCAACATGATCATGCAGTCCGCATTCTTTAAATTGGCGGATATTATCCCGGTAGAAGATGCTGTGAAATATCTGAAAGATGCTGTCGTCAGCTCTTACGGCTCCAAAGGACAAAAAATAATCGATATGAATAACGCTGCGATCGATAAAGGCGTTGAGTCTATCGTCAAAATCGATGTGCCTGAAGCGTGGAAGACGGCGCAAGACACGGTAGTTGAGAAAAATCGCATTGCCTGCGCTTGCAGCAGCGCCATTGTGAAAGAGACTCCTGAGTTTATCAATAAAATCCTTGTTCCGATGAATCGTCAAGAAGGCGATAAACTGCCGGTCAGCGCATTTGTCGGTGGGATGGAAGACGGGACCTTCCCTGCGGGGACTGCCGCTTACGAAAAACGGGGCATTGCAGTTGATGTTCCTGAATGGCAGATGGATAAATGTATCCAATGTAATCAATGCGCTTATGTTTGCCCGCATGCATCAGTCCGTCCGGTTCTTGTCAATGACGAAGAGTTGGCTGCCGCTCCGGCAGGCTTTACGGCCAAAGATGCTGTTGGCGCCAAAGGACTCAAATTCCGGCTTGCAGTTTCTCCGTTGGATTGCACCGGCTGCGGAAACTGCGCCGATGTCTGTCCGGCAAAAGAAAAGGCTTTGGTTATGAAACCGCTTGAAAGCCAACTGAACCAGACGGATCTGTGGGATTACGCGATGACTGTTTCTCCTAAAGCGAATCCGATGAACAAAGAAAGTGTCAAAGGCAGTCAGTTTGAACAGCCTTTGCTTGAGTTCTCCGGAGCCTGCGCAGGTTGCGGTGAGACCCCGTATGCCAAACTGATTACCCAGCTGTTCGGCGATCGCATGATGATTGCCAATGCGACCGGTTGTTCCTCTATCTGGGGCGCCAGCGCACCGTCCATGCCATACACTACCAATCATCGGGGGCATGGTCCTTCCTGGGCAAATTCCCTGTTTGAGGACAATGCAGAATATGGCCTCGGGATGTTCCTCGGCGCGAAGCAAGTGCGTGAAAACGTGGCTGCAAACATTGCGAAAGTGGCGGAGATGAACGTAAGCGCCGACTTGAAAGCCGCATGTCAGGATTGGTTGGCCAATAAGGACAATGGGGCAGGAACGAGAGAAAGAGCCGATAAGCTGATTGCATTGCTGGAGGCTGAAAAAGGAACCGATCCTGTTCTGAATGAAATTATTAAGAATAGTGACTTCCTGGTTAAGCGTTCGCACTGGATTTTCGGTGGCGACGGCTGGGCGTATGATATCGGCTACGGCGGACTGGACCACGTGTTGGCTTCCAATGAAGATGTAAATGTTTTCGTTTTTGATACGGAAGTATATTCCAATACCGGCGGTCAGGCTTCCAAATCTACTCCGACTGCGGCGATTGCGAAATTTGCCGCTAGCGGAAAAGAAACCAAGAAGAAAGACCTCGGCATGATGGCCATGACTTACGGCTATGTATATGTTGCTCAAATTTGCATGGGAGCTGATAAAAACCAGACTCTCAAAGCCATTGCAGAAGCAGAGGCCTATCCGGGACCGTCTCTGATTATCGCATATGCTCCTTGCATCAACCATGGTTTGCGTGCAGGCATGGGCTTGAGCCAGCTTGAAGCCAAGAAAGCGGTGGAAGCAGGGTATTGGGCAATGTACCGTTACAACCCTGCTCTGGCGGGAACTGATAAAAATCCGTTTGTTCTGGATTCGAAAGAACCGACTGCTAATTTCAAAGACTTCCTGATGGGCGAAGTTCGCTACTCGTCCCTGATGAAGCAATTCCCTGAAACGGCTCCGGCACTGTTTGCCAAGACGGAAAAAGACGCGCAGGAAAGACTGGCCGGTTACAAAAAATTGGCTGGGAAATAGAGTGAGACTATGTCCCTAGGGACAATAAAAAATCAGGTGGAGTTTTGACTCCACCTGATTTTTTCATCGTACCAAGCTGTTGAAAAGGTCGATCTGCTTTGTTATTCTTAGCATCTCGACCTTTTTGAATAGCCTGATATTCTATTCGTTCATATTTTGCGGAACAGACCGACTGCTTTGCCGATAATTGAAACGTTTTGCGCATAAATCGGTTCCATAGTATCGTTTTCGGGTTGCAGGCGTATGCGGCCTTTTTCGCGATAAAAGCGTTTAATGGTCGCTTCTTCGCCGTCAATCAGTGCTACGACAATATCCCCATTTTCTGCGGTCGCGCCTTCTTTTACAACGATATAGTCACCATCCAAAATCCCGGCATTAATCATGCTTTCGCCGCTGATTGTCAGCATAAACACATTTTCAGCGTTGCCGACTAGCTCAGCCGGCAAGGGATAGGTTTCTTCGATATTTTCAAGGGCAAGGATTGGTTGGCCGGCAGCAACCCTGCCGACTAGCGGTACCGGTATCAGCGTTTGGCTTCGCCAAGGCGCTTCATCCAAAATTTCAATCGCCCGCGGCTTCGTCGGATCACGGCGGATGAGACCCAAGGCTTCCAGTTTACCCAAGTGAAAATGGACTGTGGAACTGGAGCTGAGTCCGACCATTTGCCCGATTTCTCTAACAGACGGGGGATACCCTTTTGTACGGAGATGTTGTTTAATACAATCAAGAATTTCTTGCTGTTTATGGGTTAATGGGGCTGACGTCTCATTACTCATTTCAATTATCACCTCGTAAATATTATAGCATAAGCAATATCACAAACACAAGTTCGAAATATTGCACAAAACGCTTGCACTGAACATATGTACTATGATACAATAAAATCAAACATACGTTCAGGAGTGATGATTATGCGTTTGCTGTTTGGAATACTTTTAGGAATGATTTTGTGTTTTGGATTTGCATCGGCAAATTCGTCTGATCGGGCGAACCAGATTACATATGAAGTTGTGCGTGTTCAACCGGGTGATACCGTATGGGGAATAGCAGGTCGGTATACGGGCAGCCGTGACGATATCAGAGAAACGGTAATGGCAATTCGTCAGGCAAACCAATTAAACCGTAATGCCGATGTTTATATTGGACAAGCATTGAAGATCCCGGTAAAATGAAGGAAAGCGGAACAATCGCAATAGGGTCGAACGGCATGAAAATTAGCCGGCAGGGAGGATTTTTCTCTCTTGCCGGCTAATGTAGTATATGCAATTTTTTACTGTTGACAACAACAAACTCCCTGCAAAATAATGAGACTTTTTCAACGGTCTCCTAGGAGGCGCATGATGCGTTTTATCCATACATCAGACTGGCACTTGGGCAGAATTTTTTATGGAGAACATTTGACTACAGACCAAAACCACGTATTGCACAATTTCTTGGATTTGGTTGCTGATGTTCGGCCTCAGGCGGTTCTTATCGCCGGCGATATCTATGACCGTGCTGTTCCCCCGGTTGAAGCGGTCGAACTCTTGGATGAAATTTTGGCTCGTCTGACTATTGACATGAGGATCCCGGTGATCATGATTGCCGGCAATCATGACAGTCCGGAACGAGTTGGGTTTGGCAATCGCCTTTTGGCGAAACAGGGGTTGCATGTAATCGGTTCTCTTGCCAGTCCGGTCTCAACAGTGGTTCTTGAAGATGAATTTGGCCCGGTGCATTTTGTGCCGATCACTTACGCAGAGCCTTCTGTCGTGAGAGTGACGTTCGGTATTGAAGACACGGTGAACCATGAGCAGGCGATGCAATTTCTTGTTCGCCAGTCTATTGCCGCTATTCCCGCCGGGCAACGCGCTGTTGCGATTGCTCATGCCTATATTACCGGTGGCGAAGATAGTGAATCGGAGCGTCCGTTGACTGTTGGCGGCAGCGGAACTGTCAGTTCCGGCATCTTTCAATCATTTCATTATACGGCGCTGGGACATCTTCATAAAGCGCAGCGTGCCGGCGCAGACAATATCCGCTATAGCGGATCCCTGCTGAAATACTCTTTTGGTGAAACTGGACAGAATAAAGGCGTATGCTTGATTGACATGGACCGTACAGGGAATACTGCGGTCCAATTTGTACCGCTCAAACCACGCCGTGATGTACGATGTATTGAAGGATATATGAACGATCTATTGAAAGCGCCAACTTCTTTTTCCGGACAAGAGGATTATATTATGGCTAATTTACTGGATGAACAGCCGGTGCTTGACCCGATGGGGCGCTTGCGGCAAATTTATCCGAATATATTGGGAGCTAGTCGAAAGATCGTCACTGCCGCTACGGATTTGAATGGACCGGCAGGTGACCATCGATCTTTATCCGAACAAGAACTTTTTCATTCTTTCTTTGAACAGGTAGCAGGCAGAGCTTTGTCCGCTCAGGAAAATTCTTTATTTTGCCGCATTGTTGAAGACGTATTCCGGGAAAATCAGGAGGCAGGAACCAGATGAAACCGCTATTTTTATCTATGAGCGCCTTTGGTCCATATGCTGAAAAAGAAGTAATTGATTTTAGCCATTTACAAAACAGAAAGTTTTTCTTGATACATGGGCCGACAGGATCTGGTAAGACGACCCTTTTGGATGCAATGTGTTATGCGCTATATGGCGATACGAGCGGTGCGATGCGTAGTGGGAAAATGATGCGCAGCAACTATGCCGATGTATCGATTCCCACTGAAATACTCTTTGATTTTGCAATCGGCAATACGTTTTATCGCGTCTGCCGGCATCCTGAACAGGAATATCGCAAAAAACGCGGTGAAGGAACGACGGTTCAGAAGGAAGCGGCCGATTTGTTTCTGCTGGATGAACAGCGGCAGGAAGTATCCGTTCTGGCATCTGGAGCTACCCGGGTCACCGAGCAGATCTGCAATTTGTTGGGATTCAAGTGCGATCAGTTTCGCCAGGTGGTTCTTTTGCCGCAAGGAGATTTTCGCCGGTTACTGACAGCAAGTTCAATAGAACGGCAGGAAATTATGCAGACATTGTTCCGTACCGAAGTTTATCAAATGATCGAGATGAAATTGAAGAATAAAGCGGATGAAATAAAAAAGCAGTTTGAAGAACTGCGAAAGCAAGTTGTTTGGATTTTACAAGAAGCGGATGTACAGAATGAAGCGGAATTGCAAGATAGACTGACGGAAAATCAGCAAAAAATGAATTTGCTGGCAGCACAGGCAGCAGCGCTGCAAAAAAAATTACAGGCAGCGCACGAGGACGCGACTAAGGGACGACTTGTGCAGCAAAAACTAATGGAGTGCGAACAGGCGACTCTTGAGTTAACGAACCTGCAGGAAAAAACAGCAATTGTTGAGCAAAAGAGGTGCGAATTAGAACGTTCTGACAAGGCGGCTGGTTTGTTTGACGCCGAAAAAAACGTATTGCAGCTTCGTGATGATGTAAAAACATTGCTGGAATTGTACCGAAAATGTGAAGGAAGCTGCCAGCTTGCGGATAAAAACCGGGTACAGGCTCGGGAATTGGCAGCAAACGAAGCGGCCAAAGAAGAAGAACGGGAAACTGCCCGGCGACGATGCCACTATTTGCAGGAACTCACGGGCCGTTCAAAAGAACTGCTTCTTGCTCAACAGCAAGAACGATTAGCCAAACAAGAATTTGAAAAGATGGATGGCTTGCGCCAAAATGCTGCGAAGCGGTTACAGACGATGGAAATGGAACTTGCTGCTCATATTGAACAGCGGGAAGCTTTAGCCGCGATAGCGGCTGAACGGGCGGAACGGAATATTGCGCTCGAAGCGCTGCAAACCATGATAGACAAAAGGAAAACGTTGGTTGTTTTGCAAAAAGAGGCGAAACAGCTTGAACAACAGCTTGGGCAGCAAATAAAGAGCGTTGCAGTTCTAGAACAAGATTATTTTCAGGCCAAAGATAAACTGGATTTATTGCGAACGCAATGGACGAATGGACAGGCCGCAGTGATGGCGCATACTCTTCAGAAGGGTCAGCCTTGCCCGGTCTGCGGATCGCATGAACATCCTCAAAAAGCAGTTGCAATTGGGATTTTGCCCAGCGAGGCGGAAATAAAAGCCATACAGATTCAATTTGAGAGAATTGATGCAGACAAATTAGCAGGTCAGTTAAAATTAAACAGCCTTCAAACAGCCTATCAAAATTTACTTGCGCAGGCGAAAGCCAAAGAAGAAGAGTTATCGGCGGATAACCGTCTGCTTTCGGAAACGGAAGCACAATCCGCTGTTGCTGCAGCGCAGAAACAGGTTGCAGAAGCAGAAGCTGCTCAGAAAAAACTAATTACCTGTGATTCTGTTATTCATGACAGTAAGGAGAAGAAAAAACAAATTGTCGATGAACATCAATCGCTGGAATTGCAGCATCAAACCGCGAATGCCAATTGGCGGGCCGCGCAGGCGATTGTTTGTGAACGGGCAAATGTAGTGCCGGAAGAATATCGCCAGGAAATGGCGCTGAGAGCTGCACAGCAAAAGGCGGATCATTGCTTAAAACAGCTTCAGGAGCAGCACGAGGCAGCTCGCAAAAAAGCAGAGGAAGCGGAAAAAACATTTAGCAGCGCGAAAACTGCATTACAGCACACAGAAGAAGATCTGAAGATGAAAAATGAACGATTGAAGCAGGAAACCGCTGCCTTTACTGAGCGTTTGACGGCTGCCGGGTTTGCAAATGAGGCAGTTTATCTGGCGTCGCGCAAAACAACAGGAGATCGTGAGCGATTGCGTGACGCGATCCAAAAATTCGATTTCAACCTGGCAGCGGCTTTGGATCGACAAACACGCTTGCTGGCCGAAACCCAAGGTCTGGCAACGCCTGATCTTGCTGGTTTGGAAGAGAAACTGCGCATCATACAGGAACAGTATAATCAAAATAGCGGAGAACAAGGAAAATTAACAGATGTTCTTGCGCGGGAGAAAGGTTGGTTGACGAATTTATCCCGGCTGACACTGGCGTTAGATGAACTGGAAAAAGAATACGAAATCGTCAGCGTATTGGCAGAAGTGGCCAATGGCAAGGGCATCAATCAATACGGCGTGACGCTGCAGCGGTTTGTTCTGGGCGCATTGCTTGACGATGTTGCGTCAGCTGCTAATCTGCGCTTGCAGAAGATGAGCCGGGGCCGTTATTATCTGCAGCGAACATTAGACCGGGCGCGGCGAAATTCGGCTGCGGGTCTTGAATTGGAAGTGTTTGATAACAATACGGGGGTCGCCCGTAATGTAAATACGTTATCCGGCGGCGAAACTTTCCTTGCGTCGTTATCGCTGGCGCTTGGTTTGGCGGATGTTGTTCAAGCCTATTCCGGGGGGATACGTTTGGATACAATGTTTATTGATGAAGGCTTCGGCTCGTTGGATCCGGAAACCCTCGATTTTGCAATTAAAACCTTGCTGGATTTACAGCAGGAAGGCCGGCTGATCGGGATTATTTCGCATGTGCCGGAATTAAAAGAGAGAATTGATACCCGTTTGGAAATTAGTTTTACCGCTCGCGGGAGTAAGGCGGAATTCAAGATTGGTTGATTAATGGTGGATATAAAACCGCAATATAAAAAAAGGAAGGTGCTAGTAATGAAATATTGCCTTATTGGTCTATTATTCCTTTTTCTGGTATATTCGCCGATCAATGCGTTTGCCGGGACGCTAGAAGATTATGAAGAAGCCCGTAAAATCCATATTGCCGCTGGAGCAAGTGTAGCGGCCTATGAAGGCCGGATTGGTGATTTGGCTGCTCGGTACTTGGAGCAGGCTGGCTGGCAAGTTGACCATTATATCCAAGCAGAGGGGCGTAGCGGTGCCCGTTTTATAGTGGCGAAAAAAATACATCCGGATACTTTTCCGGTCTATATTGTAGCTATTGTCGGTACAGAAAATGGCAAAGATGTAAAAATTGATCTAAAGATTGATAAAGTTTATTTTGCCGGCAGCAATTTCGGGGAATTTACGAGTAATGCCGCCAAAAAAGATGTACCCGATACAGAACCTAAAGTTCACAAAGGATTTAATGAATTTGTACAAGCCGGTCCGGCAGCTGTGTTGCAGAATCCTCACAATGTTCGCCTGTCGCTGCCGGATCTTCTCCGGGCTGATAACAAGTCGAAAGTATACCTTGTTGGCCATAGTTTGGGTGGTGCTGCGGCAATTTTGACCGGAGCTAGACTTATCAGTATGGGGATTGATCCGGCCCAGATTGAAGTGATTACTTTTGGCGCACCTGCTGTTGGCAATGCTGCACGGCAATTTTGACCGGAGCTAGACTTATCAGTATGGGGATTGATCCGGCCCAGATTGAAGTGATCACTTTTGGCGCACCTGCTGTTGGCAATGCTGCATTCACTGATAGATTCCAAGCAGTTCTTCGTGTGACGCGAATTGTCAATTCCGGTGATCCGATACCTGGTATTTTACAAAACCGCGGTTACCGGCAATTTGGCAAAGAAATCGAATGGGCTTGGCAAGATGATATCAATGGTCCTCATAAATTGATTGGTTATGTCGATTCTGCGATCAAAAACTATTATGACAAACGCCGCCAGGCTGTGGAGGACGGAACTCTTGTATTCGCTGATGAAAAATCAATAAATTTGCCGCGCGTTTATATTGCTCCGCTTCAAAATAACCTTCC
>JAGFZV010000042.1 GCA_017889545.1 Bacillota bacterium
GGTAAGCTTAAGGTCGGTAAAGGAATACTCGATCAAAAAGGGAACATATATTTCAATGCAAGAAGTGCTCAGGCAGATTGTTCTGTCTGGGCACTTCTTAATCTGAAGACGTAAAGAGACGGTTTTTTTTGATTCTGTGAAAAATAAGCAAAATAAAAAAAGTGGTATTTTATCAACAAGGAAAATTGTCAGACTCGCGGGAATATGAAATAAATGAAGAATTGCCCCTGATTCGTTGCAAAAGAAAATGGGATTTTCGGGAAAAATTAGGACAAGAATTTATAGGAGATCGTGAGATGAGGGAAACCAGATGAAAAGCAGATCTAAAATGATGATTATTGCAGCAATCGTACTTCTAGTAAGTTTGCCGGGATGCAGCCTGAAAAATGCATCCGAAACAAAGCCAATCGAAAAATCAAATACAGTGCAGAATACGGAAAGCTCCCGGCCATTGCCAACTGCTTCGAAAATCGACCCAGTCAAGGCGGCAGAGTCCGAAAAATTCTTTGATCAGGGATTGAAGCTTTATGAACAATCCAATTACCGTGAAGCAATCGTTTCCTTCGATAAAGCTGTCGCCGTCAATCCCGATAATTTTAAAGTCTATACGGCTAAGGGGATTGCTCTGTGCTTCGAAGGCGACTATAAGGCGGGAATGGCACAGATACAAAAGACTCTCGACATGAACTCCGGTTATGTACCTGCTTTTTATGATATGGCTATGGCGTACAAACTGCAAAATAATTACGATCAATCGTTGTATTGGTTTGAAAAAACCATTCAGGGTGATCCGAAAAATACGTGGAGCTATTATGGAATTGCTACAATCCATGCCGACCGTGGGAATACGCAGGAGTCTTTAAAATATTTACGGAGAGCCATTGAGCTTGATCCGGCTGTAAAACCGGTAGCCCGACAACAGTCGCATTTTGACCGGATGCGTAACATACCGGAATTTCAGGCCTTATGCGCCAACAGCACAACGGATTGATTGACAAAAAAGAATGAAGGAGACCGAATAAAAAATGCTGGATATTGAAATTTCCCAACGCGTAAAGATGCAAAAAAATAAACGAACCAGGCGCCACAATCGTTTGCGTTTTGGCAATAAGGAGTAATCAGTGAGGGAAAAAGCAAGCATATCTTCCACCATAACGAATATTGCCCGCATCCATACGGATTTTCCAACGAAATTCGGTGTCCCTCGTCAAAGCGGGCTTGTGCCGCTAGAAGCGAAGATCGTATTTGAACCGCCATATCGCGATCCCAGTGCGGTGCGCGGCCTGGAAGGATTTTCACATATATGGCTGATCTGGCAATTTTCTGAAGCCATGGGCAGTAAACTTTCGCCTACTGTCCGGCCGCCGCGTTTGGGTGGCAATGTCCGGATGGGCGTATTTGCTACACGGTCGCCGTTCCGTCCCAATCATCTAGGGCTTTCTTCCGTGAAACTCGAGCGGATCGAGAGGCATCCGCAATGGGGTCCTGTTTTGCACGTATTGGGAGCCGACATGGTCGATCAGACGCCGATTTTTGACATCAAACCGTATCTGCCTTATGTGGACAGCCAGCCGGACGCTGTCGGCGGCTTTGCCGCTCCGCTTACCGCTCATAAGTTGCAGGTCGTTTTCCCAGAGAGAGGGCTTGATCTTATACCTGAGTCTTTGCACAGAGGACTGTGCAGCTTGCTGGAACAGGATCCGCGCCCAGGATATGTACAGGATCCGAACCGCGTTTTTGGGATTTCTTTTGCTGACTTTGATATTCGCTTTACGGTGACGCAAAATATTCTTACAGTTGTGCAGATCATCCGACGGGCGGACACCTTTTAGTACGATGTCCAACTTGTAGTCAGCTGGTGGCTTTTCCGGCAATAATACTTTCTAAACATGTGCAACCAGAACAATGAGTTCAGCACTTACATTCCTTATTGTTGAGAGAATGAATATAAAGGTGTTGCACCGGGTTTTTAGCCAAAATCGGTAACACATATATTATGCTTTTCGACTAATTACAGATCAATTTTATAAACAAAAGGAGGATTTTATGGGATTTAACAAAAGAGTTTATGAAATTGTTCGTCAAATACCAGAGGGAAAAGTGGCTTTTTATGGCCAAATTGCTTTTTTGGCAGGAGTATGGCGAGCTTCTCGTGCGGTAGGCTATGCATTGCACCGTAATCCATACCATGGTAAAGTTCCTTGTCACAGAGTGGTTTTCAAGGATGGCAGACTCGCGGCTGGCTTCGCTTTTGGCGGTCAAGGTGTGCAGCGACAACTGCTGGAAGGCGAAGGAGTCCAATTCACAGTCGATGGCCGCGTGGATATGGAGAAATGTTGTTGGCATCCTCAAAAAGCCACGGAGAAGGATTTTTGAAAAATAGAGGTAATAAACCTTTGAAGTGATAGGTAATCTTTACGCATGTTTTGATAACATGGGTAATTTTTTATTTTTTACTCGCGTTATCTTGATGTAGAAAAAGATGAACGATTTATTCTAATACTCCTGCTCTTGACTAGGTTATATGAGATTTCAGCGACAAAAATAAGAATTAATGATTTTTCAACTTTTACTCGATAAAGGAATTAACTCCCTATACTACGAATTATTAACGAATAGGTATATGTCTATTCCTTAATGTTTTTTTATTAAGACTGATTTGTTTGGAGGTCAATTTATGGCTAATATCGATCGTATTAACCGTCTTATTAATGAAAAATCGCCATACTTGCTTCAACACGCGCATAATCCAATTGACTGGTACCCTTGGGGCGAAGAAGCGTTTGCGAAAGCAAAAGCGGAAGACAAGCCGGTGTTTCTTAGTGTCGGCTATAGTACATGCCATTGGTGCCATGTCATGGAAGTGGAATGTTTTGAAGATGAAGAACTGGCGCAAATTATGAACTCGAGTTTTGTCGCCATTAAAGTCGATAAAGAAGAACGTCCTGATATTGATAGGGTTTACATGGGCGTTTGTCAGGCTCTAACCGGCCAGGGCGGCTGGCCTCTTACGATTATTATGACTCCCGATAAGCATCCTTTTTTTGCCGGGACGTATTTTCCTAAACAGAGTATTTCCAAACAGCCTGGGATGATGCAAGTTTTGATGACGGTTCGTGAAAAATGGACAACAGACCGGCATGAATTGCTGCGTTATGGGCAACAAGTTGTGAAAACATTGCAGTCTGAATTACGAACCTTTGAACCGTCTGAATTAAAACCGTCTTGGGTTGATGACGCTTTTGCGCAATTCCATAAAGATTTTGATCAGGATTTCGGCGGTTTTGGGATGGCTCCGAAATTCCCCGCACCGTATAATTTGGCTTTTTTACTGTATTATTGGAAAAAAACTGGAAATGAACAAGCATTATCTATGGTAGAGAAAACCTTGTCTGCTATGCGGAACGGGGGCATTTATGACCATCTGGGCTATGGATTTTCCCGGTATTCAGTAGACCGCAAATGGCTGGTTCCGCATTTCGAAAAAATGCTGTATGACAATGCCATGATTGTCTGTCTTTATTTGGAAGCATATCAATGTACGGGAAAAAGTGATTATTCGCAAGTAGCAGAGGAAATTATCGCCTATGTTTTACGGGTGTTGGATGATCCGGAGGGCGGTTTTTATTCTGCCGAGGACGCAGATTCGGAAGGGAGAGAGGGACAGTTTTATGTTTGGAGCCTCGAAGAAATTCTGCAATGCCTGGGAGAAAAACAGGGGAAACTATTTGCTGATTTTTATGGTGTGACCGCAAAAGGAAATTTTGAGCAAGATGCCAATATATTGAATACGATCCAGCATGATCTTGCAGAATATGCGTCGGGACAGAATATGACTGTGGAAGAATTAACTCAGTTGCTGCGTTCGGGACGCGAAACACTGTTAAAACAACGTGAAAAACGAATTCATCCGTTTAAGGATGATAAGATATTAACGGCGTGGAATGCGTTGATGATTGTTGCTCTAGCTAAAGCCGCCAGGATATTGAACCAGCCGGAATATGCTTGTAGGGCGCAGCGATGTCTTGACTTTATCTATGAGAAGCTGTTCCGCCAGGATGGTCGGTTGATGGCGCGATACAGGGATGGGTCGACAGATTATCCTGCCTATTTGGATGATTATGCGTATCTACTGTGGGCGCTGATCGAGATGTATGAGGCGACGTTTGATGCGGCATATTTAGTCAAAGCGCGGCATTTGACGGAAGAAATGCAGCGCTTATTTGCAGATGAAAAACAAGGGGGCTTCTTCTTTTCCGGTACCGACAATGAGGTGTTGATTACTCGTCCAAAGGAACTCTATGATAGCTGCATACCGTCGGGAAATTCAGTTGCCTTGCTGGCGATGGTGCGTTTGGGACGATATACAGGGAACAACGCGCTCTTGCAAACCACGGAAAGAATGCTGCAGGCCTTTGCCGGAGAGGTCGACAAGTTTCCCCGGTTTTATCCGGGCTTCTTATTGGCGTTGGAGCAATATCAGGCGCCGCTAAGTCAAATTATCATTGCGGGAGAAAAAAAGGATGATGTGGTTCAGGCCATGATTGCCGCAGTTGGGCGGTGCTATTTGCCGACGACTGTTGTGATGGTGAACGATACAAGCGAATCGCGAATGGTTGAAACAGTCCTGCCGGGAATTTTGAATTACAAGCCAGTGAATGGACGGCCTGCTGCCTATATTTGTGAAAACTATACCTGCCAGGCTCCTTATAGTAATGTTGCGGACTTTATACAGGCAATTGAAAAAATGCAGGAAAAAAGAACGGATTTCTGACAAGACCACATGAAAAAATTGTAGACAAAATGGTTATACTGTATAATGAAGGTAAGCTTTGAATAAATTGTTGAAAAGAGGGATGATGTGTGATTAGCAAAAAAATGGTGGATGCAATCAATGCCCAAATTCAAGCAGAACTTTATTCAGCGTACTTGTATTTGTCCATGTCTGCAGATTGTGAGGCAAAGAATCTCAAGGGTTTTGCGTCTTGGCTGAAAATTCAATATCAGGAAGAAACCAGCCATGCGATGAAGTTGATTGCCTATTTGCAGGAACGGGGCGGAGGTGTTGAATTGCGCACAATTGACGCACCACCGACCTGCTTTAAGTCGCATATGGAGATTTTTGAACAAGTGCTTGCCCATGAAAAACACGTCACTGCACTGATTAACACCTTATATGAGCAGGCTGTCGATGCGAAAGATTTTGCCACACAAATTTTCTTGCAATGGTTTGTCAATGAACAAGTTGAAGAAGTAGCAACCGCTTCTGCCATTTTGGAAAGAATAAAAATGCTTGGTGACAAAGGAAGCGCCATCTTGTACTTGGATAAAGAACTTGGTAAGCGAGGCGCTTAGTTGATAAACAATAATGGAGCATATCAAAATTGATATGCTCCATTATTGTTTATGACATCGTGTAAAGTAGTTTTACAGCATTCGGAAAGGAAGGATTTGGCATGAAAATGGCGAATAGCACTCGAGAGGTGAAGTTGCATGGCTATTTCTTTAGAAGAAGCACGAGAGATATTATTGCCGTTAGTCCAGGTTTTGCCGGTTGAAAAAGTGCCAGTGGAAATGAGTTACGGGCGCATTTTGGCTGACGCGCTGTGCGCCGAAAGCGATTTTCCGCCCTTTGACCGTTCGCCGTTGGATGGATATGCTTTAATTGCTTCCGAGGTATACTCTGCGACGCCGGAGCAGCCGGTTATTTTACGGCAAGTTGACAATGTGCCTGCGGGAAGTGTTTCTGAAATAATTATCCAAGGAGGAACTGCCTGCAGGATCATGACTGGGGCGCCATTGCCGGCAGGAGCAACCGGCGTGGTCAGGTTGGAAAATACCAAAGTTATTGGGGATCAGGTATATGTTTTTGAAGGACGGGAAACTGAAAAACAGATTTGCATGAAAGGCGAAGAAATTGCTGCCGGCGAAGAACTTATTGCAGCGGGCGTAAAAATTGGGTTTGGAGCAATGGGTATGCTGGCTCTGAACGGCGAAGCAATGCCATCAGTATATCGACAGCCTCGTGCAGCGTTATTGGCGACAGGAAGTGAAATTATTTCCGTTGAGAAACAGCTCACCCCCGGGAAAATCCGAAATTCCAATAGTTATATGCTTTCCGGACAAGTAATTGATGCGGGATCCAGGCCGGTTATTTTGCGGAATGTTCCGGATGAACGAGAGGCGATCATTGCAGGCCTTAAGGAAGCGGAACAGTATGATATTGTGATTACTACCGGCGGGGCATCGGTAGGTGACCGTGACTTAATTGCCGATGTCTTTCGATCGATCGGGGTTAACGTTTTCTTCGAACGAGTGGAGATGAAACCTGGGATGCCTGTAGTAGCAGGTGTTAAAGGCGAAAAATTATTTTTAGGTCTGTCAGGAAACCCTGCGGCAGCAAGTATTTCTTTTGAACAAATTATAAGACCGCTTTTGCTGAAAATGGGAGGAAGAAAGACTTGGTACCGGCCGCAAGTACAAGCGCGCTTGGCTGTTCCTTTTAAAAAGAGCACTGGAGCCAAACGGTTTGTTTGGGCAAGTTGGCGGCAGGAAAGGGGCCAATTGTTCGTGGAACCGAGCGCTATGCAGGGAAACGGGATGCTAAAATCAGCGATCGCAGCGAATTCTTTAATGATCATTCCGGCGAATAGTCCGCCTCTCCCGGTAGGAACCGAAGTGTCAGTTATGTTGCTGATTGACAATGATTAGTGTATTTGCTATAATCATTACGTTGTTCGCAGCTAAATATCGTTTGTTTATTAATGGTGGAGTCTGTCAAATGGCTTTGCCATTATTTTTTTTAGTTCAAAAACGGCTATTGTCAGGAGAGGAGCGATTATCGGGAAGAATAACCGAACTATCCTTTTTTGTTTGAAAAATTCAACAGATCATTGGGGGAGGAATATAGATGTCTATGCAGGCTGCAGTGGCTACTGCTATTTTTTTAATTGCTTACGCACTGATTGTTCAGGATAAAATCCATCGGACCGTAGTGGCCTTGGCTGGCGCTGTCATGGTTATATTGACAGGCGTTTTGACCCAGAACGACGCGGTGAAAGCAGTCGATTATAACACACTTGGACTCCTGATTGGCATGATGGTCATTGTCGGCATCACCCGTAAAACCGGAGTTTTTGAATATTTGGCAATTTGGTCGGCTGGTAAATCGGGTGGAGAGCCGATCCGCATTATGTTGTATTTGGCAACGGTTACAGCAGTTTTATCCGCACTTCTGGATAATGTCACTACGGTACTGTTGATCGTGCCGGTAACTTTTTCTATTGCAGAGCGGCTTCAGGTTCATCCGCTGCCCTTTTTGATGGCCGAGGTTTTGGCCAGTAATATTGGCGGCACCTCAACCTTGATTGGCGACCCGCCCAATATCATGATCGGCAGTGCAACTGGATTGGGGTTCATGGACTTTGTCATTGCGCTGTTGCCCGTAATTATTGTTATCCATGCTCTAACGATGTGGTGGCTGGCGGTATTGTACCGAAAGACGCTGCAATGTGAGCCGAGCTTAAAACAGGCGATTATGGAATTGGATCCGCGCGAAGAGATTCGCGATCCGGCCTTGCTGAAAAAATCCTTGTTTGTGATTGGCGCCACTATCTTGGGTTTCGTGCTGCATCAATATTTGCATTTGGATTCAGCCACAGTAGCAATGACTGGCGCTGCTTTACTGTTGTTTATGACGCGGGTTGACCCGGACGTTGCTTTCGAAGCAGTAGAGTGGTCTGTTATCTTTTTCTTCATTGGCTTGTTTATTATTGTCGGCGGGCTGGAACATACCGGTGTTATCGAGCTGGTGGCGCAAAAAGCATTAGCAATAACGGGCGGAAACCTGGCAGTGACGGGTTCATTGATTTTGTGGCTGTCAGCCATTGCTTCGGCCTTTGTCGATAACATCCCGTTTACGGCGACGATGATTCCTTTAATTCAAGATATGGGACGTTTGGGCGGTATGGAAAACATCACCTCTTTGTGGTGGGCTTTGTCCTTGGGGGCGTGCTTGGGCGGCAACGGAACGTTGATTGGCGCTTCGGCCAACATTGTTGTTGCAAGCATGTCGGAAAAACGGGGAGTAAAAATTAGCTTCATGCAATTCACAAAAATTGCTTTTCCCATGATGATCATGAGTATTGTTGTCAGTCATATTTATTTGTGGCTGCGGTTCTTTTCATAATCATAAGTCGGGATCTTTAATACTATCACGATAGGGGCTGTCTCAATAAGAAAAATTGGGACAGTTTCTTTTTTTTGTAAAAAAATACAAGAGGCGGGTTCCGAAGAACCTGCCTCTCGGTGTAAAATTAA
>JAGFZV010000008.1 GCA_017889545.1 Bacillota bacterium
TGCAGTCAAAGTTACGCATTCGGTATTAGCACCACTTTCGCAGTGTTGTCCCCATCTGGAAGGTAGGTTGTCTACGCGTTACTCACCCGTTCGCCACTATCTGATGCCCAACACCAACTACTCTTGATTTCTTTCGGCACGTTTTTTTGCGTAATGAATTTGCTGCGCAAATTCATATGCGCTGTCGCGCTGTTTCTTCAAAAGCGTTTGGTGTTGAACACCAGACCGTTCGACTTGCATGTGTTAGGCACGCCGCCAGCGTTCGTCCTGAGCCAGGATCAAACTCTCCGTAAAAGTATTACAGAGCTTTGATGGCTCTTATTTCATTCATTTGTTGCATCGCTTTCGCGATGCGGTTCCACGCACATCTGGCTTTTTTTAACCTTACATTGTTCAGTTTTCAAGGAACACCCGGCTTTCTTTCTGCCGGCTTTCCGCTTCAGCTTGCACTGTCACGGAGCTACATCTTAACACACTTTTTTACTGCGTGTCAAGCGTTCTTTTGCTTTTTGTCTGCCGCGTTTCGGCGACTTTCAAATAATAACACAACTTCCAAAGTTCAATTACTTCTCTCCCGGGTTTTTATAATACCATTTTTTCGTTCAAACGTCAATAAATATTCGCGCAATTTAGAATATTTTGCGCGAATATTTATTGTTATTCTTGCAAAATACAATGTTTCCTCGGGTGCTTCTAATAAACCAGCTTACACCGTCATTCTTGACAATATTGCTTTTGACCAGCTTCATAAAAGTTATTCCCTGCGCTGTCAATAACGACAATAACCGGAAAATCTTCTACCGTCATTGCCGCCAACGCTTCCGGTCCTAATTCTCCATAGGCCAGCACTTCATATTTTTTTATGGCTTTCGCAATTAATGCGCCTGCGCCGCCGGTTGCGGCAAAATAAACGACACCATGTTTTTTCATAGCTTCCACAACTGCCGGCGCCCGATAGCCCTTGCCGATCATGCCTCTTAGCCCCTGTTCAAACATCTTCGGCGTATAACTATCCATTCTTCCACTGGTCGTCGGGCCGGCTGAGCCAATCGGTTTCCCCGGCTGGGCAGGTGATGGCCCTACGTAATATACCACTTGTCCGGTAAAATCTACCGGTAATTTTTCACCCCGTTCTAATGCTTCCACCATTTTTTTATGAGCTGCATCACGCGCTGCATAAATAACACCAGAGAGGAATACAATATCTCCTGCCTTTAATTCGCGTGCCCTCGCCTCGCTAAGCGGGGTGGTAATTCGAATCGGTTCTGTCATTTTATTCTCCCCCTATAATTCAATCTGCGCATGCCGGGCAGCATGACAGTTGATATTGACCGCAACCGGCAATCCGGCGATGTGGGTCGGATACCATTCAATATTAACCGCTAAAGCGGTAATCCGTCCGCCTAATCCCTGTGGACCAATACCCGTTTTATTGACCATTGACAATATTTCCTCTTCCAGTTTTGCATATTCCGGATGATCATTTCGCTGGTTAATTGGCCGAATAAGGGCTTTTTTCGCCAATAATGCGGCTTTTTCCATCGTGCCGCCAATCCCAATACCGAGTACCATGGGGGGGCAAGAGTTCGGACCGGCTGCTTTAACCGTATCCAGTATGAATTTTTTCACTCCGTCAACTCCATCGGCAGGCACCAGCATCTTAACTGCACTTTTATTTTCACTGCCTGCACCTTTGGGCGCTAATGTAATTTTTAATTTATCGCCGGGCACCACGGAATAATGGATAATTGCCGGAGTATTGTTTTTTGTGTTAATGCGGTTGAATAATGGCTCTGCAACGGCTGATTTGCGCAAATAGCCTTCCACGTACCCTTTCGCAACGCCAGCATGAATCGCATCTTCCAAACTGCCGCCATCAATATGGACGTCCTGCCCAAGTTCCACGAAGACGACCGCTAACCCAGTATCCTGACAAATTGGCATCCCTTCTTCCCGGGCTATACAGGCATTTTTCACCAGTTGCCCGATAATTTCACGGCCTAGCGGCGATTCTTCGCGGCTTTGCCCGGCTACAAGGGCATCGTATACATCCTCAGATAGATAATAGTTGGCATCGATCGCCAGTTTCGCCACCGCTTGCGTAATCGTTGCAATATGAATCGAACGCATGAAAATCCCTCCATTATGTTTTGAGTTCACCATCATGAAATTTTTTAACAAAACAACCAATTTACTATTTGCAGAATATCATCCCTATTAATATAAATAAAGCATATTCAAATTATGATATAATAGTTATAAGCTATCATTATGAGGTGTTTGCCATGGAATTTCGTCAATTAGAATATTTTCAAGCCGTCGCTAAATTAAGCAACTTCACAAAAGCGGCTGAACAAATGTACGTCTCACAGCCATCGATCACAAATGGGATCCATCACTTGGAACAAGAAATCGGCGTGCAATTATTTGACCGCAATCAAAAAAAAGTAAGGCTAACCGCCGAGGGGCAGGTTTTTCTGCAGCGAGCGGAAAAAATTTTACTTGCAGTTAATGATATGGTCACGGAAATGCAGGATTTTCGCAATCTCAACAAAGGAACCATACGCCTTGCTTTGCCGCCAATGATCGGCGCTTACTTATTTCCTAATATTTTTCCTTATTTCCAGAAAGCTTTTCCATCACTGGAATTAATAGTTTTCGAAGAAGGCTCTTTAGCCGCTCGGCGGATGGTTGAAAAAGAAGAAGTTGACTTGGGATTGATGGTCCTGCCGGCCTCTTCCGATTCGCTAATAAACACTCTCCCGTTTTTCAAGGAAAAAATTGTTCTGTGCACCTCCAAAACCCATCGCCTAAGCCGTGAAAAACTGATTTCATTCCGCCAACTGCAAAACGAAAAGATCATTTTACTAAAAGAAGATTCCTATCATCGTCGCCTTATTATTAATGAATGTCAGAAAAATAATTTTTCACCTCAAATCGTATTTTCGTCCAACCAGGTCCAAACAATTAAAAGTCTCGTAGCGAATAATGTCGGAGTTTCTTTTTTAATGAACATGGTAATACGTTCTGAAAAGAATCTTATTAGCATTCCGTTAGAGCCCAATATCGAAATCAGCATTGGGTTGATCTGGAAAAAAAACAAGTACTTGTCCAAAGCTTCTCAGGCGTTTATTGATTTCATTACCGATTATATTAATTCACCGGAATTTAAAAAAGTGCGCTTCTCCTGATCCTTTTAAAGCGACGGCGAAAACCGTTGGTTGCACTTATGTCCATCAGAAGATTAGTCGCACTTATTTCGAGCTACAGACTGTTGATCCCTGAATAAGGGGCTTACAGTCTGTGCGAAGGGGAAAATTTATACTTCCTGATGGACCAAAAAAAGTTAGTCCGTATCACTTTGAAGTGGCACGGACTAACTTTTTATATCGTCATTTGTCGACCGTCACAAACACTTCAAACATTCGGTTCCAAGGAAAAGTTGCGTGTAATTCTGCTGTCGGAAGTCCGTATAGATACCGGCTGGCAAACTTATGAAATTTCTTTTCGGCAGCCAGCACCAGCAAAGATTGCCGTTCATCAAGCATCACAAGGCTTCCACCCTGCGGATAGTTGATTTCCTTATTCAGCTCAGCACGAATATTGGCCTGGTAAGCCCAGTCATCAAGATAGCGCACCGCTAATAACCGTAAACGATCATGGTCTGTCATCGAAGCTGCCAACATACCTTGGCCGATCGCATAGCCTGCCGTGTTGCTGGCAGTGTTCCAACCTGAATACGCAGCCAACTCTGGCAATAATTCCTGTGCAGACAGATGCATCAGCAGAGAATTGTCGGCTCCATTTCCAAAGGCAATATCGGCGACAGCCACCTTCTTGCCAGCCTGCAGCCACAATTTTGTCTCAGCTGCAAATGCCATTGTCTCTGCTGAAACCCTTGTCCTATTCAAAGCTGAATCTGCTTCATGCGTTTTCCCATCCGCCGGAGTATTCACCATCAATATCAGTTCCGCCAAAGCCGGAGTCAGCAATGGTACCCCGCCGGCAGCCAGAATGTGATCAAAAATAGTTTTCCCCGCAGGTTGATCTTCATAGGAAGGTATGGTAGAAGGACCAATTCCCGGGGCATAACGTACTACTACAACCGGAATCCGGTTATGGAATTCATTCACTGCCCGGGTTAATAGAATCATGCCCAACTGATCCGCTCCTGGGAAAGAGGCAAATCGTCCGTCACTGCCCGCAGCTTGTTTCAGCAAAGCCCTGGTTTCTTTATGCGACTGTGAATACGGCGCCGTATCGTCACGACCAAGAATTAAATAGTTTAATTCGCCCTTTTGCATCAAGTAAATCAATTGAGTATTGATCTGGAAATTTTTATCCCGACGCGCCTGCCAATCCGCCATCACCTCAAGCGGAACTTCACTCACAAGAGCCGCTAACTCTTGTGCTTCTTGCTTGGTCAAACTTTGTACTTCTTTTTTATCTCTCAACGCTGAAATTCGAAAAATACGGTACCCATATTGTTCATAGTATGGAGGTTCCACCCCGCCTGCCGTAAATTGAGGCGTCCGCATGACCGTGCTGAAAACATATATTCGTGCGTTAGGGTGCAATCTTCGCAGATGTGTAAACCGTTCAACCCGTTTTTGCAGGGTTTCCGTTGACAGTTCATGCACCCGGGAAGGAACCAGCCCTCCATACAGCATCGAATCTGCCGATAAAACCAGTGAATCTGCTTCCAAAGAATGTTCTTCCACCCAGTTCCAAAGGCCGTCTGCATCCCCCCATTGATTGCGCGCAGCCAGTAATTCTTCCGGCGGAGTAAGTAACGTCGCGCCAGCCGCCTCAAAAGTATCCGTCACATATTGGAGACTGACGGGCCGATTATCTGCCGGTACATATAATAGTTTCTGCGCTTGAACCGGAACCACCGCCAGCCAGAAAAGCAAAAGCATCAATCCCGCCAGGCGGCATATCCGGTTCACTCATCCACCTTCTTTTCTAATGTGGCGACAGCAACAACCGTATCTTTTTCACCTGTCTTCATTAATTTGACACCTTGCGTGCCACGCCGGATGACAGATATTTCTTCTATGTCAATCCGTATGACAATCCCTTCACTCGAAATCAGCATCAATTCCTGCCCGGGGCGAACTAATTTAATTCCTACCACCTCGCCGGTTTTCTCGCTGATTTTGCTATTGATCGTTCCTTTTCCGCCTCGTCCCTGCAATCTGTATTCATCCACCAACGTCCGTTTGCCGTAGCCATTTGCAGTAAAGGTCAATAATTCATAATCTCTTTTAACGGTATCCATCCCAACCACATTGTCCTCCGGCTGCAGACGAATGCCGATAACCCCATGTGTGGATCGGCCCATGACCCGAACGTCTTGTTCTGCGAAACGGATAGCCAGACCTGACTTGGTCCCCATGATAATTTGCTGTTCGCCGTCCGTCAGCTTTACTCCTATCAGATCGTCATCCTCGTCGAGTACAATAGCAATTAATCCGGTCCGGCGGGCGGTATCAAATTCCATCAGTTCCGTTTTCTTCACAACGCCTTTGCGAGTCGCCATAAATAGATATCGTTGACCGGTGAATTCTCTAATCGGGATAATGGCTGTGATCGTTTCCTTCGGCTCCAGGGGCAGAAGATTAATACTCGCGGTTCCCTTTGATGTGCGGCTTGCTTCCGGCAGTTCGTAGCCTTTCAAACGATATACCCGCCCACGGCTGGTGAAAAAGAGAATATTGTGATGCGTTGTCGCTATAAATAAATGTTCTACAAAATCGGCTTCTTTCGTCCCCATACCGGCAACGCCACGTCCACCGCGTTTCTGACTGCGATACGTATCAACAGGCAAGCGTTTTACATACCCATGATGAGTCACTGTAATCACAATGTCTTCAACGGCAATCAAATCTTCCATATCCATACGTGACACATCACTAGTAATCACTGTGCGACGTTCATCCCCAAAACGTTTCCGTACATCCAGCAATTCTTCTTTGATCAGATTGAGCACTTTTTGTTCATCTGCCAAAACGGCCTCCAGCCACTCAATTGTTTCCATGACATCGCGATATTCCTGTTCGATTTTTTCTCTCTCTAATCCGGTTAAGCGCTGCAGACGCATTTCCAAGATCGCTTGCGCTTGCTTTTCACTTAAGGAAAATCCTTCAATTAGAGCGGCACGGGCAATATCAACCGTTTGCGACCGGCGAATTGCAGCAATCACGGCATCCAAATGATCCAAGGCGATCTTTAACCCTGCCAAAATATGTTCCCGCGCTCTGGCCTTTTCCAATTCAAACCGTGTTCTGCGTGTAATCACTTCTTTTTGGTGCTCTATATAATAGCCAATCACTTCATGCAGGTTCAAAGTTCGCGGGCGGCGGTCTACTAGCGCCAGCATATTTATTCCAAAGGATTCTTGCATCTGCGTATGTTTATACAATTGGTTCAGCACGACATCCGGGTTCGTATCCCGTCTCAATTCGATAACAATCCGCATACCGGTCCGGTCACTTTCATCCCGTAAATCGGTAATCCCGTCAATCACTTTATCCCGGACCAGATCGGCAATCTTTTCAATCAGGCGGGCCTTATTCACTTGGTACGGAATTTCTGTTACTAAAATACGATGCTTTCCATTGGCCATCTTCTCCACGCGCGCCTGTGCCCGCATTTTCACAACCCCGCGCCCCGTGGTATACGCTTGCTTAATTCCCTCCCGCCCTAAAATCAAGCCGGCGGTGGGAAAATCCGGCCCTTTGATCACTTGCATCAATTCGCTGATGGTGACGGCGGGGTTATCAATCATCATCACCACGCCATCCACGACTTCCCGCAAGTTATGCGGCGGAATATTGGTTGCCATGCCAACTGCAATACCGGAAGACCCGTTCACAAGCAAATTCGGAATCTTCGCCGGCAAAACAGTCGGTTCTTTCAACGACTCATCATAGTTCGGGGCAAAATCCACCGTGTCTTTTTCAATATCCGCCAGCATTTCTTCAGCAATTTTGGACATTCGGACTTCTGTATACCGCATCGCCGCGGCAGAATCGCCGTCAACAGAACCAAAATTCCCATGCCCATCCACTTGAAGATAGCGAGTGGAGAAGGGCTGGGCCATTCGGACAATCGCGTCATAAACAGACGAATCACCATGAGGGTGATATTTACCGAGCACTTCACCGACAATCCTCGCCGATTTCTTGTATGGTTTGTTTGGTGTCATTCCTGCTTCCTGCATGGCATAGAGAATACGTCTATGAACCGGTTTCAGACCATCCCGGACATCCGGCAATGCCCGCATGACAATTACGCTCATGGCATAATCAATATATGAACTTTTCATCTCTTCTTCGATCCGTCTTGGCAGTACTTTTCCTAAACCAAAATCCACAATCTCACCTCTAACATCTCATTATTGCTAACTAATTTATCTTCCCCATGGAAGATAAAAAATCCTGCATAATTAACAGCAAAGAAATATGTTGCAGGATTTTACTCAAATTTTGCCGAATTGTAAGTATATGGACAACAGTACAGGGAGTTGATTGACTCGCATGAGCGTAGCAAAAATCTTACTCATTGACGACAATGAGTTCAGTCTGTCTACGTTAAAAAATATGTTATTCGGTTATATCGTACTTACTGCCAAAGATGGACGAACCGGATTGCGGCTAGTCATGTCTGAGTCTCCGGATTTAATTCTGCTTGACGTGGTTATGCCAGGCCTCGATGGGTATTCCGTATTAACGATTTTAAAAAGTTCTGAGGATACCCGCCACATTCCTGTCGCCTTAATCAGCGCCATCACAGAATCGGCCGACCGGGAAAAATTATTCGACAAAGGTGCCGACGACTTCATTACCAAGCCTTGTGCAAAAAATGAGTTGCGCGCCAAAGTCAAGTCGTTATTGCGCCCTAAACACCTGTATGAGGAACTGCAAAGTGTTACGGACGCCTTTATCTCTATGGCTTTACGTTTTTATTCCAGTAAGCCTTTTTTTGAGAACCATACCGGTAAAACAGCCGCTTACGCAGAAGCAATCGCCCGCAAAAGAATGGCGCAGCCTCGCGACCGTGAACGGGTCAAACTGGCTGCACTTTTATTGGATCTTGGCAGGCTGGAAATAAAAGATGATATCTTATTAATGTCAGCACCGTTCGGCCCTGAAGAATGGCAAGCCGTAAAAGCACATCCTATCATCAGTGAACAAATGTGTTCAAAGATTGTGGCCTTCAAACCTCTCCTGCCTCTAATCCGCCATCATCACGAGCGCTATGATGGAAAAGGCTATCCTGACCATCTAAAGGGCGAAGAAATTCCTCTTGGCGCACGGATTCTGGCAGTAGCGGATTCTTTTGATGCTTTGACAAGTGATCGGCCCCATCGCAAAGCATTCAGCATTCCCCAGGCGTTGGACATCATGAAGCAGCATTCAGGTACCCAATGGGATCCGGTGGTCGTGGATATTTTCTTTGACTTATTAAGAACAAATTCCATTCCCATCGAAACCCATCAAATCAATATCACGAAAAATAATACAGGAGGTTTTTTATGAGTTTTTTGATTTTAACAATTAATCCAGGGTCAACTTCCACAAAAATCGGTGTCTACAAGGATACCCAAGAACAATTTTCTCAAAATCTCAGTCACAGCGCTGCAGAGATCGCTCAATTTTCCAGTATCGCCGATCAATTTGCCTATCGTCTGGGAAAGATTACCGATTTTTTAAGCGAAAAAGGGCTGTCCATCAAAGATTTTTCGGCCATTGTGGGCCGCGGTGGATTAATGAAGCCTTTGACTAGCGGCACCTACCTGGTCAATTCTGCCATGCTGGCTGATTTGCGATCGGCTGAATATGGCTCGCACGCGTCTAATTTGGGCGCTATACTGGCAGAGCATCTGGCGAAGGAAGCTTCTTGTCCGGCTTTCATTGTGGATCCGGTTGTTGTCGATGAATTGGATCCCATCTCCCGTATTTCCGGGCTGCCTGAATTCCCACGCCGCAGTCTTTTTCATGCACTCAACCAAAAAGCGGTTGCTAAACGTTATGCGAAAACGATCCAACGTCCCTATGAAGAGCTCAACTTGATTGTCGCGCATCTTGGCGGCGGCATTTCAGTCGGCTGTCATAAACAGGGCCGAGTTGTTGAAGTCAATAATGCTCTGGATGGCACAGGACCATTCTCTCCGGAGCGCGCCGGAACCATTTCCGCCGGTTCTTTGGCCACCTATATTCTGGACAATCGCCCCGAACAGCCTGCATTGGCCAAAATGCTGGCTGGAACTGGCGGCCTCGTCGCACATCTGGGTACAAATGACGCCAGAGAAGTGGTTGCGCGCATTGAAGCCGGGGATGAAAAAGCAAAATTAGTCTTTGATGCAATGATTTATTCAGTTTGCCGCTATATTGCCGCCGCCGCTATCCCGGTTTGCGGCAAAATAGACCAGATCCTAATCACAGGTGGCATCGCCTACTCCAAATACGTGACTGATAAAATTAAAGAGTATGTTGGGTTTCTCGCCCCAATCACCGTTATGCCAGGTGAAGATGAATTACAAGCCTTGGCCGAAGGCGCTTATCGTGTTCTTACCGGTGAAGAAACTGCCAAAGAATATAAATAGGACTGCTTGATTAATAATGTAAGCCGAACAGCCTGTTATTCTCCCTGTCAGGAAGGGGGACTTGCAGGCTGTTTTCGCTCATGCCAAGCCAACAGGGAAATGCAAAATGCCAGCCATGTCGCTCCGGCAGCATAACCAGCCAGCACATCGCTTGGATAATGGACACCCAGATAGATCCTGCTAATCCCAATCATCATAACAAGTATCCCAGTCAATAAAAAAACGAGCATTCGTCCGAAGAATGTGGGGAAAAGACGACTTAACAAATAGGCGCTTATGCCATAGAAGCATAGGGCAATCATGGCATGACCGCTGGGAAAACTATAGCCGGTTGCAGAAATGACCGGCAACACATCCGGGCGAGGTCTGGCAAATATATTTTTTAATAAAATATTCAAAAGCACGCCTCCTCCCAGGCAAACGCCAATCGCCATCCCTTCTCTCCGCCGGCGGTAAAATGCCTGTACAGCCACCAGGACCAGCGCGGTCAGTGCAAGGAAGTAAGCCGATCCGGCGCCCGTGAAGGCCAGCATGATTTTATCCCAGAACGGGCTTGCATAGTATCGCACAACCCATATGATAAGGCTGTCGACCAAATCCATCTCATTGGCCCACAGTGTTTCCTGCGCCAAATGAAAAAACAACAGCAGCATCGTCATGCACGCAGCCATTCCGAACAAAAGATACAAACCAGGTTTTCGCTCTTTAAGAAATAACATCGTTTCCTGCAGTCGCCGGTAAAGTGGGATCATCAGCAGGTATCGGGTCCCGATGATGAAGGCCATGGCTGCAAGCGGGATGCCGACAACAATAGACATCAATACAGTGAGCACAATACCATTCGTAAGTCTCGATCCGCCCCCAAGGACAAGGTGCAGAAAACTTTGGGCATATGATCCTGCCTCATAGCTCATTCGTCCATTTAAAACCAGAGCAACTCCTTCAATCCGCCCAGTCTGAGAAACCAGAAGATCGCCATTCAGTACAATTACTCTTTTTAAAACAGTCCCTGCAACGTAAACATCGCCATTCACAGCCAGTGCCGTTCCCACAGTTTGCTCAGAATGTATTACAATGCCCTGCTGAGAAAATACATCCGGATACTGTGCCGCACCTTCCTGCAACTCTCCATATAAAATCCCGGCAACAATGCCAACGATAACAAACATACTTACAATGATAAAAAGAGCTCTCCCTCGAACACTTTTAACCAAGCCAATCCCTCCACCGGATCAAAGTTCCTATTCCATTACTATCATTCTTCCAGAACCAAGCTATCCCTTTTTTTCACCCATTCAGACACGCATGACTAAAATTTCAGTGGATTTATACTGGCAATTATGAAGATCCCATTCATTTTAGGAGGAAGCGCTTCCTGCAACAGAGAATTTGTTACTAACAACTTTAATTTCTAATAATAAACTACCTAATGGAGGTTCACCGCATGATCAATCAAGAAAGAATCATTGCCGATTTTATGGGACTTGTTCAAATTAATTCCCCCACAAAAAACGAAAGACAAATTGCTGACTTACTAACTGATCGTCTGACACAGTTCGGCTGTACAGTCGATGAAGACCGTGCCGGTGAAAAAATAGGCGGTAACGCCGGCAATCTTATCGCCTATTTGCCGGGAACCATGCCAAATGCGCCTGTTCTACTGCTCGGAGCTCATATGGACTGCGTTTCCCCTTGTGAAAATGTTCGACCGCAGCGCAAAGACGGTCGGATCACATCTTCTGGTGATACCATTCTTGGCGCCGATGATAAAGCCGGGATCGCAGCAATTCTCGAAGCTTTGCAAACAGTTGAAGAGCAACAGCTTCCTCACGGCGACATCCAAATCGTTTTCTCCATCGCGGAGGAAGGCGGCTTATATGGCGCAAAACATATTGACCGTTCCCTATTAAAAGCATCGTTCGGCTATGAACTTGATTCCAGTGGACGACCGGGTGAGATCATCACAAAAGCACCCGGTCAAAATCAAATAAAAATTACCATTCACGGCAAAGCTGCCCACGCCGGTATAGCGCCAGAATCTGGCATCAATGCGATTACGATCGCCGCCACGGCGATCGCACAACTGCGCCAAGGCCGCATCGATGAAGAAACAACCGCCAATATCGGCGTGATCCATGGCGGTATTGCCACAAACATTGTCCCCGACCTTGTTGAAGTGATTTGTGAAGCCCGCAGTCGCAATCTTAAAAAAATGCAGATGCAGACGGAATATATGTGTGAGGCTTTTAAACAAGCCGCTGAAGTGAACGGCGCAAAGGCAATTATTGATCTTGAAAAAAAATATGATCCGTATGTCTTGTCAGAAGAAGCCTCCACTGTGAAAATAGCCTGCCAGGCAGCAAAAGCCGCTAATCTGGCGCCCCGTTTTGAGTCTACGGGCGGCGGCAGCGATGCCAATTTTTTCAATCTCTATGGAATAGAAACTGCTGTTATTGGAATTGGAATGCAAAAATGCCATACAACGGAAGAATTCATTGAAGAAGAGGATCTTTGCAACACCGCAAACTGGGTCGTAGAGATCATTAAAGCAACAGCTAAAGCGACAAAGTAATCCTTCCCTGCATCTGGCAAAGCATAAGATCAAAGCGGCCGTACAGATTACATCGTGCGGCCGCTTTGATCTTGTGCTCTTATTTTTTTATACTGCGAAATTCAACCAATATCATTTTTAGCGCCGTTATGATCACAAAAATTCCGAATAAATGCCGCAAAACATCTGCCGGAACTTGTTGAGCAAATCCCGAACTGATGAATGCCCCGCAGACTGCCCCAATGGCTAAATACGCACCTAATCGATAATTGCACAAACGGTATTTGTGTAACTGGATCACACCGACAATAGCAGTTGGAATAATGACCAGCATAGATATGCCTTGTGCAATATGCTGCGGGATATTCAGCAAAAGGACCATAACCGGCACAAAAACAACGCCGCCTCCGATACCGAGTAATCCGCTCAATAATCCAACCACAAGACCCAATAATACAAGAAGCAGTATTGTAATCATGACAGCACCATTTTCAAACCGATGACCAAAAGCATTATACTGAATAACCTGCGAAGGTATTTTTCCGGCATCCGGTACATTAGCTTAGCGCCAAAGTAAGACCCGATCATGCTTCCTGCGATGATGTAGCAGGCTACTTGAAAATCAATATTCCCATGCGCGGCATAAACCGCAAACCCTGCTATTGAAGTGGGAACGACAATAAACAACGAGGTGGCCTGCGCGGAACGATGATCCAATGCGCAATAGCCAGTCATAATCGGAACAAGGAATGCCCCGCCGGCAATTCCCAGCAAGCCGCTAAAAATCCCAATCCCAAAACCATACGAAATATAACGGATCACCTGTGTCATGGTTACTATCTCCCCGCATTCGCTGCAATAAACTTTGCATATACCGCTAACTAAATTTCGTCAAACTTTTTATTGTTCCTGCAAAAAAGGGACGCCACAGCTTTTATCCCCTGCGGCGTCCTACTATGCTGTCTTTTTAAAATTCCTCTTCCCAACTGATAAACGGCTCCGGAATGTCGACCATCGCATTAACCATTAATTCAACCAGTCCAGCGTAAATGATATTGTATTTTTCTCTAAATCCAAAATGTTCAATTAGAGAATCCCGAGCTGCACCTTTGCAGTTTGAGCACGGTGCACAATAATATTTAGGAATAGAAGGATCCAGGCAATCTTTAAATGCTTCCAGAACCTGACGCGCCTTATGACGCGAAGCGAGATTATCTCGCCAATTTGGGAAATTTTGCGTATTCATTACGGCAAAACCACTGCCGCCGCCGCAGCAATAATTATCCACTCCGCAATTGGGCATCTCCCGAAACATTCCCGGCGCCATAATATGTTTCAAAATATTACGTTGCGGAGAAATAATCCCCATTAAACGCACCATATTACAAGGGTCATGCAAGGTCACCGGGAAATTATTGCGCGATGGGTCAAATTTAATCTTGCCCGACGTCACAATCGACTCCAAGAGCGGCAAACAACCTTCCCGCGGAATAGCCAGATCGCCAACTGCCAACCGGTCGGCAATCGAAACTAATGCCTTTGTCGCATGCCCGCACTCGCCAACAACAATTTTCTTGACGCCTAGTTTTTTAGCGGCTTTAATTTGGCCAAGCGCGACGCGGGCAAACTGAACGTCATCATACCATACGCCGTAATTCACGCCTTCATAGCCCATGGAATCACTGGAAAGCGTCCAGTTTAATCCAGCTGCTTCAAACAGAATAGCGAATGCAGCCGGGTTCTCCGGCCAAGATACATATTCGCCGGCATTATGGATCAACAATATGTCGGCTCCTTCTTTATCTACCGGGATTGTAATCCGCCGACCGATTTTTTCTTCGATGATATCTTCGATGAATTCGATAGAATCCTTGAATGCCACCGGGTTCATGCCAGTCGAAGAACCCACGCGAAGGTGCTGCATTGATCCAGACCTATGCACATTCTCCGGAGCAATCCCCATTTCCTGGCTGAATATTTTGCGAAGCTCGCGTGAAAGCAACGCATTATCGACGCCAATCGGACACACAGAAGCACAACGACGACAAATCGTACAACGGTATACCAATTCGGCTAAATGATAGACAACACGCCAATTGAGTTCCAAATCAGCGCCAACCCATTTACCAAGCAATTTCCCTGAGGTTGAGAAATAACGTTTATAAATCCGGCGCAATACTTCTGGACGAAAATTCGGCCGATAAATATCTTTCCGCCCGCTTTCTACATAAATCGGGCAGGCCTCATTACAGGTATTGCACTGCATACAATACTCTGTACTCAGTACACTTGGCTGCAGGAAGCCCCAGTTGTTTTCCTTGACAAAAAGTTTTTCCAAACCCTTAAGAAATGAATTAACAATTGCTTCTTCTTCTTCTTTGGTCTGTGGAATAGGCAAGCTAAGCGCGGAAAATCCATCCAACGAAAAATCATACTTCGCCAAGGTCTCCGGCTTTATTTTTTTAAACTTAATATCTTCCAAGTTTTCGCCTGGGATTGGCAAAAGATCTTCCGGGTTTAACGGAGAAAGAACCTCATCGTCCGAACCAAAATCTTTAATTAATATTTTCTTCATTTTTTATCTTCCTCCTTACGGTCAGCAGGTATTTGGTCAACCCATGCAGCGTCTGACGTAATATGAGGCGCATTCCAGTTCAATTTATAATGTAAGGAAGCAATTACATCCTGCTCAAGTTTGCTTCCCGGCTTCATCGACTCATCATCCCACATGATATCGTGATAAAAATAATATTTAGCTACGAAATGAAGCATACGGCTAAACGGCAAATAAAGCAAAAATACAGAAAACCAAAAAATCTCCATTGCAATCAGCAAATCCGGTGCCACAGGCTTCAAGGTAACCAGTGACATCGTATGGCTGCGGATCCAATTGTAGCCGGGGTCAACGTTCCACCAGGCCAGCAACGCACTGCCAAAAACCAACAACATTAAATAGAGATTAACATACGTAATAAAATCGGCCATATCGCGCATCCCTTCATCGAAATAGCGCATCCATAAAAGACCAATCGTTCCAGCCAAACCTGTAACCGCACCGGCAACTCCGCAAAGAATTGTAGCGTAATATAAAACAACAGCCAAAGTTGACGGCGATGTTTTATATACCGGTATGCCAGCCAGTTCCACTATAGCGCCGCAAATCACCAAAGCCATCCAAACGGCGCATAAATAAATCCCGGCATGAAGCGGAAATGAACTTTTCCATATTTTCGGGTTATTTTTAAAGGCTCGCTTAATAAATAAAATTTCCTGACCCATTTCCCACAATTCATGCATCAAATGAACTTGCGGCTTGAGCTTGCTGAAATCTACTTTTTGATATTTTGAACCTTCTGGACCTTGGTGCGGCACCGGATAGAGATCCCACCGCAAGTGGCGCGGCATAGAAGAAAAGTATAAGATTTTCTTTCCTGTTACTACAACAAAGGTAATCACCGCTATATACAAAAGTGGTCCAGAAATAAACCAAGTTAACGAATCCACACGTATTCCTCCTTACTACTATCTTTGTTTGAATATACTGCCGGCTTGCTTTATCACAACATACCCCACCCGCGGGTATACTCGAGAACAATTTGGAACTCCCGATCCTGAAAACCAGCGGATAACAATAATTGTTTGGCTTCAAACGCCTCTACTGTATTGGAATACGCATACACAACACCCGGCGCGGCTTCAAAGGAAAAACCTTTTTCCTTCAATACGTCCATCATGCCGGCAATCCGATCCGCATGTTCTTTCTGTCGCTTTCCGATTTCACGAATAATCTGAGGATCTATCTTTGTTTCGCGCTTTAACTTTCCTTGCCGGTGGTCATCGCACTCCATTTGCATCGAAACCCGCGTTAAATAGGTAACAACAGGCGGAGTGCCCATCTGCTTATCTTCCTGCACCGCTATCCCTCCTGCAAGTGATTAGAAAACCCGGCTTACGCCGAGCTTAATTGCCGATGGCAAAGCCGTTGGCTGCACTTATATCCATTTAGATAAAATCCATTATTGCAGCATATATTTTTAATTCCCGGGTAGCAGGCATAACGCCCACCCCCCAGGAATTAAATTTGCTTTTACAGGATAATCACACGCAACCGGTTGGCTTCGGCAAACCTGCAAGTTTACAGGCTCCTTTAGCCGGTCCTGTAGGAAATAACTCATAGATTTGCTTTAAGGTAAGGCCGGTATCTTTACACATTTTGCGAACCATTGGCGCCATGCCGAATTTTTTAAAATACTCGCGAAGATAATTAATGACTTTCCAATGCTCTTCCGTTAATTCTTCAACATCTTCCGATTTAGCGAAAATAGACACAATTGCTTCATTCCAGTCAGACGGTTCAACCAGAAATCCGTCCTCATCCAATTCGACTTGTTTTCCTTCAACAGCTATAAAACTCATAATAAATCTCTCACTTTCTTATCGTAATTATTTTATAATTTTTTTACTCTTCTTCAGGTTTGTCATATATCATCGCTTTGCCGACCAGATCCATAACGCCACCCTTTTCAAAACCTTCAAGCCCGTAATGCTTCATCACCGTAGGAATCTGTGCTTTGCAAATTGAGCAAGGGATAGCCAAATAATCGATCTGACCCAATGCTTTGATTTGTTCGGCTTTTTTCTTGCCCAGCTGCATGCGGATTTCCAGCATTTCATCCATCAGCAGTCCGCTGCCGCCGCCGCAGCAAAAATTGTCAGCGCCCGTGGGCGTCATTTCAACAAATTCCTCAACGCAGGCCCGAATAATCCGGCGCGGCTGCTCAATAATGCCGCCGCCACGGGAATAGTTGCAGGGATCATGGAGCGTTACCTTCATTGGCAATTTGCGCAACGGCAATTCATGCAGATGTTCATCACAATATTCTAATACATGCATTATTTTGAAAGGTACAGGGCCGCTTGCCCCTTCGGTGTACATCTTGGCGGCCCGCCAGCCATGTCCGCATTCACCCTGGACGACCAGGGATGCGCCCAATTCCAGCGCCGCAGCGTTTAAACGCTGGTTTTGCTCTCTCATCACGTCCAAGTTAAACAGCAAACCAAAGTTAGCGGCTTCCAGAACCGAAGACGGAATGGTCCAATTGACGCCCAAATGATGAAACATTTTGGCAACCCCGATCATTGTATCGACATTCGTGAAAAAATCAGCCGATGAAGGAACATACAAAATATCCGAATTTGGTTTGTCGACCGGAATCTTGATGTCCAACCCCGTTTCTTCCTGCATTTCCTCTTCCATAAACTCGACACAATCCAAACAGGCGAGCTTCGATATGCCCATGTTATTGCCCGACTTAATCATTGCCGAAGCGATGGACTGCATGAATTTCGGCATAATGCCCAGTTCGGAAAGAATATGCCGGGCCGCAATTGTCACTTCCGCCGTATCGATCCCAAAAGGACAATACCGGGCACATCGTCTGCATTCATTACATTGATAAAAATAAGTCACCCATTTACTCAACGTTTCTTCGTCGAATTCTTCAGCGCCATTAAACCGGCCAAACATTTTTCCGGCCGTCGTAAAATAGCGTTTGTATACCCGCCTCATCAGCTCCGCGCGAGCCGCCGGGAAGTTATTATAGTCCCCGGTACCCAAATAGCTGTGGCACTGTTGCGCGCAGTTCCCGCACTTGGTACAAGTTTCCAGCATCACCATCAACGAACGCATCGAATCCCGAAGCTCGGCCATTTTTTCCAATGTACGCTGTTTATGATCTTCTGGTCTAGTTACAGTAAACCCGATCGCGTTCACATCAGATTCTTTCGCTAAATTTAATGGAGGTTTCACGCGTTGTTCCCCCCCTTCCCAATCTTAAACCGCACATCCCGTTTCACCCCGGAAGGTGTAGGATACACCGGCGGCGCCTCAATAATCGTAGCCCGGTTCACCAAAAACCCTGCCATATGAACCAGCTTGGAAAAAGGGAAGTATATCAATAATATATTCACTAAGAAAAAGTGGCTGACAAATACCCATTCCTGAGGGATCGGTATTGGGCGAAAAGTCATTAAAGCGCCGAGATACGTCCGAATTGCCGGCAGATCGACCTCAATCGAGGTAACCCGCATATGCATCCCACTGACCACAATCGCGACCAAAAGCAGAATGTCAAAATAATCCGCGGGGTCTGACAACCGTTTTACTTCAGGAATAGCAGTCCGTCTGTAAAACAAAACCAATATCGCCACAAAAAATACAGTACCAGCGACAATTCCCAACAATGCGGAAAGTTTGGAGCTATCCGTTGGTGATAAACCAATCAGAGTAAACTGGTGAGTAAGAAAATAAATGCCTACAAGATGACCCACAATAATCATCGCCAGAGCCACATGCATCAGCCAAGCCCACAGCCAAAGCTGCTTGTCGCCTCTGCGCAAGCTTTTAAACAACAGCAATTCTTCGCTGACCGCGGCCACCCGGCCAGCAGTCGATGAAGGCGTCGGAAACAGAGTAATCTGAAACGGTACCGGTGCCTTCATCCACGTCCCTATGCGCAAAACCATGCCAACGATAAAGACGGTTGCTGCAATATACGGGAACACCTGCCCGATAAAAAACAGCATACTCAAACCTCCTGCCGGAAAAATATAAGTACTATTCATTCGAAAAAATCAGCTTCCATGGCACCATCTCTACGGTCTTCAAGTTTTATAGCCAGCAAGGCCTCGACTATTGAAGTCGGGGCCTCACGGGCTGTTAGCGAAAACAATCACCAAGTGCCTGGTAAGGAACTTAGAATTTAAACTGGGTAGTCGACCGGAAGGTCGTCTTCGCCGTAGTAAAGTCGTCAATATGCTGGTTTGTAAACGGCAAATCAGTTAACGTAAAGAACCGCTCCCAACCAATCCGGCCAATCCATTCACCCATACGTTCGCCTTTTTTTGCGTTGACGGCCCATACTTCGATTAAATGTTTTACTGCATCGGTGACTTCCGGCCAGCGCGGCGCGTTGTTCGGTAAAAACGGGATCGCCAATTTAGAAAACATTGGTGCGGTGCGGGCATTGGATACCTTGCCGCCAACCCAGATAGAAACTCCATCCTTAGCTGGGTTCATAATTTTCATTGCCGGGCAAACAACCGTACAGTTGGCGCACATCATACATTTTTCTTGGTTTACTGTTACGCTCTTGGTCCGAGGATTTGGCTTAATCGCACCGGTCGGACAAGAAGCCACCGTATTAGGAATCTCACAAATCTTGCTGGCCAGTTCATCATCAATCCGCGGCGGAGTCCGATGGATGCCGACTACGGCAATATCCGAGCAATGGCAAGCTCCGCACATATTGATACAGCAAGCGACCGCAATGCGGCAGCGTGCCGGCAGCGCAATTTTGCCGGTAAAGTAATCTTTAACATCGTCCATAATGCTCTTCGTAATACCGGAAGCATCGGTAACTGCACTTTTACAGTGAATCCAGCCCTGCGTATGCACGATGTTACTGATCACATTGCCAATACCACCAACCAAATACCCTTTATCATCCAATTCATCCAGCAATGGATCTACGTTGTTTGCATCAGAAACCAGAAATTCAACATTATTCCGAGTCGTAAAACGAAGATATCCATCGCAGTATTTTTCGGCAATATCGCTAATTTCCCGAATAAAATCACCACTGACCAAACGCGGCGACGCCATCCGAACCGAGTGTAAAACCGCACCGCTTTCGCTAACATGGCGCAATACGCCTTGTTGGGGAACCTCATGGTATTTCCATTTGCCATAATTTTCTTTGATCACCGGCGGAATTAATTCCCGAAAATCGGGAGGCCCAAAATCTGTTTTAGCCATTGTTTTCTACCTCCTCTGGACTCCAATAAATGTATGGATTGGATCTCGGTTCACGCACCATCTGCGGCAATGGTTTCAGATCAACAGCTTTTAAGAAAGTAACCAAGCCCATACGCTCAATCAACTCACTGATCCGTTCACGGTTTTTACCATGTTCAGCCCACCAGTCAATGATTTTATCCAGAAGGTCCTTGAACTCGGTGTAAGGAGCTTCCATTTTCATAAACGGTACAAGCACCCAACCAATCATGGCGCCTTTAACAATCGCAACTTTACCACCAACCATCAGAGTCGCTCCTTCTTCAGTGCCGACTCGCAATGCTTTTGGCATTTCATTAATGCAGTGCATGCAACGAACGCAATCTTCCGGAATAATATTCAATACACCTTTTTCCGCGTCCCAGCTAAGGCACTTCGACGGACATTTTACAATAACGCGGTCGACAATATTAAAGCCTTTTTCCACATACTCTTCACGGATCGCTTTATTATCAATCCGCAGCGTATCGCGCCATGTTCCGACAATCGCCAAGTCGGAACGAGCCGTAGAAGCGCAGCAGTCATTCGCACATCCAGCGACTTTAATCTTGAATTTATAACCGAAAGCCGGACGATGAATTTCATTTTGATAATGCAAAGTCAAATCACGAATAATATCCGTAGCATCTATGCAGGCTTTTTCGCAGCGTGCTTTGCCAACACAAGAACTGAGAGTACGCATCGCACCACCGGAACCGCCAAGGTCAAAGCCGATGTCAGCAAGCTCATCAACGCACGGCTGCAAATTTTCGGTAGTGGTTCCCAACAAAATGATGTCGCCTGTCGAACCATGCATGTTATATAATCCGCTGCCATATTTGTCCCAAACATCCGCCAACTGACGCAGCTTGTCCGCCGTGTAGAAGAAGCCGGCAACCTGGTTCACACGGACCGTGTGAAATTCAGCAACATCAGGAAACTCTTCCGGCGAATCGGAATAACGTCCGACAACGCCGCCGCCATACCCTTTAACGCCAACAATGCCTCCATGTTTCCAGTGGCCTAGATTCTCTCCGTAGGATTTTTCCAACTGGTTTAGCAAGTCTTTTGCGTTCTTTTTCGTAGCGGCAGCTTTTTTTATTTCTGTGACAAAACTCGGCCAATCGCCTTTTTCGAGCTCATCTAACAATGGTGTCTTTTTATCTTCCATACAGCTCACCTCTCCATCCTATCATCTTAATATTCATCTAACTTAACAGCGCCCACTGGGCAAACCAGCACACAGCTCTCGCATCCCATGCAATCGTCGCCGACTACTTCTGCCTTGCCGTCATCATTCATACCCAATATCTGCGCCGGACAGCCTCTGACACATTCGCCGCAGCCTACACAAACTTCAGGATCAATCGTCACTACATACATTTCTTACACCTCCTTAACACATAAAAGTAGCGCGCAAATCGCGCACCGCGAAAATACTTTTTATTCCTCTTTAAAAGCATCTCGCAAAAGTTACCCTTTACTAACGCATGGTTTGCCTGGTTTTTTACAAAAATCGACACATCGCTTTTGTTTGTTTTGCATTCAGCTCATGTTTTGTCACATTTTGTCGACAGTGATGGTTTTCGCCAAGATTGTGAAAAATCCTTCTTTCGATTAGATAAAAAAATTAAATTGTTTGAAAATATTAAATTTACCGTCCGTAGGCTAAAGTAAATATTGTGTCTTAATTCTTTTCTACGTTTAGCTTACCGAAAAGAAGCCGTCTTGTGAAATCGTTATTTAAAATGTCAGACATCTTTCAAGCCGATACCAGAAAACTTGTTGCTTCAAAACAGAGCTGCAGTTTTTTCTACGTTTAGCTTACCGAAAAGAAGCCGTCTTGTAAAATCGTTATTTAAAATGTCAGACATCTTTCAAGTCGATGCCAGAAAAACTGTTTATTTATAACAGCAAATAGGGTTCGGAAGGAGGATCACCCTTCCGAACCCTATTTGCTGTTATTCGGCTAGATCAGGACGAAGCGTTACCGCATTGCGCAAGTAAATGTGCTTGATCTCCCGCAATGACGCTTTTGTATTCACGAGCATCAAAATTCGAAGGCATTGAGGAACTCCCCAAGGATTATCGATTTCTTGCGTGCCAAATACAGGAACTTCTGCAAGGCCCAAATTTCTGGCACTAGCAGCCGGAAAAGCAGCATTGAGATCAGGCGTTGAACTAAATATAATTGCGGCAATATCGTCGGTAATCACTTTATTTTCTGCGATCATTGCTTTTAGCAATTCTTGCGCTGCCGTTATAATTTCTGCTTTATCGTTCTTTTCTACCGTAATCGCTCCACGTATGCCTCTTACCAAAACGGATCAACTCCCACTCGTATTGTCATGATATTCAAATATTTCCCGGGCAATAACCCAATCACAAATCAAGGCCCATATAGCGGACTCCCTCTAACGGATTAAAGCAATAGGGTTCAATTTCCCGGAAACCCAGCGAGTGGTACAACGCCTGAGCAACCGTCATCATCGCCAACGTATCCAGAACAATTTGACGATAGCCGATTTTTCTTGCATCGTCAATAATGCGCTCCGTCAGTTGTTTGGCCAACCCCCGCCCCCGAAAAGCCGGACGCACATACAACCGTTTCATTTCGCATTGTACTTCATTTAATGGCCGCAGCGCAATGCAACCTGCCGGTATTTCATTGAGAACAGCCAAATACAAACACCCCCGTGGAGGAGCATATTTCCCCGGCAGAGACTGCACTTCCTGTTCAAACTCCTGGAAACATAAATCAATGCCGATCATTGCCTGGTATTCGTGCAACAATTCTTGTATTTGACGAATATGATGCCCACTGCTCACTGTCACCAGCATAAGCAATCCCCTTTACGAAAAGGTTTCCTTCACTTAATTGAAAACCAATACTCCATACTTTGCAGAATTCGACATAAAAATTCTTAACCCTTGTTATCCGGCCCGATTACTGCTCGCCTCATCCGCTGCAAAGTTTCATTCATTTATATTTTCCATGAATCAATCATGCCATAAAATTTGCGCAGTTTCCAGCGGCACAGAAACACCCGGACAACGAGGCATTACACGGACCGTATAGTCGGAAGCGGAACGAACAGAAGCGATTTTCGCACTATACACATACCCGCCTAAAGCCCCCTCCAAAGGAAACGCCATTTCCATTTCATGCCGGCCTGGATTATAGCCATTGTATCCTTCTGCATACAGTTCAACCCGCACCGATTGGGGATCAAATTCATTAAGATAAATTTGAATACTAAATTGATGGTTTTTTTCGTCACTGACCACTTTCATTTCACCAAAACGCAAAGACGGCCAATTTTCTTCCAACTTTCGCTGCCAATTCACAATCGCGCGGCCAATCTCGCCCTTATTTTGGGCCCGCTGTTGAAAAGCGCTCGCAGCCGGCAAATAATGTTGTTCCGTATATTCTCTAACGACGCGGTTGGCGGAAAAATAAGGGGTTAATCTTGCCATGCTCTCGCGGATCCTCTCCACCCATGCTACAGGGATCCCCGTGTCGCCACGGGAATAAAACTCTGGGATCACTTCATTTTCCAGCAAATCGTATAGGGCATTCGCTTCCATCGCATCCCAGGCCGGATCATCACCATGCTCCTGCCCATCTCCGATGGCCCATCCAACTTCCGGAGTATACGCTTCCGCCCACCAGCCGTCCAACTCGGAAAGATTGAGACCTCCATTGACCAATATTTTCATGCCGCTTGTCCCGCTGGCCTCCCAGGGCCTCCGCGGCGTATTAATCCAAACGTCAATACCCTGCACCAAGTGCTCTGCCAAACGCATATCATAGTCACTGAGAAAGATCACGCGGGGACGTATCTCCGGCCTGCGAATAAAATGAGTCCATTCTTTGATCAATTCTTGTCCGGCAAGGTCCCTTGGGTGGGCTTTGCCGGCAATCACCAACTGAACCGGCTGCCGCGAGTTCGTTAGCAAGCGAGTCAATCGTTCCGGATCATTGAGCAGCAGGTTTGGTCGCTTATAGGTTGTAAAGCGCCTTGCAAACCCTAACGTTAACACATTCGGATCAAAAATATGCTTAATAGCCGCAAGACTGTCGGGCGAAGCGCCGCTGGCGGCCACCTGCCGTAAAAGGCGCCGGCGAATATATCCAACAAGCGTAAGACGGGACGTTGTGCGCATTGTCCATAATTGATGATCCGTAAGCTGACGAATCTGCTTTGCCAATGTTTCTGTCTCGCCCAACCAACGATCTTTCCCGCACGCGTTTGTCCACAACTCATCTGTCTCCTGTGAATCCCAGCTTGGCATATGCACCCCATTTGTGACGTAGCCAACCGGAACTTCTTCTTTTGGCCACCGGGGAAAAATCGGCTCAAAAATATGCCGGCTAACCTGGCCATGCAAACGGCTTACTCCATTGACAGCACCACTGCCGCGGATTGCCAAATACGCCATGTTAAAATTCTCATCTGCGCTATTTCGATCCTGACGGCCTAACGCTAAAAAATCACGCAAGGCAATTCCAAGTTCATTTTTTATATATCCGCCGAGATATTGCCGTACAAGTGCCGATGAGTACCGGTCAAAACCGGCCGCTACAGCGGTATGCGTAGTAAAAATGTTGCCGGCGCGAGTGATCGCCAGGGCTACGGAAAAAGGTTGATCGTTCTCTTTCATAAACGCTCGTGCCCGTTCTAAAACAGCAAACGCGGCGTGGCCTTCATTCAAATGGCAAACATCCGGTTGAATTCCAAGCGCGGTCAGCAGTCGCCACCCGCCAATTCCCAAAATCATTTCCTGCATCAGCCGCACCTCGGAGCCGCCTCCATACAATTCACTGGTGATCCCGCGATGGACAGGCGGATTTGCCGGATCATTACTATCCAGCGAATACAATTTTGCATTGCCCACCTGAACCTGCCAAGCCCGTAACCAAATTGAGAAGCCGGGCAATTCAAACTCCAGGCGCAGCCATTCGCCTTTTTGATCCCGCAGCGGAGTAATTGGCAACTGTCCCGGGTCATTATAAGGAAAAAGAGCCCGCTGAGCGCCAGTCCGGTCAATAACCTGCCGAAAATACCCCTGCTGATACAAGAGTCCTACACCAATGATTGGCACTCCCAAATCACTGGCCGCTTTGAGTTGATCCCCTGCAACATTCCCCAAGCCGCCGGAATAAATGGGCAATGCTTCGCTTAGCATAAATTCCATGCTGAAATAAGCGATACACGACAGCGATGCCTGCGGATAATTTTTGGGGAACCAAGTGGGGGTCTCAAATACACGCCGCTGCTCTTGCATAATGTCTTCTATTTTCTTGCGGAAAACCGGATCCGCCAAAAAACGTTCAATCCGTTCCCGGGAAACCGTTTGCAAAACAACCCAAGGATTGTGAGTAAGATCCCATAGTACCGGATCAAGCTGATTCCAAATTTCATCCGTAATATGCTTCCACGACCAAGATATGTCCAAGGCTAGGCTGGCAAGGATGTCAAAACCTTTTACCTCGGCTGGCAGCAGGTTATAAACCGGATTACTGGCTCGTCCCGAACTTTTCATAATCTCCTCCTCCCCGAATATAAAATAAAGTCAGGCTGTATATGTTGACAAAACAACATCCGATGACAGCCTGACCAAATCCTTTGATATTTATCGTACCTGTTAACTATTAGCCGATGGTAGGCCGTCCACTAGTTAGAGGGACTGTGTTCGCGCCTTGCGGCATAACAATGAATTGCGGTTTGGCATCTGCGCATTTTTCATAGGCTATTTTCAGCGCTTCTTCCATTGTTTCTACCGGGATCATATTCGCTTTTTCTACCAAATCTTTATTTTCTTTTTTCGTGATCATAATAAACGTCGCAATCTCGCTGCATTCCATTTCTTTAAAGGCAACATAGCCAGGAATGGTAAACGCATCGCGCAGAGCTTTTTCGGCCATCCGAATGCCGCCAAGCTTGAACCAATCAGAGAATTCCAGCGGTTCGTAAATATCCGGACATTCACTCAACAAAATGACCACGCCGCCTCGTTTGACCGCATAACAGGCATTGTCCATCGTTTTCCCGGTCTGATATAAGTTGATATCTTTCGGGTAACCGCCGGCCGTAGTGACGACGATATCCGCTTTGGCTGGAATTTCCACCCCATAGATTTCATCAACCAGTTTCACGCCCTCTTGCCAAGCAGAAATCCAGTTACCGGCAAAGATGCCTGCCACTTTTCCTTCTGCGTTGGGAACGAGATTGATCATGAAATCCGGTTTCGCAAATGCTGCAACTTCGACCATGTCTTCATTACATGCATTGCCCTTTGTTTTTCCTGAAATGGAATCCGGGTTGGATCCGTCACCCAAGTTAGGCCCCAGTCCCCACAAGTGACTTTGACGAATCGTCTTAATGGAACTGCATCCGGGCATAATGCTTTTTCTGCCGCCGCCATATCCCACCAAATAATGGTAAATTATTCCCCCTGTCAAGATCACCCGGTCCGCTTCCGCTACCACCCGGTTTAGCGACACTTCTGTTCCCCGGCTGGTTTTACCCATGTAAACCATATTGGGTTCATCATAGGCATCATGGTTCATTACCCGCACCCGATGGCAAACGGTCTCGCCGCATAGCATCCGAAACTCTTCATCGCTGTTCAGCCGGTGCCCGCCAACAACAATGAGGATCGTAATATTTTGATCTGGCACCCCGGCCGCATTTAATTCATCCAGCATGATCGGCAAAATCAAATCCATCCGCTGCCATATCCGAGTAATATCGCTCACCAAAATCACTGCCGTTTCGCCTGGACGGACCACTTCACGCAACGGCGGAGAATCAATCGGATGCATTAATGCTGTTTTTACGGCAGCATTCAGGTCCGAAATGGGCGGATACTCCTTGCCCAAAATTTCACAAATAACTTGCTCCGCGGGGATAGTAAGCGATAATTTTGTTTGACCATATTTTAATTCAAAATTTTTGTCGGTCATACGACGCCTCCTCATTTTATTTATGTTATTATTCTATCTTAAATTCATTCACAAGAGAAAAAATCCTGCCTGTTTTTAAAAAATTCCGTCGATTTACAGACTATTTTTTAAAATCCGGCAGTAGTTTTTTTATTGCCTCGGCAAACAGGATCGTTATCATCCTTCATTCTTCTAATGCTTGTCACTTGGCGATGTTTCTGTATAGCGCTCATTATCTCATATCTGTCTTCACAGGGAAAGCGGGTTTTAAAATATGAGCAATGCAAAAAGTCCGTTCGCAAGAAACCGCAATTGGTTCCCTGAAAACGGACTGCATCACCTAGTAGCCCTGACACCATACATTAATGAATGTATTCCTCAATTTTTGCCAACAAATGACTTGGCGTCATCCCCGAAAGCATTGTCCCATTGATTCGTACGCTTGGTCCTTTGCGGCATTCGGGAAAACAAGCCACTTCACACAAATTAATCTGGTTCCGTTTCTCTGCCGGGAGCCTCTCGATCGCATCGAGCAAAGCTTGAGCTCCTAAAAGATAGCAGGAAGTCCCCATGCAAATTTCCACAAGCACCGGTTTCATCATCACTTACTCCATTCACCGGCTTTGGACAACACATTGTTCGTGAAAAATTCTCTCGCCGTTGATCCTGATACGCTTTGCACTTCACCATCGTCAATTTGTACCGATACTCCCTGCGTACAGTGTCCAAGACAAAAAGCCGCCTGTACTTCAACCTGATTAGAAAGACCAAATTCTTCTGCTAATTGTTGGAATGAATTGATCACATTGTAAGATCCTTTGAGATGGCAGGCACTGCCTATGCAAACATTGATTTTCATCATATTGCTCATCCCTTTCGATGGTACTTTACATGAAGAAGCTTGTGTGTTTTCCCTTTCAACAAGCCGCCGTAAAGAGCCATAATCACTGGATTTTCTTCTGATCGCTTAATGTTGCTCATCCGGTCCGCTTCATAAAGACCTGCGCTTCTGCTTTTCTTGCTATCCCCATGTGCAACCGGCTGTCCCGCTCCGCAAATGCATCCGCCGGGACAAGCCATCACTTCAATAAAGTCATAACTCTTCTCCCCGCTTTGGATTTGTTTGATCAAATTATCCGCATTTTTCAAACCGCTGACAATCGCTATCTTGACCTCGCGACCATTGAAATCCAGACTTGCTTCCTTGACGCCATCCATTCCGCGGATCCCTGTAAAAGCAATGGCCCGCAAAGCGGAAATGGATTTATCATCGGATATTCTTCTTACAACGGCCTCGGTAACCCCGCCTGTCACGCCGAAGATCACGCCCGCACCGCTCGTCGTGCCGAACGGCATGTCAACGGCTTCCGGTTCTATTTCCGAAAAGACAATGCCCGCTTCTCTTATCATCTGTATTAGTTCCTGCGTACTGATCACATAATCAACATAAGGAATTCCGTTTTCTTTAAATTCATCGCGTGATGCTTCCGCTTTTTTGGCAGTACAAGGCATCACCGCAACAACAACAACTTTTTTATGGGAATGGCTATAGTGTTCCTTCAGCACCGATCCAAACATTTGCATCGGCGAGCGGCAAGTAGAAATATTTTCCATAAGCTGCGGATAATTAAATTCAGCATACTTTACCCAAGCCGGACAGCAAGAAGTGAATAATGGCAATTTCTCACCTTTTTGAAGGCGCCCCATAAATTCTCCGGTTTCTTCCAATACAGTGAGATCTGCGCCAACGGTAGTATCAAATACCTCGTCAAAGCCAATCCGACGCAAAGCAGCCACAATCCGCCCCATTGCATTTTTCCCTTCCGGCAGACCAAATTCTTGCCCGATTCCGACTCTGACGGCAGGAGCAATTTGTACAAGTACCTTGGTATCCTCAGTACTGAGTTCCTTCCACAAATTCACAGTATCATTTTTGACAACGATTGCACCGGTTGGGCAAACAGCTGCGCATTGGCCGCAACCTACACAATTCGTGTTGGCGATTGGTTCGTCAAACGCTGTTGTCACGCGCATTTTTGAACCGCGAAAAGCAAAATCGATCGCTCCGACATTCTGCACTTCTTCACACATTCGTACACAGTCGCCGCAAAGAATGCATTTGTTTTTGTCGCGCGTAATGCATAACGACGAAGAGTCCATTTCTGAATCGGTTGACGTGTTGTTAAACCGGACTTGTTTGATGCCAAACCGCTGTGCCAATTCCTGCAATTTGCATTTGCCGTTTTTTTCGCAAGTCGTGCAATCCCGGCAATGGTTCGCAAGAAACAGTTCCAAAATCATTTTTCTATATTTTCGCAGGCGCGGCGTATTCGTTCGCAGTTCCATGCCAGCCTTCGGCGGGGTCGAACAAGCAGCATGGATCGCGCCCCGCTTATCCTCCACAACACACATGCGGCAAGCGCCGTAAACAGACAGTTCCGAGTGATAGCAAAAGGTGGGTAAATCAATTCCCGCTTTACGGATCACATCCAGAACATTTTTTTCTCCTGAAATTTCTATCGGCATATTATCTACTATCATGAATTCCGTGTTCACAACGTCAGTCCTCCTTTATTGCCTTGAACGCGCATGATTCTATACAGGCGCCGCACTTTATGCATTTTCCGGCATCGATCACAAATGGTTCCTTAATCTTGCCGGAAATTGCTCCCACCGGACACACCCGCGAACATTTTGAACATCCACGGCAAAGCGTTTCATCAATCACGATTTTTTTCAATTTTTGACAAGTTTTGGTCGGACAGCGTTTTTCTACCACATGAGCTTCATATTCATCCCGGAAATATTTGATCGTACTAATAACCGGAAACGCAGCCGTCTTGCCAAGACCGCATAATGCCGTTGCCGAAATCATATCGGCAAGTTCCAGCAGCATATCAATATCTTCCAGTTCCCCTTGCCCGGAAACAATTTTCTCGAGAATTGCCAACATTCGTTTCGTACCTTCACGGCAGGGCACACATTTTCCGCAAGATTCATTTTGGGTAAAGTTCATAAAAAACCGCGCTACTTCGACCATGCACGTGTGTTCATCCATCACCACAAGTCCGCCGGAGCCAATCATCGCTCCTGCTTTTGTTAGCGAGTCAAAGTCAAGCGGCATATCAAGATGTTCTTGCGTCAAACAACCGCCCGAAGGTCCGCCGATCTGCACTGCCTTGAACTCGGCGCCGCCGCGCATTCCCCCGCCGATATCATAAATGACTTCGCGCAATGTCGTGCCCATGGGCACTTCAATCAGGCCCGTATTTTCAATATTGCCTGTTAGTGCGAATGCTTTTGTGCCGGGACTGTTTTCCGGACCAATTTTTTTATACCACTGCGCGCCATTTTTAATAATCAGCGGAACATTGGCGAATGTCTCCACATTATTAAGAACGGTCGGTTTACCGAAAAGCCCTTGTTCCACCGTCCTAGGCGGCTTAACCCGCGGCATACCGCGCTTCCCTTCAATCGAAGCCGTCAACGCGCTTCCTTCACCGCAGACAAACGCGCCTGCCCCTTTACTGATTTTGATATCAAACGCATGGCCGGATCCAAGGATATTTGCCCCAAGCAGCCCATATTTTCTTGCCTCCGCAATCGCACCTTCCAAACGCTCGACGGCTAGCGGATATTCGGCCCGGACGTAAATATAACCTTCTGATGCGCCGCAAGCAATGCCGGCAATCATCATGCCTTCCAGCATTCGATGCGGATCGCCTTCCATTACGCTTCGATCCATAAATGCGCCCGGGTCACCCTCATCTCCGTTGCAGACAACATATTTCATGGCTTCTTTTTGCCGCATAACCTGTTTCCATTTATGACCGGTCGGATATCCGCCGCCGCCCCGTCCGCGCAAGCTGGCATCCTCAATCGTTTTTACAATTTCTTCTGGTTTCATATCAAAGAGCGCTTTTTCAAATGCCTTATAGCCGCCAATCGCTAAATACTCCGTGATGGACGTAGCATCAATATGACCGCAATGCTCTAACACCATCCGGCTTTGATTTTTATAAAAAGGGATCTCTTCCTGAGTCGGAAACGTTTCTCCGTTTTTCTTATACCCAAGACGTTCAACAAACCGATCGCCTAAAATTGATTCCGTTACAATTTCCGCACAATCTTCCGGTTTCACTTTTGTATACAGCCAACCTTGCGGTTCCAGCCGGACAAGCGGTCCCATCTCGCAAAAACCGTGGCAGCCACTTTTTTTGATCGCTACAGTCTCATCATGCGGTTCTATTTCCAACGTCACTGAACAATGCAGTCCTTGTGCTTCTGTTAAGCGTTTCAACTCGGCATAGATCTCCAGCGACCCGCCCGCCACGCATCCCGTTCCGGCACAAACCAGGATTTTCTTTTTTTGCGCATCAAATGACGCTTTATAAATTTCGCCTGCATTCTTAAGCTCTTCCCTGTTTAAAAGCATCTCAGTTTTCCTCCTTGAGTTTTGCAAGAAGTTCTTCCACTTTTTCCGGCGTCATAGCACCGTACACCTTGTCATTCACCGTAAGAACCGGTGCCAGGCCGCATGCTCCAACACAGGAAACGGTTTCAACCGTGAACAGAAGGTCGTCCGTGGTGACCTTGCTCTCGGATAGTTTCAGTTCCTTATGCAGCTTTTCAAGTATCGGAATGGATTTTCTGACATGGCATGCAGTTCCATCGCAAATTTTGATCACATATTTGCCTTTGGGTTCCAGTGAAAAATTTTCATAAAAGGTTGCAATACTATATATCTTTGCCGTGCTAATCCCGAGATTCGCTGAAAGATAAGGAAAAATTTCTTTAGGAAGATATCGATATTTCGCCTGTGTGTCTTGTAAGATTGGAATAATTTGATTTGACTCATACCCATGGCTCTGTAAAATTGCGTCAATTTCTTTGCAATCAAATTTTGTCTGCATAACATGACCTCCTAATGCTATTTGTGAAATTATTAACATGCCGAAGTTTAACATGTTTTATTTTACATGACAAAATTCTGTATTGCAATACTATTTGTGAAAAAATTCTCAATTAATATGATAAGCAAGTAAATTCCAACAATACCGCTGTCTTCTTCTTTATTGTATTGGCTATTTACTTTCGAAAAAACCGTGTTCCTTGATTCAGCCGTTAGAAAAATTTGCCTTGACAGACAAAAAACAAGGGAGCGAACACCGCTTTTTACAGCGCTTTCTCCCTTGTTTCGAACTACAATTCGTTTTGGTTGAGTTATTTAAATAACTCATCGCCGCTCTTGCCATTGAGCCCGGGATGACCGTCAAATCTGACCACGCCGACCGGTATTTGGGGTATCGCTTTTTTTATAGCAGCCGTTCCCTCAATTCCAAAGCCACCGCAAAGTTCTATTGCACCAATCCCTTGCTCGACCAACTCTTTGGCAGCTTGACAGGCAGCCTCGTAGTTTTTCACCCCTACTACTGTCAATTCTACCATCGGAGTTGTCACTGCAGCGCGATGCTGTTTGGCATCCGCCTCCGGGGCAATAAATAGAAATGCAGCTTTTAACATTATTTTTCCTCCTTACGCCACTTGTAAAACTTTACTTTCTATACGAACATTTTATATGGCGCTTCTATTAGCTTCATTAATACTGCCATAAATTCCGCCGCGGGAGCTCCGTTAATAATCCGGTGGTCGTAGGCCAGCGACAAACCGATCATGGGACGGATAACAACCTGGTCATCAACCACCACCGGCATCTTGAGTATTCGCCCGATACCAAGAATTGCTGATTCTGGCTGATTAATTACAGGTGTGAAATAGTCAACTGATCCATATGCGCCAAGATTCGTTACAGTAAAACTACCGCCTGACATTTCCTCCATTTGCAGTTTGTTTTGTTTTGCCCTTTGAGCCAAGTCTTTTATTTCTTTGCTGATTTCCAGCACTGTTTTTTGATCGGCATTGCGAACAACCGGAACAACCAGACCTTCCGGCAAAGCAACCGCAACACCGATGTTGATATCCCGCCACACTTTAATTTGCCTGTCGCAAAGAGAAACGTTCATACGCGGTTTACTTTTTACCGCCATAGCGACTGCTTTAACCAACAAATCCGTAAAGGATATTTTGTCGTTAGCAGCCAAATCGCTGTTAATATTCGTCCGCAATGCAACAAATTGCGACAAGTCCACGCTGACATGATGAGTGACTTTCGGAGCAATCGCCCAACTCTTTGCCATATTTTCCCCAATCACTCTCTGCATGCCTTCGTAGGGAATCACTTCCAACGTCGATGGTTCTTCGGCTGAAGTTGGCGCGAGAACGGATTTAGCAGTTTCTCGTGCCGCAATGGCCGCTTCAATATCTTCTTTCATTATACGGCTTTCTGGATTGTTTTTGGCAAGAAGGGTATAGTCAATCCCATGCTCTTGCGCCAATTTACGCGCAATGGGTGAAATTTTTATTCGTTCAGCGCCAGCGCTTATCGCTCCCGCCGGAACTTCGGCTGCCTGAACAGCGATTGTTCGAGCAACGGGTTCTTGACTAACCGGTTCCGGTGCCAAAAAAGTTCCGACATCTTCCCCCGGTGCGCCAATAATCCCCATCACCTCGCCAATCAGCAGTTTGGTGTCAGGTTCAGCGATAATTTTTAGCAAAACTCCATCGACGGGCGATTCAACCACATTATTTATCTTGTCGGTCATGATCTCAACGACCGCTTCCCCTTGTTTAAGACGGTCACCTTCTTTTTTAAGCCATTTGCCAACGACGCCTTCTTTCATTGATAAGCCTAGTTTAGGCATATTGATTTGGGTCGCCATGATTAACCTCCTTACACTGACTTTTCAATTATTCTGCCGGCGGCAGGCGAGAATAGCCTTTTCCAACTGCTTCATGCAAAGCCGATCGAATATTAACCACTTGCGGTCCGTCAAATGCCAGTTGCACAAAGACATTATCCTTTTCCTGGACTTCAATCTCCCGTTCGCCATCCAATGCAATTACGCAAGGCGCTTCCCGTATCGCAACCCTCTCTCCGATCATAATCCGCCGATAACTATTCACCTGAACCACTTCGATCAATCCCGGGGCGATCGGCGCCCTGACCAACGTTCCATTCGAAGCAAAATCAATCGTCAGACCGCAATTTTCTTGCGCGCTAACCGGCTGCAAATTTCCAGCGATCGAAGAAATTCCAATATTATGCGGCTCCCCCTGCGTAACCAAAACTTGCACGATCCGCTCAACATCCCATACCGCCCGTGATCCGATAAATTCATCTTTTAAAATCACAACATCGATTAAAGCGCTGTCGATTGCTTCGCCATTTTTATAAACAATTAAGCGTTTGCTGGGCTGTACGGCAGGAAATCCGCTAACAGTTCCTTTGGCCACCACGCCGCCGGCAAGCCCCGCTATCGTCCCTTCCACCATAACAGAAAATACATTATTCGTTCCGGTGGAGATTGGCAAAATTGGAATCGTTCCGCACCCTTTGGCAACAAGACGGTTCGTGCCGTCGCCGCCCAAAGTAATGATGCAATCCACCCCTAGGCTTGCCATAAGCAAAGACGCTTGCAACGTATCACGCTGAGTTCCGGTAATGCAAATATCTGCCGGCGAAACTTCCATCTGCAAGCGATGTTTCTCCGAAATCCCTTCGGCGGCCTTAGGAACAATTCCGTAATAATCTGGCATGAACACGACCTCTCTAATGCCGGTAGACGCTAAACTCAATAATACACGGCGAACGATATTCACTTTTTCCAGATTATCAAAAACAGCGCCATAAGCAACCAGTCGCCGGATATCTTTACCCGAAGCCGGGTTCGCAATAATCCCTACTAAAGCCATTTCTCCACCCCCGCCCGCCTGTCTACGGATTAAAATAAACTTTTGACTGCGGCTACAATTTTTTCTACACTCGGTAAATACGCCTGTTCCAAAACCGGACTAAACGGAACTGGCGTATCCGGTGCGGTAACCCTCTTAATCGGTGCATCCAATAGATCAAAACCATGTTCCGCCACAATAGCGGAAATTTCACCACCAAATCCGCTTGTTTGAACCGCTTCCTGAACGATAACCAATTTATTGGTTTTTCCGACGGATTGTAAAATGGCTTCTTTGTCTAGTGGAACTAGTGTGCGCGGATCCAATACTTCGGCCTGAATTCCTTCTTTTGCCAATATTTCTGCAGCCGCCAAAGCTTTCTGGACCATCCAGGACCAACTGACGATGGTGATATCCGATCCGGTTCTCTTAATATCCGCTTTGCCAAGCGGTAAAACATATTCTCCCTCCGGAACATCGCCGCTTAGGCCAAACAACTGTTTATGCTCAATGAACACGACAGGGTTGTCGTCACGAATGGCCGCACTCAGCAATCCTTTGGCATCTGCAGGCGTAGAAGGCATGACTGTTTTCACTCCGGGAATATGCGTAAACCAAGCTTCCATCGATTGAGAATGCTGCGCAGCTGCGCTCATCCCGGCACCGCATGGAGTCCGCAAAACCATTGGAATTTTGGCCTTGCCGCCAAACATATACCTCATTTTAGCCGCCTGGTTGAATAATTCATCCATACATACGCCGGTGAAATCTACAAACATGATTTCAGCAATTGGCCGCAGCCCGGCCGCAGCAGCGCCAACTGCCGAACCAATAATCGCCGTCTCACTGATCGGTGTATCGATGATACGACCTGGCCCGAATTCTGCAAATAATCCGGCAGTTACTCCAAAACAGCCGCCAAATTTGCCTACATCCTCACCTTGCAAGTAAACATTCGGATCCCGGAGCATTTCGACTCTCATGGCATCTCTGATTGCTTCCGCATATGTCATTTGTTTCATCACATTCACCCTTTCTTCAAAATTTAACCGGCATAAACGTCTGTCAAAACATCTGTTAACGCAGGAAGCGGGCTGCTTTCCGCATATTTGACTGCCGCTTCTATCTGTTCCGCTGCAGAAGCTTGGATTTGATCCAACTCCGTCTGTGTCGCATACTTCAGCTCAATCAATCGCTTCGCTAATCTGGGAAGAGGATCTTTTTCCAACCAGGATTGCTGTTCGGCAGGATCTTTATAAATCGCCGGGTCGCCTTCAAAATGACCGCGCTGACGCCACGTTTTACATTCGATCAGACTGGGACCGTCGCCGCGGCGAGCCCGTTTTATAGCCTCTGAAGCAGCTTCAAAGACTGCAATGACATCATTTCCGTCAACGGTAATTCCTGGAATGCCATATGATGAAGCCCGATCAGAAATATCGCAGATATTCATATGATCACGCTGACAGAGAGAAATTCCATACATATTGTTTTCACAGACAAATACAACCGGCAAGTTCCAAATCGAAGCCATATTCAGCGATTCATGAAAGGTTCCTCGATTGGAAGCCGCATCGCCAAAAAAACAAACTGCTACTGCATCGCTTTTGCGGTATTTACTGGCAAACGCCGCCCCGACAGCGATTGGCAACCCGGCGCCGACAATTCCGTTCGCACCTAGTATGCCAAGATCAACGTCAGCAATATGCATGGACCCGCCTTTTCCTTTACAGTAACCGGTCGCCTTTCCAAATAATTCAGCCATCATTAGATCCACTTTTCCGCCTTTGGCTATGAGATGGCCATGTCCTCTATGCGTGCTTGTAATATAGTCCTTGGTTCCCAGGTTTGCACATACACCTGTAGCTACCGCCTCTTCCCCCAAATAAAGATGAACAAACCCCGGCAGTTTATTCTCGGCAAACAATGCTACGGCCTTACTCTCAAAGGCTCTGATTGTCATCATTGTTTCATAAAAACCCAGTAATTTTTCTTTAGTGAGTTCCATCAATGTCTCCTCCTTATTTTGTCGTTTTCGCCTATCCTTGCGCTGGACTAAAAATCGACATTCACATAAACCGTAAGAGCAGCCACCGCAATCACAATCGTGTCACCCGGCCCGAGCGCCGGCAGCGTTAATCCTGCCGCACTTAATCCGCCTTCGGTTACTTCCAATTGCGTTTTCCCGAAGGGAACAGCGGAAAGAACTGCCAGCCGATCAATCTTTTCCGGGTGAGGGCAGCCGATTTTCACTTCAATATCCATTCGATTCGGATCTTGAATATGTAGTATGTCAAACAAACCGCACAAACAACTGTGGGAGATCGCGTCTTTTATTGCCCTTTGTGCAGCTTTTGTGACATCACCGCCATGCAAATCCGCTCCCATGCCAAACTCCACAATATAACGCTCACGCCTCATTCATTCCCCCCCTTTCGTTCCGGAGTAATTTGCATCAATAAATGAATATAGGAAACTCCACTTATTAATAACAGCAAGTTTTATGCCAAAATATTCTGACAATATTAATAAAGAAAAAATCCGCGCTTCTTGCGGATTTTTTCTTTATTAATTGTTGGCTTGCAAACCAATGTAGCTCACTGTTGCAAAAAAATGTCCTCTTATTGTAGCGTCATAATACACCAATGCTACACATTTCATCGATCGCTATATTTTTCTACCCATCAATCGTATACTGGCGCATTTTTCTGTATAAAGTGCTTCGTGCAATCCCTATTTCCTGAGCCGACCGACTGATATTGCCTTCTTGCCGGGCCAATGTATTGATAATTAACTTCCGTTCCGCTTCCTCCGCCTGTTTCCTGCTCAGTTGCCAACTGGTCACTATTTTATCAGAGAGAGGGAGAGACTGCTTTGCAGCCTCCGCTCTTTGCACTGAACTTTTGAGCAATTCTGCCGGTAAATGAACCAGGGAGATCCGGGGGCCTTCCGCCAAACTGACAACTCGCTCGGCTATATTATGCAGTTCTCGGACGTTACCCGGCCAATGATAACGCCGCAGCTGGAGAATGACCTCGGGGTCCAGTTCATAATGCCAATCACGCTCGCGGCTAATCCGATCTAAAAAATAACGAAAGAGCATTATCGTATCTTCCCCACGGTCCCTCAAGGGGGGAATCACAATTCGGACAACATTTAAGCGATAATACAGGTCATTGCGGAAAGTGCCTTTTTCAACCGCCTCAAGCAAATTTTTATTCGTCGCACAAATCACGCGCACATCAACCGTGATGACTTTATCACCGCCAATACGAACGACCTTGCGTTCCTGCAAAACCCGCAGCAGCGCAATCTGTTCATCCATTGTCATATCGCCAATTTCATCCAGAAAAAGCGTCCCTCCGTCCGCCATCTCAAATTTCCCCGGTTTTCCCCCCCTCTTAGCGCCGGTAAACGCGCCATCCTCGTACCCGAATAGTTCACTTCCAACCAATTCTCGCGGTATAATTCCGCAGTTAATCGCAACAAACGGTCCGTCAGCAGTAGCGCCATGATTGTGGATCGCTTGGGCAAAAATTTCTTTGCCGACACCGCTTTCCCCCTCCAACAGCACATTGATCTTGCTGTTTGCCGCCAAAGTCGCGGTATGCACCGCATCACGAATTTCCTTGCTTTCACCGACAATATCGTTAAACTTCAGTGTGCTGTAATTCCCGCTAAATCGGTTGACTAGCTTTCTAACTTGTTGAATAGGCTGAAGAAGAATAACTCCGCCAGTCACTAAACCCATTTCATCAATAATCGGTTCACCGCTTACCAAGCAATGGATCAGCCCGCGTTTCGTCTCCACCATAATTTCCAGATCAGAGTACGACTGCTTATTATTAATTATTTTTCGCGTCCATGAACTTTCTTTGCCAAAAATTTTTTCTACCATTGTTCCCAAAAGCTCTCTGTCGGCGCCAAGTATTTTGTGGGCAACCGGATTTAATTCCTGGATAATTCCCAAGCGATCCACCATAATCAGCCCTTCCGACATGGTGTTAAAGATATTGGTTAGCCGGCTGTTGGTCACCGTCAACTCGTGATTCTGGCTTTGGATGGTCATCTGGGCTGTAATCGCAGCACCGGCAGCAACCACCATCCCCAATGTATGGAGATGGGTTCCTCTTGATGGGCCGGATAAATTCAAAATACCTATCATTCGTCCATGAGGATTGCAAACAGGAGCGGCAGAACAAGTCCAGGCATGATGTTTTTGGCAATAATGCTCAGCCCCGGAAACTTGCAGCGGTCTTTTCAGCGCAATGGCAGTGCCGATTGCATTCGTACCCACTTCTTGTTCCGTCCAATTCGCTCCCTGGAAGAAACGCAATGCGGCAGCCTGCTCTAAAACATCAGGGTCGCCCATGGTCTCCATCACATATCCCTCTTCATCCGTCAAAAGAACGATAAATCCCGATCCTGCAACAAAATTATACAGATTATCCATGAACGGCTTGGCAATCTCAATGATTGTCTTCTTCTCTGCAAGTAATTTTTTGAGTTCTACAGGGTGTAGTACGCGATGACCAACACCATCATAAGGATCAACGCCGGCAGTATAACATCGGTCCCAGGATGCTGCAATTTCCGGGCGCACCACGTTCGGCTCCAATATTCGCGAAAGAATAAACCGGTTCCAGTTCGCTAAAATTTGTTCATCCTTATTATGAATGCTTTCCAACACGCATTCATCACCTCTGCTTTCAAATGGGTGATTTATTTCTCGATATTTGTCGCAATGTTCAAAAAACTATTACGTATATTATTCCCCATTCCTCTAAAAAACCCTATCAGAAGAATAATCTTTTTAAAAAATCCGCTGTATTGACGTTACTATTCCCACGCATCGGCTGTCGACAAGCAGCCGCAATCCAATTATACTAAAGCTAAATTGCATGCGCCGAGAATGAATGAAGTTGAGGAGGAACGTCATGAACCTATTTCATTTGCCGCCGCTTTCTTCTAATGAAGAATTGTGCGAATTATTATTGTCTGACCACGGGATCCGTATCGAACGGATTATTTCCACCGGGCAGGCATCGCCGACTGATTTTTGGTATGATCAGGAGTGTGACGAATGGGTTGCGCTTCTCCAAGGCCAGGCTAGGTTGACCTGGCTTGATGGTCGCACACAAAATTTGCAGGCCGGCGACTGGCTATTCATTCCGGCCCATGAACGTCACCGGGTGGATTGGACTTCGCAAGATCCTCCTTGCATTTGGCTAGCCGTTCATGGCAAATTGCGTTGATTGATTACTTCAAGCCTTGCCAATATAAGCAAACCGTTTTTTTTCCTGACTGTCAACAATCAACGTTTCTTGAAACATCTCTTTGGGCCGCACCCATAGGCCGCGTTCACCATATAACGCTTTATACAAAACCAGTCGCTCCATCGTTTCACTATGAGTAACTTCTCCGAGCACTTCGTACCGGTTGCCTTTATAATGCTCATAAATACCCAGGATAATTTTGTCATCTTGCATTGATTACCCGCCCCTTTCCCACTATACTGAAATAATTAAGCAGCTTCTGTACATTCGCCTGCTATTCTATTCTGGAGTGATTTGTTTGAACCTGTTGTCTCCCGTCAGTCTTGCTTGTTTAGTTCTGGGTTATGTATTTTTTTATCTCTTGTATTCTTTTTTTCCTTCCACACTATGGCTGATTTTCATCAATGCCATTGTCGTTACTGTGCTTATAACCTGCTTTCATAAACTAAAACGATCTTACCAACTTCTTTCCGGATCATTGATCGTAATCGGCGTCTATTTTCTCCTCAGCAATCACGCTGCCGGTTCGGATTGGCTTTACGCTGTAATGCCGAATGCCGGTGTGGCTTCTTTACTAATCACAGTCCCTTTACTGGGAATGACGCTCTATTTTGAGCCTTATTTGGAATGTCTGCAGGAAGTAATGCCAAGGTATATTCAAAAACCTTTTCACTTTTACTCTGTCACAGCACTGTTCGGCGCCTTCTTATCTTCTCTTCTGAATATCGCTGCCATTCCTTTCCTTTTTCAGCTGTTTTCCGGCGTAGCCCAAAAATATCCGCCGCGCTTATTTTATCATGCAATGTCACGCGGTATTTCAATGAACCTAATGTGGTCGCCGAGCTGGGTATCCGTTGCCGTTTCCCTTCAGGCTTCACATCTCAGTTGGCGCGAATTAATGCCCCTTGGGATTCCTCTTGCATTGGCAGGAATCATATTATCTCTCCTGCTTGGCCGATTGGAACTCTTCTTTCGTCCTCTGCCAAGCAGCCAGCACCCCCAATCAGCCAATACTCCTATCGATCCGGCCAAAATAAGATATCTCTATAAGCTGGCGGCACAAATGCTGCTGATTATTATCTTTATTCTATTACTCGAGGTCATTACCCACAAAAGCGCATTGGTAACCGTTCCCTTAGTTTCCTTGTCCGTCCCTTTATTGCTGGCACTCTTGTTACGGCGAACAGCCGTATTTAAAAACCGGTTCCACACGTACTTCACGATACAATTGCCCAAAATGTACTCCAACCTTATTTTGTTTTCTGCCATCGGCATATTTGGCTATGGATTGGGTATGTCCGAAATCCGTCACTTACTGCCGTCAACCATCCAACAGCTCGGTATTACTTCGCCGTTTCCCATGATCCTCCTTCTGATGAGTCTTGTTGGAACAGTTGGCCTTTTCGGCATTCACCCCATTGTCAGTATCTTTACCCTTTCTGTCGCAATAACGCCGGCATCCGTCGGTTTATCTCAACTGCAAATGTGCGGCGCATTTTTAAACGGCTATATGCTGTATACAATGCTATCGCCATTTGCCGGTACTGGGATTATATTTGCCGCCATAACCAAAACGAACAGCATTGACATGAGTCTGAGATTAAACTTCTCTTACGCCCTATTGTTTGGTTTTATCAATACTCTGCTGTTGGTTTCTTTTTTCTAAATCCGCCATCGCGGTTTCGATTGTACAGCACTTCGATGAAACCGTAAGTGCGAAGCAAAAAAAAAAAGAGCCCGAAGGCTCTAGATCAGATTATTTGTAGATACTTTTAATAAGAAAATCTCCCTTTTCACACATAAAGGAGGGAAAATTGCTTTCTTTTTCTAAGGCCATAAGCCTCGCTTTCACTTCTGCAAGCGTTTCCCCTAGTGTCAGGCTGTTGTTTGTCTCATGTTCAGTCAATATGAATTTACCATTCGAAATTATAATTTGCTCTTTCATGTCAAGGCTAAACCAAAAACGCGAAGTAAACACTTGTTTCCCAAACCCCCCTTTCGATATTTTTATATACTCTTCCACAAAAAATTTTTTTTTCCTGCTAAAAACACTATATATCGTTATCCGTAAATAACTTCATACAGTATATAGCGCATTAAACGCCTTACGAAAATTATTTAATCATCTAATAACAGCAGAACTACATCACGTGCGATCTGCGCAATTATTTGATTATGATATTCATTTTCTCTCCAGCATCGATCATTCCAGTCTTGTTCAGATTCATACTCCCGGCGTTGTATTTCACGCATATGCCTTTCATACTCCAAATTTTCTCGGTATAGGCGTTCATTTTCTTGCCGCTCATGGCGTAACTGCGCACGAGTTTCCTGATCTCGCTTTTGTTTCTGCCATTGATCTTGATGTTGATCCCGTTTCTGGTCTTGCCACCGATGGTGTTGCTCTTGTCTCTGGTCTTGTCCCTGTGCATTTCTAGGTGAAGCTTCGAGTACCGATGCACTTATCCCAAACTGCATAATACCCACTAAAAGCGAATAAGCAATCACTTTTTTCATCGTTTTCTTCACGATAACCACCCCCTACGATCTTATATGTTCCTATTGTATCTAGAAAATGTGACGAACCTATGAAGAAAATGTGAAGATTAAGTGAAAAAACCGCCCTAAAGGACAACCGACATCCTCCAGAATGGAGAAGGAAGTTATCAATTTGTATAGAAGTGCTTTTTAAGAAAGCAGAACTATCCTATTCTAAATCTGGGAGCAACGGATCAAATCAGAGGAAAACCGTATACCCCGTTTCAACAATTTTATGAGGAGGTATGGGAGAATGCAATATATAGTTATGGCTTATGATGGCACGGATGAAAAGGCGCCGGAAAGAAGATTAGCGGTAAGAGAAGAACATTTAAAATCCGTAGAAAAAAGATTTAATGATCGAGAGCACCTGTATGGTGCTGCCATGTGTGATGATGATGGAAAAATGATCGGTTCAATGATGGTAGTAGATTATCCATCAAGAGAAGCACTGGATAACTGGTTGGAGGTTGAACCTTATGTTGTAGGAGATGTCTGGAGGAAAATCGCCATACAACCTTGCAAAGTGGCACCGCTCTTTATGAAACCTTAAGATTGATAGAAGGATCGAATTTTCTTAAAATACGCTGAAGAGATGTCTTGGAATAAGTTATTAATGGGAAGTCGCTTACTACTTGAACCTTGTTTGGTAACAAAAAAGGTGAATACAAAGGTCTGGTATCTGGAATTTTGGCATATTAAAAGCCGTTCAAATTGCTGAACGGCTTTTAATTTCCCCGCTATTACACTAAACTGCACACCTAAGGCTGTTTTTAGTGGTTTTTCAGAGCAAGAATCCAGTAAAATCAATGGCTGGGGCGCTAGGATTCGAACCTAGGAATATCGGAGTCAGAGTCCGATGCCTTACCGCTTGGCGACGCCCCAATATGACCCAAACAGTTAGTACGTTGCTATTTTATACCTACCCGACAATGTTGTCAAATTTTTCGCCGCAAACCTGGACTGATTACTGAAAAACGCTATCCTGAACGGCGTAAATCGGTAAAAAACAACTATTCCTGTCTAAATCCATTGTATTGACTCTTTGGTGGAAGGAAATAGCCGATGAACGGCGAACAAAAAATGAATAATATAAACGAAGGAGTCACTACAATGACCACAAACCCGTTGCAACCAACCAATTTCATTCAAGCCATCATTAACGAAGACTACAAATCGAACAAATACGGCGGCCGCGTCCACACCCGGTTTCCGCCTGAGCCGAATGGCTATCTTCATATCGGCCATGCAAAATCCATCTGCTTAAATTTCGGCCTTGCAGCAGAGAATCAGGGTCTCTGTAATTTACGCTTTGACGATACCAATCCCGCAAAGGAAGAAGTTGAGTATGTAGACTCGATCCAGGCTGACGTCCGCTGGCTCGGTTTTAGCTGGGATGATCGCCTCTTTTACGCCTCTGACTACTTTGACCAGTTCTATCATTATGCCACGCAACTCATTCGAGCAGGCAAAGCCTATGTGTGCGATTTAACTGCCCAGCAAATGCGGGAATATCGCGGAACACTAACGGAACCCGGCAAAGACAGTCCTTACCGGAACCGCTCAATCGAAGAAAATCTCGACTTATTTGAGCGGATGAAAAATGGCGAATTTCCTGATGGCTCAAGAGTGTTACGAGCCAAAATCGATATGGCATCACCAAATATGACCATGCGCGATCCTGCCCTCTACCGGATTCTCCGGGCCCACCACCAACGTACCGGCGACAAATGGTGCATCTACCCTATGTATGACTACGCCCATCCCATTTCCGACTCCATTGAGGGGATCACTCACTCCATCTGCACATTAGAGTTTGAAGACCATCGGCCGCTTTATGACTGGGTGCTCGAAGCCCTGCAAATCTATCGGCCGCAGCAAATCGAATTCGCCCGGCTTAATTTAACCAACACGGTAATGAGCAAACGCAAATTGCGGGAACTCGTCGAACAGGGCTTTGTCAGCGGCTGGGATGACCCCCGCATGCCAACCATTTCCGGATTACGCCGTCGCGGCTATACTCCGGAAGCAATCCGCGATTTTTGTGAACGGATTGGCGTCGCCAAGAGCAATAGCACCGTTGATGTGGGCCTATTGGAACACTGCATCCGGGAGGACTTGAATTTGCGGGCGCCGCGCGCCATGGCTGTATTAAATCCTTTAAAAGTGATCATTGATAATTATCCTGCAGACCAGGTTGAAGAATTAACCGCCGAAAACAATCCGGAAAAACCGGAAATGGGAACTCGTATTATCCCCTTTTCCCGTGAACTGTTCATTGAAAAAGATGATTTTTGTGAAAATCCGCCGAAAAAATTTTTCCGTCTGGCACCAGGACAGGAGGTCCGCTTAAAGCACGCCTATATCATCAAGTGCGAATCCTTCGTCAAAGATGAGCAAACCGGGGAAATCCTCGAAGTTCATTGCACTTACGATGAGGGTTCGAAAACCGGCGGACCGACCAGCGCTCGCAAAATAAAAGGAACCCTGCACTGGGTTTCAGCGCCGCATGCTATCCAGGCTGAAGTACGCCTCTATGATTACTTGCTGGCAACAGATTCGCAATCTAATCCGGAAGATGCGATTGAAACGGAAGAAGCCAACGACTTTAAAGACGCTTTTAATCCTAAGTCGCTGGAACGATTAGCGAACTGCATGTTGGAGCCAAGTTTGCAAAACGCAGCTTGCGGCAGCCGCTATCAATTTTTGCGCCTCGGTTATTTCTGTGCCGACCTAATCGATTCCACAGCGGGTTCGCTTGTATTTAACCGCGTTGTCGGCCTGCGTGATTCATGGGCCAAAGCGCAAAAAGGATAAGCCTTCATGCTATGAAAACAGTACCTGATGTCATCCGCCCGTCTCTCACCATCTTGTTTATCGGCTTTAATCCCAGCCTATTATCAGCGGAACGGGGCCACCATTTTGCAGGCCCCTCCAACCGCTTTTGGGGCTTGCTGTACGATGCCGGGTTGACCGAGCGCAAATTCCGTCCGGAAGAAGACCAAAAGCTGTTGGATTGTGGTTACGGGATCACAAATATTGTTGCTCGCCCTACGAAAGCGGCCGCTGAAATCACTCGTGCCGAGTACGAGGAAGGCCGCATCGAATTGCGAAAAAAATTGACGGAATACAGACCCAAAATTGCTTGCTATGTCGGGATCGGTGTTTACCGCCAATTCTCCCGCTTGTCTTCCGTTGCCTGCGGGCTGCAGCCTGCCAGCGTTGTAACGGGCATCCGTGATTTTGTTGTTTCTTCTTCGAGTGGGCTAAACCGCATCCCGCTCGATCAACAGCGTTTTTGGTTCGGCGAATTAAAAACGCTGGCACTATTTTCCCCTTTTTAAAGAAGGATTTTCATCAACTTTGTCAAATAAGATATGTGCGATAGATATCTGAAGGTATCTGAATGGGTTGGTATTTCATTATGTTGCAATGAAGTGGCTACGAAAGTCACATCCTGAATGAATTGGGATGATTCGTAGCTTTATTTTATTTACCTGGGAGTGATTATCATGCATATGGCCGATGCATTACTTTCGCCGGCTGTCGGCGGAGCAATGTGGACTGTAACAGCCGGTTTGGCTGCTTATTCAGCAAAGAAAGTCCAAAAAAATCTTGACGAAAAGAAAGTCCCCCTTATGGGTGTATTGGGTGCGTTTATTTTTGCGGCCCAAATGATCAACTTTACTATTCCTGCAACCGGTTCCAGCGGACATCTGGGTGGCGGCATGATCCTCGCTATATTACTTGGTCCGTGGGCGGCTTTTCTAACCATAGCGTCCGTCTTAACTGTTCAGGCTCTGTTTTTTGCTGATGGAGGGCTTTTGGCATTAGGCTGCAACGTCTTCAATTTAGGTTTTTTCCCCTGTTTCATCGCTTACCCTTTCATTTACAGACAAATCGTCGGTACCGATCCCTCCCAGCGTCGGCTCTTTTTTGCCATAACCACGGCCTCCGTTGTTGGTCTGCAATTAGGCGCGTTCAGCGTCGTTCTGGAAACTTTTTTCTCTGGCCTTTCTGAGTTGCCCTTTACTGCATTCCTACTATTAATGCAGCCGATTCATCTGGCAATAGGGTTTGTTGAAGGCCTGATAACCACTGCCGTTATTCTTTTTATCTGGCGGGAGCGTCCTGAGATCATCCGAGTGGAACCACTCGGAAAATTAGCCATAAAACCCATATTGGTGAGTCTATTGGCAATTACTCTTGTCACGGCCGGCATATTCTCTTCGTTCGCGTCGTCTGATCCTGATGGATTGGAGTGGTCAATTTCTGCGATTACCGGCCAAGAGGAATTGGAGAATTCCACCGGCTTGCATAACATTCTCGCCGAGATACAGAAAAAAACTTCTTTTTTTCCTGATTATACTTTAGCAAGCTCGGCAGCAACCGCCGAAGCGGAATCTCCCGGTAAGAAATCAGCATCCTGGCCGACCGTCGACAACGGTACATCCGCCGCCGGAATTGCCGGATCGGTACTTACTTTATTGTTGGTTGGCCTAATTGGCAAAGGCCTGCAATTGACTGCCAAACATTAATTTTAGGAGTACATATGATTAATTTGCACTCGCGCTGGATGGATCTTCGCCGTCTCGATGAACTCGCTGCCAATGATACGGAAATTCATCGGCTCAACCCTTGCACCAAAATAGTTACAACCGCGATTTTTTTAATCGTGGTTGCTTCTTTTTCTAAATACGAGCTGATTAGCCTGTTCCCCTTGTTTTTATATCCTCTGACATTGATGAATCGAGCTGCCTTGCCTTTTTCCGTAATAGCAAAACGAGTTTTTGCCACCATGCCATTCGTTCTTTTTATTGGTATTTTCAATCCTTTACTGGATCATACGCCCGGCTTTCAAGTTGGTCCATTCCTGATTTCTAATGGTTGGATCTCTTTCTTCTCTATTCTTCTGCGATTTATATTGGCAGTGACTTCTGCGCTCATTTTAGTGGCAACAACCGGGATGGATAAAATCGGCTCAGCTCTGTTAAGAATGCATGTCCCAAAAATGTTTGTCATTCAGTTGATGTTTATGTACCGCTATTTGTATGTCCTTCTCGACGAATTGTCCCGCACCTTACTGGCCTATTCACTGCGTTCTTTTAACGAAACAGGTCTTCCGTTCCGCGTCTGGGGGCCCATGCTGGGACAGCTCCTGCTTAGAACAATCGACCGGGCACAAAGAATTTATCAGGCGATGCTCTGCCGGGGCTTCAGCGGCGAGGTCCGCCTGCTTCGCTACAATGCCTTGGCAAAGAAAGACATTGCATACTGTTTAGGCTGGTCAGCCTTTTTTTTGGCAGCCCGTATTTATAATATTCCGCAGTGGTTAGGCGCCCTGCTCATCGGGAGGTACTAATGAGCCATCATATCATTGAAATTAAAGATATTGAATATATGTATCCGGATAAGACCAAAGCGTTGGATGGACTGTCGCTTCGCATTTTGCATGGTGAAGCCGTCGCCATCGTCGGTGCAAACGGCGCTGGAAAATCGACTTTGCTATCCCACCTCATCGGCGTGTTGATTCCTTCGTCCGGTACAGTTCGAATTGGCGACTATCCGCTCAACAAAGAAACACTCACGCATATCCGCCGAAGCGTTGGCATGGTTTTCCAAAATTCTGACGACCAGTTATTTATGCCCACCGTTTTTGATGATGTTGCATTTGGCCCGCTCAATATGGGCCTGCCGCCTGAAGAAGCCACGCAGAGGGCCTTGGATGCCCTTAAAACGGTTGATGCGGTTCACTTGAAGGATCGACCGCCTTATAAGCTGTCCGGCGGCCAGAAGCGATCTGTCGCCATTGCCTCCGTTCTGTCCATGCTGCCGGACATCCTCGTCATGGATGAACCAAGCGCAGGCTTAGATCCTTACTGCCGAAGACAATTGATCACGCTCTTGCAATCGTTCAAACATACGAAAATTATCGCTACCCATGATCTTGATCTTGTGATCGATCTCTGCGAACGGACAGTCGTGCTATCGAACGGCAAAATAATTGCTGACGGTCCGACCTTGCAGATTTTTAATGATGATGTCTTGCTGCAAAAAGGCCGCCTTGAAAAGCCGCTGCGCATGCAGGGCTGCCCCATTTGCAAGCCCGCGATACGCTGACAGCATTATCCATTATCGGATTATTCGGATGCGATTAAAAAGGGGGAAGAACGAAATGAAAAGTAACTATAAAAGAATTGGGGTTCTTACCGGCGGTGGAGATTGTCCGGGTTTAAACGCCGTAATCCGGGCGGTTGTTAAAACCGCAATGGCAAACAACGTAGAAGTTATCGGTATATACAACGGTTATAACGGGCTGGTTAATAACCAAATGATTAAAATGGAAGACTATCATGTAGCAGGAATACTTGACAAAGGCGGTACGATCTTAGGAACAACCAACCGCGACAATCCTTTTCATTTCTGCATCACAGAAAAAGGCGAAAAGGTTTTCGTTGATAAATCACACCAAGCCTTAGAGAATCTTAAAGCACGTGAAATTGAAGCGTTAGTTGTCATTGGCGGCGACGGCACAATAAAAATTGCCAACGACTTTTGTTCGCTGGGATTATCTGTCGTTGCAGTTCCGAAAACAATTGACAACGACATCCCCCTGACAGAAAGAACATTTGGATTTGATACAGCAGTTCATGTGGCAACAGAAGCATTAGACCGATTACGTACTACCGCTGAATCACATCACCGGGTGATGATCCTGGAGGTTATGGGCCGCTATGCGGGCTGGATCGCTCTGCATTGCGGAATTGCGGGGGGGGCAGACGGTATTTTGATCCCCGAAATACCTTATCAACTCGATGCAGTTGTGGACACAATAAATAAACGCATCAGCAGAGGAAAACTGTTCAGCCTGCTCGTGGTGGCGGAAGGGGCGAAGCCTGTCGGAGGCGACGTAACTGTAGCCCGAATCGTCGAGAATAGTTTCGAAAAAATTCGTCTTGGCGGTGTTGGGCAAAAAATAGCCCATCAGATCGAAGACCTGACGGGCATCGAGTCGCGCTGCACCGTTCTTGGACATGTACAAAGAGGCGGAACACCCACTTCCTATGATCGCGTACTTGCGACTCGCTACGGAGTTGCTGCTGTAAATGCATTGCTTAGCGGCCATCATGCCCATATGGTAGCCTTACAAAGAAATGAAATTATTACTACATCAATTGGCGTGGTCGCCGGCAAGCCAAACAATATTTCCCTGGATAACAAACTTCTTCAAGCAGCATCCTTAACCGGCGTTTGCTTGGGACAGTAAGGAATAAAAAATGATCCAGCTCAAAAAGCTGGATCATTTTTTATTCCTTACTCATCCGGTGTTACTTCCGAAAAATAAATTACACTGACAATATCTTCTTCCGTAATTTTATGCATATATAGTTTTTCAAAAAATTCAATCAGCTTTTCCGCAGACGTAATTTCAGGATTTTGATGAACCAGGTCTTCCGCCGTCAGTTGGGAAAACTTCTTAATATACACTTTATCGATGAAAGCAGTGTAAAGTTTCTTTTTGGGGCTTAATTTTTTGCCAAAAGTGATCCAAACAATAGAATTCTCAGGATACTCGTTTCTTACGTCTCCCAAACGAATAGTACAGTTTTTAATACGGGCGCGTAATAATTCCTCATGATACGGTGATTGAAAATTGAGTGCAAACATAGCGTCCTCCTCCTGAAAAGTAATTTTTATTGTATTATACACCATTTTGGGGTTCTGCAGAGCAATCCACAGCGGCTTTCAAGCTTAATTCAGCAAAGTTTTTATGATATCCGCTCTGCTGATAATGCCTATAACTTGACCACCGTTTACTACGGGAATACGTTTAATATCATGCTCCAGCATTAAACCGACAATCTTGTCTATCTCCGTATCTTCCGAAACCACAATTGTTTTGGCGGTCATGATTTCTGAAGCCGTACCAGCCATTAACTTTTTAAAATCTGCATTATAGCGTTCCACATTGCGATAATAAATAATAGCGCCCAAAATATTAATGAAATCAGGAATTCTTGGATTATTTTCCTTGTAAAGAAGATCTCCTTCCGTCACGATTCCCACCAAATTACCATTCGCAGCTACCACCGGAACGCCAGAAATTTTGTTCTCAATTAATACGGTTGCAATTTCACGAATTGTCGCCTCCGGGCTAACCGTGATGACATCCTTTACCATAATATCCTTCGCTTTCATCGCAATCACCTCATTAGATATATTCTATATTGTCTGAAAATATCCTTTACACAACGAAAAAAGCGCTGTTTCCAGCGCTTTTTTCGTTCAGGCTTATTATTATTTTTTTAACCGCCGCAAAGCATGCCCAGCACATGAATATGATCTTCGTCCTCGATACTGCTTTGCAGCTCTGCTAACTTTTTATTTACTAGAACCATGCCTACCTCGCTTAGGTTCACGCCGGCTTCCGCAAGCAGCTCACCAACCGTGCATTTTCGATAAACAACAGAGAATTGCCTTTCGTTGCGTGAGCTGGCTGTAATACCGGAACTCAACTCAATCGTCACCATTGCTTATTTGTCCAATCCCAATTTCGCCAGAGTCTCTAATGTCGGAATGCCGTTATTATCCCAGCCCATTACCGCATAATAAGCATCCAGCATCGGCTCTAAATCAACTTTTTGCCCTTTGCTTTCTCCGGAAGACATCGTCTCTTGCGTAAACCGTTTGGGCAATGTATCTTCTTTCCGGGAAAAACCATTTTTAACATTAAACATCCGCTCCATGTTAAAAATCCGTTCCGCATTGAAAAGCATTTTTGCTTCTGTCAATTCGTAACCAGTAACCAGTTTAAAAGCTGCCAACTGATCGGGTCTTGGCAATCCATTTTGGCAAGTAGCACAAATACCAAACGAATCTACTGCCGCAAAATTCAGTTGTGTGCCGCGAACCATATTTTCCTTACCCGCTTCTTCAAAACGTGTTCCTGCTCCCATTTCACCGCCAAAGACAGGAGCCACCATATGATGCGCCCCTTTAGGCGATGTTGCATACGTCAAGGCCATTCCTTTGGCTCCACGCGGATCATATGCAGCAAAAGCCATTCCTTTGGAATGGATAGCAAGGTCCGGTACGCCCCATTTTTCCGCGGCATACACGGGTCCTTCGGCCAAGATAGCGCCGATACCTTGACGGTAAGCGATCATCTCCAGCAATTTCGCTTCTGCAGCCCCGTTGCCGAAATTAAGTTCCAATCCATCTGTATCTTGTACTGTCAAAATTCCTTTTTCAAAACATTCCATTGCTAAGCCGATACAGCCGCCGGCAGACATGGAATCCATCCCGAGAGCGTCGCATACCTCAGAAACTTTCAGAACATCTTCCCAATTCGTCAATCCGCAGTTCGTACCCAACAACGCCAACGTTTCGAATTCCGGTCCTTCCAATTGCACATTGCCAAACCGGTCTGATTCTGTTTTGCAATTTTTGCTGCAGGCAATTGGGCAAGCGAAGCAGGCCGCATCTGTATAGACAACGCTATCGCGGAAGGAAGCCCCTTCAAAAATCTTCGATGCTTCCGCATAGCCTTCACTAAAATTATTGGTGGCTAAAAATCCGGCATTGTTAATGTGCTCAACTAATTCATTCGTTCCATGCAACCGGCGAATTTTTGCTTTTGCGTTTTGCGCCGCAGCCGCATAAGCACGTTCGGTCAGCTCCATAAGCCCCTTCGGATCAGCAACCGCCACATCCTTCGATCCTCTTACCGCAATTGCTTTCAATCCTTTGGAACCCATCACGGTACCACAGCCGCCGCGGCCAAATTCACGATATACGTCCGCTGTGATGCAGGCATATTTGACTAAATTTTCACCGGCCGGTCCGATACAAGCAACGTGAATATTATGATCCGCCCCTAACTCTTGACGAATCAAATCATCTGTTGCTTTGATATCCTTACCCCATACATTTGCCGCCGATCGAATTTCGATTTTCTCATCATCAATCCATAAGTATACCGGTTCCTCTGATTTTCCCTCAATAATGATTCCATCGTACCCGGCATATCGCAGTTCTGGTCCAAAATGACCGCCGGCCAAGGAATAAGAATAGGTATTGGAAATAGGCGACTTAAATGCGACGTTAATCTTATTATTGCCCGGAACGAGTGTGCCGGCAAATGGGCCATTAAAGAAAATTAATTTGTTTTCTTCTCCCAACGGATCACAGAAGGGGGAAACTTCTTTATTGAGATAATAAGCCGATAGACCCCGGCCTCCAATATATTCGATAAACATTTCCAACGGTAATTCTTCTGTTATAAAGGTTTTTTTGCTGAGATTGACGCGCAGCAACCGTCCTGCAATACCAATGTTGTTCATTTATATAACCTCCTTTGCAATTTCCTCATAGGAAAGTACCCCTTGCGGACAATGTTGGACACATTGCGGATCTCCGCCGCAAAGGTCGCATGTGAAAACATGTTTTGCCGCCGGAAAAGCCTTCATTGCATCATACGGACAGGCTCGAATACATGCCTTGCATAAAATGCATTTGTTTTCATCGACAATAATCGCTCCGGTATTCTCATCCCTGCTCAATGCACTGATTTTTGTCGGGCAGGCCGCAATACATGGCGCGTCTACACACTGGTGGCAAGCTACCGGGTAGTTCATAAGATCATCATGGCTGCGGGTAACACTAATACGTGATTTCTTGGGATTCATTACATTATAATGGCTGATGGTACACCATTGTTCACAAATTTTACACCCGGTACATTTCTTGGGTTCAGCGCTGAGTACTTTCACTGGTAACACTCCTTTTTTATTGAAAATTTTTTAGATGTCCTTTGATATATCATCGGCAGTGGAAATTAGAAGTTTTTTGCAGATAATCAGTTTTTCGGGCGTCAGCCTTTCTGTAGGTCCTAACAGACTTAACCCGGCTATTACCTGTCCTAGGTGATTGTGTATCGGGACCGCGATACTTCGCACGCCGATAAACCCTTCTTCATTGTCCACTGCAAATTTTTGTATTCGGATCTCCTCCAGTTTGCGGCAGAGTTTTTCTTTATCGGTGATCGTATATTGCGTTGATGGTTGCAACGGTTCTTGTAAAAGCTTTGCCAATTCCGCCTTGCTGCTATGCGCCATCAATACCATACCAATCGCTGTAGTATGCGCGGGCAGACGAAAGCTGCGGATATTCGCCCGCAATACTTCCGGACTTTCTACCCGCTGAATGTGCAGTATTTCCTTGCCGTCCAAAACGCCTAAATTACAACTTTCCCGCGATAATTCGGCTAACTTCGCCATGTAAGGATACGCTATATTTTTCAAATCTGTATTTTTAGCAATTGCATCCTGCAAATCCAATACTTTAGGCCCTAAAGAATATCCTTCCGTTTTTTTATTCTGTTTTACGTACCCTCTTATTTCCAACGTGTTCAATAAGCGGTAAATTGTGCTGCTCGGGATTTTGAGGTTCCTGGCAATTTCCAAACAACCCATTTCCACTTTCGCAGTTCCTAAATATTCCAATAAATCCAACGCTTTAAATATAGCCTTAACCGTTTCTTCTCTCGCCATTCACTAACACGCCTTTATTAAAAAATTACTCCCTACCCCTAGCTGATCCTTTTAAAAATATTCTACAGTTGAACATTTATAAGACTATGCCACATTGCGGGATATTGTCCCGCAATTTTATTTATTGTTTATTTTCGCTATTTTCTTTAAGATTCCTTTTTTTAATTCAGCAAAAAGTATAAATTTTTTCTGATTTTCGTTTTTGCGCAGCCATATTATCGAGTAGGAGTCCAGCGAAATTTGTCGAAAGAGTCCTATATTCCGAATAAACCAAATCCTTTAGCGCAAAGGAAGGTGCTAACATTGCAAGAAAGGGTCAGACTGCTCCAACAAGGCCAACGCAGCAACCAGCCTATTCTCTATTGGATGTTTCGCGATCAACGCCCTGATGACAATTGGGCGCTGCTTTTCGCGCAAAAAATGGCCCTGGACAACAAAGAGTCTATTCATGTCCTTATCTGTTTTGAGTCCCCTTGCCCTTTAAGCCGCCGACAATACGAATTTATGGCTGCTGGCTTAAAAGAAACTGAACTCGCATTACGGGCAAAAAACATTTCATTTACTTGCGTGATCGGTGACCCTGCAACCGTGATCCCAAAATTAATTATAAAAAGAAATTTTGGCTGTCTTGTGACCGATTTTTCACCACTGCGTCAAAAAAAACAATGGAACAAGCGAATTGCAGATACTATTTCTATTCCCTTTTATGAGGTCGATGCACACAATATTGTTCCTTGCTGGCTGGCTTCACCAAAACAAGAATATGCAGCCTATACCCTTCGCCCCAAATTGCATCGTGTTTTAAAACAATATCTTATAGATTTCCCCCAATTACTCCGTCATCCCTATGTGGATGGGTTGGAAAGCCCACTTACATCTTGGGAACGGATCCAAGACCAACTTTCTTTGAATGAAGCCGCACAACCAGTTCACTGGCTTGCTCCAGGCAGCCGTGAAGCATACAAAACGCTGCTGTCGTTTTTAGAAACCCGACTGTCGGATTATCATAAAAATGTTAATAATCCTGCTGTCGAAGGGCAATCTCAATTGTCCCCTTATCTCCATTTCGGGCAACTGGCTCCGCAACGGGTTGTACTGGAACTGTTGCGGCACAATCCTATGGATAGCTCCACTGAAAAATTCCTGGAACAAATTGTTATCCGGCGGGAGCTGGCAGACAATTATTGCCTTTACAATCAAAGTTATGACCATTTCTCCGGCTTTCCTTCCTGGGGCCAGGAGACTTTGCGCCAACATGCCGGCGATAATCGGCCTTATCTATATTCACAACAGGAATTGGAAAATCATCTTACACATGATCCGCTGTGGAACGCCGCCCAATTAGAAATGGTTGAAAACGGAAAAATGAATGGCTATGTACGCATGTACTGGGCAAAAAAAATACTGGAGTGGACTGCAAATCCCGAAGAGGCTTTGGCCATTGCTATTTATTTAAACAACCTTTACGAATTGGATGGCAATGATCCTATCGGTTACGCAAATATGGCCTGGTGCATTGGCGGTGTCCATGACCGGCCGTGGCCGCAACGACCTATTTTTGGTAAAATCCGCTATATGAATTACGCAGGCATGCGGCGAAAATTTAACATCAATGAATACATCAACCGAGTACTTGCCAGAAAAAACACATGACCACTCTATAGCATGATGAAATGAGAAAACCCGGATTGTGCCGTCGCTGTCAAAGCTTAGCACAACCCGGGTTTTCTCATTGGTTAAAGTACAGTGATCATTTATCCTTTTGGTAATTGCTTTGCTACTTCCATCAATAAATCACCTGTTTGGCTTGGATCTTTTGGTTTCACATATACTTCTTTAACATATCCGTCAAAAGGAGCTTGGATCGTCGTCTCCATCTTCATTGCTTCCGTGACGAGCAGAACATCCCCTTTCTTTACCCGGTCTCCTTTTCCTACCAGCACTTTTAACACGGTACCTGACATGGGCGCGCCAATCTGCCCAGGGTCATCTTTATCCGCTTTGACCTTGGTCACCACAGCGGTCTGCATGCTGATATCTTTCACAACAACTTCCCGCCCCAGCCCGTTGAGTTCAAAACTGACAATTCTCGTTCCGTCCAAATTCGCAGACCCAATCGAAATCAATTTAATAACAAGCGTCTTTCCTTCCTCAATTTTCACTTTGATTTCTTCTCCCGGACTCATGCCGTAAAAGAAAGTATTTGTATCCAACACGGATACTTTCCCATATTTTTTGGTTGAATCAAGCCAATCTAAAAATACTTTTGGATACAGGGCATACGATAACACATCGTGATCACTGGCCGGGTGCGGCATGGTATTATTCAAAACACGACGAATTTCCGGGAAGTTAATTGGTTCTAATAATGCTCCCGGCCGTTGGGTAAGCGGCTTCTTGCCTTTTAAGATGATTTTTTGCAATTCTTTAGGAAAGCCTTGATACGGCTGCCCTAATTGACCTTCAAAAAATTCGACAACGGAATTGGGGAAATCCAGGAATTCGCCCCGCTCGTAAATATCGTCTTCCGTTAAATTGTTTTGCACCATGAACAAAGCCATATCCCCGACTACCTTCGACGATGGCGTCACTTTAACAATATCGCCAAACATATCATTTACTTTTCGATAATAATTCTTGACGTCTTCCCACTTGCTTTGCAACCCGACTGCTTTGGCTTGCTGTCGTAAATTACTGTATTGTCCTCCCGGCATTTCATGCAAATAAACCTCTGCATTGGGGAAACACGCCCCGGATTCAAAATCCCGGTAATACGGCCGGACGTCTTCCCAATAGTGAGATAGTTCATTGAGCGCCTTAATATCCACTTTGGGCTGCCGAGGAGTATTGGCTAATGCAAAATAGAGTGAATTCACACTAGGTTCGGAAGTCATCCCTGCCAAGGAAGCAATCGCCAAATCGACAATATCAACGCCCGCTTCGATCGCACGGACATATGTATAAATCCCATTGCCGCCGGTATCGTGACTGTGTAAATGTACCGGTATATTGATCGCATCTTTTAGACTGGAAACAAGCTGGTATGCTGCTTCCGGCTTAAGGACGCCGGCCATGTCTTTGATCGCCAAAATATGCGCCCCGGCCTTTTCCAATTCCTTGGCCATGGATACGTAATAATTCAAATCGTACTTAGAGCGTCTTGGATCGAGGATATCACCGGTATAGCATATTGATGCTTCCGCAATTTTATTATGATCCCGGACTGCTTCAATTGCACATCGCATGCCTTCTATCCAGTTCAAACTGTCAAAAATCCGGAACACATCAATGCCAGCCGCCGCTGATTTTTCAACAAAAGCTTGGATCACATTGTCCGGATAATTGGTATAACCAACGGCATTCGATCCCCTTAACAGCATCTGAAATAAAATATTGGGCGCTTCGCTCCGCAACAAGGCCAGACGCTCCCAGGGATCTTCTTTTAAAAACCGGAAGGCTACATCAAAAGTTGCTCCACCCCACGTTTCCAGCGAGAAAAGATTTGGCAGTAATTTTGCAGTAGGACCGATAATTTTTAACATGTCGTAGGTTCTCATCCGCGTAGCAAGCAAGGACTGATGAGCATCCCTGAAAGTCGTATCAGTGACCAATACTTCTTTTTGTTCCTTAATCCAGCGCACCAAGCCATCAGGTCCCTGCTCATCCAAAATCTGTTTGGTTCCGGGCATAAGTTGAGTATTCATCAGCTTCGGCATTCTGGGATCGGAAAAAACTGGCTTCTCACGTTTTGGCAAACCTTCAAAGCCATTTACTGTCACATTGGCAAGATAACTCAAAATTTTCGTGGCACGATCTTTTCTTTCGGTGAATACAAACAATTCCGGTGACGTATCAAGAAAAGATGTACCATAAGTGGCTGTAACAAATTTTTCATGCTTTACTACATTGTCCAGAAAAGCAATGTTCGTTTTTAAGCCGCGGATCCGGAATTCACCCAAACAGCGGCGCATTTTTGCAATCGCATCTTTATGAGTGAAACCCCATGTTGATACTTTTACTAATAAAGAATCATAGTATGGCGTAATTACAGACCCGGCGTAAGCGTTTCCTGCGTCAAGGCGAACTCCAAACCCGCCGCTGCTGCGGTACACCGATATTTTTCCCGTATCCGGCATAAAATTATTCGTCGGATCTTCCGTGGTCACACGGCATTGGATCGCGTGACCATTGCAAAAAATCTTTTCTTGGGCCGGAATACCGATTTCTTCACCGTGCAATTCACATCCATCGGCAATTAAAATCTGCGCACGAACAATATCTACGCCTGTAATCATTTCTGTAATTGTGTGCTCGACTTGGATCCGGGGATTCACCTCGATAAAATAAAATTTTCCATCCGGAGTAACCAGAAACTCCACGGTTCCGGCATTAATATAACCTACATTTTTCATCAGCTTTACAGCTGCGTCGCAAATCTCTAACCTTGTTGCCTCCGATAAAGCAAGACTAGGCGCAATTTCCACTACTTTTTGATGACGACGCTGTACAGAACAGTCCCTGTCAAACAAATGAACAATATTTCCCTGTTCATCTCCGAGAATTTGCACTTCAATGTGTTTGATTTGTTCCAATAGTTTTTCTACATATACTTCATCATCGCCAAAAGATGTCTTGGCTTCCGACTTAGCGCGAAAATAAGCATCTTGCAAAGAATCCCAGCCGCGCACAATGCGCATCCCCCGGCCACCACCGCCTAGGGACGCCTTTATGATAATCGGAAATCCGAATTTTTCTGCAAATACTTTTACTTCCTCAAGACTGCTAACCGGACCGTCCGTGCCCGGGACCATTGGTATTCCTGCAGCCAACGCTTGTTTGCGGGCATTGATTTTATCGCCAAAATTCTGCAAATGTTCCAAGCGCGGCCCAATAAATATGATGCCTTCTTCCACACAGCGTTTTGCAAGTTCAGAGTTCTCCGATAAAAACCCATATCCTGGATGGATTGCATCAACATCGTGTTCTTTAGCGATTTTTATAACCGACTCAATATCCAAATATGCTCCGGTAGGGCTTTTTCCCTCACCCACCAAATACGCTTCATCCGCTTTATAGCGATGAAGTGACAAAATATCCTCGCTAGCGTAAATAGCAACGGTGTGAATCCCTAATTCATGACAAGCGCGGAAAACACGGATCGCTATTTCGCCGCGATTTGCCACAAGAACCTTATTTATTTTATTCATTTTATCCTCCCCACAACTAAACAAAATGGTTAGTTTACAAAAAAGTATTATTATCGTATCAATTTCGCGCAAAAAAGTAAAGATAAATAAATAAAGTATACTTGTATACCGCAAGATATCCGCCTAAAAAAAACAATGCTTTTTAGTAAAAATGAAATCATTGGTTTTGTTGAATAAATTCAATAAATAGTGCAGGAATTCAGAATATTTAAAAGAATAATATTTGTACAATGAAATTTATTAATATCTCACCTTTAAGACAGGCATGATCCTTAGTCCAAAACTTAATTAACTCTATCTCCACAAAAACGGGTAATATATATGGCTATTGCCAAGGGGGTTAAGCGATGGCAAACCAGGATTTTAAATCTGCTGCAGCTAAGTTGCTGGCTCAACATTCTTCTAATACGGAGAAAATCATGCCAAAGTCCCTAATTAACGAGAAAGAAGCGACAGTATCACCACCTGTTAAACTTTCAGTGCAAGAAACGCAAACAGAGTGTCAGCGAAAACGACCCGTAGTCGATCAGGAGCGCATCGTTTTGCCGGTATGGGATTCCCATGAAGAAGCCGAAGAAAAAACTGTTGTCTATTCAAGCAAATGGAAGCTTCCACAAAGCAGCATGAAGGTTTCGATTATGCTTGGCCTCATTGTATTCTTTAGTTTGATCATGGTATTTTTCTTGCCGCCAACAAAAATTGGCATTGTTGGAAACATTTTGTTAGGTATTTTAGCGGGAAGTGGGTTCGGATATATTATCAACAGGGAACTATAGGGTTTCTTAGAATAATTGAAAGTGTCCCAATGCGATAGAAGCTTTAACGGAATTCGTTTTACATGGAGCAATAACTTGTTTCCCTACTGGCTTAATTGCTGGCAGGTTTTTTACCCATATCTGCACTAACAATTGTTTAGGAAGGGGGAAAGGCTTGTTAAAGCCGATTAACGATGATCATTATTTGCTTTGTAAATCAAAAAGGCGGCGTGGGCAAGACTACCTCTGTGATGAACATAGGTGCTGGGCTAGCTAAATTATCCAACCGCGTCTTGCTGATCGATCTTGACCCGCAAGAAAGTCTCAGCTATTGGCTTGGTATGACGGATGCGGATAAAACTATTTTTGATTTTTTTGACGGCAAAGCAAAGTTAGAGTCTTGCATCACTCCGCATACAGGTGGTTTTGACGTCATTCCTTCGAAGGAGATGCTGGCAACAATAACACCTAATGTTTATCAACTTAAGCGGGCCTTAGTCAATCTTGATTATGATTTTGTCTTGTTGGATTGTTCTCCCACTCTGGGAATGACGACGTTGGCAGCGCTTACAGCTGCGCACTGGGTTATCATTCCAATGTGTCCAGACTTACTGAGTATTAAAGGAATGAGTCAGTTACTCGGGACCATTCAAACCATTCGAGAGCAAACCAACTCTACCATAATCTTAAAAAATGTTATCGCAACACGCTATGACAGTTGCCATAAAATGCATAGAGAGGTCTTAGAACAAATTGATGCTTTTCTCGATGGAGTGCCTGTCTACACCGTGCGGGAAGATATTTCCGTTTCGGAAAGTCCGGTTTCAGGTATGAGCGTAATGGATTATAGACCAGAGAGTACCGGCGCTGAAGATTATATGGCTATTGTTAAGGGCTTAATCGATAGCAAGCATGATTTCAAAATTGCGGTAGCTAAGGTATTGTCTCATCATTTTCCTAAGCAGGCGGATACTGTTTCCAGATCATCGGTTAACCAACATGCAGCGGCAATAGGATCACCTATCATGATTCCAGTATCGGAAGAAAAAGAAGAAGAGCAAGCTATACCAGTTTCTCCTCCTATTCAAGAAGAACCGGCAAACGCACCGCCTGTCATTATCCCGGTGCCGGAAGAAAAAGAAGAAGAGCAAGCTATACCAGTTTCTCCGCCTATTCAGGAAGAACCGGCAATAGCCCCGCCTGTCATTATCCCGGTGCCGGAAGAAAAAGAAGCAGAGCAAGCTGTACCAGTTTCTCCGCCTACTCAGGAGGAACCGGCAATAGCCCCGCCTGTCATTATCCCGGTACCGGAAGAAAAAGAAGAGGAGCAAGCTATACCAGTTTCTCCGCCTACTCAGGAGGAACCGGCAATAGCCCCGCCTGCAACTCTGAGCCGCTGCAATAAGAAGCTCCCTAATCAGAAGCGCACTTCAATGGGACTGAAGGTCTCGGTTATGATCGGCCTCCTTCTGTCAGCTACTGCAATCACTGTATTGCTGGTGCAATCCTCTCCGACCGCACAGCAACCGGCAGCAATGCAGCAGCAGGTAGAAGCACAGCAACCGGAGCCAACGCAGCCGCAGGCAGCAACGCAGCAACAAGCAGCAACGCAGCAACAAGCAACAACGCAGCCGCAAGCAACAACGCAGCCGCCTTCACCGGTGATCAAACCAGACAAGATGATCTTAAAAGGCGTTCAATTCGATTATGATAAAGATACTCTACAGCCGCAGTCTTACCCGATTCTCAATAACATTGTCACATTGGCCAAACAGAATCCTTCATGGACCTTCCGTTTAACCGGCCATACCGACAGTTGGGGCGATGAGGCCTACAATATGGATCTTTCCTTGCGCAGGGTGCAAAGTGTCAAACGATACTTAATTAGCCAAGGAGTAGCGCCTAACCGACTTGTTATAGTGGGAAAAGGCCGAAGTGAAAGGATCACAACAAATGATACTGCCGAAGGACGAGCCCAAAATCGCCGCGTAGAACTAGAAGTCGAATGATCATCTTTTTGGCGGGATAGCATTAGTTTACTGGCAAAAAAAGATGGGCGCAAACATGTCCCATGTCTGCACCCATCTTTTTTTTTGCTTAGAAATTATAAACCTCATCAATTTCTTCCGGCGTGAAATCCCACACAGCATTATGCGGAGCACAAGGTTCGTATTCAAAGAACTCCGGCAATCGATCATGCGCATTCGAGAAGCCAGCTGCCTTATTAAAGCCTCGTTCAACTTTTAATACTGATTTCCCAAGAGCAGTCACATCATCGGCCGTAAGCGATAAGCCATAACGGGCATTAATCATTTCAATCAAGGCATTGAACCCTTCTGGAATATCCAAAATTGCGAATGCAATAAATAAACACATGCCTGTGCTATCTACCGCCGCAGTAGCAATTTGCAGATTACGGGAAAGCTCGATTTGCCCTTCTTTTTTAAGCGGATCAACGAAGCCGCCGATTTTCAAAATATTTGTAGCAATAGCATAGCCTGAAGTGTGGTCAGCCCCCATCGGTGTAGTGGCATATGTCAAACCGATTCCCTTAATCGCCCGGGGGTCATACGCAGGGATCGCCTGATCCTTAACAACCGGAACACGGAACAAACCACAAAGTTTACCAACAATCGACGCACCGCCGCCAATAATACGTCCTAATGGAGTAGGAACAGCAATTCCTTTAACCGCTTTCAAAGCAGCTTTTCCATCGCCCCAGGGAAGTAACCCGCCTTCCATCGCTACTCCAATTGCTACAGAAACATCAATCGAATCTACGCCAATATCATCCATGGCACGGTCTAAATATGCAATATCATCTAACTCTTTAATGCCTGCATTAGCGCCAAGAGCCCATACTGTTTCGTATTCGAAGCCACTGGTAATATACTGGCCATTTGCGTCTGGATACCACTGAGAACACCTCACAATACATCCTGCATGGCAACCATGTGACACTTTGCCTTCACCGCCACGTTCGGTTATCGTAGCATTCAAAGTTTCACCGCTAAACTTATCATTCCAATCTATACGACCAGAAGTAAAGTTTTTTGCCGGAAGACCACCAGCTTCATTGACAATATTAACCAACACATCCGTACCATAAGCCGCAAGTGCCTGACCAGTAACAGGATGTTTCAACAAAGCTTGTGCAAATGTTTTTGCCGCTGCTTTAAATTCCTCTGGTTTTGCGATCGGGACACTCGCAGGGGCTCCGGTATCATCAATAATGATCGCCTTTACCTTTTTTGAACCTAAAACAGCACCCAATCCCCCACGACCAGCGCTGCGAATGTTACTTTCAGGATCTTTAAAAGAAATGTTAGCAGTTGGCAAGCGATATTCGCCTGCTGGTCCTGCTAAAGCAACACCAACTTTCGGTCCGTATTTCGCATTCAACATTTGAATTGCTTCGTAATTTCCACATCCGCCAATAATTTCTGCAGGTGCATCTTCGATTGTAACGCCATTCATAGTGACTCTAACAATATAAAATTTGTCAACATCCGGCATCCCTTCAATGACTAACGCCTTGATACCCATCTTAGCCATTTTTTGTGAGAAAGTTCCGCCCGTGTTGCTTTCTTTAATGGTACCAGTAAGCGGGCTTTTTCCTCCGACAGAAAGTCTGCCGGATTGGGCTGCCGTCGTTCCGCTCAGCAAGCCTGGGGCAAAAATCAATTTGTTATTTTTGCCTAGTGCATGACAGGTCGGTTTTACTTCATCAGCAATAAAATTAGACGTTAATGCTCGACCAGCCAACCCCAAATACTTTTCTGGTGTTTCGAGAATGGAGACCTTTTTTTCTGTCATGTCGACACGAATAAACTTGTTCACAAAAATCCCCCTTAATAAATTTACTTTAGCCAAACAAAAAAGAGGCCCTAAAAATTAATTTTAGTACCTCTCCCTTTGCACAATGGCGGGCATAGCAATTGCTCGCTATACCGTAACGCTTATTGCCCCCCAGTAGGATGACAATAAATTGGAAGTCACTGTATTATGTTGTTTTTCAAATATACTTTTATTAATTGCAATTTATATGCCAACTTCAGTCTACTCAACAAAATAAGCGGATCAGCCGATTTAAATCGGCTGATCCGCTTATTTTGTTGTAATTGTGTGTAATATTTTGTTCAAAAGTGTCATTTTAAAATGACACTTTTGAACAAAATATTACACACCTTCAAATTTTCATCTTATTAGCAATCTGTTCCTGCGAAAAAATCTAATTGTATTTTTACTTTAAATTTGTCTCTAAAAACTAAAGCATAAAATGCCAGTTGTCACATTTTATGCTTTAAAAACTTACTTATAATATTTCCTGCGAACGCACAAACAAAATAGTTATATATCTAAATTTTTCACTGTATGAGCGTAGTCTTCAATAAACTTTCTTCTAGGCTCTACCTTATCGCCCATTAAAATTGAAAATATTTCATCTGCATCAATCGCGTCCTCCATCGTCACCTGCAGAACAGTGCGACCTTCCGGGTTCATGGTAGTTTCCCATAATTGTTCCGGATTCATTTCTCCTAATCCTTTGTATCTCTGAACGTTGATACCGTCTTTCCCAATTTTAAGCAACAATTGGTCTAGTTCCCTGTCATTGTACAAATACCAATGTTCTTTGCCTTTTTTTACGAGGTATAAAGGGGGCTGAGCGATATATATCCGCCCATTCTGGATCAGCGGCTGCATATGCCGGTAAAAGAAAGTCAATAGCAGCGTTCGGATGTGTGCTCCGTCAACATCCGCATCGGTCATAATAATAATTTTTCCATAGCGGCTTTTTTCCAGATCAAAGTCCTCACCAATACCACTGCCGAATGCGGTAACCATTGCACGAATTTCAGCATTACCCAGCATTTTATCCATCCGTGCTTTTTCGACATTCAAAATTTTACCGCGCAGCGGTAAAATTGCCTGAAAACGGCGATCACGACCTTGCTTCGCTGATCCACCTGCCGAATCACCTTCAACAAGATAAATTTCCGCTTGCATAGGATCCTTAACGGAACAGTCAGCCAATTTTCCCGGTAATGCACTGATTTCCAATGCATTCTTCCGACGGGTAAGATCACGGGCTTTTCGCGCCGCTTCCCGTGCCCGGGAAGCCATGAGTGATTTTTCAACAATTTTTTTAGTCACTGCTGGATTTTCTTCAAAATATTCATTCAAACCAGCAGATAACAGCGTGTCAACAATACCACGAACTTCACTGTTGCCGAGTTTTGTCTTCGTTTGCCCTTCAAATTGCGGTTCACGAATTTTGATACTGATGACGGCTGTCAATCCTTCACGAATATCTTCTCCGCTTAAATTTTCTTCATTTTCTTTTAAAACATTATATTTGCGGGCAAAATCATTCATTGATCGCGTCAATGCTATTTTAAAACCACTAAGATGAGTGCCGCCTTCCTGAGTATTAATATTATTAACAAACGAATGAATATTTTCTGCGTAACTGTCATTATATTGCATTGCAATTTCCACAATTGTCGTTTCTTTTGTTCCCTCAATATAAATCGGCTCCGGATGTAACACTTCTTTTGTTTTATTTAAATACTTTACAAATGAAATAATACCGCCTTCATAGTAAAGAGGTATGCTTTCACCAGAGCGTTCATCTGTGATATTAATATGCAATCCTTTATTCAAAAAGGCCAGTTCCCTCAATCTTTGCTTTAAAACATCCAAGCTAAAAACAATATCTTCAAAAATCTGCTTATCCGGAATAAAATGCACTTTTGTACCTGTTTCGGTAGTCGTTCCGATTACTTCTAAATTTTTAACAGTTCGTCCCGCTTCGAAGCAAATAGAATGAATTTTTCCGTCTCGCCGTACTTCTACTTCCATTCTCTCGCTTAATGCATTGACTACTGAAACTCCAACCCCATGCAGCCCGCCGGATACCTTATACCCTTCTCCGCCAAACTTTCCTCCTGCATGAAGAATTGTTAACACAACTTCCACTGCCGGCTTCCCGGTTTCATGCATATCGACTGGGATTCCACGACCATTGTCTATAACAGTTACACTATTATCCTGATGGATAATGACGTCAATTTTTGTGCAATAGCCGGCTAATGCCTCATCGATACTGTTATCTACTATTTCATATACCAAATGGTGTAATCCTCTGGACGAGGTGCTCCCGATATACATGCTTGGGCGCTTACGAACTGCTTCCAGTCCTTCCAATACTTGTATCTGTTCAGCTCCATAGCTGCCATTTACATTCGTAGTGTCATCCGAACTCATTAACGCTCCCCCATTCTTAAATTGAACCAATTCTTATTAAAATTCAATTTGTTCTGACCGTTTTTTTAAAGTCAAAGAAGAAATTCCCGATAAATATATTTCTTTATTTGTCACAATAAAACTTTTGGCATTACCATTTGATACATCAATCAATTTCTTTTCCACAGTATTTTTTTCAATAAATTTTTTATTGCTGACGGCAATCCGGTCAGCCTTCAAATCAAATATAGCAATCAGATTTTTTAATGGAATTACTGTATCAGCTCCTAGATGTAAAAACACTTTTTTTCCTCCTGCTATATTTTTTAATGATATATTGTTCCATTTCTTCAGTTATATCCTCTGGTCTACATGCTTTCACCAGCATAATCAATATTGCTGTTTGCATCATATCTTGATTTCCAGCATACATACTCCGCGCAAATTTTTCAATTAGTTTTTCTTTCGCCTTTTTAAATTCTTGTTTTGTGCAGCTTTCATATTGATTGCACTCTTCATAAGTAATCCAAGGAATATCCAATAGCAATTTGCGGATCGACAACTCTTTTTCATGTTTTTTTATTATTTTACACGAATTACAATATATTTCTTCCGGTGAGCAAAGCGATTTACAATTTTGGCATGTATGCCATTGCTCTATTTGTCGATTTTTTTTAAATGCCAGATCAGTACTAATCAAATTGACTAATTTATTGTGCAGATATTTATTTTGAATAATAGCTGCCAGTTGATTGGCAGTATCCATTTCCTGACGGCTAACCATCACAATTGGATTGCCTTGTTTTTCTTCTTCTTCTAAATTGTTTCCATTCTTGTTGTTTTTTAAATTTCCTGCCTGAAAGCGAATATTACGAATAATCTTTTCTGCAGCAAAAGAACGCATTGCAAAATTATTTACTTTATTTATGATATCTTCCTTCATCATTGTCAAATGGTGACACCAGACTGAATGATCGACATTCACAAATAGAGTTCCTCCTTGCACAATACCGGGACTTGTGTGTAAGGAGATGTCCGGGCCAACAATTTCTTCCCAATGCAAAAGACAATGGTAAATCATAAATTTATCTTTTATTCCACTGATTTGTAATGCAGCCTTCAGCACATTACCCACACTATCCATATTTTCACTCCATTACCGACCCGTTATTGACCGTAAAATATTTTCCCGTCTTGCGATCTACAAAGTTTTCGGCATCTGTTGCGGTAATAAAAGTTTGAATCCGGTCTTGGATATAACCGAGTAATTGGCCCCGGCGCATGCTATCCAATTCGCTTAACACATCGTCCAGAAGCAAAACAGGATATTCTCCTGTTTCGGATTTTATAAATTCGATCTCTGCCAATTTTAGTGCCAGGATTCCTGTTCTCTGCTGTCCTTGAGAACCATAATTTCGCAAATTAATACCATTCACTGACAACACTATATCATCCCGATGGGGTCCAATGCCGGTATTTCCTTTAAAAATATCTTCCTGCCGATGTTCAATAAGTTGTTTTTGAAACCATTTTTTTATATCGTTTATTACAGGAGAAGAATTATTTTCAGATAATAATCCTTCATGTTGACTGTAAGAGATCATCAAATTTTCTTTATTGCTCGTAATTCTACGGTGAATTAAATTCGCCAGCATTGTTAATTTTTTTAAAGCCTCTATTCGCTTGACAACGACGGAGGCTGCAACAGGAGCAAACTGTTCATCCCAAGTTTCCAGCAAGTCAGCTGTTTGTGAACGTTCGCGTATTTTCTTTAATAATTGATTTCTTTGCATTAAAATCCTGTTGTATTTCAATAATTCTTTAAAGTAAACTGGGTTCGCCTGCGATATCTCACTATCCATAAAACGCCTTCTTCCTGAAGGAGTCCCTTTAATTAAAAATAAATCTTCCGGTGAAAAAATAACGGTATTCAATAAACCAATCAATTCATAACTGCGAATGGGGTGATCATTAAGAAAAACACCGCGCTTCCCTATTCTATGCAAGTGTATTGCTAATTTATGTTCCGTCTCTCCGCGGATAAAATAAATTTCTACACAGGAATCCGGATAATTCCAATGGATCAAATCCTCATCATCATGCGTACGGTGCGACCGTCCTAGTGATGAAAGATGAATTGATTCTAAAATATTTGTTTTTCCCTGGGCATTTTCGCCGATAAATATATTTAATGTTTTATCCACCAAAATACTGCTATCTTGATAATTGCGAAATTTTCTTAATATTATTTTTTGTATTCTCATCGTTACACCATTCAATTTTCATGAACAATCTGCCAAATACCAATATCTTTCACTTCTATGATATCGCCAACAACTATTTTTTTGCGTTTTTCCGTAACCACAATTCCGTTAATTTTTACGCTTTTATTATCTAAAAAATATTTTGTTTGTCCTCCGCTATCGATAATGCCGGCCCATTTTAAAAATTGATCCAATTGAATCGTATCCGTATGGATCGATATTTTTTCTGTCATTCTAAACCTACTCCAAATACTTATTTCGTTCTAACGGGAGTAATAATATAAATATATTCTTCATCGTCCTGAGGTTGAATGCTAGCCGGACTTAACGATGAGTTTAAGGAAAAAGTGATTTGATCATGATCAATATTTTTTAAAATATCCATAATGTAGCGGGCATTAAAAGCGATTTCAATTTCTTTGCCCGTTAGTTGGATAGGTAAGGTTTCACAAGCTTTTCCAATATCTGGGTTATTAGAAGTGATCATTAATTCATTTTTATTAAATTGGAATTTAATTACATTATATTCTGCGTCTTTTGCCAACAACGCTACCCTTTCCACAGCCTCTGATAAGTGATCTGTTGAAATAGTGGCCACTGTTTCAAAATTGCTTGGGATGACTCTGTTGTAGTCCGGAAATTGTCCATCAATCAAATTGGCATTCATATATATTTTATCAAATTGAAAACCTACCTGGTTTTTGTGCCAAGAAATTTTAATATCCTGTTGTTGATCAGATGTCATAATTTTTGCCAACTCATTCAATATTTTTGCTGAGATGATCATTTTTAGCGGTTTATTTTCTGAAATATTTTTTATTTGTTTTAAAGCAAGTCGATGAGTATTCGTAGCAACCATCCGAATAGACTTACTTTGTTGATCCGTTTCCAATAAAGCTCCTGTAAAAACCGGGCGTGCCTCATCTGAAGAACAAGCAAATACTGTTTTTCGGATTAAATCTTTAAAGACATGGTCTTGGATAATAATATTTTTATCTGTCTCAAACGGCTTCAAAACAGGAAATTCGTCAGGCGGAATCGACAATAAGTTAAATTGAGCTGACCCAGCAGTAATCCGAATCATTTTATTTTCTTCATCGGATGAAATGTTGACTTCATCGCCAGGAAGTTTACGAACTAATTCTTGTAAATATTTTCCTGATAATACAATTTTACCAGATTGTTCTACTTTCGCTGGAATTGTGCAGCTTATACCAATATCGTAATCGGTAGCCTGTAACTCCAAGAGATCCTGATCGGCCGAAAAATAAACGCCTGTTATAACCGGATGCGTAGTTTTTATTGCAATGGCTTTTTGAACGCTGAGAACTGCATGCATCAGATCATTTTTGGTACAAGAGATTTTCATGGGGGGTGCCTCCCTGTATATGACTTTTTTATTATATAAATATAAATTTAGCCGTAATAGCCGTAGGGGCTGTATATATGTTTATAAGTGGGAAAACCGCAGGTGGCTGTTGATTAAAACGGTGTTGAAACAATGTGAATAACAAGACATGAATTATCCACATATTGATGAAAGAAAACCGAATAATCATTGTTGGCCGGTTATTAACAGCTTAGATCACAACTTATGGACAAGGTTATCCGCAGCAAAGAATGCGTTAGATGCTTTCAATTTTTTTTATAAGTTCTTTAATTGTTGAATTTAATTGATTGTCTTCCTTGCGTTCGCGGCTTATCTTGTCATACGCATGAATGACAGTTGTGTGATCCCGACCTCCGAAAAGTTCTCCTATCAGGGGAAGAGAATTTTCTGTTAATTCACGACAAAGATACATGGCAATTTGGCGAGGGTAGACTACGTTACGACTACGTTTTTTTGCCAATAATTCATCAAGTTTTAATTTATAATGCGAAGCAACGACTTCTTGTATTAATTTTGCATTTACTTGACGGGGTCTTCCGTCTGGAAATAAATCTTTTAATGCTTCAGTGGCCAAACTCATGTCAACGGGGTAACCAGTAAGGGAAGCGTAAGCCATAACCCGAATTAAAGCCCCTTCTAATTCCCGGATGTTATTATCAATACGACTCGCAATAAAAACCATGACGTCATTAGGAATTTCAATATTTTCCAAGAGAGATTTTTTACGTAGTATCGCAATGCGGGTTTCTAAATCAGGCGGCTGAATGTCCGTTATCAGCCCCCACTCAAAACGGGATCGCAGACGATCTTCCAATGTCGGTATGTCACGAGGCGGTCTGTCACTAGAAATAATAATTTGCTTGTTTGCTTCGTGAAGGGTATTGAACGTATGGAAAAATTCTTCCTGTGTATGTTCTTTTTTGGATAAAAACTGGATATCGTCAACTAAGAGAACATCAATCGTTCGATATTTTTGACGAAAGCTTTCCGGATTACCATCACGAATGGAATTGATTAATTCATTTGTGAATTTTTCACTTGAGATATAAAGAACTCGCATTTTGGGATTATTTCGTAAGATTGTATGGCCGATTGCATGCATTAGGTGAGTTTTTCCCAAACCTACGCCGCCATACATAAAAAAAGGATTATAGACTTTTGCCGGGACTTCAGCTACGGCTAATGAGGCGGCATGAGCAAAACGATTGGAATTGCCGATAACAAAATTGTCAAATTTATATTTTGGATTTAAATTCGACAAAATTAACGGAGAGGAATCGATAGTTTGACTTGGAATATTTCTCTCCGGCAGAGTTGGTGTGTTTTCAACCGGGGATGAAGTATTTTTTATAGTTATTTCCACATTATTGATCAGTGGAGACGCAACGATAGCGGACGGAATTTCGATATCAGGCTGGGGTTGTTCTTTTATATTTAAGTTGATTAATTTTACAGGAACTGGTTTTCCAAGAACATTTTCTACTGTTTGTTGGATCGTTGAAAGATAGCGAGTTTCGATCCACTCCTTGGTAAATTGGCTCGGAGCTCCGATTTCTACTAATGTATCCGTAATTGACAAGGGGATCGTTGATTTGATCCATGTATCAAAAATAGGCTTGATAATACCTTTTTCTAATTGTTCTAGAATTTGATCCCATATGGAAGCCATTTCACTGCTATTCACCTGTTTCATTCCTTCCTGTAGCATTTTAACTTTGTCATTCGTCTGCTATATTCTGGCCAAATGGACCAGGATGATGAGTGATAAAACCTACTGATATTCACAGTCCGGACAAAGAAAAAATAAATTATCCACACAGTTATCCACAGATGTTAATAATAAAATACAAAAAAAGTGAATTTGACGAAAAAAAATACAATTACGGCTTTTTTAAAAATCCCGTACCATTGTATTTGGACTGATAAAATAGATACATCTGCTGATAAATAAAATTGTGGATAAACTTGTGTATAAATAGGTATAATTGTGGATAACAGGTGTTTATTTCCCTTTATGAAAAGGATTTTTTCTGTTAATCACTATTCCATGATACCAAAATATGGACAGGTTATCAACAAATTGATTCAAAAATGTGACCCTCCAGCACAAAAAAATAACTGGTAAATAGTGGTGTTCAATTGGCGTGTGGATATCTTCTTTCAAATTTCTTGACACTGGGTATAGGAGTGGTCTATAATCTTTATAGTTAGGGTAATAGTCGATTATTTTGAATGTTGCTGTTTGGATGCAAGGAGGTGTTGGGCTAATGAAACGGACTTACCAACCGAATACGTTGTGGAAAAAAAGAACTCATGGTTTTCGTGAGAGGATGTTAACTCTAGGTGGTCGTATGGTTTTAAAAAGAAGGCGTGCACGGGGCAGAAGGAAGCTTTCTGCGTAATAGGCCGGTATATTGGCCTATTTTTTCAATCTGGTGGAAGTTACAGCTGCGGCTTGATATATGGGCAGTTAGGTCCGCCTTCGTGGTTCTGGCTTCCGACGGCGCCTATGCGTAGCGGAAGCCATGTTTACTTTTGGTTATTTTATTTTTGTACAGTCTGCAACCCCTATTTAGGGATTAGTGGGTTGTATATTGATTAAGTAAGGCTATAGCCTTCGGGGCAGAGGGATCCAGTAGGAGCGAAAACTCCACCTGACCGAGAAGTACTTTGTCAGGTCAGGATGATGGTTTAACGTGAGCTATAAATTGAAAAAAAAGTATATTTTGCGAAAAAGTACTCATTTTCAGGAAGTATATCGTATTGGTAAATCTTATGCGAACCGTTTGGTCGTGTTATATATAGCGCCCAATGAAGAGTCGGTTCGGCGCATTGGTTTTGCTGCCGGTAAGAAGTTGGGTAATGCGGTCATTCGCAATCGGGTTAAAAGATTATTACGTGAAGCCTATCGATTGCAGCAAAATGAATTGCCTGTCGGCTATAATTTTCTTTTAGTAGGCCGCAAGGGTATGATTGAGGCAGGATTTGAGCAAGCCAAATCCGCTGTACGTGATTTATTTAAAAGATCGAAAATGATAATAGGGCAGGATCAAAAATAATGAAATGGCTTTTATTAGGCATGATTCAGTTTTATCGGATATTTTTGTCGCCATTGAAGCCGCCATCTTGTCGATTTGTGCCAACTTGTTCTCAATATGCGTTTTCAGCAATTGAAAAATATGGCGCTATTCGCGGGGCGTATCTAGCGGTACGTCGAATCTTACGCTGTCACCCGTTTCATCCAGGCGGGTATGATCCTGTTTAAATATAAAGGTGTTCAAAATTAGGAGGAGTGATTTTAGTTGGATTTTTTGAGCGGCATAATGCAGGCCGGTTTAACTTTTTTTTATGATATAACGATAATGATGGGATTACCAAATTATGGTTTAGCGATTATTCTTTTGACAGTCGTTATTAAAATGGCGTTATATCCGCTCACTGTGAAACAAGTTAAGTCCATGAAGGGTTTGCAGGACCTTCAACCTAAAATGAAGGAATTGCAAGAGAAGTATAAGGGTAATAAAGAAAAATTAAATAAAGAGATGGCGCAATTTTATAAAGAGGCCGGAGTTAATCCTTTGGCGGGCTGTTTGCCTTTACTTGTGCAAATGCCAATTTTGATTGCAATCTTTTTTGCAATTCGCGACTACAATTATGTAAATGAGCCAAGCTTTTTTTGGCTAGCGAATCTTTCCCAGGCAAATCCGAGCGATCCATACTATATTATTCCGGTATTGGCGGCAGTAACCACATATATCCAGTCTAAACAGACTATGACGGATACAAGTAATGCACAAAGCAAGATGATGTTAAATATCATGCCACTGTTTATTGGGTATATTACGATTACTTTTCCAGCCGGGCTCGGCTTATATTGGGTAACCAGCAATATTATTCAAATATTGCAGCAATGGTTTATGTATCGAAAGCCGGCAAAGGCTAAGGTTTAGGAGGAGGTACAGCTATACCATGGATTCGAAAGAATTTACTGCTAAAACGATCGAAGAAGCGGTGGCAGCGGCTCTAACTGAGTTGCAAGTTACAGAGGACCAAATTGAATATGAGATTTTAGATGTGCCAAGTAAAGGATTGTTTGGTATTATCGGTAATAAGCCTGCACGTATTCAAGTTTCTGTAAAAATTGCCAAAAAAATTGATCCGCTTACCGTAGCCCATGATTTTCTGAGTCAAGTATTCGATGCGATGCATATTGATGTAAAGATTGAAATTTTGGATAATGATGAGTGTAAAATGATTCATCTGCATGGGGATAATTTAGGAGTGTTGATTGGGAAACATGGTCAGACGCTTGACGCACTTCAATATTTAACGAATTTGGCCGCCAATCATGATGCGGAAGAACGGGTTCGCATTGTTATTGACATAGAAGACTACCGGAAACGGCGTGAGGAGACTTTATCGCGCTTAGCGTTTCGATTGGCGGATAAAGTGAAACGTCATCACGAACGAGTAGTGTTGGAACCTATGAGTGCGCATGAAAGAAAGATTATCCATATGGCTCTACAGGACGATGCCCGCATATCTACTTACAGTGAAGGGGAAGAGCCTTACCGAAAAGTGGTTATAGCGTTAAAAAGATAATTTTCGGATATGCTAGACCCCAGTAGTAATGGCTATTATTACTGGGGTTTCTTTATATGAACTATTTTTGATTTTAGAGGAAGGCGGCGGAGCCTGATGCAGGAAGATACAATTAGTGCGGTTGCTACCGCTGTTGGCGAAGGCGGAATTGGTGTTGTCAGGCTGAGCGGCAAGAACGCGCTAAACGTTGCTGCTCGTTTATTTCAAAGTTCCACGCAAAAAGACATCGAGCGGTCCATTAAAAGCCAAATTTATTATGGGCATATTGTTGATCCAAAAGACAATTCTTTAGTGGATGAAGTGTTGTTGCTTGTAATGAAAGCTCCGCATTCTTATACCAGAGAAGATGTAGTTGAAATTCAATGTCATGGCGGTTCGGTTGTGTTGCGTCGTATATTGGGACTGACTTTGCGATCAGGCGCGCGTTTAGCTGAACCAGGTGAATTTACAAAACGGGCTTTTTTAAACGGACGCCTTGATTTAACGCAGGCAGAAGCGGTTATTGATATTATTCGTGCGAAAACGGATGCCTCTTTGAAAATGGCGATCGGGCATTTAGAGGGCGAATTAGCAGGTAAAATTAATCAACTTCGAGGTCGAATTTTAGAGATGATCGCTCAGCTGGAAGCGACCATTGATTTTCCTGAGGAAAATATTGAGGAATTGCCGGCAGAAAGCGTCAATGCGTCTTTACAAAAAATAGTGGACGAAATAGAGTCTCTACTATCCACATCAGCGGCCGGGCGGATTTTGCAGGATGGCTTGCAGACCGTAATTATTGGCAAACCGAATGTCGGAAAATCTAGTTTGTTGAATGCATTGTTGCGGGAAAATAGGGCAATTGTTACGGATGTTCCGGGAACTACACGTGATAGCATCGAAGAGTTTGTTAATCTTCGCGGGATTCCGCTTCGCATTGTTGACACTGCCGGCATACGTGATACGAGTGATGAAGTTGAAAAAATTGGCGTTGACCGCAGCCGCGCTTTTGTAGAGAGAGCGGACTTGGTGTTGGTGCTGTTGGATGCTTCGCAGCCATTATCGCAGGAAGATCACCAAGTTTTGAGTTTGCTGGCGGATCGTAAGGCGATCATATTGATTAATAAATCGGATTTACCGGAAAAACTCGTAAGAGATGAATTGGCGGGCTATGTCGGTGAGCGTCAAATTATTACGATTTCTGTTGCCGCCGGTCTCGGATTGGATGTTTTGGAACAATGCATTGCCGAAATGGTATTTCAGGGAAGTGTGGGTGTAAGCGAAGGCGCATTTATTAATAATGTACGGCAGGAAAATATTTTACGGCTAGCGTTGCAAAACCTTATGGAGGCAAAAAATACGATTGTCGCCGGCTTACCTGCGGACTTTCAAGTGATTGATTTGCGTAGTGCCTGGGAAAAACTAGGTGAATTATCGGGCGAAACGGTTAGCGAAGATATTATTAATGAAATCTTTAGTCGCTTTTGTATTGGAAAATGATCAAATTACGAATGAAGAGTTGATTGCAGGAGATGAAACAAATTGTTCAGTGTAAGTTCTTATGATGTCATAGTAATTGGCGCTGGTCACGCTGGTTGTGAAGCAGGCTTGGCTGCAGCTAGAATGGGCTGTAGAACGTTGGTCGCTACTTTAAATCTGGATAACATTGCGCTGATGCCGTGTAATCCTTCGGTAGGCGGTCCAGCGAAGGGTCATTTGGTGCGTGAAATTGACGCTTTGGGCGGAGAAATGGGACTGAATGCGGACTATACTTGCATTCAGATGAGGATGCTAAATACGGCAAAGGGACCGGCGGTACATGCCCTGCGGGCTCAGTCGGATAAAAAACTTTATCAGGATAGAATGAAGCAGGTATTGGAAAATCAGTCCAATTTGTCAGTTAAGCAGGTTCTTGTTACCAAAATTTTGGCTGAAAATGGCCAAGTATGTGGCGTACAAGGCGAAAATGGAGATATATATCATTGCAGATGTGTTATTTTAGCCAGTGGAACCTATTTGCGAGCGAAGATTATTCTCGGTGATCTTGCATATCCTGGCGGACCAAACGGGCAAAGATCTGCGGATCATCTGACGGATTCGCTGCGGGATTTGGGGATTGAATTAATGCGTTTTAAGACGGGTACTCCGGCGCGTGTTGATTGTCATTCGCTTGATTTTTCGAAAATGTCTATTCAACCCGGGGATGAGCAAACAAGAAATTTTTCCTTTATGAGTGATATTGCTGTCCGGGAGCAAATCCCCTGTTGGCTGACTTACACAAATCAAACGACTCATCAAATCATTCGGGACAATTTGCATCGTGCGCCGCTGTATTCAGGAAAAATTGAGGGGACAGGACCGCGGTATTGTCCGTCTATTGAAGATAAAGTGGTCCGGTTTGCTGAAAAGGAAGCCCATCAACTGTTTATCGAGCCGGAAGGCCGCTCGACCAGTGAAATGTATGTTCAAGGGATGTCCACCAGCTTGCCGTTGGATGTCCAACTTGCTTTTTTACGGACTATTCCTGGGATGGAAAAGGTTGAAATCATGCGCCCAGGGTATGCGATTGAATATGACTGCATTGATCCTACCCAGTTGACGCCATCGTTGGAATGTAAATTTTTGCGTGGTTTTTTCTCGGCTGGACAAATGAATGGAACGTCAGGTTATGAAGAAGCGGCCGCTCAGGGGCTAATTGCTGGGATTAATGCAGCATTAACGGTGCAAGGAAAACCGGCATTTACCTTGTCGAGGGCAGAGGCTTATATTGGCGTTCTGATCGACGATTTAGTCACCAAAGGGACTCCGGAGCCATATCGCATTATGACATCCAGAGCAGAATACCGCCTTCTTTTACGGCAGGATAATGCAGACATGCGGTTAACCGAAAAAGGCCGGAAGCTTGCGTTGGTGAATGAGCTCCGTTATGAACGTTTCTGCAAAAAGCGCGATGCATTGTCAGAGGTTGTTCTGATGTTGCGCAATACCACCATTTCCCCGACTCCGGAGAACCAGCAGATTTTACTTTCCATGGGATCATCTGAGTTAAGAAGCGGATCGACGTTATATGATTTATTGCGGCGAACCGAGATCAGCTACGAGGCTCTTCGTGCTTCCTTTACATTGCCTGAATTGGCGGAAGAAGTGAGAGAGCAAGTGGAGATTTTAGCTAAGTATGAAGGATATATTCGAAAACAGCAGGAACAGGTAGAACGGTTGGCGAAGTTGGAAGCGAAGCAGTTGCCGCTGGATATTGATTATCAAATAATTGCCGGATTGGCTTTAGAGGCACGGCAAAAACTCAATAAAATCAAACCGGCTTCCGTAGGGCAGGCAACAAGGATCTCTGGGGTATCTCCGGCGGACATTTCAATTTTACTGGTATATCTTGAACAGCGGCGGCGAGGTGAGTAATAAGTGAGTTTTTCGGATCACCTAAAAACGGCGGCAGCTGATTTTGGGATGCCACTTTCTGACGAGCAAGTTCGTATGTTTTTTCATTACCAGGAAGTTCTCTTGGAATGGAACCAGAAAATGAATTTAACAGCGATTACTGATCCGCAGGAAATCGCTGTTAAACATTTTATTGATTCATTATCTTGTCTGGATTCGGATGTCTTTCCGGTTGGCTGTTCGGTCGTTGATGTAGGAACAGGCGCTGGCTTTCCAGGGCTGCCGCTAAAAATATATCGACCGGATATTTATCTTTGCTTGATTGATTCTTTGCAGAAGAGGACAAACTTTTTACAAACGGTAGTCAAAGACCTCGGAATGAAGAACGTAGAGATCCATCATTTGCGGGCGGAAGAAGCCGGGAGGCAGAAGATTCGCCGCGCTCGATTTGATGTTGCTGTATCGAGAGCTGTTGCGCGTCTAAGCGTTCTATGCGAGCTTTGCTTGCCATTAGTGCGTGTTGGCGGTTATTTTGTTGCGATGAAGGGTGCGAAATTCCGGGAAGAAATTTCTGAAGCCGAGGGTGCTGTAAAGTTATTGGGAGGGCGTATCCGGCGTGTGAAAGAGGTTTGTTTGCCGGGACTGGAAGATGTGAGAGCGGTTATCTTCATTGAAAAACAAAAAGCGACACCGGAAAAATATCCACGGAGACCAGGAATACCGGAAAAAGATCCATTATGATATAGTATATTAGAGGATTGCGAGAAGGCGGTGCAGAGATGAAACGATTTGCACAATTGATCGGGTTTGGCGGAGGGAAGTCAATACCTAGTCAGGAAAAAGAGTTACCGATTGATGCGGCTGTAGTTTCTGATGATGAGCTTGCGAATATTCAGGAAATTGCGGTAGATTTAATTGTGCCAAACCCATATCAACCCAGGAAACTATTTGATGACGATGCGTTAGAGGAACTGGCATCTTCCATTCGTGAATTTGGAATTATTCAACCGTTGCTTCTTCGGCCAATTTCTGCTGGGTTTGAATTGATTGCCGGCGAACGTCGACTGAGAGCAGCAAAGCTGGCTGAATTATCATCGGTGCCGGCAATAATAAAGAATTTTAGTGACAAGGAAGCGGCTGAGTTAGCGATGATTGAAAACCTTCAGCGGGAGGATCTTCATTATCTTGATGAAGCACTGGGTTTTCAGCAATTGTTGGCTAATTTTGGGTTTACTCAAGAAGAATTAGCGCGACGGGTCGGCAAAAATCAATCGACAATTGCAAATAAGCTACGATTGCTTAAATTATCTGAGGATATACGCAAAGTGATCCTTGAATACAATCTTACTGAGCGTCACGCCCGTGCTCTATTAAAATTGGATACTGAACAGATACAGTTTGGTGTTTTGCGTGATATCCAGGCAAAAAAGCTCAATGTACGTGAAACAGAAGAATTGGTGGAGCGTGTATCACGCCAGGCTGAACCGGCGAAACCGAAGCAGAATATAGTGCGTATGATTAAGGATGTTCGTATTTTTCTTAATACCATTAATAGCGTGATCAGCCAAATGAAGAAGGCCGGGATGAAGATAAAAGTAGAGCAAACGCAGGATGACGAAGCCGTTTATCTGAAGTTAAAAATCCCTAAACGCTAGCTAGCACAGTTTTTGCTTATTAAGAGCTGCATCATTTTAAACTCAACGAATCTCATTATGAAGATCCTCGGCAAAGTTCATGGAATGCATGGGGTTTGCACCAATTTTAAATGAATTCCCTAGCGTTTAGCAGCGAAGATAAAAGGACCCCATCAGCGATGGGGTCCTTTTATCTGTAAATTACAAATGTGATAGTAGACCTTTGGCAATATTTACCGCTTGAACGCCGTCGGGGGCATACGCATCGGCTCCGGCGTGTTCAGCGTATTCGGCAGTAAGGACTGCTCCCCCGACGATGATTCGTGCGGCAGTATTCACCGCATGGAGTTTTTTGATGGTTTCATCGAGAGCAGGCAATGTAGTTGTCATTAAGGCACATAGACCGATGATATCCGGTTTGTGTGTCTGCGCTGCATCAACAATCACTTGGGGAGAAACGTCTTTCCCAAGGTCAATGACACAAAAACCATTATTTTCCATAAGCGCAGCTACAATGTTTTTTCCAAGATCATGGATATCACCTTCCACTGTGGCAAGAAGAATGGTCCCAAGGCTGTCCATTGAGTGTGAAGGTAATGCTTCTTTAATTGTCAAAAAGGCTGCTCGCATGGTTTCCGCGGCTAGCATGACTTGCGGCAAATAGCAGCGTCCGGCGCCAAATTCCGTGCCAACTTCATTCATGGCCGAAGTGAGGGCTTTATCTGTAATTTCGACCGGTGAATGCCCGGCCTGTAAGGCGGCTTTTATTAAAGGGATCACGCTTTCTTTTTCACCGTTGAGGACTGTTTGCCGTATTGCTTCGATCGGACCGGAAGGGAGGGGCGTATTTGCAGAAGAGAGGAGCGTTTCTTTAACACCGTGCCGTTTGATATAAAGTTTGCTGCCAACGTCATGACCGAGTAAGACGGCTGAGGTTGCCAAAGCATCTTGCATCAGAGGATCATATGGATTTAGTATTGGCGCATCCAATCCGGATGCCAGACACATCGAGCAAAAAGCTGCATTTAATAAGTCGCGGCGAGGCAGGCCATAAGAAATGTTGCTTAATCCCATGGTCGTTGGATAACCAAAGTGCTTCCGGTATTCTCTCAAGGTTTCTAAAATACCTTGGCCAGCTTCCGGGTTGGCTGCCAAAGTTAATACCAACGCATCAAGAATGAAATCCGTATCTTTTAAGCCGACCTTACGAGCTGCGTCGATCATCCTCTGAATAGTAGCGATTTTTTCAGAAGTAGATGCAGGTAATCCGGCGCCAGAGACTGGAAGGCATATTACTGCAGCGCCGTATTTTTTTGCCAGCGGTAAAAACTGCTCAAGACGTTTGGGTTCGGCCGTTAAAGAATTAATCAAAGCTCGTCCTGGATAATGCCGTAATCCTGCTTCTAAGGCAAATGGATCTGTTGTGTCGATGGAAAGAGGGGCAGCGACCAGCATCGACAGCGATTCAACAGCCTGTTTCATTATAGCTGACTGGTCGATACCTGGCACGCCTAGATTGACATCCAGTATTTGCGCCCCAGCTTGGAGTTGCGCCAGCGCTTCTTTTTTTATTGAGGTAAAGTCTTTGGCCCGGATGTCAGCTGCCAATGCTTTTCGCCCCGTCGGATTAATACGTTCGCCTATAACAGCGGTCGGATAGTTTGCTCCCAGATAAACGGTCTTTGTCCGGCTTGTTAAGGCGGTTGCAATGAGATGCTGTGGGCGAGCCGGCGGTGTAGTCAGGTAGCCTCTGGCCTGCAATGCATCGCGAACCGCTTTGATATGTGCGGGAGTAGAGCCGCAGCATGCGCCAATATAGGATGCCCCTGCTTCTACTAATTGTGGCGCCCATAGTGCCATTTGGCTTGGTGTCATGGGAAAGACCGTGTGTCCATTCTCCAGATGAGGCATGCCTGCATTCGGCTGTATGATAATTGGCAGATCCGTTGCGCGGGCAAACTTGGAGACGACATCCAAGAGCTGCTCCGGGCCGAGCGAGCAATTAGCACCAACTACGCTTGCGCCAAGAGAGAAAAGGGTGATCGCTGCTGTTGTAGGATCGGTGCCGGTAACCGTACGGCCGTCTGAGCCGAATGAAAATTGGCAGATTATCGGCTTTTTTGTGGCTGCTTTTGCAGCTAATAAGGCAGCTCGCATTTCCTGTATATCGATGATCGTTTCGATGATGATCATGTCAACACCGGCGGTATCGAGACTTTTGATTTGTTCATAATATACATCAACGGTTGTTTCAAAAGGTTGCTCGCCCAGCGGTGTTATGAATTTGCCAGTAGGGCCAATGGAACCGGCAATTTGCGTATTCGTTCCGCATGCGTATCGCGCCGCTTGCACGGCCGCAGTATTCAGTTGAGCGACTTTATCTTGCAGGTTGTAATGGCTTAATTTTATCCGGTTTGCTCCGAAGGTATTTGTTGTAATGATATCTGCTCCGGCAAGGACGTATTGTCGATGAATGTCTATTAATATTTGCGGTTGCTCGATGTTCCATAATTCAGGGCAATAGCCTGCCGGCAGGCCTGCGTCTTGAAGCATCGTGCCCAGTCCGCCGTCAAAAATCTTTATCATGCGGCATAGTCTCCTTTCGTGCTAAACAAGGCTCCTGCGTGCAATCTTGACAACTGAGATGATTTGAATTAATTGGATAACATTCGCTTTGCGTAGGATATAAGCCAATAATTGCGGTCACTGACTTACGCGGAACCAGCATGGCGGCGGCGGTTAAGCTGATGCCAAGAGTCGATCCGCCAGACAAGGGCAAAATTTCTTTTTGTGCCAAAATATCCCAATCCCCATATCCAGGGCTGAAGCGGTTCCCGGTTGCCAGTCCTGCGGCAGCAGACTTGTGGCGAATCATCCGGCAGACTTCATCCGCTGTTTGCTCAACGGCTGCAGTACCGGCTGCATCAAGTAACAGCGCAGATGTATAAGCGTTATCGGTAAACCTCCGGGTAACTTCTTCTTCAAGTGCTGTGCCGATTGTTACGGCTACAATAGCGACTTGCACTGCGCCGATAAGAAACCTTTGTATATTTTTCCCTTGCAATGGAACCGGCTCCGGCGTCAAAATTACATGCGAGATATCGTCATAGACATATGTATTCCATACTGTCTGCGGGTTGACCAGTAACACGGCATCTCGCATTGCGGACTGAAGCATTTCTTCTGAAAATCCGGTTTTTGGGCCGAGGCCTGCGTAGCGGCGTACTTCGGAAAAATTTAAGTTTGTTATGGTTGGATAATAGGTTTGCATTACGATCTCCTTTTGCAGTTCGTTTTTGGATCGTAGTCTGAATAGACCCAGAGATCTTTAAGTTCTGTAACTTGCAAGAACAGAAGAATGTTTGAATTTAATGATAGACTGCGGAGTCTTTTCTGTCAAGAAAAGACATATGTTTCATGAGTTTGAAATGAATGGTCACATAGAATGTCGATTTTTAAGAACTTTTGTGAATTCATTGTTGAAATTTGATCAATGTAAAATGAATATAATTACGAAACAAACAGTTAGAGGGCAGGATTTTATTGTCGTGCTAGGGAAACTACATTATAATATAATGATGGTTGTTGGATGTTTTATATGAGGTGAAAAATGTGGTCAAAATAATTGCTATTGCCAATCAAAAAGGTGGTGTGGGAAAAACCACAACAGCGGTAAACTTGGGAGCATGTCTGGCACAGCTAGGGAAAAAAGTGTTATTAGTCGATATTGATCCACAAGGTAATTCTACCAGCGGACTGGGGTTCAATAAATCTAGTATGAAACGATGCACATACGATGTTTTGGTCAATGATGTTGACATGTCAGAAATTATCGTGCAAACAGAAATACAAAAATTATTTTTAGCGCCGGCCACAATTCAGTTGGCTGGAGCGGAAATTGAATTGGTTTCTATTATGTCGCGCGAGACTCGCCTGAAGAGAGCGTTGGAGCAACTAAAATATCAGTATGAATTTGTGATTATCGATTGTCCTCCATCACTGGGGCTTCTTACGTTGAACGCTTTAACGGCGGCATCATCGGTTTTGGTTCCAATCCAATGCGAATTTTATGCTTTGGAAGGAGTTTCTCAGCTAATGAATACAATTTCGTTAGTGCAGCGGAACTTGAACCCGGCATTGACATTGGAAGGAGTCTTAATGACAATGTTTGATGCGAGGACGAATTTATCTATTCAGGTGGTTGATGAAGTAAAAAAACATTTCCGTAATAAAGTATATCAAACGATTATTCCTCGTAACGTACGTTTAAGTGAAGCACCAAGTCATGGTCAGCCAGTTATCATTTATGACTCAAAATCGAAAGGTGCGGAAGTTTATTTAGAACTGGCCAAGGAGGTGATCGGGGATGAGTAAGCGCGGTTTAGGACGTGGTTTGGATGCGTTGATTCCTTCTGCAGGAGATCAGGGAATGGATCAGGATAATATCAATGAAGTCGCTGTAAGGGATATTGTTGCGAACCGCTTCCAGCCCCGGAAAATTTTTGAACCGGAAAAATTGACAGAGTTGGCAGAGTCAATTAAACAGCATGGAATTTTACAGCCGGTTGTTGTTCGCAGAATGGCTCAGGGTTTTGAACTTGTCGCCGGTGAACGCCGTTGGCGCGCATCGCAGTTAGCGGGATTGAAAAATATTCCGGCAGTGATCCGTGATTATACAGATACGCAAATGATGGAGATTGCTTTGATTGAAAACCTGCAACGTCAGGATTTGAACCCTATTGAAGAAGCGGTGGCTTATCGACGGTTAATGGATGAATTTAATCTCACACAAGATATTGTAGCTCATCGTGTTGGGCGCAGCAGATCATATGTAGCAAATATGGTAAGGCTTATTCATTTGCCGGATACGATCCAGGATTTTGTTTCACGTGGAACATTAACGATGGGACAAACAAGGCCGTTATTGGCATTAGAAAATGCCGATCTTCAGATGCAAGCTGCAAGGCGGATTATTGATGAAGATTTATCGGCTCGAGATGCGGAAGAACTGGTTCGTAATTTGGTAGATAGCCCGCCGGCACGAAAGGCTCCTCGGGCCATGCAAAAAGAATTTTTCATGGCGGATGCAGAAGATCGTCTTAAGATGTTATTGGGCACGAAGGTGCACATAAAACCAGGTAAGCTAAAGAGCAAGATAGAAATTGAATTCCATTCTGCAGAGGAACTGGACCGTATTATTGAAACGATGTCATCGTCAGCCTGTGTACCAACCCATAAGGTGAGGGCTACATTTGTTGTATAAAATCGCTATCAAGACGGGGCCTATCCTCGCTAGGTGAAATAGGCTGTAGTTCGAAGCCAACAAAAAAATAGCATCGCGAAATTAGTGATTTCAAGCCTCAGACTAAATTTATCAAAAATTCAGTTGTTCTCTATTTCCCCCCACTTAAATAAGTGGGGGGCTTCTTGGGACTTAGTGGCTGAAACTGCCAGGATTTTTTGATCTTCCGGCTCCGGCGTTTCCTTTGCTTGATTGTCAGGTTGGATATTCAGATTCGTGCCCCATTAGATTTTGCACAGTATCGAAATTTTAGCTGAGGTCTACGTAAATTCTATCGATGTATATGACGGAAGTTTTAGTGCGGGTTAGTTATTGTGCATATTGTTTCACGTGAAACAATATGCAACAACAAGGGGAGTGGCGCAATGCGCATAGAAGAAGACTTGCTTGGCGAACGGGAAATTCCAGCAGAAGCTTATTACGGGATACATACGGCAAGAGCTGTCGAAAATTTCCCGCTGACTCCTTATCGTGTCCATCCAAAATTAATCCGAGCAATCGCGTTAATCAAAAAAGCCGCAGCCGAAGTAAACTGTGAATTAAAATTCTTGCCAAAGGCAATTGCGGATCCGATAGTCCAGGCCGCTGAGGAAGTCTTACAGGGGCAATGGCAGGATCAGTTTATTGTGGATGCCTTACAAGGCGGTGCAGGAACATCAACAAATATGAATGTCAATGAAGTTTTGGCGAACCGGGCGTTAGAGATTTTGGGAAAAGCAAGAGGCGAATACTCGGTTGTCCATCCTTTAAATCATGTTAATTTACAGCAATCAACAAATGATGTTTATCCCACCGGACTGCGGATTGCGGCCTTATGGTTGTTAAAATTGCTTAGTGAAGAATGTGCAGCACTACAGGAAGCATTACAAGAAAAAGAAGCGCAGTTTGCACACGTTATAAAGGTGGGTCGTACGGAAATGCAAGACGCCGTGCCAATAATGCTTGGACAGGAATTTAGCGCATATGCGCAAGCGATCGCACGCGATCGATGGCGTCTGTATAAGGTAGAAGAGCGATTGCGCCAGGTAAACCTTGGAGGAACAGCCATCGGCACGGGGATCAACGCAGATAAAAAGTACATTTATATGGTGAATGACCGGGTTCGTATGCATGTCGGTTTTGGGCTGTCGAGAGCCGAAAATATGATTGATGCAACACAGAATGCCGATGTATTTGTAGAAGTATCGGGGCTTGTAAAAACATTAGCGGTCAATTTGAGCAAAATTGCTCATGATTTGCGATTGCTATCATCCGGCCCATTCGCTGGATTGGGAGAAATCAGCCTGCCAGAGCGCCAAGCCGGGTCGTCCATTATGCCTGGAAAGGTTAACCCGGTTATCCCGGAAGCTGTTAACCAGGCGGCCTTTCACGTAATTGCCGGCGATGTTGCAATTACTCTGGCTGCACAATCCGGGCAATTGGAATTGAATTCTTTCATGCCGCTAATCGCACATCATTTGCTGGGAAATTTGGAACTATTAACGAACAGCGTTCGTGTTTTTCGTGTGTACTGTATTCAGGGGATTGTTGCGAATGAAGAACAATGCCGCTATTTGTTGGCGAATAGTCTTGCGTCAATTACTGCCTTGGTTCCATATATTGGTTACGACCGTGTGTCGCATATCGCTCACTTAGTCGGAAAAGACGGACGATCGCTTGAGGAAATTGTCGTGGCCGAAAGTGGATTAACCTCTGAGGAACTGGATAAGATACTCAATCCTAAGCGAATGACCAGCCCGGGAATAGCTCGTTTGCCGGATTAATTTCTGCCGCTTTAATTCGAGACCGTATTATATGAGGCCATCATGAAAAGGCCGGATAGGAGCATAGAATGGAAGAAACTCCAAAAGGATCAAGGCTGCACATTGCAATTTTTGGCCGCCGCAACGCTGGAAAGTCAAGTTTGATCAATGCATTAACTAACCAGGAAATCGCGTTAGTCTCCGATGTTCCAGGCACAACGACCGACCCGGTGTATAAGGCGATGGAGATATTGCCGATCGGGCCGGTTATGATCATTGATACTGCAGGGATTGATGACGTCGGCGAATTAGGCGGTTTACGCGTGGAACGGACCATGCAAGTATTGAATAAGGCAGATTTGGCGATCATTGTCATTGAACCGACCACGGGAATTGGCGATGCGGAAAAAGAACTTTTGAATTCAATCCGTAAACGCAGTATTCCAGTAGTGGGGGTTATCAATAAAATTGACATCGACAGTGATAGTCAAAAACATTGTGAAGAATGGGGAACTATTTTAGGGTTACCGCTATTGCCCGTAAGTGCAAAAGAGCGGCGAGGGATCGAAGAACTAAAAACAATATTGATCAAGAATGCACCCGATGATTGGGAGGGGCCACCGATAATCGGTGATTTGGTTCAACCGGGCGATGCCGTTGTATTGGTCGTTCCAATTGATTTGGCAGCGCCAAAAGGCCGCCTGATTTTGCCGCAAGTTCAAACGATCAGGGATCTGCTTGACCATGATGCATATAGTATCGTAGTAAAAGAGCGGGAATTGCGGGAAGCGTTGGATAATTTACGCAGGCCCCCTCGCTTGGTAGTTACGGATTCGCAGGAATTTCTGAAAGCTGCAGCAGATACCCCTCCGGACGTATTGTTGACTTCGTTTTCGATCCTGATGGCTCGTTATAAGGGCGATCTCAACACGTTAGTCGCAGGTGCGAAAGCGGTTGATCATTTGCAGCCTGGGGATAAAATTCTTATTGCAGAGGGATGCACGCATCATCGGCAGGCGGATGATATCGGTCATGTAAAGATTCCGCGCTGGCTTCGGCAGCTTGTGGGCGGCGAACTTGATTTTCATTGGGTATCTGGCGGGACTTTCCCTCAGAACATTCAGCAATACAAACTCATTATCCATTGCGGTTCATGTATGCTGAATAGACGGGAAATGTTATTCCGTTTGGCGACAGCACGGGAAGCAGGCGTTCCTATAGTAAACTACGGCGTGTTGATTGCTCACGTACATGGCATCCTTAAACGAGCGCTATCACCGTTCCCTTTAGCTAAAATGATTCTGGAGGAGAATTAGGGACCTGTAAACGAAAACAAGAAAACTTAGGTGCGATAGTTGCCTTATTGCAATACGGTAGTTGGAGAAAACAGAAGACGAAAGGTGTGCAGGGAAATGGAGATGAAAGCGCAACTCATCGCTTTGATCGTTAATAATTGGGAGTATGTTATCATTTCGATCTTTTTTATGTTGGTTTTTACACTAGTACTCTTTACATACAACTTGATGAAAATGAATAAGATGAAGAAGCGTTACCGGGCGATGATGCATGGAATGGAGCAAGCCAATTTAGAAGAAACATTGGTTGCACACGTTGAGGAACTTCGCAGGGCGTTGGTACAAGTAAAAAGTCTCCAGGAAGATTGCCAACGTTTGAATGCAACCACAAGCCATTGCCTGCAAAAGATAAATCTGGTGCGATATAATGCATTTGAAAATACCGGTAGTGATTTAAGTTTTGCGTTGGCGATGTTGGATTCTCATAATGATGGAGTCGTTGTTTCAAGTTTGTTTGGCCGCAATGAGTCACGGGTGTATGCAAAACCAATCGTCAAGGGACAATCGACCTACTTTTTAACGGAAGAAGAACAACAGGCATTGCGGCAAGCTGGAGAAAAAAAATAATTCGCTAGGAAGGATTATTGGCAAACACAACGAATTATTAATCTTGGCTAACGTAACGCACATTATACCGGTAAAGAAGGTGATCATATAGATATGATGAGACCGCGCAAGGCGGATAACCGTGAATATACCTTGATGATTGTGCCCCATCAAGGGCAGTCGGTTATCAGTATGAAGATTCCAATTAAAGTGATAAAGGGCATGGCAGTCGCATTAAGCATTTTGATTTTGTTTTTTATGGGCGCTTTTGCGAATTATCGACATACAATCAACACAGCCAGCGCTGAAAAAGCGGAATTAGAAAGTTTGCGACAAACCAATGGCATGCAGCATCAGCAAATAGAACAAATTGCAAAAGAAACGGCTGTACTGCAGGAAGACCTGCGCCGGCTAAATCAGCTCGATAATGATGTTCGACGAATGATGAGCATGGAGGAGCAGCCGGAAGCATCGCGCTCAGGAACCGTAAGACCCAATGGCGCATTCAATGGGCAGGGCGGTCCAACGATTAAACCGGGAATCGATAATCTTGCCAATTTGGTTCGGGAGATGCAGGCAAATGCAAAAGAACGGGAAAGTAGTCTTGAGGATCTTCGCGTTCGGATTATTGACCGTAATGCACGAGCAGCAGCTATGCCTTCAATTTGGCCGGCGAGCGGAGATGTTACTTCCCGCTTTGGCTGGCGATCCTCGCCTTGGGGATGGGGAAGCGATTGGCACCCGGGCATTGATATAGCAAATGACTATGGAACGCCGATCACCGCAACGGCTGACGGAAGAGTAATGTTTGCCGATTGGTACGGCGGATATGGAAAATTAATACAAATTGACCATGGGAATGGGATTGTAACTTTATACGGCCATAATTCCACAATGCTTGTTTCTCCAGGACAACAAGTGCGAAAAGGAGATATTATTGCGGAGATGGGAAGTACCGGCGCTAGCACCGGATCACACTGCCACTACGAAGTGCAAGTTAATGGAACTGCTGTGAACCCAGCTAGTTTTCTGTAAGGCTTATTTTAGTTCGGAAGGAAGTATAAAGTAAGACTAAGCTTCAGATGAGGTTAAAACTTCATCTGAAGCTTAGTCGCACTTATTTTAGTCCAAAGGAAATATAATACCTGACGGGGAGAGTGAAGCATGTTTGGCAGCAAAAGCGCATCGCAAAACACAGTTGAACAGGTAGAGACAATCGTTGGGAAAGGAACATGCTTGAAGGGCGTAATCAATGTCAAAGGGTCGATACGCATTGATGGCCAGCTTGATGGAGAGATTGAAGCAGAAGGCGATGTCGTTGTTGGTCCGACCGGAATTTTGCAAGCGAATATTAAAGCCCGCAAGGCTACGTTGGCCGGAAGGGTGAATGGCAATGTCAACGTAAATGATAAACTGGAACTCTTGCCGACTGCAAAACTGATTGGCGATGTCAGTGTTGGTTCGATTATCATTGGGGAAGGCGCTATATTTCAAGGGGCTTGCGAAATGAAACGATCTGAACAGGGAAGCGCCAATTCTTCGCCAAAGAGTAAATAATCAGAGGTTGCCATTTTGGTACCATTTTGGACAAGTAAAGTTTCACGGGCTGTGCGAAGATAATATCTGAACAAATTGTAAAACGAGGAGCAGACAGATGCCCGCAGCAGTGATCAAATTGATACACTGCTGCGGGCATTCTTCCATCACTTGGTTTTGGGCTAAAGCGACAGTATGAAAGGGTAAAGTTTTATAATAAATATAACACGATCATCCGAGTAGATTACATTTGGCAGAAGGGAGCTGGAGATATGCAGAATATGTTGCGTACAATACCAGCGGTAGATCAAATATTGTCAGAAGCGCAAGCCGACCCCGGATTATCCGCCTATCCACGGCCAATTCTCGTCGAAGCAATTCGAACAGCGGTTCAGGCGATCCGTATGGAAATGCTGGCAGGTCACAGCGCAGATATTGCTGTACCCAGCTTACTATATGCCGTAAAAAAAATATTATTGCAACAAACGACCATGAATCTGAAGCGGATAATCAATGCAACTGGAGTGATCATCCACACCAATTTAGGTCGGGCGCCGTTCAGCTTACGGGCTAAAGCGGCAGTAGACGGGGTTTTAGAAGGGTATAGCACAGTGGAATTTGATTTGCAGCATGGTGTTCGCGGCGAACGCAACAGTCTGGTAGAATCAAAGCTTTGTGCGTTAACCGGAGCAGAAGCGGCTCTTGTCGTAAATAATAATGCCGCTGCGGTAATGTTAGTATTGTCTTCTTTGGCGAAAGAACAAGAAGTGATTATTAGCCGGGGACAGTTAGTAGAAATTGGAGGATCTTTTCGCATTCCGGAGGTGCTGCGCCAGAGCGGCGCAAGATTAGTGGAAGTTGGCACTACCAATAGAACAAATTTGGCAGATTATGAACAAGCGATATCCGGACAAACAGCAGCAATCATGAAAGTGCACACGAGCAATTACCGGATCATAGGTTTTGTTTCACAACCAGAGGAAAAACAACTCACTGACTTGGCCAGACAGCATGGAATTGTGAGCATCAACGACTTGGGAAGCGGAACGCTATTGCCAATGAATGTAAACGGATATCAAGAAAAAACGGTTCAAGAAGCAGTAAAAGAGGGATTTGACATCGTTACTTTTAGTGGTGATAAACTGCTTGGCGGCGGACAAGCCGGCATTATTGTCGGCAAGGAAAAATACTTGAAAAAAATGAAAGCGAACCATCTTTTGCGGGCATTGCGCATGGACAAACTTTGTTTAGCCGCCTTAGAGGGAACATTATTGGATTATTTAATCGGTTTTCCCGCAATCGATATCCCCGTACAAGCAATGCTGCGCCGTGAGACAGAGGAATTACGGCAACAGGCGATGGATTTTGCAAAGCGGCTTGCGCCGTTAATTGAACTTGGCTGGAAAGTGGACACTATTGAACTCGAATCATGGACTGGAGGCGGGGCGTTCCCCGCAGTGGAGCTACGAAGCTATGGACTTCGTCTTTGTGCAATACAGGTTGGGTTAAGCGCAAGCCAGCTGGAAAAATATTTCCGAAATTGGACGATACCGATTATTGCTCGCGTTCACAATGATGAGGTAGTGATTGATGTACGATGCTTACTTGACAGTGATGAAGAAGAAATTATTGCTGCCTGTCAGCAAGCGGGAAAGGAAATGAACAAATGAAACATGTCATTATTGGAACGGCAGGACATGTCGATCATGGGAAAACAGCATTAATTTATGCACTAACAGGCACAGATACAGATCGCTTAAAGGAAGAAAAACGACGGGGTATTTCTATCGATCTGGGTTTCGCTGCATTCGAATTGGCTGAAGATATAAAAGCAGGATTTGTGGATGTGCCGGGGCATGAACGGTTCTTAAAAAATATGTTGGCCGGAACAGGCGGCATTGACGCAGCGGTATTGGTTATAGCAGCTGATGAGAGTGTGATGCCACAGACCAGGGAGCACTTAGCAATGTTGCAATTATACGGAGTTCAGCATGGGATCGTTGTTATCAATAAAATAGACAAGGTTGACAGCGAGTGGCTGGATTTAGTTGAGGAAGAGATTCGAGCGCTATTGCGGGATACTTTTTTAGCGACAGCGCCGCTGTGCAGAGTCTCTGCGCTTACTGGCGTTGGGTTGGAACAATTTCACAGAGAACTGGTAAGTATGGCGCGGATCATTCCGGCGAGGGACACGGCAGCGCCGTTTCGGATGTGGATCGATCGGGTTTTTGTTTCGAAAGGGCACGGAGTCATTGCAACTGGTTCTGTGTTGAGTGGAACAGCGATGAGTGGAGACACGCTAAAATTATTGCCGTCCGAAACGGTGTTTCGCGTCCGTGGACTGGAGGTACATGGCGTGAAGACCGATTCCGTCTGTGCCGGGCAAAGAGCGGCCATCAACCTCTCTGGGCCAGAAATTAAGACGATCAATAGGGGAATGGTGTTAACTGCAAAAGAGTATGGTCAAGTCAGTGCGAACTGGGATGCGGAAGCAAAGTGGTATCAGGATCTTCCGACCGCCGGCTTGCGGATACGATTACATATAGGAACCGCTGAGTATATTGGCCGAATTCATCATTATAAAGATGCACCGGAAAATATCATCCGGCTGCTTCTGGAAAAACCACTGGGCGCGGCAGCCGGAGATCGGGGCATTATCCGCTTGTATTCGCCGCAGATTCTGATAGGGGCCGTTTCATTGATTTCTCCCGGAGGCAGAGCAAGGAGATTGCCGCAATGTACTCATGAATTGGCTCAAGCGCAATCCGCACGTGACTTGTCGCAAATTGTAAGGTTGCTGCCGGCTCGCGAAGAGCGATTATTATTAAAGGGTGAAATAAGATGCATGGCAGGCTATTTTTCGCCAGAGAAAGTAGACGTTGATTTGCAAAAGGCCGTAGAGACAGATTGGCTGCTGACGATAGGTGATTATTACTGTGCAACGACAGTGGCAGACCGACTGATACAAACTATGCAAAAATTAATAGGGGAGTATCATCGGCGCCAACCGTATCGAGCGGGAATTCCCCGGGAAATATTGAGACAAAAATTGCGGTTATCCGAAAGAGAATTTGAAGCATTCATCCATCTGTGGAAAGGCAAAGAGCAGATACAATTGGATGGAGCGGAAATAGCTTTGATTGAGCATGCGGAAAAATACAATACTTGGCGGCGAAAAATCGAGGTGCAAATGGAAACGGTATTGTCAGAAACGGATGTAACAACGATAACAATAGAGCTGTTGGCAGAAAAATTAATAGTGCCAAAAGAAGACGTTTGCGCAGCATACGAGGCGTTATTGTCGGCGGGGACATTGGTTCGTGTTGGCGATATTATTGTATACAGAAAAACAATTCAATACATTGCGAAAATTATACACCAACACTTTGCCGAAAAACCAACCTTAACAGTCGCAGAATTCCGTGACAAACTTAACACTTCTCGCAAAACAGCCATGACATTTCTAGAATACTTTGATATGCATAAATATACAATTAGGGAAGGTGACACTCGCCGTAAAGGCAGGGAAGTAAAACATTTATCAGAATAAACTTTCTTTTAATATTCATATTGACAGTATAAGCTTTCGTTTTTATAATAAAGTACAGTGACTTTATGTAATTAAAAGTCTACTGGAAAAAGACATGTGTATGTGGGAGAGTGCCTAGGGTTCCGTACGTAAGTAGTCTGGACCGAGCGGCACTGGTGCAAAGTCGCACAGCACCACACCGTGGGTATAAAAAACCCTAGCGGAAGATCCCGGTTACAATACCTGGTCTTTGTGCAGAATTGGTGCGATTAAAAGTAAAACGCCCTTTTTCCCTTCAAAAGCATTGTATTTAATGCTTCCGCAGCAAGAAGGACACGACAATTCAGGCTTTGCAATGGTGATGCAGGATTTATACGGCGAATTTGCCGAGTATAAAGATAAACCGCTATTGTCCTTGGCGTGTACGCAAAAAGGCGCTAAACTTGTGGAAGACTATATGGAAAACAATAGTTTTGTTCAAGTCCATGAATGGATACCGAAAGTAAACAAGCAACCGGGGTTGGACATAAAAGCAATGCCCTATTACATCTTCCGCAATTATGATTATCCGGATTATTTGGCAAAAGCGTCCAAAGAAGCAAAGGAAGAGTTGCTGTTGTCGACCCGACTGGCTATTCGTGAATTATTGGAAAAAAATGATCAGGGGTATGCGTTTTCCTTTTGGCCGGATGTGTTGACACTGAAAGAAATCGGCGATCCTCGCGACATAGCTACATATTTTGGATTATGGAACGACAGCGGTGAATTGTTGGCCAAAAACATTGTTGTCCAATGCAGACAAAATACAAACTATGAAATAGTTCGCTATGCTGCTCACCCGTTCTTTATCCAAGGTTATACCTTATGTGCAAACGGGGAAAATACTTTTTATACAAAAAACAAAGAGTTCCAAAAATCCTTAAATAAAGGGTATATTGGCTTTGAATCTGATTCGCAAAACTTCCTATATACTTTGCATTATGTGCTGCATGAGTTAAAGTGGCCAATTAAGTACTATAAGCATGTCATTACGCCTCTTCAATTTGAAGAATTGGAAAATCGGCCGGATCAGGCTGCATTGCAAGCCATCCGCCAATCGTTGGGGCACTTGGAGATCAATGGCCCAAATACAATTATCGGAATGTTGCCGGATAATAGCATGATGACCTGCTGCGATTCGAAGAAATTGCGGCCGGTAGTCGTTGGCGGCGATGAAGAAACAATTGCGATTTCATCTGAAGTCTGTGGACTCAACGTTATTCTTCCTGATCGGGATAAGACCAAAGATATATACCCCAACGAGCGAGAAGTAGTGGTCATCAATGAGGAATTGGAGGTGCAACGATGGAAACAATGAGAACCCAAGAAGTAACCGTGAACGATTTGCCGTGGAAAATTGAACACAGCACCATTCGTTGCACAATGTGCGGCAGTTGCGTTGCTGCCTGTACTTTTAATGCGATTGAAGCAAAAATGGAACGTCGTTCTGTTACGATATCCACGGGCCATCAACCGGAACCTATGCAGCAGCACAAGGCAATACCGGTCATCCTGCAAAAAAATAGCATAGCGCATGCTTGTGTTGGCTGCGGGATGTGCGAAAAAATATGTCCGAACAAGGCAATTAAGCCTGTTCGTAACCTTGATAGCCGGTACAATGTATTGGCCCGGTCCGGAGGAACGACCATTAAACGGGGCGGCCGGAATAATCTGATCCAGGAGAGGACGCTCGATAAAATTGTAGTGGGCCGGATTTCTCAAATGACGGACCCGTCACTTGATGCCGAGCGGCATGTTTTTGACATTTTAGCGCCGTTTGGAAGAGTGTTGCCGGCAAATAAACTGCCTTTTGCGCAAGAAAATGGCGAATTGCGTTTGACAGCACAAACTCCGCCAGTCAATTGGATTTATCCGTTGATCTTCAGTGATATGTCTATCGGCGCGTTATCGACAAGGGCGTGGGAAGCAATTGCATTAGCAGTTGGTTATTTGAATGAAAAACATCATCTGCCGGTACGGATGAGTTCCGGTGAAGGCGGTATGCCGGTTAATTTGATGAAATCGGATTTTCTGAAATATACAATGATCCAGATTGCATCCGGACATTTTGGCTGGAACCGAATCGTTCGAGCCATGCCGCATATGAACGTCGATCCGGCAGGGATTATCATTAAGATTGGTCAAGGAGCAAAGCCTGGAGACGGCGGACTATTGCCGGCTGCGAAAGTAGCGGAACATGTTCAAGCGATCCGGGGCGTACCGAAGGCTGACTTAATGTCGCCGCCTAACCACCAGGGCCTCTATTCCATAGAAGAATCTGTACAGAAGATGTTCATGTCCATGAACGCCGCCTTCAAGTTTCGTGTGCCTGTGGCTATTAAATGCGCTGCATCAGCTACTTCGGTATCCGTGTATAATAACTTGCTGCGCGACCCCTACTTGATTTGCGGTGGATTCTTTATTGATGGTATTCAAGGGGGGACAGGAGCGGCAAATGAAGTCTCTCTTGACCACACTGGCCATCCGATCGTTTCTAAAACTCGTGAATGCTATTTAGCGGCTGTTAAACAAGGGCTTCAGGGTCAAATTCCGTTATGGGCCGGCGGGGGCGTTGGCTTGACGGGCAATGCCGCTGCGGATGCATTTAAAATGATCTGTCTGGGCGCAAATGGCGTATTTCTTGGCAAACTTCTTATCCAGTTGTGTGGCTGCGTTGGTAATGAACATGGACGCTGCAATGCTTGTAGTACAGGGCATTGTCCTACGGGGATCTGCACGCAAGACCCACGCTTGGTAAAACGCCTGGATATTGATAAGGCAGCTCAAAATATTGTCGATTACACCCTGGCGTTCGATATGGAAATGCGAAAATTAATGGCGCCGGTTGGCAATAGCACATTGCCGGTTGGCCGGTCTGATGCACTGGTTACGACTGATCGGGCGATTGCAGAAAAATTGGGCATCCAATATGCCTGTTAGGAGGGAAGCGAAATGAAAAAGATTATTACTTTTAATGATCACAACCGAATGTCAACGCAGGATTTGCTGCAAGAGATTAATGAAGCGTTAGCTGGCGGCGAAACCGAATTTCAGATAGAAGCTTCCGGACAGCATGATATTGGCGGCCCACTATGGCACCCGGAAGGAAAACCGTTAAAATTTGTGGTAACGAACCCAGGCCAACGGGTTGGCTCAATGTGTTTGCCAGGAACAGAAATTATCGTTGATGGTCCGGCACCGGCCGATGTGGGCTGGTTGAATGCAGGCGGAAAAATTGTTGTCCTCGGTGATGGCGGCGATACGACAGCGCATTGTGCCGCATCAGGAACGATTTACGTCGGTGGACGGGCCGGAACTCGCTCCGGATCGATGATGAAGCATGATCCGTTATACGAAAAGCCGGAATTTTGGGTGCTTAAAAACTGCGGCAGTTTCTCGTTTGAATTTATGTCCGGCGGGATTGCTGTAGTTTGCGGGGTTGACAGTGAGCAATTCGAGTCCATCCTCGGATCACGGTCTTGCGTAGGTATGGTCGGCGGAACGTTATATTTCCGGGGACCCGTGAGCGGCATCTCTTTAAAAGACGTAAAAGTAGGGCCGTTGGAAGAACGTGATATTGCTTATTTAGACGGAAAAATGGATGATTTCCTGGGATCAATTCAACGTCCCGAATTGAGGAAAGAATTATCCAATTGGAGTGATTGGAAGAAAGTAGCGCCGTTAACATACGATGAGCGTCCTAAAAAGGCGAATACGGATACATGGTCCTTCCGGACGAATGAGTGGGTTAAAAACGGAATTTTTGGCGATGTTTGCAATGATGATTTTGCTGTGTATGGCTTAGTATCAACAGGGACATATCGGCAGAGGGTTCCTCTCTGGGAAAATGCCCGTTATGCGGCGCCGTGTGAGTTTAATTGTCCGGCATCGATCCCTTCACAGCAGCGCTTTAATTTTCTCCGGGAAGGAAAAATTGACGAAGCATACCGGATGGTATTGGAATACACTCCCTTCCCTGGATCGGTTTGCGGTGCAGTTTGCCCGAATTTGTGCATGGATGAATGTTCGAGGGGCAAGATTGACATTTCTGCCCAAATTGGCAAGTTAGGCCTGTATTCAATTGATTCAGCCTTGCCGGGACCGGAGTCAAAAACGGGGAAAAAGGTAGCGGTCATCGGTGGCGGTCCGGCCGGGCTGACAGCAGCTTGGCAGCTGGCTCGCCTTGGTCACGAAGTGTCTGTCTATGAAGCGGACGCAAAAATGGGTGGTAAATTGGAGCAGGTTATCCCTCGCGGACGATTGCCTCACACCACTCTTGAAAAAGAATTGCAGCGGATTGCCGATATGGGAGTGCAATTTTTCCCGAACACAAAAGTGGATGCCCCTAAATTCGCTGAATTGCGAAACAGCTACGATGCAGTCGTGGTAACAACCGGCGCTCATGTTCCGCGGATCATTCCGGTTCCGGGTAAAGAGAGAATAGTGCCCGGGCTGGAGTTTTTAAAAGCGATCAATCGCGGCGAAAAACCTGCTATTGGGCGGAGAGTCATTGTTATCGGCTGCGGAAACTCCGGTATGGACGTTGCAGTTGGAGCATACCAACTGGGTGCAGAACAGGTAACTTGTATAGATGTTCAGCAACCGGCAGCGTTTGAAAAAGAAATTGCTCACGTCGAAGAACTCGGCGGGGTATTGCAATGGCCGGTGTTTACCAAAGAAATTACGCCGGAGGGGATTATTACCCAGAACGGGGATTTGATCAAAGGCGACATGGTCATCATCGCGATTGGCGAGAGTCCGGAGCTGGACTATTTGCCGGCTGACCTGAAACTATTCAGAGGCTGTCTGGTGACGGGCAGCGACTATCAGATTGGTGAAGGATTGTTTACTGCCGGTGATACAATAAAACCGGGACGGATGGTTGACGCGATCGGTGCAGGGCGCCAAGCCGCCTTGTCCGCAGATGCTTATTTGCGCGGTGAAGAGTTTACCGGCGAAAGCAAAACAAAAATTCCGGCTGAACGATTGTCAACGGCATATTTTAAAAAATGTCATACCTGTGATGTGCCTGAAGCTAAGGAAGATTATTTGCGCTGTATCAGCTGCGGAACTTGCCGTGATTGCCATATGTGCATGAAATCTTGCCCGGAAAATGCGATTGAGCGAAAGACGTTGGATGATGGTGGATATGAATACGTTTCCGATCCGCAAAAATGTATCGGGTGTGGGATTTGTGCAGGAGTTTGTCCTTGCGGAATTTGGACATTGCGGGAAAATGCCGAACCGATTGCAATGTATAAGACCTGATATAAAAAAATACAAATATACAAAACCCGTTCCAGAAAATGGAGCGGGTTTTGTATATTTTTTTACCAATAAAGAATGAAAGAAAAAACATTTGTCCTTTGTAGCTAGACGTTTTCATATCTATTTCCAAATGTGTTTTTGAACAGGACAGATGACGATAAAAATACCAAATACTATTGACATGGCAGATTAGATCCACATATAATAATAGCCAGAAAGAAATTCGTGCCATATGGAAAAAATTCCAAAAAAGGTGTCGTTTGGGAAGGGGGATTGTGATTATTCCTTTTTACAAATTGTAATTGTGCAAAAAAGATAATTTAAGAAATAGTGATAAAGCAAAATGAACAAAATAAGGGAGGACCAGTTATGTCAAAAAAATGGCTGTCTTTAATCAGTATGGTATTGGCTATCGGTATGGTTGCTGTTTTGGCTGTTGGATGCGGTGGACCTGCTAAAACAGATTCTACAGAGATAAAGATCGGCGGCGATTTTGAAATTACCGGTGGTGTTGCAAATTTTGGAAAATCGACTGTAAACGGAATTCAATTAGCATTTAAAGAAGTCAATGCAAAGGGCGGCATACTTGGCAAAAAAATTGTTCTTGTTTTAGCGGACAACAAATCAGAACCGTCTGAAGCCGCAAATGCGATTACCAAATTAATCACCCAAGACAAAGTAGTTACAGTGCTTGGTCCGGTAGCAAGTTCGAATGTTTTGGCAGCTTCGCAGATTGCCATTGACAATAAAATTCCTCTTTTAACGGCGACAGCTACGGCATCAAAAGTTACTGTAGGCGATGACGGAAAAGTTAAAGATTATATTTTCCGGGCTTGCTTCATTGATCCGTTCCAAGGCGAAGTTATGGCGAATTTTGCTGCGAAATCCTTAAAAGTCAAAACGGCGGCAATTTATGTTGACAATGCTTCCGATTATTCGAAAGGGTTAGCACAAGTTTTTGAAGAAAAATTCATCAAGAATGGCGGACAAATCGTTGCCAGGGAAGCATTCCTGGCCAAGGATACCGATTTTAAATCAGCATTAACAAAGATGAAAGCTTCTAATCCGGACGTTATTTTCATTCCGGCATATTATCAAGAAGTGGGCTTGATTGTAAAACAAGCGCGCGAACTTGGGATGAACACTCCGATGATTGGTACGGATGGCTGGGATTCACCCAAAGTCGTTGAGATTGCCGGGGCGGCAGCGTTGAATAATACGTTTTTTAGCAATCATTATTCACCTGAAGACAAAGATCCGCATGTTACTTCTTTTGTGGAAGCGTATAAGAAAGAATATGGCCAAGTTCCTGATGCTTTGGCAGCGCTGGGCTATGATGCGGCGCTTATGCTGATTGATGCGATCAAACGCGCTAATAGCGCAGAACCAGCCAAAATCAAAGATGCGCTGGCACAAACAAAAAACTTGCAGGTCAGCACAGGGATTTTAACTTTGGATGCCAGCCACAACCCGGTTAAGAGTGCAGTTGTTATTGAACTTAAAGACGGAAAACAAACATTCAAAGAAAAAATCAACCCTTAATCTACGACAACGAGGTCCGGGGATAAGGCATAAGTCTTATCCCTTTTTCCCTGTTTATATACATATGAGAAGGATTATGAAGGAGGTGGGGCGCATGGACTCTTCATCATTTTTAATGCAATTTGCTCAACAACTGATTAACGGAGTGTCACTAGGCAGCATATATGCGCTCATTGCGTTAGGGTATACGATGGTATACGGGACCATCAAGCTGATCAACTTTGCGCATGGTGATGTGTATATGGTGGGAGCTTATATCGGTTTTTTTGCTACAACGGTGTTGGGACTGGGTTTTCTTCCGGCTCTGTTGCTGGCCATGGTGGGAGCAGGAATCCTGGGGATGTTTATTGAAAGGGCAGCTTACCGGCCGCTGCGGAATGCTCCGAAAATTGCGGTGCTGATTACCGCGATTGGTGTTTCGCTGTTTTTGGAGTATGGAAGTATGTTACTGGTTACACCGCAGCCGCGAACGTTTCCGGCAGTGCTGTCTTCTACCCCAATCCATATTGGCGGATTGATCATCAATAGCCAGCAAGTATTAATTTTAGGAGTATCGCTGTTCCTGATGGTTGTGCTTACTTACGTTGTCAATTATACCAAGCTGGGCAAAGCCATGCGGGCAGTATCCTTTGACACGGATACGGCCCGGTTAATGGGGATTGATGTCGACAAAGTGATATCCTATACCTTTGCGGTCGGATCGGCTCTGGCTGCCGCGGCAGGCGTCTTGGTCGGCGTGTATTATAATTCGATTGACCCGTTAATGGGCATTATGCCGGGCTTGAAGGCTTTTGTCGCGGCGGTTCTAGGAGGTATTGGCGTTATCCCGGGAGCCATGCTTGGCGGAGTTCTTATGGGCGTCATTGAGGCATTGGTCAGCGGATTCATTTCTTCGACTTTTCGCGATGCCGCAGCCTTTGGGATATTGATTATTATTTTGCTGTTCAAGCCGGCCGGGTTGCTGGGAAAAAATATACGAGAGAAAGTGTAGGTGACAGATATGCGTGTAAAAGCAAAGAGAGACTTGCTGTCACTGGGCGCATGCCTGCTCTTGTATGCGATTATTCAGCTGCTGATTGAGGTAGATGTGATTGGCCAATTTTGGGTGCTGAATATTGTTTTGATCGGGATCAATATCATCTTGGGAGTTAGCCTGAACCTAATCAATGGGTTTACAGGCCAATTTTCCATCGGACATGCCGGCTTTATGGCGGTAGGCGCTTACGTTGGCGCTGTCATGACGGTTAAGCTGCACTTGCCGTTTATCGTGGCGATTTTGGCCGGGGCCGCCGGTGCTGGTATCCTTGGCTTTGCGATTGGCTTGCCTACGCTGCGCTTGAGCGGTGACTACTTGGCGATTGCAACGTTGGGACTCGGAGAAATTATCCGCATCACCATTCTCAATATTCCTTATGTGGGTGGTGCTTCCGGATTAATGGGAATACCCCGCTTAACCAATTTCACATGGGTATTTTTTGCTACCGTATTTACTGTGTTTTTCATTAAGAATTTTATTAATTCATCGCACGGCAGGGCATGCATATCAGTACGTGAAAATGAGATTGCTGCAGAAGCGATGGGCGTGGATACGACAAAATATAAGGTTATGGCGTTTACAATCGGCGCAGCGTTTGCTGGTGTAGCAGGCGCTTTATTCGCTCATTATTTTTACATCGTTCACCCTGCATCTTTCACGTTTATGAAGTCGTTTGACTTGCTGACGATTGTTGTTCTTGGCGGATTGGGCAGCATTACCGGTTCAATTACCGCTGCGATATTGTTAACCTTTGTTTCCGCGGCACTGGCCGGCTATCCGGAAATGCGGATGGTTATTTATTCTTTAATGTTGATTGGACTGATGTTGTTCCGGCCGCAAGGTTTGTTTGGCAACAAAGAAATCAGCCTGAAATTCTTTAATCGCCTGAAGGGAGGCTCGCCACGTGACGCTGCTTAAAACATCAAAACTGGGGATCATGTTTGGCGGATTACGAGCCGTCTCCAATTTAAACCTGGAGATTTCTTCCGGAGAATTGGTTGGCTTGATTGGGCCGAATGGCGCAGGGAAGACAACCGCATTTAATTTATTGACGGGCGTGTATCAGCCGACGGAAGGAACAATTGAATTTGACGGCGACAGTATTGTCGGACTGAAACCATATCAGGTTACGCAGCGGGGGATTGCCCGTACGTTTCAGAATATCCGGTTGTTTTCCGATTTGAGCGTGCTTGATAATGTTAAGATTGCCTATCATTTTCATGTGAAATACGGCCTTTTGGAAACGGTCGTGCGAATGGGCCGGTATTATCCGGAAGAAGAAGAGTTGGAACATAAGGCGATTCAATTCTTAAAAATTTTTAATTTAGACGGCAAGAAAGACGAGATTGCTAAAAATTTGCCGTATGGAGAACAGCGCCGGCTGGAAATCGCACGTGCGTTAGCGGCACAGCCCAAACTCCTGCTTCTTGATGAGCCGGCAGCTGGAATGAATCCACAGGAAACTCATCAACTGATGGAGATGATCCGCTGGATACGGAAAGAATTTGACTTGACAATTCTCTTGATTGAACACGATATGAGCTTGGTTATGGGAGTTTGCGAACGGATTTATGTGCTTGACTACGGAATGGTTATCGCCACCGGTACTCCTCAGGAAATTAAAAACAATCCGAAAGTTATTGAAGCGTATCTTGGGGAGGAGGTGCAGTAATGTTATTAGTGGAAAATATTAATGTGTATTATGGAGCAATCCACGCACTGAAAGGCGTCAGCGTAGAGGTGAAAGAAGGAGAAATCGTAACGCTGATCGGTGCCAACGGAGCAGGAAAAAGCACCACATTGCGCACAATCTCCGGAATGTTAAAGCCTAAAACCGGGAAAATTTTATTTGAAGGACAGGATATAGCCGGGATGGCAGCGCAGAATATTGTCAAACTTGGCCTTTCGCAGGTTCCGGAAGGACGACGGATTTTCGCAAATATGTCTGTGCTGGAAAATCTTGAGTTAGGCGCTTATATTCGCAATGACTCAAAAGAGATAAAAGAAGATTTAGAGAAAATTTTCAAGCGGTTTCCGCGGTTGGCAGAAAGAAAAACCCAAATGGCCGGAACGTTAAGCGGCGGGGAGCAGCAGATGCTGGCCATGGGGCGCGCGATGATGAGCCGTCCCCGGATATTATTGCTGGATGAACCTTCTATGGGGTTGGCTCCTTTGTTGGTAAAGGAGATATTTTCGATTATTCAAGATATTAATGCAACGGGAACAACGATTTTATTAGTTGAGCAAAACGCACACATGGCGCTATCGATTGCGCATAAGGCATATGTGCTTGAAACCGGCCGCATTTCGTTGTCCGGAACCGCGAAAGAGTTAGCTGCAAGCGAGGAAGTGCGGAAAGCATATCTGGGAGCCTAAGATCATGCGGCGGACAATCGCTCACAGGCTGTTAACGAAAAGAAAATGAGCAGAAAATAAGACGAGAGGGAGTGACAGTGCATGTTTGTGAAAACACGGATGACCGCTAACCCAGTCACCATTAAATCGACGGCGACAATAGCCGATGCTTCGGAAATTATGCGTGCGAATAAATTCCGCCGTCTGCCGATCGTTGATGATGGCCGTCTAGTCGGGATTGTAACCGACCGTGACTTGAGAGAAGTCTCTGCATCGCCGGCTACGACACTTTCTATTTTTGAATTGAATTATTTGCTGGCCAAAATGAAAGTGAAGGATATCATGAAACGCAATGTAATCACTATTTCTGCAGAGGCGACAATTGAAGAAGCTGCTTTAAGCATGTATAATAACCGGATTGGCGGTTTGGTTGTTGTTGATGATCAGGGCAAAGTCACGGGGGTCTTAACAGAAACAGATATTTTTAAATCTTTTGTCGATGTGATGGGTTTAACGGAAGGCCGGACCCGCTTGACCATTGAAGTGCAGGAAGATCAAATTGGCGTTTTACATGAAATAACCGGCGTTTTCAAAGACTTGGGAATCAATATATGCAGTTTGGCAAGTTATACGCAACCGGATGGGAAATTTGAAATCATTATTCGTGCGGTCGTGAATGATGTGCCGGCCCTGACGGATCGTTTGGCGGCAAAAGGTTATCCAGTGCAGCATGTAGCGCAAATCGGCAAATAACAATGAATATGCAATAAAACCCTTGTGCGGCAAACGAACACTATGCTAAGATAGTACCATGGACCAGGCGGCTGAAGTATTTCAGCGCAGCCGGATAAAACCGCAGAGTGCTAAACCTGCGAGACCGTAAAAGGCCGCGCAGGTTTTTTCATGTACAAAGAAGGAGTTAACAATGGATCAGACAGTGAATGGCAAAAAACAAAAAACAGCAAGATTATCTGTTATTTCCAACAGCTTTCTGATTATCATAAAACTGGTTGTCGGCTTTTACAGCGGGGCAGTCAGCATTATTTCCGAAGCAGCACACTCCGGAGTCGATTTGATTGCTGCCTTGGTAGCGTTTTATGCCGTGCGTAAATCTGGAAAACCCCCGGATAATAATCACGATTACGGGCATGGAAAAATTGAAAATTTATCGGGAGCGATCGAAGCCGTTCTTATTATTATTGCTGCGCTTTGGATTGTATATGAGGCAATTCAAAAAATTTCTGCAGCCGAAAAGCCGGAATATCTTGAATATGGTATTATCGTCATGCTGATTTCTATAGCAGTCAATTATTGGGTATCAGAAAAGTTGTTTTCTGTTGCTAAGGAAACCGGGTCACAAGCATTAGAAGCGGATGCCTTGCATTTGCGAGCTGACATTTGGACTTCCGCCGGTGTGTTAAGCGGATTGGCGGCAATCAAGCTAACCGGATATTATTGGCTGGATCCGGTGATCGCGATTCTGGTTGCGGGGATTGTTTTTCGGGCCGGCTATAAAATGACGAGAAAAAGTTTTTTGGAATTGACCGATATTAGTTTGCCGGATTCAGAGGCTGAGAAAATTGCCGGGATTGTTGACGCCCATGTTGAAGTGATTGCGTTTCATCGTCTGCGAACCCGCCGGTCAGGCAGTTATCGACTGATAGACATGCATGTGGTATTAGACAAAAATATGCACCTGGATAAGGCGCATTCCGTGTGCGATTCCATTGAAATTGAGATAGAGCAAAGCCTTGGTCATTGTGATGTAGTCATTCATTTAGAACCATGCAATGCGCATTGTCAAGGAGAAGCTTGCCAATTGTTTGTCAGCGAAGAAAAGGACGAAGAAACTCAAATAAAATGCACTCGCTAACCAGTTATTACAGAAATCGAATGTTATAGGGCATCCCTTTTCAGTGGAGACGAGGTTTAAAATCTGCTGAGGAAGGGAAAAGAGGATTTTGAATTCCGTAAGTATAATATACAGATGCATAGATATATTGAATAGCAGTATTAAAAATTGCTTGCAAGAAAGGGGGATTGAAGCATGGTGAAATTGACGCAGTACACCAAAAGCGGCGGTTGAGCGGCTAAAATCGGGCCAGGGGCCCTGGCACACGTGTTGTGCCAATTGACACCACAGAATGATCCCCGCTTACTGGTCGGGCTCGGCACCTCAGACGATGCAGGGGTTTACAAATTGAATGATACGACGGCGTTAATTCAAACAGTTGATTTTTTTACGCCGATTGTGGATGATCCATACCTATTTGGGCAAATTGCCGCTGCGAATAGTTTAAGCGATGTATACGCGATGGGCGGAGTGCCATTAACGGCCATGAACATCGTCGGATTTCCAATCGGAGTTCTTGACAAGGAAGTCCTCCTGGCGATTCTTCAAGGAGGGCAGAGCAAGGTAAATGAGGCGGGAGCGCTGATTGTTGGCGGGCATACGATTGATGATCCAGAGCCCAAATATGGATTAAGCGTTACCGGAACGGTTCATCCGGATAAAGTGTTAACGAATGCCGGTGCAAAACCGGGAGACCGTTTGATTTTGACAAAACCGCTTGGTACAGGTATTTTGGCAACGGCAGCCCGGGCGGAGATGTTTCCGGGCGGCGTCTGTGCTGCTATGGCAAGCATGGCGATGTTAAACCGCCTGGCGGCTGAAACGGCAACCGCGTTTTCTGTCCATGCCTGCACGGACATCACCGGGTTTGGTCTGTTGGGGCATCTATATGAAATGACATCTGCCAGCCAAGTCCAGGCAGAAATTGATTCTCAGGCGTTGCCATTATTGCCGGAGGCCTTGGCAGCGGCCGCATACGGTCTGGTTCCAGTCGGTGCTTATACCAATCGAGCCTATTTGAAACAGGTGACCTTTGCAGCTAATGTGCCGGAAGCACTACGCGATGTTGCTTTTGATCCACAGACTTCCGGCGGACTTTTGTACAGCTTGGCGGAACAAGAAGCGGAAAAATTATTGGCTTCTCTATGGGCGGCAGGATTAAAGCAATCCGCAATCATTGGGAAAATTTCGGAGGAAGGAACAGGGGGAATTTATGTTTACTAATGTAGATGCCCGAGGATTATCGTGTCCACAGCCGGTTATCGCAACGAAGAAGGCGCTGGATTCGATTAATGAAGGCGTTATTGTTACTATTGTTGATAATGAAATCTCAAAAGAAAACGTGATAAAGTTTGCCACTGCAAACCAATGTGATGCAAGTTGTGAAGAGAAAAACGGCGCGTTTTATATTCGGATTACCAAAGCCAAAACGGCTGGATTGACAGTGAGTCTGCCGACGGAGGCCGTGATCAATGCACCTGCGGGAAAAGTAGTGTATTTCATCAATCAGGATGTTTTGGGCCAAGGAAGCATGGATTTAGGTGCCGTCTTGATGAAATCCTTTTTTTATACTCTGACTGAAATGGATGAGTTACCGCGCAGCATACTTTTTGTGAATTCCAGTGTTCATTTAACTGTTACGGGTTCGCCGGTACTGGAATTAATTCAAAATTTAGCAACGCGCGGGGTAACGATTTTATCCTGCGGAACATGTTTGGATTATTACAAGATCAAGGATAAGCTTGCCGTCGGCAGCGTTTCTAATATGTACACGATCGTTGCCGAAATGAATGCGGGACCTGTAGTTACGCTGTAAAAAAACCAGCATTGCCAGGGTAATAATGACATAAAAAACAAGGAGATTATGATGTTTGGCATGAGCGACCTTCTGACAACTGCTTTTCTTCTTGAAGCAGGTAAAAAAATTATAAAACTTGGCGTAATTATCGTTGGCGCTGAATTAGCATTGCATTTTTCGCGCCTCTTGATCGAACGCTTTTTCTTCTCAACGACAGGGGCTCGTGCTTTCTACTTTGAAGAGAAGCGGGCCAATACGCTTAGCAGCTTACTGAAAAATATCATTCGCTATGCCCTCTATTTCATGGTCTTAGTCATGATTTTGCAGGAATTTTCGATTGATACCACGTCCATCATCGCTGGGGCCGGGGTGATCGGGCTGGCTCTCGGCGTGGGCGCGCAAAGTTTGATAAAAGATGTGATCACTGGGTTTTTTATCATTTTTGAGGATCAATACGCTGTTGGAGATTATATTGTTGCCGGTGACATGGCAGGAACGGTGGAAGACATGGGTCTTCGGATCACGAAGCTGAGAGACGGCAACGGAGTTCTCCATATTATTCCTAATGGAGCTATTTCTCGCCTGAGCAACTACACTCGAGGACATATGCAAGCTGTGATCAATGTACCGGTTCCTTATGAGGCCGATATCGGCAAGGTATTTAGCGTTTTGGAAAGAGCGTGCCGGGAAATTGGCGCTGAATATCCGGAAGTGATTGATATTCCGAAAGTCCTTGGGGTAGTGGATTTTCATAATGGAGAAGTGATTATTCGACTGATCGCCAAGACTCGGGCTTTGGAGCAAGTAAAAGTGGAAACAGCATTGCGTCGCCGGATCAAGGTTCTGTTTGATGCTGAAAATATTCCTCAGTCAACAATAGCGCGGCCGACTGGTTACCAGTCGCCAAACGTGCAGGAATAATTGCTTAGGAAGAGTCTCATAAGGGAGGCAAAAATATGCTGGTTTGTTCAGTCGGTGATATCGTAAAAATGAAAAAAACACATCCCTGCGGCTCTGATCGGTGGGAAATTACCCGTACGGGAATGGATTTTGGCTTGAAATGCTTGGGCTGTGGGCGACGGGTAATGATTCCAAGGCCCAAGTTTGAAAAAGCGGTAAAACAGGTCTTGCAATCGGCCAACGAAAACAAGGTGTGATTGACGATTTTATGCGAATACGGTATAATATAACACATAAGCACATACACAACAGGTATGGAACTGGCGGATCAGTGGAAATAACCACATGAACCATATCTGAAAAAGCCGACCGCCTGGGCATAATTTTATGACCCAGGCGGTCTTTTTACGTTTAAAAACCAACGAACACTGCCTGAGTCAAAGGACCGGATAACCGGAAAAGCAAAATGATTATGACTTGGGAGGGAAAAACACATGAGAGAATGGAAAAATTTTAGAGGCGGAGTTTGGGAGACAACAATTCAGGTGAGTGATTTTATTCAGCAGAATTATACCCCGTACACAGGTGACGATCAATTTTTAACCGGCATCAGCCCCAAAACGCAAACTCTCTGGGAACGCTGCACAGAATTACTGAGCAATGAACGTAAAAAAGGCGGCGTTTTGGCAGTTGATTTCAAGACGGTATCGTCTATTACGGCTCATCAGCCGGGCTATATTGATAAAGAACTGGAAGAAATTGTAGGATTGCAGACGGATCAACCATTAAAGCGCAGTGTTATTGTAAACGGCGGCATCCGGATGGCGGAGCAGGCTTGCCAGGCATATGGTTATGAACTTGATCCAACAATTAGCGCTATCTATCATAACCATCGAACGACGCATAATACAGCCGTATTTCATGCTTATACGGAAGAGATGAAGCAAGCCCGACGTTTGGGCATTATTACAGGTCTCCCGGACGCCTATGGGCGTGGCCGTATTATTGGAGACTATCGCCGGGTTGCACTATATGGAACAGACCGGCTGATTGTCGGAAAGCAAAATGATTTAAAAGCCTTGGCGAATAAACCGATGAGTGAAGAAGTCGTCAAGCTGCGCGAAGAAGTAGCGGCTCAAATTTCGGCGTTGGAGGATATGACCAAAATGGCGGCATCCTATGGATGTGCGATTGATCAGCCTGCTGCCGATGCACAGCAAGCGGTACAATGGGTCTACTTCGGTTATTTGGCAGCGATAAAAGAGCAAAACGGTGCGGCGATGTCCTTGGGCAGGGTCTCGACCTTCCTGGATATTTATTTGGAACGTGATTTAGCTGCCGGAAAAATTTCCGAAGAACAAGCACAGGCATTAATCGACCAACTGATCATTAAGTTGCGGCTGGCACGGCATTTAAGGACTCCTGAATACAACGAATTATATGCCGGCGACCCTTTGTGGGTCACGGAAGCAATTGGCGGGATGGGCTTGGACGGGCGTACCTTAGTGACTCGCACCTCATACCGTATCCTGCAAACCTTGTACAATTTAGGCCCTGCTCCGGAGCCGAACCTGACGGTGCTATGGTCTGTGAATTTGCCGGAACAATTCAAGCAATACTGTGCGCAAGTTTCCATCAAGACCAGTGCAATTCAATATGAAAATGACGATATTATGCGTCCGGTCTATGGAGATGATTACGCAATTGCCTGTTGCGTATCGGCCATGAAAGTCGGCAAACAGATGCAGTTTTTTGGCGCCCGGGCCAATCTTGCAAAAGCGTTGTTATTGGCAATCAACGGCGGGATCGATGAAAAAAGCGGCGAACAGCTTGGTCCCAAGATGCCGCTTCCACCAGATGGAGCACTGAACTATGAACAAGTACGCGCCAATTATTCTACGGTTATAGACTGGCTGGCGGGTTTGTATGTGAATACATTGAATTTAATTCATTTCATGCATGACAAATATGCGTACGAAAGAGCCCAAATGGCGCTCCACGATACCGAAGTCGAACGGTTAATGGCGTTTGGGGCGGCCGGATTGTCTGTAGCCGCCGATTCTCTCAGCGCGATACGTCATGCAAAAGTGAAACCCGTTCGCGACGAGCGAGGAATTGCCGTCGATTTTGCCGTAGAAGGCCAATTTCCCTGTTACGGTAACAATGATGAGCGGGTAGACGCGCTGGCCGCTGAGCTAAGCGCCGAGTTTTCCGACAAACTAAAGCAACATGCAACTTACCGCCAGGCTCGTCACACGCTGTCAATATTGACAATCACCTCGAATGTGATGTATGGCAAAAAGACCGGCGCAACCCCAGACGGTCGGGCAGCCGGTGAAGCATTTGCCCCAGGCGCCAATCCCATGCATGGGCGCGATAAGAATGGCGCATTGGCAGCGATTGCCTCCATTACCAATTTATCTTATGATGATTGCCGTGATGGGATTTCCTACACTTTTTCCATTGTGCCCGGTGCATTGGGGAAATCAAATATTGCCCGCGTTGGCAATTTGACAGCGATGCTGGATGGGTATGCAATACAGGCGGGTCACCATATCAATGTGAATGTTCTTGATCGGGCTGTGCTGAAAGATGCCATGGCTCATCCGGAAAAATACCCGCAATTGACTATTCGTGTTTCCGGCTATGCAGTTCATTTTACAAAACTGACGCCAACACAACAGGCGGAAGTGCTCAACCGGACCTTTTATCAGGCGGTGTAAATGATGCGCGGATATTATCATTCCAGAGAAACGTTCGGAACCGTTGACGGAAAAGGGATTCGGTATGTGTTATTTTTGGCAGGATGTTCTTTAAGCTGTGTTTTTTGTCATAATCCAGATACCTGGCAACGTGGCGGTAAAACCATTACGGTGGAAGAGGTCATGGCTGATGTACTGAAATACCAGCATTATTACAAAGCTTCCGGCGGCGGCATCACAGTAAGCGGCGGCGAACCGCTGCTGCAGCCGGAGTTTGTTGCCGCTCTTTTTCAGGAATGCCGGAAACAAGGGATCCACACCACGCTTGATACGGCCGGGTTTTGCCCGCAAGACAATCTTGAGCAGGTATTGCCGTACACGGATGAGGTATTGTTTTGTCTAAAAGTGATGGATGAAAAAAAGCATCGCCTGCTGACTGGCGCTGATAACCGTTGCATTCAGTCGAACCTGCGATTGGCAGCGGCGCAGGTTCCGACTGTCATACGCTATGTCGTGATTCCTGAGATCAATGACGAATCAGCGGATATTCAACAATTGGCCGCTTTTATCGTATCGCTTCCGCAGACGGTATCCGTCGAATTACTCGGATATCACATTATGGGAAAGAGAAAATGGGAGGATCTCGGAATTCCGTATCGGCTTTCGTCTGTTCCTCCCGCAAATCAAAAGCATTTGGAAGCGGTATATCATTGGCTTGCAAAGAAAGAAATCGACGTTCAACCAATGCAATAGAGAGTAACAAGAAATGGTCTTGCCGGCAAAATTGGGCGATTTCAAAGCAAAAACTACACGCCAGAGACGATATCTGTTATAATAGCTATACGTGAATTTTTCTTGAAGGTGGCGTGGATATGAGTACAAGTCTCGAAGTAGGGATTGTCGGTCTTCCGAATGTCGGTAAAAGCACACTATTTAATGCAATAACCAAGGCTGGAGCAGAAGCGGCCAATTATCCTTTTTGTACAATTGAACCCAATGTAGGCGTAGTGGAAGTTCCCGATGAACGCCTGGCTCGTTTGGCTGAAATATACAAGTCTAAAAAAATTATCCCAGCAACAATGCGGTTTGTGGATATTGCCGGGTTGGTAAAAGGCGCTTCCTGTGGAGAAGGCTTGGGCAATAAATTTTTATCCCATATTCGCGAAGTCGATGCTGTAGCACAGGTCGTTCGTTGCTTTTCAGACGAAAACGTAACTCATGTAGAAGGATCACTTGATCCGTTACGGGACATTGAGATTATCAATACGGAGCTATGCTTGGCAGATCTGGATACGTTGCAGAAACGGTTCGACCGCTTAAAAAAGATGCTGAAAGGCGGCGACAAGAAGGCGATCGAAGCGGAACTCGATCTTTTGGAAAGAATTAAAGTTTTGCTCGAACAGGCGTTGCCGGCACGGCGTGTCGAGATGACGCCGGAAGAAGCGGTATTGATCCGCGACCTTAATCTGCTAACCCTCAAGCCGGCGTTATTTATTGCTAATGTCAGCGAAGAAGAAGCGGCAGATTCTTCAGCAAATCCCCATGTTCAGGCAATCCGGGAGTATGCCGCCCAAGAGGGAGCGGAAGTGATTGTGGTCTCGGCAAAAGTAGAATCAGAGATTGCAGAGCTGACAGAAGAAGAAGCAAAAGAATTTTTACAGGAAATGGGCCTGGAAGAGTCCGGCTTGGATAAATTAATCAGGTCGAGTTTTAAACTATTAGGGTTGATGACTTTTTTGACAGCCGGGGAACAGGAAGTACGTGCATGGACAATTCGCCGGGAAACGAAGGCGCCGCAAGCAGCCGGCAAAATTCACAGCGATATTGAGCGTGGTTTTATCAGGGCTGAAATTGTTTCTTTCGCCGACTTGACTGCGTGCGGGAGCTTGAATGCAGCACGCGAAAAAGGCTTAGTCCGTCTGGAAGGCAAAGAATACATCATGCAGGATGGCGATGTGACTAATTTCCGCTTTAATGTCTAACTCGAAAAAGTTACAATAGATCAATAATTTGGTGAAAAACAATTGACAAGTGTATACTTGCGAGACTATAATTACATCATCATCAGGTAAGGTTAGGTGTTCACGATATGAATAACATCAAACAAGTTTGCCAACTGAATACAGTTTCTGTGTTTAACTTTTTTAGCCAAGGCTGGTTTTTTAGCGTTGGTTATTTTGCGTTTACATGGAAAACTGAATATGGCGCAAATTTTTTGAAGTTCCTCCGTGTGGATCCTTTAACATGATCATTACGTAATATGAATGACATACAAGGCGAGGTTCTTTGGAAAAAGAACTTCGTCTTTTCTTTTGGTCTTATAGAAAGTATAAATACTTTCTATGACATAAGCGCAACCAGCGGCGTATGCCGTCGCTAAAAGCTCGGCACAAGCCGGGTTTTCTAATATCGAAAAAAATTTTAAAGGAGGATTATTATGTTAGTCGTTATGAAACCCGGCGCGCCGCAAAGCGAGGTAGACAAAATGTATACGAGGTTGATGCAAACGGGAACGGAAGTTTCGGTCATTGAAGGAACGCAGCAGAGTGTGTTCGCGTTGGTAGGAGATACGAGCAAAATAGAGGTCGGCACTTACGCTGCAAACCAGCATGTCGAAAAAATTATGCGTGTACAGCAACCGTATAAGATGGCCAGCCGGATTTTTCAGCCCCAAGATACGGTTGTTGAAATCGGCAGCTGCAAAGTTGGCGGTGGTCACAAGGCTGTGATTGCCGGGCCCTGCTCTGTTGAAAGCATTGAGCAAATGGTTCAGACCGCGATCCTGGTGAAGCAATACGGAGCAACGATGCTGCGTGGAGGCGCATACAAGCCCCGGTCATCTCCCTATAGTTTTCAGGGAACAGGAGAAGAAGGGTTGCAAATGTTGGTGAAGGCCAGAGAAGCCACCGGCCTGCCGTTTGTTACGGAAGTGATGAGCGTGGAAACGTTTGACCTAATTGAAGATTGTGCTGACCTCATACAAATTGGAACCAGAAATATGCAAAATTTCCCACTATTAAAGCGAGCGGGCAAAAGCTCAAAGCCGATCCTTTTAAAACGCGGGATGAGTGCAACGTTGGAAGAATTTTTGATGGCGGCGGAATATATTATCGCCGGCGGAAATCGGCAAGTTATTTTGTGCGAACGCGGTATCCGGACGTTTGATAATTATACGCGCAACACGTTGGATCTTAGTGTTATCCCGGCGATCAAAGAAGTGAGCCATCTGCCGATTATTGTTGATCCAAGCCATGCATGCGGCAAATGGTCAATGGTTGAACCGCTTGCCAAAGCGGCTATGGCGGTTGGAGCCGATGGACTGATTATTGAAGTTCACCATCAGCCGGAAAAAGCGCTTTGTGACGGAGCGCAATCTCTCAAGCCAGAGAAATTCGGAAAATTGATGACTTCCGTACAGCGAATTATGGAAGCGGTATAAGTTAAAAGAAACGCACAGGCATGAGATTGGGGATATTTATGAAAATAGGATATTTAGGACCTGTTGGAACTTACAGTTATGAAGCTGCTTGCTTATATGCCGAGAGCCTGGATGGAAAATTTGATTGCGTTGCATTGCCGAACTTTCTTGCCATTATCGACGGCGTCGAAAAAAAAACGATTGATAGAGGGATTATTCCAGTGGAGAACTCGACGCATGGAGCGGTTGCAACTGCAATGGATACATTGCTTCATGTTCGCAAAAGTAAAGTTTGCGGTGAAATAACATTAAAAATTGAACATTGTTTGTTGGGGCGTGCGAAAAAGATGGAAGAGATCCGATGTGTTTATTCGCACGAACAAGCATTGGAGCAATGCAGTCAATTTTTTTACAAAACGAATCCTCACATGGAAATCATTTATTGTGCCAGTACTTCGCAAGCCTGTGCACTGGCATTGAAAAATGGCAGTGCATATGGCGCAGTAGCCAGTAAATCAGCAGCCCAGCGTTACAATCTTACTATATTAGCGCAAAAAATCCAGGACAATCCCTTCAATCAGACTCGCTTTTTAATCATCGGCGATGCATCTCCGGGAATTACGGGTTTCGATAAAACGTCGATTATTTTGGCTTTCTCCGATGACCGTCCCGGAAGCCTATACGGTGTTCTCCGCTCTTTTGCTAGCAGAGGGATTAATCTGACACGGATCGAATCCCGGCCGGCAAAACATAATGTTGGCCAGTACATCTTTTATATCGACTTTCAGGGACATCAGCACGAAGATAAGGGACATGACGTACTAATTGAGTTGGAAACACAAGTCAGCTGTCTGAAGGTGCTAGGGTCCTATCCAATGGACAATTGGCAAAAGCAAAAAACAGGAAGTGCGAATGATCGCTTGGAGAAATCCTCATTTTGAGATATAATTGGGTTATTCTGTAGTCGAATGAGGAAAACAATGATAAAAGACAACAAGAGCCTGGTATATTTTGTGATGATTTTTGTGACGTTTATCTGGGGTGTGAATATGCCGATTATGAAAATCGGATTGCTTTATCTTCCGCCCATGCCGTATAATGCTGCCAGAATGCTGTGCGCTTTGGTTGCAACACTACTGTTTACAGTCATTACGAAAAGTTATCGGCCGCTTGACCGGAAGGATATCAAAACAATTTTATTGGTCAGTATTGGCGGTTTTTTTGTCTTTCAGTTATTTCTTACCGCCGGCGTCCAAAAAACGACTGCTGGGAATGGTTCATTAATCATGGCCTTGCTGCCTGTTAGTGTGGCGATAATCAATAAGATTTGCAAAATTGAAGAGATTTCGCGGTTTGCAATGGCTGGAATTATTTGTTCTTTACTGGGTATTGTTTTAATTGTGGCGGGATCCAGCAAAGAAATCAGCTTTGCTGATGAACATATCTATGGCGCGCTTCTCCTTTTGGGGGCACAGGCAAGTTACGGATATTATACGGTTTTTTCAAAGGATTTGTTACAGAAATATTCTACTTATCAGATCACAATGTACATTGTTTTGATTTCGACGGCATTGTTTTGTCTGACGGCCTGGCCCAGCATTGCTGCAACAAGTTGGCGAGAAGTCCCATTGGCAGCTTGGGGCAGCATTCTTTATTCCGGTGTGTTTGCTCTATGCATCTGTAATTTTTTGTGGATTTGGAGCGTGGGGAAGGCAGGAAGCATAAAAGCTTCCATCTATAATAATCTTTCGCCGATATTTGCGATTATTGGCGGTTATTTGTTATTAGGCGAAACGTTTAGCTTACTCCAGTTTTTTGGCGCAGCAATTATTTTCTTAGGAATATATCTAGCCCGAAAAAAGTAAAACAAAAGCAAAACCGCGAGAGCATATCAATAGGATGCTCTCGCGGTTTTGCTTTTGTTTAGTACACCAGAAAGTATAAATTTTCCTCTACGCACAGACTGTAAGATCCCTTACGAAGGGATCAACAGTCTGTAACTCGAAATAAGTGCGACTAAACTTCAGATGGCGGTAACCATCTGAAGCAAGCCTTCTATATCTGGTGTACATAAGTGCAACCAGCGGCTTCCGCCATCGCTATAAAAGCTCGGCGCAAGCCGGGTTTTCTAATGAGAAGTATTTTGCGAATCAACGCTCTTCGCGGTCATATGGAAGACCAAGCGCTCCGGGTGCCGTTAAGCGTCCGTGCTGACGAATCATAACAAATACTAAAACCAGGATAGTAAATAAATAGGGCAGCATGTTTAAGAAAAAAGGAGAAACAGTTACGCCGGAAACCTGGAGGTGAAAGCCAAGCGCATCAATTCCGCCGAACAAATAAGAGCCGACTAATGCCCGCCAAGGGTTCCAAAGCGCAAAAATCACTAGTGCCACAGCAATCCAGCCTCGGCCTGCGGTCATGTTCTCCAACCAGCTTGGCGCATATGCCAGCGATAAATAAGCGCCGCCGACGCCGCACAGCATTCCGCCAAGGACAATGTACAAATACCGCAAGGCAAAAACGTTACTGCCAAGAGAATCTGCGGCTGCGGGATTCTCGCCCAATGCCCGCAAAAATAACCCGGGCCGTGTACGGTATAAAAACAACCAGAGAAAAACAACCAGGCCATAACTTGCATAGACTAAAATATCATGCCGGAACAATACAGGCCCTAGAACTGGAATATCCGTTAGAAAACCAAGCGGCTGGATAGTGAATGGACTGGGAACGGGGATCCCAATATACGATTTTCCCAGATAGCCGCTCAAACCAGTCCCAAACAAGGTAAGCGCCAAACCGCTGACCACTTGATTTGCCCGCAGGGTAACTGTTAATACTGCATGAATTAATGCAATTGCTCCTCCGGCAAACATTGCGGCGGCTAAGCCGAACCAACTATTGCCGGTCACTACCGCAATAATGAAACCGCTTACAGCTCCAATCAGCATGATTCCCTCTACCCCGAGGTTTAGAATTCCGGCTCGTTCTGTTAATAGTTCACCGAGCGCTGCGTACAAAATTGGTGTGCCGGCAGTGATAGCGGCAGCTAAAATAGAAATAACCAGAGTGGAGTCACTCACGATCAGAACGACCTCCTTTACAACCCGTGTAAGAAATCCGATAGCGGGTTAAAATTTCTGCTCCGATTACAAAAAACAAGATAGATCCTTGAATCATGGAAGCGACTGCAGCCGGCACACCAAGGGTCTGGACCATATAGCCCCCAACCTGTAATGCACCAAAAAGGAAAGACATAATAACGATTGCGAGAGGATTGAGTTGTCCCAACCAAGCAATGATAATTCCGGTATAACCGTAGCCAGGGCTTAATCCGGGTTGAAGGCGGCCGATAATACCACTGACTTCCGTCATGCCGGCCAGTCCGCAAATGGCGCCGCTGAGAAGCATTGCCAAGCAAATGTTGCGAGTGATATTCATCCCCGCATAGCGGGCGGCCTTGGGACTCGAGCCAATGACTTTCAATTCGTATCCCCAGCGGGAATTATTGAACAGCACATAAAGGAAGGCAACAATTGCCAGTGCCAATAGTAAACCAATATGAATGCGAGATGTGCCCCAAAAAGGCAAGATTGCTGCATCGGGAAATTGGGCGGTTAAGGGAAAATTAAGACCTTTCGGATCGCGCCAGGGACCGTAAACGAGGTAGCTAACCCAGAGAATACCAATATAATTCAGCATCAAAGTTGTTATGATCTCATTCACTTGCCAGCGAGCACGCAGAATGCCAGGGACAAAAGCCCACAGGGCGCCGCCAGCCATGCCGAGACAGACCATTAGCGGCAGCATGACCCAAGCTGGTAAAGCAGGGAACGTAAGCGGCAGCCAAGTAGCGGCAAGTGCTCCCACGTATAATTGGCCTTCGGCGCCAATATTCCAAAGCTGCATGCGAAAAGCGACAGAAATACCGAGTCCGCATAACATCAGGGGAATCGCTTTAACAATCGTTTCGGATAAGCCATAAGTGGATCCCAGCGCTCCGCTGATCATCGCAACGTAAATTTCGACAGGATCCCGTCCGGTTATGAGTAAAAAAACGCCGCAAAAAAGCAGAGATAATAAAAGAGCGATGCAAGGAACCGCCAACAGCATGAACTTGGATGGAGTTAGTCTTTTTTCCCAGCTAAATGGCATTTGGTTCACCTCCATTTGTTTGGCCGGAACCTGCCATCAATAGGCCCAATTCGTCAAGATCGACTTCATTGGCCGGAAATTCACCTGCCAGGCGGCCGTCGAACAAAACGCCAATTCGGTCGGAAAGAGCCACCAGTTCATCGAGGTCTTCAGAAATCAGTAAAATGGCAGTATGGTTGGCTTTCAAATCTAACAGCAGTTGGTGGATATCATTTGTTGCGCCGATATCCAAGCCCCGGGCAGGATACACAACAATCATCAAGCGGGGAATGGTCGCAATTTCCCGCGCCAAAAGTAATCGCTGTAAATTTCCGCCGGATAAAATTTTGACCGGTTGATGAAGGCTGGGTGTTTTGACATTATATTTTTCGACGAGTGCAGCGGCATTTTCTTCAATCGCCTTTGCATGAAGCAGCCATCGGCCCGAATATTTGGGCTGCTGATAATTTTTCAACAATAAGTTTTCTATAATCGTTAAGTCCGGGACCAAACCCATTCCCAAACGGTCTTCCGGAACATAGCTGACGCCTTGATCCAGTATGGCAGAAGGGTTTAAATTTGTAATATCCTCGCCATGCAGGTGAATCGAACCTTTTTCTATATGGCGGAGTCCACAAATTGCTTCAGCCAGCTCGCGTTGCCCATTCCCAGTTACACCAGCCAAACCAAGAATCTCTCCTTCTCGCAGCGAAAGCGATAAGGCACGCAAGCCAAGACGGCCCATATCATTGAGGACTTCGATCTGATCGACGTTTAATACGACTGGTCCAAGTTCAGTTTGTATTGGTTTCGAACGGCCGGCTAGATCGCGGCCGACCATTAGCTGCACAAGTTGGTTGGGATTCAATTGGCTGCGTTCCATGCTGCCGGTTACTCGTCCTGCACGCAGGACCGTGACCCGATCAGCCAATTCCATTACTTCATTTAATTTATGGGTAATAAAAATCACAGCACAGCCTTGCTCGGTCATTCGCCGCAAATTGCTGAATAACTCAGCCGTTTCCGGCGGAGTGAGAACCGCTGTCGGTTCGTCCATGATTAAAAGGCGGGAGCCTTGGTAAAGAATCCGCAAGATTTCTACCCGCTGTTTTTCGCCGACGGATAATTGCCAGACGTAAGCATTCGGATTGACATGCAAACCGTATTTCGCTCCGAAACCGATAATTTCTTGCTTGATTTTTTCGGTTGATAGCCAAAAATCACCATTCTTTGCTCCCATGGTGATATTTTCTGCGACAGTAAACGGCTCCACCAGCTTAAAATGTTGATGAATCATGCCGATGCCGCAGGCAATAGCATCACGGGGGGAACCGAATTTATGCTCTTCGCCGTCAATGATGATCCGTCCTGCGTTGGGCTGGTACAATCCATCCAGTACCGACATCAAAGTGCTTTTTCCGGATCCGTTTTCGCCTAGAAGGGCATGAATTTCCCCGGGATAAATGGTCAGGTCAACCTGATCATTGGCAATTACGCCCGGGAAGCGTTTCACTATGCCTTGCATTTGAATAAAAGGTGTTGCCATTGTTTCCTCCAGTGTGCTTGAAATCGGGTTAAAAAATTAAAAAGAGAGCGACGGCAGGCGTATGCCTGCCTGCTCTCTGCAACCTCTGCAACGTAGGTAGGGATAAAAAACTATTTTGCAATCGTTCCTTCTACACCTTCCACAAACCAGTTAAACTGCAGCATATCTTGGTCGGACATTTTTGTACCTTCAGCAATTCGTATTGCGCCGGATTGATCTTTTATCGGGCCGGTGAAAACATCCCATTGCCCGCTCAGGATTTTTTGTTTGGCGTCTTCAACAGCTTTTTTTGTTTCTTCAGTTACCATCGGTCCATATGGCGCTAAGCCGACGATGTTGTCTTTCATTGGGCCCCAGTACTGCTCAGATTTCCAAGTGCCTTTCTTCACAGCATCAACGACATTGACATAATAAGGTCCCCAGTTCCAGACGGCAGAAGTCAAAACAGCTTTTGGCGCCATTTTGCTCATATCGGTATTATAGCCGATGCTAAACTTTCCACGTTCTTCAGCGGCTTGCTGCGGCCCCGGAGTATCCTGGTGCTGTGCGATGACATCAGCACCGGCATCAAGCAAACTAAGTCCGGCTTGTTTTTCTTTTGCCGGATCATACCAGGTATTGGTCCAAATCACTTTTACTTTTGCATCCGGGTTTACAGAACGCACGCCAAGAGTGAAGGCGTTAATTCCGCGGATTACTTCCGGAATAGGATGTGCGGCAACGTAGCCGATTACATTCGATTTTGTCGCTTTACCGGCAACAATCCCGGAAAGGTACCGTGCTTGATAGATACGGCCAAAGTAGGTGCCAACGTTCGGTGCCGTTTTAAATCCGGAACAGTGCATGAATACAACATTGGGATATTTTTTGGAAACATTAATTGTTGGGTCCATATAGCCGAAACTGGTGGTGAAAATAATTTTGTGGCCCTGTTCGGCAAGCTGCGTAATAACGCGCTCGGAATCAGCGCCTTCAGGGACGGATTCAATGATTGTCGTTTGGACATCCGGCATTTTTTCCATTAAATATTTCCGGCCTTGATCATGTGCATAGGACCAACCGGCATCACCGACCGGACCAACATACACGAAAGCTACTTTTGTTTTTTCTGCTGCCGGCGCAGATGTTTTTTTGTCTGTGCCGCCGCAACCGGCCAGCAACAGAGCGGTTGACAGCAAACCAACCAGCATGACGAGCAGGTACTTACTTTTCATTATCGTCATTACCCTCCTAAGTTTCATTTTTTAAAACGCATTAATAAGCATGTATTCCATCTTATCTTGTTATTTACCTGCCAAAAAGGATGAAATTTTCGATAAAAACAGCGATTTTTACGAAGAAAAATTCAAAAAAAACTGGCTCAGGCATTTTGCGCAGAACCAGCGAAGCGATAGGTTATCATCTTTTACTACAAGTCACACACTTAAAATGATATTATCGATTAAACGTGTTTTTCCAAAGCGAACCGCCAGAGCCAGCAATGCTTTGTTCGCCAGCACGTCAGTTGCTTGTAAATCCGGATACTGATAAATTTCAACATAATCAATTTCTGCTTTAGGCTCAGACTGGATTTTATTTCGCACCATGTCCCGAATTGCGGCAATGTTACGCTCGCCGGCTTTTACAGCATGATCAGCCAATCGCATGCTTTGGGCAAGAACCAGCGCTGCCTGGATTTCTTCCGGCGATAAATAGGCGTTGCGCGAGCTAAGCGCCAGACCATTCGCGTCACGGACGGTCGGAACCATAACAATCTGAATATCCATGTTCAAATCAGCGGTCATTCGCTGAATAACCAGACATTGCTGGGCATCTTTTTGGCCAAAGAATGCAGTGTCCGGCTGCACAATATTAAATAATTTGGTGACGACGGTGGCAACACCCTGAAAATGTCCTGGACGGGATTGTCCGCAAAGTTTATCGGTAATTCCGCTCACATTTACATAGGTTGAATAACCAGGCGGATACATCTCGGAAGGCTGCGGATGAAAAATGGCATCCACGCCAACTCCTTGTGCCAGACGGCAATCATTTTCGAATTTGCGGGGATAAGCGGCAAAGTCTTCGTTTGGGCCAAACTGCGTGGGATTAACAAAGATGCTTGCAACCACAACGTCACAGACGGCCTTTGCTTCCCGCATTAACGTAAGATGACCTTCATGCAGGGCGCCCATTGTTGGGACCAGTCCGATCTTCTTGCCGGCAAACCGGGCTTCTTTAATGTAAGCGCGCATGACATCAATCGTTTCAATGACTTTGATCATAATGGCTCCTTTCATTTTCCCAGTGTAATGGATAGGTCCATAGCTTGTTGCTCAGTGATGGAGGCTTTCTCAAGCGCAATTTGGAGTGTATATAAACCAAGAACTTTATACAATTCCGTTTCACCGTTGTTGAATTCAGATAACGCTTTAAAATGGCCTTCAATTGTCGGGAGATCACCGCGGCTGATCGGTCCGGTCAATGCATCCGGCAGCCCGACTTTTTGCAAATTGGCGAGAGTTCCCTGAATTAAAGGCGCTAACGCGTGCAAGGCATTTGTAGAAGACAGTCCGAATTTTTCATACATTTTTGCTGCGCAATAGGTCAGAGAAACCAAATAATTTGAAGCCACACAAGCTGCTGCATGATAGAGCGCCCGGTCTTTGGCGGGGACAAAAAAGCTATGCCCGCCTAAAACGGCGATAATTTTCTGGCCGCAAGCGATTGCTTGTTCATCACCGTCCAGCGCAAAGTAGGAACCGGGAAGATTTGTCTTTGCCGTTTCAATATCCGCAAAGGACTGCAATGGATGGATTGACCCGGTAAAGGCGCCAAGAAGCTGTGCCGGCTTAAGAACTTCGGCAGACATGGATCCGCAGGTATGAAAGACAGATTGTTCCGGGCGAAAACCGCCACCCGCGGCAATCGCCGAGACAACTTCACCGATGAAACGATCCGGCACGGTAAGAAAGACCAGATCAGCGTCAAGCGTGACAGCTTCAGGCGAGACAGCTGCAATGGCTCCAGGAAACTGGTCCGCCAGACGGGATGCGGATTGCTGTGTCCGGCTGGCAATTCCGGTGATTGGATATCCTCGGCAATAAAGCAGCGTTGCCAAAGCACTGCCAACTTTGCCTGCGCCAATGATGGCAATAGAAGGTTTTTTCAGACGTCATCCCTCCTCTTGCAGGGAACCGTCGACTGCTGGAAGTAAAAAAGCCTTTCGGACAAAATCCGAAAGGCAGGGGAATCCCTTCAAGCCCTTCCGTCTCAGTCACTTCGGATCCAAGCGGATAAAAAATTTCCAGATTACCATATGATCAGATATGGCGTACCGTACATTGTGCAGCTCGCATGGATGCCGCCAAAATACACCAATATCAGCCTAAAAGTAACATGGGTAAAGTATTTTGTCAATACAATCGCGAAAGATCAGAAAAAAATTTGCATTTTCTTTTCTGATGGTGCTATAATAATTAAGTCTAGGACAACATTATAGGTTTCAAATTTCGGTTTGTGAACCTTCCCTGCCCCGCTTGAGGGGCCATTAGTCCAGAGGAGGAGGTGATTTCGTGAAAAATTACGAAATTATGTTTATTGTAAAACCGTTGGAAGAAGAAGCGACAAATGCGGTGATTACCAAATTTGAAACGCTGATTACTGTAAACGGCGGGACTGTCGAAAAAATTGACCGGTGGGGCAAACGTCGTTTGGCCTATGAAGTCAAAGACTTCATCGATGGTTTCTATGTTCTGATGCATTTTGCGTGTGAACCGAAAGTGATTGCAGAACTTGACCGTGTAATGAAAATTACCGAAGATATCATTAAACACATGATTATTCGCAAGGAAGAATAGTCCAGGGGGAATGATTCCGTGAACAAGGTGATCTTGGTAGGGCGTTTAACCAGAGATCCTGATGTCAGAACGACTCAAACGGGTAGATTTGTGGCTTCTTTTACGTTAGCTGTTGATCGGATCGTGGCAAAAGGCGCTGAACAGCAGACCGACTTCATTCCAGTGGTGGCATGGGGTCAGTTGGCCGAACTTATTGGTAATCATGTGGCCAAAGGGCACAGATTGCTGGTGGATGGTCGTATGCAGGTTCGGACTTATGAAAAAGACGGTCAGAAACGATGGGTAACGGAAGTTATTGCTCAGAACGTTGAGTTTTTAGAACGAAAAGGCCAAGCCCCTGTGGGAGGCGGTCTGTCCGATTCGCAATCAAGCGGTTCGGATGATATCAGTTCTTTTGGCAAGGATGTTTTCCCGGGAGAGGAAATACCATTTTAATAGGAGGTAAATCTTGGTGAAACGAGAAAGAGGCAGAAAACCGAAAAAGAAAGTCTGTAGTTTCTGCGTTGACAAAGTTGAAGCCATTGATTATAAAGATGTTCCCAAATTGCGCCGTTATGTTACGGAACGCGGAAAAATTTTACCGCGCCGTATTTCCGGTAATTGCGCAAAACATCAACGTCAATTGACTTTAGCTATTAAACGGGCGCGCAATATTGCGTTGCTGCCGTTTACTGCAGAATAAACACAGCGACAATGTTTTATCAGTTCTAAAGGGCAGGAATGCAGAGATTATCTGTGTTCTTGCCCTTTGTTCGCATTCATGGCCATAAAACTCAAACGCATGGTCTTATTGCTTATCAATAACATTCTGCAAATAATTACGGCCTATTTAGAAGGAAAATGCTTCATCACGCTGGAATTTTATTAACACATAGGCTAGCATTGCAGCTAGCTGTATTTCTTTTGGTTCGCAGGACGGTGATTGAGTTGGGGCAATACCGAACGTTTTTATTCGGCCTTGTTGTTGGTCTGTGTTGGTTTTCTTTATATGCTTGCATCCCGGTATTAGCTCCTTATGCGCAAGAAATGGGAGCCTCCTATGAAATGATTGGTCTGATCATTGGCGGTTATGGCTTATCGCAGATGTTAATGCGAATCCCTTTGGGCATTTTATCAGATAGACTGAATCAACGGAAAATTTTTGTCATCATCAGTATGTTGCTGTGTATGATCAGCAGCATGGGGATATGGTTTTTCCCTGATGTTCAGGCGTTGTTGATTTTTCGTTCGATTGCAGGCCTTGCGGCATCCGTTTGGGTAATTCAGTCTGTGCTGTACGCAAGCTACTTTCCTGTCGCGCAACTGTCCCGGGCAATGGGCAATATTTCGGCGATCTGTTATGCTGGTCAGATGATAGGATTTCTATTTGGCGGAATAACAGCCTATTATTTGGGCGCTGCTGCCATTTTTTTGGTGGGAACGATTTCCGGAGCGCTTGGTTTCGTCTTAAGTTGTTTTATTGTAGAGACTAAGTCTGATAGCCGCCAGACGATCCGCTGGATAGACCTATTGGCGACAGCCCGTGACAAGCGACTGAATTTAACGGCATTGCTTGCCGCTTTGCTGCAGTTCATGGCTTTCGCGACAGTGTTTGGCTTCACCTCACTGGTTGCTAAGAAGATTGGCGCGAATGATTTGGAATTAGGAATGATGACGACCTTGTATATTTTGCCGGGCATCGTGGCTTCCGTGCTGAGCGGACCATTTTTTGCCGCACGTTTTGGCGAAAAGAAACCGTTGACGATCAGCTTTGTTGTTTCTGCAGTTTCTTGTGTCGTCACGCCGTTTATCAGTAGTATCCCTGTTTTGTATCTTTGGCAGATTATCGGCGGCTTTGCCCGTGGGTTGGCCTTTCCGCTGCTGATGAGTCTCAGTATCCAGCACATCGCAAATGAAAAGAGAGCAACGGCGATGGGGTATTTTCAGGCTATTTATGGTTTGGGAATGTTTCTCGGGCCAATGACAGCAGGATGGACAGGCGCTCACTTAGGACTCGACTGGGTTTTCGTGATTATTGGCGGGATTACGCTAACTGGCGCGGCGATAACGAAGGCTTACTTGAAGGAAACATAAAGGAAGGGGCACGCTGATGAAGCCGTTGTTAAAATGGCCGGGCGGAAAGACGGGGGAAATGAAAGTGATTGAGCAATTCATTCCCCGCTATGAACGATATATTGAACCTTTTTTCGGCGGCGGCGCTGTTTTTTTTCATCTGCCACCGGGAAAAGCTGTTCTCAACGATATATCAAAAAACCTAACGGATTTTTATACTTTGGTCAAGAAACAGGATTCGCAGTTTGAACGTGCATTGTATTCTTATAATCAATCCTGGAAGTTGGTTGGCGATTATTTTGACTCCGTATTCCCGGAGCTTTCCACAGCTTATCAAAAATTCCGGAGAGGAACCTTAGCTGACGAGGAGTTAAATTCAGAAATTATAAGCGCACTGGCCAGATCGTATTCATTATTCGTAACGCTTTTTTCGCAATCGGTGATTGGGGACAGTGAAAAATTATTCGGGGAAATACAACACAATTGCATAGATAAGATAAGACGAATGATTCAATTGGAACATAAAATGCAGCAAGAATTGCATGCCGGCGACTTGAAAGATAATATGGAAACGGGGTTTCGGAGAGGATTTTATGTTCATGCCCGTAATCTCTATAATGCCATTGCCTTACGCGCAGAAATTGCGGATCAGATATCGGCTGAGGAGAAAGCGGCCAATTTTTATTTTATCAGGGAATATTGTTATGGATCCATGTTTCGGTATAATCGCAGCGGAGAATTTAACATACCGTATGGCGGCATTGCATACAATAAAAAAAATTTTACCAGGAAGATTGACCGTTTATTTCAACCGGAAACAAAAACCTATTTTCAGCAAGCAGATATTTACAATATGGACTTTGAGTCTTTTCTCATGTCAATTGACCCCTCGGAAGAAGATTTTATTTTTTTAGATCCCCCGTATGATTCCGATTTTTCCGATTATGAAGGCTTGTCGTTTGGCAGGAACGATCAACTCAGATTAGCCAACTTATTGGGAAAAATGCAGGCGAAGTTTATTCTGGTGATAAAAAATACGGATTATATTATTGATTTGTACCAACCCAGAAGACACCTGATGATCCTGGATTTTGACAAACAATATGCTTATAATGTCAAAAGCAGGAATAATCGGGATGTGAACCACCTGATCATTACGAATTGTCATGCACCAACAAAACGGAACGGATGGTGATCATTGTTTTAAATATTCGGATAATTAGAGGAATTCTTGCTTTCCTAGCGAAAAGATGAATTACAATGGTAAAATGATAAGGAGGTAGGTTGTATGCCGGAAGAATCCTTGTCGATCCTGGACGCCATCGGGTTTGCTGTAGAACTGGAGGCGCGCGGAGTCCAATTCTATCGGGAAGCTGCCAAGCGAACGGAGAATGATGATCAGCGGAACCTGGTTTTGTTTTTGATGGGCCAAACGAATCACCATTTGGAGGGCGTCAAAAAAATTCTAGAACATGTTCGGTCGCAACGTCAGGATGTTGGCGCGTTAGATTTGGAAACGGCCCGCTATCTTTCTTCGATCGGTCATAACATCAGTTTTCCTTCCGAGGCCAAGGCCGCAGAGCGGATTGCTGAGTGCACATCGATTTCGCAGATTTTGGGCGTGGCGATACAAGGTGAAAAAGATTCTTTGTCTTTATACAAAGAAATTGCTGATAAGGCAATTGATGCTGAAGTAAAGAAAGTTTTTCGGGCATTAAAAGCGGAAGAACAGGTTCACGTAGAGAAGCTGAGCGAGATGCTGTCAGGCTGGGGATGATGTGACAATCTAATTTAAAAGGGTTTTCGCTGGACAAAAGCACAAAAGAATGGTTTAATATTTCATGAAGCTCTGAGTCAGTGGTGACTCTCCTGGAAAATTATCAGGAGAGTCTTTTCGTATGTAGTGCAGGCAACGGCGCAAGAGTTAAGTTTGATTATTCTACAGTAGGTCAGTGAGTGGAGGGGATGATAGGCGTGGGGAAAAAAGTATTTCAACTGGCTAAGGTGGAGGATAACCGGGCAGTAAATCCGGGAGTGTTTCAATTAATTTTACATTCGCCTGACGTAGCTGCAGAAGCGTTGCCGGGCCAATTCGTCATGTTAGGGTTGAGTGGTTTGAACCGGGACCCGCTTTTAAAAAGGCCGTACAGCATCGCCGGTGCGGAAAAAGGGACGGGTAAGGTGAGAATCATTTACCGGGTTGTCGGGCGCGGAACGGAAGGCTTGTCGCATAAACAGCCTGGAGAAATGTTGGAAATCATTGGGCCGCTTGGCCATGGCTTCGATATTGCCGGCAAGAAAACGCTGCTGGTTGGCGGTGGGATGGGGCTGGCGCCGCTTCTTTTTGCCGCGCAAACCATCTGCCCTGGTTCGCTGGAAGTGCTGGCTGGAGGAAGAAGCAAAAATGAGATGTTTTGGCAGGACCTTTTCCAGAGCTCTTGCAATAAAATCCATATTACTACGGATGACGGCACATTCGGAGCATGTGGAACGTGTGTTGATATTTTACCGCAAATCGCCAGGGGCGGCGAGTTTGATTCGATTTTGACTTGCGGACCATTGCCAATGCTAAGGGGTGTAGCCGCCTACGCAATAGAACATAATATCCCCTGTCAAGTGTCGTTGGAACAGCATATGGCATGCGGGTTTGGCGCTTGCCTAACTTGTACCTGCGCTACAAAAAATGGTGGGAATGCCCAGGTATGCAAACATGGGCCGGTATTTAAAGCCGGGGAGGTGGATTTATGTTAAACGTCAATATTGCCGGCATTGAAATGAAGACACCCATTATTGCCGCCTCCGGGACGTTTGGCTTTGGTGAAGAGTATGAAGACTTTGTCGATTGGTCCACGGTTGGGGCGATTAGTGTCAAAGGGCTCACGCTGGAGCCTCGTCTGGGGAATCCCGGCCGGCGGGTTGCAGAGACGCCGGCTGGAATGCTGAATTCCGTTGGCCTGCAAAATCCCGGCATAGCAGTTTTTATCCGCGAAATAATGCCACGGATAAAAAAGTATGGTGTTCCGGTCGTTGTCAATATTAACGGTAACACCGTGGAAGATTATGCCCGCATTACCGAATTACTCGAGGATGTCGACATTGCCGGGATCGAAGTGAATATTTCCTGCCCCAATACGAAACATGGGTGCATGGCCTTTGGCGTTGTTCCCGAAACCGCGGCCGAAGTAGTAGCCGAGGTGAAACGTCGGGCTCGTGTGCCCATTATCGTAAAATTATCTCCTAATGTAACCGATATTGTTTCTATTGCGCGCGCCGTAGAGGAAGCAGGCGCAGATGCCATTTCATTAATTAACACGCTTCTGGGGATGGCGATTGATACAAAAACCTGGAAACCAATACTGGGAAATATTACCGGAGGCTTGTCCGGACCGGCTGTCAAGCCCGTTGCAGTAAGAATGGTTTGGCAAACGGCTCAGGCAGTAACCATCCCTGTCATTGGGATGGGTGGAATCACCAGCGTTCAAGATGCAGTGGAATTTTTTCTGGCAGGCGCCAGTGCCGTACAGGTTGGTACTGGAAATTTTCTAAATCCCCGGCTGATCAATGATATCGCACAGCAGTTGCCTGATTATCTGGCTTCTCATAAGCTGGATCACATTACTCGGCTTGTTGGCCAGATGCAAAAGGAAGGTTATTAAGGATGAACAGCGGAAGCCAGAATATCACACAGAATCTTTTTTCAGAAAACGATGAAGCTACATGGAAACGTCGGTGGAAAATGCTGTACGCAGCTGTCGCCGGATACGCAATGGACGGATTGGATATGTTGATCCTATCGTTTGCAATGGCGGCGATTATCAAGGAATTCGGCATATCTTATGCAGAGGGCGGCTGGATTGCAACGTATACACTGATTGGCGCCGTTCTTGGGGGATATTTTTTTGGGATTGCCGCCGACTACATGGGCCGGGTCCGGGTGTTTGCTCTTACCATCGTTATTTTTTCTATTTTCACTGGATTATGTGCAGTTGCACAGTCCGTAAATGAATTGAATATATACCGCTTTTTAGCCGGACTGGGGCTTGGCGGAGAATTTGGCATCGGTATGACTCTGGTAGCGGAAACCTGGCCTGCTGAGAAACGGGCCAGGGCGACAGCCGGCGTAGCCATCGGCTGGCAGCTGGGAGTGGTAATGGCCGCAGTGCTGGCTGCGATTGTGATGCCGTTGTATGGCTGGCGGGGACTTTTCCTGGTAGGGGCATTGCCGGCCTTGTTTGCTGCCTGGTCGCGAAGAAATTTGCCGGAGCCGGACATTTGGGTTGAGCGTAAAGCGCGCACGAAAATAATTGCCGCCAAACAATCGGTCGGTGGAACTCTTTCCCCGGAAGAACAGGACTTATTGGCAAATGCCAGCAAATTTCCTTTAATGCATCTTTTTGTTGATGGCAGGAAAACCATCATTACTTTTTCGCTCACTGTTATGACGAGCGTGCAAAATTTTGGGTATTACGGGATTATGATTTGGCTGCCGACAATACTGATGCAAAAGCATGGGTTATCATTAAATAAAACAACAACTTGGATGGTTGTCACTGTCCTTGGAATGATCGTGGGGATTTACTTATTTGGGTATTTGGCCGACCGCGTTGGCAGGCGACCGGTCTACATGACTTTTTACCTGGGTTCCGCGGCCTCTGTTTGGATCTATTCCGGTTTGACTGATCCCATGCAACTATTGGTTGGCGGAGCTGTCCTGGGCTTTTTTTGCAATGGAACGATGGCTGGCTTTGGAGCATTATTATCCGAGCATTACACGACAGATGCGCGTTCCACCGCACAAAATTTTATTTTTAATTCCGGCCGTGCTGTAGGCGGTTTTGCTCCGGTAATCATTGGCATGCTGGCGCAGCAATATACGTTGAGCGGTGCGCTTGCCGTGCTTGCCTTCATTTATATTGCTGCTGCTGTAAACTTGTTCTTCCTGGTACCGGAAACGAAAGGCGCAGCGTTGAAATAATGGGAAATTAAGAATTCAAGAGGATGAAGGAATGAAACTGGAGCGGTTGCATAAACAAATTGCGTTTATTGTACAAATTGACCGGCTAAAGCAAATTTTCCGCCAGAATATCATCACCGGCAGCAGCCGCAATGAGAATGATGCGGAACATTCCTGGCATTTGGCCGTGATGGCTGTCATGCTGGTAGAATATGTTGAAGAACCGGAAATTGATGTTCTTAAAGTGATCAAAATGGTTCTTATTCATGATCTCGTAGAAATTGAAGCCGGAGATACTTTTTGTTACGACGAAGAAGCAAACCGCGATAAAGATATGCGCGAAAAGCGAGCGGCAGAAAAGCTCTTCGGGTTGCTTCCGGCGGATCAGTCCTGTGAAATTTGGCAATTGTGGCGTGAATTTGAAGAAATGGCATCCCCGGAAGCTTGTTTCGCAGCCTGTCTTGACCGGCTGCAGCCGCTGCTGCTAAACATCAATACGAATGGCCATACCTGGAAGAAACCAGGGGTGACCAGCGAAAAAGTATTGAACCGAAATAAGATCTTGGAAAAACATGCGCCAATGCTGTGGGAATATGCAAAAAAAGTAATCGCCGAATCGATAGAGAAAGGGTTGCTGCAACCATAGATTTATGGAAAGGTTCTGCGCTCTTTGATCCTTCCGTGAAGTAGCAGGTGTTTTGCAAAAAAATGCGGCTTTGTCTCAATTTTTTCACATAGGCCTGGTATAATGGAACTAAGTTTGCTTGGCAGAGCTCCTTGATGTTTTGCGGGAAGCTCCTGATAAAGAGTTGGCTATAAAAATGTCGCTCTTTATCGGGGAGGCTTCTTTTTTCGTTCCGGTTTTGCCCGTTCTTTGACGGCAAACCGATTCATCAGTGGCTAAATTTTCGGGATATGATAGAATGAATTATAGGCATGTGGAGGTTGGAGGAAAAAAGATGAAAGAAAAGCAAGACGCAATTTATATTATAGGCCATCGAAATCCGGATACGGATTCGATTTGTTCGGCGATTGGATATGCTCATCTTAAGGAAGCGATGGGTCAGCCCGCAAAACCGATGCGGGCCGGAAAGATCAATGCGGAAACGAAATTTGTCCTGGACTATTTTCGCGTTGAGGCGCCGACGTTGCTTACGGATCTCTATCCCCGCGTGAAGGACATCATGAGCAGTGAAATCGTCAGCGTATCGCCTGCGGATACCCTCAGGGATCTGGGGCGGGTCATGAAAAAAAACGGAATCAAATCGGCGCCGGTTCTTCATGGCAAACAGCAATTGGCTGGAATTGTGACGGTAGGCGACTTGGCTCAGCTTTATTTTGACGAAATGGAAATGCAGGATTTAAGTTTGGCTGGGGTGGATTTTGCCGGTCTTTTACGGGCTCTTGACGGTGTTTTGGTGTGCGGGCCGGATCTGCAGCGCAAAGTAACGGGTAAAGTGCGCATTGCAGCCGGCAGCCCCCAAATGATCCGTGAAGTGGTTCAGGCCGGCGATGTCGTTCTGGTAAGCGATCGGGCCAATGCGCAAGAAGCCTGCATCGAAAAGAAGGCAGCGTGTGTAGTGCTTACCGGCGATGTCCGGCTGGCTAATGAAGTGCAGCGAGCTGCCGAAAAACAAAATATCATTATCATCAAGGCGCCATATGACACGTATACATGCGCCCGTCTGATCAACCAAAGCATTCCGGTTGAAGCGATTATGCACAATCAAGTGGTTGGCTTTAAGCCGACAGATTTGGTAAGCGATGTTAAAAATATCGTGGCTGCCAATAATTATCGTCTCTATCCGGTCGTGGAAAATGAAAAATTGGTCGGGGCGATCTATCGTGATAAATTGTATATGCAAGAACGTGTCAAGGTGATTTTGGTCGATCACAATGAACGCTCACAAGCTGTTGAGGGCATTGAAGAGGCCCAGATTGTTGAGATTGTTGACCACCATCGTTTGGGAGGGCTACAGACGAGCGAGCCGATTTTTATTCGCCACGAACCGGTAGGCTGTACCGCAACAATTGTTGCCAATATGCATTGGCATCGCGGCGTTGATCTGCCGAAGACGATAGCCGGCCTCTTGTTAGCGGCGATTATTTCTGATACAGCATTTTTTAAGTCCCCGACGTGCACCGCGCAGGACCGGGAGACAGCAAAAAAATTAGCTGCGATTGCGGATCTGAATTTAGCGGAATTTGGTCTTAGCGTGTTAAAAGCAGGCGCCAGCCTGAAAGGAATGTCAACAGCGGATATTATTCGCAACGACATCAAGGAGTTTATCATTGGAGAATACCGGGTCGCCGTTTCACAGATATCGGTGATGGATTCCCAAGAAGCCTTGGCAATCAAAAAACAGTTGCAAGACGACATGGAAGTTATGCGTAGGAAAGAAGACTATGATATGGTATTATTGATGGTAACCGACATCATGGCGGAAGGGACGCACTTGTTTTACACCGGCCAGCCGGAGTTGCTTGTGCAGCAAGCTTTTGGAATGAATGGGTCAGATGGAAGCGTTTATCTGCCCGGCGTTTTGTCCCGCAAGAAACAGGTGATACCGCCGCTGATAGAGGCAACGAGGGTATAGTGGATCAGTTTAACATGGTAATAGCTTTATAACAGCTGTTAACAGATAGTGCAGGAGGGTATTGTGCGTAGTCCATCAATTTTGTTTATATCGATGGTACTGGTGATTGAGGTTTTGGTCAGTTGGTCTGTGTATTTTTTATTAAACCGGCTTTTGCCGTTGTTTGATAACCGCTGGGTGCATATCAGCTATTGGGTGGTAACTGTATTAATGATCAGTGCTACCCTGGCTAGTTGGACCTTTTATGCGGCGGGGATTCCGATTGAAGGGCTCATTCTGGGATTTGCCTGGATCCTGGGATTGTTTTTTATGCTGCCGCTTCTCTTGTTTTGCCAAGGTGTTATTTTTTGTAAAAATCAAATCAAGAGCAAACAAGCAGTGGAAACAAATGGTGGCAGCGGAATAACCCGGCGAGATTTTTTGCAGCGGGCGGTTACCACCGTGCCGGTTTTAGGAATGGGAATGAGTGTGAATGGCGTTTATGATGCATCGGACATTGTAATCCGGCGTCATAAACTTGCGTTGCCGACGTTTCCAGCGCATATCGGGCAATTGAAAATAGCGCAAATTAGCGATACCCATATCGGTCCGTTTTTCGGCATTGAAAAGTTGGATCAGGTATTGTCGATGCTGCAGCGTGAAAAACCGGACATGCTGGTGATCACTGGGGACTTAATCGATAATTTGGATGAATTGACGGCAACGATGGAGCGATTGGAGAAATTTCATGCCGCTTTGCCGCAAGGCGTCTATTTTTGCTTGGGGAACCATGAATATTTCCGGGATTTAACGCGGATTCGACGGGCATGGAATAATAGCCCGGCTACTTTGCTGGATAACAGCAGTCAATTGATTTTCGCCGGGGCGCAACCGCTGTATTTGTTGGGCGTTGATTTTCCTTGGGTCCCCAGGGGCGCTTCGACGGATGAAAAACGCCAGCAATATTTGCAAAAAGCATGCAGTGCTGTTCCAGAAGGCGCTTTTTCCATATTGGCGAGTCATCACCCGGATTTTATCGAAAATGCGTTTCAAGCCGGAATTCCTTTGACATTGTCCGGACATACGCATGGTGGACAGATTGGGTTGTTCGGCCGATCCGTTTTGCCGCTCCGGTATAAGTTTGTACGCGGGCTGTATCAGCAGGAAAAATCCTACGCTTATGTCAGCACCGGTACTGGGCAATGGCTGCCGTTCCGGTTGGGATGTCCGGCGGAAATTTCACTGTTCACTCTTTCAGCGTAATGAGGAAAGCTTGAGTGGCCGGTTAGGCAGGAAACAAGCAGGGAATTCCGAATACTTACAATGTGACCGGTAAAACAATACAATTCGATGCATAGTGAATTACGATAAAACTTTTGCTGAAAGCGAGGTCCTAATGAGTCAAACGAGAGTGAAACCGATGGTAGAAGGAGGCGTACTAACCGCCATCTCTATCATATTTGCGTTGATCAGCGCGTACTTGCCGCTGCTGGGCGCATTCGTAAATTTGATCTGGCCTGTGCCGATTATCCTGCTGGGCGCACGTCATGGGTCTAAGTGGAGTATTATGGCCACCGTGGCGGCAGGCTTGTTGATTGCCATGCTGATGCATCCCCTGCATGCGGTGGGGGTTGTAGTTGGTTTTGGTTTGATCGGAATTGTTTTGGGACACGCTTTCCGCGCCGGATATCGTCCTGTACGGGCGATGATGGCCGGATCAGTGGCCTCCTTGATTTCCAAAGTGGCGGTATTGGGGATCGGAGCATTGATTATGGGCGTTAACCCGATGAATATTCAAGCAGAAGCATTAACTCAGGCGGTCAGCCAGTCTATTGATATATATCGTAGTCTGGGCATGAAGGAAGAGGAACTGGAAAAACTGGGCGCAACCATGCAAGATATGATCGGTGTGATCAAGATTATTTTGCCGGCAGGCTTCGCGGCAGCAGCTGTTGTTGATACGTACTTGAATTTCATCATTGCCAAAGCCGTAATGAAAAAACTGGGGCATACGATAGAACCTTTTCCGCCGTTTAAGCATTGGAATATGCCATGGGTTGTACTGGCTGCATTCTTATCCGCAATTCTTATGGTGTATTGGGGGCAGACGAGAGAAATTTCCCTGCTATTTGAGATCGGGATGAATGTGCAGGTTTTATCCAGCATGTTCCTTCTGTTACAAGGCTTGGCGCTGATCTTTTTCTTTGCGGAGAAATATAGGCTATCCAAATTAGCCCGGATCCTTATACTGGTATTGATATTAAGCAACGGCTTTCTCAGCCAATTGCTGATATTTGTGGGCGCGGTTGATATCGCGATAGATTATCGCCGGTTGCGAAAAATTGGCGTGGATTAGCAGGGAGAGATGGTTATGATGAAAAGTTCGTCTTTCTGGCTTGATATCCGGCTTTTTGTTGCAGTTGCCGCAGTGTTGCTGATTAGCATTGTTTTTTACAATCAATATATTGCTGCACTGGGGATTATCTTGTTAAGCATAGTGTACTTTGAAGGGCGCAACCGGTATATCAAACGGCAAAAGGCATTGACGGAGTATTTGGGATCCCTGACAAAGCAGGTTGATCAGGCTTCATGTTACGCGTTGCAGCATTTGCCGGTTGCAATGGCGATGATCGACAGTAGTGGAACATTACTTTGGCGTAATAAACTGATGGTTTCCTGGGGCAACGGACAGGCTGACGTCGGCCAGCCTATTCAAGGCATGTGGCCGAGTCTTATTGTGGACCATATGATTGGAAAATCGGGAATGGAAATTCTCCATCACGGCAATCGCCATTATCAGATTATTTATTGCTCCCTGGAGCAAAATGATTCAGAAAACAAACAGATTCTTCTTTATGCGACGGATATTACGGCGAGCGAAACCGTTCAACCCGAATGTCATGAATCAATGCCAGTTTTGGCGTATATTCAGATCGACAATTACGGCGATGTTTTACAGGGATTGACGGACAATCAACGGACTGCAATTGTCGCAGAAGTCAACCGGCGTCTGGTTGAGTGGGTTTCGGCCCACGAAAGTTTTCTAAAAAAACATACCGACGACATGTATTTAGCGTTATTTTCCCGGCAGGCGCTAACCAAATTATTGGTTGATAAGTTTGATATTCTTGATCACATCCGGGATATTCATGGCGGGAACAAGATCCCTGTAACCTTAAGCATAGGAGTAGCAGCAGATGAAGTTTCTCCGGCATTATTAGGTCAGCGGGCGCAAGCCGGCCTTGACTTGGCGCTTAGCCGCGGCGGCGATCAGGTGGCTGTGAATTTGCAGGGCGAATTCCGGTTTTATGGTGGCAAGGCAAAATCCGTAGAAAAGAGTACGCGAGTAAGAGCCCGAATTGTCGCTCAGGCAATACGAGAAAGCATTGAAAGTGCAAAAATCGTGGTGATCATGGGTCATGCCGGCGAAGATTTTGACAGTTTGGGAGCTGCGCTGGGAGTTGCCAAGATGGCGCGGTATTTGAATAAACAAACGCATATTGTTGTTAGTCAGCCGGGCATGGCGATGGAGAAGCTGCTGGAAATTTTGCCGGAGTATACAGAATATGCGGGAATGTTTTTAAGCCCGAAAGAAGCTCTTGATTTGCCAGCGGATGAAACACTTTTGTTTGTTTTGGACACGCATCGTCCGGAACTGACGGCAGCGCCTGAATTATTGTCCCGCTTCGAGCGAATCATCATTATTGACCATCATCGACGGGCGAAGACGTTTATTGAGAACAACTTGCTGGTGTACTTAGAGCCGTCTGCATCTTCGACGAGTGAATTAGTCGCCGAGCTCCTGATGTATTACGACGATGCAATGGATTTGAACCGGCTGGAAGCCTCCGCTCTCTATTCAGGGATTGTTGTTGATACGAAAAATTTTGCTGTGCAAACCGGTGTCAGGACTTTCGAAGCAGCATCCTACCTGCGGCGGATTGGCGCTGACCCGACGATGGTTCGAAAATTGTTCCGCGTTGATTTTGACCTTGTGAAAGCGCGCGGAGAAATTATTCAAAATGCCGAAATGCTGCCGGGCGGAGCATTGGTGTCCATCTGTCCGGAGAATGTTAAGAATGCGCAAATTGTCGCCGCCCAGTCGGCCGATATGCTTTTGAACATTGAGGGTGTTGAAGTCAGTTTTGTTTTATTTCCGATGGAAGGCGGCGTTGGGATCAGTGCCCGGTCGCAGGGCAATGTCAATGTGCAATTGATCATGGAAGAACTGGGAGGCGGCGGCCATCAGACCGTAGCTGGCGCCCAGCTCAAGGACATTACAATGGAAGAAGCCAAACAACAAGTCATTCGTTTGGTTGCAAAATATATCGAGGAGAGTGATCAGAATGAAATTAATTCTGCAGCAAGAAGTGAAAGGTCTTGGTAAAAAAGGAGATATTATAGAGGCTTCTGAAGGATATGCGCGCAACTATTTGTTACCCCGTAAACTGGCCATTCCCGCCACTGCAGTCAATGTCAATGCGGTCAGCCAGCAAAAATCGGCAGTCATTCGTCGCCAGCAGCAGTTGTTGGATGAAGTGCGGGTTATGGCGGCTCAATTAGCCAAGGTGGTTGTTACAGTTGCTGTCAAAACCGGGGAAGGCGGTAAACTATTCGGGGCTGTCACTGCGAAAGATATTTCCGATGCGTTGGTGCGGGAGCATGGAATTGAGATCGATAAACGAAAGATTGAATTGAAGGAACCGATTAAAATGGTCGGAGTTTATTCCGCAGTGATTAAACTGCATGCGGAGATCAGTGCCCAAATTCAAGTTAAGGTCGTGGAAGGATAACGTGTGAATCCCTGAAGGAAACATCGGTTTCATTGCAGGAAAGGAAAGTAGGCGGAACGCAACTATGACGAAATTACAGTCACCGGATACGAATGCGGATCAGTTGGAACGGCAGGTAACGTCGTTATACGCGATTTTTTCCGGCATTATCGGTCCTGAAAAGTTAGTTTTGAAAGCAGGGAAACTTGATGCGTTGGATCTGATCCGTTCTGGAAATTTGCCGGAACGGATCTTAGCATTGCAAAAAATGGTGTTGAGTGATCCAACAATTGATCATCTGCCAACGTTAGAAGAGATTCCCTCTGTGTTAAGTGAAATTGAGGACGAATTGGCTGATATCACTGCACGCCGGACAGTGGAAGATAAGATTGAAAAAAAGATCACAGAAAAAATGGAAGAACGCCATCAAGAATATGTTCAAGAGATCCGAATGCAGGTATTAAAAGAAGAACAACATGCGGAAAATCCACATACTTTAAAGAAATTTGATTTTTTGGAGAAGCTGGAACAGAAAAAATTGACTCGCTCGGCTATGGATTTATTGCGTCCCGCTACAATGGAAGAGATCGTTGGGCAAGAGCGGGCCGTCGATGCATTGCGTGCGAAGCTTGCTTCGCCGTATCCGCAGCATCTGCTTCTTTATGGGCCGCCGGGAGTGGGAAAAACGACTGCAGCCAGGTTAGTGCTTGAAGCAGCAAAAAAATTAAGATATACGCCTTTTGCTGAAGATGCACCTTTTGTCGAGGTTGATGGCAGCACGTTGCGCTGGGATCCGCGCGACATTACGAACCCTTTGCTGGGATCGGTGCATGACCCCATATACCAGGGAGCCCGGCGCGATTTGGCTGATTCCGGGGTTCCAGAGCCCAAACCTGGGTTGGTCACGGATGCACATGGCGGGATCTTGTTCATTGATGAGATTGGCGAGATGGATTTTATGCTGCAAAATAAATTGCTGAAGGTGCTGGAAGACAAAAGAGTTTTCTTTGATTCGGCATATTATGATCCAACGGATGCGAATGTGCCGAAATACATTAAAAAATTGTTCGAAGAGGGAGCGCCGGCAGACTTTATTTTGATCGGTGCTACCACTCGCGATGCGCAGGATATCAGTCCGGCAATCCGATCACGGTGCGCGGAAATATACTTTGAGCCGCTCACGCCGAAACATATCGAAACGATTGTCCTGAATGCCGCTGCAAAATTGAAGGTTGCCCTGGATAAAGAGGTACCGGCCCTGATTGCGGAATATACCGTTGAAGGGCGAAAAGCAATTAATCTGTTGGCCGATGCATACGGCATGGCTTTGTTTCGCGAACAAGAAGCGGAGGAGATAACGATTGCATGCCAAGACGTTTACCGTGTTGTGCAGGTAAGCCGCCTATCGCCATACGTGAACCGCAAGGCTTCGCAAACGGCTGAGATCGGCCGTGTTTTTGGTCTGGGCGTGTCCGGCTATTTGGGATCTGTGCTGGAAATTGAAGCGGTCGCTTTCCCGGCGTCCGTTCCCGGTAAGGGAACAATGCGATTTAATGATACTGCAGGCAGCATGGCCAAAGATTCTGTATTTAATGCCGTTGCCGTGTTTCGTAAAATCACTGGACAAGACTTAGCGAATTATGATGTCCATATCAATATCATTGGCGGTGGACGGATCGATGGACCAAGCGCAGGAACAGCGATTTTAGCGGCGCTGGTTTCTGCCATAACGCGAAAGCCGGTACGTCAGGATATAGCGATCACCGGAGAAATATCAATTCAGGGAAAAGTGAAGATGGTTGGCGGCGTATATGAAAAAGCCTATGGCGCCAAGCAGGCTGGGATTACAACGATGATCATCCCCCAAGAAAATGCACGTGATATTCCCACTGGACATTTGGGATTGGATATCCAGCCGGTAGAAACAGGCGAAGAGGCGTTAGATATTTTATTTGCGAAGCAGAATGAAGGAGGACATCCTGGTGCTTGATCGGATTCCACCCCAAAATATTGAGGCAGAGCAGTCGGTACTTGGCGCCATGCTCATAGAAAAAGAAGCAATTGCCAAAGTGGTTGAAATTCTTCAACCGGGAGATTTCTACCGCGAGGCTCACCGCTTGGTATTCAAAGCAGTGTTGGATCTTTTTAATCGTAATGACGGTGTTGATATGATTACCGTGATTGAGGTATTGCGCAAAGATGATAAACTGGAACCTGCCGGCGGAATTGCCTATATCACTTCACTGGCTAACAGCATACCAACTGCAGCAAATGTGATCTATCATGCCCGGATTGTTGAAGAAAAATCATTGCTGCGGCAATTAATCCACGCGGCGACGAATATTGCCGGCATGGGCTACGATGCGAATGATGAAGTTCCCTTAATTTTGGATAGTGCGGAAAAAATGATTCTGGATGTGGCCGGACGTAAAGTCGGCCAGGATTTTACGCCGATTAAGAATATTCTCTTAGACACATTTACCAAAATTGAGGGGTTATATGCTTCAAAAGGCGGAATTACCGGGTTGCCTACCGGATTTAAGGATTTTGACAAACTGCTTTCCGGTTTGCAGGCTTCAGACCTTGTTCTGATTGCCGCTCGTCCAAGTATGGGAAAAACGGCATTTGTGCTAAATATTGCGCAGCATGTTGCCATTAAGGAGAAGAAGCCGGTTGCCTTCTTTAGTCTGGAAATGTCGAAAGAGCAGCTGGTGCAGAGGATGCTATGTGCTGAAGCGCCAATTGATGCTCAGCGCCTGCGCAATGGCGAGCTGGAAGAAAATGATTGGAAAAAATTAGTTATTGCTGCTGACCGGCTTTCTTCCGCGCCAATTTATATTGATGACACTGCCGGTATGTCGGTAGTCGAGATGCGGGCAAAGGCGCGCCGACTGAAGATTGAACACGGTCTTAGCCTTGTAGTTATCGACTATTTGCAGTTGATGCAGGGTGGTTCTTCCGGGCGAGGTGAAAACCGCCAGCAGGAAATCTCTGAGATATCGCGGTTTTTAAAATCATTGGCAAGAGAGTTGGATGTGCCGGTCATCGCATTGTCCCAGCTAAGCCGCCAGGTGGAGAGTCGCCAGGTCAAACGTCCTATGCTGAGTGATCTGCGCGAATCCGGGTCGCTGGAGCAAGATGCGGATATTGTGGCATTTTTATATCGTGAAGACTACTATGATCCGGATACGGAAAAGAAAAATATTACCGAGATCATTGTTGCGAAACACCGGAATGGACCGGTTGACACGGTGCAGCTCTTCTTCCACAAGCAGTTTACCAAGTTTAGTGATTTGTCAAAAATGCCGATGTGATTCTTTTGTTATTTTCCCCACAAGTTGAAATTGTTTCCCCATAAAGTGAAATCTTTTTTCCCCATAAGTTGAAATGTTTTTTTCTGGAAACGAAATTAACTTAAAACAATTATTTGTTAAGTATTTCTTTCATATAAAGCTAAATCTTTTTCCCGAAATAAAATATGATTTTCTAGAAATAAAATTATGCCAAAGTAAATATTATCTATAATTATTATTTATATGTAGCAATTAATGAAGAAGGAACGCATTAGATATTGTTTTTAGTGCGTTCCTTTTCCGTTAATATTAACATTTTTGTTTGATTGGATTTGATTAAAATTGATTGTACGTCTGTGAAACATGCAGCATGTCAACAAAAACAATATTTTCCTGGCTGAAATTCATAACATTAATTTTTTATAAGTCCTATAGTTAGGTTGGTGTTGAATTGATTTATGGAAGAAATTTTTAGCAAATTGAAAGATCATAAAATCAAAACAGCGTAGTAATTTTGTCATTCAATTATGCCGTGGGCGACAAACTTATACTTTGGCCTCTTTAAAGGTTTAAAAAAGGATATACGCATATAAGGCAGGGTGCAATGAAAGTTCGAGGTAGCCGAAGTGGACAAATGAATTAGAAGCGGCGGTGCAACGGATGAATTGTTGCAGAAAACGGATTAGAAAACGGAGGAGAGGGCGATGAAAATTGAAATCGGAAAATTTACACTTGAATCGCTGACAACTGGAATGTACAGCGAGCCAGAGTCGTGCTATCGGGAGTATATCCAGAATGCGGTAGACTCCCTTGATACAGCACTTTGTTTAGGTATGATGCAAGCAGAGGATTTCCGTATTGAGGTTATAGTAGATAGTGAAAGGCAAGAAATCAGCATCAAAGATAATGGGATCGGCATCAAAAAAGATTTGGTGCGAAAAACGCTCCTTGATATCGGAAATTCAACTAAGTTACATACAAGAAATCGCGGATTCAGAGGAATAGGCAGGCTTGGCGGACTTTCCTATTGCAAAAAGCTAAGCTTTTGCACGACTGCTGCCGGCGAAAGCGAGAAGACGTTAATTACGTTTGACTGCGAAAAATTAAAGGCTCTTTTGGTGCCGGGACAAAGCACAGAACATAATTTACAGAGCGTGATTGAAGCAGTTACTGATGTTCGCGTTATGCAAGAACAAGCATCGACGCATTACTTCATCGTCAAGATGGAAGGTGTCGATGATATTTCCGCGCTGTTGGATTTAGAGACCGTCAAGGATTATATCTCTCAAGTTGCCCCTATACCTTTTAGAGACAGGTTTTATTGGGGACGAGAGGTGAAAGCAAAGCTAGTCGAGAATGGTATCACCGTCTCCGAATATCCGGTGTTCATCGGCGAATCTTTTGAATCTCTTTCTCAGGTGTACAAGCCGTATAAAAATTCGTTTGAAACGAACTCGCGCGCTGGGGTGTCAAAGGACGAGGTGCTTGGGCTGTCCTTCTTTAGGATAAACGATAGCACTCAGCAACTAATTGCCTATGGCTGGTATGCCGATACGGATTTTTCAGGAACATTGGTTGATGATCGAATTTCAGGCGTTCGGGTCCGCCAAGGGAATATCCTGATTGGCAATCAAAGGACGTTGGCTCCTTACTACAAAGAATCTCGTTTCAATGGCTGGGCAGTCGGGGAGGTTTATGTTGTTTCCCCAAAATTGATTCCGAACGCGCGGCGTGATGATTTTGAGAAGAACACTACATTCTCGGAGTTTACAATCGGATTGAGGAATACTGTTGGTACGGAGATTGCGGACAAAATCCGCACGGCATCAAAAGTCAGAAACAACCCAATGCAAAAAACCATCAGGAAGGTTCAGCGCGATGTTGCCAAGGTTGAAGAACTTCTGACAACCGGCTTTCACTCATCCGCTGAAAAAGAACAGGTCGCGGCAGAACTTGCTGCAACACGGAGAGATTTGTATGTAATCCCAAAGAATGCGCCGACAGAAGTTGTCGAGCAAAAAACCGCTCTTATGGAACGCCTTACCTCTCTCTCGGCTGAAGTTGACGAATCTGCGAACTTTAGGGTTAAAAAGGATATTCCCTCCAATTTCTCGAAATCTGAGAAAAAGGTTGTTCAGGCAATGATGGAAGTCTTGTCGCGCAACTTCGAACGGACGACTGTTGATAGCCTTTACAGCGAGTTCTTGGAGGAACTCAAGTCGGGAGGTAAAAAATAATGATGCAAGTTTATCCCGAAAAATACGACCAACTAGAACTGTCGGTTGAAGAGAAGTCATTCCTTCGGACTGTTGAGCGGGCTTTCTCTGATGAGGAGATGGCCTACTTTGTGCTTCATATTAATCCGCGAAGGAAAGACATTGGGGACGGGAAACATCCGGAATTGTTCTATCTGTTGCTCGTTGACAAAGGGATACTCTTGTTTAGATTTTTAGACGCATCTAATGAGACGGTCGCAAAGATCACCATCAAAGCAATTGGCAATCCGTTTGTTTACAATATGCTGGTGAGTGACATTGTCAAACGCCTTGAGGAAAGTCGCTATCTTACTAACGAAAGCGGCAAGTTGCGCTTTGCGTTGAATGTATGCTTCGTGTTGCCTAAATTTGAGGCGGCGCAAATTTGCCGCCTGTTTGATAACACCGAACAAGAGTTTTGCCGTGACCATGTCCTTTTTGAAGACACAATAAAGCAGATAAGGAAGAGTGGTGCTGACAGAATTAAGAGCTATCTTGGTGTTGGTGATATTCTTCAAGAAGACTTAGTCAACAATGTGTTCCAGCGGCTCTGCCCTGAAATTACGATCCCGCGTAAGTACATTCTGGACGAGAATGGTGCAGTTGGGGGAGCAGACGGAGCGGTGGACACTTCATATAGAGCCGTCCAATCGTATAGATTGGATAATAAGCAGATTGATATTATCAATAAGATTGCTAAAGGCAATCAGTTAATACTTGCTTGTGCGGGCAGCGGCAAGAGCGTCTTGCTTATTTCTAAATGCTTTAAATTGGCGAGCCTCAATCCAAGCGAGGAGTTCCTCATTACTTGTTACAACAGGAACCTAAACAATTATTATCAATGGGCTATTGCTCAAGCAGGCTTTTCTGATAAAAATGTTCTTTGCTCAACTTTCTTTGGCTTTTGTAGATTTCTGTTAGAAAGTAATGGAATTTCTCTTCCGTCCTCTTACAAAAATGACGAATACTATGATAAGCTGTTTATTTTAGCAAATAATGCCTTGTCGGAAGGAAGAATCCGTCAGCGTTATTACGGTATCTTCATTGATGAAGTTCAGATTTTCAGACCTGAGTGGTATCGGTTTTGCTTCAATTTATTGAAAAGCAAAAATGCAGAGGAGCATTTTTTTACGATTGCCGGTGATAAGTCACAGGATATAAAGAACAATATCAAGCATGGGAAAGCACCGTGGCAAGGTGGCGGTGAAGCCTATCCTGAATATAGAGGTAAAACACTCCCGATTGAAACAAACTATCGTAATTCAAAGCCAATAAACGATGCTATCGATCGCTATGTTGCCGTTGCGAAAGAAATGGGAACAAAGCTGGGAGTTGACCTAACTTCAGACCCCGAACTATTTCTGCGGGGAACTGCATATAGAAAGGGAAACTCGCCTACTTTGATTGAATTGGCTGACCTAAGCAATGAAGGCGAAGGAAAAGCAATCGGAGATGCCGTTCGTGATCTTATTGAAAACAAGGGTCTCAGCGAAGTCGACATTGCTGTAATTCTTTATAATAGGGCGGCTCGGTACACAACCAAGGGGTGGAAAACACACTATTATCAGTTGTTGCCCTTTATCAAAAGGTACTTTTTAGCACAAGGATGGGAGTATCCAGCTATCTTGATTTCGGGCGAATCCGAGGGTGTGACTTACGGCTCAAGAAGAGGTGTGACGATTGCTACCATTGAAGGATCGTTAGGGCTTGATTTCAGAGCGGTTGTCATAGCAGGTTTGCGGCCACTCGGAACACTTGAAAAAGCTAGAACATTTGACGAGTTTACGACAGCAACGCCCGAACAATTGCTAGATAAACTCGAAGCCTTTAAAAAGAACATCAACTTCCTTTATACGGGTTGCACGAGAGCAAAAGACGAACTGACCATTATCCTCTCAGCTCCTAAAGGGGAATCAATATATATGGATTTAATTAGACAATCAATGTAGGAGGTGAGTAATCGATGACTACATACGATGATAAAACTAAGTGCGCAATGGAGTCGGGCAGGCGTTTTATCTTGCCCACATTCAAACAGTGCGACGAAGCAACATTCAAGGCCAGTTACATCGTTGCGTCAGATGTCAAATGTGACGGAAAAATCACCGCACTCTTCGACTTGATAGTTTTGGGAAGCATTGAAGCTGCTGAACTTGATGTCAAGGGCAGATTTGTTTGCCTTGGCAAGTGTGAAGTGAGCGGCACTATTCTTGTGCAGAACGAAATCTGGGTGAATGACGTCCGAGCGAAAAATATTGAAACTAACGATAGGATTTTTGCCCAGGAAATAGATGGTGAGACAATCATTGCCGATGGAAGTATCGTTGTTGGAAAAATTCTCGCAGTTGAGAAACTTGCCAAGAGCGAAAAGAACATATTGTGCGGGGAGACTGCTTATGGTTCCGGCAAGGTCGTAGCAAACACAATCATTACTGGCGAGCCGCTTGACTTGGATGACGGCGAAGAGTCAATTGCATCTCCAAGTACATATATGCCAAGTCCCGTACAGACGCAATCTGTAGCTGCTTCTTCCAAGTCATCAAAGCCAGTTGACTTGATTGCATGTGGCGAAACGGAATATGCGACACTTGGAAACTATATAGGGTACTTGGATTTCTTAATTTCTGTTGCCTATGATGACGAAAGCAAAGATAAGTATACGCGTTGGAAAGTGGTCTTAGAAGAAGCAGAAAGAGTCTGTCAAAGTGGTATCAACGGATATTCGAATATCGCTATAGTGATATGGCTGACCGAAATAACCACTTCTTCCTATTTTAAGAACTGGGACAAGATAACGGACCTATTCGATGTCTTCGAAAAACATTTCAAAGATTTGGTAGAAGATTCGAGTGATTTTGTAACTTGCTCTATCGACAGTTATGGGGAATGGTTAGAAGCCCTATCAATACTAAGTAGATTTGGCGCTTTGGTTGAAGGAACCGTATCTCGCACAGCTTTTGAATTGGTTGTGTCCAACCTTGGACTAAAAGCAAAGTTCGTTTCTGACAGACTTAATGAAAAGGGGTGGCAGGCAAATGGCTAATAACAGAGAAGTATTGGCGAACAATATCATCGATAGATTCGTCGCTGCGGTCTCTGGCACAGATAAGGAACAATGGCTATTTAATAGCCCGGACGACCGTATATTCGTTGGTAAGTTGTCTCCTCAGAGCGCAGAGGATAATTTTTCGTCTAGTGTTCTTATTAAACAAATAAGCGTGGACTTCCGAATCCCCAAGAAGGATATCGGTATTGCGGAGTTGCAAATCTATCCCCAAGGAAACTTCTTCTTTAGGGTGTTGCCTACCCTTAACCAGCAACGCGAATTTTTTCTCAATAACCTTATCTCCACCTTCAACCCTGAGACAGGGTTTGTTGACTTTTCCACACTCGCCGAGGCGTTCAATAAAAGGGTGTTGACTGCGGAAATGCAGGGGCATAAAGTTCAGCTTTTACCCGTCTACGAAAAGATAGCCATCGACAAAGATAGCGTTAGCATTGGGTTAAAGATTTCCGACATTTATAATCCGTCCTTTGATTGCGGAAGTGTTCCGTTGGACTCTCTGTTCTATACCGAAATCAAGGAGCAGGTGGAGGCTCTCTGTGCGGAGACGCAAGCCCGTTCTAATATTATGCCATGTCAATTCAGAGACAAACTAAAAATTGATGATTTGCTCTCCGAAGAGTCATGGAAAGCGTATTGCAATAGACAGACTTCACGTGGGGAACCGAGAATGTTCCCTAGTTTTAACTATTCTTTGAATGTGAGTGTTAAGGGCAGTGGTGATAACCTCAGTGTTACTGTAGCTCTCAGCAATGAAACACCTTGGGGTGACGAGACTGCTGGCTTTGGTCAGTCATCTGCCAAGAAAGATAAATACAGGGTAAATACCCTGTTTAATTCGGGAATTAAAGTTAAATGCTTGAACACCGAATTCATCCCGATTGAACTGGACTACTTTGCCGATGATTACAAGTACGATAGATATGTCTATGCACTGGGCAATAACTGCAATGTCTCTTATGACAAAGTAAAGATGGAGATACAAACTACCCATGTGCCGTACTTCATTCAGAACCGGCTGAAGACAAACGATAAGATGGCTATTAAGTTTGATGATCTGATTGCCGATCCGATAGTTACGCTAAAGAAGATTCACACAAAAATGCTGACAGAGGCAGGAAACTGGAGGATTGATTTGGAACGGCGCAAACTTCTTCCGCAGGGTGTTGAAGGTGCGCTCACGGCACTTGGCGTAAAACAGTTCGGCAATGAGATTGACGCCTTTAATATGGAAATCTCGCGGTTCGCTACGGGAATTGACTTGCTCAGCAAACACAATATGATTTGTAATGCTTTCCGTTATATGAACCAAGCCTTTAAGGAAGCAGCCAAGGGCAAATATTACAGTTGGCGTCTGTTCCAGATTGTCTTCATAGTTTGCTTGATCCTTGATGTAGTGGCACACGAGCAGGATTTAATGCTTGAAGATGATATCAGAAGTAAGGCGAAAACCGATGATATCGACATCCTTTACTTTCCAACCGGCGGTGGTAAAACCGAGGCATTCTTAGGAATCCTTGTGTTTAACTTGTTCTTTGATCGTCTGCGTGGCAAGAACTATGGCGTAACAGCAATTCTGAAGTATCCACTCCGCTTGCTCTCGGTGCAGCAAGTTCAGCGTGTTGCGAATATTCTTGCTACTTCTGAGGTGATCCGTCAAGTAAAAAAACTGGGCGGCAGCCAATTCAGTCTCGGTTACTATGTTGGGGAGGGAAATACACCTAATAATATTGATAAAGACCTGCAAAGGACTTTGATTGAACTGTCACCAAACGAAGTTGATGAAAAGTACCGTTTGGTCGATGTTTGCCCTTTTTGCGGACAGGAAACAGTTCATGTGGTCTATGACGCAGATGCCAACTCTTTGCGGCACATATGCTGCAACCTAGAATGTGCTTCACAGGGTATTATTCCGTTGTTTATGGTCGACAACGATATCTATAGATACTTACCATCTGTCATCATTTCCACGGTTGATAAGATGACCGCCATAGGATTCAACTCGAACTTCCACAACATTTTATGCGGTGCTGAGTATGAATGCCCGAAGCACGGTTTTACAGCGAAAACAAAGTGTCTTGCAAACGGTTGCCAGTGCGACCCTGATGATTTCAAGAGAGTGCCGATGAAAGACCCGGCTCCGACACTAATGATTCAGGACGAGTTGCATCTTATAAGAGAAGCGTTAGGTGCTTACGATGCCCATTACGAAACCTTGATTGAGTATTTCATTCGGAATCTGTCAGGTTGCGACAGAGGCATTAAGGTTATCGGTGCAACGGCGACTATTTCTGCTTATGCAGAACAAGCCAAGCATCTTTATTGGAAAGGTGCGATCCGATTTCCTGCCGCCTCGCCATATCTTGACCATAACTTCTACTCGTTCATTGACAAGGATGACATTGGCAGAATCATTGTTGGGTACGCGCCATTCGGAAAGGCAATCGTGAACAGCGTTGCGTATTCTCTACAATATCTTAAGCGAGTGGTCTGGAATCTCTACGAAAATCCGCAGGATGTTTTGGGTTTTGACGGTATAGAGATTGATGGTACTGAAGATGAGCGGATTGCTGAAGTAAAAAACCTATTAGAGGAATACTGGATAATCCTCGAATATAACAACGTCAAACTCGAAAGCAACAGGGTTTTACAGGCGCTGGAAGATCCTATCAATACGGAATTGAATAAAGAGGGCGTTCAGCCATTGACAGCCAAAAAGATGACTGGCGACGACTCTTTCCAAGAGGTCAGGGCAACACTCTCGACTATTGAACATGCGGAAAGTGTGGTGCATGGCATTGATTTCAATATGATTGCTGCGACAAGTATGATTTCACATGGTGTGGACGCTGACAGATTTAACCTCATGCTGTTTTACGGAATCCCTGGTAATACAGCAGAGTATATTCAGGCTTACTCGCGTGTCGGAAGAAAGCATACAGGCGTGGTCATTGACATCATGCGCCCGTCACGAGAAAAAGACCAAAGCTATCTGAAGAACTTCATAAAGTTCCACGAATACAAGGATATCCTTGTAGATTCTGTTTCAATAAACCGATGGGCAACAAAAGCAGTCGAGAACACTCTGCCGGGAGTTATTTCAAGCCTTATTCTCAACTATTACCTTTATGTCCTGAAACACACGACAGGTATGAGCGACATCAGCAAATATTCGCAGTTGAAGACAGCTCTGCTTGCTGAAAAGATAACTGCGGCAGAGCTCAAGACCCACGCTTATGGTGTTTACAAGTGTTCTGACGCTGACAGTGCGGTCGGTAACCTTTATCGGCAGACAATTGATAGATTGATTGATGCACTTGTGGACGACCTAAAGAATGGCTCTTTTGACGCTAATACATACATTACGGAAGTATTCAAGAACTGCTATTTTCGAGTGATGTTAAGTCTTCGTGATACCGATCAACAACTTATAGTTGAGATGAAATAGGAGGAAAAAGAAATGCCATCTGACAAAAATACAATGCGCCGTGGAGTGCATCAAGCCTTGTATAAGTACCTGCCTGGCAGTTGGGTGGACTTTTCGCAGAGCGGTGGTGGAGTTACTTATGCAGTCCATGTCGACCGTTGGAACAGCGTTCACCTGACCGGAATTAACAGTAAGCGACTTCTTCGTGTGGTGAACCAGAGAGTAGGCGAATTCAAAGACGGAAGCCCCGACGGGGCGGCTTCTGTTGTGAACTTTTCTTCAATCATAAACGATGAGAACTATTACGTTTTAACTCCAAAGGTCAGTGAACAAGAGCGCGCCATTGTTACTTCTGTGAAGCCTTGGGTGTTCGTATGCAATTCCTGCGGGCGGGTGCGGCAGTATTACAGCTATGATGAATTCAAGCGGCGCGAACACGAATATTGCGACGTTTGTGGAAAACATATGACACAGTTGCGGATGATCCGGTTCTGCAAGTGCGGATACGCTGACGGCATTTTTGTCCCCAAATGCCAAAACAAAGAACACGGCACGAAGTATATGACGAGACGCGGCAGCGGGCTTGACTTTGTATGCAAGAAGTGTGGGCAGAAAGCGGCTTTGCCATTCTATTGCCCTGATTGCCGACAAAAACTCGATATAAAGCCGGCACTGGACTCGTCACACTACTTTCCGTTCACACTTTCCCTTATCGACCTGCTTGATAAACGGAAAGACGTGTTTTTGGGCAATGAAGAAAATAGCCGAGGTGAAAAAGTTGTCATCGGGCAATATTTAGGGTTGATACCGCAAGAAGAATACGCCGCTATAATAGCCAAGGGGAATATAATGCAAGACGATGAATTTGAAGCCGCTTTAGCAAAGGAAGCCGATGGTTTGCGCGCCGCTGGTCTTACAGAAGATATTATTGCGACAGTTATTGACGCGAAAAGGCGGACAAACCCGAATAGCAAGATATTTGAAGCAATCGAACAAGTCGGTAAAGGTCTCTCTGTCGTGAGTAATGACGACATCAAACCGATTGCTGAGGAGATTCTTGAGTATGATGAACTCGTACACGCAAAAGTAGTTCTATCCCTTGAAGATGCTGAAGTAGATGCCGAACTGGTCAATGACGGTATTAAGCCTGACTATGTCGGTATCTCGAAGTCGCTGGGTTTCTCCAATGTTCAGATTTGCTCTGGGGTCCCAATCGTCTTTGCGGCATATGGATACACCCGCAAAGAACGAGAATGCAAGGAAGGAGTTAGACTTCATGGTTTTCCGCAAGAGATGGAGAAGAAGAACATTTACGCCACTCGGCTTGAAACGGAAGGAGTGCTGTTTGAACTCGACCGTCGAAGGGTTTTGAATTGGCTGTTGGAAAACCAGTTGATTCAGAAACAAGATTTGCCGCAGGATATGAGCGACCGCGGTATTAAGATGTGGTTTTTAGACCGCATCCGTCTTGACCGTATTACTCCGTTCACGCCGATAGATGAAGTTGACTCATATGGTATGATTACAAAGGAAGTATATACTCTGATACACAGTATCTCTCATGCTTTGATAAACGAAGCGTCTGAGATATGCGGATTGGATAAGAGTTCTCTTTCGGAATATATCCTGCCGAATATCCCGGCAGTGTTTGTATATTGTTCGAATTCTCAGGGATTCAATATGGGAGCCTTATACAGCGCGTTTCAGTCGCATTTTGACCGGTGGCTCAAACATGCCAAGGAATGGTCGAAGAAGTGCATCTTTGACCCAATCTGCATTGACAAGGAAAAGGCTTGTGCCGGTTGCCTATTTTTAAACGAGGTATCTTGCCAGCATTTCAACAAAGATTTAGACCGGGGCTATCTCTGCGGATACTTCGATAAGCAAAAGCAAGAGAAACTAATTGGTTTCTGGGAGGATTAGATATGGCTATCATGCATCCTGCTCAAATACCCGAAGGTTACCACGCTTATTCCGAGGTGAAGTTTTTCAATGCCTGCAAAGAACAGTTGCCTAATAAGTACCACGTCTTTTATTCAGTCCGTTGGTACTCCACGAATAACGGTGTCAGGGAAGACAGCGAATGCGACTTCCTAATTTTTAATCCAGACTATGGGTTTCTTTGTGTTGAGGTTAAGGGCGGTACAGGAATGCGGGTCGAGGACGGAGTGTGGTATCTTATTGACCATGATGGCGAAAGAAAACTGAAGAGGTCTCCTTACGAGCAAGCTGAACAGAGTATGCGATTTTTTAAGAAGTATTACGAGGATGAAGTGGAGTCTCAGTTTTCTGGTATATACGGGTGTGCCGTTGCTTATCCGAATTATTCAATCACTGCTCCTATAACAATCGGCTCGCCGATGGAAATGACCATCGACCTTTCAACGCTAGGTGACTTACAGAAGCGGGTGACCGAAATATTCCGCTATTTCCGCGCTCAGCGTCGCACTGCGTCGTCTTTCCTATCACCTGACAGCCAAAAGAAGTTTATTAGTATCGTTAACAAGCGCATTTCTCTGTCTATTGCCGCTGGAGCCTTGATACAAGACAAAGAGCGTGAACTGCTCGAAATAAACCGTACCCAAGACACTGTCATTGACTTACTGGCACATTATCCAAAGGCGTTTATTGTCGGCGGCGCAGGGACGGGCAAGACTTGGATTGGCATCAAAAAGATACTGCGTTGTGTGCAGTGCAACGGTCAGGCCCTATATCTCTGCTATAACAAGGCATTAGCAGAAAACGTGGCAGCTATTGTCTCAAACGACCGTGCTGATTGCCATAACATTGATTCGTTCGCCTATGCCCTTCTTGGTGGAAAAACTGCAACCGCACCCGAACAGAATGGCTGTAAAGAATACAGCAACTTAATCAGTGATTTGCCTGCCTTCAAAAAATACGACTTGGTGATAGTTGACGAAGGGCAGGATTTTACAGAAGATTGGGCGTTTTGTGCTAATCTGATGATAAAAGATGGCGGTTCGCTATATGTGTTCTATGATGAGTGTCAGAACATCTTCAAGCGTAACTTTGGCGATAAATTCTTCATCGACGAACCGCCGTTTGTGCTTAGATACAACATAAGGAATACTGCCAACATCTATAGGTATGCCCAAGAGCAGACCAACTTAGGATTAGATACAATCGCCAATCAGATTGAGGGTGTTGAACCTGATTACCGAAAGTTCACGCGCAAGGCGCAAACCGTATCATTCATTGATTCGGTTATAAATAAGCTTGTAAACAAAGAAGGTGTTAGTCCGCACAAGATTGTTATCCTTAGTAACCGAAGGAAAGACAACTCAATCTTGAATGAAACCGTTGCGGTAGGCGGACACCGTCTTGGCTACGAAAAGATACTACCAGACGCCAATTCGATAGCCTTCAGAACCATACAAGGCTTCAAAGGACTTGAATCGGATGTCGTTATTTATATTAACCATACATACAAGAACGAGCCGAAAACTGATAGCATCCGTGCCACTCTCTACACGGCACAAACGAGGGCGAGATTCTATCTGTATGTATTGGATTTTGAAGAAAATGGGAGATCTTAATAACATGGAAGACATTCTTCTGATAGAGCCAAATTACTCAAATAAATACCCCCCTTTAGGACTTATGAAAATCTCAACCTTTCATAAGCAACTAGGTGATTGCGTTGTTTTCGCAAAAGGAAAACTTACGGACAATCTGGTGGAGAAAAGGTGGGACAGGGTCTATGTTACGACGCTGTTTACTTTCGAGTGGGAGGAAACTAAGAAGAGCATAGAGTATGCGCTAACTGTGGTCAAGGACAAAAACAAAGTCTTTGTAGGCGGCATTATGGCCACTCTAATGCCTGAACTGTTTATAAAAACATTCCCGACCATTACTCTGATAAAAGGGTTGTTGAATCGGGATGGAACAGTGGGACTACGAGACGAGAAGTGCATTGACCGCTTAACCCCTGATTATGATATTCTTGATGACATAGATTACAAGTATCCGGCAACCGACGCTTATTTTCTCTACATGACTCGTGGGTGCGGCATGAAATGCCAGTTTTGTGCTGTGCAAACTCTTGAGCCGGAGTATATTCCGTATATTTCAATAAAGGATCAAATTGCAGAAGTTGACAGACGGTTCGGGGCAAAGCGGAACCTTCTCCTCATGGATAACAATGTTCTGCGCTCAAATAAGTTTGACAGTATTGTCGATGAACTGATTGAATTAGGCTTCGGAAAGGATTGTACTTATCCGAGTCCTCGCACGGGTAAGCCTTTGAAGCGATATATTGACTTTAACCAAGGTCTTGACGCTAAGTTGCTCACAGAACATAAAGCAAAGCGTCTAGGAGAGCTTGCAATAAACCCTGCGCGAATAGCCTTTGATCATATAGAAGACAAGGAGCAATACAAAAAGGCTTTGGAACTGTGCGCCAAAAACGGAATTAAATATCTGTCTAACTACATCCTATATAACGGCGAGGATTTTACAGGCAAGGGGCAACACTACCATGCTGACACACCAGAAGACTTATATATCCGCATGAGGGTGTCTATGGACTTTTGTGACGAACTCAATGATAAATATGGACACAACGGGAGGGTTCACATATTTTCCTTTCCTATGAAATATATACCTTTGAACGCGACCGACAGGTCTTTTGTCGGCACTCATTGGAACAAAAAATACCTTCGTGCAGTGCAGAGGATGCTTATCCCCACGCAAGGTAAAGGTGTATCAACACGGTCGTTTTTTGAGGCTGATTTCGGCAACACTACTGAAGAGTTTATTGAGAACCTTGCCATGCCTGAAGAACTTCTTGGTTTGCGTGGACATTTCGTAGAGCGAGCCAATGAATCTAAAGAGGAAAAGAAAAAGCGTTATGCCCAATGGGAAATCAACCACGCTCGAATTTTTGAATGGACCCAACTGTATCGCTCTTTAGGAGATGACTTTACAAGCTATGTGGAAATCATCAAGGACAACGACTTCTCGATTCATAATTATAAGCGTATAACCTCACCCACCATTAGGAAGATGTTTATTCATAACTTGTCGTACCTAAGTATTTTGAGGAACATTGAAATGCTCGGCACAGAGATGCTTGCGTACATTAAGGTTGAGTTTCCAACGATGTACCGTGAATTGTTGCGGTATGTAATCAAATCCGAACATACGCAGTTTTCTTGCATGAAAGGAATGCTGACACTTCAGGGCAACGCTTATATAGCTGATGTTATAAGAGCCTTTATAGAGGAACCATATTTGACGACGAATGTCTTTGACGCTCTGTACAAAGCGCAAAAAGATTTGAAAAAGGTTGTTCTTGACACTCGAAGCCTTGATATCGCATTACGATACAGAATGGCAAACGCCATTTCTGATACTGAACTGAGAAATATCATGCGTTTGGGCATTGAGGGTGATGAGAAAAAGATTGAAACGCGGCTTTATCAGAAATCTAGGAAACTCAAGGATGTCTTGCGTGAAAAAAACAAAGATGAGATAGCAGGTGATGTTATTCTCGATAAAATCGAAGAGGTAATCGGTCTGCTCCAAAAGGTATACAGGAAGGAAGTAAAATAAGGTGGACATTACAATAGGAAAATTTACGCTCGAAACCCTTACATCAGGTATGTATGAGCGTCCCAAAGACATATACCGTGAATACATTCAGAACGCCGTTGATTCAATCGATATTGCCGTGTCTGAAAAGTTGGTGAAAGAAGATAAGGCTCAAATAGACATCGAAATAGATAAAGAAGGGCGTTGCATTAGGATATCTGACAATGGAACCGGTATTGGCACGGAAAACGCCACTCGGTACTTGTTAGACATCGGACACTCCCCTAAACGGTTCACAAATGCACGAGGCTTTCGAGGCATCGGGCGTCTAGCTGGACTTGCTTATTGCAATACCCTTATTTTTGAGACCTCCGCCGCTGGCGAAGACAAACGGACAATCATTGAATTTGATGCAAAAACTCTATGTGAGCGTATGCTCAATGAACGAGTTGATATCGACTTGCTCTCACTTATTTCCGAGGTGGTTACTATTAAGGTTGAGCAAGAGGCACGGACAAAGCATTACTTCAATGTTGTTATGATTGGAGTCGAAAACACAGATGGAATTTTAGATTTGGATAAAGTTCAGCAATACCTTGAACAGGTTGCACCGGTCGATTTTGAAAAGTCCTTTGGATGGGGCAAAATCATTAAGTCGAAACTGAAAGTTTTCGCTTTTGCGCCGTCAAGCTATAATATTTTTGTGAGCAGCGGTGACCATCGTGTTCCCATAATGAAAGCCTATCAGGATACGGTAATTTCTGACCGCCTTAGAAAACTTGAAGATAATATTTCCGAGATAGAAACTAAAGAGTTCATCTACGATGGGGAAAAAATTGCTTATCTTTGGTATGCAAAAACAAGTTTCTACGGTACACTTCAAGACGAAGCAATCAAAGGAATCCGCGTAAGGAAAGGCAACATTCTCATTGGAGACAAAACAACTTTGAATCATATTTTTAAGGACGAGCGGTTCAATGGTTGGCTGCTCGGAGAACTTCACCTTCTATCCTCTAGACTGATACCCAATGCTCGAAGAGATGAGGTAGAGAAGAACGCGGCGTACTCTGCTATGATCGCCGATTTACGGGCTTGGGCTGAAGGAATTTCCTATGAGATAAGGAAAACCTCAAACCAACGGAGTTCGGATAAAAAAGCCCAGAGAATCATTGAGTTTGCTCGGAACGAAATAATACAAGATATTGAAGCTACTACCACAGTCGTTGTACCAGAGGTAACACTGCTTAACAAAGCCGAAATTGAGCAAGTGAACCATACAGAATTGGTAGCGGCTCTTGACATCATCATCGGCGCACAGCAGCCAAGCACGAAGTACAAGGCCCTTAATCTGCAATCGAACATTACTGTCGAGCAGAAGAAGGTCTTAGCGCGCGTCTTCGACATAATTTGTAGCGATGAAACCCAGCAATCAAACGCTCTTATAAAGAGAATAATCTGCGAGTTTGTTCCGAAGTCTGTGGCTATTGCGCGGTAAACATTAGTAAGTATGGAGGCAGAGACATGGGTAGCGTGCTGATGAAATCAATTATTGGCAGATTTGACAATAACTCATTCAAGACATTTTTTCAGAGGATGCTTGACCAATCAGATTTTTATAACGGAAAAACAAAAAAGTTCTCAAATATTGATGATAGAATATTTGCACGTCCTGCGGAAAGATTTTAGCAAATTGCAGATAAATTTTTTTATGTGCTAATCACCTTACATATTGTGGGAACGTTGAAGTAGATCCGCTTCGTGCGAAAATTCAATTTAATGACTTGTTTGATGAAGTGTAAGCCATCTTAACATCAATCCGGCGATAAAAGTGAAGATTGCTATTGAAGTTAAAGCGGAAGCGGAAGTTGGCTTTAGCGATAGTTTGCAACGCACAATCAAAGAAAATTGCAAAGTTTTAAAATTTAAAACGGCAGAGTTTTATAAATAAATATAATGGTGTCTGGAAGGGGGTAGAAAATGAATTGTGATAATAGTGAGTGGATTAGTTTGCATATCAGAACGCGAGTTGGGAACAAAGACACCAATATGAGAGTGCTGGGGATCTTATTTGGTGGATATACGACAGATTGTGTTGCTGAAAAATTAATTGATATGTTGTTGTCAATGGAAACCGGGATGGTAGGTGGCTGGAAACGCGGCCATAATGGGACCGTTGCAGAAAAACTGTTTATATTGGCTCAGGAATATTACAAACAAAATGAAAAAGACAATGAAATAAGTACATATCAAATTTCACTTTCCAAAGCAAAATTTGATATGTTGGTTAGCATTTCCGAACGTATAAATAGTACCCCTGGCGAAATAGCCGGAGTGCTTATTGATTTAACAGCATACCTGATGAAACCCTTGCTAGAAACCAATGAAAATTCAACGTTCTATAAGGCCTTATGATAAAACTGGTTATTTAATTTTTTATGGTTGCTGTTCTCCATATTTTCAAACGGTTACCTTAATGAAACCATTCGTTCAGTAGTTTTGCTGATTTTCATCGCTGAAAATATATGACGTTATTTTGCTTAAATAGTTGAAGCTGCTTGCAGAATAACAAAATGGAGGTATGAAATGCTTACTATTGTGCAAAATCCCCAAGATATACAAAATTATTATGATTTATTTAAGCGAGTACTAATAAATAATGCCCAGGAAATAGTGCAAACTAATATTGGATACAAAGGAGATAGTTTCAAAACAGAAGCTTTTTGGTCAAGCGCATTAGGGATATGGATGGTGTTCGCAAGTGAATATAATCGATCTTGGAACGCTTTTGGATTAAATAGGCCATCAGAAACAGATTCCAACTCTATTACTTGCGAAATTAATTTCCCTTATTCGGGAATTAACCGTCGCATTGCGGGTGCCTTTGCTTTGGATGAGCGTGGGAAGACATTTGTTATTCATAGAGGGAAAATTGGCGGTGGTCGAGTTGGTATTGGAAAAAATATGATGTTGCAGAATTATTCTGGCGATATTAGGAAAGTAAAAGATGGCAATAAACAGTCGGATGTTATAATAATCGGTTCCCTTCAAAGTGAAGATTTTAGCAGTCAATTAGCGCAATTTGTTTCGGATGTTCAGTGTTTAAAAGATAAGAGCCAAGGAAAGAGTTAGCTAATTTTATCCGTTATATTGGTATTTTTCAACGAAATAATGATGATCAATGAAAGAAAAAAAGTTACTGCTTCAAGATAGGATATAACAGGTTTTATTAGTATGCTATCGGTTGCAATGGATTCAATTGGCGCTTCGTCCATCATATTTATTCAGTCTTCAATGAAAAAATACAAACTCTTATAGGCATATATAAAGAGATTTATGTATGTAATTATTAATATAAATACAGATACAAATAGATATGAACCGGACATAAAATTTATGTGATTATTGAGGAATAAGTTCTAAAATTGTCGGGACCTATTCCTTTTTGTTTTGATTATTATATCCTAATTGATATCAAATTGAGTGATTTAATTATAGATAAACAGACGAATTAATTAACAATAAAAATGTAGATATATAATGTATAAAATAAATTTATTGTCATTTAGGCATTAATGATAATAAATTTATTTACAAAAATAATGTTGAAAAATAACGCCATTTGTGATATTTTAATATTAGACGAAAAAATGATAAGAAAGGGCAATATGGGTATGAATATAACCAAAGTAAAGGTAGCAGATATAGCAGCAGACTTGGGAGAAATCAGTACAATATTTGCTTTTCGGCCTAAAGGTGAGCAAATGAGAAGAAATTTAGAGCAGCGTGTAATGTCCAAATTGACGGACGATTGCGCAGTGGAGCTGGATTTTATAGGGATTAGAATGTGCGATGCGAGCTTTATCGATGAATTTGTTTTAAAGGCAATTGAGAACATTATTGAAATGAAAAAAGAAAATATGATATATGTGTGTAATGTTAATCAGGATATCATGGAATCCTTTCACATGGCAATTGTTTACCGAAGGCATCAAGGTCAACATTTGCCGGTAATGCAAAAAGAAGCCGAAAATCATTATTTGCCAGTAGGTCCATTAGAAAAATCTTTAAAAATAGGACTGGATGCTTTATTAGTGCATAACAAACTTAACGCTAAAAATTTTTATGAGATTTTGAAAGGATCAGCTCCAGAAGTATCAGTTGCGAATGCCAATTTGATTTTAAAACGGTTATATGATTATCGGCTGATTTTGCGCACGAAAAAGAAAGATGAGAGAGGTAAATATTATGATTATTATTTGCCGTTATCATCACAAAATATTCAAGCGAGTAGGAAGCTGAGCTGTGTAAATTACAACTAATAAGGATTTAATAAAAAAAGATCTTAACTCTGCAATGTAAAATGCAGAGTTAAGATCTTTTTTTACGAAAAAAATGTTGACAAAAATAAAGTTGCATGGTAATTTATAAAATAAATATTACAAAAAAAATGTAGAAAAATTAAATAAGAGGTGAAAAGTATAGCGAACGATAATTTTAGCTGATTTAAATTGAAAGTAGGAGAAAGATAATGAGTAAATTATATGCAACAGTCGAAGAACGTATGCAAAAAGTGGATCAATTATCCATTATTCATCCGAGAATGAAAAGGGTATTAGAAAAAATTGAATATTGTCATCAGATGTCAAAATTTTTATGCGAACCGCAATGTTTATTCATTAGTGGGCAAACCGGAGTTGGAAAAACGTTTATTCATCACTATTATTCGCGACAATACCCTGCCAATATCAATGAACAAGGGGAACGAACTGTTTCAGTGGTCTCATGTCATGTTTCATTCCCAATTACGATTAAAAGCTTGATCGCAACAATCGGCACAAAACTAGACGATGAAAATTTTGCAAAAGGATCAATTTTCCAACAAACAAAACATTTAGAGAATATGGTAAAAGAACGAAATGTTCAGTTGATCATCATTGATGACATGCGCGTCTATTCCGACCAGAAATTAATGAAAGATACTAAGAAAACTATGGAATGGTTGAATACCTTCATCGATTCTACCCGTATCCCTTTTATACTAATTGGGTCGCCGTTTTTTATGAAAAGTTTAAAATATATACCTAAATTGGATCGGCGATTTGCTTTTCGGGAAACTTTGGATGCCTTTGAGTATAAGAGTCGAGCATCCCAAACTGAATTCAGAATGTTATTGAAGCATATTGGTCATCTTATGCCGTTTTCAGAGCCATCTGTAGTTGGCGATGAGGAAGTAGTAAGAGAAATTCATCATGTTACTCGAGGGGTGATTGGCAACATAATGCAAATAATTAGTCGTGCGTACTATCATGCTATCCAAAATAATAACGAAGCAATTAGCTCAGAGACCTTGGCAACTGCAATCAGGGAATTCAGTGAATTTGCACAACCACAAGAGAATTTGGTTCGTCAAAAAGATATAGGGTTTCGTAGAAAAAAATCGCACACGAAAAATGAAAATTTGGAGTAAGCGCGGCCAATATTATAGGAAGCGTTTGAGAAAAGTCGCAAAAACATCGGGGCAATATATTGCGAGCTTTACGTAAATAGTAAAATAAACTGCACACAAATAAAAAATTAGAAGGGGACAATTTATATGAAGAAACGGCATGAAAAAATAAAAAGGGATGACGGATCAGTAAGACCTTCGGGTTTAGTTACGGTGGATTATGCCAAATTAGATTGTACCATCATTGATGAAAAAACTAATACGGTTTTCGGAAGGCCTTGGGTTACATTGGTGATAGATATTTTTTCCAAACATGTCACCGGTTATCATATTAGCTTTGAGCCACCTGACGCATTAACGCCATCGACTTGCCTTGATCAGCCATTATATTCTAAGTACCCAAATAATGAATGTGCAGACAGCGGTATGGAATGTCAAATAGAAGGTGCTACAGGAAATCATGTCATTATTGATAAAAGCGAAAGCTTGATGACTGATATTCAAGGAAACTGCATAAATGGAATTAGCGAGCGCCTTTTCAATCAAATCAACACAAAGCTACAACACCTGCTTTACGAAACATCTTTTGCAAATTTATGTGGAAACGATGAAGGCAGCGCGGAACATCATTTGTGCATTAGTTATGAAATGCTGGATTGTCTGCTGCGTAAAGCGAAATTCAGTGATTGTTTTAATTACATAGATGGAGGTAGGAATTGAAATGAAAAAACCGATTCGAAAAATAAAAAATTACAAAGGCCGAAATAGCATTATCGGAAAGTTTGCCAGTGCTAAGATGAATAAGATAATTCATTGGGAATCCATGATTGAACGCGACTATATATTCTTGCTAGAAACAGATCCAGATGTAACGTACTATGCTTCCCAGCCACTAAAGATGGAATATTGGAAGGATGGTAAGAAGCATTTCTATACCCCTGATTTTTTGGTAAAGCGTAATGGCATAACACAAATTGTTGAAGTGAAGCCGAGCGCAAAAGTAGAAAAACACCGTGAGCTTTTTCAAGCTATAGCATTATATTGTGAGGATAAAGGATGGAAGTTCTTGGTGGTCACAGAGGCAATGGTACGGGTTCAGCCTCGGCTTGAAAATGCAAAGATTCTTTGCCGGTATTCGTTCGGCAATATTACGTTTGATTATATTGAAGAATGCAAAAATTATTTAAAACAACACGGAGCGAAACCACTGCTGGAAGTAAAAGAACACATGAAAGCGAAAGGATATTGTCCTGCTATGATTTACACTTTGCTATATAAAGGTGCCATTGCTTTTGCGATCGATCAGCCAATCAATGACGATTGCAGACTCTGTTCCGAATGAGGATGGTTTAAAGCATGGGAAAAACGTTCAGGATAGAAAAAGGCTTGAAATTTAGCTACAAAAACAGAATTTGGGAAGTTGATCAATTTATTGGGCCGGCAAATGTGCGAATCATCAATATTGCGAATGGCGAAACAGATATTAAGGAAAAAGAAGAATTGTTGAAAGCTTTAGTTCGCAAGGAACTGCAAATAATTATTGATATCAATGAAAGAAAAAAGAAAAATGGTGTTGATTTATCTAAATTCGATCTGGCGAAAGTGCCTACTGAACTGCAGAAAAATGTCTTAAAAAATTATGAATATATTAAAACAGTTCGTAAAAAAGGGCGTTTTCCGCTTGTTGTTGAAGCTTTTCAACAAATTGTTGCAGAAACAGCTCAAAGGATACAAGACGATAATCCTCCAAGCGCAATTACAGTGTATCGTTGGTGGACACAGTACAAAAAATCGGAAGATGTAAGGGTACTGATTGACAATAATTGGTATAAAGGAAATTTTGACAGCAGAATATCTGAAATCCAAGAGAAGATAGTAGATGCTGCCATACAAAACTATTATCTGACAGATCAAAGACCAACGATCAGAGCAGTTAAAGATTTAATAGACATACGAATATCAGAAGAAAATAATGTTGAAGGAATTGATAAAATGCCTCCCATTTCATATAAGGCTGTATACAATCGTATCAAAAAACTTGATCCGTATGTAGTGGCGAAGTCCCGTTATAACGAGAAATACGCAGAGCAAAAGTTCGGAGTTTCCGGTGGTGGACCTCGGCCAACGAGAATCTTACAGCGCGTTGAAATGGATCATACAAAAATGGATCTTTTCGTTATCTGTGAAAAAACAGGTATGGTGTACGGAAGACCTTGGTTAACTCTATGTATAGATGTTTATTCAAGGTGCATTTTGGGCTACTTTATTTCTTTCGAACCTCCCAGTGCGATGACGGCATTGGCTTGTTTGGAGCACGCAATCTGGCCTAAAAATATCAAGGAGAAATATTCGGACATTGTTAACGAGTGGTCGGCGGCAGGTATACCGGAAAATTTAATTTTCGACAATGGTAAAGAATTTATGGGTACCAATGTTGAAAACGCCTGTCTGTCTCTGGGAATCAATGTTGATTATTGCCCGGTCCAGGAACCATGGTACAAGGGGTGCGTAGAACGGTTTTTTGGAAGCATTAATACTCAATTAATCCATTTGTTACCAGGAACTTCTTTTTCGAACATTTTTGAAAAAGGCGAATATGATTCTATAAAAAACGCAGTCATCACTCATGCAATGCTCGATTGGCTGGTAGCAAAGTGGATAGCAGATATTTATCATCAACAGTTTCACACGGGCGCAAGAGCGGTTCCGGCATTGTTGTGGCAGAAAAGTGCAGAAAAATACGAGCCGAGATATGCTTCGAGTGCTGACAAATTAAATGCGCTCTTGGGGTACTCGGGAGAGCGATCTGTAGGTAAAGCTGGAATACAATTGGAAAAGCTATATTATAGTTGCCCGGAAATTGCGCATTTGCGGACTATCAAGACTGAAACTGGTAAATTTGAAATTAAATATAATCCAAAAGATTTGGGCACAATTCAGGTTTTTGATCCTTCTAGATCCAAGTGGTTAATGGTTCCGGCTGTCGATTTTTCATATGCAAACGGATTGACAGTTTGGCAGCACCGAGTCCATAGACGCTATGCTCTTCAGGAATACGGCAACGAGGACAGAGAAAGTCTTGTGAAAGCTAAAAAAGTAATTTTTGACGCTGTGGGGGATGCCAGTCAAAAGATTAATAAGACCGGAATTGGCCAGAAAATTGCAAGATATTTGAAATTAGGAATTGATAATATAGTTTTTTCTGATGACGAGCAAATGACTAAAAATGTAAAGCAAGAAAAAAACAAGAAAGATAAATGCGAGATGAAAGATATGATACAGGCAACGTCTAATCATCCCTTGCACGGCGTATCGGACGTAGGGATAGCGGTGAGCGCCACTCCTCCTTTTGTAGATGAAACTAAAAACCTTGTAAATCACAAAGATTCTCCTAAAGAGAATAACCATATGCAAGAGGTTGCAGAAAACGAACAAATGGAAGACGATTTCGAAATGGAAGAAGGATTTATTACGACCAATGAGTTAGCATGCTAACCAAGAAAGGAAAGTTTGACAGATGAATGAAAAATGGAAAGAAGCGAGCACCGAGGGAAAATATCAACATTTGAAAAGTCTTCACTGTTATTATCCTAGATTGAAAGTGCTAATCGGTAAATTGGAAAGTTGCCATAACCAGCCTAAATGGAAGAAAGATCCGGAATGCCTCTTTATTAAAGGTATCGCTGGAGTAGGAAAATCTACTTTAATTCGCATCTACGCATCACGGCATCCGAGAAGACAAACAGAAGAAGGTATGATTATTCCGGTGCTAACTGCAAGTGCTCCTGTTCCCGCTACAATAAGGGGGTTGGCATCCCGTATTTTGAAAGAAATGGGCGATCCTGCATATGATATTGGTACGACAAATAAATTATCTGCCCGGTTGCATTACCTGATCAAGGAATGCGGTGTCGAATTGATAGTTTTAGACGAATTTCAACACTTCCTGGACAGTGAGTCATATAAACCTTCTTTAAATGCAGCAAACTGGATAAAAGAATTGATTAACGAGACTGGAATACCCGTGGTATTAATTGGAATGCCTTCGTCGGAATGCATTTTCTACAGCCGCGACCAACATCAACTGAGCCGTAGATTTAAATCGAGGACCAGTTTAGACCCTTTTTCTTGGGATAACCCGTCGACAATAAAAGAATTTAGGAGTTTTTTGAAGATGTTGAATGACGAATTGCCCCTTCCAGAAAGTTCTTATTTGCATAGTACGGATACAGCGTTTCGCATATTTTATTCAACAGACGGAATTCTTGATCATATAATGACCTTGGTTAAATCAGCTTGTGGATTGGCCATTGAACGGTCGCTTCTCCAGATTAATCATGACCTGTTAGCAGAGTCATTCTCTGAGCACATTAAGCCAGTATTGGGATGGAAGAAAAATCCCTTTCGTGATTCTGTAGCAAACCTAAAAGAAATTGATGTGGATTATCAACCAGTTTTACCCCCTAATGCTCCCAAGAGTGCGTCAAAAGAAAAAAACAAAAAAAACAATAATGTTAAGACTCTGCTATCTGCACAATAACAAGGAGTACAACATGGTATTATTGAGAATTTGTCAGCCGTTTGAGGATGAAGATTTTTGGGATTACGTAAAACGATTGGCAGAAATAAATTATTATGAACGACCTTCCATGATTACAGAAATAGCACAAATGCACAAATATAAGTCCTTTTCGAATATGGTATTTTCCAATGACATAGAAATCGTTAAAATAAGTGAGTTGAGCGGAGTTTCGGAGGAAAAACTCCGTGCTCTCCTTTATCCAGAAATTGAGGGGAATAAACAATACAATCTGTTTAGCGGGATGCCGGTTCAAAGATTTTCGCTAAAGAATTCGCCATCAAAAGTCTGTCCCCAATGCCTTAAAGAGCATGGGTGCAGCAGACAAATATGGAATATCACAGCCTACACAGGATGCGCTGTGCATCATGTCCGTATGATTGATACTTGTCCATCTTGCGGCAACGGGTTGTCTTGCTTGAGGCCCAAAACCTGTGAATGCCGGTGTGGATTTGACTTGACAACAATCGAAGGAGCAACCCTTTCTTTGGCTGAAATAGATGTTTGTACCCACATTTATGATCTCGTATATCAGAATCATAGAGAAGGTGGCTGTTTAAACCATCTTAAATTAGGTAGTTATCTTAAATTATTGGATTTTATGGCAGCGCAAATCGCTGGAGTTTGTGTTACAAGCGGTAATTTTCTTTCTACTAAAACGTTGGAACAGGGGCATGAATTTGTTGTTCAAGCACATCAAATATTTACTAATTGGCCAAATAACTTTTACAAATTCTTGTTAGAACTCAAGGGAAGAAATTTTGAAGGATCAAGATATAAGCGCGCTACTGGATTAGTCAAAGATTTTGGGGCATTTTATATCCCGTTGTATGAACATTTTCAGAGTGCAGAATTTGATTTTTTACGTGACGCCTTTGAAGAAAACCTAACGCATTGGGATGGCGGTTATATTAAAGAAAGTAACTTAGCTTTTTCGAAGAAATTGCAAGAGAAAATCAAATTTATTGGTATAAACGAAGCTGCTGCTAAACTAAAAATGGCACCAAAACGAGTCAAAAGGCTTCTTGAAACAGGCTATTTACAGGGAAATGAAATACCAATAGAAAACACAACCATATTTAGGATAGATAAGAGCAGTGTAAAGGAACTGAAAGACATATTAGAAACAGCAATATCTCCCCGACAAGTTTCCAAAAGTTTGAAAATAAGTTGCAATGTTGTCTTGGAACTTTTGCGAAGAGACTTGTTGGAGCCCTATATGGGTAAGACCGTATTAGATGATGATTTCAAATGGCTTATATTGCCTGGAACGGTAGACGATTTTTTTAATAAAATACGGAGCCAAATCAAATCTCCGACTAATATGCACAAAAAATTTATAGATATAAAGGAAGCAATTCACAAACTTAAACCAGTTAAATATGGTTATCCTGACTTAATTGCAGCTATTTTTGCTGGTGATATTAGTCCATGCGCAGAATCTGAGGAGCAAGGACTGGAGCGCTTTTGGTTTTTAGAGGAAGACATACGGAATTTTATTGATGCAAAATATGCCGCAATCAAAAATGATAGCTTTTCATTGGAAGAAGCTGCAGCAGAAATGCGTGTCAAAATAAAAACTCTTAGATTGTGGGCCAATAAAGGATTATTGGATGCGGTTCAGCCACATACTACAGGGTATTCTTGGTGGACAATTTACCGTTGGAACATTGATGAGTTTAAAGAAAAATATGTATTGGGAGCACCAATTGCACGATCGTGTGGAATGTCTCCAGGAAAATTGGTTAAAACTCTAGCACAAATGGAAATTTATCCCGTTTCAGGAAACACAGTTGATGGAGGATTACAATATTTATTCCGCAAAAGTGATTTGGAACAGGCTGGGTACGATACCTCTGTTTCATGGGGTGCAGACGGTAAGTATCGTTCATGGGATAAAGACACTTGCGCAAGTTAATATCTGTTGCAATAGAGCTATTAAGATTCTACTTAAATTATTAAAAAGAATAACCTCAAAGGTTTAAATGCGGAGTGTGTGATGAATCAGTAGTTTGATAAGCGGATAATTTGCGCCTTCCGAATTGCAGACACAGTGTGTGTTTGTACTAATAATGAGATTTTACAATTAGAAAGTATCTGCATTCATTAAAAAATAAATGAAATTTTAGAATTAGGAGTCATCCTTAAAAGGTGACTCCTAATTCTTTTATGGGTTTAAACCATCAGCATATCCATATTAAAGTTAAGTAAGTAACCATTATTAAAAATCCAGAAATTGATTGGCAGGAATTTTATGGAGATGTTATAATTAAAAAATAGTAGAAAATATGTAAAATATTACATAAAGATATTTTATCGTATAAACTGCTGCATCTTTTATATGATTTCAGATAGATCTATTTTAATGAAAGGTATGTAGGAAATTTGGGGAAAATGCATATCTTAACCAAGTTTTCTTTTGTACTCTTATCAACATTATTGATAAGGTTATTATACTGGGGGAACTTATAAAATGGAGGAGATAGAAATGAGTGAATGGGATAAATTATTATCACAAAAGCGGTTCCGTGCTGCTAGTAAGAGGAGTAGTTTTGATAAGAGAAATGAGTTTGAAAATGATTACTCGAGAGTTGTTTTTAGCTCTTCTTTCAGAAGACTACAAGATAAGGCGCAAGTTTTTCCGCTTGAGAACTCAGATTTTATTAGAACAAGGCTAACACATTCTCAGGAAGTGTCTACTCTTGGGAGATCGATTGGAATTACTGTTGAAAATAAGTTAGTTGAGGATGGAATAGCTCCAGAGCTAAGTAAGAACCATAGGGGTGAAATAAGCTCTATTCTCGCAACTGCTGGATTAATACATGATATGGGGAATCCGCCCTTCGGTCATTTCGGTGAAACTGCTATCCAAAAATTTTTCCAAAATTGGTTTACCAAAGATTCTATCGGAAAAGAATTTAAGCTGAGGAACCCCAATCACGCGGCTGATTTTGAGAACTTTGACGGTAATGTCCAAACGTTTCGATTACTGCGGAAACTACAATATTTAAAGGACATGAATAGCCTCAATCTGGCGTTTGCAACTCTTGCATCTGTTATAAAATATCCTAGGTGTTCAATTGAGGGGAATAAAAAGGACAAGGGATTAAGTTATAAAAAATTCGGTTATTTTCAGAGTGAGGCAAAGGATTTTCAGGAACTAAAAGAAGAGCTTCAGATAGGAAATAGTAGGCATCCGCTAGCCTTTTTATTAGAGGCAGCAGACGACATCGCATATTCAATCGCGGATATAGAAGACGGCTGTAAAAAGGGGGTCCTTACCTATGAAATAATAAGTAAAACGTTAAGAAATAAACTTAAAATGGAAATACCTGACGAGAAAGCATTATTTGAACAATTTATACAACATTACAAAGAGACGGTCGATGAGAACTTTCCAAATAGAATTGAATTAGTTGTTCAAAACTTTCGGATTGATGCACAGGGACACATGATTACTGCAGTTATAGAAGCCTTTGTATCAAACTTAGATGACATAAAGTCGGGAAAGTTTGATGAAGATTTAATTTTGGCATCAAAGGCTAAAAATCTTAGAGAGGCATTTAAAGAATTAGCAGGGATTCTTTTTGCGAATAAAGAAGTAATTGAAAGAGAACTCGTCGGAGAAAAAGTGATTTGTGGGTTGTTAAGCTCTTTTGTGGAAGCTGTAACATCTCCGGATAGATATGACCCGAAATCAAAAAACGGCAAAGTGTTTAATTTGATATCTGATAATTATAGATATATAATGAAAAATAACCCTTATTCTTTACAGATAAATGATCCAGAACTTATACAGATTGAAAAAATAGATAAGTTAAGCGGTAAAAAATTAGAGATGGCTCAAAATGCTCCCAGTTTATATGATCACTTATTATTAGTAACAGATTTTGTTTGTGGAATGACAGATTCTTATGCTTTAGAACTATATCAAAAGTTAAGCGGTATTAAGCTATAAGTGAGGTGAACAAAATGAACCGCCAATTGTCTGCTCATAATATAAATAATGTAAAAAACTATATATACGAAATAGGACAAAACAACAAAAGGGTAGATAATTTATTTCACCAACTAAACCGCTTGGGTGATGTAATATTAATTGGCGGGGCTATTAGAGATATTGCATTAAAAAATAAATATCCTAGAGATATTGATCTTATAATTAACACAAAGGAAAGATTGGATGAATACTTAGGGGAATTTAATTTCGAAAAAAATAGTCTTGAAGGTTATAAGATATCTATTGAAAAATTTACTTTTGACATCTGGACTACTGAAAGTAATTGGGCATACAAAGAACGAATAATTAATTGTTCGGTTGAAGAGATACCCAAGGGTGCGTTTTATGATTTTGATTCTGTTACAATTAATTTATCGGATGGTAAATTTTATGTAGATTATTTTAATAAGGCCATTGCTAGTAATCTCTTGGATATTATGTTAGAAGATCATGTGGTTTATCGAAATCCTTCCCCTGCGATTAATATAATACGTGCTATTAAAATAAGAGAGAATTGGGGATTGGACTTCTCTAAGCGGTTAATGAGTTATATGCAAAATTGGTTAGCAAATTCGTCTAACCCCGCGGATGAGCTCCGGTATGCGGAGAAGAAACATTATAAAATGGAGAGTTTTAATGTAGATAATGATCGGATTGAAAAGTTTTTATTTTTTAATTAGAAAAAATGAGATTTAGATACGAGGCATCTACTAGTATACAGATGCCTATTCTTTTTTTATACGTCTTAGTTACTGCATCCTGATAATATTTCTTGCTATTATTTCAAAAAATATGTAACAGTAAAACTACATTAATTATTAGATAGAAGTACGGAACGCTACATGATAGGGGGAAATCAACAATGTTGATTATTTCTTCGCAAAGTGAAACCGCATTTTTTGTAAATAAAACTAAAATAGAATTATTATCTATTAGTAAAACGTTAAAAAAGTAATAAGGACAGATGGTTTTAAGGCTTCTTAGACTATCTTGGTGTAACAAAACATTGATAAATCGGCAAATAATAATTTTGGAGTAGGTATTTTAATTTCATTTTATGGGGAAAAACTACTGGAAAATTTCAACTTATGGGGAAATTTTGTTTCACTTTATGGGGAAAAAGTCTTCACGAAGCCAGTAATTGTGGGATGGGTAATTTCACTTTATGGGGAAAATAACATCTTTGAAAATGGGCGGGCTATTTTATGTTTATGTATATTTTTTCCATCGGTCTAATTGTGTTTTCCAACATATTGTATAATATCTGTCAGAAAGCGACGCCAGGCAGTGTTAACCCTTTTTCGTCGCTAATGATTACTTATGTAACGGCAGCTCTTTTGACTGGTCTTGCACTTTGTTTTTATAAAACCGATCAAGGTCTTCTGCGTTCATTTGCAGCGGTAAATTGGACAAGCGTTGCGCTTGGTGTTTCGATTGTTGGCTTGGAATTCGGATACTTAATGGCTTACAGGGCCGGATGGGATATCAGTGTGGGTTCTTTGGTAGCGAATATTTTTTTAGCGGTCATGTTGATTCCAGTAGGGATATTCTTTTTTAAAGAAGGATTTGCTGTTAGCAAAGTTCTTGGCGTCATCTTTTGTTTGATAGGGTTAGTACTGATTAATAAACCTTGAACGATTTGTTAAATAAGAGATCAAATGAGTGTAGAGGTGGAACCAGATATGAAAATTGTTGTTGTCGGAGCCGGTAAAGTAGGCTACACGCTTGCCCAGCGGTTGACGCAGGATGGGCACGATGTCATTGTTGTTGAGAAGGACGAAGAACGGCGCGCGACGGTTGAACATAATTTGGATGTCATGACGATCACCGGCAATGGCGCTAGTTTAAAGATTCTTTCGGAGCTTGACTTGGCTGATGTGGCCATGATGATTGCCGTTACCGACAGTGATGAAGTAAATATGATTGCCTGTGTTGCCGCAAAACAGGCCGGAGTGCCAAAAGTGATCGCCCGCGTGCGGAATATGGAATATATGGAAACAGATTGCCAGACATTCGGACGGGTGCTGGGCATTGATTTGATTATCAATCCTGAAATGGTAACCGCTTTGGAGGTTAGCCGAATACTCAAAACACCGGCTGCTCTTGATGTTGAAGATTTTGCCGGCGGTAAGGTTCGCATGCTGGAAGTGAAAATTCGTGATAACTCCAAGTTCAGCAACGTGCCGATTCGCCAGTTGGACATGCCGGGCAATGTGTTAATCGCCGGCATTTTGCGCAAAGATAAGATGATTATTCCACAAGGGAAAGATATTATACAAGCCCATGACAGCGTTTTCTTCATTGGCGATAAAGATGCTATTTGCGGTATGGAAGAACTGTTCGTTGAAACCCGGTCTAAGGTGGAAAAGATTCTGATCGTCGGTGCAGGCAGAATTGGCCGACATTTAACTTTAATGTTGGAAAATGGCGGCTATACAGTAAAAGTCATTGAAAAAGACCGCCACCGGTGCGAAGAATTGGCGAAAATCGTCGATAAAACGATGATCATTTGCGGTGACGGCACCGACGTGGAACTTCTTACGGAAGAAGGGATCGGCGATTGTGATGCGGTCGTCTGTTTGACGGACGATGATAAGCTGAACCTGCTGGTTTGCTTGTTGGCGAAGCATTTTGGCGCACAAAAAACATTTGCCCGGGTAGGCCGGCCGGAATATATCACCTTGATGGAGCAGGTGGGCGTTGATGTGGTTTTCTCACCGCGCCTGCTGACTGTTGGTGCGATTTTGCGCCTGATCCGGCGGGGCGATCTGGTATCAGTTACGTTGTTTGAAGGTGCAAAAGCGGAAGCATTAGAATTGGACGTTTTGCATGGATCCCGTTTAGAAGGCAAGCGATTGCGGGACATCAAGTTTCCCAGTCAGGCTTTGGTGGGTGCCGTCGTGCGCGATCAGCAAACCTTTGTCCCCAATGGGGAAAGTATTTTGCGTACCGGTGATCGCATTATCATTTTCACGTTGCCGGAGACAGCCGAAAAAGTATTGCACTTCATAGAGGGCGGGGAATAAAAACCATGCGGTTAAAGATTGTTGCCGGACTATTGGGGAAAATAGTATGCGCATTTGCGCTGGTCATGATCGTGCCTTTATTATATGCTGTTGCTCAAAATGAACCGATTTCCATCACGTTTTGCCTGTCAATGGCGATTACCGGTGCGGTCGGTCTGTTGCTGCGCTATTATGGCGACATGTCCGGGCACATTGGGGCCCGGGAAGGATACCTTATTGTTTCCGGCGCCTGGTTTCTCACCAGTCTGCTGGGCGCGTTGCCTTATTGGCTGTCCGGGTGGGTTCCTTTTTACCTGGATGCAGTTTTTGAAACCGTATCGGGGCTGACTACGACAGGCGCAAGCATTATCAATGATGTGGAGATTTTGCCGGAAAGCCTGTTGCTTTGGCGGAGCTTAACCCATTGGCTGGGCGGAATGGGAATTATCGTATTATTCCTCGTTTTTCTAACGAACCTCGGTGCAGATGCGGTGAACCTGTTTAAGGCGGAATCCCCCGGACCAACGGTTGAACGCGTTATGCCGCGTATTCGGCATATGGCAATTGCCTTGTGGAAGATCTACGTAGTGTTTACGTTTGTTCAAATTGCTCTGTTGTGCCTGGCCGGAATGAACTTGTTTGATTCGATTAATCATTCTTTTGCTACAATGGCGACAGGCGGTTTTTCTACCAAGAACAGCAGTATTAAATATTACGACAATCTTTATATCGAACTGATTATCTGCTTTTTTATGTTTTTTGCCGGCGGAAACTTTGGGCTTTACTATTTAGTTTGGAAAAAAGGGATCGAAAGACTGTTTCGGGATACGGAGTTTAAATTATATTTGGCGATTGTCCTGGGATCTTCGCTCGTCATTGCGCTTTTTCTCCATCTTCAATCCGGCACCGATTTCTTAACCGGTTTGCGGGGCTCCTTGTTTACCGTTATATCGCTGATGACGACAACCGGTTTTGCCACGGCGGATTTTGATCAATGGCCGCCGATAGCAAAAATCATGTTATTTATGCTCATGCTTCTTGGCGGCTGCGCTGGATCGACGGCGGGCGGCGTCAAAATTATCCGGGTGATTATTCTGCTGAAAGACGCTGTTATTTCGTTATTGCAATCCATTCATCCCAAGCTTGTGAAAACGATTAAAGTGGATGGGCGGCCGGTCGAATTCGGTGTTCTGCATAACATCTTGCAGTTCTTCTTCCTGTATATTGTCATTTTTTTAGTGTCCACTGTGCTTGTCAGTGCGACAGGCTTGGTTCCGTTTGATGCCATGTCAGCAGTAATCGCGACGTTGAGCAACGTTGGGCCTGGTTTTGGCGTAGTGGGACCAACCGTGACCTACGCAGAAGTGCATCCGTTTGCAAAAGCAGTTTTTATCGTCGATATGCTTCTCGGCCGGTTGGAATTATTTACGGTCTTGGTGTTATTCCATCCGGAATTCTGGCAGCCTTATATGACGCGAAAGGCAATTGTTTCCACAGGAAAGGGTTGACAATCGAGCGGGTGATCTTAAAACTTCCCCATATTTTCGAATAGTATTCTGCCATGACAAGAAAATATTCGATTTTTCGTAAACACAGGGGCCGCAGCGAAATTTTCCTTTCGCTGCGGCCCCTGTGTGCGGGCTTTACTTTATATGTTTTACCAAAGAAGCGGCTATGCCGACATATTGTGATGGTGTCAAAGCCAGCAGCCGGTTTTTGTCTGCTTCCGGCAATTCGACACTTTCAATAAAGGCTTTGATGTCCTCTTCGCTGATGCCTTTGCCGCGGGTAATTGCCTTGAGTTTATCGTAGGAATTGGCATGGCCGTGTTTGCGCATCACTGTCTGCACTGCCTCGGACAGAACTTCCCATGCATGGTTCAGGTCGGCGGCAAGAGCTTCTTCGTTAACGATTGTTTTTCGAAGACCTTTTAGCGTATACGTGATCGCGATATGGGAATGGGCGATGCCTGTGCCAATGTTCCGCTGCGCCGAAGAATCGCTCAAGTCACGCTGCAAGCGGGAGATCGGCAGCTTGTTGGCCAAGTGGTCAAGCAGGGCATTGCTTAGACCTAGGTTTGCCTCTGAATTTTCAAAATCAATGGGATTTACTTTATGCGGCATCGTGGAGGAGCCCACTTCGCCGGCAATTGTTTTTTGTTTGAAGTAGCCAAGTGAAATATACAGCCACATGTCGCGGTCAAAGTCCAGAAGAATATTGTTAAACCGTGCAAGCGCATGGAATGTCTCGGCCACATAGTCATGGGATTCGATTTGGGTAGTCAACGGGTTGTAAGTCAACCCCAGGCTTTCGACAAAAGAACGGGAAACCGTTTCCCAGTCTACTTTCGGATAAGCAATGCTGTGCGCATTGAAGTTGCCGACGGCGCCGTTGAATTTACCCAGATATTCTTGAGCGCGAAGCTGTTTTAATTGACGGTTCCAGCGGTAGACAAACACGGCCAGTTCTTTGCCAACCGTTGTGGGCGAAGCCGGCTGTCCGTGGGTATGGGCCAGCATGGCTAAAGCTTTTTCTTCCTTCGCCATTGCCGTAACGGTCTGCACCAGATTTTCTGCTGATGGCAGCCAGACATCTTCGACGCCGTGCTTCAGCATCAATGCGTAAGAAAGATTGTTAATATCTTCCGAAGTGCAGGAAAAATGGATAAATTCTAGTACATCAGCCAGTGACTTGGTGCTTAGGGTTTCGCGAAGGAAATATTCGACTGCCTTTACATCGTGATTGGTAGTCCGTTCAATTTCTTTAACCCGTAGAGCGACCGTTTCATCAAAAGCTTCGACAATGTTGCGCAAGAAAATAATTTCTTCCGGAGTGAATTGGCGAATTTCAGCAAAGGCAGGATTGCCGGCCATAGCAATGAGCCACTCCACTTCTACATGAATGCGGTATTTTATTAACGCCCATTCCGAAAAATAGTCGCCCAAAGGCTGGGTAATAGCTCCATACCGTCCTTCCAGCGGTGTAAGTGATTTAATACTCATTTTTATCCCTCATCATTCTTTTAAAGTTCAAAGCATCCGTGGAATTGAATCAAAAATCTATGCCTAGTATACTACATTATAGGCATAGAATGCCACGCTCTAAAGTAAATTCTTATCGATAAGCGTGAAGAGGCGGGGAGATTCTTCTGTAATAGAAAATATTTCCGAACGTTATTCTCGAATGTTAAAAAAATATTCGATTTGTTTGTTGACACATTTTTCTCAAGATGATATTATTATCAAGGGAAAAATGTGTATATTATGATCAGCTCAAATAGAAGAGGTCTAACAACCCCTATTTGAGTTATTTTTGTGAGGTGAGATTAACTCATACTTGCGGAGGATCTAATCGGATAGAAGATCGATAGAAGTTGGACTTTAGAAGGAGTGGGGAACATGTCGGCTGTTGTTGTTATTGGAACCCAATGGGGGGACGAAGGAAAAGGCAAGATCGTGGATTATCTTGCGGAACAGGCGGATGTAATTGTCCGTTACCAGGGCGGCAACAATGCCGGCCATACGGTAGTGGTGAACGGAAGTGAATTTAAGCTTCATTTGCTGCCTTCCGGCATTCTGTATAAAGGGAAAACCTGTGTGGTCGGCAATGGTGTGGTAATTGATCCGGCTGTTATGATCAAGGAAATGAATGGCATGGAAGAAAAAGGCATCGACACTGCGGGGTTGCGCGTTTCCAACCGGGCCCATGTGATTATGCCGTATCATCGTTTGCTTGATGAAGTAGAAGAAATATCCCGTGCGGACCAGAAGATTGGAACAACGAAACGGGGTATCGGCCCTTGTTATATGGACAAAAATGCCCGCAGCGGCATTCGCATGGTGGATTTGCTGGATGAGGAAGAGTTTTGCGCCAAACTGAAGCGTAACCTGGAAGCAAAGAATCATCTTTTGAAGGCGGTTTATGGAACGAATGGCTTTGATTTTGAAAGTATGAAACAAGAATATCTTGCTTACGCCGATAAACTTCGGCCTTATGTCGTCGACACTTCAGCAGTTCTGAATGAATCCATGAAAGCGGGTCAAAAGATTTTGTTTGAAGGAGCACAAGCCACTCAATTGGACTTGGATCATGGAACCTATCCCTACGTGACATCCTCGCATCCCATTGCCGGGGGCGCTTGTATCGGTGCCGGCGTTGGTCCGACTAAAATCAGCAAAGTCATCGGAGTTGTCAAGGCCTACACGACGCGGGTGGGCGAAGGTCCGTTTCCGACCGAACTTCTTGATGCAACCGGCGATTTAATTCGTGAAGAAGGCCATGAATACGGGACGACTACTGGGCGACCGCGCCGCTGCGGCTGGCTTGACGCTGTTGTGGTTCGTTATGCCGGTTATGTGAGCGGGCTTGACTATATGGCAATTACCCGCTTGGATATTCTGGACAAATTACCGACATTGAAATTGTGCGTTGCGTACAAATACAAAGGTGAGATTATCAATGAATTCCCGGCCAGCCTGAAGGTATTGGATCAGGTCGAGCCTGTGTATGAAGAGATGCCCGGCTGGCAAGAGCCGACAAGTCATATTCGCAGCTACGAGGAATTGCCGTTAAATGCCCGCAGGTATCTGGAGCGGTTAAGTGCCGTTGCGGATATTGCGATTGGCATTGTCTCCGTAGGGCCCGGACGCGAACAAACCATTATTCTACACGATATGTTTTAAGTTGAGAGGACCTGCCTGCGGGCAGGTCCGATTTTTTTAAAAAACGCTATATTTCCCGGAAATATTAATAACAAATTTAGCGCAAAGCACTTAAAACGCAGACTGATTGATTGACAAGTCAATGCGATTAAGATATAATCTTATCTTGTGAGATGTGACCCACTAGCTCAGTCGGTAGAGCACCTGACTTTTAATCAGGGTGTCGTTGGTTCGAGTCCAACGTGGGTCACCAATGTATATTAGGCTTCCAAGCTTTGGCTTGGGAGCTTTTTGTTTTTTCATATATCGAAAAACCTTTGCGTCTTGCAACCTTCATACAAAGCGCGTATAATTCTAAATAAGAATATTACTATTTAGGAGAAAGCCGATGAAGGAGAAATTGCTTGATTTGCTTCGCGGCAGAGGCCACAAAATTACCTCTCAGCGACGAGCTATTATTGATGCCCTGCTGGCTGGCGGGCATTTTGTCACTGCGCAGCAGATCCTGGATATTGTGAAACAGACGCACCCGGATGTTAGTTTGGACACGGTGTATCGGAACCTAAGTCTTTTGATGGAACTAGGAGCAGTGGATGAAATTCGCACGCCCAACCGCGACGGCAATTTGTTTGAAGTACTGACAACGGGGCACCATTCCCATTTGGTATGCTTGACGTGCGGCCGGGCGAAATGTCTGCCGTTTTGCCCGATTAAAAGCTCGGACATGGAACAAGCCGGGGTAGACGGATTTACGGTGACTTCGCATTCGCTTGAATTTTATGGTTATTGCCGGGAATGTCAGACGTCCGGTGCCGGGGAGGGTTTTTCATGTTGTACAAAATGAGTAAATTGTTTTTCTTGATCGTCATCAGTTCCGTTTTATTGGCCGGGTGCAGTAACAGTAAACAACACTCAGGCGCAGTCAATTCCAATCCGGCGACGAAAAAGAATTTTATTGTTGTAACCTCTTTTTATCCCGTATATATTTCCACCATCAACATTACCAGAGATGTTCCGGGAGTAGAGGTCATCAATATGACGAAGTCGCAAACCGGCTGTCTCCATGACTATCAATTAACGCCGGAAGACTTGAAAACTCTTGAGAAAGCAAATGCTTTTGTTATTAACGGCGCCGATATGGAGGCTTTTTTGGAGAAAGCCATTAAACAGCAGCAACAACTGAAAGTGATTGATGCCAGTAAAAATATTGCCTTATTGACCGACCAAAATGGAGAAAAAAACCCCCATGTTTGGGTCAGCATTTCCAATGCAATCATGCAAGTCCAAAATATTGCCGGGCAATTATCGGCAATTGATCCTGAAAATGCAGAGAAATACAAGAAAAATGCTGGAGAATACCAGAAAAAACTGGAAACATTGCGTGATACAATGCAAAAAACATTAGCCGGAACAAAAAACCGGGAGATCATCACGTTTCATGAAGCTTTTCCTTATTTCGCTAAAGAGTTCGGCCTAAATATTGTTGCTGTGATTGAAAGAGAACCGGGATCCGATCCGTCTCCGAAGGAGCTGGCGGAAACGATTGAAAAGGTAAAAGCTTCCCGGATCAAGGCGCTGTTTGCTGAACCGCAGTATTCGTCAAAAGCGGCTGACACCATTTCCAGAGAGACCGGAGCAAAAGTGTATATTCTTGACCCTGTAGTGACAGGCGAAGCAAAACCGGGAGCCTATGACGATTATATCCGTGCGATGGAGAAAAACAGCAGTACATTGCAGGAGGCATTGAAATGACGCCCAATCACCGGCATAATGGCCCCTGTTGTGAAAGCGACTGTCATCGACTATGCTGCACAAAAATTGAAAAGTTCGCGGCGACGTTTGGCAATAAGAATATTTTTCAAGATGTAAATCTTCATATTCATTGCGGTGAGCTAACGGCGCTTATCGGAACAAACGGTTCCGGAAAGAGCACTTTGCTGAAAGCGATATTGGGGGAAGTCGACCATTCCGGAACCTTGGAGTATCTTGATGAAAAAGGCGCTCGCAGCGGAAATCCCCTGATTGGCTATGTGCCGCAGTATTTGAATTTTGATCTAAGCACGCCGACCAGCGTATTTGATCTTTTTATGGCTTGTCTTACGCGAATTCCTTCTTGGCTTTTTGCGCCTCGCCACGTTCGTAACCGAGTGATGCAGAGCCTCGAAAAAGTGAAAGCCGGACATCTTATTGACCGAAGGCTGGGGGCGTTATCAGGCGGTGAATTGCAGAGAATCATGCTGGCTCTTGCCTTGGAACCTATTCCGGACTTGCTGCTTTTGGATGAGCCGGTTTCCGGTATTGATAAAAATGGGTTGGAACTGTTTTATACCATCGTTTCTGATCTGAGGAAAAACTACGATTTATCCATTATTTTGGTTTCTCACGACCTTGATTTGGTTGCCCGTTATGCGGATCGAGTAGTTCTTTTAGATAAGACCATTATTTGCAATGGTACGCCGGAAGAGGTTTTTGCCGATCAACGGACGAGAAAAATTTTTGGAATGCTGGTAGGACCATAAGGAAACTATTATGGCTGTTAGTGACAGGAGGTCTGTTGATGTTAGAAAGCTGGTATGGAATGGTTGATTTTTTTCTTCCTTTTTCTTGGCTGGGACATTCGTTTATGAAAAACGCTTTTTTGGCCGTATTGCTTGTCACTCCGTTGTTTGGTTTGCTCGGGACAATGGTGGTCAGCAATAGAATGGCATTTTTTTCCGATTCTTTAGGACATGGGGCGTTTACCGGTATCGCGATCGGAGTTTTATTAGGCGGCATTAAGCCGTTGGTAGCCATTGTGACCTTTTCCATCTTTTTTGCGATATTAATTACTGTCATTAAGAATAAAAGCAGACTGTCTACAGATACGATTATCGGCGTTTTTTCGTCTACCGCCATTGCGTTGGGCTTAATGATCATGTCGCGAGGCGGCAGTTTTGCCAAATTCTCAAGCTATCTCATTGGCGATTTATTAAGCATAACACCGTCCGAGATCGGTATGCTGATTGGCGTGTTCATCGGCGTAATTTTGCTTTGGTTAACGATTTTTAATCAGCTTCTGGTCATCAGCATTCATTCATCGCTGGCGGCAAGCAGAGGAATGAATACGGTGGCAATGGAGATATGCTTTGCGGTGGCACTGGCGGTCATTGTGGCGATTAGCATTCAATGGGTGGGCCTTTTGATTATAAACTCGATGCTGGTTTTACCTGCTGCTGCGGCTCGCAATATAACGGTTAATGTACGACAATATCATCTCGTATCTGTTCTGGTGGCTGTTTTTTCCGGCGTGACAGGATTGGTTCTTTCCTATTATTGGAATACGGCAACCGGTGCGACGATTGTGCTTGTTGCGGCGATCCTCGTTTTTCTTTCCTTTGCCTTTCGTAGCCGGGTTACCGGCTGAAAGAGAGAGATATACTATATGGAAAAGTCAGGCGGAAAAATTCTTGGGAAGAAGATTTTTCCGTTTTTTGCTGTTGTGAGCAGAAAATAGAGCAGAAAAACGGAATATCTTGTGCATAATGCGAGTATACAGTATAATATAATATACTGGTTTGTGCGCGGATATTCTTATTTTTGAACATGAAAACAAACGGTTTGGCTGGGCGGCGGAGCGTTTCATTGGTGAAAGCAGATTAACGTGCGATAAACGGACATAATGGGGGGATTTTTTTGGAAAAACAAAAACTCGCCATCATTCCACTCGGTGGTTTGGGCGAAATAGGAAAGAATATGACGGTGATCCGTTACGGAGAGGATATCGTCGTACTCGACTGTGGATTAGCATTCCCGGATGATGATATGCTGGGAATCGATTTAGTGATTCCGGATATCACTTATCTTCTGGAAAATCGGGATAAAATAAGGGGTATCGTGATCACTCACGGACATGAGGATCATATTGGCTCGCTGTCTTATTTTTTGAAGCAGATTGACGTGCCGGTGTATGGAACCCGGCTGGCATTAGGGATCGCGGAAGGCCGGTTAAAAGAAAATAACGTAAGTAATACAACTCTGATCCCGGTAAAACCGGGTGATGAATTAACCTTTGGCAGCATTCAGGTTGGTTTTATCCGCGGAAGCCATTCCATCCCGGATGTGGTTGGCATTTATTTCAAAACCCCCGTAGGAACGGTTGTTCATACGGGCGATTTTAAGATCGACTATTCGCCGGCAGACGGGCAAATCATGGATCTTCATAAATTCGCAGAGCTAGGCGCGGAAGGCGTTTTGGTTTTAATGTCCGACAGCACAAATGCCGAACGGCCTGGTTTTACTAAATCGGAACGCACCGTAGGCATTGCCTTGGACGAAGCGTTCCGCTGCGCCAAAAACAGGATCATTCTGGCGACCTTTGCGTCCAACGTTTCTCGTGTCCAGCAGGCGATCAATTCGGCCTGCAAATATGGGCGAAAGGTAGCGATCATCGGCCGCAGCATGATCAACGTTGTTAATATTTCCAGCGAATTGGGATATTTAACGGTTCCTGAGGGCGTATTGATCGATATCGATGAAATCAAAAACTATCCAGCCAATCAGATACTGATTTTGACGACCGGAAGCCAGGGGGAGCCCATGTCGGCCTTAACAAGGATTGCCATGAACGATCACCGGAAGGTAGAAATTTGTCCCGGAGATACAGTCATTATTTCTGCAACACCGATTCCAGGAAACGAAAAATCAGTGGCGAAGACGATTGATTTATTATTGCGCTTAGGCGCAGAGGTTATCCATGGCCATGCAGCCGGCATTCACGTTTCCGGCCATGCCAGCCAGGAAGAATTGAAGTTAATGCTGACGCTGGTTCAACCCAAGTATTTGATCCCGGTGCATGGAGAGTATAGGATGCTGATTCGTCATGGACAATTAGGGGAAGAACTGGGAATGCCAAAAGGAAATATTTTCATTGGCGCTAATGGGCAAGTGTTTGAATTTGCCCAGGATGAAAATGGAGTCAGTGGAAAAATGGCTGGCAAAGTAACTGCCGGCAGAGTGTATGTTGACGGCCTTGGTGTTGGCGATATTGGCAATATCGTCATTCGTGACCGCAGCCAGTTGTCCAAAGATGGAGTTTTGATTGTGGTTGTCACTATGGACAAGGAACGAGGCTGCGTAGTAGCAGGACCGGATTTGGTTTCCCGTGGGTTTGTCTATGTGCGGGAATCCGGACAATTAATGGACGAAGCCAAGAAAAAGGTTCGCCAGGCTCTGGCAAAATGCGAAGAAAACCAGGTGACGGAATGGGCTACGATCAAAGCGAGCGTTCGAGACGCCTTAGGGAAATTTATTTACGAAAAAACTCGCCGGCGCCCGATGATTTTGCCAATTATTATGGAGATCTAAAATTTTTCCATAAGCAAAAAGGTTTTTTAAAAAACAACGCGAAATAAACATAAGCATATATCAATGTATACAATAAAATAGTTCTTCGAGTTCGGATTGCCTAAAAAGGAAATGAATTTTCTTTCATGGCGGCTGGATCTGTAGGGTATGTTGGGAAACCATCATGCCTCCCATTGTGGAAAGAAGGAGCGGGTCTAGGAATCAAACAGACTCCCATTGTCTTTTTTGTGCAATGGAAGTCTGTTTTTTGTTGCGATTTCATTTTCAAGAAAAGGAGTGATTTTGAGGTCATGGGAAAACGCTTGTTCGCCATTCTTCTAGTAGTCGTGTTTTCAATGGGGATTGCTGCTTGCGGCACGCAGCCCGCATCGCAGAAAGCGTCCGCGCCGGCGGTGCAATTGCTTTTATCGAGTACAATTGGCCCGGTTGATGCTGGAATTGTGGATGCGATGGAGAACGAATTTCAAAAGAAGACGGGGATTATTGTCCGGCATGTGGGCTCTGGAACCGGTGCGGCATTGAACCTTGCAAAAGGTGGGTCCGTTGATCTTGTTTTGGTGCATGCCAAGGCATTGGAGGAAAAATTCGTTGCTGATGGATTTGGAACCAAACGAATTGACTTGATGTACAATGATTTCGTTGTAATGGGACCGGCTTCTGATCCGGCCGGCATCCGCGGAGAAAAAAGCATTGTACAAGCGTTGAAAAAACTCTCCCAATCGAAGGCGTTATTCATTAGCAGGGGAGACAAGTCCGGCACCCATGTTAAAGAACTAGAACTTTGGGACAAAGCCGGCATTCAGCCGCTGGGCGATTGGTATCAAGTATACGAAAAGGGTGCGGAAGGCAATGCAAAAACGCTTCGGTATGTAAATGAACGACAAGGCTACACGATCATGGACCGGGCGACTTATATTACGATGAAAAAAGAGCTTTCCCTCCAAGTTTTGGTAGAAAAGGACGAATTGATGCTCAACTATATTTCGCTGATTCCGGTGAACCCGCAAAAATTTCCTAATGTGCATCATGAAGAAGCGATGAAGTTTATTGAATGGATGATCTCGGCGGAGGGACAAAAAATTATTCGCGATTTTGGCCGTGATAAATACGGTGAGCCGTTATTTTTCCCTAATTCGGAAGCCGGAAAAAAATTATAACGAATGGAGTGATTTGAACGATGAAAAAACAAGTAACAGTAATATTGATGAGTATTTTTTTGGCCATATTGGTTCTTGCAGGGTGCGGGACGAAAGCGCCGACTGCGCAGCAGCCCGCGCAACCGCAGGTCAAAGATGTTATTCTGGCTACGACCACCAGTACGCAGGACAGCGGGTTGCTGGATGTATTGATCCCCGCGTTTGAAAAGAAAACCGGATATAAGATTAAGACAATCGCAGTAGGGTCTGGCCAAGCGATTGCCATGGGCGAAAAAGGGGAAGCGGATCTTCTCTTGACGCATGCACCGGATGCGGAAAAGAAAGTAGTCGAAGCTGGTGCAGCGGTCAACCGGCGCTTAGTCATGCACAATGACTTTATTATTATTGGACCATCCGCTGATCCGGCAGGGATTAAAGGTAAAGCTGCTATGGATGCCATGAAGGCAATCGCTGATGCAAAGGCAATCTTTATTTCACGAGGTGACAATTCCGGGACCCATCAACTGGAGAAAAAACTTTGGAAACAAGCCAATATCACACCGGCAGGATCTTGGTATCAGGAAGTTGGAACCGGGATGGGACAGGCTTTAAAAATGGCCAGTGAGAAACAAGGGTATATTCTTACCGACCGGGCAACGTATTTAGCCCAGGCAAAAAATCTTGGGATGCCTATTCTTGTCGAGGGTGATGCAAAGTTGCTGAATATCTATCATGTAATGGAAGTCAATCCAGCCAAGTATAACAAAGTAAACGCAGCAGGCGCGAAAGCGTTCGCCGACTTTTTATTATCTGCCGAAGGCCAGTCAATGATTGCTTCGTTCGGCAAAGAAAAATACGGACAACCGTTATTTTTTGCTGATGGCGGAAAAACAGATAAAGACTTTGGACTGTAAAATAAGGCAGGGGTATTATGGAAAGTATTTGGCAGGGCTTTTTAGAAGCGTTGCGACTATTGGCAATTGGAGATCCTGAAGTAGTTCAGGTTGTGTTACTGAGTCTTCAGGTCTCCGGTACAGCAACGGCGATCAGTGTTGTCATTGGCGTTCCTCTGGGATTATGGCTTGCTTTGCACGATTTTCGCGGCAAACCGGTTCTTCTGAGTTTCGTCAATTTCGGCATGGGCTTGCCGCCTGTTGTAGTAGGATTGTTTGTCAGCCTATTGCTTTGGCGGTATGGGCCGCTTGGAATGTTCGGGCTGATGTACACGCCGGTAGCGATTGTGGTTGCGCAGGCCGTGATCGCCAGTCCGATTATTGCCGGCTTGAGTTTTGCAGCGATAGGGAGCTTGGAGCCAAAACTTCGCCTGCAGTTCTTATCGCTTGGAGCGACTGGTTTGCAGACGAATTGGCTGCTGATCAAGGAAGCGCGATTAGGCCTGATGGCGGCTGTAATGGCTGGATTCGGCGGCGTGGTATCCGAGGTAGGCGCATCCATGATGGTCGGCGGTAATATCAGGGGAGAAACAAGAGTATTGACGACGGCAACGGTAATGGAAGTCGGCAGGGGTAATTATGAATTAGCGTTGGCGCTCAGCTTTGTATTGCTTATGGTGGCGTATAGCGTGGTAGCGGTCCTGACGTATTCGCAAAACAGCAGAAGGCAGGATGCAGCATGAAAGCAGCAGTCATTGATATGGCCGGAGTTAAGGTATACCGAGAAGAAAAACTGGTGTTAGACGTTCCGGCTTTGCAGATTGCTTCCGGGGAGCTGATTTCAGTGATTGGTCCGAACGGTGCCGGAAAAAGTACGCTTTTGCAGACAATCAATCTCCTGCTGCCTTATCGGGAAGGCCGGTTGCGGCTTTTTGGTGAAAATGGACAAGAAAATCTCCTTGCATTGCGGCGACGTTGCGCCATGGTTTTTCAAGAACCGCTTTTTCTTAACGGCACAGTCTTTGCAAATGTTGCTCTGCCGTTGCGATTGCGAAATTTGCCTGGTGCTGTCATTACAGAGCGTATTATGACGGTGCTGGATATGTTTCACTGTTCCCATCTGGTCAATAGGCAGGCATTGCGGTTGTCCGGCGGCGAGGCAAAACGTGTTTGCCTCGCGCGGGCAGTGGTTTGTGAACCGGAGCTGCTTCTTTTGGATGAACCTTTTGCAGCGTTAGACCCAGCTACACGCAAGAATCTGCTGGTTGAGCTGAGGCAAGCTGCCGAAGCGCGTGCAATGACGGTTGTCTTTGTGAGTCACAACCTGAATGATGTTCTGCAATTTACGGAACGGGTTATTGTCATGGAAAAAGGAACAATTGTCCAGGAAGGGCACCCAGGAAAGGTGATTCGCCGGCCGGCCAGCCGAGCAATTGCTGAATTGGCTGGCATGGACAATATTCTTCCATGCAAATTGGAAAAAACAGTGGATGGCAACCAGATTTTACTTGGTCAGGGGCGTAGTACAATCAATTATCCGTTTGAAATGCCTGACGGGGCGCAACATTGTTGCTTGCCAGGCGATATCTTCGAGATAGACGACCCAGACCAGCTAAAAGACGCCGATCAAGTACGATGGACCGGAATGGTACGGCAGGTCATTCCCGGAATTGGCGTGTTCCAGGTCGTAGTAGAAGCGGAAGGCTTGATTTTAAATTTGCGTCTTGCGCGGGAACAAGCGGCGCATTTGGTTATTGGTCAAGTGCTCCACTTTTCGTTTAATCCGGCAGAAAGTCATTTAATTTGATAGCACCCTTTTGAAATTAAGGCTCCGCAGCGATGCGGAGCCTTTTAATCATTCGATTACCAGAACGCGTGCCTGCAAAATCAATTCTAGATATTAACAGATAAAATTTTCGCCATGATACGGGATCGTATGGCAGAAAATACGATCAAATTATAAAATTGACAAAATTATTATGCAAGATATAATAGTGAATCGATATGGTATTGTATATATTCGTTAGGAAATTTGCTTTTTTCTGCGAAAAGGAGCTGTGCTTGATGGTGGATAGACATCAGAAGTCGATGAAAACACGGATAAAAAATTTGTCGGTTATTCTTATGATTACCATGTTCGTAATCATAGGGTCCATTATTTTTTATAATTGGAAACTATCAGCAGACAAGACGATCCATAGACTTCAGGAAGATGCGAACAGGAATATTGCAGGTTCAATTGAAAGATACATGGATGCTCCGATGCGGATCAATAAAATAAATCAACAAATCATTAGCAATAAAATAGTGGACATTTGCAACGAAAAACAACGAGAAAAATATTTTTCCGGCATAATAAAAACTACAGAAGAAACTGTATACAGTGTCAGTTACGGCAGTGAACAAGGACAATATTACGGAACACGGCGCAACGCGGATAATCAGCTGGAAGTGATGAAAAGTGATGAAAAAACTGGCGGAAGACCGCGTTATTATTCCATGATGCCAGATTTGACTGCCGGTGAAATGGTAATGCAACTTGACACCTTCGATCCTCGAACAAGGGGATGGTACCAAGTTGCGAAGAATACCGGAGGGCCTGCTTTTTCGCCCATATACAAACATTTTGTAATGAACGATTTAGCCATTTCAGCTTCATGCCCGATCTATAATCAACAGGGCGTATTGCAAGGGGTACTAGGAACACATATTACTCTTTCGCAAATCAACGCACAACTGCAAGAATTGGTAAAAGATAAGCACGTCAATGCCTATATTGTGGAAAGACACTCCGGCGAACTTGTTGCCAATTCATTGGCATTCCCCAATTTTTCAATGACTGAAGATGGGAAAATCAATAGAATGATCATCGGAGAGATGCCGGATCAGTCAATCGCGGATGCGTATGAGAATTATAAAAAAACAGATCGTGCTGATTTTATTTTTGCCAATAAAAACGAAAAAGAGCATATTAAAATATCTAGATTTACAAAGGAAGGTATTGATTGGCTAATTATCACATCGATGCCGGAAAGTCCTTATGTTGAAGAAATCAAGCGAAGCATACTGCTAGCGATCCTTTTATCGATTGTTACGCTGGGCAGTGCTATATTTATATGGAATAAAACGATCGAAACGTATTTAAAACCAATTTATGAATTGATCCGCACGACCGAACGATACTCGCAGGGAGATTTTTCGCAGCGGGCGCAACTCGGCAATGATGATGAAATTGGAAAATTGGCCAAGGCTTTTAATGAAATGGCAGAAGAAATATGTTTATTGATTGATGGTTTAGAGAAAAAGGTAAGTGAACGAACCAGAGAGTTGGAGCAAACAAACTACGAACTAAGCATTGCAAAAGAAAAATTGGAACTGTCGTCGCAGATGGACTTTTTGACGAATTTGTATAATCGAAAATTTATTATCGGCAGAATAGAACATGAAATCAAACGGTTTGATCGTACGGAAAACATGTTTGCCATCATTATGGGAGATATTGATCACTTCAAAAAATTAAACGACACATATGGCCATGAATGCGGCGACTTTGTATTGAAAGAAATCGCCAAAGTAATGCAGAAAACAACGCGGGAAATCGATTTTGTTGCAAGGTGGGGAGGAGAAGAATTTTTAATTCTGCTTCCGGAATCAGACCGCGAAAGTGCTGCTGAAATTGCAGAACGATTACGAAAAAGCATAGAACATACTACGATTGAATATGACAAGAAGCGGCTTAATGCAACCATTACATTCGGTGTAGCTGCATATGGAAAAGGGATGACTGCGGATGAAGTCATAAAAAATGCCGACAGAGCCTTGTATGATGGAAAGCAGCAGGGAAGAAACCGGGTAAGCAGCAGTGTGATTTAAGTGAATGCAGCAAACAGGCTGAGAGGCAATTGTCTCTCAGCCTGTTTGCAGTTTGTTTAAAAAATTCAAGCGTTGCAACTATTTCGAGATCAGAGCGGTCCAGACTTCAACGGAGCTTTCCACTGCTTTTTCAGCGGCAATGATATCCCGTTTTTCAATAGCCTCCAAGATATTCTTGTGAGTCTCTTTGGATTCCAAGCTGCCATAGGCATGCTTTTCAATGCCTAAAGCAATGGACGGTCGAAAATATTCCAAAACAAAATTATATATTTTTTCTAAAAGTCTGTTTTTCGTAATGCGACCCTGAATTTGGTGAAATTCCAATTCGCATCGCAATAATTCTTCGTTAAAAAATTTCGTATTGTCATTTTTCAGAGTTTCCATCGTTTCGTGGCAATCCCGCAGCGTTTGAATATCTGAATCAGTGGCGTTTTTGACAACAAGGCGGATCACATCTTTTTCCAAAAGCAACCGCAATTCTTTCAATTCATTAATACTGGATTGTGTCAGAATAAAGCTGAACAGCAATGGATCAAATAAAACTTTGCCGTCCATATTCGATGAAACGTAAGTACCGTCACCGCGCTTGATTTCGATAATGCCGAGGGCGGACAACATTTTCATCGCCTCCCGGACGGACCCTCTGCTAACGGAGAGTAACCTGGTCAACTCCATTTCTGATGGCAATTTTTCTCCCGGCAGAATTTTTTTAGTCAGCAGTAATTCTTTAATATTCGTAACAACATAATCAGCGGATGATTTATTGGGTTTTGGTGTCAATAATGCGGAAAGATCAAGTTCTCTAGTTTGTTTTACGATCACCGTACGGTACCTCCTGTTTGTTTACTGAAAAGCTGAAAAACTTATACTAAATTCACCATGAAAGAGAACTGGACTTTTCTTAGGGTGCTGACCGGTATTATACAAGTTATTATATCGATAAAAACTGGCATAAACAACGGACTTCTATGTAGCTCATTGATAATTTTACGGCGTGTTGCACGAAAACGGGAAGCGACTATGTGAATAAACGCTCGTTTTCTGTTTGTTTTTAACTGCCGATATTTTCTGTTTATTCTTGACGCCTAAATGGTTAGAAGCTATAATTATAACCACTAAACGTAGGACGTTTGACATTTATAATTATACACGCAATGAAGCGGACAGTAAAGGGAGACTTGGAATACAACGGGGATTGACGTTTTTACAAGACGCCAAGAAATACAAGGCAAGAGTTTACATCTGCAGAAAAGAATTAAAAGGGGGCTATGTTTTATGAGGAGCCACATAACAACAAGGGGGATAGAACGGTCAACGCACCGGGCACTTTACTATTCGATGGGTTTGCTGCCGGATGATTTGGACAAGCCGCTGGTAGCGATTGTAAACACTCAGAATGAAACTATGCCCGGGCATATGCACTTGGACAGCATCGCGAAAGCCGTGCGGGAAGGAGTCATCTCTGCCGGCGGAACTCCGATCGAATTTCCCACCATCGGCCTGTGTGACGGAATTGCACAAGGAAACTATGGGATGCATTATCCGCTGGCCAGCAGGGAACTGATTTGTGACTCGGTAGAGTGTATGGTTAACGGCCATCAGTATGATGCCATGGTTTTGATTACGAACTGTGATAAAATTACGCCGGGTCTGCTGATGTCTGCTGTCCGGCTGAATATTCCGGCTATCATGATCAGCGGCGGCCCGATGATGACTGGCTGCGTAGACGGCAAAGAGATTGGCTATACTGACCTGATGGCCGCCCAAGGTGATGTTGCGCGGGGAATCATTACTCTGGAAGAGCAGTCTCGCAGAGAACGGGTTGCGTTGCCGGGCTGTGGCGCCTGCAACTTGCTGGGAACGGCCAATACGATGAATTATTTGACAGAAGCGCTGGGCATGTGCCTGCCGGGAGCATCCGCACTGGCGGGAACCGGAGTACGGTTGGCTTTGGCGAAACTAACCGGCAAAAAGATTATGGAACTGTACAATAAATCCATTCTGCCGCGCCAGATCGTAACCAAAGAAGCGATTGAAAATGCCATCACGGTTGACTTGGCTATCGGCGGATCGACCAATTCACTGCTGCATTTAACGGCCTTGGCGAAGACGGCGGGCATTGATTTTGACATCAACACCTTTGCGGATTTTGCCCCAAAAGTACCTCACTTAGTGAAGATTAAACCGGCGCAAGGCGGGCATTACCCGGCCGACGTTCACAATGCTGGAGGCATTACCGCTTTGATGAACCAGTTGGTGCAAAATGGTTTATTGCACGAAAGTGAAATGACCGTAACTAGCAAGACAGTTGCCGAAAATGTGAAGGAGGCCCAAGTTGTTTGTCCCAATGTAATTAGACCGATGGACAATCCGTATTCGGCGAAAGGCGGATTGCAGCTATTGTACGGCAATCTTGCGCCGGAAGGATCCGTATGCAAGAGCGCGGCGGTTGTGCCGGAAATGTATCACCATAAAGGACCGGCTCGAATCTTCAATCAGGAAGAACCGGCAGTTGCCGCGATTTACGGCGGACAAATCAAACCGGGCGATGTAGTTGTCGTACGGTATGAAGGCCCCAAAGGCGGTCCTGGTATGCGGGAAATGCTTACTGCCACTGCAGCGATTGTAGGAATGGGATTATCCAAAGAGGTGGCCTTGGTGACTGACGGACGTTTTTCAGGCGCGACTGCCGGAGCAGCCGTTGGACATGTGTCGCCGGAAGCAGCCGAAGGCGGTCCGATTGCCTTAATCGAAGAAGGCGACATGATCGAAATTGATATCCCTAAGGGAATAATCACCCTGCATGTTCCGGAAGAAGAATTGGCCCGCCGCAAAGCGGCTTGGAAGCCGATGCTGCAAGATCATGTCATTAAAGGCAGTTATCTGGACCGGTATGCCAAAATGGTATCATCCGCCATGGCTGGTGCGGTTTTCAAATAGTATACAACCGAAGATGAAAAACAGGAGGAGTCCTATTATGGCAAAAACGAAAATAACAATTCCGGGAATTGCGGAACGCAAGGTAACAGGTCAAAAGTTTAAAATGATCACGGTATACGATTATCCGATGGCACGGCTTGTCGACCAATCGGCGGCAGAGTTGATTTTGGTCGGAGACTCGCTGGGAATGGTCATTCAAGGCTTGGATGGAACAGTTCCAGTGAACATGGAAGATGTTTTGTACCATTTAAAATTGGTTCGCCGGGGTGCTCCCAATACGTTTGTTGTCGGTGACATGCCGTTCTTGTCTTATCAAGTAAATAAAGATGATGCGATCCGCAATGCCGGTACTTTGCTTAAGGCAGGAGCAGATTGTGTAAAAATGGAAGGCAACATTAAAATTGTTGAAACCGTGAGAGCGGTTGTTGATGCAGGAATTCCGGTTATGGGCCACATTGGCTTAACGCCTCAGACTGCTGCCATGATGGGCGGCTTTAAGGTGCAGGGCAAAAGTGCGGAAGCTGCTGAAGAATTGCTGCGGGCTGCAATCGCACTTGATCATGCAGGTGTGTTTGCCATGGTATTGGAATGTATGCCGGCCGGCTTGTGCAAACTGATTACCGAACGGGTGAAATGCGCGACCATTAGTGTTGGCGGAGGCAAAGATTGTGACGGGCACAATTTGAATGCTTATGACTTAATTGGGATTTTTGACAAGTTCGTGCCGAAATTTGTCAAGCAGTATGCGCAAATGGGACCACAAATTGTCAATGTATTTGATACCTGGTGCAAGGAAATTGATGACGGCGTGTTCCCGGAAGACAAACACAGCTTTACCATGAAGGATGAAGATTTGAAACGCTTGTATTAAGACAAAGTTTTTCTTTTTCAGCTCTGAAGGTTCGGACGGCTCCCCGCAGATTGAAGAAAGACATCTTCGCGGGGAAGTTGTTTACTTGAAGAATACAACCAAAAAAGAGAATAAAAAAAGCAAGAAAAGAGCCATGGAATATTGGAAAATCCGACATGGTTCTTTTTTATGCCTGGGTTTCTATAGATCACTTAACTCTACAATGTTGCAGGAAAGACGGTTCTATTGATCGGCTCAGAAAAATTCAAGTTTTCAGATTGATGTTGTTGCAATCTTCTTGTAACAATGATACAATTTAAATGTATCATATTATGGTATTGCGTACTACAATATGGTACAAAAGCTCGAAAAGACGAAAGGGGACATTGGGACAATGCAACTATTAGATGGGAATAAAATCGCAGCGACCATCAAACAAGGGATCGTCGACGGAGTGAATGCATTGCGGGAGGAACATGGGATTACTCCTGGTCTTGCTGTCATCATTGTAGGCGAAGATCCGGCATCCAAAGTCTACGTAGGGCGCAAACACAAAGCCTGCGAAGAAACCGGCGTGTATTCGGAAGTCATTAAACTGCCTGCCGAGACAACAGAAGAAGAATTGCTGTCCACGCTGGACTGTTTAAATCAAAATGATAAAATTAATGGCATTCTTGTGCAATTGCCTTTGCCGAAGCACATCAATACAGAACGTATTCTCGATCAAATTCGCCCGGATAAAGACGTGGATGGATTTCACCCCTTGAATGTTGGCAACTTGGGGATTGGTCGAGAGGGGCTCGTTCCTTGCACTCCGAACGGCGTCATTAAGATGCTGGAGATCAGCGGTATTTCCTTGGAAGGAAAACGCGCAGTCGTCATCGGCCGCAGCAACATCGTTGGAAAACCTATGGCCAATCTGCTGCTGTCTAGAAACGCTACCGTTAACATTTGCCACTCCCGCACGAAAGATCTGGCAGCAGTCTGTCGGGAGGCGGACATTCTCGTTGCCGCAATCGGCAAACCAAACTTCGTCACACCGGATATGGTCAAGCCGGGAGCTATTGTCATTGACGTCGGCATCAACCGCGTAGACAACAAATTGGTAGGCGACGTTGATTTTGGCTCTGTCAAAGAGGTCGCCGGCGCCATCACTCCGGTACCTGGCGGTGTAGGGCCATTGACTATTGTTATGCTGCTCTTCAATACCTTAAAAGCTACCAAGCTGCAACTTGGCTTGCCAGAAAGCTGTTAAAAAGGAGCCAACACTATGCAAACAGCGACACAACGCATGCCGAACCGATGGTTGATCGCAATAATGGGAACCTTGTTGCAGGTTGCCCTGGGGACTGTGTATGCCTGGAGCTTTTTCCAGCAGCCGGTTATGGCAGCCGGGCAGTGGACGAATACACAAGCCGCCTGGGCTTTTAGTTTGGCGATCTTCTTTCTTGGCCTTGCAGCCGCTTGGGGCGGGATCAATCTTCCTAAGTATGGTCCTCGAAAACTCGCCATGAGCGGCGGTTTTCTATTCAGCCTTGGCTATTTGATTGCCGCTTATGCCTTATCCATCAAAAATCTTCCATTGCTCTATATTGGCTATGGCGTGATTGGCGGCATGGGTTTGGGGCTTGGTTATGTGACTCCGGTCGCGACTGCCGCAAAATGGTTTCCTGATAAAAAAGGCTTCATTACTGGCATGGTTGTCATGGGCTTTGGCTTTGGCGCACTCGTAATGGCCAAAGTTCTTGCGCCGGCTATCATGGCGCTGACTGCCGGAAACCTGGTTCTGGTTTTTTCCTTTGTCGGTGTGACCATGCTTCTCGTTACTTTGCCGGCCGGCTATTGGCTTGTGAATCCGCCTGCAGGCTTTGTGCCGTATGGTTATACGCCGCCAACCGGCGAAACAAGTGGTGCGCAAACTTCTCAGCAAATGATCACCGCTAAGCAGTGTGTCACCTCTGGTAAATTCCTGATGATGTGGACCGTGTTTTTTCTCAATATTACTGCCGGAATCATGTTCATCGGTTTTCAATCTCCCTTATTGCAGGATCTGCTGAAAAAGACCATGGATCCAGCGACTTTAAGTGATCCACAAGTTATCGCCGGGCTTGCGGCATCCGGTGCAACATTGATCGCTGTCAGCTCCCTCTTTAATGGGATCGGCCGCTTCTTCTGGGGCGGTCTGTCGGATAAAATCGGCCGAATCCAAACCTTTCGGCTGATACTCGGAACCCAATTGATTGTGTTTATTGCTTTGATGTTTGTCAACAGCCCGATTGTCTTTGGCGTTCTTGTTTGCTACGTTCTCTTGTGTTACGGCGGCGGCTTTGGCTCCATGCCGTCGTTTATTCTTGATGTTTTTGGGCAGAAACTAATGCCGGTTGTTTACGGAAGCATTCTCACAGCCTGGGGCTGCGGCGGGATCGTCGGCCCGCAGATCGTTGCTTTCTTGAAAGACAATTTTGCCGCACAGGCAGCCCAATATACCTTTATATGCGCCTCGGGCTTATTATTCGCTGGCCTCTTGATTACGTTGCTATTAAACAACGAAAAATTTGTTCCCAGGCGAAACGGCCACAACATACGCCCAAGACATGGTATGGGAAAACCGCAGCCGGCGAAGTAGGCCGGTACGACAAAGGTCGTTATACCAAGATTAATGCGATGATGTGCATCGCGCATAGACCGGATTCGGGCGGTCTGAATCGGGCCTTTTTTTCTATATTAATGGCAAATTGCAATTTGCATGCTCAAAAGTTTACAAAATAACGTTGACAAACGTTATTTTCGTTGGTATATTGTATACATCGCTTCAAACAAATGAATAGAAATGATAAAAGTAATGATTGGGAGAAAGACAAGTGGCAATTCGCTGCAGAGAGCCGGTGGGGCTGCGAACCGGTGCGAATCAAATGTCGAATACTCGCCCATGAACTCTTAGGTTGAAGTACGCAGTGACTGTCCTGCCGTATTAAACGTAAGCGTTGCCTGACGTTAGCAGGAAGTCGCAATCATGCGGCGCAATGAGCCAAAAGTAGGGTGGTACCGCGGAATTTGACCGCCCCTATCAGCAGACATCAGTCTGTCGATAGGGGCGGTTTTCTATTTAAATGACAATTGAATAAGCATGGTAAAAGTAATGATTGGGAGAAAGACAAGTGGCAATTCGCTGCAGAGAGCCGGTGGGGCTGCGAACCGGTGCGGATCAAATGTCGAATACTCGCCCATGAACTCTTAGGTTGAAGTACGCAGTGACTGTCCTGCCGTATTAGACGGAAGCGTTGCCTGGCGTTAGCAGGAAGCCGCAGCTTATGCGGCGCAATGAGCCAAAAGTAGGGTGGTACCGCGGAGTTTGACCGCCCCTATCGAACAGACATCAGTCTGTCGGTAGGGGCGGTTTTCGATTCTTTGACGATGAGAGGAGGTGAGAGGGAACGCATTGATAGGGAGCAAAAAGACAAGTAAGAAACATATCAAGATAAAGGAATAATTTATTGGATAAGGAGTGACGCATGATGGAAGAAAGAGTGATAAAAATATTCGATACTACTTTGCGTGATGGGGAACAGACGCCGGGAGTTTGCCTGGAGGCGCGAGAAAAAGTGGAGATTGCCCAATCGCTGGCAAAACTCAAGGTAGATATCATTGAAGCCGGCTTCCCTATTGCGTCGCCTGGCGATTTTGAGGCAGTGCGCCAGGTTGCAGAAAAAGTAAAGGGGCCGATCATTGCTGCGCTGGCACGCGCAAATATGAAAGATATTGATGCTGCCTGGCAGGCGTTGAAAAAAGCCGAACATCCTCGTATTCATACGTTTATTGCTACCAGTGATATTCATTTGGAATACAAATTGAAAATGACACGGGAGCAGGTATTGGAACAGGCAAGAAATGCCGTGCGCTATGCCCGCAAATTTGCAGCGGATGTTGAGTTTTCTGCTGAGGATGCTTCCCGATCCGATAAAGATTTTTTGTGTGAAATTTTCACGGCTGTTATTGATGCAGGGGCAACGACGATTAACATACCGGATACGGTGGGCTACACGATGCCGGATGAGTTTGGCGGTTTAATCAGATATATCCGTCAGAACGTGCCCAATGTTGACAAGGCAGTGATCAGTGTACATTGCCACGACGACTTGGGAATGGCGGTGGCAAACTCCCTGGCAGCCGTTAGGAATGGCGCAGCGCAAGTGGAGTGTGCCATGAACGGTCTGGGCGAACGAGCCGGTAATGCATCGCTGGAAGAAGTAGTGATGGCTTTAAATACCCGAAAAGCATACTACGAAGCGACTACAAATATTGCGACCAAAAACATCTATCGGACATCCCGGCTAGTCAGCGCGTTATCGGGGGTAAATGTGACACCAACGAAGGCCATCATTGGCGACAATGCGTTTGCGCATGAATCAGGAATTCACCAGCATGGGGTACTGAATAATTCGTTGACCTATGAAATCATGAGTCCGGAAACGATCGGCATCAGCCGAAATTCGCTTGTTTTGGGCAAGCATTCCGGCCGTCATGCGTTTGAAGATCGGCTGCGTGATATGGGCTATGAGTTGGATGCGGAAGCGATGAATAGTTTGTTTGGCCAATTCAAAGCATTAGCGGACAGGAAGAAAACGTTATTTGATCGAGATATTGAAGCGTTGATTACGGAAAAAGCGACGGATAAGCCAGAATGGTACCGCTTGGTGTATCATAATGTGGTTAGCGGGAATCAAACGGTGGCAACCGCTTCGGTACGGCTCGAAACCAGCATGGGCGTGCTGGAAGAAGCACGCTGCGGCGACGGGCCGGTAGATGCGGTATTTAAAGCCATTGAAGCGGCGGTAGGGTTTCCTGTTCAGCTTAAGGATTACCAGCTCAAAGCGGTAACCGCCGGTCAAGATGCATTGGGAGAAGCGATTACCTGGATAGAATGCGATGGCAAAGTATTTAGCGGGCGCGGCCTAAGTACGGATGTTATTGAAGCCAGCGCCAGAGCCTATGTCAATACAATTAACAAAATGATGGCAGTGTGTGATTATTCTGTACAAAAAAAGGTCGTAGGAGGTAATTGCTAATGGCAATGACAATGACAGAAAAAATTCTGGCCAGCCATGCCGGACTTGAGAGCGTACAGGCTGGTCAGCTTATCAAAGCAAAGGTGGATGTGGTTCTCGGCAACGACATCACATCACCGCCGGCGATTGCCGAATTTAACAAAATAGGCAGGCCGGTTTTTGATAAAGACAAGATTGTATTAGTTCCAGATCATTTTATTCCGAACAAAGATATTAAATCCGCGCAAATGGCCAAAACGTTACGGGAGTTTGCGCATGAGCATGATATTACGAATTATTTTGAAGTAGGCCGAATGGGTATTGAACATGTGCTTTTGCCGGAAGAAGGATTGGTTGTTCCAGGAGAAGTGATTATTGGGGCCGACTCGCATACCTGCACTTATGGCGCCGTGGGCGCATTTGCGACCGGAGTTGGTTCGACTGATATGGGGGCGGCGATGGCGACCGGCGATACTTGGTTTAAAGTGCCATCGGCAATTCAAGTGAACATCACTGGCAGCATGCCAAAGTATGTTTGTGGAAAAGACGTTATTTTAACGTTGATTGGGATGATTGGCGTCGACGGAGCAAGGTATCAATCGCTTGAATTCACCGGACCGGGAATAGCCAACCTGTCGATGACGGATCGGTTGACGATTGCCAATATGGCAATCGAATGCGGAGCGAAAAATGGTATTTTCCCTATTGATGGAGTTACGATTGCATATCTCAACGGCCGGACAAAAAAGACATATCAAGCAGTAAGCGCCGATAGCGATGCTATATATACGCGCAAAATTGATATCGATCTTTCCGACCTTACACCGGTAGTCGCTTTGCCGCACTTGCCTGAGAATGTAAAGGCAGTGCGGGAACTTCCCGAAATTTCGATTGATCAAGTGGTCATTGGCTCTTGTACCAACGGACGGATTGAGGATTTAAAACAAGCTGCCGTGATTATGTCCGGTAAATCAGTGCATCCCAAAGTGCGGACGATCATTATTCCCGGAAGCCAAGCTGTTTATTTGGAGGCGCTGGAAAAAGGATATATCTCGACCTTTATCAAGGCTGGAGCTGTGGTTAGTACGCCGACCTGCGGGCCGTGCTTAGGCGGATATATGGGCATTTTGGCAGCTGGAGAGAAGGCTGTGACTACCACGAATCGTAATTTCAAAGGCCGTATGGGCCATGTTGACAGTGAAGTCTATTTGACCGGTCCGGCAGTAGCTGCTGCCAGTGCAATAACAGGCCGTATTTGCGGCCCGGAGGAGATGGTAAAATGATATTAGAAGGTAAAACATGGAAATATGGTGATAACGTAGATACGGATGTGATCATTCCGGCTCGTCATTTGACGACTGCTGATCCGAAAGAACTGGCTGTGCACTGTATGGAAGATATCGATGCAGCTTTTGCTGTGAATGTTCAGCCAGGCGATATTATTGTCGCTGAGCGAAATTTTGGTTGCGGATCTTCGCGGGAACATGCGCCATTGGCGATTAAAGGAAGCGGCGTAACTTGCGTGGTTGCCGACAGTTTTGCCCGGATATTTTACCGCAATGCGATTAATATTGGATTGCCATTGCTGGAGTTGGGTTCCGATGCAAAAAAAATACAGGCCGGGGATACGCTGCGGGTTGACCTGGCGAAGGGGATTGTAGAAAATATTACGAGAGGCGAAGCTTTTCAGGCCCAGCCTTTGCCGGGTTTTATTCAGGAGATCGCCCAAGCAGGCGGATTGGTCAGCTATGTTAGCGGGGTGCGAAAATGAGTAGAAACATTGTTGTCATACCAGGCGATGGCATTGGGACTGAAATAACGGCAGTCGCGCAGAATATTTTGTCAATAACGGCAAAAAAAGCCGGTTTGAATGTGGATTTTGAAGAGGTGCCGGCCGGAGGTGCGGCGCTGGATGTGTATGGCGAACCGTTGCCGCAAGCGACTGTTGCGGCAGTAAAAGCGGCTGACGCCATATTGCTGGGAGCGGTAGGCGGGCCCAAATGGGATGCGGTGGAAGCCAAGCTGAGGCCGGAGCAGGCGATTTTAGGCTTGCGAAAAGCACTGGGTTTATATGCCAATCTGCGTCCGATCCGTGTGCTCGAGACGTTGGTAGATTATTCGCCGCTGAAACCGGAAAATATTAGAGGCGTTGACATTCTGATTGTCCGCGAGTTGAATGGCGGCATTTACTATGGCGAAAAAGGCCAGGAAGGCGATAGAGCCTGGGATGTAGAAAATTATAGCGTGCCGGAAGTGCAGCGCATTGTGCGCACAGCCTGCCAGGCGGCGAAGCTGCGCCGGGGCAAAGTAACCTCGGTTGATAAATCCAATGTTTTGTTTACCTCCCGGTTATGGCGCAAGACAGCCGGGGAAGTAGCAGCTGAATGGAACGGCATCGAGATGAGCCATATGTATGTCGATAATTGTGCAATGCAATTGGTTTTGGCACCGCAAAGTTTTGATGTTATCGTCACCGGCAATTTGTTCGGCGATATTTTGAGTGATGAAGCGGCGGTTATTACCGGATCCATTGGGATGCTGCCGTCAGCTAGCTTGGGTGACGGCGCCGGGCTGTATGAACCGATTCATGGTTCCGCTCCGGATATTGCCGGTAAGGGGATTGCCAATCCGGTCGGAACAATATTATCAGCGGCGATGCTCTTGCGGCATTCCCTGAAAGCGGACGACGCGGCGATGATGATCGAGAAAGCGGTTGAATCGGTTCTGGAAGAAGGCTATCGAACCCCAGACCTGTACAAGATTGGTTTGACAAAAGTGTCTACGGAAGAAATGGGTAAATTAATTGCAGCAAAAATTGAAAGACCGCAATAAAAAGACTTGCCAAAACGAATACTTTTGTATATAATACAAAAGTACTCAGGAACAGGTTGATAAATGGCCCGTTTGACAAGCGGTTAAGTCACCGCCCTTTCACGGCGGCTTCGGGGGTTCGAATCCCCCACGGGTCACCATTTTTCAAAAAGATAAGCGTTTAGACGCCAGTCGTCTTAAACCTTATTTTTATGATACAAGGGCGATTAGCTCAGCCGGGAGAGCGCCTGCCTTACAAGCAGGATGTCGGCGGTTCGATCCCGTCATCGCCCACCATT
>JAGFZV010000028.1 GCA_017889545.1 Bacillota bacterium
AGAAACCACTTGTCAAAGGGAGATTGACCGTCCCACTCCGGTGCAGTCATGGACATCATAGGCATTGGCGCCATTGCATGATTATGGTGTGAAGCTGCGTAAGTGGTGGACCCAAGAAGCCCCAAGGATAAGATTGAAATCAAGAGTATCTGAGTAAGTCTCTTTAACATCGTCAATTCCTCCTCGATAATATTTGGTTACTTCTGTTCTTGTCGTAATTTCGGTTTGCCTATAGTAGCGACAGGAATGGTGGAAAAACGAGCAGCGTTGCGAGCGCATATAAAATGACTGTCCAAATGATAAAAGTTCGTTCTTGTACTTCTTGACCGGAAAAAAGTTTGCTTAGAATAAACCAGGCCAAAAACCAAGTGATCAGGCCGACGGTTTGTTTTCCGGAGAATGGACCGATACCGGCATGAAAAGTCAATGCTTTTCCTACAGGACCGCCAGAACCTCCAGTAATGTCAGCTAACATATGTGATAAGGAAAGGCCAAGCAATCCAATCCCGCTCGCCAAAAAAGCGACCGCACATTTTGCTTGCTTAATTTTAATATCGGCAGACATCAGAATACCTCCTTATTCTCACTATTCGCTTCTAGACGGCTTTCGCTTTGGTAATCATTGCGCCGAGACCCAGCGCGATGAAAGTATAAAGAATTGCTGCATAAAGGGCAATTCTCACAGTATTACGGGCCCATGTACTTTCAAACCAATCTTCACTCATTGTAAAGACAACATAAGCGATGACCACAGCCAACGGGAATGTAAACAAAGCGATGAATTCTTTTAATTCCATGCCCAAGGTATGATAATAATACATGTCATTGGCTCTCAGCCAAGGTTGGACTCCGTCTTTTGCCCGATAGGCGATGTAGATTGCATTCCCATAGGCAATGCTGAGAAATGAAAAAATCACCATTGCGATGGAGCCTTTCTTGAGTCTTTCGAATGCTTCCGGTGATTTGTTGTTGACGGCTTCCACCGCCCAGATGAAGACACCAAACAGCAGGAACCCGAACAAACCATGGAGGGCTGCAGAAAAGTCATAAGGACCACTGCCAATCAGTTTGAAATAATCTAACATATCTTTCTCCTCCTTGCGTGTTATCACTAAAAAAGAGAATCGTTTTACAATATTATTATCGCATGCATAATAAATTATCGCAATATTAAGAAAATAATATCGGATTATTCAAAAAAACAGTATTCATTATGATAGAATTCTGAGCAAGGTAAAGAAAGGTTATTTCAAATTGTCATTGCGGAGTTTTTCAGAATAGCGTACGATGAAAGTGAGAATATTCTTAAAAAGGAGGAGGGCTAAATGGGCTATGGAATGATGGACGAAAGATGGTTTGGCGGAGGGATTTTTATGTTACTCATTTGGGTAGCCATCATCGTCGGTGTTTTTTATCTGGTTCGGTTGCTGATAACCCAATCGCGAGCAACTGCGCCGCCAGAGGATAGCGCTCTTGAAATTTTAAAGAAACGTTACGCGCGCGGTGAAATTAGCCGTGAAGAATTTGAAAAAATGAAGGCAGATATTTCATAGGAGGATCGTCATGAAAGTCATGTACACCTGTCCTATGCATCCTGAGATAGAGCAAGACCATCCAGGATATTGCCCTAAGTGTGGGATGACTCTGGAATTGCAAACACCCATAGCTGGAATAGATGCTGCAGAAACTGTTGAATTAAAGGATATGAGTAAGCGGTTTTGGATTGGAGCCGCATTGGCATTGCCGGTGTTTACCCTTGCTATGGCGCATGTCGTTCCGGGCTTGGACATGCAGTCTTGGGTAAATAGTGATGTTTCACGGTGGGTTCAGTTTGTGCTTAGCATACCGGTTATCTGGTGGGCCGGATGGCCATTTTTTGTGCGCGGTTGGCAGTCGCTTTTGACGCGGAATTTGAATATGTTTACTTTAATTTCGATTGGCGTTGGTGCAGCCTTCGCTTACAGTACCGTGGCAATGCTTGCGCCAAACATTTTTCCACCGTTGATGAAGCACGAAGGAATGGTCGCGATCTATTTTGAGGCAGCAGCAGTCATTGTGGTACTGGTTCTCCTTGGACAAGTGCTTGAACTCCGTGCTCGCAGTCGCACTGGCAATGCCATAAAAGCACTGCTGAATTTAGCGCCGCCCACAGCACGATTGGTAGTTGAACAAGGAGATCAAGAGATTTCACTCGACAAAATAAAAGTTGGTGATTTGCTGCGAGTTGTTCCCGGGGATAAGGTGCCTGTCGACGGTGTGGTGGTTGAAGGACATTCCAGTGTGGAAGAGTCCATGATCACCGGTGAACCATTGCCGGTGGAAAAAACTGCTGGTGACAAAGTAACAGGTGGAACCGTCAATGGTTCGGGCAGTTTTGTTATGCGAGCCGAACGGATCGGGCATGACACGTTACTCGGGCAGATCGTGACTATGGTTGCCGAAGCCCAGCGAAGCCGTGCGCCCATTCAGGGTCTTGCCGACAAAGTAGCCAGCGTGTTCGTTCCAACCGTATTGGCCATTTCAGCAATCACTTTTATTGTATGGATGATATTTGGCCCCGAGCCTCGTCTAGCTTACGCTATTGTCAATGCGGTCGCAGTTCTTATCATCGCCTGCCCCTGCGCTCTTGGGTTGGCCACACCAATATCTATCATGGTCGGGGTTGGACGTGGAGCACAGGAAGGGGTGCTCGTAAAAAACGCCGAAGCATTTGAAAGGCTGGAGAAAATTGACACACTAGTTATAGACAAGACAGGGACCCTTACCGAGGGGAAACCTAAGATCACGGATATTATTCCGATTGATAGGTACACTGAGCAGGATATTTTACGGCTTGCGGCTTCGTTGGAGCTAGTTAGTGAACACCCTCTTGCTGCTGCAATTGTGTTGGGCGCAAAAGCGAAAGGGATTGCAACCGAACCTTTAAAAGATTTTCGTTCGGTGACGGGTGGCGGAGTGATTGGCTCTGTTGACGGACGAGAGGTGATCATTGGCAAACCGGCCTTCCTGCGTGATGAAAAAATTTCCGGTTTGGATTTGCTTGAGAAATCTGCATTGCAACTCCAGGATGAAGGGAAAACCGTGATATATGTGGCAGTAAACGGCAAACTGGCTGGCATTATTGCAGTCGCCGATCCTATTAAAGCTACTACCGCAGATGCCATAAATGAACTTCATGCACTTGGACTAACCATTGTTATGCTCACCGGCGACAATCATCGCACTGCTGCGGTGGTCGCTAAGACACTTAATCTTGATGCGCTGGAGGCGGAAATTGAACCTGCCGGCAAAGTAGAGCACGTGAAAAAGTTACAGAGTCAAGACAAACACGTTGCGATGGCCGGTGACGGGATCAATGACGCTCCCGCTCTCAGTGAAGCGGAAGTTGGTATTGCGATGGGCACGGGTACCGACGTGGCAATGCAAAGTGCAGGCATAACACTTGTTAAAGGCGACCTCCTTGGCATAGCCAAAGCCATTCGCCTTAGCCGATATACAATGAGAAATATCAGACAAAATTTGGTATTTGCCTTTATCTACAATGTATTGGGAATTCCAGTAGCTGCAGGAATTCTTTATCCGTATTTTGGCCTGCTGCTGAGTCCGATCATTGCCGGTGCTGCGATGAGTTTAAGTTCGGTATCGGTCATTGGCAACGCTTTGCGATTGCGTGGGATTAACCTTGGAGCTAAATTGAAAGGAGGTGAAGTTATGGACAAAGAAAAAACATCTGAACAAAAGCCCATATACACTTGTCCAATGCATCCGGAGGTGCAGCAAGACCATCCTGGCAACTGTCCAAAGTGTCATATGACTTTGGAATTAAAAAAGTTGTCTTGACAAGTAGGGCACTATAATTGAAAGTCCCACTCCGGTACAGTCAGTCCGCTGTTTTTAATGATCTAAGTTCAATTTGGTTAGACGGTATGTGATATGGTAATATTCTACATTTATCCCTTCGGATCGAAGTATATTTGCAATTTTTCTTGGCCCATAGCCTTGAGTTCTCAAGGCTACTATTTTTTTATCGATATATTGGTTGGAACTAAAATGTTTTTGTGGCGATGATATTTTGTAAGTTGATGTGGGGGGGCATGAAATATTCACAACGATGTCTTGGGGAATATGTTGGTTATCTACAACAACATTTAAAGGAGTTGATTGATCAACAACGTTAAATATTGGAGGTGCTGCAGCATCAACTGAAGCATTGACAGCGTCACGAAATTGACGAATATTTCGCGGGTAATTGGAAGATATCAGCATATCCGTGGCTGAAGGAGTCACGGATAATTTTAAATTAATCCCATAAATTTTTTTTGAGGATTCCTCATATTGTTTAAGAAAAACTTGCAGCATAGCCTGTTTTTCTTCGTTAGGACGATTTCGTAAAGGTTCTAAATGCAACGTATATTTAGCCAAGCGCTGGTACAGTTCAGGCATTAATTCCTTTTGCAGATCTTTAGTGGAGGCTGCAATGATAATAACATTTAGTTTTTTGCCTGTTCGGCCACCGACTCTTCTCAGCACACCTTCTTCAATGATTTTTAATAACATCGTCTGATGGGGACCAAGAGCATGTGCTTCATCGAGAAATATAATTCCTTCGTCGGCTAACTCGAGCAATCCTTGTTTGTCAATTGCTCCAGTGAAAGAACCTTTTTCTGAACCAAAAATCTCTATTGCAGCAATATCAGGGTTTGTAAATTGGCCACAGTTGACATCAATAAATGGTGCATCGTTGCGCAATACTTTTATTCGTTTGGCAAATTGATAGATTGTTTTAGCAAAAACTGACTTTCCGGTTCCTGTTTCGCCAGTAATGATGCAATGACGAGGGCCGCCCAATGATGCGATGCAGCGCTGAGCTTGTAACGTTGCGGGACGGGGAACAGCAAACCGGAGTTGTGTTTAAGAAAGATGATAAGATCGCGATTGCTGAAAAATTAGCGGAAGCCGGGGTGCATCGGATCGAAGCCGGGATGCCTGCTGTTTCCAAAGATGATGAGGCGGCTATCAAAGAAATAGTAAAACGAAATCTTGGTCCCAAAATTTTTGCTTTTGGCCGGTGTATGATTGATGATGTAAAACGCGCTGTAGATTGTGGGGTAGATGGAATTGTAGTGGAAGTTCCTTCGAGTGAACATGTTATCAAACATGCGTATAAGTGGCCGCTGGAAAAAGCGGTAGATCTTTCAATCAAAGCAACCAGGTATGCAAAAGAAAATGGGCTTTATACGGTCTTTTTCCCGATTGATGGGACAAGAGCTGATATTGACTGGTTTTTGACGTTAATAGAGAGAATTGCGAAAGAGGGTCATATGGATGCCTTAGCGGTAGTAGATACATTTGGCGGATGTTCACCGCATGCCATGCCATATTTGATGAAAAAAATAAAACAACGCATCAATAAACCACTGGAAACCCATTTCCACGATGATTTTGGCCTTGCATCTGCGAATACTATTCTGGGTTTAGCTGCCGGTGCGAATGTTGCTCATACGACAGTTTCTTCTATGGGCGAGAGAGCCGGAAATGCTTCCTATGAGGATGTTACTATGGCACTGCTGACGATGTATGGCGTTGATATTGGCATTAAAACAGAGAAGATGTATGGGATATCTAAAATGGTTCGACACCTAGCAGGCATGTCAATTCGAAATAACCGAGGTATCGTTGGGGATAGCATCTTCAAAGTAGAATCTGGTATTGTTGCAGGATGGGCGAAGAATTGTGGCATGGAAAATGTTTTAGAATTGTTTCCGTATCGCTGGGACTTGGTTGGGCATGATCCGTATGAGGTTGTATTGGGCAAAAATAGCGGTGGCGATTCTGTGAAAATCTGGCTGGAACGTTTAGGAAAAACGGGTTCAAATAATTCGAATTTGGTAGTGTCAGAGGATAAAATTCTTGAAATAGTTCAAAAAGTCAAAGAACAGTCCTTCAAGAATAAAGGGTTGTTAAGTCTTAGCGAATTCGAGATTATTTTGAACAATTCACTTTAAAATTAATAAATTAGCCGTCTTAGAACGGTGAAATAGGTTAGCAATTTAATGCAATAACCGGGCGGAGAGTCAAATTGGCTTTCCCTCCGGTTTATCTTTTTGCAGCCCAACTTTGTAGTAGTTCAAAAATTTTTTTAAAAATTCCTGGACAATTGAACTAAATTAAATTTACAATTTAGATAGTGCAGATGGAATTGATAATTTGCAAAGGCGCTTGTGAATATTGCAGGTATGGAAAAAATAATGATATAAAATTGATTAAAGGAGAAATGTTATGAGTCAATCCTTGTTTCATGGAATTATTCCTCCGGTGTCTACAATTTTTACCCAAGAAGGAAAACTGGATAGAGCCGGCATGGCAAAGATGATTGATCACCTCATTAATGAAGGTGTTCATGGGCTGTTTTTTTTAGGTACTGGGGGTGAATTTTCGCAGATGGATCAAAGCTTGCGTCTGGAGGTTGCCGAATATTGCGTTAAATATACCAACGGACGCTTGCCGGTTTTGGTTGGAATAGGATCACCGGGTACTCAAGAAACCATAAATTATGGGAAGCATGCTCAGTCAATTGGTGCTGATGGGGTCGTTGTTGTCAATCCTTATTATGTGAAGTTAACGGAAGAAAATTTATTATGCCATTACAAAAAAATAGCGTCAGAAATAAATTTGCCAATCATGCTCTATAATTTCCCGGCCCTTACCGGACAGGATTTGCATCCGCAGTTAGTCAAAAGACTGGTCCTCGAATGCCCTAATATTATCGGGATTAAAGAGACTGTTGATGTAATAGGTCATATAAGAGAGATGATTGATACTATAAAGCCTATAAGACCGGATTTCGTTGTGTTTGCAGGGTATGATGAGTGTTTGTTAAGCACACTCATAGTTGGTGGAGCCGGATCTATACCGGCTAGCGCGAATTTTGCCCCGTCTCTCACTTGCGGGTTGTATAAGGCTTATCAAGAAAAAGATTATGAACGATTATTTGAATTACAACAATTGATTTCTCAGTTATCGATCATTTATTCAATGGACTCGCCGTTTTTTAGTGTTATAAAAGAAGCAATTAAAATGGTTGGCGTAGATATTTCTACGTACTCTTTGCCTCCCGCGTATCCGCTATCGGAAGAGAAGAAGGTTCAACTGCAAACAATATTGAAAAAATGCAATTTAATTTAAAAGATCAAAAACGTGAATTGACATCATTGTTTACTAAAACTGCAAGCAGCATAAATGAAAGTGGTCAGTGTATTAAATCAATGTTCAGTATAACAGCCATTGAAGGACCTTAAGATTATTAAATAGAACAACTATATTCAAGACGGGTTATTATTTATGCAGCACGAAATAGGTAGGATAATCTTGGCAATCATGCGCTAATAAAAAAATGCAGGAGGGAATAATTATGAAAGTCGTTGCATTTAATGGGAGTCCAAAGCAAAAAGGAAACACGTATCATGCCATAAAAATGGTTGCGGAAGAACTTGAAAAAGAAGGAATAGAAGTTGAAATTGTTCATGTAGGCAACAAAGTCATCAGGGGATGTTTGGCTTGTGGCGCCTGCGCGGAAAATAACAATGAGAAATGCGTAATTGACGATGAAGTCAATGAATGGATACAAAAAATGAAAGCGGCAGATGGGATACTATTGGGATCGCCTGTCCATTATTCGGCTATAGGCGGAACGATGAAATCCTTTTTGGACAGGGCATTCTATGTTGCCAAGACAGGGATTTTGCGACATAAGGTAGGGGCGGCTGTAGTTGCTGTCAGGCGATCAGGCGGGGTTCCTACATTTAATCAGTTGACGAACTATATTAATTATGCTGAAATGCTCATACCTACGACAAACTATTGGAATGTAATTCACGGGACGGCGCCAGGCGAAGCAGTAAATGATGAAGAAGGAAAACAGATCATGAGAGTTCTGGGGAAGAACATGGCATGGCTTATGAAGCTGGTGGAAAACGGAAAAGAAACCGTGAAAGAGCCAGAAAGCGAAAATAAAATATTTACTAACTTTATTCGATAGAAAATCTTCAAAATTAAATTGCCAACCTTCTGTCGTAGTTATTATATGACAGGAGGTTGGCAATTTAGTTGACTTCATCTCCTATCATCATAGGTGTAAATTTGCCCCAAAAACAGGAAAAGCATATCCTCATCGTGAACGTTTATTCACAAGACTGATTATGCATTGACTACAAAGGCATGTTGCGAATAAAATGATTGCACCACTAGCAAGTTATTTTTTCAGGAGGATACGAATGGATAGTTTTGTGATGGACGAAAAGGTGCGCTGTTCTTGGGTCACGGCAGATCCATTATATATCGCGTATCATGATCAAGAATGGGGCGTGCCGTGTTGGGATGGCAAAAAATTGTTTGAGATGCTGTTGTTAGAGGGGTTGCAAGCTGGTTTAAGCTGGATCACGGTATTGCGAAAACGGGAACGCTACCGGCACGTAACCGATGGATTTTGCGTTGAAAAATTGGCAGCATGGAGCGATGAAGATATTGAGGCGGCTCTGCAAGACAAGGGTCTTATCCGTAACCGCCGCAAGATGGAGGCCCTGCGGCGAAATGCCCGAGCTTTCCTTGCCTTGCAGGAACGTTTTGATGCAGTGGCGTGGCTGTGGCAGTTTACCGGCGGCGTCACTTTGCACAACCGTTGGCAGCGTGAGGCGGACATTCCTGCCGCTACAGAGGAATCCCATGCAATGAGTCGAGCGCTTAAACGGGCTGGTTTCACTTTCGTGGGACCGACCATCTGTTATGCCTTTATGCAGGCGGTAGGCATGGTGAATGATCACGCCGGAGATTGTTTTTTGAAGTTGTAATTTTTGGAAACGATCAGAGTGAATGAAGGATAAAAATATGATAAAAACGAGGTGGAAAAAATTGAACGAAATCATCAATCTGTTGGCTTCTCATCAATCCATAAGAAAGTACAAGAATATACCCGTTCAAGAAGAAACAGTAAAGGAAATCATAACAGCTGCCCAGTGGAGTTCCAGCTCGAGTCATTTTCAGGCTTATACCATCATCAATGTTAAAGACCCACAAAAACGAGCGGCCATAGCAGAGATTGCCGGGGGACAGCAATGGGTGGTCGATTGCCCGCTGTTTCTAGTTTTTTGCGCTGATCTACATCGAGCCCAAAAGTATTGGAAAAGGAAGGATGATCAGATTTTTTCTAATAATGAAATGTTTCTGATCGCAACTGTCGATGCTTCATTAGCTGGGCAACAGGCCTATATTGCAGCCTCGTCATTGGGGTTGGGCGGAGTTTATGTCGGGGGGATCAGAAATGATCTTGATGCTATGGGCAAATTGTTGAACTTGCCATATTTGGTTTACCCGGTGTTTGGAATGTGCCTGGGGTACCCGGATGATAATCCTGGACAAAAACCACGGCTCCCATTGGAAGCAATCTATAAAATAGATCAGTATGAGGAAGCGGGAGATGACAGTCGTATTGCTGATTATGATCGGGAAATAGCTGAGTATTACCGGCAAAGAACCAAAGGTAAAAGCCAAGATACCTGGAGCGAACGATGCGGGCGGCTGATGATGGAGAAACCTAGAGAAAATTTAGGCAGAAGTATCAGAGATAAAGGTTTTAATCAAAGATAAGCGCTTGCTCGCTATCAATCACGAAACGCGAAAAAATGTGAACGAAGGTTTGCAGGAGTTTTTTTCTTATATTCCGAAATATAAGAAATTAAGTTGCTATCAAAAATTTAATGGTATCTATACGAAAAAAATATTTCTGACACGGGAGTTACTTTTTTCTTTGATTAGCGTTTATTGAATCAAATGAGAAGATCGATTGTTGTTTTATCTTGCTCGAAGCATAATTCAAAAGGAGGTGAAAATTTGGAACAGAATACGAAAAAGAAAATCAGCAAGGCCGTTACTGCGGCAGCGGCGGGGATTGCATTGACCGTTATGGTTGGTCAAATCACACCCGTTAATTTGATTAATTTCGTGTGTGACTCTTCAAGTTATTCCGACGATCAGCTTTTTGCAGCTCAGGAATGCTGCGGTCCGTATCAACAATGTCAGTGCCCCAGTTTTAAAGGCGCTTCCTAGGATTCATCGGTAACGACATTTTAGCTATCATGTCATAATATAATCTGGCAGTTATTTGATGCAAGCCAAATAGGCTGGGATCTTTTTGAGACCCAGCCTATTTTGATACAAGCCTGGAGGAGAGATATAATGAGAAAATTGCGTGTGAGCAGCTATCTGAACCATGTCGATATTGGAGACGGAAGTTCCCTGCTTTATAATGGATTAACGCTGTGCATAGACCTTGTACCGACCCAATACATGGATCGCCTGTCACGTGGAGAAAACCCGTCTTTTCTCTTGATGGAAGAAAAGGAATATCTCTTGAAACGGGGACATTTAACGGCTTTATCTATCAATAACGAGCGCAAGGAATTCCGGAAAACAGTGGATGCTATTTTAGAGCGGCGTAATCAATTGGACAGAAACTCAAAAGCCGCCACACTCTGCCTCCTGTTGACGTATGATTGCAATCTTGCCTGCAGTTATTGTTTCCAAAAATCTTTGCCGAATACAGTAAGAACAGCGGTAATGAGCGGAGAATTTATTGATGAATTTTTTACGGATTATTTTCCCCAGTTATATCCCAATGTCCCTGAAAATCTTTTAATCTCTTTATTTGGCGGGGAACCTTTGCTGGCGAAGAACCGGGAAGCGATTACGCGCGTTTTGGCTTATGCCAAAGAACACCCCGGTATTCGGGTTTCCGTATCGACCAATGCGACCAATATAGCCGGAATGGCGGATTTGATCGGAGCGGAAAAAGGGAAGATCACGAATGTTCATGTTACTTTAGATGGTGATCGCGTATTGCACGATGAAAATCGGATTCCTAATTCCGGTAAACCGACATTTGATGCCATGATCGCTGCTATCAGGCAGTTAATTCAACTGAATGCTCATATTAGTCTTCGTGTCCACATTCATCCTGAAAGACTGGAATCAGCCCAAAACCTTGTTGAATATCTCGATAATGAAAAAATATTGGGTCATTCCCAAGTTTCTGTTTATTTTTCACCAATCAATACGTTTGGCAGTGAAAACATTTCATTGGCTGATGCGGACATATTCAACCAAACTTTTCAGAAAGTCGCATTTAAGACGAATTACCCGCCATCCAATCTTGCTTTTATCGATAATTTTTTAAAGATGCAGGATAAAAAACTTTTGCCAAAAGTCAGATATTGTGCTGCTGGAAGCGATAATTTTTATATTGTAGATCCTTCGGGGGATCTTTACGCTTGTTATGAGGAAGCCGGACATAAGGATCGACGGATTGGAACGCTTAGGAATGGGAAAGTAAAAATAACAGCATTGAAAGAAAAATATTCCAAGCGCCACCTGCTTAAAATCACTGAATGCATTCGTTGTTCTGCAGCGCTGTTTTGCGGCGGAGGATGTCCTAGTGAAGCGAGAATGCAGAAAGGCTCAATGTATCAATCTTATTGCCATCAGAATAAGGAATTTATTGCTCAAACGATGAAAGCGTTCTTTCTATTGAACCGCAATGGATAGACCCATGGGGACGGTTCTTTTTTACAGAGCCTCTAAAGCCGTAATGAAAATTGCGGCTTTTTTTAATGCATCAGAAAAAAAGACGAAAGATCGAAAAAGATCCAGTTCAGGTCAAGGACATTATCACATAATCTGGAATAGGTTATCGACTTATGGGACAATGAGACATAAATTGCTGTGTCCTCCCAGGCATGTATAATGATCAAACCTGTTGCTTAAACAAAAAATACGAGTTGGCAGTCAATCGGTTAAGCAACACAAGAGGTCTTATATGTTATTATAACGAATAAAATAATATGAAGTACCTTGTTCGATAGTTCTCATTAACCTGGAAGATGATCATCTTGAAACCAGTTTGAACATAGCTCAAAATGGGGATGATGCGTTGAATTTATCATTATATATAGGGTACCGCGCTTTGCTGGCTAGTCGTCGTAACACTCTTATTTTGGTGGCTAGTGTCACTATGACGGTGGCAGTATTCTTAGTCATGTCCTCATTGCTGTTTGGGTTTCGAAATGAATTTATTAGTAAGACCGTCAATGCAACGGCGCATGTTCGTATTACTGCTGATGAATTGGAAAAGTTTGAGCAACCGGCACGCCTGTCTTCTTTTGTGGATGCGGAAATTAAACAAATTGAACATATTAAGCCATCGCAGCAATACAACAAAATTCGCAATAGTGCGCTCATAATTAAAGAATTGGAAGGAACAAGCGGGGTAGAGGGAATTTCACCGACCTTGGCTGCGAATGTACTGATAAAATATGGCTCGATCATATATCCCGCGTCCGTATATGGGATCGTACCCGATTCGGAAGATCAGCTGACTGATTTATACTCTAAGGCGATAGAAGGAAAAGTGCAAGATTTAAAAACGCAAGATAAAGGCATCGTCATTGGGAAAATTATTGCTGCGAAATTGGGTCTCGGGATCGGCAATACAGTGAAACTGGTAGCACGAAATGGATCAAGTTTCGATTTTCGTGTGGTGGCGATTGTGCAGACGGGAATTACTTCACAAGACGAATCGAAACTGTGGACGAGACTGAAAGATGCCCAGGTCCTCGCTAATCAATATAATGAAATTACCGATATTGGGATCAAGTTAGCGGATTATGAAGAAGCAGAAGCTTATGCCGCAAGTTTCGCAAAAAAATTTGGTTACAAAACGGAAAGTTGGCAGGTTGCCAATTCAAATATTTTAAGCTTGCTGGTTATTATCTTTGCGAATATTTATTTTGTAATCGGGGGCCTTTTGTTAGCGGCAGCTTTTGGTATTTATAATGTGTTTTCCATGTCAGTAATTGATCGGCGTCGTGACTTGGCAATTATGCAAGCATTAGGGTTAACCAATGCGACAATTAGCCAAGGCTTTTTTTTTCAAGGCTTGGTCGTCGGTGTCATTGGTGGAATTATGGGATTGTTGATCGGACAAATATTAATCGAAATATTTTCTCAGCTAACGTTTGGACAATCCGGATCAGGTTTGACAAATGCCCGTGGGTTCGTGATGTTAAAAGTTTGGTGGCTATACGCAGCTTCTTTCTTAATAGGTGTTCTATTGGCGGTGATGTCGGCTATTCTGCCGGCCTATAGGGCCGGTACGGTTGATCCTGTAGAAGTGATCCGGGAGGGCTAATGAATGTATTTATATATTGCCTGGCGACAGATCATTTTTCGGCGGCGGCAGTCGATTGCCAGCATCTTTAGCATCGCTTTGGGAGTTGGCTTGTTTATTATGATGAGCAGTATGCAACAAGGGTTTGAGGAAGATTTTACAAATAGAGTAATTTCTGTTACTCCGCATGTTCAGATAACGGCTGAACGCGTCCGGCCGGTTCCGGATATGGGAAGGGAACAATATGACATCACTAACGTTTTACATGTTCAGGCTTTTGATAAAATAGAAATTATCAACGGTGCAGCATACTTGCAAAACCAACTCAATACTATGGAAGATGTTGTTGCAGTAGGAACAAATTATACCGGACAAGGATTAATCACTTATGGCAATCGCGATATTGCCATTGTTGTGCGGGGTATTGATCCAGAGAAAGAAGAAAAATTGAATGGTTTTTCCGGTAAACTGAAATTACGTCATCAGGATTCATTAAACTTGATTTCGAATGCAATCATTCTAGGGAATGGGGTTGCTAAAACTCTTCAAGCATCGATCGGTGATACGGTGACGTTGGTGACCGACAGTGGGAACCAGGACTTATATCGTGTAGTGGATATATACCAATCGGGCATTACAGCTTTTGATAATAAAACGGTATTTGTTTTGCTGAAAAACAGCAAAGCGTTATTTGGTGCTGATGGGCCAAACGGCATCAATATCAAGATAAAAGATCCATACAAAGCGGAAGCCTTTGCAGCAAATATATCAGATATGACTGGCCTCAACGTCAAAAATTGGATCTCCGAAAACTCCAATATTCGAGCTGAGTTGTATCGGAGAAGATGGATTAATCAATTCATCGTTGGCACAATTTTTCTCGTGGCAGGCTTCGGAATTGCCAATATTATGTTGATGAATGTTATGAGCAAACGAAGGGACATCGCAATCATGCAGGCTTTTGGCGTCAGTCCCCAATCCATTGATATGATTTACTTGATACAAGGATGCATTTTAGGGGCTTTTGGAGCTTTTCTGGGCTGTTTGTTAGGCGCTGCTTTGAATATTGGTTTGGAAAATATCCCCGTGAGTTTCAATGCCCAGTTGACACGAGAAGGATTTCCCGTAGCTTGGAACAGCCGCATTTTCTTTCAAGGATATTTTATGGGTATAGTGATTAGTATCGCAGCCAGCTTTTTCCCTGCAAAAAAAGCGGCGGCCATTTTGCCGGCAGAGGTGATAAGACGTGGATAAAATTATGGAATTGCAAGATGTAGGCAAAGTGATGACAACGGGCGGTACAAATTTTCCGATTTTAAGTCAAGTGAACTTAACTTTTTATAAAGGAGAATATTGTGCTATTGTTGGCAATTCCGGATCAGGGAAAAGCACACTGCTTTATTTGTTAGGCGCATTGGATCGCCCAACGTCTGGCACAATTAAGATTGACAATGTGGATGTATCGCAAATGTCTTCGCAGTCGTTAGCAAAACTGCGTAATGAAAAAATTGGTTTTGTTTTTCAGTTTCACTATATCTTGCCTGAATTCACTGCTTTGGAGAATGTGATACTGCCGATGATAGTAGCAGGGACATTGTCTGAAAAAAAGCGTCAAGAACGAGCGGCTATGCTCCTAGGTACATTGGGGCTATCCGATCGTATGGATTATTATCCGGCTCAATTATCCGGCGGTCAATTGCAAAGGGTAGCGATTGCCAGGGCTTTGGCGAATCAACCATTACTTGTATTGGCGGATGAACCAACAGGAAATTTGGATAGCCGGAATTCAGAACTGGTATTTGATTATTTTCGGAAGCTAAACGAAGAATTTGGCCAGACTTTCATTATCGTGACGCATAATACTAGTTTTGTTAAAGACTGTGATCGGATTATTACTTTGGCGGATGGCAGGGTTGTGAGTGACGCTGCGGCTGGATTGTGCTTGCGGGAAAGGGGAGACAAAATGCCATGAAAACAAAATTCATCTGGGCTATAATGCTTCTGCTGTTTGTGTTAGCAGGCGTTTATTGGTTTTGGTTTCGGCCGGTTCAGGTTAAAACGGAGGCTGCTGACTATGGGTCAGTTGCTGTATTTGTTTACGCATCCGGTCAGGTTATTCCGGAAGAAAAAGTCATTGTTCGCAGCAAAAATCCCGCTAGAATTGAAAAGATATTCGTAGTAGAGGGCCAAAAAGTCCAGAAGGGGCAACCGCTTGTGTTGCTGGAAAACAGTGAAACTACGGCCCAATATGAATTGGCGGTAGCGGAGCAAAGCCAAAAAGAAGCCGATTACGCTTTTGCTCTCCGGGAAAAAAACCGTTATGAACAACTATTGCAAAGTGAAGCAGTGGCAAGACGGGATTATGACCAAATCGCTACTCAGGCCGAAGGAGCGAGGCTGCAAGTTCTTAGAGCGCAAGCGAATGTATCATCTTTTTTGGCCAAAAATGCCGAAATGACAATCTTAAGTCCTTTTGATGGCACTGTTTTGGAAAAAATACTCGATGCCGGAACGGCAGTAGGCACGAATGACGGCATTTTGGTCCTGGCAAAACAAGGGAAGATGCAGGTGGAGGGAAAAGTTGATGAATTGGATGCAGCAAAAATTGCAGTAGGTCAGAAAGTGCTGCTTACATTTGATAGCTTTGGCGGCCAGGTATATCAAGGCAAAGTGGCGACACTTGCTCCCCGTATTGATAATGCGACAAAATCCTTTAAGATCAAAGTAGATGTATTGGAAGATATAGCAGTCCAACCAGGAATGTCTGCGGAATTAAATATTTTGCTATCAGAAAAAAAACGGGCTGTACTGATTCCTGTTTCTGCCTTGACCGGTGACCAAGTTTTTATTGTTAAAAACGGTCGGGCCGCTTCTAAAACTGTTACCGCAGGTATTCGGGACAGTAAAAAAGTTGAAATTATTGCTGGCATTGAACAAGGAGAAGCGGTGATTTTAAATCCCACAGAGATCAAAGAAGGTACTTCGGTGGTTGTTCCTTAAAGTAGCATGAAAAATTTTTTGCAAATAAATTATAATATTTAAAGGATTTTGAATATTCACACAGAACTAATTTATAGCTTTTGGTAAACGAAAAAAATAAATCTGAAACGGTACGTAGTTGCAAAAAAGAAGAAAGGGGCGTCGGATCTGTAATCATTAAAAAATAAAAAGGAGTGTGTTGACCCATGATGATGGACGGTGAAAAATACAAAGCGAGTTTAAAGAAGATGAGGCCCAATATTTATAAATGGGGCAAGCTGATTGAAGATGTTACAACGGATCCGGCGACAAGGCTTCATGTTCAATCGGTTTCATTATCGTATGATGCATCGTTTGATCCGGAAAAAGCATCAATTTTCACTGCTAAGTCACATCTAACTGGTGCAACGGCTCATCGCTGGAATACTCTCATGGGGAGTGCTGACGATGTGTGGGGAAACTCAAAAATGAAACGTGCCCAATATCGGCAGACTGGGACTTGTCAAGGCGCAACTTGCGCCGGTTGGACCGGCATCAATGTTCTATGGGCAGTTACTGCTGAAATGGATAAAGAGTATGGGACTAATTATCATGAGCGTGTGAAGAATTATTTTCAGTTTATGGAAGACAATGCTTTAGCCTTGTCCGGAGCAATCACTGATGCGAAAGGCAACAGAAGTTTAAAGCCTTCTCAGCAGCCCAATAAAGACAGTAATCTGCATGTGAAGGAAGTTCTCCCAGATGGGATTGTCATTCGAGGTTATAAGGCGCAGATATGCGGTGTTGCTGCAGCTCATGAAATAATTATTGTGCCAGGCAGTGGTTACGGGGAATCTGAAAAAGATTTCTGCGTCGCATGTGCCGTGCCTCGAGATGCAAAAGGATTGACGATTGTTGAAACCCGCAGACCTAGTGATTCTCGTGATGAAGAAGAAGGCTGGGATGTTCCGAAAGCGGGCAATATTACGCAGGCGTTTTTGATTTTTGATGATGTCTTTGTCCCCAATGATCGTGTTTTCATGAATGGAGAATTCAAATATAGCGGCAAAATTATCGGTTATTTCACGGCTATTTATCGTGCGGCGATTGGTGCTTGTGTAGCTGGGCAAGGAGATGTGATGGCCGGCGCGGCAATTAATATGGCCCGGGCGAACGGTTTGAACCAAAAAGTCTTTCAAGATAAACTGAACCAAATGGCAATTAATAATGAAATTACATATGCAGTCGGGCTTGGAGCCATGTTGGCAGGCAAGAGCCATTTTTCAGGACTTTGGATACCGGACATGCTTTTGGCTCATGTCAATAAGACCCAGGTAGCCAAATTGCCTTACGAAACAAAGGTGATTACCCAAGATATCAGCGGAGGCATTGGGGAGACGGGCTGTTTTCCGTCCTACAAGGATTTTCAGTCGAAAGAATATGGAGAAACCCTTTTCAAAATGCTTGAAGCAGGTACTGATGGCGAAACACGCGCCCGAGCCGCCAGGCTGGTAGAGTGGCTGACAGTCGGCGGAGGCATTCCAGGCTGCATGCATGGCGGGGGATCACCAGATGGCGCCCGTATGGTCGTAAAAGCAATGGAACCTTGGGAAGCTTTTGCAAATGATGCAAAACGTATTGCCGGCATTACTGCAGATTTGTCAGAACCTCAGGTCAAAAAGTAGATTTTTAAAGAGCTGTTGTGTAAAAGTTGGATTACACAGCGGCTCTTTTGGTTTTAAACAGAAAAGAGCCGTGCCGAAATCTGATGTTTTCGACACGGCTTCCATATTAGAAAAGGAAAGAATATAACTTTCTTAGCGCTTGCGATCGAGGATCTTCACAATATTTCCTGCATCATCGAACTGCATTGGTTTTAGTTCTTCCAGTACTTCAAGGTTCGGTCTGCTTTTTGCCTCTTGCAGCAGGCTTTCGGAGATTTCCATGTACCCGACTTCATTGGTATTTTGAATATGAACGACTTTCGCTTTTTCGGCCGGTGTGCTTCCAATGCAGGTTAAAGCAGCGCCAATGCTCTCTTTTTCCGTTGCGAAGAAAATCGGTAATCGGCCTTTCTCCGGAGATTGTGCAGTAACGCAATTGAAATAAGTAGGCCATGAATCCAACTTATCGATCAACTTTTTCGTCGTGAAGTCTGCCAGTCCGACGCCGGTAGCCATTCCATGGCTTTCTTCAGTCGTATCCAGGACAACGATCCGTCTGATAACGGGCTTTAACGGTTCTTTTTGGCCAAATACCATAATTCTTCCGATTACATTGGTATCCATGCCGGATCCACTGACGTTCTTGCCCATTTCATCGATAATCAGAACATCAAATTCATCAAAGGGTACTTTGCCAAGTGTTGATTTAGCCAATTTTAACAGTTTTATTTCTTCATCGGCAATTTCTTCTGGCAGCATAGCTTTGATATAGGCTGTTTTATGATAATAATTTTCTACTGTGGCAATAGCGAAAGCAACCGGCAGGTGTTCGATAATATACCCGCCAACTTCAGTAATTGTTTTTTCATACCCGAAATCCAATGCGTATTGGTGTACCGCCAAAGAGCCTTTCGGATTTCCGATTCCGATGGCACAAATTTTATGGATCCCGCTTTCGATATCACCTTCAAATTCCGTGTGCTCTTTGACCCGGTTAAATAGAATAATTTTATCCATTTGGCCAGATTGAGTCACCTCATTGACATACACGGGAATTCCGCTTGCGGTTGTGCCAAGTTGATTGACTTCGCCGCAAGCAAGGATAGGAACATGCAAAGTCTCTTCACTAATACCGAGGGAAGCCAGCATTTCCTTTTGGCCTTCAGCAGTTCCGGCGCCATGGGTGCCCATTGCCGGCAAAATAAAGGGTTCGCCCCCGACTTGTTTAACGGCATCAATAAGAATTTCTACGATCATCTTTAGGTTGGATATGCCGCGGCTGCCAACGGTGATTCCAACTTTTTCTCCCGGTTTTATCCGTTCTGACAGGTTAATTTGCTGCAATTCTTTTCGGCAAGCGCTCTCGATGTCCTCAATCGCTGGTTGAGCTATGATTTGTTTTACCATAGCCATTTTGGGAAAGTTTACTGTTTCTGCGTACAAGATATCACTCCTCTGAAATTTTTTAAAATATGGCGCCTAACATATCTTTTATGCCTATCAAGGCAGCACTAGTGCGCAGGTTATTGTCAACTTGCGGCTGCGATGATAGGATAACAGACTTCTACTGCAAGAACGTGAATCTGGTTGCTTGACAATCATTCATCCGTTTAGAGATGCTGAAATACCCTACTAGGATATTATACTAAAATTTTCGCAAGATATCAAAAAATTCACCATGTTTATGGCAATAAACTCCAGAGGGTAATTTTCATCTTGTTTTCTTAATATTCTGCAAAATATATGATAGAATAATTGTAGGATTGGTTTGCTGATTTGGTTGACATGGGGAATAGAAGTGACGAGGAGTGATTAGCATGATATACAATATCTTGATCGGCGGAGCGGCAGGGCTCGGTATGGAGACCATGGCCTTCATTCTGGAAAAAATTCTGAAACGAAAAGGTTTTGAGATATTTGTCACTCAGGATTACATGTCCAGAGTAAGAGGCGGGCACAATTTCTTCCAAATACGGTTTGCTGATGAAGCAATCGATTCCCATGGGGACGAGCTTGACGGAATTATTGCATTAGATAAGGAAACAATTCAAACCCACCTTAACCGATTGAAAGCGGATGGTTTTATCATCGCCGATGAAGAAATCGATTTTCGAGATGCCAGACTATATAGTCTGACGTTAAAATCCACAGCGAAAACAATCGGCAACTCTAAAGTATTTGGAAATGTTGCGTTGGGAGCAGTACTTAAATTATTTAATCTGGATTTTACCGGCATTGAAGATGTCATTAACGAAAAATTCCAAGGCGAAGCCGCCCCGCAAAATATAAAGGCATTCAACGAAGGCTATAAGCTGGTTCCGGAAAAATATGCGATTCAGGCCAAGAGAAAAGATGATCAAATTCTCATTAACGGCAGCGAAGCAATTGCTCTCGGCGCTTTGGCAGCGGGTTTGAAATTCTATTCCGGTTATCCGATGACGCCTGCAACGGGGATCATGAATTATTTGGCAGCAAAGATGAATGAAGCAGAAATTATCGTTGAGCAAGCAGAGGATGAAATTGCTGCAATCAACATGGCAATCGGCGCTTCCTATGCTGGAGTCCGGGCAATGACCGGTACTTCGGGAGGAGGCTTTGCCTTGATGGTGGAAGCAATCGGCTTGTCTGCCATGCAGGAAGTACCGTTAGTGATCGTCGAGATGCAGAGGCCTGGTCCGGCCACCGGTTTTCCGACACGAACGGAGCAAGGTGACTTGAAGTTCGTCATTTTTTCTTCACCTGCAGAAATACCCAAGATGGTCATCGCCTTGCGGGACCCGGAAGATGCATTTTATCAGACGCATAGAGCCTTCAATCTGGCCGATAAATATCAGATTCCGGTTATTTTAATGGGAGATCAATTTTTGGCAGATAATACGCGGACTGTTTCTCCTTTTGATTTCAGTAAGATTAAAAATAATCGCCATTTGAGCCAGCAAATATACTCTGAGACCAAGGAATATCGAAGATATGAAATCACTGATTCGGGGGTTTCACCCCGCATTATTCCAGGAAAAATGCCGGGAACTAGAGTATTGACGGAAAGCCATGAACATGACGAATATGGACACATTACCGAGTCAGGTACGATAAGAAATAAAATGCATGATAAACGGCTGAGGAAAATGATTTATTTGAAAGCAGAGCTCCAGGAACCGATTTTTGTGGGCGAAGAAAATGCGGATACTTTGTTCCTGACCTGGGGTTCCTTGTCTAACCCAGTTAAGGAGGCTGTGAAACTTTTGAATAGCCGGGGGAAAGATAGATATGGCGCATTGTTGTTTGGAGATATCTGGCCTTTACCTGATAAACTGCTCACAGAAAAAGGCAAAGGGGTAAAAAGGCTGATCAATGTGGAACAAAATGCTACAGGCCTCTTTGCGTCACTGATCAGAGATTGTACAGGAATACAATGTGACAGCAGTATTTTAAAATATGATGGAAGGCCTCTTTCTTCACAAGAAATAGTTTCCAGGATGAAGGGAGGAGAGTAAGAATGAGCCAATCAGTTTTTCCAAATTTGGAGACCGCCTGGTGCCCAGGGTGCGGTAATCATAATATTTTGAGCGCCTTGAAAGAAGCACTGATTGTGCTGGATAAGAAACCTTATGAAGTTCTTGTTGTGAGTGGGATCGGCCAGGCAGGGAAATTGCCCCAGTATATCACTACGAATGGCTTTTGCGGGTTGCATGGCAGAGCGCTTCCTCCTGCCGTTGCGGCAAAAATTGCCAATAAGAACTTAACCGTCATCGTCAACAGTGGTGATGGAGATTCTTACGGTGAGGGCGGTAATCATCTGATCCATACGATCCGAAGAAATGTGGATATCACTCATTTTGTCCATGATAATCAAATTTATGGACTCACGAAAGGACAGGCGTCGCCAACCTCGGATATCGGCCATGTTACTGATGTTCAGCCGAACGGCTCCAATAATATGCCTTTGAATCCGATGCTTTTGGCAATTGTCCTGGGCTGTGGATTTGTTGCCAGAGCCTTTAGCGGAAATCAAGAACATCTGAAAGCGGTGATGGTTGAAGGAATCAGGCATAAGGGATACGCGCTGATCGATATTTTACAGCCATGTGTTAGTTTCAACAAAGTGAATACCTATCAGTGGTATAATGATAGGGTTTATAAATTGGGAGATGATTACGAACCGGAAAATAAGTTGAAGGCAATTGAAAAGGCAATGGAATGGGGCGAGAAAATTCCCATAGGAATTTTATATCGGGAAGAAAAGCCGGATTTTCATGCTAAAATTGATTTCTTAATGAATGGATCTCCCTTAGTGGATAAGGTTATAGATATGGAAAAGATCAAGGAATTTATGAAGGATTTCAGATAGAACGAGATTCAGTAGAATGCCGCGCATTGAATACAAAGACTGTACATTGGGAGGGCGGATGATGAGCAAGAGCAGCCGGCTGCATTTTACGCATTCAACTGTTGCGTTTTTGCTAATTTTAACGGGGCTAATGCTATCCAGCCAATCCCTTCGGGGAGCGTTGGCAGATCTGAGAATTTATTTAAAATATGCACATATTGTTTGCGGCGTAATTTTTGCCATCACTACAGCAGCCTATATCGTCCCGTTGACGGCAAAATGGAAGACGTTCGCATGGCGAACCATGCAAAAAGCGGGGTATATCCTATTCGCCTTTCTGGCAAAGGGGGCCATCTTCACTGGCGTTTTGCTGGCGTTCGGAATGGATATTGGAGCGGCAGGCGGAATATCTGTCTTGCATTTGCACAAGGGACTAGCGATGATTAGTATCACGGTTATTTTGTATCATAGTTTCTCAGAATTGTTGAATTTGCTCACTACGCGATCGGGTGTTGCGGAGGGAGGCTTTCAAGTAGACCGACGCAGCTTTATCAGATGGTCATCGGCTGTTGCGGCGCTTTTTGGCGGCGGAGTGATCGCCAATTGGCTGGGAAGAGGGGGAAATGAAAATCTATTCGTGAACAAGGAAAAACGTTTTTCAAACTGTAACCAGATGGACCCGCCGCCGTTGCCGAATTTAGGTTCCGTACCGCCGATCGGAGGCGGTTATGAAGGGGAATTCGAGGTTTTTACAGTGACAAAGATTCCTTGTGCCAATTCAGACAGCTGGCAATTCCGGCTTTTCGGTTTGGTAGATCAACCGCTTACATTATCTTGGAAAGAGTTCCTTGAAATTCCCAGAAAAGTTCAAGTAAGCGACTTTTATTGTGTTACGGGTTGGACTGTGTATCATGCAACTTACGAGGGGATTCTTCTTTCCCGGTTGATTGATCTTGGCCGTATAAAATCTCAGGCGCGTTATGTCAAGTTTTATTCTTCCGATGGTATTTACACCAGCGCATTAAGTCTGGAACAGGCAAAGATGGAAGATGTTATGGTTGCGGTATTAATGGATGGTGAGCCTATTCCGTCTGATTTAGGCGGTCCTGCACGGTTGATCGTGCCCAAAATGTATGCCTATAAAGGCGTTAAATGGATCAATGCGATCGAATTTATTGCGGAACCGCATGACGGTTATTGGGAAAGCCGTGGTTATGAAAACGATGCATGGGTTAAAGGAAAAATTTAAAAACTTTTTTGCATAAGAAAAAATGGAATCGCCCAGACCGAACTGCACCTCAATGTTTAAAAATTTCTTGATATTATTCGGGGCGCAGTTCAATTTGTGCGATTTTTTACTTTTGTCGGTATTTCTGCATAGGAATAGGAAAATGAGTAAAAACAAGAGGGATTTTGTGTAAAAGTATGGAAGATAAAATAAACTATCAGAAATAGAAGAAAACAAATTTTTTTCAATAGGGGACCTTATGAATTCTATCTTGGTTTGGATTACAATGGCATTTGCCGGTGGTGTATGGCTAGCCGGGATGGTTGCCTGGCCGTTGCCGGTGTTATACATTCTTATCGCATCTATGACGATTTTTGCGGGTTTATTATTGACAAGAGGCGATAAAATAACCTTTTTGGCAGTTTGCGTCATCTTCTTTTTTCTTGGGATGATACTGCATTTGCACTCCGTTCAGCTAGCGCCGAACGATATTAGCAACTGGGCTGGACGCAATGTCATTGTGCAGGGCGAAGTCGTTGAAGTGCCGGACATTGTTGAGTTGGAAGATGGAAAAGTTCGGGTACGCTATATCATAACGGTAAAAAACGTGACAGAGAGGCAACAAGCTTTTACGGCCAGCGGCGGTTTGATGCTCTTCGTCAAACAGGCGGCCGGATCGCCTCTGGCGGCGGTAAATGACCGCCTCACAGCGAGCGGCGAAATTATTTTGCCGCATGGGTATCAGAATCCTGGCTTGGTCGATACTGTGGCCGGGTTGCAGCGCAGAGGGGTTACCGCCCGGATGAGTGCAGCCGTCAACACGGTTCATATCCAATCGTCCGGAAGGAACGCTGATTGGAAAACGCGGTTGGCACTCTGGCGGCAAACGATGACCGCGAACATGCAAAAGGTGATGCCGCCTGCGGATGCGGCCATTTTAACCGGCATGCTGTTTGGCGGCTATACCGGCATTAATCCGGAAGTGGTGAGGAATTTCGCCGCCACGGGAATTGTTCATATTTTATCGGTGTCCGGTACACATATTGCTCTTGTAGCCGGTGTCATTCTTTGGTTTGGGAGAAGACTTCATTTGCGCTTTGCTTTGATTGCGGTTCTGGCAGTCGGGAGCATTTTGTTTTATGGCTGTTTAAGCGGTTTTACACCGCCGGTCGTGCGATCGGTGGCGATGGGAATTATTGCTTTGGCAGCAGTAGGTTTTGGCCGCGAACAGGATGGTCAGGGCGCACTGGCTGTTGCCATTTTAGGCATGTTGATTTATCAGCCGGCATTCATTTATGATATTAGTTTTCAACTGTCTGCCGGCGCTACGGCAGGGATTATTTTTTTCTATTCCCGTACTGTTGATCAGTTGTCATTTTTGCCGGATTGGCTGCGGTGCGCTCTGTCGGTAACCTGGTCAGCCCAGATTGGAGTTCTCCCTTTCATGGCTTGGTACTTCAATAATCTTTCTTTGAGTTCGTTTCCGGCGAATATGATCGTGGTACCGATTATTGAGCTATTGGTTGTTTTGGGTTTGGCCGGTACGTTGCTGAGTCTGGTTATACCTGCGGTGGGCAGCTTGATTTTCATCATTTGCAGTCTGTTGACCGGTACCACGGTTATACTGACTTCCGGTTTGGCGGGTTTGCCGGGCGGAACGTTGTATTTGCCGCCCTTAACTGTTGGCAGCGGTTTCATTTACTATATACTGTTGGCCTGGTTTTACGGTTATTGTCCGAAAAAATTACCGCGTCCCCGGGAAGTTGTAAAGTGGGTTTGGGCCTCTGCTTATCGGACAAATTTCTTGCTAGTGGTAATTGTTGGCGGTTTTCTGCTTGCTTCCTGGTATCCTAAACCGGTTGGCGTTCATTTCATTGATGTTGGGCAGGGGGATTCAACCCTGATCACGACGCCGCACGGAAAAGCGGTATTGGTGGATGCAGGAGGGATAATGGGCGACAGTACAACCGGTTTTGACATTGGGGAACGAGTGGTTTTCCCTTATTTGCGGCATTATGGTATACTTTCACTAGACTATCTGATTTTGACTCACGGCCATCAGGATCATGCCGGCGGGGCGGCGGCAGTCGCCAATTGTGTTCCGGTCCGTCAGGTGATGCTGGCGCAAGAAGAATATACTTCCCCAGTGCAACTGCTGTTGCGTAAAATGGATCATAAAAATATGATTCCCATGGTTGAAGGCCAGCGTATTTTGCTTGACGGCGTCCTATTTGAGGTCCTGCATGCCGAGGGTTCCCAAGGATCAGGCGGCAACGAAGTTTCCTGCGTAATCCGGGTGAGTTACGGACGCCATAGTTTCTTGATTACCGGTGATTTGGAGGCGCAGGGCGAAGAGGTTATGATTAAGAGTGGAAACCAAATGGAAAGCACGGTGCTGAAAGTAGGACATCATGGTGCAAGAAAATCGACAACTCCGGCTTTTTTACAGGCCGTCAATCCGGCGTATGCAGTCATTTCGGTTGGCAGCCATAACCGGTTTGGGCATCCGCATATGGAAACCTTACAACGTTTAACAGAAAGAAAAGTGACCGTATATCGTACTGATCAGCAAGGCGCGGTAGCCTTCTATACCGATGGGGAAATGCTGACGGTGGAACCGTTTTTGAAAGGAGACCGCCTGTGACATACAAATCAGAGCTGAACAAAGTTCTTGCCGGAGAAATAAAGCCGGTGTATCTTTTATACGGTGAAGAAACTTTCCGGATGCGGGATTTTGAAAAGGCCGTAATTGAGGGATCTTTGTCTCCGGCTGACAGGGAAAACGGTCTGATCGTTTTTGATCAGGAACCGGACTTGCGCGATTTGACGAACCAGATTGAAACGGCTCCTTTTTGGAGTGAAAAAAATGTCATTGTGGTGAGGAGTACATCGTTGTTCCGCTCCTCCCGCAAAGCTAAGGTGGAGGAGCAGGGGGAAGCAGGGGATCAGGATGAAATAGAAGCGGAACCTGTGGCGGCAAAACCTGGCGAGGATGTTTTGCTTGCAGCACTGAGCAATATGCCATCCTATAGCAGGGTGATTTTTTCGATAACGGCGAAAAAAGAAAAAAATGCATATAAAGAAATTGACAAACGGCGTAAAAGTTTTAAGATTGTTGAAAAACACGGCGTTGCGCTTGAAGTAGCTTCCCTTCAGGCGAATGAGGCTCATGAATGGGTGCAGGAACGGTTACAGACAATGGGGAAGCGATTGGAACGGTCAGCGGCCGAACATATCTGGTCGTCTATCGGCGTTATGACCTCTGTACCGATCGGCTTTTTGGAAAATGAACTGAACAAACTTGACTTATACACCGGTGAACGTACTTTAATAACGAAACAGGATGTTATGACAATGATGTCGGCAGTGCCGGAGGTTTCGATTTTTACGATGCTTGAGGCGATGAGCCGCAAACAGGTCCAGGAGGCGCTGTTTTTGCTGCAGCAGCAATTGTCCTCCGGCGTTTATCCTTTGATTATTCTAACTCTTTTGGCCCGCCAGGTCCGGTTGCTTTGGCAAGTGAAAGAATTGAGCAAAAACGGGAATAATTCAGCAGCTCTTGCGCGGCATTTTAAATTACCGGCGTTTGTAGTGGAAAGATTGCAGAGGCAAAGCCGCGGATTTTCCATAGAAGCATTGCAAAGGGCGATGTTGTCGCTGGCGGAGGCGGATCGCGATTTGAAGTCGGGAAAGGCGACTAACGCTGTATTTGAAATCATTCTGATCGATATGTGCCGGTAAAAATAAGAAGACACTCTCCGAGTATAATGAAGAGGCCAGGAGTTATTAACTCCTGGCCTCTCGGTTTGTGACTGATAAAATATTATTTCGCCAGAGCATTAATTTTGCGAGCGAGGCGAGATTTTTTGCGGGCTGCGGCATTTTTATGAATAACACCTTTGGCGGCTGCTTTGTCAATGGTGCTGCTAGCTTTAGTCAGGCGGTAATTACGCTGCGTTCAGATGATTTGATGTTTGGCAAGTAGTTCACCTCCTTATGATAATCTTACTAAAACATTTTAGCATGCCAGGTTTTAAAATGCAAGCGCTATCATTGGCAATATTCACCTTTCCCTTCATGAAAATTTGGTTTGCATTACAGCCGGTAGTTGCAGGCGGGAGGGGACGGATGATATAATCAAATGATACAACAATTCTTATTTATGGAGGGAGACTTTGCATGGAGACTTCTCATATTCGCAACTTTTCAATCATTGCACATATTGATCACGGAAAGTCAACATTGGCGGACCGTCTGATTGAATATACCGGCGCTCTCTCTGCCCGTGAAATGGAAAATCAGGTTTTGGACCAAATGGAACTGGAGCGGGAACGGGGCATTACGATCAAAGCCCAGGCTGTGCGCCTTGAGTATGCGGCGCAAAATGGCGAAGCATACATGTTGAATTTAATTGATACGCCCGGACACGTCGATTTTACTTATGAAGTTTCCCGCAGCCTGGCAGCCTGTGAAGGCGCTTTGCTGGTGGTGGACGCCACACAGGGTATTGAGGCGCAGACGTTGGCTAATGTATATCTGGCGCTTGAACATGATCTGGAAATTATCGTTGTAATCAATAAAATCGATCTCCCCAGCGCGGATCCGGAAAAAGTAAAACACGAAATTGAAGAGGTTATTGGGTTGGATACCTCCGATGCGATCCTGGTCAGTGCGAAAACAGGGGTCGGCATTCCTGAGGTTCTGGAGGCGATTGTCCGCAAAATCCCGGCTCCAAGTACAAATGAGGGGGAGCCTTTGCGCGCGCTTATATTTGATTCCCATTTTGATTCATACAAGGGAGTCATTGCCTATGTCCGCGTCATGGACGGTTCAATCCGTCCGGGGATGAGGGTAAAAACGATGGCTTCCGATAAGGTTTTTGAGGTTACGGATGTCGGCGTTTTTCGTCCGGCCTTGCGGAATGTTGACGAATTGGGACCAGGGCAGGTTGGTTTTTTGGCGGCCAGCGTCAAAAATGTAAAAGATACCCGGGTCGGAGATACTATCACCGATGCCAGTCGTCCGGCAGCACAGCCATTGACTGGGTACCGCAAAATCACGCCGATGGTTTTTTGCGGCTTATATACAGTGGAAAGTGTGGACTATGAAGCATTGCGGGATGCACTGGAAAAATTGCAGTTAAACGATGCGTCGCTGGTTTTCGAACCAGAAACTTCCGTAGCGCTTGGTTTTGGCTTCCGATGCGGTTTCTTGGGACTGCTGCATATGGATGTCATTAAAGAGCGCTTGGAGAGAGAGTATGATTTATCGCTGATTACAACGGCGCCAAACGTTATTTACAAGGTGTATCGGACGGATGGCCAAATGCTGCAGATTGATAATCCGGCGCATTTGCCATCGCCTCAGGAGATCGAACATATTGAAGAGCCTTATGTGAAAGCGACAGTGATCGTACCAAACGAATTTGTCGGCGCGGTAATGGAATTGTCACAGGAAAAAAGGGGCGAATACCGGGATATGAAATATCTTGATACGACCCGGGTGATGCTGACGTATCACTTGCCGCTCAGCGAAATTATTTATGATTATTTTGACCGTTTGAAGTCATCAACTCGCGGGTATGCTTCGTTGGATTATGAACTTACCGATTATCAGGAATCGGATCTTGTCAAGCTGGATATTTTGTTGAACGGCGATCCGGTGGATGCGCTGAGCGTGATTGTTCATCGTGATCGGGCGCAATACCGTGGTCGTTTACTGGTTGAAAAGCTGCGGGGAATTATTCCCCGGCAGATGTTCGAGATTCCCGTGCAGGCAGCGATTGGCAACAAAGTGATTGCCCGGGAAACTGTTCGGGCAATGCGCAAGGACGTATTAGCAAAATGTTATGGCGGGGATATTACCCGGAAACGAAAATTGCTGGAGAAACAAAAGGAAGGCAAGAAGAGAATGAAACAAGTCGGCAACGTTGAAATTCCGCAGGAAGCGTTTATGGCGGTTTTGAAAATTGACTGATCTAACCGGTATTTATGTGCATATCCCCTTTTGCCGGCAAAAATGTTTTTATTGCGACTTCCCTTCTTACGCCGGGCTTGACAGTGTATTTGATGATTACGCCGCCGCTTTACGCCGGGAAATCGACCGGCGAAGCGGCCTTTTATCAAGTTGTCGGATTGACACGATTTATTTTGGCGGCGGGACCCCGACGTTGTTGTCCAGTCACGCCATATTATCTATTTTAGAAACTCTTCAGCGGCGCTTTACGGTGCTGAAAGATGTTGAAATCAGTATTGAAGCAAACCCGGGAACGATTGATAAGGAGAAGCTGCGAAGTTTGCGGTCGGCCGGGTTTAATCGCATCAGCTTTGGCGTGCAGTCCTTTTCAGATTCTGTTCTTCAATCAGCCGGGCGAATTCATACCGCGCAGCAAGCGGTTCAGTCGATTAGGGAAGCGCAAGCTGCCGGCTTTGCCAATGTCAGTGTTGATTTAATGTACGGTTTGCCCGGACAAACGCAGAAGGATGTACTTTTTAGTTTTCAGCAGGCAATTCGTTTGCAGATTTCACATATTTCCGTGTATGGGTTGAAAGTGGAAGAAGGGACGCCTCTTGAGGCTGCTTTGCATTCCGGGCGGGCTGTGTTGCCGGATGAAGACGATGAGTTGGCAATGTATGAGCTGGCAACTCGTATTTTGCCGGAAAATGGCTATTTCCGTTATGAAATTTCAAATTATGCCCGGTTGGGTTCACAAAGCCGGCATAATCTCAAATACTGGCGGTATCTTCCATACATTGGCTTTGGCGCGGCCGCTTGCTCTTTTTTCGATAATGAGCGGCTAACGAATACGCCGGACGTGATGGATTATATTGCCATGGTAAGAGAAAATAGGGATCCGGCAGCTGTGCGGGAGCGTATTGAAGCCGGCACGGCGATGGCTGAATATGCGTTTCTAGCCTTGCGTACAGTGCAAGGCATCTGCTTTGCAGATTTTTCTGATCGTTTCCAGGTACAATTTGAAAGTCACTATGCTGAGCAGATTGATCGCTTGCTTCACCAGCAGTTGATTTGCCAATATCCCGGTGGTATTCGTCTCACTCCGCTGGGCATGAAGTTCGGTAATCTTGTTTTTGCCGCTTTTTTACCGAAAAAAGACAAATAACTTTGTTGCTATCTTGACAGCGGTCTGAACAAGTGGTATTTTTTTAGTAGGCATTAGCACTCTACTGACGCGAGTGCTAACAAAGGGGGCGAGCAATGTGTTGGACGAGAGAAAAAGAAAAATTTTACAGGCAATTATCGACGACTATGTATCTACAGCTGAGCCGATTGGATCTCGGACCATTGCCCGCAAATATGATTTAGGGATTAGCCCGGCGACGATCCGCAATGAAATGGCTGATTTGGAATTGTTGGGCTATTTGGAACAGCCGCATACTTCCGCCGGCCGCATTCCTGCGGCGAAAGGATACCGGTTTTATGTCGACAGTTTGATGTCAACGCCGGCGATTTCCGAAAATGATGTGATGCTGATTACGAATTGGTACCAAACGCGGGCTCGCAGGATTGAAGAAGTATTCCAGGAAACGGCCAAGATCATTTCGCGTATGACGCGCAATGTTTCGTTGGTCTTAGCGCCGCAGTTCGGTCCAGCTGTTTTTAAATATTTGCAGTTTATGCCATTGGATAATTCCAGAGTGATCCTGGCGATAGTCACCGATACCGGTTATGTGGAAAACAAGGTTTTGACTATTCCCGAAGGCCTTGTATTTGATGATTTGCACCGGATTGCCGAGCGGATTAATCGTCGTTTGTCAGGCCAGGCGCTTGAACATATCCGGTCGTCTGTGTTTCATGATATTCGTCAGGATTTTCAGCATGACCGTGCTGTTTTTGATACTTTGCTGGAAGTTATCCGTCAATCTATTGCAGGGGACAAACAAGAACGGCTTTATTTGGGCGGTACCGCTCAGTTGCTGGCGCAGCCCGAATATCGCGATGTGAAAAAAGTGAAGGATTTACTATCAATGCTGGAGGAAGAACGCTTGTTATGCGATATTTTGCATACGAAAGAATCGGATGGCGTTGTGATTACGATAGGCGGCGAGAATAAATATTCAGGCATCCAGGATTGCAGCGTAGTGCAAGCGACCTACCGGATTGATGGACAGGTCGTCGGCACGGTCGCTGTTCTTGGCCCAACCAGGATGGAATATGGAAAAATAACTTCCGTATTGGAATTCATGCACCGTCATCTTGGCGATATTTTAAATCGTTATCGACTATAATGAAGAATTTTGGGGAGGTGCATGCATGAATTTGAAGCAGGCAGGAAGCGGTGCTGATGTGGATGAACGCTTGGCGGCGCTGATGACGAATGCGAATGCTGTCAGGGCAATTACTGCCGCGGTAGAGGGTACGATAGGTCCGAAGGGACTCGATACTATGCTGGTGGACCGTTTTGGCGAAGTGATTATTACGAATGACGGTGTAACGATTTTAGATAAGATGGATGTCAATCATCCTGCAGCGAAAATGTTGATTAATATTGCCAAAGCCCAACAGGCTGAGGTTGGTGATGGGACGACGACCGCTACGATTATGGCCGGAGCGTTGGTTACCGAAGGCGTAGGCCAGGTTTTGCGCGGGGTCCCGGTAGCCCGGGTTATTGAAGGAATCCGGTATGGTGTGAAACAGGTTCTGAGCCAGATTGAGGAACGGGGCCGCAAAGTAACCGATATACAGGATCCGATTTTGCGCAATATTGCTATGATTGCCGGCAGGGAGTATGAAGATATTGCTGACCTGGTAGTGGAAGCGGTGCAATTGATTGGGGTAGAAAAACTCTGTGAACAACATTTCAAACTGTCGGATATCATTACGGCCGAGGAAGGCGCCGGCAATGAAGTGTTTATGGGCGTTATTGTTGATAAAGAACGTATGAATCAGGAAATGCCTGCCGAGATGATCGATGCGAAGGTTTTGTTGGTGGATGATGCGCTGGAACCGGAAGAAATGGAAGATGAAGCGTTAAGCACGGAAACAGGATTTAAGCGTTATATTGATTTTCAGGACGAGTTTAAATGCAACGTGCAGAAAATTGTTGATTTGGGGGTAAAGGCTGTCTTGGTGGACCGCGGCGTTCATGCGATGGCTGAAGAACTGCTGACCGATGCCGGGGTGCTGGTTATCCAGCGAGTTGCCAACAAAGATTTGCGGCGAGCCTGTGAACATGTCGGCGCCAGAATGATTAAACGAACCGGTTTAAAAAAGGATATTGCTGATATTGAGAAATATCTTGGTTTTGCTGCCCGGATATATGAAGATGAAAAGCTCCGGCAAATTCGTATCCTAGGCGGCGGTGGCAAGCCGATGGCGACTATTTTAGTGGGCGCGGCAACGGAGGAAGTGGTCGGTGAAAGAGAACGGATCGCCAAGGATGCCGCATCAAGCGTACAGGCAGCCATTCGCGGCGGATATGTAGCCGGCGGCGGGGCGACTGAGATTGCCATGGCACGGCAAGTGGAAAAAATGCGGGACAATGTGAAAGGAATGGCTGCTTATGGCGTGGATTGCGTAGCAAACGCGCTGAAAAAGCCGTTAACACAGATTGTTCAAAATGCCGGTTTTAATCCGTTGGAAAAAGTGGAAGAGGTAATGGCCGCCCAACTGAAGGCCGGCAGTGATACTTTGGGGATTGATTGCGATACCGGGTTGGTTGCCGATATGTTGTCTCAGGGAGTCGTTGATCCTGTACCTGTCAAATACCATGCAATCAAAGCAGCCGCTGAGGTTGCGGTTGCTATTCTGCGAATTGACACGATTATCAAGAAAAAAGAAGAGGGGGCTCCTGCCGCGAAAGCTGCAGGCGGCGTTGAAGCCGGAATGCCCGACTTTTAATGTGGATGCGAGGTGAAAACAGTGGTAAATAGCAAAAAAACGGAGCAAGAAAAAGGCAAACAGGAAATTCCTGGAGCAGAGGTGGAAACCGGTGGTTCAGAAGGCCGTATTGGCAGCGGTGAACCAACAGTAGAAAAATTGCTGGTCGAAATCGAAGAAAAACAGACTTTATTAGAAGAAATGACCAACCGTTATCAACGATTGCAGGCTGATTTTGATAATTTTCGCCGGCGCACCCGCCAGGAAAAAGAAGAACTATCGTCAGTTGTCGCCCAGGATTTGATATTGCAGATATTGCCGGTTATTGATAACTTGGAACGGGCATTGGACGGCAAGAGCCAACAGGATTTACAAGCAATGATGGCTGGCGTGGAGTTGATTTATCGTCAAATGGTGGGTTTATTAGCTAAAAATGGCTTGGAAACGATTGAATCTGTAGGCTCTGTGTTTGATCCCGGGCAGCATCAGGCTGTTATCCGGGCTGAAGATCCTGAACAGCCTGATGGGATGATCATCGAAGAATTGCAAAAAGGATACCGGGTCCGTGATAAAGTGATCCGGCCGAGTATGGTCAAGGTAGTAGGAAATTGCTAATGTAAGATTGTTTTTAAAAAGAAAGTTCAGTTTGTATCTATATAAAAGGGGGAAAAGAATATGGCAAAAGTAATTGGTATTGACCTTGGAACTACGAATTCGGTTGTTGCTGTTATGGAAGGCGGCGAGCCGGTTGTTATCCCGAATGCGGAAGGGAGCCGCCTGACTCCATCTGTTGTCGGCTTTTCAAAAACAGGAGAACGCCTTGTCGGTCAGCTGGCTAAACGCCAGGCGATATCCAATCCGGATCGTACGATTAGCTCAATTAAGCGGCACATGGGTACGGATTATAAGGTGAAAATTGACGACAAATCATATAACCCACAAGAAATTTCTGCCATGATTTTGCAAAAAATGAAGCAGGATGCAGAAGCTTATTTGGGTGAGAAAGTTACCCAAGCAGTTATCACTGTCCCGGCTTATTTTACCGACAGTCAACGTCAGGCGACCAAAGACGCCGGAACTATTGCCGGATTGGAAGTATTGCGGATTATTAACGAACCTACCGCTGCTTCGTTGGCTTATGGCATGGATAAGGGCGAAGACCATACCATTCTTGTTTTTGACTTGGGTGGCGGAACGTTTGATGTTTCGATCCTGGAATTAGGCGATGGCGTGTTTGAAGTAAAAGCAACAAACGGAAACAATCGCTTGGGCGGCGATGATTTTGATGAGCGCGTCAAAAAATGGCTGATTGATGAATTTAAAAAGCAGCAGGGAATTGATCTTGCTCATGACAAGATGGCTCAGCAACGGCTGTTGGAAGCTGCGGAAAAAGCGAAAATTGAGTTGTCCAGCGTATTAACAACGAATATTAATTTGCCGTTCATTACTGCAGATCAAACCGGTCCAAAACATCTGGATTTAAACTTGACCCGAGCAAAATTCGACGAACTTACGTCTGACTTGGTAGAAGCTACAATGGGACCAACCCGTCAGGCGATGAGCGATGCCGGAATGTCACCGAAAGATATTGATAAAGTCATCTTGGTTGGCGGATCTATCCGTATTCCTGCCGTTCAAGAAGCGATTAAAAACTTTTTTGGCAAAGAGCCGCATCGCGGTGTAAACCCGGATGAGTGTGTCGCTATCGGCGCCGCTATTCAGGCCGGTGTGCTGGTCGGGGAAGTAAAAGACGTTCTCCTGCTTGACGTTACTCCATTGTCGCTTGGTATTGAAACCATGGGCGGTGTGTTCACTAAGATCATTGACCGCAATACGACTATTCCTACTTCTAAAAGTCAAACGTTTTCTACTGCGGCCGACAATCAGCCATCGGTTGATGTCCATGTATTGCAAGGCGAGCGCGAAATGGCTTCTTACAATAAGACCCTTGGACGGTTTGAGTTGTCTGGAATTCCGCCGGCTCCCCGGGGCGTCCCGCGCATTGAAGTCACATTTGACATTGATGCGAATGGTATCGTCCATGTTTCCGCAAAAGATCTTGGAACTGGAAAAGAGCAGAAGATCACAATCACTTCTTCGGGCGGTATCAATAAAGAAGATATCGACCGCATGGTGAAAGATGCGGAAGCGCATGCGGCAGAAGACAAAAAACGCCGTGAAGAAGTGGAAATTCGCAATAATGCTGACTCACTTGCTTATAATGCAGAAAAAACGATTAAGGATGCCGGTGACAAAGCAGATAAGGAACTAGTTGCGAAAGTCCAGGCGGCCGTTGATAAATTGAAGGAAACCCTGAAAGGGACTGATATTGAGAAAATCAAGGCGGATACGGAAGAACTGACGAAACCGCTATACGAATTGTCGTCGGCGATGTATAGTCAGGCCGATGCTGCTGCTGGTCAGCCAGGTGCGCAAGCATCCGGCGCGCATGAAGCGCCGAAGGATGAGAAGGTTGTTGATGCTGAGTACAAAGTCGTAGACGACGAGAAGAAATAAGTAAATGAAGCTAACCTAATGGAACAATCATAACAGACATAACTTGGAAGGGGTTGCTAACCCCTTCCAAGTTATGCCCATGCTTAAAGATATGAGTGGCGGCCAGTGAAAATGGCCCGAAAAAATGATTTTGGATGGTGTAACGAGTGAGTAAACGTGACTATTATGAAGTGCTGGGCGTTGAGAGGTCGGCGTCAGAAGAAGAAATCAAAAAAGCATTTCGCAAGGCAGCCCGAAAGTACCATCCCGATGTGAATCGCGATAATCAAAAAGAAGCAGAAGAAAAATTCAAAGAAGTCAACGAAGCCTACGAAATTTTATCAAATGCTGAACGGCGCGCCCAGTATGATCAGTTTGGGCACGCTGCTTTTGAGAATGGTCAAGGAGCTGGAGGGTTTGGCGGCGCCGGCGGATTTAACGATATTTTCGATATGTTTTTCGGGCAATCGGGCTTTGGCTTCGGACGTCGTCCGGCGGGACCGGAAAAGGGCGCGGATTTGCGGTATGATATGGAAATTACTTTTGAGCAGGCTGCGTTTGGCATGGAAACGGAAGTACAGGTACCGAGGACGGAAGATTGCTCTGTTTGCGATGGTTCCGGCGCCAGTCCGGGAACGCATGCCCAAACTTGTCCGCAGTGTCAGGGAACCGGTCAGGTGCAGGTTGCCCAAAACACGCCTTTTGGTAGGATGGTCAACGTTGTGACGTGTGATCGTTGCCGCGGCGAAGGGAAAATCATTCAGTCGCCTTGCAAGGAATGTCATGGACGTGGTAAAACGCGGATACGCCGAAAAATTAAAATTAAAATTCCGGCCGGTGTAGACAATGGGTCGCGTTTGCGGGTGAGTCATGAAGGTGAAGCCGGAACTCGCGGAGGTCCTCCGGGAGATCTTTATGTATATTTGTTTGTAAAACAGCATAAATTATTTATCCGCGAGGGTAACGACGTAATCTGTGATGTACCGATCAGTATTGTACAGGCGACGATTGGTGATGAGATTGAAGTGCCGACGCTTGATGGCAAAGTGAAGCTCAGGATTCCCGAAGGAACGCAAACAGGGACGATTTTCCGGGTAAAAGAAAAAGGGATCCCGTTTTTAAAGGGACATGGCCGAGGAGATCAGCATGTTCGGGTCAAAGTGGTCACACCGAAAAAACTGTCGGATCGTCAGCGTGAGTTATTGGTTGAGTTTGCCCGCATTGGCGGTGTAGATATGAACCCTGAGCAAAAAGGTTTTTTCAAAAAAGTAAAAGAGTTTTTGGGATGAATGTAGACTTACTTCAGTTGGAGTTGCCTGTACCCGGAGGGTGCAACTCCAACTGAAGTTTAGTCGAATTTACTTCGAGCTATAGCCTGTTTCACCCTTCGGGTACAGGCTCCCCGACCTAAGAGGGCGGGGTCTTACAGGCTGTGTGAAGGATAATGTAATTTTACAGGCGAGGAGTGGTTGGTATGAAATGGGCTGAAATTAGCATCCAGACTACCCAGGAAGCCACGGAGGCAGTGGCCAATATCTTTCATGATTTAGGGACAAGCGGAGTGGTAATTGAAGACCCCGAACTCATTAATTCGTACCGGCATTCCGGAACGTGGGACTATTGCGGGATCCCTGAAGACGACACGGGAATAGTAACTGTTACTGCATACTTGCCGGTAGATAATCGTTTGCATCGTAGTCTGCAGTTGTTTGAGCAGAGGGTGAATGAACTTATTCATCATGATATTGACAAAGGCAGCGGTGCGATCCGATGGCGGGAGGTTCAAGACGAGGATTGGTCTTCGGCTTGGAAACAGTATTTTCACCCGGTGAAAATTGGCGAACGGGTAGTCATTAAACCTTCTTGGGAAGACTATCAGCCTGCTGATGGCGAGATTGTCATCGAGCTGGATCCTGGAATGGCGTTCGGTACAGGAACCCATCAAACAACGCAAATGTGCATTCGCTGCTTGGAAGAGGTAATGGCTCCTGGCTGCACGGTATTTGATATTGGTACCGGCTCTGGTATTTTGGCGATTGCGGCTGCAAAGCTTGGCGCCCGGGAAGTACGCGCAGTTGATTTGGACCCTGTGGCGGTAAAAATAGCCGGTGAAAATATCCTCTTAAATGGCGTGCAAGATACAGTCTGTATCTCGCAAGGAGATTTGCTGACTGGGATTGCCGGTGACGACAAGGCTGAGGTAGTCATCGCTAATATTGTTGCTGATGTGATTATTCGCTTGGCGCCTGATCTTCCGTTCCGTCTCAAGGAAGGGGGTCTCTTGATCGCAAGCGGTATTATTATTACCCGTCTTAGCGACGTTGCTGCCGCATTGGAACAAATTGGCCTATCTGTTGAAAAAATCATGGAAGAAGGCAGTTGGGCGGCTATAGTGGCCCGTCAGGGGGGCGTATAAATTGGCCCGCTTTTTTATTGAAAGTGAATTGGCGGAAAAAATGGTGCTTCGTGGCCTTGATGCGCATCATGCCAGTCACGTTTTACGCTTAAAACCGGGTGATGAAATTATTGTAGTCGATTCTCGTGGAATGGCAGCCAGAGCCAGGCTTGAGACAATCAGTTTGTCAGAAATTACATTAACGTTCATTGAGAGAATTGCTGACAGCGGTGAACCTCCTGTTGCTGTGTATTTGGCACAGGGTTTGGCCAAAGGCGACAAGATGGATTATATTGTGCAAAAGGCTGTAGAACTTGGGGTTGGTAAAATCATCCCCTTGGCAGCAGACCGCAGTGTAGTGCGCTATGACGCTGCCAAACAGGCTAACCGGCAGGAACGCTGGAAAAAAATTGCTTTGGAGGCTGCGAAACAGTGTGGGCGGCTTACTGTTCCGGAAGTAACAGTGTTTGAGGACGTGAAAGGGCTGTTGGCCAAGTATGGGCAAGATTTTATGATGGTCATGCTATACGAAGGCGAGCAAAAAAACGGGTTCAAAGCTTTACTGAAAAATTGTCAGGCGCGTGCTGTTTTGCTCTTGATTGGTCCGGAAGGTGGATTTAGTGATGGAGAAGTGGCGTTTTGCCGTCAACATGGAGTTCATACTGTATCGGTCGGACCCCGGATATTGCGAACAGAAACGGCGGCATTGGCGGCACTATCGATCGTGATGTATGAATGCGGCGATTTGGGGGGGTATTAGTGCGGCGCGTGGCGTTTAGTACACTAGGATGCAAGGTGAATCAATTTGAAACAGAAGTAGTGGAAGGGCTATTCCGGGAACGCGGCTACACAACTGTTGATTTTTCTTCTATTGCAGAGGTATATGTTATTAATACGTGTTCAGTGACTCATCTGGGAGAAAAAAAATCACGGCAGTTGATTCGTCGTGCAGTTCGCACCAATGCAGAGGCAATCGTCGTGGTGACCGGCTGCTATGCGCAGGTTTCATCGCAGGAAATCGCTGCGATTGAGGGTGTGGATATTGTTATTGGCACACAGGAACGCAACCGGATTGTGGACGTTGTGGAGGAATTTTCCAATTTGCATCAGAAACGGAATTTGGTTAGCGACATCATGAAAGCAGACCATTTTGAAGATATTCCGCTGCTAAAGGCGCCTGAACGGACCAGAGCCTTCTTGAAAATCCAGGAAGGCTGTGATAATTTTTGCTCATACTGTATTATTCCTTATGCGCGGGGGCCGTTACGGTCAAGATCGTTGTCCAGTGTAATTCATGAAGCAGAAAAATTGCTTCACGCCGGATTTAAAGAAATTGTTCTGACTGGTATCCATTTGGGTGCATTCGGACGAGATTTAGACGATCATATTACCTTGACGGATGCCGTACGGAATGTATTGTCGTTTCCAAATGCGTTTCGGCTGCGCCTTGGATCGATTGAATCCCTTGAAATTTCTCCGGAACTTATCCGGATTTTCCAGACCGATTCCCGCCTGTGCAAGCATTTGCATTTACCTTTGCAGGCGGGCGATGATACGATTCTGGCAGCAATGAACCGGCAGTACACGACGGCGCAATATCGTCAGTTGGTTCAACGGATTGAAGCGGAAGTACCGAATATGGCGATTTCTACCGATATTATTGTGGGCTTTCCCGGCGAAACGGAAGCAATGCATGAAAATGCATTGCGTTTTGTGGAGAGTATGAATTTTTCCCGGATGCATATTTTCCCTTATTCACGCCGTAATGGAACGGCGGCGGCTTCTTTTCCTCAGCAAATACCGGAAGTTGTTAAAAAACAGCGGTTGCTGTCAATGCAGCAATTGGCAGAGCGTAAATCGAGAGATTTTGCAGCACGGTTCATCGGCAAACGCCTGGAGGTATTAATTGAGACTGTAACAGCTGAAGGCGCGGAAGGCTTGACAGAACAGTATCTTCGTGTATATATTCCGAATTGTCAAGTTGAAGCGGGAAATACCGTAACGGTCATGCCGGATGATTTTCTTTATGATGGATTAAGAGGGGTTCGCGTAAATTAAATTATAAGTTTTCATACGAGTTTTAGCAGGATATTAAAAAAAAAAACAGAATGCTTTCTACCAGGACAGTGATTTCTGCAGATTCTGCAGGTGTTATTTTTATCCGATATCTAATCCGCTTTGCCACTGGGGATGTAATGTGTTGCGGCGGTGATGAAAGGGGCGAATTTGTGCATAACGATTGTATTTTTTGCAAAATAGCTGCGAAAGAAATTCCGGTAAAAATAATTTATGAAGATGACCATGTATTGGCTTTCCCTGATATTAACCCAATGGCGCCAGTTCATATATTAGTCATCCCCAAACAACATTTTGACAGCCTCCTCACTGTGAAACCGGAAGAGATGCCAATTGTTGCCCAAGTAATGGCAGCGTTGCCGGCTGTTGCTGAAAAAGCCGGTGTAACTGGCGAAGGTTTTAGAATTGTTGTCAATACGGGGGGTAATGGCGGGCAGACAGTGAACCATTTACACTGGCATCTTTTAGGCGGGCGGATCATGAGTTGGCCTCCAGGCTAATATTGACAATAGTTATTGATATCGTGTATAATGTCTAAGTATATGTAGCAGTAATGTGCTTCCCCAAAGGTCTATGTGTGGAGGGAGGGATATCAGATGTCAGAAGTTAAAGTAGGCAAAAATGAAACGATTGATAGCGCACTCCGCAGATTCAAACGTACATGTCAAAAGGCCGGCGTTCTTTCGGAAGTTAGAAAACGCGAACATTATGAAAAACCCAGTGTAAAGCGCAAAAAGAAGTCCGAAGCAGCACGCAAACGCAAGTTTTAGTCAGTTTCGGAGGTAATGAAAATGTCTCTTAAAGAACGACTAATGACAGATATGAAGCAAGCCATGAAAGACAAAGAAGCTGGCAAGCTTCGGCTTTCTGTTATTCGCATGGTTCGTGCGAGCATAAAAAACGGTGAAATCGACCAAAAAAAAGAGTTTAATGATGATGAAGTTTTAGACATTTTGGCAAAAGAAGTTAAAATGCGACGTGATTCGATGGAAGATTTTCGAAAAGGAAATCGTCCGGATCTTGTGGAACAATTAGAACAAGAAATCGTTATTCTCAAAGAATATCTTCCGGAACAACTTTCAGAAGATACTATCCGCGAACTCGTTACACAGGCGATTCAGGAAACACAGGCCGTCACGGTGAAAGAAATGGGCAAAGTGATGGCTGTGCTGATGCCCAAAGTAAAGGGGAGAGCCGATGGCAAACTGGTGAATGCCGTGGTTCGGGAACTGTTGCATAATTAAATCCTACAACATGGGATCCGGTACCGTTTGGTATCGGATCTTTCTATTTCAGCCTGCATAGTTGGCTTTGGGGGATGCGCGGACAAAAAAAGAAGGCAGGCGTAAGCCTGCCTTGCATTTTCAGTTAAAGTGAAGGTGCCGTCAAGATACAAAAGATAGAGCTTCGAAATATGCATTCAATAAAGCGGCAATGAAGTTTGCTATGACGATGAATAACAATGCAGGAACGTCTGATCAACAACACTTACAACAAATAAAACAAAATCAATACAATTTGTGTTAAAATAATACTGATGCGATGTGTGCAGTAATACAACAGCGATGAGCGAAGTTTGCAGGATCCATTTGTGCAATGAATGAAAAATTCTTCACTAGAACTTACTGGCTTATCATAGCAAAGCAACATTCAGTTGTCAATGATATTTAGAAAAAATATCTATTAATTATTATTATTATACAACTATAGTTCGAAATAGGATACAATGGTATTTACAGGAATACAGATGATATACGGCGAATTACAGATTGTAGAGAGCCAAACGGATCATAGACGACGACGGGCTCTTTGAGCAGCTTGCGCAGCGATAAATAGGAGTGATACTATGGTTGGTAGAAAGTTTATCATATTGTTGCTGGCAACTATGGTTTTATCGGGAATATTTTTGGCTCCTGTGTCGGCGGCCGAGGCTCCGGTTATTATTGTTCAAATCAAAGGAGAAATAGATGCCGGACAAGCGTCCGTCGTTCGCCGGGCTATGGCTGAGGCTGCAGAAAAACGCACACAGGCCATACTGGTAGAGGTCGATACGTTTGGCGGGCTTGTTGATTCTGCAGTGAAAATTCGCGATATGATCAGCGATTCACCGATACCGACAATTTGCTATGTGCGTAACCGGGCGTGGTCTGCCGGTGCATTAATTGCGCTGTCACATCGTTACATCGCAATGGCGCCTGGCGCCAGTATGGGTGCAGCGGAACCAATACCAGCCACAGAAAAAACGATTGCTGCGATCAAGGCGGAATTTGCCGCTACTGCCGGGAAAACCGGACGTAATCCAAGAGTAGCAGAAGCGATGGTTGATAAAACGCTGGGATTACCCGGTTATGCTGAACCAGGGCAGATACTGGCGTTAACTGAGGTACAGGCAATAAAAGTCGGCTATGCGGATCTGATTGCCGCCGACAGGGAAGCTGTATTAGCGCATTATGGTTATTCCGGGGTTCCTATTGTCGAGTATAAAATGGAATGGGCGGATAGACTAATAGGCTGGCTTTCCGATCCGGCAGTAAAGTCGATTCTTTTGACGATCATTTTTCTTGCGGTGTTGACAGAAGTAAAAACTGCGGGGTCCGGAATTGCGGGTTTAATCGGTTTGGGTGCTGCAGTGCTGTTTTTCGCCGGACAATGGATGGCAGGTTTGGCAGGGATCGTTGAAATCCTATTATTTGTAAGTGGACTCGTGTTAATTGTTGTTGAATTCTATACACCGGGATTAGGACTGTTTGGCTTCGCTGGTTTGGGTTGTATTTTTGCCAGTTTGTTTTTTACGCTCGGAGGTGATTTGCGAGCGTTGAATATTTTGGCGGTCAGTATGGCTGCTGCCGTTGCCGTATTTTTGCTCATCCTGAAAAAACTACCTTCCAGCAAACTTTGGTCCCGGATGGTTTTGAAGGATTCAGAAAGAACACAGGACGGCTTTGTCAGCGCGCATGATTATAGCCGTTATATCGGTAAACAAGGGAAGACGTTAACGTTATTGCGTCCGGCCGGAATAGTAGAGATCGACGGGGAACATTTGGATGTAGTATCAGACGGACAGTATGTTAAAATGGGAACGACAGTAATTGTAATGAGTGTAAGTGGAAATCGGATTGTAGTTCGCCCCGTTCCTGATGAGGAGAAATGAGTGGGTGCTGACAGGTGTTATAAAAAAGGGAGGATGAATCAATGATTATTACCACGATGCTGGGCAGTTTTTTGATTGTTTTCTTGTTCATCGTTTGCGTGTTCGTTTTTTTGCATTTTGTGCCGTTGGGCCTTTGGATTTCGGCTATGGCTGCAGGAGTGCATGTTGGCATATTCAATCTTGTGGGCATGCGGCTTAGGCGTGTACCGCCGGCCAGAATTGTATTGCCGCTGATTAAAGCGAATAAAGCCGGATTGGATGTCAACGTCAACCAATTGGAAGCGCATTTTCTGGCTGGCGGCGATGTGGATAAGGTAGTGGATGCGTTAATTGCCGCACATCGAGCGCAGATTACGTTGCCATTTGAACGTTCCGCTGCGATTGACTTGGCGGGACGAAATGTTTTAGAAGCCGTTCAAATGAGCGTCAATCCCAAAGTTATTGAAACTCCTGTTGTTTCGGCTGTAGCCAAAAACGGGATTGAACTGAAAGTAAAAGCCCGGGTTACAGTGCGGGCGAATTTAGACCGTTTGGTCGGTGGAGCTGGTGAAGCGACGGTTATTGCCAGGGTGAGTGAAGGAATTATTACCAGCGTCGGCTTGGCGGATGACCATAAACAAGTCTTAGCAAATCCAGATCACATTTCGCAGATTGTGTTGGCGAAAGGGTTAGACGCAGGGACGGCGTTTGAAATCTTATCCATTGATATTGCAGACGTTGATGTTGGACGCAATATTGGCGCAGCGCTATTGACTGACCAGGCGGAAGCGGATAAACGCATTGCTCAGGCGAAGGCGGAAGAACGTCGGACGATGGCTGTGGCAAGAGAACAAGAAATGAAAGCGTACACGCAAGAAATGCAAGCCAAAGTAGTTGAATCGCAGGCAGAGGTGCCGGTCGCGCTGGCAATTGCATTAAGAGAGGGACGCTTAGGCGTTATGGATTATTATAATATGAATAATATTCTGGCCGATACGCAGATGAGGGACACGATTGCCAAGTCTGCTCCGGCGGCTGTTCCGGGTGCTATCAAACCGGAAGAGCCAAAGAACAGGTGATAGAATGGATTTCCTACTGATCGTAATTCTAATGGTTGTTCTTTATATTGTCCCGGAACTATTAAAGCGCCGGCGTCGGCCGGAACGCTATGAATATCCGGATATCCCGCTGCCATTGCCGCCCTCGGAGATGAAGGCGGCAAAGCTCGAGGCGGAGCCTGAAGAAATTCCGGAAAGCAAGTTATGGACAGGGCAAGGCGCGATAATTGCAGAAACAGCTGTTAGTGCCAGGCCGAAAACAACAGAAGAGGTTCCAATGTTGCAGGGCCGATTTACGCAAGAAGCATTGATTAATGGATTTATTTTTGCGGAAATCATTCGCCCGCCACGAGCGTACCGGCCGATGCGCCGCAGATTGTAGAAGGAAGATATTAACGGTTTACGCTGAAATACAGGAGGCAAAAAACGATTGGAAAAAATGATCAGTTTGCATGATAACCAAGAGGCATTGGCGATCTTGGGCCGCAATGATGAACATTTGCGATTAATAAAGGAGCAAACTGCAGCACGAATTACGGTGCGCGGCGAGGAGATTGTTATTGCCGGCGAAAACGATGAAACGGAGAGGCTTGTTCAATTATTTTCCGAACTGCTTTTTCTCTATCGGGACGGAAATCCGATTACCGACCATGAGGTGCGTTATGGGTTGCACTTGTTAAAAGAGGGCCATTTTGACCGATTGCATCAATTGTTTGCCGATACTGTCCTGGTTACTCATCGTGGGCGCAGGATCAAACCAAAAACGTTTGGGCAAAAAGTGTACCTTGAAGCGATCCGTAATAATAATATTACTTTTGGTCTAGGTCCGGCAGGGACCGGCAAAACGTATCTTGCGATGGCGATGGCGGTCTTGTCTCTGAAGAATAAAGAAGTGGAACGAATTATTTTGACCCGTCCGGCAGTGGAAGCCGGTGAAAAGCTGGGATTTTTGCCTGGTGATCTGCAGGAAAAAGTGGATCCCTATCTCCGGCCGCTTTACGATGCGTTGTATGATATGCTTGGCGTTGATACTGTGCAAAAATATATGACAAAAAATATTATTGAAGTTGCCCCGCTGGCTTATATGCGGGGCAGGACGTTGGATGATTCTTTTATTATTCTGGATGAGGCGCAAAATACAACTTCTGCTCAAATGAAGATGTTTTTAACCCGATTAGGGTTCGGTTCAAAAATCGTCGTGACCGGAGACACGACTCAAGTTGACTTACCACACGGCAGCAGTTCAGGATTGAAGCAATGTCAGATTATTTTTAAGGGGATTGATGATATCGCGATTGTACATTTGACGGAAGGCGACGTAGTACGACATCAGCTTGTTGCTAAAATCATTAAAGCATACGAACGTTATGAAGAAAAAAAAGGTGAAAATTTATAAATTTTTTAAGTATAAACTGGAGTTGAAACACGAATGGCGTTGATTGATAATAAAATGCGCGATTTTTTCGTTCATCCGACGAATAAACAGAGCCATTTGTTCGCCCGGCGGATCATATTTGGATTGGCTTTCTTTGTTTTAACGATGATCGCGTTGTCTGCCGATTTTATTTCCGATAAAGTTTCGCTGCAGGCGGGCCAAGTCAGTGATCGTGACGTGATTGCATCAAGAAGTGTTTCGTATATTGATGCGGACAAAACGAAAAAACTGGAAGCGGAAGTGTTATCCAGTGTCGCTACTGTTTACGATTTGGACGTTGCTGTATCAGCCAAGTCGGATGAAATGGTTACGGTTATTTTCCGGTCTGCGCAAAAAGTGGTTTCTGATGCGGCGCTTTCAACGCCCGAACAGAAAATGAACAGTTTGCAGTCCGTGTTGCCGATCCCGCTTTCGACGTCCACCTTGTCTGGGCTGGTTAATTTGGATTCTGCTGGTTTACATAAATCAAATGAATATACTGTACAATTATTGCATAAATATTTTCAACGCGGTATTCGTGATGATGATTTGGATACACTGCGTAAAAAAATTGTCATCGATGTTGAAGAGATGGGACTTGGAAGGCATGGTGAGGCCGTAGTAGCAGGTATTGCACAAGCAATGCTGCAGCCCAATTTTATCCTCAATGTTCGGGAAACAGATAAACGCAAGCAGATTGCCTTGGCCAGTGTCGAACCGGTGCGTGAAACGGTAAAAAAAGGTCAGGTTCTTGTATTGAGGGGCGATATTGTTACCGATGAGCAAATTCAAGTAATGGAGGAACTGGGTCTCCATAAAGGATCGATTAACAGTTTACGGATCTTTGGGTTGTCGATTTTCATCGTATTGGTTATGGTGATGCTGCTGGGATATTTATATAAATTTTATCGTTGGCTTTTGGATGATGAGAAACAAATAGTGCTGTTGGGGCTGATCATATTGGTTTCTCTGTTTTTAGGGAAGCTTGCTCATTCCTATTCTGATTTTGCAGCTCCGATGGCAGTTGGTGCTTTGTTGACTGCGATTTTGATTGATAAGCGGATCGGCATTGGGGTCGGCATTACTTTGACTTTGTTTTTTGCCGTTATGATTGAGAACGGATTGCGGCCGGTAATTGTTTTGTTGGCGGGCAGTGTTTTTGGCGTATTCAGCGTTTCCAAAATGACGCATGGCTATAGTTTGACGAAAACAGGAGTTTGGATTTCCGTCGTTAATTTTATCACGATTGTTGCCACCGGACTCATTGAGCAGGGAAATATTACACAAGTGCTGACTGACGGTGTAATAGGGGCGTTGAATGGGATTGCCGTTGCCGTATTGACGATTGGAATGCTTCCTTATCTTGAGAACACATTTAATATTACAACATCGATCAAATTGCTGGAGTTAACGAAACCCAATCATCCTTTGCTGCAAAGGTTGCTTTTGGATGCACCGGGGACTTACCATCATAGCGTTTTTGTCGGCAATTTGGCGGAAACAGCAGCAGATTATGTCGGAGCCAACCCTATTGTTGTAAGGGTTGGGGCGTTTTATCACGATATCGGTAAAATCAAGAGGCCATATTTCTTTATTGAAAATCAGGTAGATGCTGAAAATCCTCATGATAAAATTTCGCCGTCATTGAGCACATTAATTGTTACTTCGCATTTGAAGGATGGAGTGGATTTGTGCCGTGATTATAAGCTGCCGCAGGTGATTCTTGATGTTGTTCAGCAGCACCATGGAACGACGCTGGTTTCCTATTTTTATAAACGTGCAACGGAAAATGAGCATGGCGAATGCGTCATTGAAGCCGATTTTCGTTATGAAGGGCCTCGGCCTCAGTCAAAGGAGGCGGCTCTAGTCATGTTGGCTGACTCCTGCGAGGCGGCAGTCCGTTCGATTTCACGTCCTAATGCAAATCGAATTGAAGCGACCGTTCGTAAAATTATCAGGGAACGTCTTCATGACGGTCAATTGGATGAGTGCGATTTGACTTTACGGGATCTTACTGTGATTGGGGATGTGTTTATTCGCATTTTATCCGGTATGTTCCATCCACGCATAGAATATCCTGAAGCGATTAAAGAGCTGGAAAGGAGAAAAGCGAAGAATGGAAATAGTAATAAGCAATGCCCAGGAAAAGATGACAGTAACGCAGGAAATGGAAAAGATGTTGCTTGCAGTGTTAAATAAGGCTGCCGCTGCGCTTGATGTAGAGCCGAATGCCGAAGTCAGCATTGTATTGGCAGATGATGCGTACATTCAGGAATTGAACTGCCAGTACCGGGGAAAAGATATGCCTACGGATGTTTTGTCTTTTGCCCTGAATGAGGGAGAAGAACCGGAAATCATTGATGGACCGGAAGAAAATCTTCTTGGCGACATCATCATTTCGCTTGAGACTGCTCAGAGACAGGCTGTTGATTATGGGCACAGTCTTGAGCGGGAGCTTGCTTTTTTGACAGTCCATGGTTTTCTTCATTTATTGGGGTATGATCATGAGAAAGAGGACCAGCGTCAAACAATGCGGGCGGAAGAAGAGCGTATTCTTGAGCTTATTGGCTTGAGCCGGAACTGAGGCGAAATGATGGCCCGACAAAATCTTTTCCAAGCTTTTCGTTGTGCTTTCGCCGGGATAATACACTGTATTCGCCGGGAGCGCAATATGAAAATTCATGTTGGCGCGATGCTTGCCGTATTGTTTTTGGCATGGCGGTCGGATTTGTCCCGAAGCGATTGGGCGTTGCTGATCATCACAATCGCATTTGTTTTGAGCGCGGAAATGTTCAATACGGCAATTGAAGCGGTGGTTGATCTGATGATCCCGGAATATCATCTTTTGGCGAAGATTGCCAAGGACGTGGCGGCCGGCGCTGTGTTGGTTAGTGCTATTGCTTCATTGGCAGTTGGATATTTATTATTTTTCCATGGTTATTTCGTTGATAGGTAAGGAGAACAGAATGGATGAACAATTGATTGAAGCCGCATTGGCTGTACGGGATAAAGCTTACGCCCCCTATTCCCATTTTTTAGTAGGAGCGGCGCTTCGTACTAAAAACGGATGTCTATTTACCGGGGTAAACGTTGAAAATGCTTCTTACGGGCTGACAATCTGTGCCGAAAGAGCTGCAATCTTTCAAGCGGTTGCAGCGGGTGAAAGAGAGTTTTCTTCAATGGCGATAGCGGTTGATGCGCCTTTGCCAGCGGCGCCGTGTGGCGCTTGCCGCCAAGTGATGGCGGAGTTTGGTTTCGAGGAAATTATATTATGCACAACAGATAAACAGGTTAAAACATTTTCTCTGGCAGACTTATTGCCGGAAGCATTTGTGAAAGAAAATCTTCCCGGAGGAGATCGCAATGAAAAAAACAAATGAATATAAATCTGGTTTTGTGGCTGTCATTGGACGGCCAAACGTTGGTAAATCGACGTTGGTGAACAGTTTGATCGGACGAAAAATAGCGATTATGTCGGATAAGCCGCAGACGACCCGCAATAAGATTGTATGCGTTCTTTCCCTGCCGGATGCTCAAATTTTATTTATTGATACGCCGGGTATTCATAAACCCAAACATAAATTAGGTGAATATATGGTTCGGACTGCAGAAAACACGTTGAAAGAAGTGGACGTTGTTTTATTTGTGGTGGACGGGACTGCAGAAAAAGGGGCGGGAGAACAATATATTCTTGATCGCCTTGCTGCCGTGCGAACGCCGGTCGTTTTAGCCGTGAACAAAATCGATCAAATACCGAAAAATAAAATGCCGTCTGTTTTGGCGACTTATGGCTCCGGTTATGAGTTTGCTGCGGTTGTTCCGATTTCTGCGCTGGAGCATACGAATCTGGAAATATTGACGCAAGAATTGAAAAACTACATGGAACCAGGCCCGCAATACTATCCGGAGGATATGATTACAGATCAACCGGAACGATTGCTGATCGCTGAATTAATCCGGGAAAAAACCCTGCAGTTGACTCGTGAAGAGATCCCTCATGCGATTGCGGTGGATATTGAGGAGATAACAACCCGGCAGAATGAAGATCTTTATGTGCGGGCTGTGATCTATGTAGAAAGAGAGTCTCAAAAAGGAATTGTTATTGGCGCCGGCGGCAGTTTGCTGAAGGAAATTGGTCGTTTGGCCCGCATCGATATTCAAAACTTACTAGGGTCAAAAGTCTTTCTGGATTTATGGGTCAAAGTGAAAAAAGATTGGCGAAACCGGGAAGGAATTTTAAGGAGTTTTGGTTATGATTGACCATCTACATAGTAAATGGTATGATTTGTAAGAGGGGTGAAATATGAAACCGGTATCCAGATATTTTCTCAATGGGTTAATTGTTACTGTACCTATCGCTATCACTATATTGGTTGTAAACCAAATTTTTTCGCTCGCGGATAAATTATTGGGTCAATACTTGCCCATTTATTTCCCGGGGTTGTCTTTAATTATCGTTCTTGTCACCATTTGCATGGTGGGTTGGCTGTCCTCCAACTGGATATTAAGACGGATTTTTCTCTTTGCTGAACGGATGGTTGATACGATTCCGATCGTGAAGTTTATTTATAGTATCGTAAAACAGATTTCTACTGCCATGCTGGAATCCAAACAACTATTCAAAAATGCCGTATTGGTTCCATATCCTCATCCGGGTTGCAAAGTATTGGGTTTTGTGATGTCGCCACTGTCCGAGCCGTTAACGGAGAAACTGGATGTGGAATATGTTTGCATATTTATTCCCATGAGTTTTAACATGACTGCCGGTTTTAATATTATGGTTCGCAAGGATGATGTTATACCGTTGGAAGTGACCAGTGAAAGCGCTCTGCAGTATATATTGACTGCGGGCGCCATGATGCCTCGCAGCAACGATGTGACAAAATGTTAGGGAGAGATGCTTTATCGACTCGTCGATAGTTAGTGTGATGAAAATTGGAGCGGCGTTAATGCTTGTTCTGATCAATGGTTTTTTTGTACTAGCAGAATTTTCAATGGTAAAAATTAGGAAAACAAGACTGGAAGAGCTGGTGCAACAAGGGAATAATCGTGCTTCTTTGGCCTTGAAAATTGTTACTTCGCTTGACTCCTATCTGGGAGCAACGCAACTGGGAGTTACTTTGTCTTCATTAGCCTTGGGATGGATTGGAGAGCCGGCTGTCGCTTCTCTTTTAGAACCGTTGATTTATGCGTATTTTCCCGGGTCATCTTTGCTGCTGCATACAATTTCAGTCACACTTGGATTCACGATTATTTCATTTTTGCATATTGTTATTGGTGAATTGGTTCCCAAGTCGATCGCTATTCAGCGCGTGGAAGATGCAGTGTTGTTTATCGCATTTCCTATGTATTTATTCCATCAATTAGGTTATCCGGTCATTGTGCTGTTTAACCGGGTTGCAAATGCCATCCTGGGTTTGATGAATATCACACCTGCTACGGAAGCTTCATTAGCTCATTCTGAAGAAGAGCTGCGGATGATTGTCAGTGCCAGCCAACGTGGCGGAGTATTGGACAAAATGGAAAGCGAACTCATTGATAATGTGTTCGATTTTGCGGATCGCGTAGTCCGGGAGGTCATGGTTCCGCGTCAAGATATGATCTGTCTGTTCATAGAGGATTCGTTTGAAGAAAACATGCGTGTTGTACGGGAAGGCGGCCATACCCGATATCCGTTGTGCGAAGAGGATAAAGACCATGTCCTTGGGATGATCCATATTCGCGATTTGATGGATTTTGACATGACGGATTCAGAACCAAAGGTGCTGCAAAGTATTATGCGGGAAATTCTGGTTGTTCCGGAAGGAATGCCGGTTGCCAAGCTCCTGCAGTTAATGCGCCGTAAACGGACTCATCTGGCGGTTGTCGCGGATGAATACGGTGGGACTGCCGGCTTGGTGGCGATGGAAGATGTTTTGGAAGAGATCGTAGGGGATATCCAGGACGAACATGACGAGGGGAATGTTGAAATACTTCGTCTGCCAAACGGGGCTTATGAATTTGACGGCCGGGTGTTGTTGGAAGATGTAGCGGAAATTTTGAACATTCATCTCGAAGAACACGAGGAAGATACGATTGGCGGTCATATTTTCGGCATTCTGGGCAGAATTCCAGAGGTAGAAGATCAAGTTATCATTGATACGTATAAGTTTCACGTGCTGGAAGTGAATGGTTTTCGGGTGGTACGGGTGAAAGCTGAACCAACCAAAGAAAAAGCGCCGTCAACGGCGGAGTATTTTTAGATAGGGTAAATACAATAGTGAGGTAAGAATGGCGCAATATCAGACAGAAGCCATATTGTTGGCAGTCCGCGACTGGGGTGATTCAGATAAATTGGTGACTTTGTTTTCGCGTGAGCATGGCAAGATTAATGCAGTTGCATACGGCGCCCGCCGACCCAAAAATCGCATGGCGGGATCCTTGCAGCTGTTTTCCTATGTTGAATTGGTTTTGCTGCAAGGAAATAAGCTGGACACGATACGTCAATGCGATGTCAAAACTTCTTTCCGTACCTTGCGTGAAGATCTTAGTCAAATGGCTTATGGTGTTTTTATTCTTGAACTGGTCGATGAGCTTTGGCCGGACCGGCAGCCGGAAACAGCAGTATTTGATTTACTCTTGCTGGTTTTAGGGGTTTTACAGAAGCGAAATCCCCGATTGGTTGCTCTTGCTGCTGCGTGGCAGATGTTAAAGCTGGCTGGATTCCAGCCTGTATTGCATCAATGCGTTCGGTGCGGCTGCCCTCTGCATTTTCCCGCTAAATTTGATTCTGAGGCGGGAGGCGGAGTTTGTTTGGTTTGCGGCAAGCCGAATGAAGTGGATTTTGCAGAAGAAGAAGCCGATTTTCTGCAAAAATTATTGCTGCTGAATTGGGATGCGATAGAGCTGTTTACGGTAAAAGGGAAAGTCATGATGGAAACAGAGCGGAAGTTAATTGATTATCTGCTTTGCCGGTTAGAGCGTCATTTGCGTTCGCTGGATTTTATTCGCAAGGTCGCCTATTAGGGGGAATGGTTTAGATTTTGTTCTTGCTTTTTTTTCTTTGATTAGGGTATAATGAGCGTAACTACGGCGATGCAGGAAAAAGTAACCTGTCCAACAGCAGCGAGCGGGGAAATGGTGTGAGCCTCGCACGATACAGGCGAAAGGCGTTCCTAAGCTGCAAGAAGAAATCTTTTGACAAAAGAAAGTAAAACTTGCCATATATTTGAGGTGGGCTCTGGTAAAAGAGCCAATCAGGGTGGAACCGCGGGAATATTTCTCGTCCCTGTAACAATATGTTACGGAGATGGGATTTTTTTATGTCTATTTGCTGCATCCGATTGTACAAAATTTACTCGCAGGAGGGTTAAACACTATGACGTTTCAAGAGATAATTATGACGTTGCAAAATTTTTGGGCCAAACAACAGTGTATTCTTCAACAGCCGTATGACGTGGAAAAAGGCGCAGGGACCATGAATCCTGCTACGTTTTTGCGGACTTTGGGTCCGGAACCATGGAATGTAGCTTATGTTGAGCCGTCGCGCCGTCCGGCGGATGGCCGTTATGGCGATAACCCCAATCGCTTGTTTCAACATCATCAGTTTCAAGTCATTATGAAACCGTCACCGGCCAACATTCAAACATTGTATTTGGAAAGCTTGAACTGCCTGGGTATCGATCCGGCAAAACATGACATTCGTTTTGTGGAGGACAACTGGGAATCGCCTACTCTCGGCGCTTGGGGCCTGGGCTGGGAAGTTTGGCTGGATGGCATGGAAATTACTCAGTTTACTTATTTTCAGCAAGTCGGCAGTATTGATGTAAAACCGGTTGCCGTTGAAATTACATACGGCTTGGAACGACTCGCGATGTATATTCAGGGTCGGGAAAATGTGTATGATGTGGAATGGGTTAAGGGGATAACGTATGGAGATATTTTCCATCAAAATGAAGTGGAACAATCGCATTATAATTTTGAGGCCGCGGATACGGATATGTTGTTTCAGTTATTTGATACTTATGAAAAAGAAGCATTGCGCGTTGTTGAATTGGGGTTTGTGCTGCCGGCTTATGACTATGTTTTAAAATGTTCGCATACGTTTAATTTGCTTGATGCGCGCGGAGCGATCAGTGTCAGTGAGCGGACGGCGTTTATCGGGCGGGTTCGCACGATGGCCCGGTTGTGTGCGCAAGGCTATTTGGAGCAGCGTGAAAAATTGGGATATCCGCTTTTGAAAGGGGAGAAACAATAATGCCGCAAGATATTTTATTGGAAATTGGCACGGAAGAGATTCCTGCAAAATTTATGCCGGGTGCTTTAGAACAGCTTGGCGCCATTGCCCGTGAAAAGTTTGCCGCCCATCGGATTGCTTATCAGGAGATCGCGACGATGGGGACTCCAAGAAGGATGACGCTGATTGTAAGGCAAGCAGCTGATTTTCAGAGTGACAAACGCAGCGAGAATAAAGGGCCGGCCGTAAAAATCGCTTATGATGCCACCGGCAATCCCACAAAAGCGGCGCAGGGTTTTGCACGCGGACAAGGCGTTGAGGCAGCTCAATTGATTGTAAAAGACGGATATGTCTATGCGCTGGTTGAAGAAATCGGTCGTGAAGTTCGGACATTGCTCCCGGAGTTGCTTGGTGATCTGATCCATGCCCTCAATTTTCCCAAAACGATGCATTGGGCCAATCTTGATATGAAGTTTGTCCGTCCTATTCGCTGGTTGCTGGCACTTTACGGAACGGAAATCATTCCCTTCACCGTTGCAACGGTTTCATCAGCCAACATTACCTGCGGGCACAGGTTTTTAGGACAAAATAATATTATTGTAACCGGTGTGGAAGATTATATTGAAAAATTGCGCGCCAGTTCCGTGATTGTTGATCAGACAGAACGTCGTCAAATGATTCGCGAACAGATTGAAAAATTAGCCAAAGAACAGGGCGGCGCAGCAGATATTGATGCTGATTTGCTGGAAGAAGTAGTTTATTTGGTAGAGTATCCAACTGCTTTATGCGGTCGGTTTGAAGAAAAATATCTGGCATTGCCCAAAGAGGCGATTATTACGCCGATGCGCGAACATCAGCGTTATTTTCCTGTTCTGAATGAAAATGGCGCTCTGTTGCCTTTGTTTATTACTGTCCGCAATGGAGGCAGTGAACATTTGGATATCGTTCGTCATGGTAATGAACGGGTTTTGCGAGCCCGCTTGGCGGATGCCCGCTTTTTCTTTGAAGAGGACCGAAAATTGCCTCTGGCTTCGCGAGTGGATAAATTGAAGACGATCGTGTTTCAGGAAGGTCTTGGCACGCTGTACGATAAAACTGTCCGGTTGCAGTGGATGGCGGAAATGGTAGCGTTTGAGGCCGGTGAAGACAAAAAAGTATTGCCGGTGATCAAGCGTGCAGCGCATCTGGCAAAGGCGGATTTGGTTACGGGAATGGTTTGTGAATTCACCGAACTGCAAGGGGTTATGGGACGGGAATATGCTCTTTGTGACGGTGAAAATGCAGCAGTGGCGGAAGCGATTTTCGAGCATTATCTTCCTCGTTTTGCCGGCGATGTCTTGCCGGGTGCGGCGGCAGGAAGGATCATAGGAATTGCCGATAAACTGGATAATATTACTGCCACCATCAGCAGAGGACTGATGCCGACCGGGTCTCAGGATCCCTATGCATTGCGACGGCAAGCTTTGGGCATTATCAATATTTTAATTTCAGCGGGCTATTATGTCTCATTAGCCGCTTTAATTAACCATATGATTGACTTGCTTGGCATAAAAGAAACAGACCGGAAAGAAAAATTATTGGTGGATATTTTGGACTTTTTCCGTTTGCGGATCAAAAACGTTCTGGCCGAACATAACGTACGGTACGATATTGTCGATGCTGTAATGGCGGCAGGTTCAGACGATCCATTGGATACTTGGCAACGGGCTGCTGCGATGTCTTCAGATGCAGGCCAGCAAGCAACAGAAAAGGCGGTTCGTGCATTTACAAGAGCTGGGAATCTGGCAAAAAACTGTACTACGGAAAAAATCGAACCGTCTTTATTCGCTGTTGAGGCCGAACATGCGCTGTACAATGCATATTGTGACGCCAACGCTTCGATCCAAACTAAATTGGCAAGCCATGATTATGTTGGCATTTTGCAGGATATGGCGGAGCTTGCCGCGCCTATTGATCTGTTTTTTACTGCCGTGATGGTAATGGTTGAAGATGTTGATGTACGCAATAATCGTCTGGCATTATTAAAAGCGATTACGAACTTGGCCGTGCAGACGGCTGATTTCAGTAAAATTGTGACGGTATAATTTTTCGTAAAGGGTTTTGCCTGACAATGGAGTATAGTTATGGTAGACTGGTAAATACTTTCATTCGTTGCATTGTCAAAAAAAGGGGGTGGCGTCCATCACATTAACATTACGACAGGAAAAGATTGTCGAAATCGTGCGCGCTTCCGGCCCTATTACCGCAGAACAGATTGCTGACCGGCTGCAGGTGACTAGGGCGGCTTTGCGTTCAGATCTTGCAATTCTAGTGATGTATGGTATTTTGGATGCCCGGCCTAAGGTCGGATATTTCTATACCGGTAAAAATACGCTTGGTATATTGGCAGAGGAAATAAAGCGTGTCAAGGTCAGGGATGTTCAATCGGTGCCGGTTGTTGTTCCGGATGATGCAAGTGCTTATGATGCCATTGTAACAATGTTTTTGGAAGATGTTGGAAGCGTTTTTGTGGTAGAAGCCGGGGGAATTTTGATTGGCGTTGTTTCCCGTAAAGATTTATTGAAAGTTTGCATGGGGAATAGTAATTTGCAAAAAGTTCCGGTGAAAGTCCTGATGACTGCCTCACCCAAAATTGTAGTGACTACGCCTGATGAATCTATTTTAACCGCTGCCCGGAAAATTATTGATTATGAAGTGGATAGCTTGCCGGTTGTTCGGGCAACTGATGGCAGTTCAGGGAAAGTTTATGAGGTTATCGGGCGCCTTACGAAAACGAATCTGACTAGGCTGTTAGTTGATTTTGGTCAGGGGAAAAGGGGGTAACTAGCATGGCTTCATTATCGATCATCTATGCTTTATCTGACTCAATTGGTGAAACTGCTGAAATGGTGGCGCGAGCCACTGCAAGCCAATTTGATTCTAACGAGATTGATATCATCCGTATCCCATATATTAACTCGATAGATCAGATAGCGGAAACGGTTACCGAGGCGGCAAAACATACTTGTATTATTTGTCATACTTTGGTGTCGCCGCATTTGCGGGAGGCTTTGTTAGAATATGCTTCTAAGCATAATATTGTGACAGTGGACATCATGGGGCCGATGATCAAGGCGGTTCAAAAGCTGTCCTCCAAGGAACCAAAATTAAAACCGGGGTTAATACATAAGTTGGACCAGGAGTATTTCAAAAGAGTAGAAGCGGTTGAATTTGCAGTAAAATATGATGACGGAAAAAATCCATGGGGCTTGCTGAAAGCGGATATTGTGCTTATTGGCGTGTCCCGTACATCTAAAACGCCGCTTAGCATGTATTTGGCACATAAAAAATTAAAAGTTGCCAATGTACCGCTTGTTCCAGAGGTTCCGCCCCCGGAAGAATTATTTTCCGTTCCACCTGAAAAAATTGTCGGATTAGTCATTGATCAATTTAAGTTAAATGAGATTCGTGCTGAGCGCTTAAAAACATTGGGTTTGGCTCCCAACGCAAGTTATGCTAATCTGGATCGGATTACGGAAGAAATGGAATATGCAAAAAAAATTATCCGTAAATTAGGTTGTCAGGTTGTTGATGTGTCGAATAAAGCGATTGAAGAAACTGCTAATAAAATTCTTGAGATTTCCAGTAAAAACAGAAAATGACTAAAAGAAAAACGCCGTCCATTTGATGGAGGCGTTTTTAGTTGTTGCACTTTAGTGCGTTTTAGCTTGCTTGCAAGGTAAAACAAATAAACCACTTGCTCTGCAAGTGGAATGGAATCGCTTTAGCTATAAGGAAAAAC
>JAGFZV010000009.1 GCA_017889545.1 Bacillota bacterium
CCGGTTCAGTAAAAAATACAAAGTTAACATATTTTTTACTACCAAAAGAAAGGGAGCTGTCCGAAACAGGTTTTAAAACCTATTTTGAGACAGCCCCTTAATTATTGCTGAAGTCTTCCTGCTTTTGATTGTATGTTATTTCAAAAAAAACGATCTATGCAATACAACTATACTGGCGCACAACTTCTAGTTTCCTAAGTAAATTTGCAGCCAGTTTGTTTAATTCATTCTCAAGCAAATATTTAAGTTTTCCGCGAGCAGCAAACTCATTCACGCCGACTATATAGGCCCGGCATTTTGAAACTGGCTCACCGGTGCTGTTCGTATAAAGAACAATCTTATCCACTTCATTCAGGGCTATATTGTCTAACGGATACTCTTCGTTGTTAAAAACATGATACATTTTAACAACATTTCCCTCAACGCGATGAAGACCTCCTTGCACAAGAGAGATATCAATATCATGCAGGCCCAAACTAATTTCAAAATGATACATGGCTTGTTTCTCAATGGGATCAGTAGTCGCTGTCAGTTTTTTATTCTCCAGATTTACCACCGCCATTCATTCATTTTCAGATTAATTTTAACACATAATAAATAAGTTTACAACTGTTGACATTTTTTGTACTCAGTATACAGTTTGTTGTAATAATCTTTTTTGGCAAGCCCCTTTCACAAATACATTCTTGCATTATAAAAACACAGCTATTCGCAAAACAGCATTCAATGCAAACCGGATAAATTTTCTCCTGTCGAACATATCTCATTGGCCACGTCCCACTCGTCAATAAGTACCTCAATATCAAAAATTTGCACCTTAAGCGATGAGTCAGGCTGCCATACAGAAATCCGATTCATTACTTCTTCATCGGTCAATTTGACCAAGTTCGCAATGTCAACAGCTGCATTTCGGACTAAGTGGATCAGTTTAAAAGTATACGCCTCATCATATGGCTGCATAATTGCCGTGATTAAACCATTGAGAAGTACTTCGCTCACTTTGTTGGACGCGACGTTCTCAGGCTGTTGCATAGCAAATAGAGCGAATCGCGCTGCAGTATTGTAGTCATCCCGAATTCCGTGCAGGTCAATTAGCTCATCTCGCATTTCTGCCGTTTTTTTCATTTTTTCTTCTATCGTAATCCGTTCATCATCATTGATCGTATGGAAATCCCATTGTTTCTTTGCAATTTTTTGAAGTTCGAGTTCTGATAATATAGCGGTTCACCACCCTTAGATTTTTAATGGTTTGATCTTGCTCATCAAAAGCACAACTTGAAATATATCGATCAAAAACAAAATGCTATCTGCACCACCATGCAAATAGCCGTTTTCTTTTGTATCCGAGCGAAAAAATACACTTCGTCAAAGGCCATATTTATCCGTCAGTCCATTGCCTTTGATCCGAATGGAATCATCGCAACGATTACATTATACTCCATAACTGTCCGCTGGTCCAATAGCAATGGTCAATAATCAGAACCAAAGGATGACTCCGTATAAAATATTCAATGCCTCATTCTCGGAAGTTTGTAAAATAGATAATATTGCCTTCTTAAAATGCCACTTTTATTAACCAATAGATGGAAGAACCAAACACAACTACCAAAACGGTATCAAGCTTGCTGCAACGCAATAGTAGAAACACGGATGCGGCAAAGCAGATAGAAAACGCATCCGTCAATGAATGGCGGGCAAGGTTAATGACTACGTTGGCTATCATACCGGTGAAAACAACAACAATTCCTTGTATAGCCGATTTCACCCATTTATTGTTCCGAATTTTTTGATGCAACTCAGCTGTCAGAATTACCAAAAAAAGAGATGGCAAAAAGACACCAAATGTGGCCGCAATAGCGCCGCTAAGAGCTGCAACTTTATAGCCAATAAATGTTGCTGTAATCGAAATCGGCCCAGGAGTCACTTGTCCCAACGCAAGTCCGACCATGAATTGATCCTGAGTAAGCCAATGATAATTTTGCACAACCTCTTGCGCTATAAACGGGATCATGGCAAATCCGCCGCCAAACAGAAAAGCCCCCATACGAAAGAATACCCAGAAAAGTTGCAGCAGGATCGGTTCTAAATGAGTGAACAAAAAAATGAATACTAATAAAGTAAATAAGCCTAACAATTTGTTCCAAGAGAACGACTTATTGAACCGTTCCTCTGCTCGATCATTATCCCCGATTTCAACGGTACGAATGCGTCCACTGTACATTATTATTCCTGCTATAGCGCCTAAGAACAGCAACAAAAAGATGCTGGGATAAAGAAAAAAAAGCCCTGCTGATGCCAGCGCCAAAAACAACCCTTTACCGTCGGTAATTGTTGCTTTGCCAATTTCAATGACGGCGTGCGCTATCAACGCCGCCACAATGACCGCTAACCCTTCGAAAAAGATACTGACCTGCAGTAATAAGCCATACGTGAGGTACACATGGGAAAGCATCAACATGATAAGGAACGATGGAATCAATAAAGCCAAAAAGCTTATAACCGCTCCTGACGTTCCGCGAATTTTATAGCCAATATAGGCAGTCAGAGAAACATACGTAGCACCCGGTAATATCTGCGCCAGCGCCAGCCCGTTTAGAAAATCCTCTTCGCGGATCCATTTATGCCTATGAACAATGCGTTTTTTTGTTTCAGCGGCCAAAGTGGGGCCAAAGCCAGATATCCCTATGAATAAATAAACAAAAAATAGCCTCCATAATGAAGGCGGATCATCCCGAACTCCCTTATCGGAAGTGCGCGAACGGTTCGACATGTTGATGATCTCCTTTAAATTATCTTATTTTTCATAAGATAATCCATATATCTTTCCAAGGTAGTTTATCAGAGTAGACACAGTCTGCAATCCGTAATTTCGGTATCAAACAAGCATTTAATCCGCAAACAGAAAAATCTGTTCCGGTGACAAGGATACCCTTAACCTTTGACCAACAGCAGCCTTCGTTTCTTGACCCAACATACCCGTTGTAACGTCTACCTCCAGGAAATCTGCAGTAGTCCCTCGTAACGGCTTCAGCAGCAAAAGCACACCATTTCTCTTTGGATGAACCTGCTTTACTATACAAATAAGCTGATTAGGCGCAATCACATCTCTGTCTGCTGAATCATCTGCTGTTACTGCTATATTTTCTGCCCGTATTCCAATGGTAACGGTCGTTTTTTCTAATAATTGTTCCGTATTTTTATTTCCTACCTGCAACGGCAGTCCTAAAGCAGGGCACGCTAGCTCCATCTTCTCGACGGAGACCATAAAAGATAACTGGCTTCAACAAAGCAAACAGCATGACAATCGTTGGTTTCGCAATATGCGGAAATTGACCATACCATAGCCTCTTTCACGTGAAAATGTACGAAATAATGCGAAATAGTTTATATACCATAAAACAACGACTTTATGAGTCGTTTCGGATAAATTATAGCATATAAATATGCGAAACAAAACGAAACATCTTGAAAAATTAGCCCATCGTTGCAATAAATGTGCGAAATAATATATAATGATATTAAACAACGTATAAAACAGAATGGGTGGTTGACGATGGATCAGAATAAAGCACTGTCGACACAGCAAGTGGCCGATATTTTGCATGTTAGTAAAAGCACGATCTATGATTTAATTCGTAAAGGTGAAATCACATCGTATAAAGTTGGGCGCAAAGTACGCTTCACGCAGGAAGATGTAGAAGATTACATTGCAAAATCGAGAAATCTGCAGGCAGCCTCAACAATCAAGGAACCATCTCCGAATGACCTAACGTTCGTAACAAACCAAAACAGTAAAAATTTCATTATTTGCGGGCAAGATGTCATCTTGGATGTCCTGTCAAACTATCTGCGTCTAAGCGGCATACCGGCACTGCGTGCGTATATTGGCAGCTATGACAGCCTCATCTCTCTGTATCAGGGCAAAGTCCAGGTTACGGCCGCTCATTTATGGGATGGCGACACGGACCAATACAACATCCCCTACGTGCGAAGGCTGCTTCCCGGAATTCCCGCAGTCATCATCCATCTGACCTGTAGAATGCAGGGTTTTTATGTAGCAAAAGGAAACCCGAAAAACATTCAGACCTGGAGCGATTTTGCACGTGATGACATAACGATGATCAACAGGGAAAAAGGCGCAGGCTCCAGAGTGCTGCTGGATGAGAACCTCAGACTTCTTTGTATCAGCGGCGCCCAAGTCAACGGCTATTCCAATGAAACTTCATCCCATTTGACAGTAGCCAGCGCAGTAAGCAGCGGAGAAGCTGATGTTGCCGTCGGAAACGAAAAAATAGCAAGGCAGGTGGATAATATAGAATTTATCCCGATCAAAAAAGAGCGTTATCAACTGATTATAAAAAAAGAGGACCTCCATACGCCCGAGGTCCTCTCCATGTTGAATATTATTCGGTCCGCTACGTTTAAAAAGGAATTTGGCAACATCGGCGGATACGACACTACCGATATTGGAAAAATCGTAGCTGAAACATAATTTTTCAGAGTTCAGATCAGGGGTGCTAATAACAAGAAAAAGCAGCTATTTGCCTATTGTATAGACACGTAGCTGCTTTTGGATCATACGCCTGTACCGCTTTCTCGCGCTAGAAAAATTATTTCACAATAAAAACCGAACATTTACTGTAAGCGGCTACCTTTTGCGCTACACTGCCGATTAGAAAACCGGACGCCGCTGTTTTGCCAAGGTGACCCAATACGATGATATCAACACCCTGCTGTTCTGCATATTTTAAAATTTCAACGGCAGGACTTCCGGTCAGCATTTTGTGGTCAAAAGTAATACAGCTTTCTTCCGTGCAGCCTCCTTTTTCTTCGAATAGGTTTTTACACTTGTCAAGTACAGTCTGATAAGAAAGAGCCCAATAATCTTTGGTCTCATTTACCCATGGTTTGCATTGATCGCATCCTTCGGTGTAAGCATTTTCAATTACGGATACTCCAATGAGCGAAGCTTTGTATGCTTTAGCCAGTTGCACCGCTTCAAGCATAACCTTATCAGCATAATCCGAATTATCCAGGGCAACCAGTATTTTTTTACCCATCACTACACCCTCCTTTTCATTTTGGAATGTACGGGAAATCGCCACCAGTCATCTATGTACTCGAGATAGCCTTGTTAAGTCGTCTCTTAAAAATTTGTTTCGACATAGTTCTTGCAAATCCTTTAGAAATAGCGGAATTTTCAGTCTACTTAATTGAAATATAAGTGAGCCTTAGGTTCGGAGGGGGTTATTGCCCCCGCCGAACCCTTAGAGCGAACTTAGTTCGAGTGTTATAGCCTGTTGATCCCCGACCTACAAGCCGCTGGTTGAAAGGGTGAAAACAAACTGCCTCTCAAAATTTCAAAGCTATTGAGAAGCAGTTTATTTTCAGCTTTTAACTTATTTTTTACAGTCACAACTCACATTTCCGGCAACTATTTCCTTCCAGTCTCCAATGGCATCATGGGTCCAGCAATCGTCTGCGCCAGCTGCTTCACGCATCGTCAATGCAAAGATATAAGACAACTCCCTGACCGTCGCTCCGGCTTCCAGCGCGCCTTTAAAATGCTTAAGCACACAAGGTTTAGAGCGGCCTTTGATCGAAAGAGCAAAACAAATAAATTGATATGTTTTTTCATCAATCATTCTTTTTTCTTGATAAAGCCGATCTATTTCATCCAGCTTTTCAGCAAATTCAGGAAAAAATTCAGCCAGCATTCTCATAGGAATACCCTCCCATTTTTATTTATCTTTCAAAAATTTCAATATGCTTTGGCTGCGGCCAATTTGCTCACTTAACGTTTTTTCCGCAGCGCTGACCACATCAAGAACCGATGGATAAACAATCTGATAGATCACTTTTTGACCATCCTTATGGGAATCGATAATCCCCTGCTTTTTCAATACGCCCAAATGTTGCGATAAGTTTGATTGCTCAATGTCAACTTCCTCGATGATTTCACACACGCAGCGCTCACCTTTCTCCAACGTATGCAGAATTTTTATCCGCGCCGGATGAGACAGCGTTTTAAAAAAATCAGCCGTCATTTTTACAACAATGTCTTCCGCCATGATATCCTCCCAACAAAAACGTCTGATATTATTTTTCTCCTGAAACAACCAACCACTTAAGAAAAAGCAGTTTTTCCATCTTTACTGTAATCCCCTTGAACAGTTCTGACAAACTCGGTAGGTAATAGACACTGACGCCATCAATCTCTATGCGTTCGTAATTATCAATAATCGCAGGTTTTCCCAGTCTCACGGACGGGTAGCGAGGCGTTTGCCCGCACTTTCCGCTACCTCAAACTCCGCCCGGACGTTCCACCACGCTTAAGGTAATACTGCAATCCAACGATTTCATTTTGATATACTCTTGGGCTGCTAATTCAATATGAAGATCCATGACCGCCCCTCCTAAAAGTATTTCACCTTAACGCCATAAGTCAAATTTTCAGTTTTAATGGCCCGTGGAAAAAGTGCAAATCCCGCCTTGACAGCCCCAAGCACTCATATCTAAGTTTTCTTCCGGCAATCATCATGCCGAAAGCTATGACCAGCGCAATGCTCAGACTTTTTTTCTTGCCTTCGCGCCGCATGCCATGACTATGTCCATGGCTGTGACTATGATTACAACCTTCATAACCATGAGTGTGAGTATCCATATTCATGTCCCTTTAATCCTAGGCGTCTCTAACAATCGCATCCGCAACTACAGGATGAACTCTTTCGAGCGCCTGAGTCTTTCCCTTTCGCGTTCATAATTTCATCAAACTGCTTCGTTATCTCAGCCGCCACTTTGTCCACCATGGCCTGATGTTCTGTTGTCAGGTCCCGGGTAGATAATGCCGGGCTTTCTGCGAATTCATCGCCGATAATTTCCGAAACAAAAACCACACTGTTGACCTTGCCGCTATATTTTTCTGTGGCGCGTTTGGCACAAGCCTGTTTGCAGCCGTCAACAGCAATCGTCGGGTATTCCTTGGCAAACATTCTTTCCTCTTGTCCACCCGCTATAAAGAGCGGTAAGCAAATAGTTACGGTATTGTCAGGCCGTATCTCGTCTATCATTTTCCGTGTGGCTAACCGGGAGATTGTTCCGCCGGCACAATCTTCTCCACTGCATGATACAACGCCGATTTTCAATTCTTCCGCCATGTTCCTATCTCTCCTCCTTTTGGATTTCCTGTACCCGCTCGGCGATCTTTGCTGCAATTTCTTCCGTAATGGCCCAGCCTTCCGGTGTCAATTCCGTCGCAGTTCCCGGTTTTGCCCCTTTGTGCAATTTCATGACATCAAGTACTTTTAATTCTTCCTTGATATCGCCGCCCATAGCAGCCACGCTTTTTGCCGAACACATAGCCGGACAGCCATCAACTGTAATACAGGGTTGATTATCAAATCCAGCCAACGCTTCCTCATCACCGGTAACAATATACGCCAAGCAAAGCGTCTTTGCCTGTTCCGGGCAAAGACGCTGCACTGTATGCAGCACCGCTTCGCGAGCCATCAGTCCATATACCTTTCCCATGCCGCTGCAAGCGATAACGTTAACCTTTTTGTTTGTTGACATGGAATTCATCCACCTTTTTCTTTAAGATTTTCATATAATCTGCCGTGTTCAGCAGAAAATCTTTTTCTTCGTCAAAATTGGTCAATTCCAGTTCAGCAACCCAGCCTTGCTCATACGGATTTTCATTGATCCGTTCCGGCGCAGTCAATAGTTCTGTGTTCACTGCCACAACTTTGCCGCTGACCGGGCAAATCAGCTCGAAAACCGCTTTGCCGGATTCGACGTTTCCGGCTTCGTCGAATTGTTCCAATTCTACCCCGACTGGTGGCGGCGTAAAGAACATAATATCCGACAAACTTTGCTGCATGAAGTCCGTGATCCCGATACGGGCCCGATTACCGACGACCTGCAGCCAGCAATCGTTCTCCGAAAAATAAAATCCTTCGGTCGGCACACGGAAAATAAACTTATCTTTTTTATGGATGAGGTACTCTGCAGGAGCAGGAAATTCCACAGCTTGAACCATTTGTTCCGGTACGGCGGTTTCTTCTTTGATGAATTCATCCGCCATCGCAGTACAAAGGGCAATTTCTTTTTCGCTGAGTCGAAGCGTATCTGTTGGCAGTGTCACGCCCCGTTTTTGCGCCTCTTCCGTCACCGTCATTTTGCGAAAAATTTTCAAGCCCTTTTCGCCGGCCAGTTTGCTGGCGCAGCGTGTTCCGCAGCCATCCACAACCAACAGCGGATTTTCTTTTGCGATCTTATCATAGCGGGCATCAGCAACCCGGTAAAATACCGGACAAATCATTTCATTTTGCGTGCCTTCGCAAAGAAGCATCGCAATTTCTTTGGTCATTTGCCCAGCACATTTGTCCAGGCCATTGCAGGGTAAAACAGCGTATTTGTCACTCATGACTGCTCATCGCCTCCCGCGTTTCTTTGATTTTCTTCGATACTTCCGCCTTACTGGGGAAGGTTAGCGCATCCGGACCACACGTTTTGCTGCAGGCCCGGCAAAATACCACACAATTCAAAGGGTTGGCAACGACAAGCTTGATCGGTTCATTTTCCCGTTTTTCAAATACATGGTGCGGACAAAAGTCAAAACATTCCATGCAGTAGTCGCATTTTTCATAATCAATCGTCGGTTTCCAGTCAATCGTATCTCTGGGCACACCCATAAAGGTATCTTTGTCTTCGCTCATTATTCTTCATCCCCCTCAAAACCCAATTCTTTAAGCGCTTTTTTTACTTTTTCAATCGCCTTTTCATTGGTCATGTCTCGAATATCGAGCATAACAGCATCTTTTTCCACATCAAGCCCCGCATCCTTAAAAGCCTGTTTAAACATTTTTTTCTGCATATTGGGCGCGCAGGCTCCAATGATTACCTTCCTGTTTGCTTTCAAAAAGTCCGCTAGAAAACGGTCGCCATCTTCTTCACAGAGCTGCGGATGAATGAATCCGTATTCTACCGGAAGTTCCACCCGTACCTGGTTGATAAAGTCCCAAATGTCCATTGCCTTAAATCCCGGACACTTTCCTGTGCATACGCACATAATAAAGCCATAACGTTCTTTTTCTTCCATGATAAATTCCTCCCTAACTTTAACTATTCCTCGGTTTTGTTCTTCTATGCTTTGTGGATCGAGCGTCCGACTGCATCGGCGCACGCTTCCATAACGGCTTCGCTCAACGTGGGGTGAGGATGAATAAGATCCGCAACCTCATCGGCGGTATGACGGAAAGCGATCGCCATTGTCATTTCGGAAATCAGTTCCGTCGCGGATGATCCAAAAATTTGTGCGCCTAGAATAATGTGGCTCCGGCTATCCGTAACAACCTTCACCAGTCCTTCCCGTTCGCCCATGCACAAAGCTCGTCCGTTGGTACGGAACATGAAGCGTCCTACCCGCACTTCATAGCCGTTTTCAACGGCTTCTTGCTCCGTCATGCCGACTGCAGCCAATTCCGGCTGAATATACACACAAGACGGAAGCGCATGATAGGTCATGACCTTCGACATCCCCAGCGCATTTTCTACCGCGATCCGACCTTCCGCATATGCTTTGTGGGCCAGCATCTTTCCGCCAATTACATCACCGGCCGCATAAATTCCCGGAAGGCTTGTTTGCAGATGTTCATTAACGATCAAGGCCCCCTTTGCATCCGTTACCGCCCCTAATGCAAGCAATCCTCTCGGTACTGACGGTTTTCGACCGGCAGCAAGCAGCACGTAGTCGGCTTCCAGCTGTTCTTCTTTTTCTTGGCGTAAAAATTTCACAGTCGTTCCTGAATCAGCAGCAGTAATTCCCGTGACTGTGCTGGATAATTGGATTGCAATTCTTTGGCGTTTCATACTCTTCAGTACTTCAGCCGCCATTTCACCGTCTTCGTTGGGCAAAACCTGATCGGCCATTTCGATAATGGTAACCTTGCTTCCTAGTTCATTAAACATCTGGGCAAACTCCAGGCCAATCACTCCGCCGCCGATGATGGTCAAGCGGTTTGGTACAGCTTCCATCTCTAGGATTTCGTTACTCGTCAGTACAGTCGGTGCGTCTATTCCCGGGATAGGCGGCCGCATCGGCACAGACCCGGTAGCTACAAGAAATTTCTTGCTCTGTAGTTCCAGCACGCCTTCTTCTGTTTCCACCTTCAACCGGTCAAAATGAGTAAAATCCCCTTTTCCTTTAACAAGATGGATCCGGTCGTTGCGCAGCAAATATTCCACACCCATGCGTAGGCTCTTAACCACCCTGGCTTTTCGGCTGTGCGCTGCGGACCAATCTATTGGCAGCATTGAAGTCGTCACGCCAAATTCTGCTCCTTTGCGGAAAAGAGCATTGAACTCCGCTGTCCGCAACAATGCCTTGGTTGGGATACAGCCTCGATTTAAGCACACGCCGCCAATTTGATCGTGTTCAACGATGGTAACACGCGACCCAAGCTGCGCAGCCCGAATGGCTGCCAAATATCCGGCTGGCCCTCCGCCCAAAATAACAAGATCCGCTCGTTCTTTCCAATCCATTTTGTCTCCATCTCCTCAAAATATGATTTGATGATCAAATGAGTATATTATAAAATTGTAATATATATAAACATAGAATACCCCCCCATATGTTAACTGTCAATTGTTTTTCAAAATTATTTCCGTTCCCTAGTTCCTTTCCCTCGTTGTTTCATCGTACTTGTGCTTTAAAGGCGGAACCAAATTACCCATTTTTGTCCGAAATGCAAAGTTGGCTTCCATCGCCTTTACAGACCTTTCCAATCTGTCGTTTCGCCTGTCAAACGGCGATAAATACACGCAGACAGTGCAGCAATATAATCGCTGGCGTAATCGGTATCCAACGTTGTTTTTGTAAAAATGCTAATGATGACCGGACCGGCTTCCCCCTCTACTACACCAACATCGGCCAATATATCGTCCAACTCACCCACTTTGTGGAGAACACGGCGTCCTTGCATATAACGGGGCAACTCATCGTTGAAAATTGTATTGGTTAAAGCATCTTTCATGAAATTTGTTTTTTCGTTATTGATCAAATTTCCGAGATAGAATTGTTCAAAAAACAACCCCATATCCACGGCGGTAGTGACGTTCGAATAACCGAAATCCTTCCGCGCTTGAGGGTCACGAAGCGTTGTATTTTTCATCCCTAGCTGCACAAAATGCTGTTGGATAATTTCAGGCCCAATCGTTTCTTCTATTTCATCCAGAAAATCGGCAAAATAGTCATTATCACTTATGCTCAACATCAGTGAAATACCGTTGTCATATTTACGACGAGTTTCTTGGTCGGCTAGGTCATAGAATTGACGATACATGACAACAGAAACGGGAACCTTGATAGTAGAGGCAGAAGCAAAAATTTGATCAGGATTGAACACCATCACTTGACCGGTTTTGAGATTTTTGGCATAAACACTAACCGAACCATCAAATTTTCCTGCTATTGGACAAATATCAGCTAAAACAACAGGTTCTGGTGATACAGTCGTTGAAACAACGGATACCAAAATCGGCTTGCCATTAACAGAGGTTTGGCTTTCGGCAAAACCGGTCAATGGAACGCCAACCAATAACAATAGGGTCAGTACTCCATAGATCATTCTGTTTCGTGTCATTGTCCTTCTCCTTTTTCAAAGCCACGTGCTCTGCTCAACGGAGTATGTATTCCCGTTGAAAGCTTTTTCCTTCTTTCTTGATACTATATTCATAAAATACCGGCGGTCTCTCTTGATGTTTCATTTTTTATTCAGGCTGAGCCTGAACTTGTACAGCAGTGATTGTTACGGCGTTTAGATGTCTTTCACACTGCATCTTTCTCCTCAATACAAGCTTAAAGTATAGATCAGCGCTCGGTCTCTTTTTAAGCTTTTCTTCCACTTATTGTTATTTATCATGCGGCACACAAACATACCATGCCGCCCGCAAATCAACATTGATAACTCGAATATCCTGAAAGTGCTCCTTCATCTCCATCTTAGCTTTACCAATAAAATTGAAATAATCTCCTCCCTCGAGCCATTCTACTATATTTGTAAGAACAGATCTATTTTCATTGTAATCGTATATAATGACCAAATACTTGCTTATCCGACTCATCTCAGCGTACATCGTTTTTCTATCATGTTCATTTAGTCCATGTGCCACATAAGATGCAATGGAAATGTCAAAACTTCTATCCTCAAATGGCAATCTTTCAAGGACGTTCGCCAGTATAAACTCAATTTCTTTGTTTTTTTGTTTTTTTATAGCAATGTTGAGCATTTTTTGAACTGTATCGACTCCAGTTACAACAAACCCTTTTCGATGAAGCACAGAGCATAAAGCACCCGTCCCACAGCCAACATCGATAATATTTTTGTACCCGGATAAATCCAATTCATTTTTTATCTTATCTAAAACTACATGATAATTTCGTTTTTGATATTCATAAAACAAACCATAGATAGGAGCAATCCAATTAAAAACTTCATTTTTATTTTTATTTTTATTCTTTTGGTCCATGAACACACGCTCCGCTTCCTATCCTTTTTGTTTCTATTTTTCATGTCTTTTGCATAAATATCCAGTTTCAAACGGATGTTGTATGCGTTCTTATTCCATTGATCCATTCACTCTGTACTTCTACCATATGATAAATAGCTTTACCTAAACATAAATTGGTGCAAGTCGTACGACCTACGACGCATTCGTACGGGTTTTGAGCTCTAAAGCCGTTTTCTGTCCATTCATAAAAATTTTTCCCGCAATTCATGCACAATTCTACTGCATCTTACTCATTTTTTCGGATCGATGGTTGGAAGCCAGTTCGCCTTTTCGCTTGAATAACCTGTTAACCATGCCATAACAATCCTCTCTTTTTTTATATTAATTCTTTACTCTTATTATAATCCCTTACAAGTGTTATTTACTTTATTTTAAAAAATTCGCAAGAATATTCGCAGCATTTAAATTAAATGCATCGCTGACCAAGACAACTATTGACTGTGTCGATAGTTGAAAGTATAGTAATGTCACATGATAAAATTTTAATATTATCATATTGATAGGGAGGAATTTTGCATGAGTGATATTCAATCCAATAGTGAAAAACGAATTGTATACTCCTGCTCCGGATGTGCCGATGTGGGTGAATTGGCGGATCAGGTCTCTCGGAAGCTCCGCAAAGATGGGTATGCCAAAGCTAGCGGCAGTTGTCTTGCCGGGATCGGAGCCGGATTCTCTTCTTTCATTGATGCTGCTAAAGAGGTCGAAACTGTCGTTACCGTTGATGGCTGTCCAGTCGGCTGCGCCAAAAAGATAATTGAAAATATTGGAATTACTCCACAAGCTATATTTTTGACCGAACTGGGCGTTGTAAAGGGACAGACTGCTGTAACACCCGAATTAATCAACCAAATGACACAATCAGTCGCCAAAAAGTTATCCTAGATAAATTGCATACAAGCCTTGTGTCGATCTTTCTAATCGGCGGCAGAAGTCGTTGGTTGCACCTATGTCCATAAGATAAAATTTTATGCTTTCTTATGGAATAACAAAAGTATCCAGCACGCTTAATCAGCATACTGGATACTTTTGTTATTTATGCTTTAAATCAACTTCACCTTTGTATCATAAAAAACAATACTGCCACTAATGAGCTGCAAAATATTTTTTAAAATACAATGCCACATTTACCAAGCCAATCATCACCGGCACTTCAATCAGCGGTCCGATCACCGCAGCAAACGCCTCGCCGGAATTGATACCAAAAATAGCTACCGCAACTGCAATGGCGAGTTCGAAGTTATTGCTGGCAGCCGTGAAGGACAAGGTGGTTGTTTGCTCGTAATTGACTCCCATTCGCCAACTCAGCAAAAACGAAATCAAAAACATGACTGCGAAATAAATAATCAACGGAATAGCAATCCGCACCACATCCATCGGTAGTTTCACAATATAGCTGCCTTTAAGTGAAAACATAATTACAATGGTAAATAATAGAGAAATCAGCGCCAGAGGACTGATCTTAGGAATAAAGGTATTCTCATACCAGTCGCGACCTTTAGCAGGCAGCAAAAATCGCCGCGTAAGATACCCCGCCAGGAAAGGAATACCAAGGTAAATCGCCACACTCATGGCTACATCCTGCATGGAAACCTGAATTTTCATCCCCGTAAACCCAATCCAGCCCGGCAATACCGTAATGAAGAAATAGGCAAAAATCGAATAAAATATCAGTTGAAAAATGGAATTTAATGCTACCAATGCTGCGGCATATTCCGTATCACCGTCCGCCAGCGAATTCCAAATAATCACCATCGCTATGCAGCGAGCAAGGCCGATTAGAATCAACCCTACCATGTATTCCGGCTGATCCGCTAAAAAGGTAATCGCCAAAATAAACATCAGCACCGGGCCGATGATCCAGTTTTGCACCAAAGATAAGACCATGACTTTAACATTGCGAAACACATTGCCCAGTTCCTCGTATTTCACCTTGGCCAGCGGCGGATACATCATGACAATCAAACCAACCGCAATCGGTATGGAGGTCGTCCCAATCGTAAACTTGTCCAGCCACGCGGCAATTCCCGGAAACAAATAACCTCCGCCAACACCAATCGCCATTGCCACAAAAATCCACAATGTCAAAAATCGATCCAGAAATGATAATCTCTTTAATTAATGTCCTAGCTCATAACCCTCTACGGACAAGCAATCATCCTTCTGGCCCACAGACAGTCGGCACAGGATGGACTGTTGCCCCAGCAATCCATTTCGTTGCTTTCGGTATAATTGCACCCGTCCAACGATTTGCAGTCCGTGCAGGAAGGAAAATGATAGTCCTTTACGGTTTGCCTGAAACGGACATAACGGGAATCCATCCAAATCTCACGCAATGGTTTTTCGTTCACATTTCCCAAATGGTAAGCACTCATTCGCTTTTTCCGTCCATAGACATAACATTGATAGCTATGCATCAACGCATAGCAAGGACTGATATACCCCATATGATTGATACACAATGATTTATCGGCAATAAATTTACAATATCGCTCGGTTCGCAATTTCATATTTGCCATCTGCGCACGAATCGAAGTCAAGAGTGAATCTTGACCAAATAAGTTTCCGGTATCATCCAAATCATAGACAATTTCATCCTTCATGGATTCATGATAAGGCATCAAATTGGTAACCACCACTTGGCTGGCATGCAAATCCCAGGCTAACCGGATCAGCTTCGGCAGACGGGCAAAATTTTTCTTCATCGCAACGAATTCAATACCAAGCTCCGGTTTTTTCGTGTTCTTTTCCTGCTTTAACGATTGCAACCGGACAACATTCTGATAAACACTTTGAAAATTGGCGCCTTGCCGAATTGCATTGTATTCCTCTTCTTCCGGACTATCTAATGAGGTAAACAAGACATCCAATTCAAGATCAATCAAGTTCCGAATCATTTCTTCCCGCAAAAACGATCCGTTAGTAATCATTTCTACTCTCAATCCAAGCGACTTTACTGCTTTCAACATGTCAAAAATACGTGGATGCATCATGGGTTCACCAAAACCGCCAAAGTGAACTGACTGCAAGTCGGGTAACCCTTTGAGGCTTTCCAGTATATTTTCAAACGTTGTCCAATCCATGTGAATTAATTCATCTTCCCATGAACTGCGAATACAGGTTATGCAATCAAAATTGCATTTCGTAGTAACTTCAATATAGATCCGTTTGACATCCGGAAGCAACGGCACGATCTGATAACCATCTGCTGTTTTAAAAAATAAAGCATCCTGTTCTTGTTTTAAAGATATCGGCAGTTTGGTAGAACCATCTTTTTGAATCCTTACTTTCTCTCCGGCTGTTAAACACTGAATTTGCGGTTTTTGCAATGACCTTTTCATATTCTTCCTCCACACAACCCATCATAATCGCATTGTTTTATTTTCAGTAAGTTCTTCGCACCCTATGCCGCTTTCTTTGTGTTTCTTTAACTGCAACAAGTCCGCTTGACATTGTTGCAGCCTTGTCAAGTCTTCATGAAAGAGGGCATTCAAAAACGAAAATTTTTCAAGTATATTTCTATCAAGCCGGTAATATATCCATTGCGCTTTCTTTTCGCCGATAATCAATTTGGCATTTTTGAGTTTCGTCACATGGCGCGATGCGTTGGACTGGCTTAAATTCAGGATCACTTCCAGTTCACATACGCACAAGGCTTCCTGCCTCAACAAGTTGATAATGCGAATTCTATTTTCATCTCCAAGTGCTTTGAGCACGTCCAAAAATTCCATAGCCTTTCCTCCTGCTTATCATTTTGAGTTTGTGTTTGTGTTTTTGTAAAAATTAAAAATGCTTTCAATATGATTATATGCAATTTTACTCATTTACGTCAATCGATTTCACGAACGAATATGCTATTGAATTGCATTTCCAAATTAGCATCTTTTTGTCTTTGATGCAGTTTCATGATTTACTATTTTTAACAAAAAACAATTGCTTTGTGCAACTATTGTATGTTACATTAATAGTGGTGCACACAATCAAAGGAATATTATTTTACAAAAGGAGACATTGTATGTCCGAATGTAACCAAGCCAAAATGTTAAGAGAAAATTTGCGAGTATTAGTCCGTCAGCTGGGAGTTCTGGAACGCGAGGAAGCATCCTGCTGCGACATCACACTGAGTCAATGCCATACGATTGTTGAAATTGGCAGAGCAGGAAGCATTTCCATCAACGCTCTTGCAGAAATTTTGAGACTTGATAAGAGCACAGTCAGCCGTTCCGTCGACAAATTGGTAAATGACGAACTCATTGTGCGCGATACTAACCCGGATGATAGGCGCTACCTCACGCTGCATCTCAGTGAAAAAGGACAATCTCTGTTTGCAGAAGTGGAAGCCAGAATGGCTGTTTATTTTGAAAATGTGATTGACACGCTTCCCGCCGATAAACGCGAACAAGTTATTGAAAGCTTGCAATATCTGACACAAGCACTGCCAGGATTCCGATGTTGCTGATAAACCAAAACGAAAGGAGAGTATTTATGGATAAAGATCTTCGTGAACAGGTAATGAAAAAATATGCCATGGCCATCAAAACAAAATCAAGCTGCTGTGGCTCTTCCGTCTGTTGCGGTGAAAATCAGGAGGCGACGAAAGCAATCACCGGAAATTTGTATGAAGCAGCGGAAATAGAAGGTTTGCCAAAAGATCTTTTGGCTACCTCATTGGGCTGCGGCAACCCAACGGCGCTGGAAACTCTCCACGCCGGAGAAATTGTGCTGGATCTAGGCAGCGGAGCCGGTTTGGATGTCTTGCTTTCCGCCAAAAGAGTTGCCCCATCCGGAAAAGCATATGGGCTGGACATGACGGACGAAATGTTGGCGGAAGCGAATTCCAATAAAGAAAAATCCGGACTTGCTAACGTAGAATTTCTAAAAGGCCATATTGAAGATATTCCATTGCCTGAGTCTTCTGTTGATGTCGTGATCTCTAATTGCGTGATTAATCTGTCGGCAGACAAAGATCAGGTTTTTCGTGAAATCTTTCGGGTTCTAAAACCCGGCGGAAGGCTTGCAGTATCCGATATTGTAACAACCAAGCCGTTACCCGCCAAAATTCAAAATGATCTGTTAGCGTGGTCCGGCTGCATTGCCGGGGCATTAACCGAACAAGAATATCAGAATAAACTGTCTAAAACCGGCTTTACGGATATCGAAATCATCTTCACCAGAGTGTATGACTTGACCAGTTCAACAGCACAAAAAATTGTCGCTGCGATGACGGAGAACGAGCTGAAGGAATTTAACGGCTCATTGGTCAGCGCATTCGTACGGGCAAAAAAACCGACTTCCACCTAACAAACTGTGTGGAAGTCGTAAAAGTTATCTTATATTTTTTCTTGCAATCGTATAATATGGATTGGGTATTTTCAGGTAAAAAACAGAAATATTTTGCAGGAGTGATAAAGCGTGTACTTTGAAGGCAAAGATGAGTTTCTTGAAGAACGAATGGCGAAATATGATCAATGGATCGAAGAGGGAAAAGTCCCGACTTCCTCAAAAGTAGTTCCTGTAGTGGAAGCGCTGTCAGGGCTTCAATGGATATTGCCAACCCAGCAAGCTGTAGAGGTTATCCGCAATATGCGGTCTTTTGCTTTGGCAAATTGTGGATGCCGGGAGCGTTACCAACGCTGTGACAATCCTCTGGAAGTGTGTATTTTTACCAATGACATTGCGGATCAATATGTAAAAGATGGAAAGGGACGCTATATCACTCTCGAAGAAGCCAAGGATGTACTGAAAAAAGCGCACGAACACGGTTTGGTGCATCTGACTTTTTATAATCCCGACCAATTTGTTTATGCACTTTGCAGTTGCTGCGAGTGTTGTTGTCACGATTTGCAATTCATGAAGAAATATCAGCGACCTGATCTCATTGCTCATGCAGATTACGTTGCAGAGGTCGATGCGGATGCCTGTGTACAATGTGGTGCTTGTATTGACCGCTGTGTTTTCGATGCGCAGAAAAAAGAAGACGAAAAGGTCGTATTCTACCAAAATAAATGCTATGGCTGCGGCTTATGCGTGACTACCTGTCCAACAAACGCCATAAAAATGATACTTCGTAAATAATGCTGAAATGGGGACGTTCCTTACGACCCCACTTCAGCATGCAATAGCGAATTGTAAACAGGGACAAAGAGGGACGCAGGGACAAAAGGGGACAAATAGGGACGAGGGGACAAATAGGGACGTGGGGACAAATAGGGACGTTCCTTTTTCGTCAACTTTTCCCTATAACACCTCGAGAAATACCGGTCACTCTTTCAATTTGCCGAATGGATAAGCCTGCTTCTTTTAACTTTCTCAGCATAGAATCTCTCTCAGCTTTTCCCCATTTGCCAATCTCGTGCGGTTCGCTCCCATTAGTATGAAACATTATCCTGCGCCGTATTTCCTCATCGTTCACGCTGAGTTTTCCTGAAACCTCAAAAACGTCATTTTCCTGTACTTGATGTAAACGTATCCATTCTTCACGATCAATCAATCCTAGCGTAAACGCAGTATCCACCAAACCTCCACCGAAGAGATATTCTCGATAACTACTAAAAAAGTACTCGTCTAGATTATTCACTAGCCCAGCTTTTAGTGGATTTTGATGAATATAGCGCTGCAAGGGGATAAAGTATTCATCCGCTTCGACTGGTACACTCTTATACCGACTCGCAATCAATGCGCCACTACGTTGATATTTTCGATTAAAATACATTGCATATTTAGTCAATAACCGTTTCATAATCAACGATATATCTCCCAAACATTTTTCTCTGAGTAAAAGATGAACATGATTGCTCATTAAACAATAGGCATGCACTTCAAAAACAAGGCTGCCTTTCAAGTACTGCAAATCCTTTAAAAAGTAGGTATAATCACTTTCATTCTCAAAAATGTGTTGATGATTAATCCCTCTAAAGACCACATGATAAAAGCCACTGCTGCTTAATTGCCTTGCTTGCCTTCCCATTCACAATCACCTCTATTTAAGTATAACAAATTAGTGCCAAAAAAGGAACGTCCCCTATCGTCCACGCTGTTCAATCGTTTCTATTATGCCATTTAGTTATAGGCTGCATTCGAAGCGTATATTGGACGAACAATCAGGAAATGGTTAATATGAAGACAAAGAGTTAGAAAAGGTGGCGATAGAATAAATGGAAGCTGGATTTATCTGGACTGCATTCAGGCAGAATGCAAACGAAACAAATCTTTTTATGGCAAGCGACAAAATCGCTTACGGCGCGAGCACCCTTAGTATTGTTCTGGGCATCGCTTTATTATCACAGCTATTCACCGCGTAAAACCAGTGCAATGTGCCAGAATACTGGCTGATAAGCACACAAAAATGCAGATCACCTTAACTAACAGGTGATCTGCATTTTTGTGTGCTCTTTTTATTCGTTTATTTGAAGTGAAGAATCAACTAAATTCTTTTTTAAATACGCCAATAATTCCTGGGCTGCATGCGATAAGTACCGCCCCTTCTTCCATGCAATCGCTAATTGCAAATACAAATCCTGATCGGTTACTGGAAGAGAAATAACCATACTTTTCTCAAGCCCGCTACAAATAGTACTTGGCAAGAAAGCCACACCCAAGCCAGCTGCAACAGTCTGAATCATAAGCTCGCGCTGAGAAGTTTTAAAAATAACGTGAGGATTAAATCCTGCATGTTGAAATCTTTCCGTGATTGTATCATGTAAAACAAAATCGTTGCTGTATAATACAAGACGTTCGTCCTTTAGATCGTCATAATTGATTTTCGTTTGCTTGGCCAGCCTATGCGCCGGATGCATAACGATTCTTAATGGTTCTTGTGCGAATGTAATCATTTCATAAGTTTCGGCATTTTCAACCGGCACACGTATTACGCCCACATCCAACAGGCCATCGCGAATAGCAACTTCAATCTTTTTCGAACCAAACTCGTATAAATTAATCTCAATATTCGGGTATTCTTTTTTAAAAGCTCCAATCAAATGAGTCAAAACCGTTATGCCGGTTATCGGGGGAAACCCGACATGGACTTTTCCAGTACGCAGCTTTGAAACACTCTCTACTTGGGCGGTTATATTTTGAAACGATGAAACGATTTGTTGAGCTTGCTCAAGGATTGCTTCGCCATGATCGGTCAACTCAACCGATTTTGTGTTGCGATAAAGCAGCACAACGCCTAGCTCATTCTCTAATTCCTTGATGGCTTTGCTGATTGAAGGCTGGGAAACATAGAGCATTTCGGCAGCCTTGCTAAAACTTTTTTGTCTTGCAACTTCAATAAAATATTCTAAGTGCCTTACATCCATATGTCGCACGTTCCTTTCGCAATTGGTTCGGAAATTTAACGGACTTCAAATCGTCCATCGTAACACAAACTCGCTTCCAATTAAATCAACTGTTCTCCACCCGACCCCTATTCCGATGTCGGGAAATCCAGCGGCAAGAAAATATATCCGTCGTCGTCATTAGTCTGCACATGTCCGAGACCAGGAAATGCGAGATGGGCTCCGCCAATAAGCCAATTATTTTCCGCCGCTTCGGCCAAAAATTGTTGACGTGTTTTCGCGGCTTCGGCTTTATCGCTGTCGTAAGAAATTGTCACGGTAGGATCTTCGAACTGCACTGCTGCAACGTGAATGATGTCCCCACATAGAACGACTATACTTCCTTTGCTCTCAATAAAATACGCTGTATGCCCGGGGGTATGTCCGAATAATTCTTTGGCTCTAAGACCTGGAGCCAAAGAGACATTTTCGTCAAATGTCTTAAACTTGCCTGCAATCATATATGGGGTAACCGCTGTTTTTACCGCTTGAAAAGTTCGCCTTACATCAACTGGAGCTTCATTACGGTTACTGTCGCTCAACCAATATTCGGCTTCGCGCTTATTGGCGTATACTGTTGCATTCGGGAACACTGGCTGCGCGCCTGATACCAGTCCTCCGACATGATCTCCATGCATGTGCGTGAGGTAAACTTCATCAATTTGCTCAGGTTTGTAGCCAGCGGCACGCAAATGATGAATCACATTTCCCATGGTCGGACTGCCCATTGTTCCGTTGCCGGTATCAATCAGCACCAATTTGGCTCCCATGTTAATAAGATACGCATTAACCGTAGTTTCGATTTGCTCCTCGGGATAAGCGCGCATTAATATGTCTTTGATTCTTTCCTTGTCACCTTGCAACAATTGCAATTGCTGATCGAGCAGTCGCTTATTGGCGCCGTCAGACAATACGGTGACTTCAAAATCTCCCACCATCATTCGATACCCCTCCTTTAACTCCGCTGGGGCCTCTGCGCAAAAGGCATTATTAAGCATTACAGTGCAAATCAGGAAAGTTAGGCCAAAAAAGATCGTGGAAAATTTTGAAGACATGCGGCCGTATAAAATTTTCACGCAAACACCACTCCTTTTTGTGTTTTTTCGTTGCTTCCTTTAATATACCAACACGTCTTTTAACTATTTTGTATCATCTTTATTGTTTCTCTTTCAAATATTTTTTTCCTACCAGTCAAGCTTGGCATGCACTTCATTTATCGGGAAAAACTCACTTGTAACTCACTAACGGCTGGTGTTGCTTTAATAAATTCTATCTGCTATCATACAATCTGTAACGAAAACACAAAACTATATGATGAAATCGGAGGAAGACAATGGGCCAAAATCACACATTGGATGAAAAAGAGCCCAAACATCAGCGGCGTATCCGCTATAAAGGCACTCACCCTAAGAATTTTAAAGAAAAATACAAGGAACTGCAGCCAGAGCAATACGCTGATGCCGTGGCAAAGATTATTCAGAAGGGCAGTACACCTGCCGGTATGCATCTTCCCATTTGCGTGAAAGAAATATTAGAATTGCTCCAAATCGCACCAGGACAAACCGGATTAGATGCCACACTGGGTTATGGCGGCCATACTTTAGAGATGCTGAAATGTTTAAATTCAAAGGGGCGCTTGTATGCAATTGATGTAGATCCTCTTGAACTACCGCGCACCAAAGATCGTTTAGAGCGTTTAGGTTATGGTTCCGACATTTTAGAGATCAAACAAATGAACTTTTCCCAAATAGATCAAATCGCTGCCGAAGCAGGGTCATTCGATTTTGTATTGGCAGATTTAGGTGTTTCTTCCATGCAAATAGACAATCCGGAAAGAGGGTTTTCATTTAAATTTGAAGGTCCGTTGGACTTACGGCTTAATCCGCATATAGGTTATTCTGCAGCAAGCCTTTTAAAAAAAATAAAATTAGATGAATTACAGGATATCTTGATAGAAAATGCTGACGAGCCGCATTCCGGACCAATCGCCCGCGCCATTATTTCCAACATAAAAAAAGGAATTGCACTATCGACAACAACTGAGCTTCAAAACATCATCAAAGATGCGCTAAAATTTGTTCCAAAAATCAGTAAAGATGAGATTAAAAAATCTTGTCAACGCACCTTTCAAGCATTGCGAATTGAGGTCAATAAGGAGTTCAAAGTGTTAGATGAATTTTTAGAAAAACTTCCTAATGTCATGGCTTCGGGTGGACGCATTGCCATAATTTCATTTCATTCAGGCGAAGATCGTCGCGTTAAAAAGTCGTTTAAACACTTTTTGCGTGCAGGCGTTTATCGTGAAATAGCACCCGATCCCATTCGACCATCAGCGGAAGAATGTCATGTCAATAGTCGTGCGCGTTCTGCCAAATTGCGTTGGGCAATCAAATCATAAAGTGTAAAATCCAACACTTCGCTGCGGTTCTGCCAAATAACCTACGATAAAAACAGCTATTTGTCCATCAATAGACAAATAGCTGTTTTTATCGGCCACCGAGTGCAAAGGATAAAATGATCGTGTTGTCACGATATGCGCTGGCTATTCTTTCTGTTTCAATTTTGTTCAGATGTATTTCATTCATTTTACAATGAATGAAATACATCTGCCGCAATAATTTTAAAAACTTTTTCGTCTTCATTCGGGTTTAGTATTCTAACAGAAACTTCCGGTGAACCTTCCTGCGGAATTTTCACCGCCCATACTGCCATTGTCCTGGTTTTTGCCGGTTCACTCCCGGTTCTGAAGATACTGTTATCCGGACCATCATTCCGATCATTGCTATAGGAAATAAAATTGTCAAAATCATAAGGCGTTGTTGCCGTGCTTACCAGTTGACCGATACGGTCATATCGTTTTTGACTGCTTTCACCTATTACACGGTTTAAATCCAGCATTTCATCATAAACATAATGATTAGTGTGGTAGATAACAGCATTTTCTTTTTCTTCAACAAAAAATTTGCCTTCCGGTCCAATTTCTATTGCCGCCACTTTGTTTTTGTCGGCCAGCATCAAAATTTCCGGACCAATAAACAAGTCCGTTCTAGCGATCGCCTCATCTACACTACCGCATTCTTTCAGTAACTTCACCAACAAACCACCCGTATGCGGCATTGCTTCTCTTTCTTTCGAAGGAATACTTCCCGCCGATGCACTTACCACCACCAAGCCGTTTTCATTGATTCCGGCCTTCATCCCTGCGTGTTTTCCCTCCGCGTAAAGTCCAAAATAACGATAACCTATTTTAGGTGACACCAATTTGATAAACTGATATTGATTGGGCGCCCAATCGCGATTTTTCACTATCAGACTGCCACCGCCATTCACCACCGATCCATTTGAGGCCCATAATGTACAAGCCTGAACCGGTATTGAAACAAACAGTACCATCATTAGAGATAACCATGCCAATAATCGTTTCATCAAGATCAGCCCCCATAACACATTATAGCCAGCGTTCATGACAAACAGCATGACAAACAGGGACGTTCCTTTTTCGTCAACCTTTCCCTTCAACGTCTCGAGAAATACCAATCACTCTTTCAATTTGCCGAAGGGATAATCCTGCTTCTTTTAACTTTCTCAACATAGAATATCTCTCAATTTTTCCCCATTTACCAATCTCGTGCGGTTCGCTCCCATTAGTATGAAACATAACCCAAAGTACTGCAAAGTCTTCAAAAAATAGGTATAATCACTTTCATTCTCAAAAATGTGTTGATGATTAATCCCTCTAAAGACCACATGATAAAATCCACTGCTGCTTAATTGCCTTGCTTGCCTTCCCATTCATCGTCACTTCTAAATTCGTGTATATCAAATAGGTGTCAAAAAAGGAACGTCCCTTTTGTCCATTTGGTATATAGTAAAATTTTTATCTCTCAATGTCTGTTGTAATTTTTCTTAAAATCTCCGTGAACTGTTTCTTTTGGCCTTCATCGAGACATTTTACCATTTTGCGGGCAAAATGATTGTACCCTATGTTCTCAACCTCTAAAAGCTCCTGCCCTTTTTCTGTTATGTATATGTGAAATACGCGCAGATCTTCTTCTGATTGTTTTTTGAAAACCAAATCACGCTTAATTAATCGGTTGACGATGTCCGTGACTGTCGCTTTTTGAACATTAAACTTTTCCACCAATTGTCTAAATGTTGGGCCTCCCAACTCCCTAATCGCGTGGAGATAGTGCAATTGCGTAATCGTTAAATTAAATAACTCCCTGCTGTTCGCTTCCTCCTTATACTTTTGCATAGACTGGCGCATAGTCTCTGATAATATATTGATATATTTTACAATAAGCGCTTCTGTTTCCATCTTAACCACCTTCCTTTAGATATGATTTCCATGGGGAGCATTAACAAGAATTTTCGAAATGGGCATTCGTAGACTGACCGGTTTCAAATGCTCTTTTATATATCCAATCCGTACTACAAACTGGATATGTCCCGCAAGGCCAATTTCCTGAGCCAGTTCTGTTTGCCAGGGGCTTTCTTCCAGCACCTGGGTCATTGGATGAAAAGCAATCCGTTTCTCATGAGCACGAAACCAAATAGACTCAAGCAATCTTCCCGCGTTGATTAATTCTTCTACAGTGGAACCATCGCTTTTGACAATCAGCCAACCGGCACCGTTATGCACTTGCTCCTCAACCAATTTTATTGTTTCCTCTCTAAAGCTCTTGCTTAGAACATCCGCTTTACTTAGAAAGTGTTTGGCATACCAGCGAACCAGTCCTTTCATTTCCATGCTTTCCGGAGTAAGACCATTCTGATGCTGGCTTGCCTCCCGATCACTCCAACGGATCCAATCGGCCAGCTCCATCTGAGCGTCTACCCGATTAGCTTGCTTTTTATTGGCCAGTAAATTCGCTTGACTGATATAGGAACCCTCTTGGGAGTTTAGCGGATAATAAAACACTGCCTGTTTATTGTTTCCAATCAACATTCGACGATCTTCGCCGCTAATCTCACTGTTAAGAAACCCTTTTCTTACGGTCCTGCGCTCCTGTATCACTTTGTCAGAGACGGTTACTGCCATTTGCTTTTTGATGAATCGAACCTCTGCAATCTCGCTGCTAAAGTTATTTTCCCCTATGACATCGATTACTGCTTCATATCCTTGTATTCGTGCCGCTAACGACAGATGTTCCAGAAAAGTCCCTATAGACAATATCATTTCCCGATTATCGGGATCAACAGCTGGCAGCCATCGCGTCCTATCCGAACCGATCCGCCATTGTTTCGGTTCTATGATCGTTATCACCCACGGCTGCGTGTTGTGTCCACTGGGAGCAAGCGATGCCAGGTATAATATGTTGGCTTCGTCTTCGCTTAAACCGTCTATATTCGTACTATTTGCAAAAGAATGGACGGATCTCATCGCACCCTCCTCCTTCATATTCAGCCAGGAATAGGAAAAAAGTCCTGTTCCCGCTGCAACTCCTCCGGCTAAACAATATTTGATAAATTCTCGCCTCTTCACATTGCATCCCTCATTTGTGGCATTATATTAGTTAGTTAGCGCTAACTAATATAATGCCACAAATGCTTCTACTTGTAAATGCTCTTACACATTGATTTGATAATTTTCTTTTTTCAGTTTGAAAAAGGATCATCACGAGAACCTTCCAGGATTCAAGTGCTGAAATAAATCTGTATATCTTCATTTCAACGAATGTCATAGATGAAAAACTGCCTTGAGGGATATATCCTCAAGACAGTTTGAGATGTACAGGTATTCAATTTTTTGCCAGGTTTTTTTCGCATAAATGTCGTTTTCGCACATATCGGGATAATCCTTTTACTTTTTGCATATAATACGACATTTTCTGTTGATAAAAGAAGTGGGTTGACAATGGTTTTATATAAAACTATAATAAGAACATGGATGAAAGATACATTATCACTTCAATCGGCCATGTCCATCGGCAAGCGAATAAATTTATCGAAAGTGAGCTAAGGAAAAACGAGATTGGAGGAATCGCACCTTCACACGGTGACATTTTATTTCAGCTTTACAAAAATGAATCCCTTACGATGCAACAGTTAGCCAAGTTGATAGACAGAGACAAGTCAACCGTCACGGTGCTCGTCAATAAATTGGTGGATTTGGGATATATCAGTAAAACGCTGGATGTCCATGATGCTAGAGTTTCTAATCTTTCGGTAACACAGAAAGGCAAAGAACTGCGTCCTTTGTTTGAAGAAATTTCAAACCGGTTATTAGCCAAAGTTTACAGCGAGTTTACTCATGAAGAAAAAACAATACTGTTACAATTACTTCAAAAAATAAAACTTTAATATTTTTTACACTAAAAGTTTTATATAAAACTAAATAATGGTTGCATTTAAAATTTAGGGAGGACTATTATGAACGAAACAATTAAATCTATTATTGAAAGGCGATCCTTTCGCAAGTTTAAACAGGAACAAATAGCTGATGATGAACTGAATCTAATTCTACTGGCTGGTTCCTATGCCCCTTGCGCGGGAGGACGACAATCCCCTGTAATGGTAGTATTACAGGACAAGAACATGATCGCGAAATTAGGAAAGATGAACAAGCAACTCTTTTATCAAAACCTACCTCCTGCATTTAAAATGAAAGTATCAAGTGAGCAGCCGAGCATAGCGGATGATGAGAGAATTATAAGTGCTTTCTATAATGCACCCACAGTGATAACGGTGTTTGCACCTAAAACATATCACTATCCAATTGAAGATTGTAGTGTAATGATTGAAAATATGATGATTGCAGCACATTCACTGGGAATTGGCTCATGCTTTATTGGCCGCGCAGCCGAAACGTTTGAAACAGAAGACGGAAAAGAAATTATTAAAGATTGGAATATAGGAGAAGATTACACGGCAGTAGCACATTGCATTTTAGGATATCCTGAAGGAAATTCACCTAAGGCTAAACCAAGAAAAGAATTTGTTGTAAAACGAATAAGTTAACTAAACCAAAGTGAACTTTCGTCTAGAAAAAGTACACTTTGATAAAAGCTCGAATAACAAAGAAGCACATCATTGGAGGATAAATTGGATGAGTAAGTTGGCGCATATCGGGGTTGTAGTTACAGATGTTGAGCGATCCAAAAAATTTTACACGGATTTTTGCGGCTGTGAGCCAGGAAAACGAATACAGGACGATAGGTATATTTTGCAGTATCTTGACGCTGGCGGGCAGACGATTATATTATTACAGCTCCTTACAGGTGACCCGGAAGCCCCTCGTCGATGCGGTGTTCATGATCACATTGCATTTCAAGTGCAGGATATTGATTCTGCTGTTGACAAATTACGTTCTGCCGCTGTAAAACTTCAGATGGAAAATCCTAAAGTGGAAATAATCGGCGCAAAGATATTCTATTTTTTCGGTCCAGATGGAGAACGTCTGGAATATGTCCAAGATATTGTATGAAAGTGTGTTCAATTACTTTTTGTATCCTATACAAATAGAAAGTTCTGCCAGCACGGCAGAACTTTCTATTTTAGCCATAAACATATTAAATTTTTTATGCTGGTTCAAGAAATCCTTTCGTTAGGCATACTTCTATCGATAGCTTCCTAATAGTTCCATGAAACTGAATATCCATATCCGAGGAAGTCATCGCAACAATTTTGCCCCGGCCAAATGCCTGGTGGCTTATTAAACTGCCTACTTTTAATTGATCCATATGTCTGATGGCATTTACATTATAGGATCCCGGACTCACTTTTTTCATTGGCTTTACATTCGATTTAGAACTGATTATGGATGGACTAATTATATTTCTTACAGCAGCTACAAATTGGGACTCCGATACTTTTTCATGATCCCGTTTCTCATACGTTATTAGCTCAAGATGAGTTTTAGCCCTTGTCATCCCAACATAAAATAAGCGGGCAGCTTCCTCCATGACCTCAAGCCTTCCCTCTTGTTGCTGCTTTATATCATTAGACGAAGGAATAATCCCTTCCAGCAAATCAATCATATACACTCGATCAAACTCCAACCCTTTGGCACTATGGAAAGTGGATAGAGTGACCCAGCTGTCTTTGTTACTCTTAGAAGCCTTCATCACCGTTTCCAGATATTTCAGCCGACTAGCGAACTCCTCCATACTTTTGAGGCCAGCCGCAATTTCTTCCAGTGTATTGAGTATGCCAATCAAGTACTCCTTACGAAAGCCAAGCCGCTCACACATTCTGTCAAGCGCTTTTTCGTATCCTAACCTATGACGAACCGTATATATGGCCGCAAGCGGAGCCATACCTTGCATATGGCGCAGCGTTTCTTTGCCTTCTTCCAACGGTTTAACTTGGTAATCTTGCAGCGGAACAGATTGCAGCAACGTGTCAAAAACGGACTCATTATTGTTCATTTGCTTGGCCGTTTCCATTTGCTGCTTGGTAATATAGCCATTCAGTTTGGTAAATATCTTTTCAAAAATATCTACCCTTTTATCCGTATACGTCAACCGCATGAAATTCAATATATCCTCAACTACCCAATGGGAAAAGAAGCGTTTATCTTCATCCTTGATATAAAAAGAAATTCTCGCACGGTCTAATTCGTTGATCAGGATAATGGATGACAAATTATTTCTATAGAGCACCGCAGTTGTGCCAGAATGGTTAGACTTCTTTAATTCTTCGATCAAATATTTCGCCTGTTGTTTATAGTCGGCAAGGCCACGGATGATGATTGGCCTCTGTGATGGATTACAAGTAAACATGTTTTTATTGTAGCGGTTTTCGTTACGTTTTATGAAAGCGTTGGCGGTATCAACAATATTTCTGGAGGAACGATAGTTTTGTACCATGTACAAGATAGAAGCCTCTGGATATATCTTTTTAAAATTCAGTAAATAAGCTGGTTCAGCGCCACGCCAACTATAGATAGACTGATCATCGTCGGCAACAACACATAGGTTGCCATGGTTACGAACCAATTTTTCAATGATGCAGTGCTGAACAAGTGAAGTATCCTGACTTTCATCTGTCAGGAAATAATTATACATCTGTTGATATCGGCCAAGAAGTTCCCTATCCTGCTCGAAAGCCTTGTTCGCATAAATCAGCATATCATCGTAATCGAGCAGCAACGGATCAGAGGCTGACTTAAACTCTTCGTACTGTTGCAGAATTTGTGCGGCTTCCGGGATGGTACATTCCGTTTCCGACCATTTATCTCGTGGAATTAGCTTGTTTTTAATAAAACTAATGTAGGTTGTGATCTCTTCCATTTGATCTTCTGTAATGTTTTCCTGCACAACATTTTTAAATATTTCCCGCAAAATATGTCTTTTATCTTGGTTTCGGTTCCCTTCAATCAGTTGGTAGCCAAGCTTATTTTTTCGAAAGTATTCTCGTGCAACTTCAAATGCCAGACTATGTATCGTGGAAAAATCAACTGGAGCAAGATCCGGAAAAAAGCGTTTAAACCGCGCTTTCATCTCAGATGCCGCGGCCCTGCTGAAGGTTACCGCTTTAATTCGGGCCGGGTGAATACCTTTCACCGCTATAAGATAACCAATTTTCATGATCATCGTGGTTGTTTTCCCCGACCCTGGCGACGCCAGCAGCAACATTGTTCCATCAGTGTTCAATACGGCTTGCCGCTGAGTTTCATTCAGTTCAACGTCTTTTTGCTTACCCCAAAAGATATCTTCTTTTGTATTCATGTGAAAATATCCTTTCATTCTATTTAAAGGGACGAATGGACGAATAGGGACGTTCCTTTTTCGTCAACTTTAAAAATAAGATTATTCGTGGCTGCACTTCTGCTGTTTTTTACGCTTTTAGGAGTATGCGCTTTAATCTTAAACTGGCAATAATACGAAACGCCAGCAAAATAATGCGAAAAATTAGAACTGGTAAAAATGCCATTAACCTTGTAAAATATAACTGTATCGCATATTGATAGGAGGAATTTTAGATGGATTTACTCGCACTGCTGCAAGAAAAGAAGAAAAAAGCTACTGAAAACAATAAATCATTCCAAAAAGCAACGAAAACTAAGCCTGCTGCAAATAATAAGATGCCTATGAGAAAATCTGGTAGGGGCAAATAGCTCTAATCTAATACAGGAACCTGCAATGTCTTCAAATTCGTTCATGTGTCCTTTAATGCATCAAAGGCACTCGACATTCACAAACGCTTTAACGATCAAGTAAGCTCCCAAAGTTACCACAATAAACCCTTTTTCTCTATTGTTCTGTTCTCCGTCGCATATATGAGAATCATCCATCTGGGAAGTAATCTTATAGTAGTCATGACATAAAGGGCCATAATTCTCTATCATAAGAGGATTATGGCTCTAACTTCTTGTTTGTCTCTGTTGCCCCGCAAGGCAGTCAGCGATGCCCTGTGGTTTTCTGCTTACGCATCAAAATAAAGCATAAAGTGTCGTAAACAACATTTTATGCTTTAAGTCACACTTTGTGTAATTTCCAATTTTTGGTGGAGGCGAGGGGAATCGAACCCCTGTCCAAAGGCCTTGCTGCATAAGTTTCTCCGAGCGCAGTCTGAAATTTGTATTTCGCCCCTTTGACGCTTCCAGACAAGCTTCGCCGGCGCTATCCCGAAAAAGTTTCCCAGTCAGTCTCTCAGGAGGAAGACCTCAGGTAGCCTACTAAAGTGACGCCCTATCCCGCTCCATAGGCGAAAGTAGGTAGGACGTAAAGCAGCTTACGCTGCTAAAGCGTATTCGTTGTTTGCGTTTATATGTTTTCCACCGTGTTGACGGGCTGATGGAACCCCGGCTCGCTTCCTATACCACAAATACCCCTGTCGAAACCAGTACGCCCCCATGTTGCGGGGATGCGCTCCCTGGGTGCAATATACTAGGCAAACCTAGAAAATATCTGCACTGAACATAGTATAGCATACTTCGCATCAATCGACAATAGGTTCGATCAGAAAAGTTGACAAAAAAGGACCGTCCCCATTGTCACTATCCCTGTGCGCTAAAAGAAATTGTCACTTCTCCCAGACGGTCAAATTGTACGCGAAAGTAGTCACCGGGCTTTGCCTCTGCAGCTGCCGTAACTGCCCCGGACAAAATCACATCCCCTTTTTTGAGCGGGGTGTTAAATTCATTCATTTTGTTAGCCAACCAAGCCACGCAGTTAGCCGGATGTCCCATGGCAGCCGCTCCTGCTCCGGTGTTAATCACTGTGCCATTGCGTTCCAATACCATGCCCACCAATCGCAAATCAATATCCTTCACGGATACTGTTGTATTGGCAAGAACATACGCCCCGAAAGATGCATTGTCAGCAATCGTATCCGGCAATCGAATCTGCCAATTGCGAAACCGGCTATCCACCACTTCAATGGCAGCAGTAACGTAAGCCGTCGCATCCAACACATCCCTGGCAGTAATCTTTGGTCCTATAAGGTCATTTTGCAAAACAAAGGCGATTTCCGCCTCTACTTTTGGTTGAATAAGCAATGCTGCGGGAATTTCATCTCCGGAGTTGAACGCCATATGACTCAGCAAACTGCCAAAATCCGGTTCATAGACACCGAATAGGTTCTGCATGGCTTTACTGGTTAAACCAATTTTTTTACCTGTCACTTTTATTCCATTGGCGATATATTGCTCAATGGTGCTCATTTGGATATAGTAGGCGTCCTCCAAGGTAATTCCCGGGAACCGCTCGGTAAACGGCGCTCCCACCTCACGAGTTCTGCTGGCTCGAAATAGTTCAGCTCCTAATACCTGTCTTGCTTTCTGGTTCATGTTTTTACTTCCTCCCTGGATTCGCAACTCTTGTTTTCTCTTTTCCGCAAAGCGAAATTAAACCGAACCTTTAATTTCTACATCCGAGTTCGTAATGCCTCCTGCGCAACGAAATTTTCCCTCTTGATTTCTGATGTTTCACCTTCTTATTGCAATAAAGCTGTTTCAACAGAAGCATAGCCAAGCGAAGCCGCATGCGATATAATGAAAACATTGTCGACTATCTTAAACCAGGAGAGAAAAACACATGCACTTAGCACCAAACTTGCTCGGTACCCTGCAGATCGTTTTATCGGCCGCCGGTTTTGCAACCATGGCTATTTTTATAAAATTCGCCTACGCTGCAGGCGCGAATCTCGTCACGATTCTGTCGTTCCGGTTTTCCCTCGCAGCGTTATTTTTTATACTGGTTCTTTACCGCCGCGGTGTTTCGTTTCGTCTCAACCGAAAAATGACCCTGAGCCTTCTGGCGATGGGCGGACTCGGCTACGGAAGCACATCCGCCTTTTTTGCCGGCTCCCTTCATTACCTGCCTGCCTCTCTGAGCGCGATGCTGCTCTATACGTTTCCTGCCATCGTCAGCCTCCTCTCCTTTCTTACCGGAGAAGAACGGTTTACACGCGTCAAAGGAACTGCCTTGGCAGTTTGTCTTGTCGGGCTGATCCTTACTCTGGGAGTTTCTTTTGCAAATATCTCATTGATTGGTATTCTGTTCGGCCTTGCGGCTGCAGTGACTTATTCCGTGTATATCGTGCTCGGCAATCGCCTGTTGAAGAATACGGATACCTTGCTTGCTACCGGTTACATCTGTTCCTCGGCGGCAATCGTATATACCGTGACCGGCCTTGCAACCGGTTCCCTGCAATTTTCCCTCCCGCCTGCGGCTTGGTTTTCCATTATGGCCACTGCCATCTTCCCAACAATCGTTGGTATTTTGTTTTTTTTCGCCGGTCTGAAAAAAATCGGCCCAACCAGTGCTTCCATTATCAGTACGCTGGAGCCGGCAATCACGGTTTTATTGTCGATCCTGCTGCTGGGTGAAAACATCACGCTGCTCCAATTGGGCGGCGGGCTCCTGATCCTTTGCGGAGTGCTTCTTCTGCAATGTTACCCGGATGGAAAACGCAACTGACGCCAAGAAAATTTCAAATATAGTTCAAAGAACAGCAAGGAATATTTTTCAGGAGCGAAAATATGTTTGATTTGCCAGACCCTTCTTTCGGCACGACGTTCACCGTGCAGTTGCCTGGTCAGTGATCTGTTTATATGCAAAAGGACGATCCAACGTGCCTGATTGGATCGTCCTTGAATATTTGAGCCTTTTAAACATTTTGTTCGCTATTCTTTTTGCCTGTCGCGAACAGCGCGGTCAATATCCCGTTTGGCATCCCGTTCAGCAATATCCTGCCGCTTGTCATACGTTTTCTTGCCGGTCGCCAGGCCAATTTCCACCTTCACGCGGCCGCGAGAAAAATAAAATTTCAGCGGCACCAGCGTAAAGCCTTTTTCTTTGATCTTACCAATCAGTTTGTCTATTTCATAACGGTGCATCAACAGTTTGCGAGGCCGAAGCGGGTCCGGGTTAAAGCGGTTGCCTTGTTCATATGGGCTAATATGCACATTGCGCAGGATCAGTTCCGCGTTTTCCACCGCCGCATAACCATCTTTTAAATTCGCTCTGCCGGCCCGCAGCGACTTCACTTCTGTTCCGGTTAACGCGATCCCGGCTTCGTATGTTTCATGAATAAAATAATCATGCCGCGCTTTGCGGTTCTCCGCTATGATTTTATTCGTTTTTTTCTCCATTGTCTGCACCTCGCCGATATCGAATGTCTGTATCATTATACCACAAAATCGCTGTTGATTCAGACCAGGTTCGTTGAATTGACATCACTTCCTGTATGTCATACAATGGAAGTTAAGATGATACTTGCAAATCAAGGAGATGGTATGATGACAACCGTGGTAAATACCTCCAAAGCGCCTGCCGCTATCGGTCCCTATTCGCAAGCAATAAAGCAAGGCGACCTTGTTTTCACCTCCGGTCAAATCCCGTTTAATCCGGCAACCGGAGCTTTGGTCACGAGCTCCATTGAAGATCAAACCCACCAAGCTCTGCAAAATGTGAAGGCCGTTCTCGAAGCGGGCGGGGCGAGCCTGGAGACGGTAATCAAAACGACCGTTTTTATTAAAAACATGGATGACTTCGCCAGGATTAATGCCGTATACGCCACCTATTTCCCGGGAAATCCTCCGGCCCGGTCGTGCGTGGAAGTAGCCAGACTGCCACGCGATGTAAGTATTGAAATCGAAGCGATCGCCTACGCAAAATAAGCGAATTACGGTCAGGGGGACGGTTCTGTTGAACCGTCCCCCTGACCGCTTTATCACTTCTTTTTCGGTCTGGAAGTCTTCTTCGCACCAACAGAAGACTTCTTTTTTTCATCCTTTTTCCTTTTTGCAGGCCGGGCAGTTGCTGCCTTCGCGCCGGTGCTGCGCGGCTTTGCTTTCGCCTCCGCTGTCTTTTTGCCAACGGATTTTCTCTCGGTTTTTTTAGCGCCGGCTGTAAATCCGCGGGTATTTCTTGCGCCATCGCGCCGCAGCGAAAGCGTCTGCGGATGTAATGCAAAATCGATGGTTCGTTCTTCTGTATTCACTTTCATTAATATAACCTTGATTTCATCACCCAACCGGTATGTTTTTCTGGTCCGTTCGCCAACCAGCGCATACTGATCTTCGAGATAGTGATAATAGTCATCGTCCATGCAGGATACATGAACCAACCCTTCCACGCCGTTTTCCAATTCGACAAAAATACCGAACGCTGTAACGCCGCTGATCACACCTTCAAATTCATCATTAATAAACTGCGCCATATATTCGACCAGTTTTAACGCGACCGTATCGCGTTCCGCTTCAGCCGCCGCCCGTTCCTGCCGCGAAGAATGCAGCGTGATTTCCGGCAGTATGGCAGTCAGTTTTTCACGCCGTTTCGGAGAAATTCCCCCTTTTTGCAACGTTTCGCGGATCAGACGATGCACGATGAGATCCGGGTACCGCCGGATCGGCGAGGTGAAATGAGTATAGTACGTGGCGGCCAAGCCAAAATGGCCCACATTTTCCGGTTGATATTTCGCCTGTTTCAACGACCGCAGCATCACCGTGCTGATAATCCGTTCCTCCGGACGTCCGGCAATCTGCGTAAGAATTTTTTGCAGCGCCATAGGCTGGACATCATCCGTGCCGCTGATTCTCTGCCCGAACGTATGCAGCAGATTATTCAGTTTCACCATTTTTTCTTGTGCCGGTTCTTCGTGAACCCGGAATACGAAGGGGACTCCCAAGTCATGCATATGTTCAGCGACCGTTTCGTTGGCCACCAGCATGAACTCCTCGATAATGGATTCGGAGATCGTCCGGACGCGTTTCAAAATGGCCAACGGCCGGCCTTGCGCATCCAGTTTGACTTTCAACTCGGGAAAATCAAAATCAATCGCGCCCCGGCTCATCCGCCGTTGGCGTAAAACGTGGCACAATCCCTCCATTTCTTCAATCTGCTGAACCAGATCCCGGTATTCCTCCCGCAGAGTTTCGTTGCGGTCGACCAAGATTTGGCGAACAACGTTGTAAGACAATCGAGTCGCAACCCGGATCACACTGGGAAAAATTTCGTAATGCAGTACCCGGCCCCGCGGGTCAATTTCCATCTGTATGGACATCGCTAACCGGTCTTCCCCGGCGTTCAAGCTGCAAATCCCATTCGACAGACGCGGCGGCAGCATGGGCAAAACCCGGTCCACCAGATAGACACTTGTCCCGCGTTGACGGGCTTCCTGGTCAAGCAGCGAATTTTCCTGCACATAATGACTGACATCGGCAATATGCACTCCCAGAGAATAACGGCCATTTGGCAGCCGCTGCACATCAACAGCATCATCCAAATCACGGGCGTCTTCCGAATCGATCGTTACCATCCGGACAGCACGCAAATCACGTCGGCCGGCAATTTCATGTTCTTGTATGGTCTGCTCAACGCCGGCAGCCGCCTGTTCGACTTCCGGCGGAAACCGGAGCGGCAATTGATGGTTTTTTATAATCGCTACGATTTCCAGCCCCGGATCGCCTTGATAGCCAAGAATTTCAACAATTCTGCCCTCCGCACTGCGTTTCTTTTCCGGCCACTTGGTAATCTCCACCGTAACTCGCGCCCCGCTCTTCGCCCCATTCCAGTCTTCTTTCGGAATAAAAATATCTTGGTTAATGCGGGCATCATCCGGAACGACAAACCCAAAATGCTTGCTGGTTTCAAACGTACCGACCAATTGCAAATTCGCCCGCCGGACAATACGGATAATTTCACCCTCCCGGCGTAAACCGGCTGTCTGGCTATGAACGCGCGCTACCACACGGTCCTTGTTCATCGCATTGAATAAAGAATCGGACGGAATGTAAATATCTGTTTCAGCTGGATGATCGGGAACAACAAAACCAAACCCTTTGGCGTGCGCAGCCAACGTGCCCACAACCAAGTTCATCCGTTCCGGCAGTCCATATTTACCAAAGCGGGTCTTGATAATTGCCGCTTCTTCTTCCAGTTTGTCCAGTGTACTCCAAAAATCCGCCAACTCTTTGGCCTTTAACCCCATCTCCTCGGCCAAATCTTCGGCGCTCAGCGGTTTATAGGCGTCTTCGCGCATGAAAGTCAGAATTTTTTCCTTCAACGGCATGCCCATACCCCCTCTTCCTTCCACTTTCGACAAGTTTCTGTCATACCGCCATCACAATGGCTTTTCCCTCCGCCGTCACCGTTCCGTCCGCTAAACGGATCGCTCCGTTCAACTCATACATTTTTCCGCGCTGACTGACAATTTTCCCGCTGATCAGCAATTTTTCCCCGATCGGAGTCGGATTCCGGTAACGGATCTCCAGACGGGCGGTTACAGCCTGGATCCCCTTGCTGTAAATATAACGGGCCATTACCTCATCGAGTAAAGTACTGACAATCCCGCCATGAACAATTCCGTTATAGCCCTGATGCCGCTTTTCGGCAACAAACGTTGTATTGTATGTATCATTTTCCTCATGAAAGGTCAGCTTCAACCCCATCGGATTATCAGGGCCGCAAGCAAAACACCAACTATTTTCATCTGCCATCGCCATGTTTCGTTCCTCCTTATTATCATCTCAATACTGTTGTTTATTCCTTTTCTCCGGCCTGTAAAAACTCATGAATACCGGCAAAAACAAGCTCTCTCTCACTGTCCAAAGTCACAATATGACCGGAATTCTGCAGCCAAATCAACTGTTTTTGGCTGCTGCCGGCATAGTCGTAAAGATACTGCGCGCCTTCCGGGCGAACGGTGTGTTCGCTGCGTGACTGAATAATTAAGAGCGGTCGGCTGACAGCCGGCAAACACGTTTTGACCTGCTCAATCAGTTCCAGCAAACTCTCCAGACTGCGAAGCGGCGTACGATTATAAGCTACCGAATATTTGCCTTCAACAGGATACAACTTGCGCCGACGTTTCGGTGCAAAGCGCCGAAACAAACGATAGACGCGCAAGAAAGGCAGACGCCGATCGGCAAGAAAGAACGGCGTGCTCATGGTAACAATCTTTTTTACCGGATATTCCACGGCCAATTTCAATGCCAGCAGTGCTCCCATCGATAGGCCGATCACACTGACCTCCCGACAAAGTCCTTGCAAATAATGATACCCGTTTTCAACCTCCGTATACCAGTGCTGCCAGGCAGTTTTTGCCATTTCTTCCGGGCTGGTCCCATGCCCGCAGAGCCGCGGCGCCAATACCGTATACCCCTGCTCCTGAAGATATTCACCCAATAGGCGCATTTCGGCCGGCGACCCGGTAAACCCATGGATCAAAAGCACGCCTTGATCGCCGCCAGGCAGCAGAAAGGGTTCAGCCCCCTTCATTATTGCCATCATATCCCTCCTCGGCCGAATATCTGAACAAACGGACTAACTTGACACGACCACTGTACCTATTATATTTTCTCTAACTAAGAGTAATTTCCTGCCATTTCACACCCTCCAACCAACGTAAAAGCACGGACAGTTACTCGACTGCCCGTGCCTTCAGGGAAAAAATCCGAAGGTTTCAATTGTGTAATAAGATAAGCGGCGACTCCTAACACAGCGATATTCTTTATAATATTACCTAATAATGCTATATCCATAAACAGCTCCATACAATTCTATCTCAACGCAAAATCAAGCTTGGAAAAGATCGTGCTAAAAGTGAATATACTCCTTCAGTTTCTTGGCATACGCCCGGCTGACCGGGATCTCTACTTTTTCCTGCCCTTTAAGAACAAGCAGATAGCCTCGGTTAAACCAATGGGAAAGCTGCTGTATCTGGTTCACATTGACAATATAGTTCCGGTGGCAGCGGAAAAAAGAGTTAGGATCAAGCCGGCTTTCAAACTGCTGTAACGACAAGTGAGTACTACAGGTTTTCCCGTCAACTGTACGCACAAAAACCAGCCTATCTTTGGCAAAGACCATTTGAATGGAACTGCTATCGACAATTTCCAGCTTGCCGTCCCGTTCCAATAAAAATTTGTTGGGTAAGGTCTCCTCTTTTCTTGCAGCTGGGGACATTTTTTCGTGCGTCCCTTGCCGTTCCGCCAACAAATTTTTTACTTTTTGCATAACGCGCGCAATATCCTGCTCGTCGAACGGCTTTAACAAATAGTCTGCTGCGTCCACCTTAAAAGCGTCCAATGCGAATTGATCGAACGCAGTGGCAAAAACAATCAAGGGGTGAGGTTTCCAACTGATTAACTGGTCGGCAACTTGCAGTCCTGTCAGTCCCGGCATTTCAATGTCAAGAAAAATGACATCCGGCTTTTGCTTCTTGGCCGCAGCTAAGGCATCATTTCCATTATAACAGATACCCACGAGTTCTACTTCGTCCATCGGTTCCAACAAAGAACGTAATTCTTCACAAATCAACTTCTCGTCATCAACAATTAACACACGAATATTCCTTACTTTCACACACTTCCCTCCCCGCAAGGAGGATAGATCCGTACCATAGTCCCTTTATTTTCCTGACTCTCAATCTGCAAGCTGGCACCATTCCCATAGATTTTCTGCAACCGTCCCTTAATGTTTCGCAGGCCAATCCCGCTCCCTTGCTCAGATTCGATGGATATATGTTCATCCAACAGATTGGATAATCTCTCTGCCGCAATACCAATACCGTTATCTTCAACGGTAACAACAAGCATTTGCTTCTCTGAACGGACCGTAATTTTTACCTTTCCGCCGTCAGTTTTATGGGACAGGCCGTGTTTTAATGCGTTTTCTACAAGCGGTTGAATCGTGAAAACAGGGATGAAGAACTTGCCGCATTGCATTTCAATCTCTTCTTCTATCTGAATGCGATCACCAAAACGGGCCTTCTCCAAATGAACATAATGTCGTACTGTTTCCATCTCCTCTGCCAAGCTCACCATTTCCCGCTGCCGCCGTAAGGTTTTGCGTAGAAAATCTGCTAAATCTTTGATAAGGGAACGGGCTATTTCAGGGTCAGTGCGCGTCAATATCCGTATTGTGCTCAAGCTGTTAAACAAAAAATGTGGATTAACCTGCGCCTTCAAGGCGGCAAATTCTGCCTGTGACAACAGTCTTTGCTGTTCATCCATCTTGAATTGCGCCAGCTGCATGGTCAGGAAATCTGCAACACCGCAAATAAGCTCCACCTCATAGGGAGAAATAATTTCATTGTTCATCTTGTACAGTTTAAAACTACCTAACAATTCGCCATTCAAAATTAAAGGGGCTTCAATGACTGCGGTTAATGGACAGTTAGGATTGGGGCAGCCAATTCCGTCCCGGCCATTGACGATCACCGGCTCCCCTTTTTGCATCATTTGTTTTGTTGCCAAAGTGACGATCGGCGCATCAACGATATGATGATCACAACCGTTTCCGACAAAGGCCAGCACTCTCTTTGCATCCGTAATCGCAATCGCGGCCGCATGGATTTCCTGATAAATGATTTCTGCAACCGTCTGAGCCGTCTTCTTATTTAAACCGGTTCGCAGCAAACCGCTGGTTTTGTGGATAACCTTCATGGCATACTGCGCCGATTGCGCCTGTATTTTTTCCTGTTCTTTAAGTACATCCCGGATGATATAAATAAACAATCCTGAAGCCAAGCAGTTAGCTACAATTGTGGGAATTGCAATTGTTTTTTCCAATTCCCAAGCAGCTTCGAACGGCTTCGCCATCGTTAAAATGAATAATTTTAAAATGATTTCACAGACAAAAGCAACAAGAATTGTCAGCTTGAAATTCATCCGGCGAATATCATAGCGTTTGCCCACCAAACCACTGACATAGCCAATAAAAATATTGGACAGGACAGCAGGCCACATCGTAAACCCGCCCATAAAATAGCGTGGAATGGCGCCGATAATCCCGACACCAACACCAACAAACGGCCCGCCGAGCAATCCGCCGACAATCGGCCCAACAATGCGTGTATTGGCTATCGCCCCTTCCACAGGGATCCCAATAAGATTACCAAAAACAGAAAAAGCTCCCAATACAAAAACCAAGAAAACTTTATCCCGGCTCCGGTTAGGAAAGTTATGCAGGGCACGGCGAAACGCCGGCAACTGCACTGTGATGTAAGCCGCCAGAATGATCAGCCCAATATTCCGTAATATGGCGATCAAAAAAATGTTTTCCGTATCAAAAAAAATATTAATGCGTTCCACCCCCTAACAATCGACAACTGTGCCTTTACTCTGGCATTACATTAACGGATACTGAATATATCCGTTAGACAATCGCAGCTATTTCCCTCCGCCAAAGCGAGTGGACAATCCGAGTATATACTATATCATCTCGGATTGTCCACTCGCTTTTCCCTCATGCAATTATTTGAATCTCATAGTACCCTTTTCCTGAAAATTTACATGCCACGAAAGTGCTTCGTTTAAAATATGCGGAGTTTGTGCATAGCCGCACTTATTTTCCGCTCTCTCAAGATAATCCAGCAATTGCGGCCGATAATCCGGATGAGCGCAATTTTCGATCATCACTCTCGCCCGCTCTTTTGGCGATAACCCGCGCAAATCGGCAACACCCTGTTCTGTAATAAATATGTCAATGTCATGCTCAGTGTGGTCAACATGGGAGCACATCGGTACCACCGAAGAGATTTCGCCTTCCTTTGCCGTAGATGCGGAAAAGAAAATGGTCAGGTAAGCATTGCGGGCAAAATCACCCGATCCGCCAATTCCGTTCATCATCTTGCTTCCCATAATATGGGTGGAATTTACATTGCCATAAATATCCGCTTCAATGGCGGTATTCATCGCAATCAAGCCCAGACGGCGGACCACTTCCGGATTATTCGCAATCTCCTGTGGCCGAAGCACAATATACTTGCGGTAACGCTCAATATCAGACTTCAATCGATTAAGCCCCTCCGGCGATGGCGTCAGTGCAGTTCCCGATGCAAACAATAATTTCCCGCAATCGATCAGATCCAGCATCCCATCCTGGATGACTTCCGTATACACCATTAAATCCTGAAAATCCGAACTGACAAGACCCGAAATCACCGCGTTCGCCACAGATCCTACACCGGATTGGAGCGGCAGCAAATTTTCCGGAAGACGTCCTGCCTGGACTTCTTGACGAAAAAAGCGTATCAGGTGTTCCGTCATTGCCCGGGAATTGTCATCAACCGTACTGAACGGCCTTACTCCGTCAGGAATATCGCAGGGAACAATGGCGCATATTTTATCCGGACCGCAAGGAATAAAAGCCGTCCCGATGCGGTCACGCACGCCGGTAATTGGAATTATGCCCCGGCGCGGCGGATCCAGCGGCGTATAAACATCATGCATTCCTTCCAGTTCAACCGGCTGTGAAGTGTTAATTTCAACAATCACTTTTTTTGCACTTTGAACAAACGAAGCAGAATTGCCCATGGACGTCGTGGCGATCATATGACCCTCTTCGGTAATCGCGCAGGCTTCGATCACTGCTATATCGACCTTGCCGCCCAAAAATCCGTTGCGGGCCATTTGCGCCACATGACTGAGGTGCAGATCGCTGTAATGAATACTGCCGTTATTAATCGCTTTACGGATCAAATCATTTGTCTGATAAGGAATACGACGCGCAAGCCCATTGACCTTGGCCAATTCTCCGTCCAATTCGGCGCCAACTGAAGCTCCGGTCCAAAGGTTGATCTGAAAATGTTCTTTCTTCATCCTTTCAGCTAACGCAAGCGGTACCGCTTTAGGATATCCCGCAGGCGTAAATCCACTGGCAGCGACATTCATGCCTGGCTGTATGAAGGATGCAGCTTCTTCGGGACTGGTAACCTTCGCAAAGAGCTCTTTACAGCGAATGCGATCAGAAATATCAATCATACTATCAATACCCCTTTTGTAATGCTTGATTATTCAATTTTTCCAGCCGGTCACGCAAACCCTTATTGAATACTTTCGTAGCCAATGCGCAAAGCTTCCATATTCTTTGGTACGGTTGCAGGCGGAACGCGTTTGGCAACTGCTTTCTGGATCGTTTCGAAGGACACCGCGCCGGTTACTTTCACCAACAACCCCAACGCGATAATATTGGCAAACAGGTCGCGGCCTAAATGCTCCACCGACAGGTTGGTAATCGGCACCTTGACAATATGCTCGGAGCCATGCGGGTTCTGGACCAGATCTTCATCAACAATGACGATGCTGTCCGGCGTGAGATCATGAGAGTATTTATCCATGGCCTGTTGGGTCATGGCCAGAAAAATTTGCGGGTTCACAACTTTCGGATGATAAATAAAATGGTCGTCGATCAGGACTTCCGCTTTCGAGGAACCGCCGCGCGCTTCCGGTCCGTAAGATTGGGACTGGACAGCCTGTTTGCCTTCCATGATGGCCGCTTCCGCCAGAATAATCCCGGCGGTAATCAGCCCTTGTCCGCCGGATCCGGATAATCGAATTTCTTTCATGCTTTGTCTCCTCCTGCCTGTTTAATGATTTTCGCATATTCAGCGGCATATTCAGGGAAAACATCCGTATGAAGTACACCGCTCGGCAGCTTTTCGTTTCGCTCTTCCGTCGACAGTCTGTTATAAGCTGCCAGCGGAATGACCGTTTCACTCATGTCTTTCAGCATGGCGGCCGCACTCCCCATTTTATTGCGTCTGCCGTAGGAAGTCGGACATTGCACCAAGGTTTCGATGAAGGAGAACCCTTTATTTTGGATTCCTTGGGCAATGAGGTCTACGAGCGGAGCGGCATGGAAAGCCGTCCCTCGGGCAATATAAGTGGCGCCGGCGGTTTTAGCAACCTCGCAGGGGTTGAACGGACGGTCAAAGGTGCCGTACGGAGCCGTGGTTGCTTTTTTCTCCACAGGTGTGAGCGGCGATGCTTGTCCGCCGGTCATGCCGTAAATGTTGTTATTGAACAGAATGACGGTCAGGTCGATATTCCGTCGGGCAGCATGGATGAAATGGTTCCCGCCGATGGCCATGCAGTCGCCGTCCCCAGTGATGACAATGACATTGAGTTCCGGGTTGGCCAGCTTGATCCCGGTAGCAAACGGCAGCGCCCGCCCATGCGCAGTATGCAATGTATCAAAGTCCATGTAGCCGGATGCCCGCGAAGAACAGCCAATGCCGGAGACGATGACGGTTTTGTCTTGATCCAGATCCAGTTTGGCAATCGCCTTGGCGATTGCTTTCATGGCAATGCCATGGCCGCAGCCGGGGCACCAGATGTGCGGCAGCCGGTTGGTTCGGAAGAATGTTTCGTAATCTCTCATTTCGCCACCTCCGCAGCCAGTTTTTCAATGGCCTGTTTGATTTCGTCCGGCGTGAATACTTCGGCATCGTATTTTGGCAGGGAAACAACGCGCGCCTGTGCGGCAGCAGCTCGTTCCACTTCGTAAACGTATTGGCCGTAGTTCATTTCCGGCACCAGAATGCCTTTCACCCGTTTGGCAAGATTGCGCATCACGTTTTCGGCGAACGGCCAGATGGTCATCATCCGAACCATGCCGACTTTTTGGCCGGCATGGCGGGCCGCTTCGACGGCGGCATAAGCGGTGCGGGCCGTTCCGCCGAAGGCAACGACAGCTATCTCGGCATCATCCATAAAAAATTCATCGTAATGGGTGATCTCATCTTGTACCCGCATGATTTTTTCGTGCAGACGGTGGATGGTCTGCTCGGTCACTTTCGGGCTGCCGCTGGGGAAGCCGGTTTCATCGTGCACCAGTCCGGTGCAATGGATCCGGTAACCAGTGCCGAAATTGGCCGGGTTCGGTACGAGATCCTCCATGGGAGTATAGGCCTTGTAGCCTTGCGCTTTGGTTGTGTTTGGCATCCGGCGCGGGTAGATTTCGATTTCATGGGCTGACGGCAGTTCCACTCTTTCCCGCAGATGACCGACAACTTCGTCGAGCAGGATGATGACGGGCGTACGGAAACGTTCGGAATAGTTGACCGCTTTAACGGCCACATCAAACGATTCACGAACAGTCCAGGGCGATAGGGCGATCATGGGATGGTCGCCGTGCGTTCCCCAACGGGCCTGCATGATGTCCGCCTGTGCCGGCGAGGTCGGCTGTCCCGTAGACGGACCCATTCTTTGAACATTGACTATGACAGCCGGAATTTCTGCAATGGCAGCATAGCCAATGAGCTCCTGCTTCAGGGAAAATCCGGGGCCGGACGTTGCGGTCAGCGCTTTTTTTCCGGCCAGAGATGCGCCCAAAATAACGCCGATGCCGGCAATTTCATCTTCCATCTGGATGAAATTGCCACCGACTTTCGGCAAATTGACGGCCATGTATTCGGCGATCTCGGTTGACGGGGTAATCGGATAGCCGCCGAAAAATCGTACGCCGGCAGCGACGGCGCCTTCTGCGCAGGCTTCATTTCCCTGCATTAATCTTGCCTCACTCATGCCTTCTCCTCCTTGTTGATGCGGATTGCAAAATCCGGGCACCGCAGTTCACATTGTCCGCAGCCGATGCAGGCGCTTTCATCCACGACGCAGACTTTACCCATACTGTCCAAAGCCAGTACTTGCTTCGGGCAGAAAGCTACGCAAATGTTGCACCCTTTGCAAAATCGGGCATTTACTTTAATGATCATGATTAACCTCCTATTATCATTGAAAAAATTCAGCTTACTCTTCCTGATAAAATTTACTATCAAATAATTTTCCCGGATTTAATATTCCGTTTGGGTCGACCGCTGCTTTAATATTTCGACCTGCAACAAAACCGGTTTTCCCAAATTCCCACTGCAAAAACGGCGCTTTCATATATCCTATGCCATGCTCTCCGGAAAGCGTTCCGCCCAATTTGAGTGCAATCTGAAATAGTTCACAGATGGCTTCTTCCACCCGCTCCATTTCTTCATGGTCCCTTTTATTGCTTAAAATATTGGGATGAAGATTTCCATCCCCTGCATGGCCAAAAATGACCATTTTCAATTTATATTTGGCGGCAAGCTCTCTAACCGCCCTTACCATAGCTGGTATTTGACTGCGGGGAACCGTTGCATCTTCTGATATCTTGGTAGGATTAATTTTGCCACAGGCCGGAGAGATTGAGCGCCGCGCCAGTCCAAATGAATCGGCTTCCTTTTGATCTTTTGCGATCTTTACTTCCCGCGCGCCGCAATCGCTGCATACCTTGATAACGCTCTCTGCCTGTTTGGCCACAGCCGTCGGCTCTCCATCCACTTCAATCAGCAGCAGTGCATCCGCATCTACCGGCAATCCAATATGTAAATAATTTTCCACGGCACAAATGGTCAGATTATCCATGATTTCCAGAGTAGTTGGTATCGTCCCGGAAGCCATCATCGTACTGACAGTGACCGCTGCTTCATCTATGGCATCAAATATAGCCAGCATGGTTTGCTTTGCCGGTGGCTTGTCAATCAACCGCAGAGTCATCTTCGTCACAATCCCCAGCGTTCCTTCCGATCCGCAAAGCAGCATCGGCCAATCAGGGCCGGACATTTCTCCGTCAATCGAATTTCCTACTTGAACCAAACTGCCGTCCGGCATAACAACTTCCATCCCCAAAATATAATCCCGTGTTACGCCATATTTAATACAATGCGGCCCTCCGGCGCATTCGGCAATATTTCCGCCAAGTGTTGACGTTTTTATGCTTCCTGGATCAGGAGGGTAATAAAGGCCGGCAGCATCAACCGCATTGCAAAAATCTTGCGTAATCACACCGCTTTCCACTGCAGCCGTATAATTCACTGTATCAATCGCAAGTATTTTGTTCAGCCGCGTTGTAACAAGAACGATTCCCCCGTTTACCGGCACTGAACCGCCGGACAGACCGGTGCCGGCCCCACGGGTATAGACCGGAACGCCTTTTTCTGCTGCCAGCCTGACAACTGCTTGAATTTCTTCTGCAGTGCCTGGTTTCACGATGACATCGGGAAGATAGTCCCGGAAAGTAGCGTCAAAAGAATAACAAATTCGATCTTCTTGCGCATCCATTACATATTTGGGGCCAACAATATTTTTTAGTTCTGCCAAAAAGTTCAGATCCATGCTATTTTCCCCCTTTCTTGGCAGATTGATACGCCCGATCAATGATCTCTGCGGTATGCACTACTTTCATGTTACTGTCCCGTTGGTTTAACCCATCCGCAATGTGCATCCGGCAAGCCGAACAACCGGTCACCAAAATTTCTGCCCCTGTCGCTTCGGCATTGTTCAGCTTAAGGTCATTAATCTTGCGCGAAAGCTCGTAGTGTGCCAAATTGAAGGTTCCGCCAGAACCGCAGCATTTGTCGGCTTCCTTCATTTCTTGGAAAATCAGTCCGGGGATATTTTTCATAATTTGCCGCGGTTCTTTTGAAACCCCCATGCTGCGCACCAAGTGGCAGGGATCATGATAAGTAACGGTTGCCTTTACCGGTCCGAAATCAGTATCATAACCAATTTTCAGCAAATACGTCGTAATATCATATACCTTTTCCGACAATGCTTCCCATTTCTTTTGCAATGTTGCATCGCTAATAATTTCGCCATATTCCAATTTCAAGGCCGAACCGCAAGTAGCACAGCCGGTAATGATCGCATCATAATTGCCCGCTGCTAAAACATTGATATTATGTTCTGCCAGAAATTGACCTGTTTCCTGATCGCCGGAAGTAAACGCAGGAGTGCCGCAGCAGCATTGTTCCTCCGGAATAACAACCTCGATTCCGTTATGGTTCAAGACACGAACAAGCGCCTTGCCGGCTTCCGGGTACATGTAATTCAACATGCAGCCGGTAAAAAAAGCCACCCTGGCTTTTGGCGCAGCAACCGAATTAACCGACGGCAGTTGTCGCCGCAAGGGCTTGTCCGCCATGGTAGGAATAATTCGCCGGGTATCAAATCCGGCAGCAGGGATAGGAATACGGGGTTGTTTGCCGCGCCCGCCGGGAGCATCTTTCAAAACAAGGTTTTGAAATGTTGCGCCCATTCTTAATCCAAGGTCAAAGAAGCGGCGAAACCTGAGCCCGGTAAAGGCGATCTTTTTTAATAATGGCAATCCGTTCTTCTTCACAAGGGTTTTACGCGCATTGAGGAACAATTCGTCCGTCTTAACTCCGGAAGGACAGCCGGCGGCACAAGCCTTGCACATCAAGCATTTGAAAAGCCGCTCTTGAAGAGCAGGTGTCAAATCCAATTTTCCGTCCGAAACCGACTCCAATAATTTTACTTTCCCCCGGGCAGTGGTATTTTCGTTATCTTCAAACTGAAATATGGGACATACAGAACGGCAAGTGCCGCAGCGAATACATTTCACCAGTTGTTTCTGCCATTTCGCTATATCTGGGTTCATGATATCACCCTTTTTCATCGATTTAATATCTGCTGAGAATCAAACAATCGCCGCATACGGGTTTCGATCTGCCCAAAAATACCTTTATCATTCAATCCGCAGGACCGCTTATACCGTCCAGTACTGACCCCTCCGGCTTGAACCGCCATCTCAATGCAGTCCTTTACAATGCTCTCTGTTTTACCTCCGGCTGCACAAACATGGATACGGCCTTCCCGTAATTGACCGAACAAAGCTGCCTCACAGCCTTTTTCCCTTTTCCAGACATGAAATTTCTTTACGAACGTGTCGATACTACCGTAGGGAACACGTATTTCCTCCAGTAAAAGACTTGGTTGTTCTTCGTCAAACAAACAAGCAAAAGAAGCCGTTCGTTCACCGACTCCTTCCATATCTTCATGAATAACAGCAGAAAGTTCATGCACAATTTTCAGTATTTTTGCCTTCTGTTCTGCAACTTCACTCTCTACGCCATCCAGTTCCAAAATAACAAGGTCATTGCCGGCAAGTTTATCAGAATTTACTAAAGAACAAACACGCAGTTCAACCCATAGCAAGTATGCCGGCAAAATGCTCCGCTGTTTTAAAGTTTCCACAAAATGATGAACAGCAGCAAAATCAACGAATTCCAAAATCAAAGTGTGTCGTTTGTCGGGCACAGGCAACAATTTTAACAAATAGGAAGCCGTTATGCCAAAACTGGTTTGCGGCCCATTCAAAAAGCGTGTATTATCATACCCGGTTACATTCTTTACAGTTTTTCCACCCGTTTTCAACACTTCGCCCGTAGGTAAAACCAAGTTTGTTCCCATCAAAAAATGTTTTGCCGGTCCATATTTTAAACTCATCAGGTTGGAATACCCCTGCTGAAAAAGCTGACCAATCGTCAGATTACGATAATACAGCGGGACTGCCGGAACAAAACGCAGCCCCTGCTCCGCCAAACGATCCGTTAATTCCCCCAATTTTACGCCTGCCTGCACCGTCGCCACTAAATTGGCAGAATCGATTTCTTCAATTTGATTCAATTGATCAAACTGCAATTGAATGCCGCCCGGTTTTGCCTGCTGATAGGCATACAAAGAACGATCCCGGGCAGCCGCCCATGTAAACAAGCGGCTAATTTCCTCTACCGACGATACGGAAACCGCAGGAATACCGCCCTGAACATGGTGCTGACCGTTCTTAAGAGAAGCTTCCAGTTTTTCCAATAAATCCTGTGACAACACTTTCAACTCCTTTTATTGGAATATACCAATCCATTTCCAATAAGTAAATACCATCACACACATGAATCCAGCTGCCAAAACACTCATCACGGCACCTGTTTTGATCAGCTCTCCAGTCGAAATGTGCCCGCTCCCCATCGCTACAGCGTTAGGCATATTGCTAACCGGCAATAAATATTGGTGCTGCATATTCATCCCTAAGATCAGGGCGAAAACCATCGGATCGGCGCCGATTGCCACCGCATGGGCAATAATGATCGGTGTCAGTGCAGTAGTTTTCGGACCGCCGCCGGTAAAAAAGATCTGTAAAACAGTAACAGACCATATCAAAATTACAATTTGCATCATCATAGACATCCCGGCAATAGGGGCAAATACGGTACTGGCCATCCATTTGGCAGCACCTGAACTAACCAAAGCGGCTCCCATTGATAAACCGGCGCCATACAAAATAAATATGTTCCAGGGAACTTTGGATTGCGCTTCTTTCCACGGCATAATGCCAAATTTAGGCCATAACATTAAGATTACCGAAAACATACCAACCAGAACCACATTGACTTTATGCAGCGAATCCGTAGCCCACAAAACCAAAGTAATCAAAAAAATCAATAATGTATATTTTTCTTTGCTGCTAATAGAGCCGAGAGCAGCTAGTTCTTTACGAACATAATCATGGCCCTGGCCTAACCCTTTCATTTCCGGCGGCCACATCAACTGCAATACATATACCGAAATAAATGCCAGGATAAAGGCAGGCGGTCCGCCAACCTTGAACCAGTATGACCAGGAAATGGTTTTATGCGTGGTGTTTTCTATCAAACCGACGGTAATCGGATTTCCGACATGCGCCGTCAAAACGCCAATACTCATCATCGTCCCGCTCATTACAACAACAAACAGCAGTGCTTTCATGATATTGCTTTGACCCATTTTCGCATTGAAAGCCTGCCCTATCCCTAGAATGATCGGCAGCATCAACAACGTCCGCGCCGTAATAGAAGGAACAAGGAACGTCATAACCAGCATGACCAATGCCACAGCCCAATAAATTTTAATCGCTCCTCCTCCGGCCGCGTTGACCATCAGCAAAGCAATCCGTTTGGAAAGACCCGATTTTTCCATACAAGCAGCCATAATAAAACCAATGACGATCAACCAAAGCGACGTATTGGAATAACCACTGAACGCTCCGCCCAAGCTTGCTGCCTTAAGACCCGCCAGCAGAAATACGATGATCAGTCCGCTCAAAGCATCATCGACAGCTTGTGTAACCCAGATAATGATAGCAAAAACTGCCACTGCCAGTGCTTTTTTGCCGGCTGCCGGTAAGCCAGGCACATCCGGCGTTAACCAAATAATACCCGCCAGCACCAAAAATGCGGCAACGAGATAAGGATACTTGTTTTTTCCCACAGGTACACCACTCCTTATTGCTTAATTCTATTAACAGATTAATTCAAAAAATCAATATTTCCTATCAAATAACGACGAAGAGTCCGAATCTGCCATTGAAAAGCCATATCCGCAAATAAACGGACATCATCACAAAAACACTTGTGTATAACAGAAGGCAACAGCACGTAAATTTACTTTCATTAATGACTAATGAGAGCAAAACAACAGTTAAAAGCATTGAAAAATAAGGAAGGCTTGAGTCAGGTAAATCTTAATCATCTGACTCAAGCCTTCCTTATTCATACGGTGCTTGTCGATTTTATTGGAATATGCCAATCCATTTCCAGTATGAAAATGAATACGTTCCAGGAAACCTTGGTTTGCGCTTCCTTCCACGGCATAATGCCAATTTTCAGCCATAACATCAAAATAATCGACAGCCTGCGTAACCCAAATAATGATTGCAAAAACAGCAAACGAACGGCCTCCGGAAATGATGTTCCGGAGGCCGTATACAACTTCAATTCTAGAAGAACAGCAAAGGGGCAATAATCAAGGAGATCGTTCCTGCCACTTTAATTAACGGGTTCATGGCCGGTCCGGAAGTATCCTTAAACGGATCGCCGACGGTATCGCCGATAACCGCTGCAGCATGAGTCGGTGTTCCCTTGCCGCCATATTTGCCTGACTCAATATATTTTTTCGCATTATCCCATGCGCCGCCGGCATTGGCCATGAAAATAGCCATCAACACACCGGCTGCCGTAGCGCCGGCCAGGAAGCCAGCCAGAGCTTTTGCGCCGAGAACGAAACCAACCAGAAGCGGCGTGCCTACTGCAAATATACCGGGAAGAACCATTTCACGAATGGCCGCTTTGGTGCTGATATCCACGCACCGTGCATAATCAGGACGACCAGTGCCTTCCATAATTCCAGGAATTTCCCGGAACTGGCGGCGAACTTCGGCAATCATTTCGAAAGCAGCCTTGCCAACAGCGTCCATTGTAAAGGCGCAAACCAAAAACGGCAACGTAGCTCCCAAGAAAATCCCAATAATAACAACCGGCTCCGTCAAGTTAATGACGAGATGGCCATTCGCTAATAAGCCTGCCAATTTCGGATTTTTGGCAATTTCTTCACCAAAAGCAGTGAACAACGCCAATGCAGTCAAAGCTGCCGATCCAATAGCAAAACCTTTTGCAATTGCTGCTGTCGTATTACCGACAGAATCCAGCTTATCGGTAGTTTTGCGGACTTCAGGTCCAAGTTCAGCCATTTCAGCAATCCCGCCGGCATTATCCGCAACAGGACCAAAAGAGTCAACAGCAACTACCATACCGGCAGTACACAGCATCCCCATTGCCGCCATAGCAATCCCATAAATACCAGCTTGACCGTACGCTACCCAGATCGCAACACAGAAAACAATCATCGGCAAAGCCGTACTGCGCAAACCGGTAGCAATTCCGGCAATAATATTCGTTGCAGCACCGGTTTGCGACGCGTCGGCAATCATCTGCGTCGGCTTATGTGCGCTGGAGGTATAGTACTCGGTAATCATACCAACCAAAACGTTGACCACCAAACCGGAAACGATGGCAATGAAAATACCAAACCCGTCTTTCGGGAATATGTAAGTAGCCAAACCATAGGCTAAAACTGCCGTAATCAGGTTCGTGCCCCACAAACCGCGGTTCAAAGCAGCTTGCGGATCGCCGTCTTCGCCGGTCCGAACCAAAAAGATGCTGACAATGGAAGCAAAGATGCCTGCTGCGCCAAGCAGCAGCGGGAACAGTGCACCGTAGCCGTTTTCCGGATACAGGGCATTACCAATCAACATCGCTGCGATAGCGGTAGCGCCATAGGACTCGAACAAGTCCGCGCCCATTCCTGCAGTATCACCGACATTGTCGCCTACGTTATCTGCGATAACCGCCGGGTTACGGGGATCATCCTCTGGGATGCCGGCTTCAACCTTACCTACCAGGTCCGCGCCTACGTCCGCTGCTTTTGTAAAGATACCGCCGCCGATACGGGCGAAGAATGCAATCGCACTCGCGCCAAACGCAAAGCTGTTGATCACAACCGGATCTCTATCAAAGATGATGTACAACAAGGAAACACCAAGAAGACCAAGTCCTGCTACCGACAAACCCATGACGGCGCCGGCCCGGAAAGAAACGCTGAGAGCCTTGTTCAGACTTGTGCGGGCCGCCTCGGTAGTCCGGGCATTCGCCTTCGTCGTTGAAGTCATACCGATATAACCGGCAATCCCGGAGCAAATTGCCCCCACCAGGAAAGAAATAGCCATTTTATAACCGGTAGCAACAAACAAGATAACAAAAATAATAGCAGTAAACGGAATTAAGGTTTTATACTGACGATTTAAAAAGGCCATGGCCCCTTCAAAGATCGCCTGTGAAATTTCCCTCATTCTGGCATTGCCGGGGCTTTCGCTGAGCACACTGCTCATAAAATACGCAGCAAAAGCAAGCGCCACAAGACCGGCTATCGGCGCAACGTAAAGCAAATTCATTTGATCGCTCCTCCTTAAAAAAACAATAAAATATTGGTACTAAAAAAACCCTCAATGGATCACATTGAGGTTTGAACCCTATTGCATCATCTTCGCTAAAGTCATTGTAACGACCGCGAATAATAACCCAAGAATAATGGTCGCTTTTGCCAGGGTTTCATCGAGACCTTTTTTCTTACCGCCAAAAAGCGTCTCGGCGCCACCCGCTATGGAACCGGACAGCCCTGCACCTTTTCCAGACTGCAGAACAACCACGGCGATGATAGCAATGGAAAGAACCGCTTCAAGTATCATAAATCCTGTAAGCACTTGTCAAACACCTCCCACCGGCTAATACCTAATTCTTGTACCTAACTATTTTATCATAACTCGAATTGAAAAGACAATTGATTTTAAAAAAAAATGCCAAACAGTCGGAGCGCAACTGTTTAGCGAGAGGGTGTAACACAATCGTTTCATTTATTTTCAAGTGATCGAAAACGCATCAGGAAACATTTTTCGTTTGCCAGTAGTTGAATTGCACCTCTGCCATATAGGCGATAAAATCAACCACCCGGTTGGAATAACCCCATTCATTATCATACCACGAAACTACCTTAACCATATTGCCGTCAACAACCATGGTCGACAATGCATCAATCGTCGATGAATGAGCGTTGTTATTATAATCTTGCGAAACCAACGGTTCCTCAGAATACGCCATCACTCCCTTAAGCGGACCTTCACAAGCCGCTTTCAGCACGGCATTCACTTCCTCGACTGTTGTCGGCCGTTCCAATTCCGCATTCAAGTCAGTGATGGAAACGTTCGGAGTTGGCACCCGAAGGGCGAACCCATTCAATTTGCCTTTCAGTTCCGGCAAAACCAGACTTACGGCTTTCGCTGCCCCGGTCGTAGTTGGAATAATCGACATTGCCGCTGACCGGGCCCGGCGCAAATCTTTGTGAGGCTGGTCAATGATGCTCTGATCGTTGGTATAGGAGTGAATTGTCGTCATCAAACCGTGCTTAATGCCAAACGTGTCGTTCAACACCTTCGCGAACGGCGCCAGGCAGTTCGTTGTGCAGGAAGCAGTGGAAATGATGCGATGGACAGTCGGATCGTACTGAGTATGGTTCACGCCAACAACAACGGTAAGATCTTCATTTTTGGCCGGCGCCGTGATAATAACATTTTTTGCTCCGGCTTCCAGATGAGCGGAAGTCATTGTCCCATCGGTGAAACGGCCGGTTGATTCGACGACCGTATCAATCCCCAGTTCTCTCCAGGGAAGCTTCGCCGGATCTTTTTCCCCAAAAACTTTGATTTCCCGGCCATCAACAACCAGATTGCCATTCTTAACTTCTATTTCGTTTGCAATAACACCATGGATCGAATCATATTTTAGCAAATGGGCCAGTGTCGCAGCATCAGTCAGATCATTCACCGCCACGAGTTCCATATCCGGATGATTCAAAGCTACGCGGAATACGTTGCGTCCAATCCGTCCAAACCCATTGATCGCAATTTTCGTTTTCATAAGTCGTTCCTCCTTATATTGCACCGCATAATTTGTAACCACAGGGACCTTTTGTGTCCCTTTGATGGAAAAATAAATGCGGCAACATTTCATATCGTTCGCCAATCAGACCGAAATAGTTACAATATTTTAACGGAGCATACGCAATTCAATCATTTTCGTTATGGTTACTATTTTTCATCACGGATTACATCTGATATTTTTGTTAACCGCATGGACGTTTTGTGTCCCAATTACTTAATATAAATTAATGTGGTTGTTTTTAATTACATTATACACCCATTTCAGCAAAAGTAAATAGCTATTTTGCAAAAAACGTTCCGCTCTCGAAAGAGCGGAACGTTCCAGTCCAGCCGAATGTCTATTTTCGTTCTTTGATATTATAGAACACTTCCATACCCCGGTATTGCGCCATATCGCCCAGTTCTTCTTCAATCCGCAGCAATTGGTTATACTTGGCTACCCGGTCGGTACGGGCCGGTGCTCCGGATTTGATTTGTCCGGCGTTGACCGCAACGACGACATCGGCAATCGTCGCATCTTCGGTTTCACCGGACCGGTGGGAAACAACGCAGGTATAGCCGGCCCGTTTCGCCATCTCGATTGTGTCAAACGTTTCGGTTAACGTGCCGATTTGGTTCAACTTAATCAGGATGGAATTGGCCGTCTTGGTCGCAATCCCCTGCCGCAACCGTTCCGTATTGGTCACAAACAAATCATCGCCGACAATCTGAATGCGGCCGCCCAGCCGTTCCGTCAGCAGCGCCCAACCGTCCCAATCGTCTTCTGCCAAGCCGTCTTCTATTGAGAGTATCGGATACTTGTCAACCATCTCTTCATAATAGTCGACCATCTCTTGGGCCGACTTGACAATTCCTTCACCGGCCAGATTGTACTTGCCCTCCTCGTAAAAAGAGGAAGCCGCTGAATCGATCGCCAGGAAAACCTGTTTCCCCGGCTGATAGCCAGCTTTTTTGATCGCTTCAATGATCACCTGAAACGCTTCTTCATTCGAAGAAAGATTCGGGGCAAACCCGCCCTCATCGCCGATTGAAGTGCTCAAACCGCGGTTTTTCAACACTTTTTTCAAGGAGTGGTAAATTTCCGCATTCATCCGCAGCGCCCCGGCAAACGATTCAGCGCCAACCGGCATAATCATGAATTCCTGAATATCCACATTGTTATCCGCATGCTGACCGCCGTTTAAAATATTCATCATCGGCACAGGCAGTTCCTTGGCGTTGAAACCGCCCAGGTATTGATACAGCGGCATAGCCAAACTGCCGGCCGCCGCCTTGGCCACAGCCATCGATACGCCCAATATGGCATTGGCGCCTAATTTTTCCTTGTTCATCGTCCCGTCAATCTCCAGCATGGTCCGGTCAATACCTACCTGATCCAACGCATCCATACCGACAATTTCCGGCGCAATCACGGTATTCACATTTTCGACCGCCTGCAGCACTCCTTTGCCAAGATAACGGCCGGAATCGCCATCACGGAGTTCTACCGCTTCATAAATACCGGTAGACGCTCCGGACGGCACTGCAGCACGTCCAAGTGTGCCGTCTTGTAAAACTACATCGACTTCAACTGTTGGATTCCCCCGCGAATCAAGAATTTCCCGGGCAAAAATATCCGTAATCGTTGTCATTGTTTTCCCTCCAATTCATCCTGTTTGATCGGGTTCAGCAAACTGCTGCCCGTCATTTCTTCAGGAATGGCAATTCCTGCAAGTTCCAGTATTGTTGGCGCAATATCGCATAATTTGCCTGAGCGCAGTTTCCGTCCCCGATATGCATCGGCAGCAAGAATAAAGGGTACCGGATTCAGCGTGTGAGCCGTAAACGGAGTTTTGCTGGAAGGATCCTGCATGCAATCCGCGTTGCCATGATCTGCTGTTACACAGGCAATCGTGCCGTGCGACCGCAGCACCTCGATGACCTTCCCAACACACTCGTCAACCACTTCCACGGCTTCTACCGCCGCTTTCATGATCCCGGTGTGCCCGACCATGTCATTGTTAGCGTAATTCAAAACGATAAAATCGTATACCCCCGACCGAATCGCCTCATTCACTTTCTCAGTGACCTGCCGGGCGCTCATCGCCGGCTGCAGATCATACGTCGCAACTTTCGGCGACGGGATCAGCAGCCGGTCTTCACCGGCAAAAGGCTGCTCCTCGCCGCCATTGAAAAAATAAGTCACATGCGCATATTTTTCCGTCTCCGCAATCCGCAGTTGGCGCAACCCTTTACGACTAAGCACTTCGCCCAAGGTGTTGCGGATTTCCTGGGGCAAAAACGCGACGGGAACCGCCAACGTTTCGTCGTATTGTGTCATGGTTGCACAGGTCAGCGTCAGAAAACCGCCCGGCCGCTCAAATGCAGCAAAAGCAGGGTCGGCAAATGCCCGCGTCAGCTGGCGGGCCCGGTCAGGCCGAAAATTGAAAAAGAAAATACTGTCCCCGTTTTGTATCCCAGGGAACCCACAGCCATCAATCACTGTCGGAACAACAAACTCATCATTTTCCCCCCGCTGATAAGCCGCTTGGACCGCTTCGGCGGCCGTTTTCGCATGCAAACCTTCTCCGGCGGTCATGACGCGGTAGGCCTTTTCAACCCGATCCCAGCGTTTGTCGCGGTCCATGCCGTAATACCGCCCGCCGATTGTCGCAATGCAGCCCGTCTGCATTGACTGCAGCCGTTCTTCCAGCGCATCTACATACTGCAGTGCACAGGCCGGCGGCACATCACGGCCATCCAGCATTGCATGGATATATACCTTCTTAAGCCCACGATCACGGGCCAGTTCCAATAACCCATACAGATGATCAATATGGCTGTGTACCCCGCCATCCGACAACAGACCAACTAAATGCAGCGCGGCATCGTTCTTTTGCGTCTGCTCAACCGCCTGCAGCAAAACCGGATTGGCAAAAAAAGTCTTGTCGCGTATCGCCTTGTCAATTCGGGTCAATTCTTGATAAATCACGCGGCCGGCGCCGATGTTCAAATGGCCGACCTCGGAATTTCCCATTTGCCCTTCCGGCAGCCCGACCGCTTCGCCTGAGCACTCCAACGCGGTCGAAGGATATTGCTCAAAAAGCGAAGTCAAATGCGGCGTCCGGGCACGGGCCACCGCATTGAAAGGATCATCAGAACGGCCGATTCCCCAGCCATCCAGAATAATCAAGGCGATGGGAGTCTTTAATGTGCTCAAAATAGTTCCTCCTGCCGCGCAAAATTTCATTGATAACAAATAATTTTACTGAAAGATCCGGCCTCTAAGCTTGCCCCGCCGACCAACGCACCGTCAATGTCCGCTTCGGCCATCAATTCGGCAATATTTTCCGGCTTGACGCTGCCGCCATACTGGATTCGCAGTTGGCTGGCCGCCTCGCTGCCAAACAATTCGGCGACGGTCCTCCGGATCAATGAACAACCTTGTGCCGCATCGGCGGCAGAAGCTGTTTTTCCGGTACCGATTGCCCAAACCGGTTCATAAGCGATCACCAGACCGGCTGCCTGCTGCGGAGTAAGCCCGGTCAAACCGTCTTTTACTTGGCGGACAATGACCTTTTCCGTATCGCCGGTTTCCCTTTGCGCCAGAGTTTCGCCCACGCATACAATCGGCTTCAATCCAGCCGCTAGCGCTGCTTTTGTTTTTTTATTGACGCTTTCATCCGTTTCCGCAAAATACTGGCGCCGTTCCGAATGGCCGACGATCACGTATTCGCAGCCCGCATCACGAAGCATGACTGCCGAAATCTCGCCGGTAAAAGCTCCTTTTTCCTCCCAATGGACATTCTGGGCGCCAAGCTTGATCTTCGACCCGGCAAGCGCCGCCTGTGCCGGATATAAAGCCGTAAAAACCGGACAAACCACAACTTCGACGGTTTCCGGCAACGGCATCCGGCACAACTCCTTCAACATAGCCGTCGCTTCGCCGACCGTTTTATACATCTTCCAGTTGCCCGCAATAATCGGTTTACGCATCATTGTCCATCCTTCTTTCCTAAGGCTCAAACTTACAGATCTCAGCCGCGATTGCGCCACTTTTGGCGCTTCAGCACCGCAGATTGACCTTTTTCAACAACATTACAATCCCTGGCAGACTGTTCAAAAAGGTTGAGATGCCAGGAACAGCGTGACTTTTGATACAACAAAAACTTGTAGGTGACTGCAAACGGATAATTATCCAAAAGCGGAGGTCAAGCGATATGAATGAGCCTTGGATTTGGGGTGGTTTATAGCCGCCCCAATCCGTAGAGCGAATTTACTTCGAGTTCTACAGACTGTTGACAAAGTCTTACAGGCTGTTAACGAGATGAGTCGAAGCGTTGGATATTATCCGTTTGTTGCAGATTAGCCTTTTTCAACAGTCTGTAATAGCTGCAATTCCAGGTAATACCTTACCTTCAAGATATTCCAGCGAAGCGCCGCCGCCGGTAGAAATATGACTAATTTTCGAAGCCAGGCCCGTTTTTTCTAAAGCGGCAACAGAATCCCCGCCGCCGACAATACTGATCGCACCCGTTTCGGCAACTGCTTGTGCAATGGCCGTTGTTCCTTGGGCAAATGCATCCATTTCAAAAACGCCCATCGGGCCGTTCCAAATAATCATTTTCGCGTCTTTTAACGCAGCAGCAAACGCCGCACTCGTCGCCGGACCAATATCCAGAGCCATCCAACCGGCTGCAATATCGCTGACGGACACCGTCTGGCAGGCTGCATCCGCTGCAAAACGGTCCGCGATGATGACATCAACCGGCAGCATCAGCTTCACTCCCAATTCCTTCGCCCGGTCGAGCAGAGTCTTCGCCAATTCGACTTTATCGGTCTCAACCAGAGAAGCGCCCGTGGCATAACCTTGCGCGGCCAGGAATGTATTGGCCATCCCGCCTCCGATGATCAGAACATCCACTTTGTTCAGCAAATTTTCAATTACGCCAATCTTGTCAGAAACCTTTGCTCCGCCAATAATCGCCGCAAATGGATGCAGCGGATCCGCAAGCGCCCGGCCAAGAAAAGCAATTTCCTTTTCCATCAGCAGTCCGGCAACCATCGGAATACTGCGTGTAATCCCTTCCACAGAAGCATGCGCGCGGTGTGAAACGCCGAAGGCGTCATTCACTGCAACGTCCGCCAAACCAGCCAATTTCATTGCGAATTCGGGATCATTTTTTTCTTCTTCTTTATGAAACCGTAAATTTTCCAGCATCAGTATCTGCCCCGGCTGAAGATCGGCCGCCATTTTTTCAGTTTCGGGACCAATACAGTCCGCAGCGAATAAAACTTCCCGTCCCAGCAAGGAGGATAATTGTGCGGCAACCGGCCGCAGCGAAAATTCCGGAACCGGCGTCCCCTTCGGGCGCCCCAAGTGACTGGCGATAATCAGCGCAGCTTTGCTGTCCAAAAGCAAATTCAGAGTCGGCAAGGTTGCGCGGATGCGGGTATCGTCGGTAATATTTCCCGCTTTGTCCATTGGAACATTGTAATCGACACGGACCAATACTTTTTTTCCAGTTAATGGAATGTTGCGAATACTTTGTTTGACCAAGTCATCTCACCCTCTCTTCCCTCACTTCTTCGTTTTACCAACCTTTTTTGGCTGCATACGCCGCCAGATCAATAACCCGCATTGCATAACCCCACTCGTTATCATACCAGGAAATGACCTTGACCAACCCGCTATCCAATACCATGGTCAGCAATGAATCGACGATCGACGAATTGCTATTATTATTAAAGTCGCAGGAAACCAGCGGTTCGCTGCAATAGCCGAGTATCCCCTTCAGCGGTCCTTCGGCCGCCGCTTTGAACGCCGCATTGATTTCTGCGGCCGTAGCTTTTTTCTCCAGGTCAACCACCAAATCGACAAGCGATACGTTCGGGGTAGGCACCCGCAACGCAAGACCGTTAAATTTGCCTGCCAGTTCAGGAATAACCAATGCGACCGCACTGGCTGCGCCGGTTGTTGTCGGAATGATGGATACCGCCGCCGCCCGGGCGCGCCGTAAATCCTTATGCGATTTATCCAGGATCCGCTGGTCATTGGTGTACGAATGAACCGTCGTCATCAACCCGCTGCGAATGCCGAAGCTATCCTGCAGAACCTTGGCAACCGGGGCCAGGCAGTTGGTGGTGCAGGAGGCATTGGAAATGACATGGTGCTTCGCCGGATCATACTGGCTTTCGTTAACGCCCATGACAATCGTGATATCCTCATTTTTGGCCGGTGCACTGATGATAATTTTCTTCACGCCGGGTTTAAAGTGAGCGGAAGCTTTTTTTGCATCATTGAATTTGCCGGTGCTTTCAATAATGATTTCAGCGCCCAGTTGATCCCACGGAAGATTAGCCGGTTCACGTTCCGCCAGCACCTTGATCACTTTACCGTTGATCACCAATGCCCCTTCTTGCGTCGATACTTCTTCTTGCAAAGTTCCGTGCGTCGAATCATATTTGAGCAGATGGGCCAGAGTGTCCACATTCGCCGAGCTGTTGATCGCAACGACCTCTATATCCGGATTATGGATCGCCCCCCTCAAAGCCAGCCGGCCGATGCGTCCAAAACCATTGATTCCTACTTTCGTTTTCATGTAATAATCCTCCCTGTTAATGATTAATAATCGATTGAATTGCTTTCGCAGCGCCTTCATCGGTAACCAAAATACTTTCGCCGCCATGACCGGCTCCGGATACGGCCACAATTGCTTCCGCCTTCTTTCGTCCGCCGGCAACAGCGATCGCTACGCGAATGCCTGCCAAATCATTCAAATGCAGCCCCAGGCTGCTGGTCGCATAAACAATTTTTCCTTCCATGGTACAATACTGACCCAGCGATTCACCGACAGCGCCGCTGCGGATCATTTTAGTGATGATCGAATTGTCAACGCCGCGGCGAATTGCCATTTCGGCGGCCTGGCCAATGCCATACATCAGAATATCCGGGCGCCGGATAATCTGCGCCAATTCACGAATATTGGCGTCGCTGGCAGTGATCACCTCCAGGGCTTCTTCGCTGACCCCGTCGGGAATATGCAGCAGCCGGTACCGTCCGCCCAGCTTGGCCGCCATGACAGCGGCAATCGTGTTTGCCTGATGTTCCACCTGCTCGCCCAATCCGCCCCGCGCCGGAACCACCAGCGTTCCGGGAGCATGCATGGTTACTGCTTCAGCCACTCTTGCCATCGTCGAACCGCCGCTTACGGCAACAATCATGTTATTGCCCAGAAACTGCCGCAGCAAGGAAGCCGCCGCCCGGCCCAATTCCCGCTGGACCGCACCGTCAGCATCACTGTCGCCGGGAATGATGATCACTCGCTTTAACCGCAGCTTTGCCGCCAGTTCTTCCTCCAGCGACGTAACATCGTGCAATAAGCGAATATACTCTGACATTTCCAGCAAAAGCTCCTGTCCTTCCTTCGTCACCGTCATTCCTAGTGCCGAAAAAGCAACCAAGCCGCTGTTTTTGAGAAAGTCAACCTGAGCCCGCACGATGCGTTCCCCCATGTTCAGCACCGTCGCCAGCGCCCGTCGGCCCACCGGTTGAGCATATTGAATGTGCCGAAGAATGTTGTACCGCTCTTCCAGCAGTTCGATCAGCTCCGGGGCCAATTTACGATGTAATTGAACAATTTTTTTCATAGCGGTCTCCTCTGGGCAGATTATTGTCCATGGCGGAACAAATTTTGTCCCGTAAAAAGTAGATAGATATCCCTTTATATTTAGCCTTTCGCTGCTACTGGACGAAATCCTGCCGCGAACGATGAATTTTTTAGCATTTTTATTGTTGCAATGAATTAAAAACCGAAAAATCAAGGAATGCGCATCAACCCGATATGGGGAAAGTGCTGCATCCCTTGATTTTTTTCGTCTTATAGAAAGTATAAATACTTTCTATGACATAAGTGCACCCAGCGGCTTACGCCGTCGCTAAAAAGCTCGGCGCAAGCCGGGTTTTCTAATTTATTTTCAGCCGAAGATTTGACCAGCATATAAAATATAGAGGCGAAGCAATAAAACACCGGCCAGCGCCAAAGCGGAATTCAGCAGCACGGTTTGCAATTTGTATACATGTCCATGAAGTGAAGTCACTGCAATCGCCACCGGCAGCAGCAGGCCCATTCCGACAACGCCGATCCAAAACACTTTGGCCCAGATGCCTGCTGTCAAGGCTGCATCGGCAACCGCCACATAGGAACCTCCGTGAAAATACAACCCGGCAAAAAGCAAAAATAAAATGAACATTTCAAACGGGATCACCCGTAAATCAAGGGCCAGCAAAAATTTGAGATTATCCTTGGCTACTGTACTGCGAAAAACAGTCAAGCCAAGTAAAATATTTGCCGCTATACCGGCTGAGAGGCTGGACACGAGGAACAGCAAAGGCAAGACTGCGACATTCAACAATGGTTTCGCCACCAGGGCCGATAACAGAAAGCCAGTATATATGGCAATTCCAATTGCAAACGCGAACATAATGCCTTCAATAGACCGTATCTTTTCGAAGCGATTCAAAAACGGCACCAAGGGCTTAAACCACGCAGCGGAAAAATCATGGCTGCTAAGGATTTTTTTGAAAATACCTGCCGAAAAAAGCAATGACAGCGGCGTGTAAACGATTAGCAGAACAACACCAATAGACATAACAGAAGTCAGTTGATAGTGGATCATGAGTTGATAAAATGCAGTTGGACGGCTTAAGTCAACAATCAACAAAGCCAGACCGAGCATAATCGTTGGCGGCGACAGTAAAGCTCCTGCTTTAATCAAACCATCCCAAGGCTGAGTTTCGTTCCCTTCAATCCATTTTACCAGCAAAGCAGTCATCAGAGCGCCCGCGCTCAAGCCAGCCAGAAAAAGATAGACGGCAATCGGCCAGCCCCAATAAACTTCCGAATATTGAGCCGCATTTCCCCATACCGTATCCATTACACTTCACCTCCGCGCCAATTCGGAATCGTCCTTAACTTGGGTTTGGTTCCCAAATGCTCTTTGGGTTTTACCGTATATTGTTTGCCCAGTACGACACGGACCTCACTCTTAGAGTCATTCAGATCGCCAAACGTCAGCGCGTTAGTCGGGCAAGCGGAAACACAAGCCGGTTTCATGCCTTGGACGACCCGGCTTTCGTAGCAGAAGGTGCATTTGTCGGCAGCTCCGGTCTGAGGATTGACAAATCGCGCCTGATAAGGACAAGCAACGATACAATATTTACAGCCTACGCATTTTTTTATATCCACCATGGCTACGCCATCTTTGTTTATGTAGGAAGCGCCTGTCGGGCAGACCGGTACACAGGGCGCTTTTTCACACATCACACAAGACTGCCGGTGAAAATCCATTGTCAAATTCGGAAATTTGCCCCGCGGTCCTTCAATCCATACCTGCAAGCGGGAGACGCCGTCCGGAACCTTATTTTCAGCTCGGCAAGCCACATTGCAGGATTGGCAGCCAATGCACTTATTACTGTCATACACCATGCCATAACGTTTTTCCGTCATAAACCCTCACCTCCTCTTATACTTTTCGAATTGTGATCCCTGTGGTTTGCAGCGTCGTTCCGCAAACCGGCGCAACAGCCATCGGCAGCACCATATTGGAATTAGCACCCTGCTGATAAGCGCGCTTCAGCCCCGGCGATGTCCGTCCAAAACCAAAATAGGCGAACGTTGTGTCAGGCCGCACGCCGGCGGTAATAAGAACCTTCGCCTGATACTTGCCGGTCGAAGATTCATACTCCACTTTATCGCCATCCTTCAACCCTATTTTGGCAGCTGTTTCCGGATGAATCCATAATCGGGCGGCTGGAAACAGATCGAATAGCCATGGAACATTGTGCGTGTGACCATTCGTATGCAAAGCCGTCTTTCCCTGAACGAAAAAGAGTTGATTTTCTTCCGCTAGTTTTACCGGCCGATAAACGGGAACTCCCCGTCCGAATAGCGCTTGCGCCTGACTGGACAACAGTTCAATTTTTTTGCTTGCTGTTTTCAGATTCAGCAGCGGTTTGTCTATAATCCCCTGCTCATTCACCAAGCTCGCCGCCTCCGGAACCTTGGCCGCAAACGCAGCTACTGAATTTTTATCCCGCAGAAAAACCGGTTTAAACCCAAAGCTCAAAAAGCCTTTATCTTTTGTTTCTTTGACCAGGTCGGCCCGTCCGCCCATTTGCGCAAGGCGAATTTCATCAATCGAATGATAAGGAAAATAACTGCCTAGTCCCATTTTTTCCGCCAAACTTTTGAAAATTTCCCAATGCGGTTTTGTATCATAAACCGGCTTGACGACCTGCTGTCGCAGAGTAAAGCCCGGCACCGCGCCATGCGACGCGTTGAAGCCTTCATCCCGTTCCAGGTATGTGCTTTCCGGCAGAACAACGTCCGCCATCCAGGCAGTATCCGTCATATAGATATCGCAAACAACCAGCAAATCTAACTTTTTAATCGCGTCCATCACCCGTTGCGTGTGAGGAATAGTCGCTACCGGATTATACCGCAGCACAAACCAGCCTTTGACAGGATATGGCTGTTCCGTCAAGATCGCTTCCGGGATCGTTTGAACAACGCCGTCCGCCGGCGGAACCATGAAATTCGGCTGCCCTTTAACTCCGGCGCCATCAAGCCTTGGTTTTCCTGGCGCCGGGAAAGGAGGAGTTTTCCAGCCTTTCATATCTTGAACGACTTCTTTGCCGACAAGTCCATTGATAAATGCCGGACTTTTCACGAAAAATGTTCCGCCAGGAACCTCTAAATTGCCAAGCAGCATGTTTGTAATAACAATCGCTCTGCGCAATTCAAACTCTTCCGGCGTAGTTTGCGTGCGCCAGCCCCAGTCGACGACCGCTCTTGGCTTCGCCCCCGCCAGTTCTTTTGCAATACGTTCAATATCCGTTGACTTGATGCCGGTTTGCTTCTCCGCCCATGCCGGCGTATATTCGGTGATCGATCCTTTAAGAACTTCAAAACCATCCGTATATCTGGCGACAAAATCTTCATCATACAAACGATCGCGAATTAGAACATGATTAATCGCCAACATCAGCGCCAAATCCGTTCCCGGTTTAATCGGGTACCACTCATGGGCCTTCATGGAAGTAATCGAATAGCGCGGATCCACAGAAACCAATTTTCCGCCCTTGGACAGCGCATTCATTACGCCGCGCGCCTGAGCTACATGAATTCCTTCAAAATGATTGCGCCCCAAGGATAATAGATATTTCACGTTGCCATAATCAATCCCCAGCGCCGGCGTGCCGAATGTAGCGTTCAATGCGACCGTACGGGCCTGCGGGCAAGTCGCTTCATGCGTAAAAGTATTCGGTGTGCCGAAAGCACGGGCCAAAGTGACCATATAAGCCATATGGGTCCCGCCGCGATTGGCAAAAGCCATTGCCTCCGGTCCATACTTCGTTTTGATGGCGCCCATTTTTTCGGCAATGAACGCATAGGCCTCATCCCAGCTTACTTCCCGCCATTTTCCTTCTCCGCGTTCCCCCGCACGGATCATTGGTTTTTGAATTCTCTGGGGATCATACAGCTGCGAAAACCCTGACCCGCCACGGGCGCATACGGTTCCGCCCGTGGCAGCCCAGTCAGGATTCCCATTGATCAACACAGTTTTTCCATCCACCACTTTTGCCTGTATCGGACAGCGTGAAGTGCACATTTCACAATAACTTCTTACAAAATCAGCTGATCCTTCAAGACTGGCCCCCTCTGCCCACGAAATCATTTTGGGCAAAGCCGGTACCGCTGCGATGGTCGCCGCAGCGGCTCCCGACCATTTCAAAAACGTCCTTCGCGTAAATTTTTTGTTCATTTTCGCCCCTCCTCGGTCAATCATTATCTTTTTCGGTTTTCGATCGAGAAACAATACAGTAATTCACGAGCAACTTCGCCTAGCTCAAAATCTATAATTGTATTAATGTATTAGTACAATTAATACAATTATAGATTGATTTGAAAAATCCTGCTTGTTTAAAAAAATTCTATTCATTTTTTTTTGAATGTTTTAAATTTCAATTTCTGCCGTTTTTTTCGATCAACAGAAAAAAAACTTAATGCAATCGGAGCAAAACTCCATTTACATTAAGTCTTTGTCAGCAAGGAATCGAGCTTCATATTCTGGCGCCGGTTTTAGCTTTTGGGCGGAATATCCGGCTCAGCCGCTGCCGAACCAGAGACACTTTTACTGACCGCAAGCAATGATCCGATATTTAGAGCATCCGCCACCCCAGACGGAGTGACGACCATGCCTCCTTTTTCTTTCAGCCCTTCGTAAAGAATATTCATAGCGCGCAGTTGCAGCGCAACCGGATTATTGGCATACACATCGGCAGCGGCAACAAAACGGCTCGCAATTTCCGTTTCCGCTGTCCCCAAAATGATCCTGGCCCGCCGCTCCCGTTCGGCTTGCGCTTCTTTACTCATTGCATCCTGCAAAACTTCCGGAATCACGACGTCCCTGATTTCTACAGACTGGACAGTAATTCCCCATGGTTCAGTCCGTTGGTCAATAATTTGCTGCAGAAGTTTATCCAACGCCTCGCGGCCTGACAAGATATCAGACAGCATCGACCGTCCGACAACATCGCGCAGAGCCGTCTGCGCAATCCAAGCAACTGCATCCTGATAATTTTCTACTTCCAGTGCAGCTTTTTCCGGATCCCAAACCATCCAAAACAGAATGGCATCCACATTTACCGGCACAGTGTCTTTCGTTAACGTTTGCTCTGCGACGAACGGCGTAGCCACCACACGTTGATCAATCCAATACGCGACAGTATCAATAACGGGGAAAACCCAAAAATGACCGGGGCCTTTTAATCCCCTGTACTTACCCAGCCGAAGAACAACAGCTTTTTCCCATTCTGCCGCAACCCGAATCATCAAGCCCGGAAAAACGGACAAGATTAGCATCGCTGCCAGTAACCACAACTGCTCCGTAACAAGATAAACCGCCACACTGACGGCCAAAAAGAAAATAACCAAAAAAAGAGGCAGCCAGCAGACTACCTTGTGCTTGGGACCAATCGCCCGTTTTGCTTCCGCCTCAAAAGCAGGTTCTTTTTTTTCGGCCATATTCACACCTCTTTTTCGCCATCGGCCATATCCACGCGTCGAATATTTTCGATCACTGCCAATACATCATCAATCGTGAAACCCATTCCTGCCGCTTCCGTTAGCAACTGTTCCGCCAGCTGTTCCATCCGACCCAATTTTTCATAATCGACAGCATTCGGCAAAGTGATAAACGTCCCCCTTCCTTGTTGAGTTGAGAGGACGCCTTCACGCTCCAGTTCGGCATAGGCCCGACTGACGGTATTGGCATTAATTTTCAATTGAACGGCTAATTGCCGGACCGTAGGCAGTTGAGCTCCCTGCGGATATACACCGGCTTTCACCGCATGTTTAATTGCATCCTTCAACTGCACATAAATGGGGACGCCGCTCGTATAATTCAGGCTGATCGCCAGCATTTGTGACTCTCCTCCCCGCCGCAGGGAACCGTGCACTTCACTATAATACCATCATCTGCCATTATGATAAGAAAATTTAGTACCGTTTCCGTTTTCCCGACGAAGCAATACCCATTTCTTCCCGGTATTTGGCCACCGTGCGCCGGGACAATTCCATACCGCGTTTGGCCATCATCTCAGCCAAAACCTGATCGCTAAGCGGCTTTGCCGGATCTTCCGCAGTAATCACTTCGCGCAGTTCCTGCTTGATGCGGGAGGATGCCATGCATTCGCCATCCAGTCCTGTAATTCCAGCTGAGAAAAAGTGCCGCAGCGGATACAGGCCAAAAGGCGTAGTGGCATATTTGTTGGCAACAGTGCGGCTTACAGTGGATTCATGAATGCCCAGACTGTCAGCAACCTTTTTCATCGTCATGGGGCGCAAGTTTTTCGGCCCCTTGCGGAAAAAGTCATCCTGCATTTTCACAATCATATTCGTTACATTATACAGCGTCATTCGCCGCTGCTCTATGCTCTTAATCAGCCAGACCGCTGCATTAATCCGTCCCTCAACAAACTTTTTGGCTTCGCCGTCCGCATCGTCGCGCACGACCCGCCGATAGTAGGGATTAATCGTCAATCGCGGCACATCGCTGTCATTGACGGTGACCACAAATTCATTTTGGATCCGTTCAATCGTTACATCCGGTAAAACATAGCCCAAATTCCGGTCGCCGCCGAACATTTGCCCCGGCTTGGGCGTCAGCATGCGAATCATGTCCACCGCAGCCTGCACTTCATGGGGCGTGCAGCACAGCCTGTCGGCAATGAACCGGATCCGCCCATTCGCGACTTCATCCAAATAGCCATTGATAATCGCTTCCAAAAGCGGCTCATCAATTTCCTGGCGCTGCAGCTGCAGCAGCAAGCATTCTTTCAAATCCCGGGCCGCGACGCCTGCCGGGTCAAACGTCTGAAGCAATTCCAATACCTGTTGTGCGCAGCATAGGGAAACGCCGACCGCTTCGGCAGCCTCCTCAGGCGTACAGCACAAATAACCGTTGTCGTCGATGCAGCCGATAAAATAGTCGCCTATTTCACGCGCTTTGTCATTTTCGGTGCACAAATGCAGCTGCATTTCCAAATGCTCATGCAAGGAAGCCGGACCGGTAGCGGCAAAACCAATCGGCGACAAGTAGTCAGGATCCGCCTTTGCAGACCCGCGCTCGTCATAGCCGTTGTAATCATCCAGCCAATCAAAATACTGATCCGTCAAAGATGGACTCGCCTGTTCCGTCTCCGCCGGGTGTTCACGCGCCTCCGCGTCCACCGCTTTTTTATCGTCCAATTCCAAAATGGGGTTTTCCAGCCAAGCTTCTTCTACCTTTTCCGCCAATTGCAAGGAAGACAGCTGAAGAATCGCGATGGCTTGACACAACTGTGGCGTCATAGACAATTTTTGACTGATTTCGAGTCTAAGACCATAATCCATATGCATATCTCCAACTCCCTTCGACGAAAAAATTCGAACAACGTTCTCTTCCCATATTGTTTAACAAATTCTCGGCAGCTGGTCACCAGTCAACATGTCCAGCAACCGGATACCACCGATCAAAGTGCGCATGCCAACCTGTCCGACCGGTTGGTCAGTCACCTTGCCAATAACTTTTGCTTCCCGCCCGTAAGAATGAAGACGCATTACCGCCAACAACCTTTCTGTATATTCTTGTTCGACAAAGACCACCATTTTTCCTTCGTTGGCCAAATACAGAGGATCAAACCCAAGGATCGCGCATACCGCTTGAACTTCCTGGCGTACTGGGATTTTTTCTTCGTCCAGAATAATACCGACATTGGCCTGCTTGGCAATTTCATTGAGTGTCGTCGCCAATCCGCCGCGTGTTGGATCCCGCAAAACCGCAATCTGCGGAACAGCTGCCAGCATTTCTCCGACCAACCCGCCCAAAGGAGCGCAATCGCTGGCAATTTCCGCCGGCAAGACCAGTCCGTGACGTTCACTCATCACGGCAATCGCGTGATCGCCCAAAAAACCGCTGAGAATAATATCCTGCCCCACACGCGCCTGGGAGGCCGAAATATTCGTAGCCGTCAGTTTTTCGCCCACGCCGGCCGTATTGATAAATAATCCGTCCACTGCCCCCCGTTCTACCACCTTGGTATCGCCGGTGACAATGAATACTCCGGCTTCCGCCGCTGCCGCCCGCATGGACTCCGTCACCCGCTGCAAATCGGCAATCGAAAATCCTTCTTCAATGACAAATCCCGCACTTAAATATAGCGGTTTGGCGCCGGACATAGCCAGATCGTTGACCGTTCCGCATACGGCCAATTTTCCGATATCGCCGCCGGAAAAGAACAATGGTTTGACTACATAGGAATCCGTTGTAAACGCCAGGCGCGCTCCGCCAATCGTCACTGCCGCCGCATCATGCATCTCCGCCAGAATTTCATTGGAAAAAGCCGGTACCATCACCTGCGCAATCAAATCATGGCTCATTTTTCCGCCGCTGCCATGGGCCATTTGAATTTTGCCGTCCTTCATAATTGCCATCTCCCGGAACCATATTTATACCAAGCGGCGCATGAACCTTCCACGGATACCATGCAGGAACCTACTGGATGATCCGGTGTACACAGTTTCCCGAACAAGGGGCAGTTCGCCGGGGTTGTCACGCCGCGCAACACCTCGCCGCAGCGGCAGCCGACAGGCTCGCGCGTTTTTTCCACCGTTACCGGCAGTTGCACAACCGCATCAAAAGCTTGATAACTTTCTTTTACCGCCAAGCCGGAACCTGGCAGGGAACCAATGCCCCGCCATTCGGCCGCTGCTGTTTCATACACGGAATACAGCACCTTCCTGGCAACTGGATTTCCATCCGTCCGAACTACCTTGCCATAGGCATTTTCCAGTCGGGGAACACCCTCTTGCACCTGCCGCAGCAACATGAACACAGATCGTAGAATTTCAAGCGGTTCAAATCCTGCCACAACGGCCGGCGTATGAAACTGCTCCGTCAGAAACCGGTAAGGCGCATCGATCCCGATAATCGCACTGACATGGCCCGGCAGCAAAAAACCATCCACCTTTGTTTCCGGAGCTTGCAAGAGCGCTGCCAATGCGGGAGGAACCAATTTATGCGCACTAAGCACGAAGAAATTTTTCAGGCCGGCCTTTTGTGCTGACAAAACTGCCGCTGCCGCCGTGGGCGCGGTTGTTTCAAACCCCACCGCCAAAAAAATCACCTTGCGATCAGGATGCGCCTGCGCCATCGCCACGGCATCCAAGGGCGAATACACGATCCGGACATCGGCGCCTTCCGCCTTTTCGCGCTGCAGGCTCGAAGACGAGCCCGGCACGCGCAGCATATCGCCGAATGTAGCAATGATCACATCCTGTTGACGGCTGTACGCAATTGCCGTATCCAAATATTGGTTCGGCGTCACACAGACAGGACAGCCTGGCCCGCTGACCAATTCAATCTCCGGCGGCAAAATCTGGCGAATTCCAGCCCGGAAGATCGCCACTGTATGGGTGCCGCAAACCTCCATAAACCGCAGCGGCCGTTCACTCAGGCGATGGATTTGCTCCACGAGAAGATCGGCGGTGCGCCGCACTTCTTCAGCCTGCATTTTCGGCATACTGCTCCAACTCCTTAAACAAGGCCAAGGTCTGGCGCGCCTCTTCCTCATCAATCGTCTGGATGGCAAAACCGGCATGCACCAAAACATATTCTCCTATCGACGCTTCCGGCAACAGCATTAAACTGGTCTGTCTCTGAACCCCATTAATATCTACAACCGCCATTAAATCTTCCCGGGATAAGACTTTTCCCGGCACAGCCAAACACATCGCTACCGACTCCTCTCCCCGGCAATCACCGCTTGCCCCAAAGCCAAACCGCCGTCATTGGGCGGAACCTGGCGATGAATGTAAACGGTGAAATTACTTTTTTCTAAAATTGTGAATAATTCGGCCAGCAATGTGCCGTTCTGAAATACTCCGCCACTGAGGGCCACTTCACGAAGGCCGCTTTGCAAAGCGATCCGGCGCACCATATCGGCAACCGCTGCCGCCATCGTTCGTTGAAAGGATGCCGCCAGCAATTCCGGCGCCGCTTTACGCCGGAGTCCGAAGGCCATTGCCGCAAACACCGGTGCAAAATCCAGCAAGAGCATATCGGCCGTCTGAATATCATACGGAAGAATCTTTCCTGGATCCGCTGACCGCAGTGCGGCCAATTCCAATTCGACAGCCGCCTGTCCCTCGTAATGGATGGAACCTCGTATCCCCGTTAAAGCCGCCGCCAAATCAAACAAACGACCGGCGCTGGAAGAAAGAGGACTATTGATACCCTTGGCCGACGCCTGCACAACCAGTTCCCATTCCGGCGGCAGACTGTGAACAAAGGGGATATCCCACGTTAAGAATTCGCGTCCATATAGATGATACAGCATCGTGGCCGCCAAGCGCCATGGCTCCTTGATCGCTTTTGCGCCGCCGGGCAAAGGAAGATAGCGGCAGTGTCCGACGCGGGTGAAATCGCGACAGTCCGCCAGCATAAACTCTCCGCCCCAGAGATGTCCGTCTGTCCCAAAACCGGTACCATCCAACGCCACGCCAATTACCTGACGGTTGATGCCATGCTCGGCCAGCACCGACGCGATATGGGCATGATGGTGCTGCACTCCGATTTTTTCAATCGATAAGGACTGCGCATAGCGGGTCGCCAAATAATCCGGATGGAGGTCATAAGCGGCTATTTCCGGCCGCACGGCAAACAGCCGTTGAAAATGTTCGATCGTATCCGTATAAGTCTGATACGTGCTCATATTTTCCAAATCGCCGATATGGCTGCTCATAAAAGCCTGCCTGCCGCGTGTGAGGCAAAAGGCATTCTTTAATTCGCCGCCGCAGGCCAAAACCGGCGGATACGACACAGCCAGAGAAACCGGTGCCGGGACATAACCCCGGCTGCGGCGCAGCGGATAGATTTCATCGCGGAACAAACGAACTACGGAATCATCCACCGGTCTGTGAATAACACGGTTATGCACCAAAAAAGCGTCGGCAATCCCAGCCAATCGTTCCAATGCATCCTGATCCTCATAAGCAATCGGCTCATCGCTGGTATTCCCCGAAGTCATCACCCAGATATCTTCCGGCTTCAACAATAGCCAATGAGGCGGCGCATACGGCAGCATCACCCCGACAAAAGGATTCCCGGGAGCAATGCTTTGGGCCAAGCTATAATCCGGCCCTTTTGCCAACAACACGATCGGCCGTTCCTTACTTGTCAAGACTTCCTGTTCCGAAGCCTTCATCACGCAATGCTTCCGGACTGCATCCACGCTGCCGCACAAAACGGCAAACGGTTTATCCTCGCGAGTTTTTCGTTCCCGCAGCTTCTGCACCGCTTGTCCGTTATACGCATCACAAGCCAAATGAAACCCGCCAATTCCCTTGATGGCAATCACAGCGCCATCGGCAATCAATCTTCTGGCGGCTGCAAAAACATCTGCATCCGAGCCGGGAATGATCCTGCCTTGCCGGTCCAGCAGCTGATAGCGGGGACCGCACACGGCGCAGGCATTCGGCTGGGCGTGAAAACGCCGGTCACCGGGATGATCGAATTCCTGCCGGCAATCCGGGCACATCACAAATTCAGCCATCGTCGTATAAGGTCTGTCATAGGGTATATCCTTGATAATTGAGTACCGGGGCCCGCAGTTCGTGCAATTGATAAACGGATAACCAAAGCGCCGGTCGTTGGAAGCCATCAGCTCACGCCGGCAATCCGGACAGGTGGCCATATCAGGCGACAGCAGCGCTGTCCTTGCCGCAAGATTGTCGCTGTGCCGGATCTGAAAGGTTTCCGATCCCTGAACCGGGCAAGAAGACAGGGTAATTTCATCGACCCGGGATAATGGCGGAGCTTCGGTCCGCAGACGCCGAATAAATTCAGCTACCGAATCAGGAGGTCCTTCCACTTCGATTTGCACGCCTCCGGCATCATTGCGCACCCAACCAAAAAGTCCAAGCTTCTCAGCCGTATGATAGACAAAAGGCCGAAAGCCTACTCCCTGAACAATGCCAGTGACCAAAACATGCTGTCGTTGAACATTCCTGTCTTCCATCAAGGTCCTACTCCCTCCTCCGGCAACGAAAGTCATCTTTATTGGGAAGTATCCTTATTGCGAAGTATCCTTGGATAATTCTGTCTGTACCAGCAACGCGCATTCCAGACGTTTCTTCTGTAATTCACAGCCGATTTGGTACGGCTCCGTAATCGTTCCATGAACCAGCTGGGCATTGGCATGACAACCGCCGCTGCAGAAAAAACGCGCCCAGCATTCGCGGCAGGCCGGTTTATTCAGCACATGTGTATTGCGGAACGTTTCCGGCAAAACGTGGTTTTCAACACCGGTAAACACGCTGCCCAAACGATAGCCCTCCCTGCCGACAAATTGATGACAGGGATACAAATCCCCCTGAGGGGTTACAGCAAAGTATTCATGTCCTGCCCCACAGCCGCTGAGCCGTTTTGGCAAACAGGGGCCATGGTCAAGATCGACGTTAAAGTGGAAAAAATCGAACCCGTTCCCGGCGCGTTTGCGCTCCAAATAAGCTTTTGCCAACAGTTCATACTGACGGAACAGCTCCGGCAAATGCTCTTCACGCAACTCATAATCGCAGTCCTTGCCGACTACCGGTTCTACCGACAGCTGCGCGAACCCCAGGTCGGCCATCGCCAGCACATCCTCGGCAAAGTCAAGGTTGCGGGCGGTATACGTGCCGCGCACGTAAAAATATGTCCCGCGCGGATCATAGGCCGGATCGGTCCTGGACGCAGTAACAGCCCGGATATTCTTCACCGCTGTATCCCAGCTTCCGCGGCCATTGGCGTTCGGGCGCATTTGGTCGTGAACGTCGCGGCGTCCATCCAGGCTCAATACCAGGCTGATCGCATTTTCATTCAAATATTGTATCGTTTCCGGATTCAAAAGAACGGCGTTCGTCGTTAAAGTCAATTTGAAGACTTTTCCCGTAAGCGCCTCCTTTTGGCGGATATATTTCACTACATGGCGGACAGTATCCATGTTCATCAACGGCTCGCCGCCAAAAAAATCAATCTCGCAATGCCGTCGGGCGCCACTATGGGCAAGAATAAAATCGACGGCTCTTTCTCCGACTTCCGGCGTCATCAACGAGCGATCATGCCCAAAATCTCCGGTACCGGCAAAACAGTAATGGCAGCGAAGATTGCAATCATGCGCCACATGCAGGCACAACGCTTTGACTACCGGTTCTTGCTGAAACATGGCCGGTGAAACTTCCGGCGCAGAAGAAAACAGCTGTCCCTGCGCCATCAGACCACGCAGTTCAGCCATCGCTTCAATCAATTCCTCCCCGGAATAAACAGTCCGCAGCTGTTCCAGCACCTCTTCGTCATTATCACCGCGAAAAATATCCATAATATCGTAAACCAGCTTGTCCACAGCGTGTACAGCTCCGCTATTGACATCTAACAGCACGTAGGTTCCATGAAGAAAAAATTTATGAAAATCCATAGCCGCAACCTTTCATTGTAAAACTCTTGTCAAGGAAAACCCTTGCCGGCAAAAACCAAGCCCCCGTGCCGTTAACACCGACCGGGGGCTGTTTGCGGCTATTTCTGGCAGGCTTGATTCCCTACCGTGCATGATGTCTTGCAAGCAGATTGGCAAGACGTCTGGCACTCGCCGCACCCGCCGGTTTTGATCGTCTTTTGCAACTTGGCTGTATTCACAGTCCGAATGTGTTTTGCTTTTTCCATATGATTGATCCTCCCAACGTTCATCAATAAAACTTGTCTTCTATATTGTATCTGTTTTTACTGCGAGAATCAAGAACTATTGCATAAACCATGCCAATTGAATGAAAATCTCGATATTTTTTCAGTTCGGCACAATCAGCAAGCGAACCGGCAAATTCGAAGCACCCGGCGGACTGAACGTCAGCCACAACGACCGGCCTCCGGCAAAGATGCCAATCGAAGCCAGCTGCGGCTGCGGATTACGACCGAAGAACAATTTGTCAGCCGGAACCGGTCGCGGGTCACTCACGGTATAGTTATACTTCACACCCATTGCGCCGGCAAATTCACCGCCAAGCGGGTTCAACAACACCTGTAAATTTCCGTGGTGCGCCGATGGAATATACATATGATACACTACGCCATAATTCCCGTAATTCACCGTCTGACTGCCATCGGTTGCATCAATGCCCTTCTGATACAAATCGATTTGATTATCCGCCAGCGTAAACGCCACCGGGCCATCCCGTTCGCCATCATACGCCTTGTCCGGCATCAGCAGCCGGTCAGGACCATCAAACGTTCCCCGCAGCCGGTACCGGTCCTTCGGCAAAACAGCCAGTTTAAAAGCCATTTCATCCACATTGGCGGCCAGCGGCATCATCATCATTTTTACGGTAAGCGGCCGGTCCGTCTGGAAATCATAAATCCCGTTCAGCAGCATGTTCGGTTCGACGGACACGACATTCAGCACCGGCGCCAGGAGCGCCGTTCCACGCGGAGGAACATCCAGCAAATATAACTCCCCGGCAGCCAGATATTCCTGTTGGGCCGCCTTGCCTACCGCCAGATAATCTCCGCCGGGACCGGCTACCCCATGTTGATTGACCGTGACATGAGCGGCAGTATCACCGTCATTCACCAACAGCGCCACAATTTTCTTCGGTTCCATTGTGCCATTCACATGATGAAAAAACAATCTGGCTCTGCCGTTCACCGTATCCTGATACATGACCCCGTCTCCCGGAACGATTTCCGGGCTGTCGGACAAGAGCAGGCGGCCGCCAAACGAAGTCATTGTTACCGGCCATTCCGGCGCCTTCAGCAAATCACCCGGCAGGAGATTCCCATTTCCTGCCAAACAAACAGCGCCGCTTTGCATGACAAGCAAAACAAGCGCTCCAATCAGCTTGCGAAACCATTTCATTTGTCTTCCCCCTCGAAAGAAAACCCAAGGATCACAGTTGCAAACAGCAACTACCGCAGTCTGTTTTCCAATAATTCAAACCCAAAAACGATTTTTGCCCGCAATAGGCGGATTTTAAATTCCCAAAGTCCTAACCGCGGTTTGGGAACATTCACACGCTTCAAACTATACCTGGAGGTATCCGGCGCGTTCAGACCGGGAATGCCCGAGCAAGCGCCATGATACCCGGCTGCCTGCAAAACGGCAACCGTTTCCGTTGTAAATTTCCCGTAAGGGTACGCCAAAAAAACAACCGGCGCGCCCAATTCTCTTTCCAGAATTTCTTTGGACTCGACTGCTTCCCGAAGCTGTTCGGCCGGACTAATTTCACTCAGCGCCACATGGTTCATAGTGTGGGATCCAATTTCCGTCCCCCGCTTATGCAAAGCCCGCACCTGATCCCACGACAAATACTCGCCTTGGCCGGCCTGCCCGGCCACAACAAATACCGTAGCCTTCATTCCATGCTTTTCCAGAATCGGCAAAGCAGTCAGATAATTGTCCCTATAGCCATCGTCAAAGGTAATGATGACCGGTTTGGTCGGCAATACGGTCGTTCCCGCAAAGCCGGAAAACATTTCCTGCAACGAAACCGCCGTATAGCCGTTTTCTTTCAAATACGCCAGTTGCCGGTCGAACTCCGCCGGAGAAACACTATACAGTTCCTCCTCTTCCGCCCCTACCATATGATACGCCAGTACCGGCACCCCAGACGGCATCCAGCAAAACATGACAAAAAATAATAAGCCGGCTGTGACAACAGCCAGGCTAATCTTATGAACCCGTTTCATTGGTTCCTTCAGCCTCCATTTCGTCAGCAATCCGTTCCAGTTTGCGCAGGCGGTGATTGATCCCTGACTTTCCTACCCGCCCGCCTAATAAATCGACCAATTCATACAAGGTGGCTTCGGGATAGGATAATCTGAGCTCCGCCGTTTCCCGGAGTGCCGGCGGCAAATCACTCAAACCCTGTTCCTGGACAATCCGTCGTATTTTCTCGATCTGGCGAACTGAGGCGTTCACTGTTTTTTGCAAATTAGCTGTTTCGCAATTTACCAGCCGGTTTACCTGATTGCGCATATCTTTCACCACTCGGATATTTTCAAACTGCATCAGCGCATCATGGGCGCCGATGACCTGCAAAAATGTGGTAATTGCGTCACCGTCTTTTAAATACACAATATATTCATTTTTCCGGTCTGTTACCCGCGCTGTGAGGCCGTAGGACTTCATCGCCCAGACCAGCGTTTCAGCAAAATTACCATTCTCCGTCACCAATTCCAAATGATAATTTCCTTCCGGTCTGTTGACCGACCCGCCGCCAAGAAAAGCGCCGCGCAAATAAGCGCGCCGGCAGCAAAGACGGCGCAGCAAGCTGCGGTCGGAAGCCACATTCAACTGTTCACCCTGCAAAAGACCAAGCTGAGCCAGAAGTTCGCTTACCAGCGGCGCGGGAGCGACCTTGATCGCATAAACAATCCGTTTTTTCAAACGCCTGCCTCGACTGACCAGCACTTCCGTCCGCAATTTGAAGTTCCGTTTGATCAAAGTCAGTACTTTACGGGCTACCGCCGGGTTTTCCGTCGTGAAATTCATGCCGGGATGGCCGCGCCCGCTAATCAGGATCGTTCCGCCCATTCGCATCAACGCAGTCAATTCTGCCAGCTGACAGCACTCTTCCTCCGCCGAAACACGCGCTAATTCATTTTTTACATCTGTTGAAAACGACATATTGTTCACTCCATCACGGGTTCAGGCTATTGATCTTTCAGAATGATCATTACGCCTGCCGGTCTTTCTTCTGTCCGGCCAGCAAATAGTAATCCAGAAACTTGACTCTTTCCGCATGCGGTTTATGATCATATACCATCTTTAAAATTGACCGCGACAATCGCAGAGGATCATGACGGACCACATTCACTTCGCTGATGACCCGCCGCTTGACGGCTTTCACGCCTAACGCTTCAATGGCTTCCACATCGGCTGCAACCGGATACGCACCCTGCAAGGCGTATTGGGCCTGAAGCTGCGGATCAATTTTCTGGTCATTCACCAGCGCGTAATCAACCACACCCGAACCAACATGGTTCAATATCGCAGCCACGTGCTGCGATGCCGAGTACCCATCCGTTTCTCCCGGCTGCGTCATGACATTACAAACATACACCTTCAAAGCGGAACTCGCTCGCAGCGCATCGGCAACACCATTGACCAGCAGATTGGGTAAAACGCTTGTATACAAGCTGCCCGGACCGATAACGATCAGTTCCGCCTCCAAAATCGCTTCGATAGCCGTTTTCACCGGCACCGCATCCGCCGGATTAATAAACACCCGTTTGATCGGTTTTCCCGCCAGCGGGATCTGCGATTCTCCCTCCACAATCGTGCCGTCCAGCATTTCCGCTCCTAACCGGATATGTTGCGTGGAAGCGGGCAATACACGACCCCGTACTGCCAAAACCTTGCTTGATTCTTTCAGTGCCAGTTCTACATCGCCCAAAATTTCCGTCATTGCCGCAATAAACAAATTGCCAAAACTATGGCCTGCCAGCCCTCCGGCGCCGCCAAAACGATGTTGGAATAATTTTTCCATTAATGGTTCCGTATCCGCTAAGGCAACCAGGCAATTCCGCAAATCTCCAGGTGGAATGATGCCGAAATCATCACGAAGACGCCCTGAAGAACCGCCGTCGTCAGCAACCGTCACGACCGCAGTAATATTGCTGGTTACCGCTTTGAGACCCCGGAGCAATACCGACAGCCCTGTGCCGCCGCCGATCACCACGATTGCCGGTCCGCGGTTCAGCTTTCGTTTTTGGAAAATCAGTTCAACCAGATTATCCGAACCTTCAGGTACAATGACACTGATTACCGACCGGATGATTTTCCTTGTTGCCAGCATCATGATCAATAAGCCGGCCAACATGACCACCGAGCCGAAAATGACTGTTGCCGTATAACTGTAAGTCCCTGTGACGCTATAGGTAAAACGGAAGATACTTTCTTCAATAAGACCGAGATATTTGTAGTTGAAAACAATTGCAATTCCCAAACTGCCCAAAATAACGCCGACGGCAAATAGCAACAGCCAGCGTTTAAATTTCATGCCGGGATACAGCCACTTGATAAAATGCATACCTTACACCTCAGCCCTTGCCATCTTCTGCGGGCGCACAGACATTATGCCGGATATCGCGATGTTCCACATTCACCTTATATCCTTTATTGCGCAGACCTTCAAAAATTTTGTCGGCGACAAACACAGAACGGTGCATGCCTCCGGTACAACCGACCGCAATCACCAGCTGGCTCTTTCCTTCCTTAATGTAATTGGGTACCAGAAAATCGATTAAGCCGGTTAACTTTTCCATAAACTGTTTCGTGATCGGCCATTTCCAAATATATTCCGCAACTTCGGTCGTGTTGCCGCTCTTGCAGCGTAATGAATCGACATAGAACGGATTCGGCAAAAAACGGACGTCAAACACCATATCGGCGTCAATCGGCATTCCGTACTTAAAGCCAAAAGACAATACCGTAATGCTCATCCGCTCGTATTCATGCTCCCCGGCGTACAATTCGGCAATTTTGTTTTTTAACTCAGCCGTAGACAAAGAAGAAGTATCGATGATATGAGTCGCCCGTCCCCGGATCATTTCCAGACGTTCCCGTTCGCGGGTAATGCCTTCACTGACCCGGCCGTGCAGCGCCAACGGATGGCGGCGCCGGCTTTCTTTATAGCGTCGGATCAAGGTTTCATCCGAAGCCTCCAAAAACAGTACTTCATACAAATGCCCCTGCTGTTCCATCTCCTCCAGCACCTGGATCAACGTGTTGAAAAACTCGCCGCCGCGAATATCGACCACGAGCGCAATCTTACTGACGCGGCCCCCGGATTGCGCACAAATTTCAGCGAATTTGGGGATCAGCATTGGCGGCAAATTGTCCACGCAAAAATACCCCAAGTCCTCCATCGCTCGAGCAACTTGGGTTTTGCCTGCACCGGACAAGCCGGTTATAATGACCAAACGAAAATTATCCATTTTACCACCTATGCGACCATTGCAAAAGTCCATCTGAAACTTTTTCAACCGGTCTTGTTATTTGTTGGAAATCTGCTGCCTTCGCAACAGAACCCGATAGTATTCCATATTCCTACGACAGCGGAACAGTTCGGTTCTGCCGCCGCAATAGATGCTTCATCACCAATTCCGTCGACGTATTCAATACGTTCGCCGGCAAGATGCGATGCTCCGTTAACAGAGCATCAGCCGCCCCGAAGTCGCCCACAGTATAGGCAAAATGGCTGTCGGATCCGGCCATCAGTTTGGCGCCATATTGACGGGCCATCATGGCAATCGCATCGCAATGCGGCTTACTGCCCTGCCGGGCTCCGGTCAAAGAACTATTGTTCACTTCCAAAGCGACATCATATTCTACAGCCGCCCTCACAATCCGTTCAATATCCACTAAATAATCCGGATTGCCCGGGTGTACAATGACATCCACCCATGGGTTGCGCATGGCCCGGATCATCATTCTCGTATTTTCTTCCACCGAGGCACTGGGCGCGCAAAGCGCATGCAAGCCTGCCAAAACGATGTCCAAGCGGGAAAGGCGGTGTTCATCCAGGTCCAACGTGCCATTTGGGTCCATCACATTCGCTTCAATCCCTTTCAATATCCGAACGCCAAACAACGATGCCGGGATGGTCGACAGATTGCCGAAATGGTAAGGATGCGGCCCGCCAGGCATAGACGGTCCATGATCGGTCATTGCGATCATCTCCAAGCCTTTGTCCGCTGCCACCCGGGCCATTTCCAGCACTGTGCTGTAAGCATGCCCGCTGGCAACCGTATGCGTATGCAAATCGGCAACAAACTGCATTGACTCGCCCCCTCCTATCTAAATAGTTTCGCATCATTTGCAATGAATTCCTGCTTACATCGGAAAAAGAAGCCTATCGCTTCAGCAGCATTCCGATCTTCAACAAGCGGCAAATCTGCTCCGCCGCATTTTCCACCAGAACAGGACCGGCTTCCATACATTCTTCCAATGACATCGGCTGCGGGACCACGCTGAAAATCGCGTCAATCCCTTCCGCCAAAACATGTTCCGCCCCTTTGCCCAATCCGCCGGCCAGACAAACCACGGGAACGCCAAATTGTTTCGCAGCCTTCGCCACACCGACCGGCGCCTTGCCAAACGCCGTCTGAAAATCCGTCCGGCCTTCGCCGGTAAACACAAAATCCGCCTTGGACACCAAGCCGGAAAAACCAGCCGTTTCCAAAACAATCTCAACGCCCGGCCGCAGTTGCGCATCGGAAAAAAACAACAAGCCCGCTCCAAGACCGCCTGCCGCTCCGGCGCCGGGCCATTCAGCCACTTCCTTACCGGTGGCCATCGCGGCACAAACCGCATATACTGCCAGAGCGGCATCCAACTCATCAATCATTTCCGGGGTAGCGCCCTTCTGAGGGCCGTACACCGCTGAAGCGCCCCTCGGTCCGCACAGTGGATTATCCACATCACACGCTACCAAAATTTTTGTTTGTGCCAAGCGCTGATCCATTCCCGCGATGTCAATTTTCGCCAAATTTCGCAGCGCCGCGCCGCCTTCCGGCAATTCTTTGCCGTCTTGATCCAAAAAACGAACGCCCAGCGCCTTGGCCATTCCCATACCGCCGTCATTGGTCGCACTGCCGCCAATACCAATAATCAGTTTCTTTACGCCTTTATCCAGAGCCGCGCGCATCAGCTGTCCCGTACCGTATGTCGTTGTGATCCGCGGATCGCGTTGCGGCTTCGGTACCAGCGGCAGTCCGGAAGCGGCAGCCATTTCGATCACCGCCGTTTTCTGATCACCAAGAATACCCCAGTATGCTTGCAAAGGCTTGCCCAGCGGGCCAATCACCTCTTGCATGATCATCTCGCCGCCGGTTGTTTCCACCAGAGCCGCAACCGTACCCTCGCCCCCGTCAGCAATCGGAACTTTGAATACCTCCGCTGCGGGAAATACCGTTTTAATCCCTTTTTCCATCGCTTCGGCCACATCCATGGCCGAAATACTGCCTTTGAACGAATCCGGCGCTACAACAAAACGCATCTTCTCGCCTCCTTGACAGTTATTGACCCAGCACGTATTTCTCAATCGCCAGAGCGACTCCATCCTCATTATTGCCTGCCGTTACAACCTTCGCCGCCGCTTTGGCAGCCGGCCGCGCATTCGCCATCGCAACCCCCAGTCCGGCGTAGCGCAGCATTTCCACATCGTTCCCGGAATCGCCAATGGCCATAATCTCAGATTGCGCAATACCGTACTTCGCCGCTAAAAAAGACAATGCCCGCGCTTTATTCACCTGCGGATGCACCATCTCCAAAAATACCGCCTTGGAACTCGCCGTACACAATTGGTCGCCGAATTCCTGTGCGACCGCCGCCTCCATTTCCTGCACAAAATCGGAACTTGCCATCCCGAGAATTTTCGTCGGCGCCTGTTCGCAGTCAAAAAGACGTTCGCCGACTGGCATCGCCGTAACGCCGGCATAATCAGCATACGCCTGCGCCTTTTCCGATAAGGATTCCACATACAAAACATCGTCAATATACGTTTGTACATACCAATTGCGCGCGCGAAAAAACGCCAGCACATCCTTCGCCAAATCGAGGGGTACCGGCTGATGAAACAGAACCTCGCCGGACTGCCCGGATTTAACCAATCCACCGTTATACACCACCAGCGGGACGTCAATGCCCAGCATCTCTGCATACGGCCGAGCCGAGCAATACATTCTTCCCGTTGCAATCGTCACCAGAACACCCTGGTCGGCGGCTCGCCGGATCGCTTCAACGTTGCGTTTTGAGATTTGCCGGTCATCGTTCAATAAGGTATCGTCCATATCCAATGCGACTAATTTTATTGTCATAACTGCCTCCTATGCAAGTGCAAACTGCTGCATCAATTTTTCCATATTAGCAAGAAAAGCTGCCAGCAATGAGCAGCTTTTCATATCTTCATTTTCAATGACCTTCGCGTCAAGCTTAAGCGAAAGGGTTCCTGTCAGCGATCTTCCACCACTTTTGACAAGGTAAAACTGCATGCCGTCATGCAAACCAGTCCGGCCATCGACGACAGAATACTCAAGATCTGATATCCGGGCAAAGCAGCAATCACTGCCACCGGTGCAACGATATTGGTAAGAAAAGTATATCCGCCCAGCCGCCATTTGCAAACCGGCTTCGCCCCGCGAAACAATAGCGGGCGAATCAGCGCATTGGCAAGGCCGACCAGAAGAACCCCCAATAAAGCGCCGCCAAGCGTGTCAACAAAGATCCCCGGCAATCCAAAAACCAACACGAACAAAACTACCGCATTCATCACGATCCGCAGCATAAACCCGCACATCCAAGCAGCCTCCCCTTCCGGTTAGGGTAAAATAGCACCACTAATTATATATTATAGACTGCTTGATGCCATTGCGCAACAGGTTAATCTTCAAAGCCTTAGTACCAGAGGATATCCTCGCTTACGGCAGCCACATCCTTCGTACCGGTCAACACCATTGCATCGCGCAGTTCCCCGGCCATCCGGTTCAATACCAATTCAACACCTTCCATCCCGCCGCCAACAGCACCGGTGATGATCGGACGGCCAACTAATACTGCATCGGCGCCCAATGCCAGCATTTTTAACACATCGCCGCCATTGCGGATCCCACCGTCAATCAAAATCGTCATCTTTCCCTGCACCGCATCGGCAATATACGGCAGCGCTTCCGCCGTACCGGGAGTATGATCCATCACCCTTCCGCCATGGTTGGATACAACGATCGCATCCACACCGGCATCCAGACAAGCCGCCGCATCGTCCGCCATCATAATTCCCTTCACGATAAACGGAATGGAAGTATTTTTCTTAATATAAGCCAGCTCGTCACGAGTTTTCGGACCAACCTTCTGCCCAGCCTTCGTCATGTTAACAAAAGCTGCGGTATCAATATCCATACCGAATGCAGGCGCTCCGGCCGCTTCCGCCATTTTCGCCAATTCAATGATCCGGTCCGTCTCCCGCGGCTTAATAACCGGAATTCCTTTGCCATTTTCCGCTTTCAAACATTTGATCCCCGTTAAAAACAATTCCGGATCCGGTCCATCGCCGGTCATCGCGATGGTACCCACTTTTCGGCAACCGGAAACAACTGCCGACGCATATTCCATTTCCGTAAGAGCTCCATTCATATTCATCGCTCCGCCGCCAATCGGCGCGGCCATGATCGGAAACGCCAAATCCATTCCCAAGATCCGGCAGGCAAGTTTGGGCTCCGATACGGCGTGCACCGTACGCAGGCACAACCGGTACCCAGCCAACGCCGAAACGTTATTTTTAAAACTGGTTCCGGATCCTGCTCCTCCCATACCGGGAACTTCCCCCGCGCAGGCAAATCCGTCGCAAACCGGGCAGACCCGGCAAGCCCCGCGAAATTTACTTCTGGCGATCTTGCGCATTTCCTTCCAATCCATATGAACCCCTCCATTCAAATCTTATCCTTTGAAAGACTGTTACAGTCCCATATATTTTCAACTGTCAAAACCCTCCGCCATGGGAGGGTTTTGGTTATACTGCCAAATGACCAACTATTGTTTTTCAAACTGATCCTTGCCTACTCCGCAAACCGGACAGACCCAATCTTCTGGGATGTCTTCGAATTTCGTCCCTGGTGCAATGCCGTGATCAGGATCACCCTCGCTCTCAACATATTCATAACCGCATACCATACATTTGTAAACTGCCATGCGTCACCAGCACTCCCTTCCACTGTCAGATTTTCTCTTTAATTTTATCATAAGTTACAGCAAAAACAAACAACAATCCACATCATTTATTCCATCATGCCATTTTTTTGCGCAGAAAACTCCGCCGGCGTATTAATATTGTCCAACGTCTTCAACTCCGGATCAAATTGCCTTAATTCCGCCGCCGTTATCCGCCGGAGACGAATTTTGGGATAAAAATTCAATATCCGGTATTCCCCGGCTGCCAGCATAGGTTCAATCCACTGCAGGCAATTTCGATGATAAATCGCATGCAGCGGATGAAAATAACCGCCAACAAACGGGACGACAGCATCATACCCGTCAGCGGCGCCAGCCATAAATGCAACAGCATCCGTGCACAGAAACGGCATATCGCAAGCAACGAAAAAACTAACTTCGTTTTTTGCCGCCAGCAACCCGGCCTGCATCCCGGCCAATGGTCCGCATTGCGGATAATAATCCGCCATTTGCCGAACATCCGGACGGAAAATGGTTCGCACGACATTGGAAATCACAATCAGCTCACTGCATACCGGGGCCAGACGATCCAGAACAGTATGCAGCAAATCGCTGTCGCCCCAAGGCAGCGAAGCCTTATCGCGCCCCATCCGCGAACTCAGACCGCCTGCCAGGACAATTCCAGTTAAATTCATCTTTTCTCTGCTCATGCTTGTCCCTCCAATGGATGAAAAAAAAGGTATACCGCTTGTGCCGCTGGTTTTGTCATTCCCGGAGCCGCAGCCAATTCAGCCGGGTTTGCCGCCTTGATCTTTGCCAAGCTGCCGAAATGCTGCCATAAGGCAGCGCGGCGTTTAGCGCCAATTCCGGGTACATGATCCAGTACAGAAACCAGATTGCGCCGCGACCGCAGTTTACGATGGTACGTCACCGCAAAACGGTGCGCTTCGTCCCGGATTCGCTGCATCAGATATAACGCCTGTGAATAGCGGGGCAGCGCCAGCGGCTCACTTTCCCCTTCCCGAAAAATCAATTCAAACTGCTTTGCCAGACCGATCACAGGGATCTCGGATAACCCCACGCCGCGGATAACAGCCAGCGCCGCGCTCAACTGTCCCTTGCCGCCGTCAATCACGATCAAATCAGGCAGAGGATCAGCCGCCGCCCCATACCGCCGGGTCAAAACCTCCTGCATCGATCGGAAATCGTCCGGCGATCCTTCCACCGTCTGTAATTTATATCGCCGGTATTCTTCCTTATTCGGCCGTCCGTCCGTGAAAACCACCATTGACGCCACCGTTTCCGCTCCCTGAATATGAGAAATATCAAAACACTCCATGCGTCTTGGCGGCGTCGTGAGATTCAAATAACGGCCCAATTCCTGCAGTGCGCCTTCCGTATGATCGAAATCCGCCTCGAGCTTGGCCGTTTCCGCCGCCAACGCCGTCAACGCATTGCCATTTGCCATTTCCACCAGGTCTTTTTTGGTCCCGCGATGAGGCCTGCCGACCCGCACCCGGCCCGCCTTCAACCCGCTCAGCCACTCGGCCAGCAAATCCTGTTCCGGCACTTCTCTGGGCAACAGTATTTCCCGGGGAATAAACGCGGCGCGGCTATAATATTGCTTGACGAAGGCCGCCAACACTTCCGCGTCCTCTTCTTCTTCGCCCCCGCTGATCAAAAAATGTTCTCTGCCGACCATTTTGCCGCTGCGAATAAAAAAAACCTGAACGCAAATCCCCTGGGCCGAGCGCGCCAACCCAAGCACATCCTGATCGCCGCTGCTGGTCACCATGTTTTGCTTTTCCGTTACCTTTTCCACAGCCGCCAGCTGATCCCGCAACGATGCCGCCAATTCAAAGTTCAGCGTTTCGGCCGCCCGTTCCATCCGGCGGCGCAATTCACGCACTACCGTTTCGCTGCGGCCTTCCAGCAACAAACAAACTGCCTGGATCATCTCTGCGTATTCTCGCTTGCAGACTTTGCCGGCGCAGGGCGCCAAACAGCGTTTGATATGATGCTGCAAGCAGGGACGGCCTGCATTCATCTGCCGGCACGTACGCAACGGAAACAATTTCTTCAGCATATGCAGCGTTTCATGCACTGCTCCCGCATCCGTATAGGGACCAAAGTAACGGGCGCCATCCTTCAAAACCCGCCGGGTGACAAATACGCGCGGATAGTCCTCATTCAGTGTCACCTTCACATACGGATACGTCTTGTCATCCCGCAAACTGATATTATATTTGGGCCGGTGTTTTTTAATCAGGTTGCATTCCAGAATCAGCGCCTCAATCTCTGACGCAGTAATAATGGTTTCCAAATCTTCAATCCGCGCCGTCAAAGCCTTCACTTTGGGCGAATGGCCCCTTCCGGACTGAAAATAGGAACGCACCCGATTTTTCAAATTGATCGCTTTGCCCACATAAATAATCCGTCCCTGAACATCTTTCATCAGATAGACTCCGGGGCGGTCCGGCAACAGCGTCAGTTTTTCCGTAAGCTCTTCGTTCATTGCTACCTCATCATATTCATCTATACTTTCCATTATAGACAGCGGATTTCTCTTGTCAAATGCATCAAAGTATGCGATAATACATTATAACCAGATACTAATATCAGATATTAGTTTGAAACTTCATTTATTTCAAGGGATTTATTTTTTTTCACTAAGAACGTTACATTCAACAATCGTATTTTCTCCACAGCGCAAAATAGTGTAAGTTTTTGACATTCAAATGCTTATGGGAGGTTAAAAAGATGTTTAAAAGACTATTAATCGCCAACCGGGGCGAAATCGCCGTACGGATCATCCGGGCCTGCCAAGAGCTGGGGATCGAAACCGTTGCCGTCTATTCGGACGCCGACGTTGATTCCCTCCACGTCCAACTCGCTGATTATGCCTGCAATATCGGGCCGGAAGACGCCAGCCTCAGTTATCTCAACGGCACGAATATCGTCGCTGCCGCTCGCGCAATGCAAGTCGACGCAATCCACCCAGGATACGGTTTTCTGTCCGAGAATGCCGATTTTGCCGATCTAACAACGCAAGCCGGATTCACTTTTATCGGTCCACGGGCCGAAACGATCCGCAAAGTGGGGAATAAAGATGCCGCCCGCGAAGCGATGCTGCAAGCCGGTCTGCCGATGGCTTCCGGCAGCGAACAAATCACCGAAGCAGCGGATGCCTGCCGGATTGCCGCCGAAATCGGTTATCCCGTTATTCTTAAGCCAATCGCCGGCGGAGGCGGAAAAGGAATGTTTATCGCCAACAACCAAACCGAGTTAATCGCTGCCGTTAACAAAGCAGATATTCTTTCCAACGCATGTTATCTGGAAAAATACATCGCCGACGCCCGTCATATCGAAGTGCAAATTATGGCTGACAATTACGGTCATATTCTTCATCTCGGCGAACGGGAATGCTCTCTGCAGCGCCGCAATCAAAAAATCCTGGAGGAAGCCCCTTCTTCCGCTCTTACCGCTGAAATGCGGCGCAAGGTCGGCGATTTGGCGATCCGCGCGGCCAAGAGTGTCCATTACACCAATATCGGCACAGTAGAGTTTTTGATGGACAAAAATACGGGTGAATTTTATTTCATGGAGATCAATCCCCGCATTCAAGTGGAACATGCGATTACGGAAATGATCACCGGCATCGATCTGGTTCGCAAACAGATCCGGATCGCCGCCAATGAACCACTGAACGTCAAGCAGCAAAGCATTACGTTCCGTGGTCACTCCATCGAATGCCGCATCAATGCCGAAGACCCCAGCTGCAATTTTCTGCCTTCCCCCGGACAAATCGGTTTCTACCACCAGCCGGGCGGCCCGAACGTCCGGGTCGACAGCGGAGTTTGCGCCGGTTCTGTCGTTCAACCGTACTATGATTCTCTGATCGCCAAAGTGATCGTCCACGGACGCACCCGCGGCGAGGCAATCCGCATCATGAAGCGGGCCCTGTCGGAATTTCGCGTCAACGGGATCAAAACCACGATCGGTTTTCAGCAGGAAGTTCTCAACGATCCGCACTTCTGCAGCGGGGATATTGATACGCAGTTTGTGTATAAACGCATGATCTCCTAAAGAGACCGTTGAAAAAGTCCAGCTGCTGTGCACCCGCAAGGGGTATGCCGCCAACTCTAAGGCGCTAAAGCGCCAAGAGTTGCGCAATCGCGACTACGTTTGCTTCCATTAATCTTGTTTCTTATCACGAGTCTGTCATTCAGTGACAGGCCCGTGATTTTTTTTCAGCACCGTCTTCAAATAATGTCCAGTATAAGAAGCCTCAACAGCAGCGACTTCCTCCGGCGTTCCGACGGCGACCACTTCGCCGCCGCGCAGCCCGCCTTCCGGACCGAGATCAATGATATAGTCGGCCGTTTTGATCACATCCAGGTTATGCTCAATCACCACAACCGTATCACCGCCATCCACAAGCCGCTGGAGCACCTCGAGAAGCTTGTGGATGTCTGCCGTATGCAGCCCTGTCGTTGGTTCGTCGAGAATATACAGCGTCTTGCCGGTACTGCGCCGCGACAATTCGGCTGATAGCTTGATCCGCTGCGCTTCCCCGCCGGACAGCGTCGTTGCCGGCTGACCGAGCTGGATATAGCCTAATCCGACATCCTCAAGCAATTGCAGTTTGCGGGCAATCTTCGGTATATTGCGGAAAAATTCCACCGCTTCGGTTACAACCATGCTCAGCACCTGGGCGATGTTTTTTCCTTTATAACGGACTTCCAGCGTTTCACGGTTGTAGCGGGCGCCCTTGCAGACTTCGCACGGCACATAGACGTCCGGCAAAAAATGCATCTCAATCTTGATGATCCCGTCCCCGCGGCAGGCTTCACAGCGTCCGCCTTTCACATTGAAGCTGAAACGGCCCGGCTTGTAACCCCGCGCTTTGGACTCCGGCGTCAGACTGAAAATTTCCCGGATCGCATCAAACAAGCCGGTATAGGTTGCGGGATTTGAACGCGGCGTCCTGCCAATCGGCGACTGGTCAATATCAATAATCTTATCAATGTTTTCCATTCCCTGGATCGATTCATGCGCACCGGGGCGGTTTCTGCTGCCATACAACCGGGCCGCCAACCCTTTGTACAAAATTTCGTTTACCAAAGTGCTCTTGCCGGATCCGGACACGCCGGTAACCGCCGTAAACACTCCCAGCGGAAAACGGGCGGTGATCGTCTTCAGATTATTTTCTCGCGCTCCGACAACTTCCAAACACTTCTCGCCGATTGCGCGCCGCAGCGGCGGAACCGGGATCGACAACCGGCCGCTGAGATATTGTCCGGTGATCGACGCCTCGCATTTCTTGATCTCCTCAACGGTCCCTTGCGCCACTACCTGACCGCCGGCCTCACCGGCCCCAGGTCCCATATCAATAATTTGATCCGCAGCATACATCGTATCTTCATCATGTTCAACCACCAGCAGCGTATTACCCACATCGCGCAGCTGCTGGAGCGTCGCCAACAGACGGTTATTATCCCGCTGATGAAGGCCGATGCTCGGCTCGTCCAAAATATACAGCACACCCATTAAGCCCGATCCGATCTGTGTTGCCAGCCGGATCCTCTGCGCTTCCCCGCCGGACAATGTCCCTGCGGCGCGATCCAACGTCAAATAATCGAGACCAACATTCAGTAAAAAACCGAGTCGGGCATGAATTTCCTTCATGATCTGCCTGGCAATAATTTGTTCCCGCTCCGTCAGTTCCAACTGCTGAAAAAACTGCAGAGAGTCCGCAACCGTTAACCGGGTAACTTCATAAATATTATTGCCGCCCACCTTCACAGCCAGCGACTCCGGCTTCAACCGCGCTCCCTGACAGCTTGGACAGGGCTTGGAGCTCATGTACTCTTCGATTTCCTCCCGCGACCAGTCCGATACGGTTTCCCGGTAGCGGCGGTTCAGCAGCGGGAGCACTCCCTCAAACGGGGAGTGGTATTTTTTTTGCTCGCCATACATATTCTCATACTCGAATACAAACCGTTCCACGCCCGCGCCATACAAAATCGTATGCTGCATCTGCTCCGGCAGACTGTCCCACGTATCCTGCAGCGAGTAACCGAAGTGCGCCACAACGGCTTCCAACTGGCACATAAAGTAAGAACTGGTATTCTTGCTCAAGGGCGCAATGGCCCCGTCAATCAGCGCCTTGCTGCCATCCGGAATCACCAGCGCCGGATCAAATTCCATATTGTTGCCGAGCCCAGTGCAGTTTGGACAAGCGCCGTAAGGGTTGTTAAACGAAAACATTCGGGGCGCAATTTCCGGCAGACTGATCCCGCAGTCCACGCAGGCGAAGTTCTCGCTGAACATGATCTCCCGCTCGCCGTCCACTTCAACGGATACCATTCCGCCGCCCAATTTCAAGGCTGTCTCCAAAGAATCGGCCATGCGGGTTTCAATTCCCGGCCGCACCACAATCCGGTCGATCACAACTTCAATCGTATGTTTTTTATTCTTGGCCAGATCGATGTCTTCCGCCGCGTCGCGAACTTCGCCATCAATCCGGACCCGGATATAACCGTTGCGCCGGATCTCCTCCAGCACCTTGTGATGCTCGCCTTTTTTGCCGCGGATCACCGGGGCCATCATAACCAATTTCGTCTTTTCCGGCAATGCCGCCAGCTGATCCACCATCTGCTCGACTGTCTGCTGGCTGATCGGCTTCCCGCACTGCGGACAATGCGGCCGGCCGGCGCGGGCAAACAATAACCGCAGATAATCATAAATTTCCGTCACTGTCCCCACCGTGGAACGGGGATTCCGGCTGGTCCCTTTTTGGTCGATCGAGATCGCCGGGGACAGCCCTTCGATGGAATCCACATCCGGCTTATCCATTTGGCCCAAAAACTGGCGGGCATACGCCGACAAAGATTCGACATAACGCCGCTGTCCTTCCGCATAAATCGTATCAAAAGCCAGTGAAGATTTTCCTGATCCGCTCAAACCGGTAATCACCACCAGCCGGTCACGCGGAATCTCCACGGTAATATTTTTTAAATTGTGCTGCCGGGCGCCTTTTATTATTAGATTCTTTTCCATACCATTCTCTCCTTCAAACTATCAAAAGGGTAATCTATTTCTTCTTCTCCGGCGTGCGTTCTTGCTTATCGTCTCCGCGAACGGTTCTCCTTGAGCGCCTTCGGGTCTTTCAGCGGTTCGCCCGTCGCTCCTTTGCCGGATGCCAATCGCTGGCGCAATTCGACAATCATATCCCTGAGTTCAGCCGCTTGCTCAAATTCCAATTGTTTTGAGGCTTGGCGCATCTCTTTCTCCAGCTTTGCAATCATTTCCAACGTTTCTTTGCGGCTCAATTCGGTCAACCGCTTCGGCGCATAGTTTGCCGGACTTTCTGCAACACGCGTCGTTTCAATCAATTCCTTCACCTTTTTTTGGATCGTCGCAGGCGTGATTCCATACCGTTGATTATATTCCTGCTGGATCAAACGCCGCCGGTTCGTTTCTGACAAAGCCCGCTGCATCGAATCTGTGATCCGGTCGGCATACATAATCACCCGGCCGTTGACATTCCGCGCCGCACGGCCAATCGTCTGGATCAAAGACGTGTCAGAACGCAGAAATCCTTCCTTATCCGCGTCCAAAATCGCCACCAGGGATACCTCCGGCAAATCAAGTCCTTCGCGCAGCAAATTAATTCCAACCAGCACGTCAAACACTCCGGCGCGCAAGTCACGGATGATTTCCACCCGCTCGAACGTTACAATCTCCGAATGGAGATAGCGCACCTTAACACCCAATTCCTTCAAAAATTCCGTTAGATCTTCCGCCATTTTTTTCGTCAGTGTTGTAACCAGCACCCGTTCATGCGCTTCAGCGCGCAGCCGGATCTCGTGCAGCAGATCATCCATCTGTCCGGCAATCGGGCGCACTTCCACTTCCGGATCCACCAGCCCCGTCGGCCGGATCACCTGCTGAACCACCTGCTGTGACTCTTTCAGTTCATAAGGGCCCGGTGTGGCCGAACAATAAATCACCTGGTTAATCCGTTCTTTGAACTCTTCAAACGTAAACGGCCGGTTATCATAAGCCGACGGCAGACGAAACCCATTTTGCACCAGAGAATCCTTCCGTGACCGGTCCCCTGCGTACATCGCCCGCAACTGCGGCAACGTCACATGCGATTCATCAATCACAATCAAAAAATCCTCCGGGAAATAATCGACTAGGGTAAATGGCGCCTCGCCGGGTTTTCGGGCCGTCAGATGGCGGGAATAATTTTCAATCCCGGAACAATAGCCCATTTCCTGCATCATTTCCAGATCATAGCGAGTACGCTGCTCCAAACGCTGCGCTTCCAAAACCCGGCCCTGCGCCTTAAAAACAGCAAGCTGCTGCTCCAGCTCCGCCTCAATATCCACGACGGCGCGCAGCAAATTTTCCCGCGTTGTCACATAGTGAGACGCCGGATAAATTGCAATATGCTTGCGTTCCGCCAATACCTCCCCGGTCAGCGTGTCAATCTCCTGGATCCGTTCCACCTCATCGCCGAATAACTCCACCCGCACTGCCTTTTCTCCATAAGCAGCCGGAAAAATTTCGATCACATCGCCTCGCACCCGAAACTTGCCGCGAACAAAATTAATATCATTGCGCTCATACTGAATGGCAATCAGCTTGCGCAAAATATCATCCCGGTCCCGGATTTGCCCCTGACGCAAGGACAGCACCAAACCGTGGTATTCTTCCGGCGAGCCTAATCCGTAAATGCAGGATACGCTGGCCACAATAATGACATCCCGGCGCTCAAACAACGCGCTGGTCGCCGAATGCCGCAGCTTATCGATCTCATCATTGATCGAAGCATCCTTTTCAATATAGGTGTCCGTATGGGCGATATACGCCTCCGGTTGATAATAGTCGTAATAACTGACAAAATACTCCACTGCATTATTCGGAAAAAACTCCTTGAATTCACTGGCCAGCTGTGCGGCCAGCGTTTTATTATGAGCGATCACCAGCGTCGGCTTTTGCACCTTCTCAATCAGCTTGGCAATCGTAAATGTCTTACCGGTTCCGGTCGCCCCCAACAGCACCTGCGAGCGGTGCTTCGCCTCGATTCCATCCGCCAGGCGCTCAATCGCTTCCGGCTGATCGCCGGTTGGCACGTACGGCGCCATGACGCGAAACGGAACGCCTCCATCCTGAACAAATTCATTTGTTTTCAATATCTTTGCCATACTACCATCCCTTACATTCCGCTTTAACGCCGTCGAAACTTCGTTTTGAGCCAATCCACCAGCCCAAAGCGGTCTCCCGCCAACTCGACAAAAACGGGTTCATCCCCTTGCGGAACCGGAATAACGCCCAGTTGCCGTTTGCCTTCCATAAATTCGATTTCAACGTGCATCAGTTTTGAGTCGCGTTGAAAAGTCAATATAAACCGCGCCGGAGCATAATAAAGAGCCGTCCCCAAATCCAGGTTCGTGTTCACCGGATGCTCCTCAATGCTCAGCAGAATATCGCCGGAACGCACACCGGCCCGTTGCGCCACACTGTTATGAACGGTTTCCAGCACCATAACCCCTTGTGCCGGCGGAACAAAGAACGGTTTCCCACCCATTTCCCGCCGATTATCCATCTGGATCAGGAATTCATGTCCCAACGGCGACAACAGAGCTGCCGCAATCTGCAGCCATGTAAATTTTGCGGATAACAGCGCCAGCACTAGCAACGTCGCACTATAGGCTGCCAAATGCAAAGCCGAGCGGCGCCGGCGTTCGACCGGACGGCTGGAAATCGCCATATCGCTATAGCCCAATGCCGCAACGACCGGGAACATCAGATGAAGCAATTCTTCGCCCGCTGCCGGCGTAACCCCGGATGGCAGCAGCGGCCACCAGTCCGGCATGGATAGCATGCCCTGTTCAAATTCACCAAGCGGCACCGACACCGCTGCCAGCAAAACCAACGGCAATGGCCAAAAATTCTGCAGACTGAACGCGCCGACCACCCGGCCGTCCGGCCGTTTCAAAATCAACGGCGCCGCACTGGACCGTCCGCTGACCGCAATCAAAAAACTCTCCGTAATATGCAAAATGGCGACAAGCGACAGCACCTGCGGCACATTCACTTCCGGCCAGCCAAACAACACATTCGATACGGCGATCAAACCGCCGGCATAGGCAAAACACAAAAAACGCATATTGATCAGCATCAATAGCAGCGCCACCGGCCAAATATAGCTAAGGCCCAGCTGGTTCAACGTAACCCCGACCACCGTCGTCAACAGACTGGCCAACAGTCCGCCCATAACCCCATACAAAGCGGCAATCACGATCTGCCGCACCAAGGAGTGGCCATACACGCCGAACATCCGCTCCTGCGTCTTGCGCAACTGCCAATATTGATAGCCTACCAACGCCAAAATCATCCAAAAAAACGATTCAAAAAACACCGCGAACATGCCGCGAACAATTAATTGTATAATTTCCTGCCAAGGAAACATCCTGCCACCTCTCCCACTCCAAAGATACTGTCTTACTGAAAATAGTAGCATACAACGCCGCAAACTACAAACTGGAAAAACAAATTCTGCATTACCGGCAGACGAAGAGAAGCACGGGGACAGGCACTTTGCTTCTTTTTTTCTTGCTGCGACATGGGAAACAAATTGCCTGTCCCCATGTTTCTTCAAGCGATAGAGTCGGAGCGTTGGTTGACCCCATCATTGACATTCAAGAGATTGCGGCAAAAAGCGGCGGGCCAATGGCCCGCCGCTCGCAAACTTACATCTTGGTCTTGATAATCTCAATCGCCTTATCCAACTGCACATCCTGACCGGCCGCCGGGCTTGCCGGCATCTCCACAACCACATCCGGCATAATACCGGTACCGTTGATCGAACGATCCGACGGCGTGTAATATTTGGCGATCGTCAGCTTGATTGCGGTTTGCATATCCAGGCGCAATAACGTCTGAACCGACCCTTTGCCGAACGTTTTTACTCCGACCAATGTGCCGGAACCAGTATCCTGAACCGCACCGGCCACGATCTCCGAAGCGCTCGCGCTGCCGCCATTCACCAATACGACAGCCGGGTACGGAACCTTTTCCAACGTGGAAGAATGGACATCGCGCTTGCCGTCACGGGTCACCACCGACACAATCGGCCCCTTCGGAACCAGTTTGCCGGCAACCTTCACACTTTCTTCCAGCAAACCGCCGGGATTATCCCGCATATCAAGGACCAGGGCCTTCATCCCAGCCTGTTCCAATTCCTGATACTTGCGAGTGAAGTCATTCCCCGTATTCTCGTTGAACATCGAAATCCGGATGTAGCCTATTTGATCTTCCAGCATTTTGCCGGCCACCGTTTTAATTTGAATATTGGAGCGGGTCACCGGGTAATCCTTCGGTTCAGATCCCGGCCGCAGGATCGTCAGTACCACCTGCGTGCCCTCCGGGCCGCGAATTTTTCCTACCGCTTCATCCAAGGCCATGTTTTTTGTTTCCTGGCCGTCAATTTTTACAATCTGATCGCCGCTTTTAATGCCGGCTTTCTCGCCAGGTGTTCCTTCCACCGGCGCAATCACCGTCAAAATCTTGTCCTTAACGCCGATAACAATGCCCACACCGCCAAATGAACCCTCTGTCTGGATCATGAATTCCTTGTACATATTGGCATCCATATACACCGAGTGCGGGTCGCCCAGCGAAGTAACCATCCCTTTGATCGCCCCGGCCATCAGTGTATCGACAGGAACTTCTTCCACATAACGCGTCTTAACGAGCTGCATCGCCCGGAAAAGTTTGACCGCCCCCGCTGCATCCGGACTTTTCAGCCCCAGGAGGTAGATAAAAGCGCCGGAAGTCAAAATAAAAGTAGCCAGTACCAGAAATACAGACCCCAAGATCAGCTTACGCCGACTGGTCAATGACAACACCGCCAATCCCTTCATTCGCCAGACGCCCTGCCTGCCGTTACCCTTGCACAATGAATCGTTTGCTTGCCTTATGGCAAATAATCCAGCGGATTCGTCGGCGAACCGTTCAGGCGCACCTCAAAATGAACATGCGGTCCTGTCGAATATCCGGTGGAACCGGCTCTGGCAATGACCTGCCCTTTGTTGACCCGCTGGCCTTCGCCAACTACCAAATCGGAATTATGCCCGTAAAGCGTAGACACTCCGCTGCCATGATCGATAATTACAGCCTTGCCATAGCCGCCCATCCAATCGGCATAAATTACCACGCCGCTATCGGCAGCAACTACAGGATCCCCATAATCAGCGCCAATATCCAGACCGGAATGATAGCGCGAGGTGCCAAAAATCGGATGAATACGCCAGCCAAACGGCGACGTGATCGGACCGGACAGCGGCCACATCATCCTACCGGAACCGATACCGGCCGCTGAACTGCCGCCGGATTGGATATTGCGGATCATCTGTTCAATCTGCCGGGACATTTCCACCAGTTCCTGATACGCCTGCTCCGCCATATCCCGTTCATAAACGGCTGAATCCAATACTGCCTTCCGTTCCTGGCGGCGCTTATCCGCTATTTGACGGTTCACTTCGGCCGCCTTCTGCAATTCGAGCAGTGCGGCGCGGTCCCGTTCCAATGCTGCTTTCTTCTCCAAAACCAGCTGCCGCTCCGCCGCCACCTTGGCAATCAAAGCCGCATCCTGGTTCAATACTCTTTTTAAAATTTCCGTACGGGTGGCGAAATCAATAAAATCAGCCGAACCCAGCAAGACATCCAGATAATTTACCTGACCATTTTCATAGATATCGCGCATCCGTTTACTCAATACCTTATTACGAACAGCCAGATCTTTTTCTGTTTTTGCTAAAATTTCCGCATTCGTTTCAATCTGCTGCTCGGTGTATTTGCGTTTTGCTTCGATCGCCTTATATTCGCGCTGTGCAATATCCAAATCCGCTTCAATAGACCGCAGCTGTTCCGATATGCTGGCCACCTTGCGCTGAGCGGCATTTGTACGGCTCTGCTGAACCTCCATTTGTTCCTGGATCTGGCCCAGTTCCTGCTGCCGTTGTTGCACCTCATCCGCCAATACCGGAGCAACCGTAGTGAACAGCAGCGCACCAACGAGAAAAGCCGCAACGCCATAACGCGCCTTTTGGATCATCATTATCCCCCCATCAGACTTTCATAAACCGTCTTAGCGAGATTGTACTGCCCAAAGCGCCAATCATCGCGCCAAGGACCAGCAACAGACCACTGATATTGGCAATAAACGGCGAACGGGGAATTAACGGCAGGAACGCCAACGATTCATAGACCTTGCTGGTCAGCATCCCATACGCCTCCGCCAGGAGAAACACGGCAATCAAAGCGCCGCCCAACCCCAAAATCACGCCTTCAATTAAAAACGGCCAACGGATAAACCAGTCGGTAGCCCCGACATACTTCATAATGCCAATTTCTTTGCGACGGGCAAATACCGTGATCCGTATCGTATTCGAAATAATAAACAATGCCGCCAATGCCAGAAAAAGAATCAGCAAGACGCCAAACCAGCGCACCATCTTGGTCAGACTAAATAAATGTTCTACTACTTCCTGACCGAATTTCGTGGTTTCAATTCCTTTGAATTGGGCAATCGCCTGCGCAGTCGGCTTGACCATTTCCGGCTTGTCTACCTTGACCTCAAATCCATTCGGCAAAGGATTCGTATCGCCGAGAGCGGACAGCAACCCTTGCTGTTCCCCCAACCGCTGCTTGAAGCGGGTCATCGCTTCCTCCTTGCCGACAAACGTCACCATCGTTACACCGGGCAATTTGGTGATTTTCGTACCAACCTCACGCATCTCCCGGTCACTCAGATTGTCTTGCAAATAGACCGAGATTTGCACCTGCGACTCCAAAACGGAAGCCATATGGTTCAAGTTCAGCACCATCACCAGAAACAAACCCAAAATCAACATCGACAACGCTACCGTGCTGACCGAAGCGATGCTCATCAAACCATTGCGCTTGAGCGAGACAATAGCCTCGCGAATAAAATATTCCACTGTTCTAACCTTCATAGCCATATACCCCTATTGCTTCATCGCGGACGATGCGGCCTTTTTCGATCGCAATAACCCGGCGTTTCATCGCGTCCACTACCGTCTTATCGTGTGTCGCCATCACCAAAGTTGTTCCATCTTCGTTAATTTTCTCAAAAATCTTCATGATTTCCCAAGAAGTATCCGGATCCAGGTTGCCGGTCGGCTCATCGGCAATAACCACCCGCGGCTTATTCACAATCGCCCGCGCGATCGCCACCCGCTGCTGCTCGCCGCCGGACAGTTCAGACGGCAAATTGCGGGCCAGGTCCCGCAGACCCACCAATTCAAGGACATGATTCACCCGCTTTTGAATTTCCCGGCGCGGCGCCTCAATCACTTCCATCGCAAACGCGACATTTTCGTGCACGCTTTTATTGGGCAGTAAGCGATAATCCTGAAAAACAATCCCCAAACCGCGCCGCAAAAACGGCACCTCACGGAGTGACAATTCGGTTATATTGCGGCCATTCACAATAATCTGCCCGTTCGTTGGCCATTCTTCCCGAAAAATCAATTTAATAAACGTCGATTTTCCAGCTCCGCTTGGTCCAACGACAAAAACAAAATCCCCTTCGGCAATATTCACTGAAACGTCGGAGAGGGCAACAGAGCCATTGCTGTACACTTTGGAAACATCAGTCATTTGTATCAAAAATCCCACTCCCCCAGGCAATTTTGCCCATATCACACTTGCATTTCGACATGACGACCCAAAACCCTTTTTTTACAAGCCAAAAAGCGGTTCGGTCAGGGTCGGGCAGTCAACAGAACCGTCCCCCTGACCGAAAACCGTCGCTCAAACACATTCGCCAGCTTGCAAAAAACCTACGCTTTGCGGGCAATGACCCGCTTTGCTGCAGCAACAATATCCGCGGCAGTCAATTTATATTTTTTCAATAAAGCGGCCGGTGTTCCCGACTCGCCAAAAGTATCCAGAATCCCAACCCGTTCGGCCGGCGCCGGCGCATGTTCCATCAGTACTTCGGCCACTGCACTGCCGAGACCGCCGTAAATGCTGTGTTCTTCACAAGTCACAATCGCCCCCGTATCCTTGGCAGCTTTCATAATTGCCTGCGCATCAATCGGCTTGATCGTGGCCATATTTAAAACCCGCGCTTCCACTCCGTCCGCTTTAAGCAATTCAGCGGCTTCCAGAGCCGCAGCAGTCATCAACCCACAGGCAATCAGCGTGACATCGGCGCCCTCGCGCAATTGCGAGGCCCGGCCCAGTTCAAATTGATAATCAGCGCCAAACAGGTCCGGTACCGCCATCCGCCCCAGGCGAATATAAACGGGCCCTTGATGCTTCACTGCAAATTCAATCGCGCCGCTTGTTTCCGCCGCATCGGCCGGCACAATCACCGTCATATTCGGCAGCGTCCGCATGAGGGAAATATCCTCGACCGTTTGGTGCGAGGCACCGTCTTCGCCGACCGTCAAACCGGCATGCGTCGCCGCAATTTTCACATTCAATTTCGGATAGCAAACCGAATTGCGGACCTGCTCATAGGCACGGCCGGTCGCAAACATCGCAAACGTCGAGGCAAACGGGATTTTGCCCGCAGCAGCCAACCCGGCCGCCGTCCCAATCATATTCTGTTCCGCAATCCCGCAGTTAAAAAACCGGTCAGGATATGCTTTGGCAAACACATTCGTTTTTGTTGACTTTGACAAATCCGCATCCAACACAACAATATCTTTATTCACAGCGCCGAGATCCTTCAGCGTTTCTCCGTACGCATCGCGAGTTGCTTTAGCCATCGTTCATCACACCTCAATCTTTTAAAATTAATCCAGCAAATCCTGCAAAAATAACTCGCATTGCTCCGCAGTCGGCGCCTTGCCATGCCAGTCAACCACATTTTCCATCTGACATACGCCTTTTCCTTTGACGGTGCGGGCGACAATCATCGTCGGTTTGCCTTTGACTGTCTGGGCGATTTGCACTGCATCGTAAATCGCCTGGTAGTCGTGGCCGTCAATCTCCAGGACATTCCAGCCAAACGCCCGCCACTTTTCGGGGATCGGCAGCGGCGACATGATTTCGCCGATCGGACCGTCGATCTGCAGACCGTTATAATCCACAAACGCCGTCACGTTGTCCAGCTTGTAATGGGCGGCCAGCATCGCTGCTTCCCAGACCTGTCCCTCTTCCAATTCTCCATCGCCCAGCATCGCATATACGCGGTAATCCCGGTTATCCAACCGGGCCGCCAGCGCCATTCCATTCGCAGCGCTCAAGCCCTGTCCCAACGACCCGGTCGACATATCCACTCCGGGCACGTCCTTCATGCTCGGGTGGCCCTGCAGCCGGCTGTCAATTTTGCGGAAAGTCAGCAATTCCTCCTGGGGAAAATAGCCCCGCTCAGCCAAAACCGAGTACAAGACCGGTGCAGCGTGACCTTTGGACAGTACAAAGCGATCCCGGTTAGGATCCGTCGCCTGATCCGCCCCTGTTTTCAGCACATGAAAATACAACACCGTTAAAATATCCGTTGCTGACAACGAACCTCCCGGATGTCCGGATTTCGCTTCTGTAACCATTGAGATAATGTTCCGGCGAATTGAAGTCGCATGTTTTGTCAATTCTTGCAGCTGCGCGTCTGTCAATTTGATTGTTTCCATCGTCATCCCCCTTAAAACTCGAATTAAATTCTCTCTAAGAGTTTCTTTACATTTTGTTATGCAAATATCCTAAAATCGGCGCCGTTTCGCCAGCAGTTCCAGCGCGAGTTCCGCGTTGCGGAAAGCTTTGGCCCGCAAACCGCTGATCGGTTCCTCCCAGTCTTTTCGATTGCTTTTTCCGGTCAGCCCCAGCGCTTCCACTTTTGCCATCAGCCCTTCCACCGTTACGTTCTGCAGCGTCCCGGCATTCCGGTCCCCCAACGTTTCCAAAAACCGGTCGATCTTCGGATCATAGGAAATCCCAATCAAAGGCGTGCGCATGACCGCGGAAAAAATCAGCGCATGCAGACGGACCGCGATCAGCAGATCCAGATTTCCAACCAGGGACAGCAATTCGGCTGTTGTATATTCTTCCTGCAGGACTACGGCCTGCTGTTTCATCTGCTTCGTAATTTTACGAGCCGCCGCAACATCATCCGGCGACTGCATCGGAATAAAAACCACCCGTGCACCCATTTCAGCAATCAGGCGATCCGCTGTTTGTGCAAGCACACGCTTATAATGCAGCCAATCACGCCATTCCCGCACAAAAAAACCAACGAGCGGGGCTGCGCCCTCCAAGCCATTCTTCCGCAGAATCAGCCGCCCGATTTCCTTATCCACCGGGTGCAGAGCCAATACCGGATCCGCGGTAACATGCACCGGCGGTTTGGTAATTTGCAAATAACGCAATTCCTCACGGGAGCCTTCGTCGCGAACCGTAATCAGATCCACGCGATTGCCAACGCGCCGCATCATCGCTTTCGCCAGCGCACCGCGCACCGGCCCAATGCCCTGCGCATACAGCATAACCGGTTTACCCAGTTTCTTGGCCAGCCACACAACGCTCAGATAATAATATAAGCTCCGGTTGCTGGTGACATCCTGCAACAGGCTCCCTCCACCGCTGATCAACAGGTCGCTGCGTGCCAAAACACGCGCCATGCCCGCATAATTCATGCGATGCACCGCCGCAACTCCGTGACGGCGGCGGGTATCTTCCGGATCACCGGACATCACAGTCAATTTTATCTTCGGATCCAAATCTTCGAACGCTTCGATCATAGCAGCCAGCATCGCTTCATCACCGGCATTACCAAAACCGTAATAACCGGAAATTACAATCTCTGTCATCGGCGGGCGGTCTCCTTCCCTAAGCAAAACGACAGATAATGCAGAATCTGAACACCAACCACCGCTAAAATTCCCACCACAGCGCCCAACGCCAGCCCGTCAAGACCGCGAACGAATGACATGAACACCGGCGTACGCATATGAGCAAAGGTCTCCACCAAGGAACCCTGACCGATCGTCGCCAGGATAACCAGCCCAAAATGCAGCATCCGCGGCCATTGTCGCCAAGCTGCCATAACAGCCAGGAAAAATGCCGGATGACCGATTAAAAATTCTTTCTCGCGCGGTCTGGCATACATCGCATCTTCCAAAAATGCACGCAGCCGCAGTTCAAAATCAGGTACCGGCACGCCTGCCGTATGGCCGGACCGTCCGACAAAAACCCATGCAACCAGAGCAACCCCGGCTGCAATCAGCATCGTCTTCACATACAGAGGATAATCCAGGAGCTTGACAACCTGTTCCCATGCCCCTCGTACATCATGCGCCCCTGTAGTCTTAAATACTTCATAACGGGTCAAATACACCAACGATATCAAAATCAACGGCATCACAAACGTCAATTTTACGCCGCGATAAATTTCCATCTCCAGGAAAAAACGAACATCGCCTAACGCGGCACTAATATAAAAGCCGCCGATCATCGACAGCAAAACCGTAATCGTCAAACCGCACAGCCCGTCACGAAGGATGCGCAGCACCGAAGCGCCTCTTGCAGGCGCAAGACTCCGCCAACGGTCCAACTGCCAAGTCATTGCCAATACGGGGAACAAGACCGCACTCGCCAATGCAGTCGCCTGCCGCACCAGCATGCCACCGCCTTTCAATACGGGTACCGCCAGCAGCAGCGTCAATAACAGCCACAAAACATATTGATACCTTGGCGCAAACGGCCGCAGCTGCGTCAGGAATAAGACACCGGCCGCCACTGCCCCCGCAATCACAACCGTCAGCAGCCACGGACTTGGAAAGAAAGGCGGAAACGTTCCGGCTTTCCCGATCAACAATCCGCGCGCCGTCATCTGGTCCCGCACGCCGGCAATATATTCCACATTCGTTTCCAGCAGCGTTTTCCCCGGCTCAGGTTTATCAAACTTACGCAGCAGATTAATGCGAATATTGCGTTCCAAATCGGTGATCGCCCAGCGGTGCACCGCCTCACTCAGTTTGAGTTTCGGCTGTTCTTCCTTTGGAATCACATACACCCGGGCGGCTTTGTAGCCATTCAAAGCCGCAAGAGCCATAAGGCCCTCCTGCTTCACAAACTGCAGCTGCAGCGGATGCTCAATCATCCCCAGCGTCAAATCCCGCTCCCGCATCTTCTCTACGGTCAAATTCAACTGTCTCGGATACCCCAAGGCCTCTTCGCCAACAAACATCAGCATCGATACCTGCTCCACCGACGACAGGCGGTCAAACACCGCCTCCACATCCTCCGCCCGTACCTTAACATAGTTCGTCGGCCGCGCGACAACAAAAAAACCATACCCCGCGACATCCTTCATCTCTGAAACCGATAATCCCAGGTTCCACTTGACCACCTTTTCATAATTCGCCTTGGCCGCCAAAATATTGCTGCTCCCTGGCAGCAGCCGCACCCGGTCGGGGCTTAGCCGGCGGATCAGATCGCTCTGCACCTCGGCAAATACCGCCGGATCCTGTCCGATCACATAAATATCTTCCGCTTCAATCTGTCCCATTTCAACCATCGACCGCCAATAAGGGTCAGACAGCGTCCCGGTGCGATACTGATGCAAAAAATGCGTTCCGGGCATCGCAGTCACTTTGCCGCTCTTGTTTAATTTTTCCAATGTTGTTTCATACACAGCCAGAGAAGTCAATCCAGCGTCCTTAAATTGCTGCATCAAAACAGGCGCAGGAACTCCTTCCACCTCCGCCAATTCCACAATATCTTCATAATCCATCACCATTTCAACACGCAAGTTGGCGCCTTCCAACGCGTGCCGCTGCCAACCAATAGCCAGAGCAGCGATTAGCCCGAGAAAGATCATCACGATCAAAACCCGGTTATACCTGCAATCCGTCAAAATACTCCCACCTTGCTTTAATCTTTTCCATCCTAAGCCAACATCCAGTTGCTTATTTTCAAAGTATGCATAACATGATTTTTATTCGGGATACGCAGTCAAATTCCTGCCGCTGTCAGAAATCTTAGTATTCGGACAACCGTCTACCCGCGGATCAAAGAGACCGGCTATCCATATACACGATTATCCTGCCTTGCTCCATCACAATTTCGCGCACTCCCACGGCAAACGGCAACTGCCGCAAATCAGCCAATGGGATTTCCGTCAGCAAAGCACCGCTGATATTGCCCGCCAGCCCATCATTCAAACTAAAATGTTCCGTGACAAAACGGATCTGCCGATCATCACCGACAATCCGTCCATCCAGATTCACTTTGACCGCGATTGGCCCGATAATAACCAATTGAGCGTCGATCGCTACCCGACCGTCACGCACTGTCACGGCCGCATTTTTGACGTACTTCACATTTGCATTCAAATAACGGGACAGTTCTTCCTGCGTAATCACACCGGACAATTCGATTTTTTCAGCCGATGACAAAACAAGGCGCCGGTCGCGCAAAAGCGCAGGCATATCAATAGACGCAGCCGAAATCACTACATTCATTTCCTGAAATACAAGCCGGCCCGTTTGCGCCTTGACTGCCGAAATCGCCACCTCGTCAAACGTACCGCCCAACATAAGAAATGCCGGCGTTTTCGTGACTTTGGCAGTAATCTGCTCCGTCTGCATCTGATTTCCCACACTGCGGGCAATAAAATCCGAAACGAGCCAAGGGAGAACAAATTGCGCCGCTATACCCAGTAACAACGCTAATGCCAGCAAGCCGGCAAACCAACGTCTCATACCGCTCACCCCGTTATGCCGCTTTTCAAATACGCCTCGATAAACAAGTCCAGTCCGCCGTCCATCACAGCTTGCACATTGCCGGTTTCCGCATTCGTGCGGTGATCCTTAACCATGCTGTAAGGATGGAAAACATAGGAACGGATTTGGCTTCCCCACTCAATCGCCTGGTATTCTCCGCCAATCTCCGAAATTTTGTCTTGCTGTTTCTGCTGTTCCAGCTTAAACAATTTCGCCCGCAGCAGCCGCAGGCATTGCTCGCGGTTCTGAATCTGCGACCGTTCGCTCTGGCACTGCACAACCACTCCGGTCGGCAGATGCGTCATCCGTACGGCGGAATCCGTTTTATTGATATGCTGACCGCCCGCCCCGCTGGCGCGATACGTGTCCACCCGCACGTCCTCCATATTAATGACGACTTCCACAGTATCCTCAATATCCGGCATCACATCCAGCGCCGCAAACGACGTATGCCGCCGGGCATTGGAATCAAACGGCGAAATTCGCACCAACCGGTGCACGCCCTTTTCCGCCTTCAAATAACCGTACGCATTCTTGCCGGATACCAGCAGCGTTGCGCTTTTCACACCCGCTTCGTCACCGTCCAGAAAATCCAGAGTTTCCACCTTAAATCCGTTCTTCTCCGCCCACCGCATATACATTCTGAGCAGCATCTGGGCCCAATCCTGCGCCTCCGTTCCGCCGGCGCCGGCATGCAGCGTCAAAATTGCGTTATTCGCATCGTACGGTCCGGATAACATCAGGTTCAATTCCAAATGCTCCACATCCTGCCGCAGCTTTTCCATCCCGGCGACGACCTCCGGATATACGCTTTCTTCCTGCTCATCCATGCCCAACTGCCACAGCACCTTGATATCGCTGTACCGTTCGGACAGGCTGTTATATTGATTGACATCATCTTTCAATGCAGTCAATTCCTGCATAATCTTCTGCGCTCCGACCGGCTCATCCCAGAAACTCGCATCGCCGATCATTGCCTCCAGTTCAGCAATTTTCTCTTCTTTGCCGGCTACGTCAAAGAGACCCCCGTATTGCATCTAGTTTTGCCTGAAAATCTTCAACCTCACGCCGTAAATCCTCTAATAACATCGTAATCCCCCTAAAAAAATGTGATCCAAGACTAAATTTTAACACCATACCGAAGATAAAGCAAACCGAAAACAGCCGCCAATAAAAAAAAGACTTAGCATGTACTAAGTCGCTTGCTTGCAATAGTGTTCATTCATAGCAAATTGATTTTTTCAAGGTATCATAATAAAATGTACAGTTTTTATAATCCAATCAAAGCCAACAAGCGGTTCAAAAGGGTTGAGATGCAAGAAACAGCAAGGCTTGCGACGCGACGCGTACAAATCGTACGTGGAGCGAGCAAACGCAGCTGTGACGCAGCAGATTAGCCCTTTTCAACCGCTTGTCTATTATCTACGCGACGACGATGCTATTAGACCATCTCCCGCACTTATCTCCCCACATCGCTACAACACGGTCATCCATCATCACTTTCACGACCTCGCAAACATTCGCGCAGCCGTTGCAGATAAAGCTGGTTGGCTTGAAGGAAGATTCCAGCGCCGCATACCCCCGAAACGCGGTCGTCCGGCCTGTATTGGCGATATATTCGCGCGCCAAAATCGCCGCGCCGATCGCGCCCATCACATTATAATAGCGCGGCACAATGACCTCATGGCCGATCTCAGCCTCAAACGCCGCCTTAATCCCTTTATTCGCTGCAACACCGCCCTGGAATATGAACGGCGGCGTCAATTCGCGCCCCCGGCCCAAATTATTGATATAATTGCGGACCAGCGCTTCGCATAGGCCGCGGATAATTTCCGCCTTGGAGAAGCCGTACTGCTGCTTGGCGATCATGTCTGACTCGGCAAACACCGTGCAGCGTCCGGCAATACGGACTGTATCCTTCGCACTGAGAGCCAGGTCGCCAAATTGCTCAATCGGGATTTTCAGACGCTCCGACTGATGATCCAGGAAAGAACCGGTACCGGCCGCGCAAATGGTATTCATGGAAAAATCCGTCACCATCTGATTGCGCAAAATCAATATTTTTGAATCCTGACCGCCGATTTCAAAAATCGTTCGTACATCCGGGTGAAAGGTCACAGTCGCTGTTGCGTGAGCTGTGATTTCATTCTTAATAATGTCCGCACCGACCAGCAACCCTGCGAGTTGACGGCCGCTGCCGGTTGTTCCGATCCCTTGCACCCGCCATCCGGCATCGAGCGAATTCATCAGATCGCCCAAGGCCTTTTTCAGAGAAGACACCGGCTGACCCTCCGTCCGGTTATAGGACGAATACAGCACCGTGTTTGCATTGTCTATTGCGATAATATTAATACTTACCGAGCCGACATCGATACCGATAAAAACATTTTTTACCATCGTGTAACTTTCCTCCTCCCCTTAGCGAGCCGCCAGTCCCGGAACTCCGGCACGGCGAATTTTTTTGCCCATGGCCAAATCCAGAAAAGCCTCCAAGCGAGTCTGAATATTGGCAGTACCACGCTGTTCATCCAACGCCAAGGAGACGATCGGCATTCCCAAGTCTTTGGAAATGCGCGGGATAATGCTTTGTGTCACCAACTCCGGCATACACGCAAACGGCATCAGATGAATAACCCCATCCAACCCTTTTTCCCAGTAATCAATCATATGAGCAATATTTTCCTGTTCATGACCACCCAAATCCAATTTTAAATACGGTTTCGCCTTCGCGATAATTTTTTCCATGTGCGATTTGCGCCAGGGCAAAATCTGCAACCGCTGTTTCAGCCAATGCGATACATATTGCGAGTTGACAACCTCCACGCCCATCGCGGCCAGGGTTTCCTCAATCTCCTGATTGGCATGCCCTTCCATCGTCACATAAATTTCACCGACAATTCCGATCCGCATCGCCTGTTTCGGGTCCCACAGTTCAACCGGTACGGAATGCAGGATTTTCCAAGCTTTTTTTTCCGTCTCCCGCACATCCTGCCGGTCATAGCAAGTGTCAAACAGCTCTTCAATGTCCCGCCAGGCCCGGGTAAAATCACCCTTATTCTTTTCATGCGCCCGCAAAATACGGATCCGCTCCTGTATCCGGTCCATCGCGGCAATCAGGTCATAGCAAAAATGAATGGTTCCCAGTGCGTGCCACCACGAATATTTTCCCTTCAGATCACGAATGCTGCCGATAAAATCACGCGGGTGCTTAAACAACGATTCGATCACAAAAAACTGCACGTTATAACCCAGACTGGCCAAAATACGCCGATGCACTTCCGCATAAAAACCTGCCCGGCAATTATCGTCGCCGCCCGTCGTCACGATGGCTTCAGCCCCGGCTTCCAATGCCTCGATGTAAGTTCCCATCAAACACTTAAACGGAAAACAAAGGAACTCCGGGCTGTATTTCGTCGCCAAATCAAACGTCCCCTGGGTTGGCTTCTGTGGCATAATCACCTCATGGCCTACCGCTTCCAACAACTTTTTATACGCAAGCACCGGACCCATGTATGGAAATGTCACCTTCACTACCCACACCACCTATCTCACTGGGAATTTTTTTCGCCTCAGCATATCCGTAAACGCTTCCACTCTGGTGCTCAAATGCGCCTCGCCGGTATGCTCATCAACCCGGATCGTCATAAACGGTTTCCCATGATCCACTGCGATGAACTCCAGCAAGCGGCCCAGCATCGAATCCGGCCCGCACCCGAAAGCCGTCACATGGATCATGCCATCAATCTTAGGATCCTCAAAAAAATCATAACCGGCGCCCAGCAGCTTGTTGGTGAACGTCCAAGGCGTGGTTTTCGAATAACGCTGTAATTTTTCCGCCACCGAGCCATCATCCAGCATCTCGAACGTAACCACGTCCGCCCCCATCAACCGCAGCTTTTTGATAATATCCATGCCAACAAAGGAATCATAAATATTGTAAACATATCCCAATACCGCAATCGTTAGCCGCTTTTCGTTTTTTGGCGGCTCGTATACAGGATTTTCTTTCTTATTCAGCGCAGCCATCGCCTCATCAATATTCATACCGGAGCGATGATAACGCCGAAATACCTCCCACTGCTCACTGGCCACCGCGAACGCCCGCTTCACTTCCCGGCCGCTCTTGCCCAACATTTTGGCAAGGCTCTCATAATCCTGCGCGTCTGCCAGTGACTCCTGGCGACATTGAATATCCGGATCCAACAGACGTCCTTCCAGTCCGGGAACCGTATACCGCATCATATCAGGCAATCCGAGAAACTTAGGACAAAACCGCTTACGTTCTTCCACCGTTATCATCCGGGGTATAAAGACTGCATCTACATCCGTGGCCAGCAATTCCACCACGTGACCGCAGAAAATCTTAATCGGCACGCAAATTTCCGCGACCGAATTCCGCACCCCGTTATCCACAATATGAGGAGTCGTAGCCCCTGACGTTACTGTTTCAATGTCTAAAGCATGAAAAAACGCTTGCCACAGTGGATCATAATAGTAAAAAAGCAGAGCCCTCGGCAATCCCACTTTCATACTCTCACCTCCTTAGGCAAACGAATAATTACATGGGTTCATAATGGTAGAATTATCTGTGAATAGTCATTTTTCCTGCTTCACCATTAAAAAAAACGGAGAAAAGCGCGTACTTTTTTCAATACATCGTTTCTCCCCATTTTCCGATCCGGTAAAATTGTTGTCACTTGCCGCAGCAGCGCTTGTATTTCTTGCCGCTGCCGCAGGGACACAATTCGTTGCGACCGATATGATCCTTGTTCACCATCGGCTTGTGGGCCGTCTCCTCTTCATCGCCATGGCTTGCATGAGCCTGGCTGAGACGATCCTCGGCTTGCGGCTGCGTAACGATATTCACCCGGTAAATATATTTGACAACCTCATCCTGGATGTTTTCGATCATCGCCTGGAACATATCAAACGCTTCCAATTTGTATTCAATCAACGGATTTTTCTGGCCGTACGCCCGAAGACCGATCCCTTGGCGGAGCATATCCATCGCATCCAAGTGATCCATCCATTTCGAATCCACGACCTTCAGCATGACGACTTTTTCCAATTCACGCATATTATCAGGCCCGAACATTTCTTCGCGGCCCTCATAAGCGTCCACTGCCGCTTCCTTGAGCTCCTCAGCCAATTCCTCGCGGCTCATCGGTTCCAGATCTTCCTTGGTCAGCGCATGATCGGCCAGGGCAAAGTTCTCCTGACAGAAATCGATCAAACCGTCATAATCCCATTCTTCCTGGTATACTTGGGGATTTGCGTACAGATTCATCCCATTCTCAATCACTTTATCGACCATCAGAAGGATGTTTTCCTTCAGGTTGTCATTGGTCAAAATCTTATGGCGCTGGCTGTAAATCACCTCGCGCTGCTGATTCATGACATCATCATATTCCAGCACGTTCTTGCGGATATCAAAGTTGCGGGCTTCCACCTTTTTCTGCGCTTGCTCAATCGAGCGGGTGATCAGCTTATGTTCGATCGGCTCGTCCTCATCAATACCCAGCTTTTCCATAATGCCGGCAATATTATCAGAACCGAACAGCCGCATCAAATCATCTTCCAGCGACAAATAAAAGCGGGAAGAACCGGGGTCGCCCTGCCGGCCGCACCGGCCCCGCAGCTGATTATCAATCCGGCGGCTTTCGTGCCGTTCCGTGCCGATAATATGCAATCCGCCCAAAGCGGCTACGCCTTCGCCCAACACAATATCCGTACCGCGGCCCGCCATATTCGTGGCAATCGTTACCGCGCCGCGCTGGCCTGCCTGCGCCACGATTTCCGCTTCCTTATCATGATGCTTAGCATTCAGCACATTGTGTTCAACACCTTGCCGTTTCAGCATCGCGCTCAATTCCTCGGACTGGGCGATCGACGTCGTCCCGACCAAAACCGGCTGACCGGTCTGATGGCGGGCGGCAATTTCAGCGACTACCGCTTTATACTTGGCCCGTTTATTCTTATAAACGACATCCGAAATATCTTCCCGAATCATCGGCCGGTTCGGCGGAATCACAATTACATCCAGGCGATAAATTTTGCGGAATTCATCTTCTTCCGTCTTCGCCGTGCCGGTCATACCGGACAGTTTTTTGTACATCCGGAAGTAGTTCTGGAACGTAATTGAAGCCAGCGTTTGACTTTCGCGCTCGATCTTCACGCCTTCCTTCGCTTCAATCGCCTGATGCAGCCCGTCGGAATACCGCCGGCCGAACATCAGACGGCCGGTAAATTCGTCAACAATAATGACCTCGTCATCTTTCACCACATAATCGCGGTCCCGCTTCATCAGCGCATTCGCCCGCAACGCCTGATTAAAATGGTGTGACATTTCAATATTTTCACTGTCATATAAATTTTTTACATTCAGCATTTTTTCAGCTTTGGCAATGCCGCTTTCCGTAGGCGCTACAGTGTGGGCTTTCTCATCCACCGTGTAGTCCTCGCCTTCCTTCAGCTTCGGCACAATTTTTGCCAATACGAAATACAGATCCGTGGATTTTTCACCCGGTCCGGAAATAATCAGCGGCGTCCGCGCTTCATCGACCAAGATACTGTCCACTTCATCGACAATCGCATAGTTCAGCGGCCGCTGCACCATCTGATCAGCATAAATGACCATGTTATCCCGCAGATAGTCGAACCCGAACTCATTGTTGGTGCCGTACGTGATATCGCAGCTATACGCCTCCCGGCGCTGGGCAAAATCCAGAGAATGAACAATCAACCCCACCGAAAGACCCAAAAAGCGATAAATCTTTCCCATCCACTCGCTGTCGCGTTGGGCCAGGTATTCGTTTACTGTCACCACGTGAACGCCGTTGCCGGTCAATGCATTCAAATACGCCGGCAGCGTTGCGACCAGGGTTTTTCCTTCCCCGGTCCGCATCTCAGCGATATTCCCTTCATGCAGTGTAATGCCGCCCAGCAGCTGCACATCGAAATGCCGCATTCCAAGCGTCCGGCGGGAAGCTTCCCGCACCACAGCAAACGCTTCATGCAGCATCGAATCCAATGTTTCGCCGTCTTCCAGCCGCTGGCGGAATTCTGCCGTCTTGCCGGCCAGGGAAGCATCGCTCATCGACTGGAGATTGCCTTCCAATTGATTGATTTTCTCCACATGCTCCATCATCCGCTGGATCTCTTTATCGTTATCATCACCAAATAATTTCTTAAAAAATTTCAGCAACCAAGTTCACCCCTTAACACACGTCTATTCATGATATTCTATCAAAATCGCCGCTAAAAGTCAAAATTCTGGTCAAAACCCACAGTAAAATGGTCAAGGGGACGGTTCTGTTGACCAAAGCTGTTTTGCGTGGTCAAGGAGAAGCATGGGGAGAGAAGCATGGGGACGTTCTTTTTGCTTCTCGCACAAAATGCAGCAAAAAACAGGCTGTTGAAAAAGGTCTCACCCTTTTTCAACAGCCTGTCCGTCCGTCTTAGAATTCCGGCTCAATCAGCCCATAATTGCCATCACGGCGGCGATACACCACATTCACGTTTTCTGATTCAGAATTGGTGAACACATAGAAATCATGATTGATCAGGTTCATCTGCATAATTGCTTCTTCAATATCCATCGGCTTCCAAGCATACCGCTTGGTTTTTACAATTTTGAACTCTTCTTCCGGTTCTGCCGGAGCCGGAACGCTCGCAGCCATTTCGCTTCTCAGTCCCTCCCGGAGTTTGCGGTCAAAGCGGCTTTTATATCTTTCAATCTGTTTATCCAGCTTATCTGTTACAGAATCAATGGAAGTGTACATATCCAACGTTGATTCTTCGCCACGCAACAGCATCCCATTCACTACAGGGATCGTGACCTCGACGATGTGACGCCCTTTTTCTACGGTGAGGACTACAGCAATTTCACCTAACATTCGGCTGTTGAAATACTTAGTAATCTTACCAACACGCTTTTCAACATAGTCTTTTAATGCTGGTGTAATCTGAATGTTTTTTCCGCGTACAGTCATTGCCATAATACTTCATCCCCTTTCCAGTGTCCTAATTATAGTATTCACCAAATGTCTGAAAACTCCTATCGAAATATTGAAAGAATAGAAATTATTCTGGGGAAAAATTGTCAAAAGACCATGTTTCAGACAAACTAAAAACCCGGCTCACCGCCGGGTCCAATTAGCAAGTTAATTAAGCTTTAATGACGTTGGCTGCTTGCGGTCCACGAGAGCCTTCAACGATTTCAAAATCGACTTGTTGGCCTTCGGTTAAAGTTTTGAAGCCTTCATCTTGAATAGCAGAGAAATGAACGAATACGTCGCCGCCATCTTCTCTTTCAATGAAACCATAACCTTTTTCTGCGCTAAACCATTTTACTTTACCGATCATCAGAAATTCCTCCTAAATATGTACTACAGACCATACCTGGCCACAAAGTAGAGTATAGCACCGCTGGTTATAACTGTCAACCTACAATATCTTTGATAAGAACGTCTTTGTCCGTTCTTCTTTCGCATTATAAAAGACTTCGTTGGGCGTTCCTTCTTCGATAATCCGGCCTTCATCAATAAAAATAACCCGACTGCCAACCTCACGGGCAAAACCCATTTCATGCGTCACAACAACCATCGTCATGCCGTCTTTTACCAGGGTTTTCATGACATCCAGAACTTCCTTGACCATTTCCGGATCCAGCGCCGAAGTCGGTTCATCAAACAGCATCACCCGCGGACGCATTGCCAGCGCCCGGGCAATTGCCACCCGCTGCTGCTGACCGCCGGATAACTGCTCCGGATACGCGTGCGCCTTATCCGCCAGCCCAACCTTGTCCAGCAGGTCCAGCGCCACTGTTTCCGCTTCCTTCGCAGACATTTTCCGTACTTTTACCGGCGCCAATTCAATATTTTCCAATACCGTCATGTGCGGAAACAAATTAAACCGCTGGAACACCATTCCCACTTCAGCCCGCACCTTGTTAATCACGCTCTCCTGCTTGTTCAGCGTAATTCCGTCCACAATAATTTCGCCTTCGCTCGGCTCTTCCAAATAGTTGATGCAGCGCAAAATAGTGCTTTTCCCCGAGCCGCTCGGTCCAATGATGACAACGACCTCGCGCTCTTCAACCTTTAGGTCTACGCCCCGCAGCACATGCAGATTACCAAATTTTTTGTGTAAATTCTTAATGCTTATCATCGATTTTATACCTCCGCTCCAGATAATCCACCAAGCGGGAAATCGTCAGCGTCATAATCAAATAGAGAAAGGCTACCGTCATCCAGATTTCAAAAGAACCGTACGTCCGGGCAATAATCAATTGTCCCCGGCGGGTCAGTTCCTCGAAACCAATCACCGATACCAAGGAAGAATCCTTCAGCATCGCAATAAACTCATTGCCCAACGGCGGAATAATCCGCTTGAACGCCTGCGGCAAAATAATATAACGCATGGTCTGCGGCCACGACATCCCCAGGGAACGCCCGGCTTCCATCTGTCCCTTGTCGATCGACTGGATACCGCCCCGGAAAATTTCCGCAATATACGCCCCACTGTTAATACTGCATGCCGTCACCGCCGCCACGAACGGATCAATTCGCTGACCGGTCACAACCGGCAATGCAAAATACATTAAAAAAATCTGGACCAGCAAAGGCGTGCCACGAATAAAATCAACATACACCGTAGCTACCATCTTGACAGCCCAAATTTTTGACAGCCGCGCCATTCCCATAAACATCCCGATAAACATGCCGAAACCTACACTAAGCAACGTGATCTGCAGCGTGACGCCGGCGCCTAAAATCAGCAGGGGAATGGAATTAATAATCAAATCAAAATCAAAATTCATTCATCTCACCCTATCAAACGGAATTCCCTTCACTTGTAAATACAGTAAAATTATATGCGCGGACCGGTACCCTGTCAATACAAAAAGAATAGGCGCGACCCATGTCGCGCCTCGTATTATTGAAAAAGGCCGACCTTTTTGAACAATACGTTATTCCTTACAGTATATTACTTATTGCGGCGGTTTTTTACCGAACCATTTCACGTAAATTTTTTCATATTCACCATTTTTCTTCAACTCATCCAACGCCTTGCTGATCTTCTCGCCCAATTCCGGATTTTTCTTGGAAGTAGCAATGCCGTATTCTTCCGAATTCAGCGGCTCGCCAACAATCTTGGCATCTTTGCTTCCTGCTTTGGCAATATAATATTCGTTAACCGGCAAATCGTTGACTACTGCATCCACGCCGCCGTTTTTCAGCTCCAGGAACGCTTCCGGAGCTGTATTGAACTCACGAATCTTCGCATTTTTAATCTTTTTGGCTTCCTCAGCACCGGTGGTGCCAATTTGCACGCCGATATTTTTGCCTTCCAGATCCTTGAAGCCTTTTAAAGTATTGTTATCCGAGCGGACAACAACCGATAGGCCGGACTTATAATACGGTTTGGTGAAATTCACTTTCTTGGCCCGTTCTTCTTTGATGGTCATGGCGGAAATAACAACATCGATATTGCCGGATTCCAACGCAGGGATCAAACCATCAAAGCCCATGCCCTGGATCTGGACTTCATAGCCCATCTGTTTGCCGATCGCCCGAATCAGATCCATATCAAAGCCGGTATACTCTTTTGATTTTTCATCCTGGAATTCAAACGGAGCAAAGGCGGTATCCGAACCAACCTTCATCACCTTAGGCTTCTCCGGCGCTGCCGCTTTCTGTCCGCCGCAGCCAACCATGGCGATCGACAGAGCAAACACGCTTAGAACAATAAACACAATCAGTTTTTTAGACACGTTCAAACCTCCTAATAATTAGTAATCTGCTATCCACAATTATACAAACAGTATCGCTAAAACGCAATTCTTTTTTCACAAACTTCCAGGTAAAAAAACACAAAGCCCGGAATATCTTCCGGGCCAAAGCCATCATGCCATACTTATATATGTATTATTGATCTCGTTTTTTCGCAAAGCACTCCCGGCAATAAATCGGACGATCATTGCGTGGCTTGAATGGGACTAACGTGGTTACTCCGCACTCAGCACAAACCGCCTCATACATTTCCCGTGATCCTGATGAACCGCCATTGCGCTCCCGCTTACGGGCATCCCGGCACTCACGGCATCGGGCGGGTTCATTTTCAAAACCTTTTTCGGCGTAAAACTCCTGCTCACCCACCGTGAAAACGAAATCTTGACCACAGTCTTTACATTTGAGAGTTTTGTCCTGAAAAGCCATTAATGAAATCCCTCTTCTCTTCTCGAAAATTAAAAACCCATGCTTAGCCGACCTGGTCTTTGCCCCCACACTCGCCTACTGGAAGGTTCGCTACCAGAAACTTAATTCCCCTCAATCGATTTTCAACCACAGACCTAAGCAATATGGTTCTTTAAATTAAATTATAGAATTCCTATACGGAAAATGCAAGTAAAATCAAAAAATTCTTTGCTTGGCCTTCGCTCACTGGCAGAATTGACGAAGCTGCCGCTGAAGATTATATTGCGGAAATGCCAGAATATTAGTAAAATAACAGCATAGGCCCAGGCAGAGATTCGAACGCACAATCCCTGTTAATCCGGGTCGGCAAGGCGGCACAGCGGATGTCGGTAAAAAAACACAGTATATTGATAGGAATAATGATTTGGCTGTTCACGTTTGCCCTCCCCTTTCTTTCCGGACTGTGTCCCGCTGCAAAAGCCCAATCGCAACCGGATATCATCATCCTGAACTCCTACGCCCGAGACATGGAGTGGACGAATGAACAAATCCGCGGGATCATGAAGGACTTTATCGATTCCAGCCTTCAAGCCATTTTCCATGTTGAATATCTGGACGGAAAATACAGCCCGGATCCGCAAAATCCGCAGCTGATGCGCCAACTGTTTACGCTGCGTTATATGGAGAAAAAAATAGATCTATTGATCACCACAGATGAAGTTGCTCTGGAATTTGCCCTCAAATACCGTGGCGAAATCTTTTCGGATGCGCCAATTGTCTTCACTGGAGTATCACCGGCAACGGCAGCCCCGTTAATTGCCGGTCGATCCAACGTAACGGGCGTTTACGAAGTCCCGGATGCGCAAGAAACGGTGCGTCTGATGCAAACCTTCAATCCCGCACTGCAAACGATATACTTCGTATATGACAATACAGAGCGCGCCTTGCAAGCGAGGCAACCGCTTGAGGAGGCCGTCACGAAAACGAACCCCCGCCTTAACGTCGTGCATCTAAACGAACTTCCTTCTCAAGCCATTGCCGAGCAGCTGCAAAAAGCCTCCGACAACAGCGCGGTTCTTGTTGCCGCGTATTCCCGTGATACCGCCAACGTCAGCATGGAAGCCCGTCAATTTGTCGAACTGTTTAGCGCCAGGAGCCGTGTTCCGGTCTATATCCTCTACGATATCCAAATGGTTTCCGGTCCGGTTGGCGGCAGCTTGGTCTCACCTCATCTCCAAGGCCAGAATGCAGCCCAGCTTGGCCTGCGAATATTAAACGGCGAACCGGCCACCGCCATCCCTCCAGTCGCCGCTTTTAACACCGTACTGACGATTGACTACGATCAATTACTGCGCTATCATCTGCCGACCGATCAAATCCCGCCCGGCAGCACAGTGTTGAACAAGCCGGCGCCGCCCGCGCCGCCCGCGTCAATTTACACCGAATACAAAACGATTATTTGGACGGCTGTCGTCCTGTTTTTGCTGCCCCTCCTCTATATCACCATCTTGGTCAATACCGTCAGAAAACGTAAAATTGCCGAGATCAATTTGAAGAAAAACAACGAAGAACTGGCTGCCCTGTATCAACAGGTCGTCGCTTCGCAGAATGATCTGCACATCCAGTATAAAAAACTCACAGCCCTTCAAGAAGAGCTGCATAAGAGCAAGGAACGCTACAAGCTGGCATTAACGGGCGCCAACGACGGCTTATGGGACTGGGATATCAAAAATCAGGAAATTTATTTCTCTGACCGTTGCTGCGCGATTCTTGGCCTGGAAAAAAATTGGTGGAAAAGCACCGACGAAAAATTGAAAACCTACCTGAAAAGCATCGTATCACTCAAGGATCAAGGCCGCTCCATTCTCGCGCTAAAGCGCCACTTTGCCGGCAAAACAGCCTACTATGCCTGCGAGCAAAGAATATATGCCCCGGACGGAGAAAAGTGGATCATGACCCGGGGAAAAGCCTTAACGGATAAAAACGGGCAACCCGTGCGCATGGCCGGCTCGATCGGTGACATCACGGAACGAAAAAAATTCGAGACGGAAATCACTTATCTGGCTTACCATGATTCTCTGACGAGATTGGCAAACCGCGTGGCTCTGCATGAACGGCTGGACCATATTCTGGAAGATTGTTCCGCCCCAGACTGCTCGGGGGCAGTCCTGTTCATCGATATCGATAATTTTAAATTCATCAACGATACCTATAGCCATTCCTATGGTGACCGACTGCTGATCAATCTGGCGCGGGAGTTTGAAAAAATCGCCAAAGGCCGAGGCATTGTCGCGCGCATGGGCGGCGACGAGTTCGTGATGCTGCTGGAGAATATCAAGGATCAAGAAGAAGCGGATCTCTTTGCCAAGAAAGTAGTCAATCTGTTTGCCAAGCCGTTAAAAGTAAAGGATAAAAGTTTCCAAGTCACCGTCAGCATCGGAATCACCCTCTATCCGGCGAATGGCGACACCGCCGGAGAATTGTTGAAAAACGCCGATTTGGCAATGTACCGGGCCAAGCGCCAAGGCAAAAACCAGTATCTATTTTTTGATCAATCCATTGCGACCGCTTTACGCGAAAAATTGGTCATGAGCCACAACCTGCATAATGCCCTCGCCAACAATGAACTCTGCTTATGGTACCAGCCGCAAATCGAGCTCGCCACGCAAAAAACCACCGGTTTGGAAGCTCTGCTCCGCTGGCAAAGCAAGGAACACGGCTTCGTAATCCCCCTCAACTTTATCGACCTGGCGGAAGATACCGGTTTGATCGTTCCCATCGGTCTGCATGTCATCAAAGACGCCTGCCGCTTTGTCACGGCTTTGCATCAGGAAGGCTATGCCGGCCTCACGGTCACAGTCAATATTTCCGTTCTGCAATTGCGCCAAGAGGACTTTGTCTCCTCCGTCGGGTCCATCCTCAAAGAAACAGGGATCGTTCCCGGCAGCATTGGCTTTGAGATCACGGAAAGTGTTCTGATGGAAAATATCGAACTCCATCAGAATAAATTGCTGCAGCTCAAAGAAATGGGCGTCATCATTTACCTGGACGATTTCGGCACGGGCTACTCCTCCCTTAAATATCTCAATTCCCTGCCGATCGACGTAGTCAAAATTGATAAATCCTTTGTGGACGGCATGCTGATCGAGGAAGGAACCAGCGAGCTGACAAAAGTCATCATCAACCTCGCCCATCAATTGGGCTTGTCAACCACCGCCGAGGGAGTGGAAACGCCGGCGCAACTGGCAAAACTGGCCGAATACCGCTGCGATACGGTTCAGGGCAACTTATTCAGCAAAGCAGTGCCGGAAAGCCAAGTCCGAAAAGTGCTGGAAGCCGGCTGCAAAAAAAGCGATGTTGTTAACAAGTAATCAACGAATTCATAAGACCTGTTGAAAATGCTTAAAGAGGGATAAGCCTGAAGGTGTTCAACACCTTCAGGCTTATCCCTCTTGTCTTATGCCCGTATATTGTTTAGGCGGCTGCCGGCAGTTGATGTTCGAAACGCATCATACGCGCCGGAAACCGTTTGTTGCTGCTGCATCTTATTGCGAAGCATCTGCAAGGCAGCGGCAATCTGCTGCTCCTGCGCCATGATCGACGTCAGCAAAGCCTGACCGGCGGGTGATCCGCGGTACGCTTTGTCCCCTGCTGCCGAAATCATTTCCTGCAATTTTTCCCGTTGCTCCAATAGTGTGTTCACCAGGGAGAAATCCCGTTTGGTGACAAACTTAATCATTTCACGCGTTAAAAACGCATATTCCTGCCATAACTGTTCCGTCGTCATCTTATCTTCCTACCGCTTGAGCAGGGCGTATTTGCTTCATAGCCTGAAACCATGCATCGCGCAGTTCCGTCAAAAGCCCTTTCGCCTCCATCAGCATCTCCTTATCCTTTTTCACATTGGCTTGAATCAAACGATATTCAATGTACTCATACAGCCGAAGCCAGTCCTGTGAAAGTTCATACTGCATATCCAGCGTACACATAAACTCCTTCACAATATCCTGTACCCGCATATTCTTATGATGGCATTTTTGCAAATCGCCCGCTTCCAAAGCCACGATGCTTTCGCTGACGAAGCGAATGGCCCCGTTGTATAACATCAACGTCAATTCCTCGGGCGGCGCAGTCATAATCTGTTGCTGCTTGTATGCATTTGCTGATGCATTGGCGTTCATGAACGTTCCCCCTTATCCAATGTAACCGTTATCTTTATCCATTATGAACTGGTTCCAAACTGCTGCGCCAGCCAGGAACTCTGGGCTGATAATTTTTGCAGCACCTCATCCATCGCTGTAAACTGGTCGTAATACCGGTCTTCAATATCCTGCAGCCGTTCGTTCAAATTAACCATATCCTTAGTATACGCAGTAATTTGTTTTGCCAGGCTGCTCTTGGTATCGCCGCTTACGGAAGCCGTAACACCCGCCTGGGATACAATCTTGTCCATTCCCGTCTTCAGCGTGTTATAAAGACGCACAGCAATCCCTTGCTGGTTGCTGGCCGTTCCTGATGATCCGAATATTTTCTTCACCGCATCCGGATCCGCCGCCAATGCAGTACGTAATTTAGTTTCATCCAGATACAGCTTGCCGCCCTCCGAATACAAACCGGTCGTAATGCCGATCGACGAAGCCGTGTTGTAATTCCCCGTGATACCCTCGACCGGACTGGAAACATTGTTTCTCGCGCCATTGATCAATTCCTGCATAATGGAGTCATGCCGCAGCAAACCGCTTTTGGCTTTTTCTGTCCAAGCCGTGATATCGGCCTCTTTCATCTCAGCCTTCTGGTCGTCAGTTAATGGAGAATAATCGGCATAGCGGGCCTCTGATATCTCTCCATTCACCTTGGCCAGCATCGCATTATACGATTCAATAAAGCTTTTTACATTCTCCACGGTTTTGTCGATGTCCGGGGCAGCCATAATCCGAACCGGGTTTTCAGTTGATCCGCCCACCGACTTCAACGAATAATTGATGCCGGAAATCGTAAAATTATTCGTCGCCTGGACAAGATCAATCCCGTCAAGCTGAAACTGCGCATCCTTGCCGGCGACTGCTGCGGTGCTGATCTTCAGATTATCCGCAAGGAAGCTCAATCCAGCCGCGTCGCTGCCCGAAAAATCGAGACCTGATCCGGAACCGGTACCGTTCGTATACAGGAAAAACCGGTCCAGCGTCGTATCGTAGCTGGCCGTCACATTCGCGCCGGAACTGTTGATGCTGCTGACCAATTCATAGATGCTCTTGCTGCTGTCCACCGCAATCGTTTTCGTCGTATCACCGTTTTTGATACTGATGTTGAACGAACCGCTGATCCCAAACTGGGCTGCCAGCGTATCCTTTGTATTTCCTTCGGCGGTAATCGCTGCACTGCTGATTTTCTTTACACCGTCAGCCAATTGCGAGACCACCAGATCATGGTTGATCGTCACCGCGTCCGCATTAGCGGTTACCGCCGCCACGGATGCATTGCTGGATGACGCCGTCTTCGGCGTCAGGTTTGCCTGCAGCTTATATGTAAAAACCGTATTGCGAAAATCGTTAATCGTATTGTACATCGTATTATAATCGGCTTTTTTCCACTCCAGCGCAATTTTATTCTGCGCCATCTTGTCGTATCTTGCCCGCCGGGCCTTCATCAGATTCTTGACCGCCTCGTCAATATCCAGACCAGAGGCGCCCAAATTGGAAATCCTCGTCGTCATCCCTTTTCCTCCTTGATCTTACACGGACATCCTTGCCCGTTCGTCTTCGCCGCAGGATCATCAAACTTTCTTGTCCAGCAATCCTCCGATATACTTGCTGATCGCCGCCAATGTATCCAACAACTGATGGGGCGGGAACTCTTTGAGAACAGCATCGTTTTGCTTATCAACGACCTTCACGACGAGCCTGCCGGTTCCTTCATGGATCGAAAACGCGATCTCCGTATTCAGCGACTTCATAAACTCCGTCATTTGGTTCGTGATCTTCTCCATATCTTCACGGTTCAATGACTCATCGCTGCGGCTTTTCACCGTTTCCGCGTCCGTTTTCTTTTCTGACGGTTTCTCCTTCGCAGCGGAAACCGTCCGCACAGCAGTCACATTTACACTTACATCCTGTGAGACTAGCGGATTCACTTCCATGTTCATCACCCCATACTGCAAAATATTTACCCTCTGAGAATACTATCGAATGATTTCGTCATTTTCATTAGTCCTTCAGGAAAAAAGATATGGGACAAGGGGACAGGTTATTTGTCCCCTTGTCCCACATGACGGAAAAAGAGGACTTGCGTGCGACACCGCGAAGTAATTCAACATTTGACAGTAACGGTTGCTGAACAGAAAGGGTGTTGTGATGCATAGTGTTCGTACAATCGATCATGTGGCCCGTCAGGCAGCAAAAAATCCGAATCACCCAGCTATTTTCACACCGGATAAAAGATTTATTAGTTACAAGCAGTTAGAAACGAAAATTAATCAAGTCTCTGAGCAATTATTGCAGTCAGGCCTCAGCAATCGGCGCATAGCGGTTGTTCTGGCAAACGGACCTGATATGCTCATCTCCTTCTACGCCATTTCCAGTGTGGCAATCTTTGTTCCCCTCAATCCCGCTTATTCGACTGAAGAATTTAAAAACTACATGAAACTCCTTCGAGTCGATGCTTTGGTTGTGAAGGAAAGCACCTGCGAGGCGGCAAGGCTGGCTGCGTTTGAACTTTCCCTTCCGTTGCTGCTTTTGCACACAAATGAAAGCGATGATCTGGGCGACTTCGAAATACGCTATACAGGAGACCCAAAACCGGCAGATCCATCCCAGATCTCCCAAGACAAGGATATCGCGGTTGTACTTCATACCTCCGGAACAACCGAAAAACCCAAAATCGTTCCATTGACCCATGATAATCTCAATGGGTTTATCAAAAATACGGCCAGCAATTTCAACATCACAGAACAAGATCGCTGCATCAATATCATTCCCTTATTTCATGTTTACGGTATTGTAAGTCCGGTGCTATCCTCAGCAGTTGTAGGGGGAAGCGTAATTTGCGTCGAATCGTTTGAACCAGGAGAATTTTTCCGAATCCTTGAAGAACTATCTCCCACCTGGTATGCTGCAAGCCCGGCAATCCACCAATCCGTTGCAGAGTACGCTGAAAGCAGGGGAACGACACCAGAACGTTACGCGTTGAAGCTCATCCGTTCCGGCGGCGCGCCTTTGCCCATCAAAATCGCGCAAAAATTGGAAAAGCATTTCGGCGCGATCGTAATCCAAGGCTACGGCCTCACCGAAACCTCCGGCATGGGCACCTGCAATCCACCTGTGCCCGGAAAAATCAAACACAACTCTGTCGGCATCGCTTTGGGCTGTGAAGTAGGTATCATAGACGATGATCACTGTTTTTTGCCTTCCGGCAATATCGGACAGATTGTCATCAAAGGAACCGGGGTAACTGCAGGCTATGAAAATGATGAGGAGGCCAATGCCCGTTCTTTTCATAACGGATGGTTTGCCACCGGAGATCAGGGTTATTTTGATGAAGACGGATATCTGTTTATCATCGGACGGAGTAAAGAAATGATCAACCGGGGCGGAGTGAAAATCTCTCCCTACGAAGTGGAGGATGCTCTCCGGCAGCACCCAGATGTTCTGGAAACTGCGGTATTTGCCGTTCCGCACGCCAGTTTAGGGGAGGTTCCGGCCGCAATGGCGGTATTGAAACCGGACTCCAATACAACGCCTTTGCAATTGAAGTTATTTTTGCGAAACAAAATTGCGCAGTTTAAAATACCGGCCCAGATCATCCTCGTTGATAAAATCCCTAAGGGGGCGACGGGCAAAGTACAGCGAAACCAGCTCTATGAAACTATTTTGCAAATCGATGGATCCGCAGCCATACCGGAAACTCATTTTCTGGTCAAAGACGATCGCGCGCCAAGAAATGAAACGGAGCAGAAACTGGCGGCTATTTGGCAAAAATTACTGAATATGGATGGGATCGGCGTACAAGATGACTTTTTCGAATTGGGCGGCGACTCTCTGTTGGCAGCGGTCCTGTTTGCAAACATCGAGCAGGAATTTTCCAGCAGTCTTCCTTTGAATATGATCGTAGAAAAACGAACGATCGAACAATTGGCTGAGTTACTTGATCGAAAGCCGGATAGCAGCCGGACATTTCAGTTTTTAGTTCCTATCCAACCGGAAGGGTGCCGACCGCCTTTGTTTTGCATTCACGCCGTGGACGGAGACGTACTTTCTTACCGGAAACTAGCCTCACACCTCGGAAATGAGCAACCGGTTTATGGCTTATGGTTTAACCGGAAAGCGACAGGTCTGCAGCATCCGGTCCAAATCGCCGACCTGGCCCGCTGCTATGTCCAGGAGATCCGGATGCTTCAGCCGAAGGGCCCGTATTGTATCGCCGGACACTCCCTGGGCGGACTGATTGCCTACGAGATCTGCCGACAGCTGCAGGCGCAAAATCAGGAAATTGCTTTGCTTGCCATGTTTGATACCTGGCTTGCGCGAAAAAAAAGTTGGCGAAGAGTCTGGAAGAAAACCAAATCAAACTATCACAACTATTGCGCTGTCCCGCTAAGCCAAACGCTGCCGTATTTATTTACGAAAACAGCACACGAACTGAACCGGTTGAAACGAAAGCTATCTGTAAGAAGGTATCAGAATCATCCCGCAAACAGCACGGCCCGGGATCAATTGCAAACCAAAGATATCCTTAAATCCGCGCTCAAAAATTATCCCCTTGTCCCTTATAACGGAACCATCACCTATTTCAAATCGACAGACGATCCTGACGAATATTCCAGTGACGCCTTAGCCGAATGGTCTGCCTTGGCTGCCCAGGTACAAGTAATCCCCATCACCGGAAAGCACGGCGATTTGATCATCGAACCGCATGTAAAAGAACTGGCGGACAAGCTCAGGCACGCGATCCTAGCTGACGAAAAGCAAAGATAATAACTGGCGAGGGGGTACCTTTCATGCGAAGCAAACCTGCCGGAATGGCCAAAAAAGCCGGTTCACCGCCTGGTTCCGTTCTTCATATTGGCCGCGAATATACGCAAACAGCCCGAATACAAATGGTCACGTATGATTCCTCCCACGTCAAGGTCAAAGAACTCTCCTCCGCCGCAGACTTGTCAAGCCTTTCTTTTGACCACGCGGTGACATGGATCCACATTCGGGGACTGCAAAATACCGAACTCATCGCTGCCGTATGCGATTTCTTTCATATTCATGCTTTGGTGCAGGAAGACATTGTCAACAGTGAACATCGCCCAAAGATCGAAGATTATACCGATTATCTATTCATGATGTTAAACACCTTCTGGCTGAATGAAGAAACCGATCTGCTGGAAAATGAGCAAATCAGCTTTGTTCTCGGCGCTTCGTATTTAATTTCCTTCCAGGAAACCGATCGCAATTTGTTCGACCCAATGGTCGCGCGGATCAACAATGCCCAAAGCCGAATCCGCAAAGAAGGCGCCGACTATTTGGCGTATGCTTTGATTGATGTTGTTGTTGACAACTATTTTATCATTCTGGAAACATTGGGAGAAAAAATCGAAACAGTAGAAGAAGACTTAGTTACTCAGCCGAATGCCGACGCCTTGAAAAAAATACATGTATTAAAAAGGGAAATGTTATTTTTTCGCAAAGCGGTATGGCCTCTGCGCGAAGTGATTGGGTTCCTGAGCCGCGGCGAAGCCGCTTTGCTAAAAAGTTCGACTTTGCTTTATATGCGCGACGTGTACGATCATACCGTTCAGATCATCGACACACTGGAAACCTATCGGGATATGGTCTCCGGCATGCTTGACATTTACCTTTCCAGCATCAGTATCCGCATGAACGAAATCATGAAATTACTTACCGTAATTTCCACAATCTTTATTCCTCTCACCTTTATCGTTGGCGTATACGGCATGAACTTCGACAATATGCCTGAGCTAAGAAAAGAATGGGGGTATTTTATCCTGTGGGGCGTCATGTTGTCCATCGCCCTAGGAATGCTGCGCTTCTTCCGCAAACGCAAATGGCTGTAGGGTCAGGCTTGACTTGTTTAGACAGCAGGGGACGTTCCTTTTCCGTCAACATTCGCAAAATGTTGACGGAAAAGGAACGTCCCCGTGAGTCAACGATTATATACTTGTTTACGATGGCCAACTGCAACAACATAAACAGTAACAACTGCGTCATCAATTTCACAGATCAACCGGTATTGACCAATCCGATAACGCCAATACCCTGATAAGTTCTCTTTTAACGGTTCCCCAAATAAGCGCGGGTTTTCACAGCCTTCAATACGCTGCTCAATATAAGTGAAGATCAACTCACGATTTACCCTATCAAGCTTTTTGAGCTCCTTAATGGCTTGATCAGAGATTTGCACCTTCCACCTCAAGTTCTTTCCTCGCTTCCTTAAGCGAATAATATCGCGTGGTTTTCATTTTTGCTTCTTCCAGCAGTCGAAAATCCTGATCATTCTCAATCATCTTCACAACAGCTTCCCGAAGAACATCAGACTGTTTTTTTCCATACAATTTTGCATAAGCATCCAGCATACTTTTTTCATATCCGCTAAACCGAACAGAAACGGTTTTTTTTAATTCAGCCATGATTTCTCACCAGCCTTTATCTAATTCGCAATACGTTGTAATACAATTATACCAAAATCAAAGACAAAATCAAGTTGACGAAAAAGGAACGTCCCCTGCCGTCTCCATGTTGTCGAAATCAGCAAAGAGAGCAAAGAGAAAACCAGGAGCGAGAGCTCCTGGTTTTGTAGTTGTATGAACTTGCCGGACGAACCAATTACCGGAGTAACTGAAGAACGCCTTGCGGCTGCTGGTTGGCTTGCGCCAGCATTGCGGTAGCAGCTTGGGAAAGAATGCTGTTTTTCTGGAAGTTCATCATTTCTTTCGCCATATCTACGTCACGAACGCGAGATTCCGCAGCAGTCAGGTTTTCGCTAGAGGTACCAAGGTTGTTAATGGTATGTTCCAAGCGGTTCTGCTTCGCACCCATTTGAGCGCGCTCATCGGAAACAAGTTTGATGGCACTATCAATGGTAGTAATCGCACCTGTAGAAGTAGTTGCATCCGTCCCTAAATCAATAGCATCAACACCCAAAGCAGCGGATTGCATATCGGCAAAAGTTACATCTATGCTTTCCGAAGCATTAGCGCCAATTTGCAGTGTAAATACACCTGTCGTTCCACCAGTCTGATCCAACAGGTTCTGTGTATTGAATTGCGTAGTCGTTGCAATGCGATCAATTTCTAGAATCAAATCATCAACTTCGAGTTGGATCTCAGCACGATCATCAGCGGTATTGGTATCACTTCCGGACTGAACAGCCAATTCACGCATGCGCTGGAGAATGCTGTGGGTTTCGTTCAGTGCCCCTTCAGCTGTTTGGATCATCGAAATGCCGTCTTGCGCATTACGGCTTGCCTGATCCAAACCACGAATCTGTCCGCGCATTTTTTCGGAAATCGCCAGGCCGGCTGCATCATCGCCTGCACGGTTGATGCGAAGACCGGAAGACAATTTCTCCAGGGATTTTGCAGATGCACCATTGTTGGCACTCAGTTGACGATAGGTGTTTAGGGATGCCATGTTGTGATTAATAATCATAAAAAATTCCTCCTTGAATTTCGCACGGGCGTCCTTGCCCGTTTTTTTATTGTCTCAACGCCGGCTGTTCCGTCGGCCGCCGGGGCAGCTTGCGCTGTTTGACAACTTCACTAACTATATCGCCATGATTTGGCAATAACTTAAGTGTTTTTTGCATTTATTTAAATTTTATTTCTTGGTCGTCTCTTCCTTTTGTATCGAAGACGTCAAGCTGTCCAGTCCGGTCAAATCCGCAGACAACGCTGCCTGTTTGTTTTCGGCGATGATCGCTTCATACAGCTCAGCCCGATAGATTTTCACACTGCGCGGGGCATCAATCGACAAGCGCACATTGTCGCCCTTGATATCGACCACAGTCACCACGATATCATCGCCGATCATGATCCGTTCTCCAATTCTGCGAGTCAGCGCAAGCATGGCTATTTTCCCCCTTCGGCAGCCAGCTGCCCCGACAAACCATCCGGGAAAAGCGCATAACGGGTCGGATAATCCGTCTTCTCCAGTACAATCTGTCTGCCTTTGCGATCCCGAGCATTGATGATCACCGGCGCCAGCAGGTTGGCCGTCATCTTCTCCAGGCTGCCTTTTACCGTAGCGATATTGAACACCGCCGGCGAGTTATCCCTGGATAGACCAATTTGGGCCGCTAGTTCATCGTCCAGTACGAACTCATAATCATTAAAAAAGGCAAACGGATCGATCAGCAAGAACGTCAGATCCGCATTCTCCACAGCTTGCAAAAAATAGAACGGGCTGTCCGGCTGATAATCGAGAAAAACAAACCGTTTTTCGTCCGGAAACCCGGGTATGGCATATGGAAAATCTATAATCTGGTCTTCGGCGACCTCAATTTCGCCAAAACGTGTCGAATGTACTAACATTGCAGTTCCCCTTTCTCAGCTCGCTCTGATAAACTCACAATTGTTTTTTCTGTGACGCAAACTTAAAATTCGCTTTTCTAGTCAGATAACAGGCATAAGCGGAGGTCAAGCGATAGAGTCGAAGCGTTGGCTGCTATCTGACTAAAAGGAAGTTATCCCATCGTATCGATCTGCCCACCCGTTGTCCAAAAGCGAATACTCGCATACTGCGCCATGCGGATATCTACGGTTCCGGGTGTATATTGGGTTTGAATCGGACTGGGTTCCGCCTGAATTAGCGTTTTGCCAGGAATAGCAACAATCTCCGGTTCCCGCCATGTATAATGAATCTCCGGCGGTGCCAACGGCGCCAATGTGATATCCAACGGCTTATCGACGGATCCCTCCGCAGCGATCTCCACCACTGCATTTTCTCCGCTCTGGATGCGGGCCAACCGGTCGCCGTTTTGGGCAATCCGGCCAGTCGTTTCCAGAACCGTATTTTCCCCCAGCGCAGCAATATCCCGCGCAAACTGTATCGGGGTCTTCAAGCCAATCGAGGCCCGGCTCGCGGTCCCATCGATCTCCAAAACCCCGGCCGGCTGCCGAATTTCCAGTTTGGCCGCTTCCGTTTCAATCGACAGCTTGGCCCGCGGACTTCGCAGTTCCAGCACAGCCGGTTGGCTGGTGATCTGGAAATGGGCAGGCTGTGCTGCGCTATGCAACTGAATCATTTCAGAAAGTCCACCAGAGACGGCGGCATAATTCGCGCCCCTACCGACAGAGCTGTGCTGTAGACATTCTCAGCCGTCTTAAAATCGATAATCGCCTTGGAAACATCCAGATCTTCGTTTGCCGACAAATCCTCTTGTATCGCTGTATTGCTGTTCGCCAAGATATTGCTCATCATTTCATAGGAAGAACTGCGGGCGCCAAGTTCCGTTTGCGCCTTCAATACGGTATTATGTCCATCCTGCACCAGGCTCAGCCCGGTACCAGTCAGCCAGGTCACATCCGGACTAGCCTTCATTAACTCATTTTTCACCTGCAGCAAGTTATTCAATACGGACAACGTTGTCACCATCGTCGGATTCCCATTTTCATTAATGGTATTGATCATTTCCGCCGGACCGAACACTTCAATTGCAGTTAGATTGACGCTGTCTTTGTTTGGATCTACCAAACCGTTTTGCAGCGGCATGGAAATTTTATTATTGTCTCCCTTATACACAACCACTTCCACCGTTTCCCCGGTATCCGTGTTCGTGATCATCTTTCGTTCCAGAGGCAGAGTTTTATCCATTTGACCGGAAAACAAATACCGGTCGCCGATTTCTGAATTGCCCATCTGGACAATCGTATCGACAAGTCCGTCTACTTCCTGACCGATCGCATTCAGTGCATCCGTCGGCTTGCTGCCGTCAACGCTCGTTACCAATTCCTGGGTTTTTATCATGACGGAACTCACATCGCTTAATATTCCATCCGTTGTATCCATCCAGGAAACGGCATCCTTCACATTCTGGGTGTACTGTTCATTATTGGTTAAATTCGTGTTGAAATAAAGACTTCTGGCGACCCGGACCGGATCGTCGGACGGCCGGTGGATCGACTTGCCGTCGGCAAGCTGCTCCTGCAGCGAGGTTTGCCGCTCCAGCGATTTATTCAGGCTGTTCAAAAAATTGGAGCTGATCATCCCATTCGTAATTCGCATCCCTGCCACCCCTTGTCATCCTTAACGAATCATATCGTTAATCAGTTTGTCCAACATATCATTCATGGTCGTGATCACTTTCGCCGAGGAATTATAACCCTGCTGAAAGCGGATCATATTCGTCATTTCTTCATCCATATTTACACCGGCTACGGAAGACCGCCAATTTTCGATCTGAGCAACCAGCGTCTTCTGATTGTCCGTCAGACGCTCTGCGTTCTGACTTTTCACTCCCAGGCCGCCAATCAACGAAGCATAAAAACTATTCAGCGACGACGTTTTTCCCAGCGTGGCCTGATCGCCTGTCGATAAAGCCGCCAAACTGCTTGGCAAAAGATCTGTTATGTTCTGCTGAAAACTCTGGAACAGCTTCACCGCATTATCGCCGCTGGCATTGCCCTGCGTCGCCAACGTCTTGGCAGCAATTTTATCCAACCCGTTTGTCGCATCAAATAATTCCTGGTTGACCGTCAGCGCATTCAGCCAATCGCCGCTCTGCATTGAAGCGACTGTAGCAGCATCGCCGTAATCCACACCAGACGCGCCGAAGAAGTTGCGGTTTGTGCCTACATTCGCCGTCCCATCGCTGTCCGTGCCATAGCCGGCCCGGTGGATGGAGTTGAAGTCCCGCAGCAAAAACTGGCTCATCGTATCGAGCTGGCTCATATAACCCTGACTGCCCAGAATCGTTTCATCCCGGATCGTCGCCAAACCTTGAATCTCGCCGCCGGAAAACTGGATATTCTGAAATGATCCGGCGTCAATTTTCATCACCGCATAATGAAAGTCCGGGTCATAATCCATCCGGGTCGTCAGCTCGACGCGGCTGTTGCCGTCCACCAGCAGGATCTGTCCGCTTTGCACCCGGTAATTTCCCAGCGGGTCTTCTGTGACATTCACATTGATCAGCGATGATAGTTGATCGACCAGCACGTCCCGCTGATCCCGCAAGTCATTCGCGGTCGAACCGCCGATCTGTTCTGTATAGGAAATCTGCTTATTTAAAGCCAGAATACTTTCTGAAATTTTGTTCACATCATTGACTTTGATCTCAATCGAATTATTGATATCCGCCACCTGATCCGTCAGCTGAGACGCCGCATGCTGTATGGCATCCACCAATTCCACGCCGCGCTGCCGAACCGCAATCCGCGCACTATCGTCAGACGCATTCGTGGCCAGCGTCTGCCAGGCGGTCGCAAACTGGTTCAGCACGGTCTGTATCCCCGTATCCGACGGTTCCTGGAATACGCCTTCAATTTTCGCCAGCAGGCTTTGCTGTTCCTGACTGGACCCCAAGGTCGAATTTTCCTTCCACATCTGGCTATCCATAAAGGCGTCGCGAATGCGGGTGATCGAAGTGATCGTCACTCCTGACCCGATTTGCATCGCCCCCTGTGAGCCGTAAATCGTCTCCGAAGGCGCCGCCGTCAAATTCACCGCTTGCCGGGAATAACCGGTCGTGTTGGCATTGGAAACATTGTGACCGACCGTATTCAACGCAACCTGCTGCGCCGTAAGGCCGCGCATCACCGTATTCAAACCGCTAAAAGTAGACGGCATGATAAATCCCTCCATGAATCATGATCTGCGGAGTCAATTCCGCTTACGCCTTTTGGTCAATCATCACCCGGGCAGCCCCCTGGCTGGTCTTTCCCTGCGGGGCATACGTCGTCCCCGCCGTATTTCTCGCCAATAAATTGACATTATAATTTACAAAAGTAAGCGCCTGCTCGATCAGCCGGGCATTCGACCGGTTCAGCGGCACCAACTCGTCGCTCACCGTTTCAAATTCCTTCCTAATCGCAGTCAGGCGATCCGAAACCGGCCCCGGGGCCAATTCACAAGCCTTGGATATCGTCAAATCGTCCGGCGCCAGCCCATACTCCCGGGCCAGTTGCGCGGTCAGCGGTTTGCGCAGGTTTTCCATCCTGGCAACCTGCAAAACCAGCACTTCCTCCTGCTGTGTCATCCGTTCCAGCATGGACGCATCCGCGGCGACCAGCACGTCCCGTTTATGAATACTCAAACGCAGCAGCGCCCGATACAAATCCAGCGTCTGCTGCAGCACAGTCAGAAAATTCTCCCACACTTCTCCTGTCATCGGCGCCTCCTACCGTAAGCCTGCAGGCAAGCCGCCGTCAAGCATTTTCTGAGCAATATCCTCAGCCTTTACAGAGTACGTACCGGCGGAAATTTGGTCAGAAAAAGCCTTCACCTTATCGGCACGCACTTCCGGCACAGCCTTCAGCGCCTTTTGAGCCAGACTGATTTCCTGCGCCTCAGGCGACAAAATAACCTCGTCCTTCTGCTGCACCGGCCCAGTTTTCGCGGTTGAACCGCTTTTCGCTACCTTCGTTTGTTCGCCATACAATTTGGCGGCATTTTTAATCGGATTGGAATTGGAAATAATCATTTCTTGCACCCCCTACACACACCATGGGACCTTCTTGATAATACTATCGTACGAAACAAAAAAAAAATTAATACCTTTGATAAAATTTTCGCCGTTCAGCGATGAAACCGTTCTCCGATATGCATCTTTTGCTCCCGCTGCCCCTGCGCAGGCTTTTCAGCTTGCTTCGATACCAGAGGCTTCACCTGATCCAAAACATTTTTGGTGCAGTCCGCACAAAGCCGTCCGCCGGTGATCATCGCGCCGCATGACTCACATGGGTAGCTCACCTGGAACTCGCTGGTCAGCCGATGCTGCTTGAGCATACGCAAAATCACCTTGTGCGGCACCCCCGTTCCCGTGTGGATTTCCTCCAGCGACGCCTTCCGCTTCTTGCGCAAAAACTCAACAACCTTTTCCTCGTCGGCCTCAAACGCCGCATAACACGCCGGACACAATTTTGCCGGATTCTCCATATATATTTTTCCGCATTGCGGACAATTCGCCACTCCCATCGTCACACGCTCCTTTTCTCTTCGCAAATATAATCATGGTGAAAAATACGCCAAATCAATTTCGTTCTAAGGGTTCGGCGGCAATGCTCCTAATCCCTTCTGAACCAAAAACTTACTCCCATAAGCGAAAATCAGTAAAAATTACCATTGCCTTTTATACCGGACTTGCAGTATAATTTCTTCTACCTCACCTTGAGAGGTTAAGCAACGCCCATCGCATTGACCCAAAAATTTACCATCGTTTCGCCGTTGTTGGCAATGTAAAAATATTTTATCAGATTACTCAAACAATGATGTTTTTTTTAAATTAGAAGCAGGATTATGCTTTTTTTTGCCTAAGTATATAATACTTCACTTTATGAGGAAAGGCAGTTTTTCGTGTATATGCTAACACTATTGCAAGGTACGGAAACAACTCCCGCCAATAAGGAAGTCCTGAAAAAAACAATCGCAAACTTAATGGATTTGCTGGAATTGAAGAGTCCCAAACTTCATCAGCACAGCCATCAAGTGGCCAACTACGCCGTAAGCGTCGCCGCTAAAATGCGGCTGCCGCGGGAAGAGATCGAGCGGATCCGAATTGCCGCTCTCCTTCACGATATCGGCGAACTTACTGTACCTAATGCGGTTTTAGCGAAACTTCCTTATCTGTCGACCCGGGAAATGTCCGTTTACAAGAATCACTGCAACGCCGGCAGTTATATGCTGGAAAATATTCCTGCGTTTCAGGAAATTATCCCTTATATCCGTTACCACCATGAACGGGTGGATGGCAAAGGCTATCCCAAACGCCTCAAAGGAGTGAACATTCCTCTTGGCGCCCGTATCATTGCGGTCGCCAATCATTATGACAGCAGCATTAACCCCTGCACGCAAAACTGGGCCAAAACGAAGGACGCTGCAATCCGGGCGCTGCTCAACGATGCCGGTACCGCCTTCGACACCAACGTGGTCCGAGCGTTCATTGATGCCCTGGGCTGATTATGGCGATCCGCTGGCCAGCGCCAACCCTCTGACCTCAACGGCTCCGGCCTGGCACAATACTTTTGCGCACTCATCCATCGTCAATCCGCTGGTAAAAATATCATCCACCAATAAAATATGTTTTCCTGCAATCAATTCCGGACGCGTGATCGTAAACGCGTCCTTTATATTTTGCCGCCGTTCCGGCAACGGCAGCCGCCATTGAGCGATGGTATCCTTATCCCTTACCAATGTATCCGACAGCCAGGTCCAATTTTTCCCGTCCACCCAAGGACGAAAAATCAGTTCCGTCTGGTCATAGCCGCGTCCGGCCAAACGTTCCGGATGCAACGGAACCGGAAGAACCGCATCCGGCGTATAAAACGGCGGCAGACTTTTCACTTCCCCGGTCCCCGCAGCCAGCAAACGCTGCAAGTGGAACGCGTAACGCCGGGCACGGCGAAACTTCATGTCATGCAGCACCCGCTTCAGACCGCCCTGATAACGGCATACGACATAACAATCCGTCAGATAACGAAGCTGATGCGCCCGGCCGCTCAACAGCCGCGGCACCAGCAGACCCTCCCAGCAAACAGGGCACCAGTCTCCATGATGAGCAACCGCAGAACGACAAGCAGGGCATTTCGGCGGATACACCACATCCAGCACCGTCGTCCACAACCCGTTGAGGATCCTTAACATAACAGTCCCTCCCCGCGCAGTCTTTCTGCCAACAGCGAATACCGGCGCCGAGTCCGGTCATTATCCAGCGCCGCCTGCAAGGCCGCTTTTGTGCCCAGCAAAATTACCCGTTCTTTGGCCCGCGTCACCGCCGTGTACAGCAAATTGCGCTGCAGCATGATCCGGTGACCGGGGATCAGCGGCATGACCACCACCGGATATTCGCTGCCCTGACTTTTGTGCACACTCATCGCATACGCCAGACGCAGCTGATCAATATCCCGCCGTTCATACATCACATCCTGATCCGGGTAACGGACCGTCACCCGGCCCGCTTCAATCCCGGCGATAAAACCGATATCGCCGTTGAACACATTTTTATCATAATTATTACGGATTTGCATGACCTTGTCACCGGGACGAAAAACCTGATTGATCCCGTTGACCGATTCCAGATATTCTTCCGGCGGGTTCATGGCCGCCTGCAAAATCCGGTTCAAATTTTCCACACCGCAATCCAACCGGTGCATGGGCGACAACACTTGCACATCGCCCCAGCCGCCGTAGCCGGTTGCCGGCAATTCATCGCTGCACAGCTCTACAATCCGCTGCGCCACCGCGGCACTGTCGGCAATCTCTTCAAACGCAAAATCCAGACTCGTGGAAACATCCGGCATCAGTCCACGGTTGATCCGGTGGGCATTCAAAATAATCGGACTCTCACCGCTTTGCCGGAATACCTCCGTCAACCGGACCACCGCCGTCACCTCGGAGCGGATAATGTCCTTCAGCACCGACCCCGGCCCCACCGCCGGCAATTGATCCACGTCACCCACGAAAATCACCCGGCAGCCATCCGGCACCGCCTGCAGCAAATAACTGGTCAAGGCAATATCCAGCATCGACGCTTCGTCGATAATCACGACATCCGCTTCCAACGGATTTTCCGCCGTCCGCATAAACAGCGGCGCACCTTCCATCCCGCCTGTCGACTCCAGCAGACGGTGAACCGTCACTGCCTCACAGCCGGAAGCCTCACTCAGCCGCTTAGCCGCGCGCCCCGTTGGCGCCGCCAATTTGATCAAAAAACCCTGTTCAGCCAAAACGCCGAGAATTCCTTTGACGACCGTGGTTTTGCCGGTCCCCGGACCGCCCGTCAGAACCAGCACCCCATGTGCCAGCGCCGATACCAGCGCTTCCCGCTGCGCCGCCGCCAGCTTGATCCCTGAATGCGCTTCCCACTCCACCACGGTTGCTTCATGGTCTCCCTGCGCCGTTGGCCGCGCTTTTTGCTGCAGCTGCAGCAGCCGCTCTGCCGTCCGTTTTTCCGCATAATACAAATAGCGGGGATAAATCAGCGTCATTCCGTGGAAATCCTCCACAAACAGCTGATCCTCCCGCAGCATCCGTTTCAGAACCTCCGCGATAGCCAGCCGGTCTACCATGAGCAGCTTGGCCGTTTCCTGCACCAGCAATTCCTCCGGCACACAAGTATGCCCATTCAGCGAAATCTGCAGCAGGGCAAACTGGATCCCGGCCATCAACCGTGCCTCGCAATCCTCCGGCATCCCCAGTGACATGGCAATCTGATCCGCCGTCCGAAACCCGATCCCGTCCACATCGGCAGCCAGCTGATAAGGATTTTCCTTCAATACGTCCACCGACGCCGAACCATACTGGGCGAAAATCTTCGCTGCGTAAGCCCCGGTAACCCCGTGCATTTCCAAATACAACAAAACTTCCCGCATCTCGGCCAGTTCCGAATACGACTTGCGGATCATCTCCGCTTTCTTCGTCCCGATCCCGGACACCTCCACGAGGCGATGCGGATAAATATCCAGCACCTCCAGCGTCTGTTCGCCGAAATGCGCCACCAATCGGGCCGCCATCGCCGGACCAATGCCTTTTACCGCGCCGGAAGCGAGAAACCGTTCCATACCGGCCGTCGTGGTGGGGGCAACCCGCTGATACGATGCCACGCGGAACTGACGGCCAAACCGGGCATGCTCCACCCAATCGCCGTTCATCTCCAGCTGGTCGCCGACAAATGGCGCCGATACATTCCCTACGACCGGAACCGTCCCGCCATCGCCCGGCAGCTTGAAGCGGAACACCACAAACCCGCCTTGTTCCGCCTGAAACGTAATATTTTCAACCAACCCGGTCAATTTCTCCACGTCAGCCACTCCTGCCTGAAAATCATTCCTATAACTATTCGCGAACAATCGTTCTAATTCCTGCCGAAAAATGCTCAAGGGGACGGTTCTTCTGACCAAATCGGCTGCGCCTGGTCGGACCAGTTGAGTGACACCAGGCGACACGGGGGACGTGGACATTGGGGACGTTCCTTTTTGGTTGGACATTGGGGACGTTCCTTTTTCGTCAACTCGCGAGAAAACGTGACGAAAAAGGAACGTCCCCAATGTCGCACCCAATGTCACAATCTCAGATATTTCCGTATGTCAAGCAGGAATCGCGCCGGAAACTGCCAATATTAATCCATATAATATGACTTGATTTGGAGATGACAACACATGAACAAACAAGAACTGAAAGACCGCGTCCGCACTGCCATCCGCAAGCAGGCCAATGAAATCACCGCGCTGGCCGAAGCGATCGCCCGCGAACCGGAACTCGGATTTAAAGAACACAAAACAGCGGCAAAAATACAATCGTTTTTTCAGCAGCGCAACATTCCTTTCACTACCGAACATGCAATTACCGGCGTGAAAGGAACCCTGAAGGGGCGTTCCAGCCGGCGAAATATCGCTGTGCTTGGTGAAATGGACGCCGTTACCTGTTTTGATCACCCGCTGGCCAATACCGAAACCGGAGCCGCCCATGCCTGCGGGCATCATGCGCAAATTGCCGCGATGATGGGCTGCGGAGCCGGTCTGGCCGCTTCCGGCGTAATGGATGAGCTTGATGGTGACGTAACGCTGTTTGCGGTACCGGCCGAAGAATACGTGGAGATCGAATACCGCAACCGTCTGCGCCAGGAAGGGAAAATCCGCTATCTGGGCGGAAAAGCCGAGCTGATCCGCTGCGGGGCATTTGACGGAATCGATATGGCCATGATGGTCCACCTATCGACTGACGGCGACAAAAACCGCGTCATGGGAATCGGCGGCACAAGCAACGGTTTTGTCGGCAAGATGATCCACTACACCGGCCGGGAGGCTCATGCCGCCGGCGCGCCGGACAAGGGCATCAACGCCCTGAATGCCGCCATGATCGGTTTGATGGCGGTCAATGCAATGCGGGAAACCTTCCGCGACGAAGACTACGTCCGCTTCCACCCCATCATCACCAAGGGCGGCGACCTCGTCAACGTTATTCCGGCTGAAGTCCGCCTGGAAAGCTACGTGCGCGGAAAAACCGTCGAATCGATCCTCGATGCCAACTTCAAAGTCAACCGGGCACTCAGAGGAGGCGCAGCGGCGATCGGCGCCGAAGTTGAAATTTCCGACCTGCCCGGCTATCTGCCTCTGGTCAACAATGACCGCATGACCGAATTGTTCCGTCGCAATGCCGTTACTTTGCTCGGAGAAAACTCGACAAAACCGCTCGGCCACAACCCCGGCAGCACCGATATGGGCGACTTATCCCATATCATGCCGATCATCCATCCCTGGGTCGGCGGCGTCACCGGCGTTGCACACACCCGCGACTTCCGCGTGTGCGATCCGGAAATGGCCTATATCATCAACGCCCAATGCATGGCGATGACTGTCATTGACCTTCTGGCTGATCAGGCGGCGGAAGCAGACGAGCTGCTGGAAAACTACCAGCCCAAAATGACCAAGAAGCAATATTTAGCGTTTATGGAAAGCATCAAATAGAATAATAGGAGAATTGCCATCGCCTCGACTCTATCGCTTGACCTCGGCTCATGGCAATTCTCCTATTAAATCCTTAAGCACGTTTCGACTCTATCTTCGTTAACAGCCTGTAAGACTTCGTCAACAGGCTGTAGAACTCGAACTAAATTCGCTCTAAGGCTTTGGGGCGGCTTATAACCACCCCAAAACCAAGGCTCATTCATATCGCTTGACCTCGGCTCATGGGAAACATCCGATTAAAGACCTCACACAGCAGTTGAGCTTTCCATCGACAAAGTCGCCACTTATGGTTGACCCCCAACTCAGCCAAGAGGACGAAACGCAAGCCTCGTACATATCGCTTGACCTCGGCTCATGGCAATTCATCTGATTAAAGACCTTAAGCAAAAGTTGAGGTCAAGGAGCCTTAGGCGCAAAAAAGGGGCTGTCTCAAAATAGGTTTTAAAACCTGTTTCGGACAGCTCCCTTTCTTTTGGTAGTAAAAAATATGTTAACTTTGTATTTTTTACTG
>JAGFZV010000010.1 GCA_017889545.1 Bacillota bacterium
CCCGGTTTTGGACCGTCTGGCAGCCAATGGTCTGCGTTATACGAACATGCACACGACGGCCGTGTGTTCCCCTTCGCGCGCCTGCATCCTGACTGGGCGTAATCATCATTCGGTCGGAATGGCATCCATTACGGAGACATCCACCGGCTATCCCGGCTATAATAGCATTCTGCCTTTCAATAAAGGAATGCTCAGCGAAATGCTCCTGCAGAAAGGGTACAATACTTTCTGCGTCGGCAAGTGGCACTTGACGCCGCCGGAGCACTCGACGCCTGCCGGCCCGTATGACCGTTGGCCGCTGGGACGCGGATTCGAACGCTACTACGGCTTTATGGGCGGCGATACCAACCAGTGGTACCCAGAGCTCGTATATGACAATCATGCGATTGAGCAGCCTGCTACACCGGAAGAAGGATACCACCTCAGTATCGATCTGGCTGACAAGGCAATCGATTTTATCCAGGATGCACACGTCAACGCGCCGGAAAAACCGTTCTTCCTGTACTATGCGACAGGCGCTGGCCACGCGCCGCATCACGTCCCCAAAGAGTGGGCGGATAAGTACAAAGGCAAGTTTGACATGGGCTGGGACGAATACCGCAAGATTGTCCATGAGCGGCAGCTGAAGATGGGCATCCTGCCCCCGGGCACGCAGTTGTCGGCGCACGATCCGGATGTGCCGGAGTGGAGCGGCTTGTCAGAGGGTGAGAAACGCCTTTATGCGCGAATGATGGAAGTGTACGCCGGGTTCGTAAGCTTCACAGACTATCACTTTGGCCGCATTATCAGCTTCCTTGAAGAGCTCGGCGAACTGGACAATACCCTGATCGTCGTGATTTCCGACAATGGCGCCAGTTCCGAAGGCGGACCCAAAGGTTCGGTCAATGAGATGTTCTTTTTCAACAATCTTGAAGAAACGTTGGAAGAGAACCTTAAGCAGCTTGACAAGATTGGCGGCCCCGATTTAATCAACCACTACGCCTGGGGCTGGACGAACGCAGGCAACACGCCTTTCCGCCGCTGGAAACGTGAGACCTATCGCGGCGGGACCACAGACCCCTGCATTGTCAGCTGGCCGAAAGAGATCAAAGCCCATGGCGAAGTGCGTCCGCAGTTCGGCCACGTCATAGACTTTGTGCCGACGGTCTTGGAGGCACTGGGAATGGAAGCGCCGGCCGCCATTCGCGGCGTGACTCAGGCGCCGATTGAAGGCGTGAGCTTCGCCCACACTTTCAACCAGGAAGATGCGCCGACCCGCCACATTACACAATACTTCGAGATGTTCGGCCACCGTTCCATCTATCATGACGGCTGGCGCGCGGTTTGTCCATGGCCAGGCACGAGTTTTGCTGAGGCGGCCAAGAAAAACCGGAAGTTCGGCTCCCCTATTGACAATGCCATACTCGTCGATATCGAGTCCCACGACTGGGAACTGTATCATGTCGCGGAAGACTACTCCGAGACCTATAACCTGGCAGAAACGCATCGCGACAAATTGATTGAGATGATCGGTCGCTGGTGGGCTGAGGCAGGCAAGTACAACGTATTGCCTATCGATGGGGATGTTTTTTCGCGCCTGAATGTAGAACGTCCGACAATCGCCAAGCCGCGCAACAAGATTGTGTATTACCCCGGTGGTTCGCCGGTGCCGTTTGCCGCCTCACCGAAGCTGTATAATCGGCCGTTCAGTATTACGGCTGACACTGTGATTCCCCAAGGCGGCGCGGAGGGAGTTCTGCTTGCGCAAGGAGGCAGAGGTGGCGGCTACACGTTCTTTGTCAAGGACAAAAAACTGCATTTCATCTACAATTTCCTTGGACGCGATCACTTCAAACTCACTTCGAACGAAGAAGTTCCGGAAGGCGAAGTTACGCTGCGCTACGAATTTGAGCCGACAGGCAAGCCGGATCCTGCAATTGGGCACGGTGTTCCTGCCAATGGGCAGATCTACATCAACGGGAAACTGGTGGGTGCCGTTGCGATGCCCCATACTGTACTGAACATGTTCAGCACGGAAGGATTGAGCTGCGGCTATGACGGCGGAGATCGCGTGGCGCCGAAGGAATACGCCGACGCCTTTACGTTCACCGGTACCATCAAGCGGGTTACATTGGATATGTCCGGAGAATTGATTCCGGATACGGAAACAGACCTTAGGGTTGCAATGATGCGGCAGTAAGCCGCCTAGAGAAGGGTGCCCGGGAATGGCTCAAAGCAGCTGTCGCCATTCCCGGGCAACAAGGGTCTATAACCTAAGTTCCCGGAATTTATAACGAGGGAATTTTCACCTCCATTGCTTCATAGAGCGACTGTTGCTTTGCTGTGATTTCTCCGCTTTGGGGGGACTCGCGCGTACGTCCACACGCGCCATTCTGGAGATATTGGCCAGCATTCCAGGATTTCGATAATAGTTTTGTTTCGATAAGCTGGCTTTTCCGACTTTATGGATGTGTCCGTTATCTTAAATCGCTAAATGCCCGAAATACAGTTATTTTTAACAGTGTTGGTTCAACTGCCGACGTTGAACCAAAAAAAATCAGGAATTGAACCCTGATCCAAAATTTCTTCGTGAAACGAATATGGCAATCATGACATCCAAAGGAGAAAGGAGATATGATGAAGAGAATGAAGAGGGCAGTCTTTTTAACATTATTGATTGAGATCGGTGTAGCACGATGATTACCGTAGGGTTTGCGCAGAACGAAAAGACGAACAACGAATCCATGCCCCTGTCGGCGCCGGTGTTTTTAGGTGGAACGAAGGCGATTACCTTGACTCCGGTCGTCGGCACACCGCGACGGGAGTACGCCGAGCGGTTTATACCTGGTGAAGAGAGGCTCGAGGACGGAGAGCTTCGTGTAACGGTGCTCGGAAGCGGCAATCCTTGGGTGACGCGCGCCCAGGCCTCGGCCAGCATCCTCGTCGAAGTCGGCAACGCTGAGCGCGACATCTTGGTTTTCGACCTCGGAAGCGGCTCTCTCGCCAACTATGCGAGCCTGAAACTGTCGGTCAACAAGCTCAACAAAGTGTTCCTGACCCACCTGCATGCCGATCATATGGGCGACCTGCTCACGCTCGTCGGGAGCTACGCGAAAGTCGGCCGGGCGGACGGACCAGTCTATTTGTGGGGACCCAGCGGGACCGAGCCTCGGCTGGGCACGCAACATTTCGCCCAAGCAATCGGTGAAGCGCTCGCCTGGGACACCGCAGCCAGCAGCGGTCCTATCAACCCGGAAAGCATGAAGATCGTGGCGTCCGAGTTCGATTTCAGAAAAACGCATGTGGTTTATGAGAAAAATGGCGTGAATGTGACAGCATTTCCCGTTGTCCATTCGCTCAGCGGTTCCGTCGGCTATCGTCTCGATTTTTCCGGTCTGTCATTCGTCTTTTCGGGAGATACGCTAGCATCGTGGCCGCTTGTGAAAGCCAGTAAAGGCGGCGTCGATCTGCTTATTCATGAATGTTTCCCGCCAGCGGCAGCGCTTGCGGCAGCGTCAGGCCTCTCCATTGAAAGGGCGACGATTGCATTGAATGCCGCGCACACGTCACCGAAGGCCGCCGGCAAAGTATTCAGCCTTGTGAAACCGCGCATGGCCGGGCTTTATCACACACTTCTTTCGGTTGAAGTGATCCCTATGATTGATTCCGAACTTAGAACGGTATATGATGGTCCGGTCGTGCAGACTCAGGATTTGACGGTCTTCAATATTACAAAGGAAGCCGTGGTTGCGCGTCAGGCAAAGGTGTCGGATCAGTTGCCACCAACCCCTGGGGAGCCGAGTATGGCTTATAAGCCTATTCAGCCAACGCCTCCCGCCTGGTGGGCGGATGAACGCATACCGGTCGACTGAATACCCGCATCCGGTTCCTGTGGCTTCATAAAGAATCTGGTTCATGGAAATGAGGGAGCTGACAAAGTTGAGGCTGCTAAAGCTAATATGAAAGCCGCTAAAAAAAGCATTGCCGGATCAAATAAGATTTAAAAATATATTCGAAAGGATATAGAAACTTTCATTGATATGGTCATGGGGACGGTTCTGTTGACCAGGCTGCGTCTGGTCAACAGAACCGTCCCCATGACCGCATTCGTCCAGCAGGGATTTTCATGTTTGGTGGCTAAGATATAAAGAACGTAATTCGGTTACCAATGCATTTCGTAATCGGGGGCGCAATCCAAACACAGTTTTTTCCCATCGTGGACTCTAATCTTATGTTCAGCAGCGCCTTCTTTGCACTGTTCACAAACAATCGTATTGAATTTTCTGGCATACTCCGGAACGGTGAATTTCGGCCTGCCAATTGTAAATACAGCATCCTCCGGGGCTTCCAATATATATTTCTGTCGTTCTTCTCTATTCATTGTTGCTGGAAGTTGATTTAATATTAGACGAACCGTTTTTCCGGTTTCCCTGTTGAAAAATAAAAAAGCCATTTTTCCTGTATCTTTATGCAATAAATTCCCTTTGCCGGCGGTGCAGCCAGTAATCACCTGTACCGCATCCACCCCGCAGGCATCGTTCTCGCTAACGCAGACAACTTCTTCATCCGTTGAGAAGCTCAGGTTTAATTTGTTTTTGGCTATTTCACAGGCCCTAAATCCTATTGCGAGGCCTGGACATTCATGCCCGTGAAAGTTTACGCACCGGTCCCAAAGATCTTTATTCATACACATTTCCTCCTTCAGTATCTAACCTTTAAAAAAAGAATAGCATTGAATTTAGCATACTGCAACATATAACGGTTTTTTTGCACGTTTCATGAATGGGAAGGGAAGTGGATTGCGATGAACAGTCATTTTGATCCTCACGCCATAAACGGACTTTCTTCGCAGGAAGCTCGTTTCCGATTGTTGAAAAACGGGCCAAATGAACTTCCTGCAGAAAAAAAACACAGTCTTTGGGCGATCGCTTTTACAGTTGCGTGTGAGCCCATGTTTTTAATGCTGATCGGCGGAGGTCTTATTTACCTGATGCTGGGGGATGTGGAAGAAGCGCTCCTTCTCATGGGTTTTGTATTTTTGGTGATGGGGATCACTCTGAACGAAGAGCGCAAAGCGGAACGGGCGCTGGAAGCGTTGCGCGACTTATCCAGCCCGCGGGCTGTGGTCATACGAGACGGCCAAAATCAACGGATTGCAGGCCGGGAGGTTGTTTGCGGCGACGTTGTCTTTATTGCTGAAGGGGATCGGGTTCCGGCCGATGCTTGTTTGCTGGATGCCATGAACTTATTGGTAGATGAAAGCCTTTTAACCGGCGAATCGATGCCTGTAAGGAAACGTGTTGTTAAAATCATTCAGAAGATGGAGCAACCCGGCGGCGATGATACGCCATTTTTGTACTCCGGAACGTTAGTTGTGCAGGGACAAGGATTTGCGGAGGTTCTTTCGACAGGAGAAAAAACGGAAATTGGAAAAATCGGCCGGTCATTGCAAGTATTGCAACAGGAAGATACCTTGCTGCATAAAGAGGTAAGGCGGCTGGTTTTTTGCCTGAGCATTGCTGGATTATCCCTTTGTACGGTTATGGTCGCAGTATTTGGTTTTGTGCGTGGCGAGTGGCTCCAGGGGATACTGGCGGGAATTACCTTGGCTATGGCTACGCTGCCCGAAGAGTTTCCTGTAGTCTTGACCGTTTTTTTAGCGCTTGGCGCATGGCGAATGTCAAAAAAGAAGGTGCTTACCCGGCGGGTTGCCGCAATTGAAACACTGGGGGCGGCTACCGTACTATGTGTCGATAAAACGGGGACATTGACGGAAAACCGCATGGCAGTAAAAATGATTTTTACCAATAACCAATTTTATGATATTGGTTTGGACAAAGAAGAACTGCCGGAAGCGTTGCATGAGATTGTGGAGTTCAGTATTTTAGCCAGTCAGCGCGATCCCTTCGAGCCGATGGAAAAAGCTTTTAAGCAACTCGGGGAACGATATTTGCAACAGACGGAACATCTGCACGCTGATTGGACCCTCGAACAGGAATATCCCTTGTTGCCGGACCTTCTAGCCATTTCACATGTCTGGAAATCCCCTCATTGCGAGTGTTATATGATTGCAAGTAAGGGAGCGCCTGAGGCAATTATGGATCTTTGTCATTATAGTGATTTGCAGCGGCAAAACTTGCTGCTCAAAATTGAAAAAATGGCCAATGCCGGGATGCGCGTATTGGGAGTTGCGAAGGCTGAATTTTCCAATCCGGTGCTGCCGGGGAAACAGCATGATTTCGTCTTCGATTTCTTGGGTCTGGTCGGTCTTTCTGATCCGGTTCGTTCCAGCGTTCCGGATGCCATTCAGGAGTGTTATGGCGCCGGTATACGAGTTGTGATGATCACCGGCGATTATGCCGGTACAGCGCAAAGTATTGGCCGGGACATTGGATTGATGGCGGGGGGCGGAACCATGACCGGTTCAGAACTTGCCGCAATGGACGATGCGCAACTGCAAGAAGCCATTCATGGCATCAGCATTTTCGCCCGGGTCGTTCCTGAACAAAAACTAAGAATTGTGAATGCCCTGAAAGCAACTGGTGAGATTGTTGCCATGACCGGTGACGGAGTGAATGACGCACCGGCATTAAAATCCGCGCATATTGGCATTGCTATGGGCGGACGCGGTACTGATGTGGCGCGGGAAGCAGCCTCGCTGGTTTTGCTGAATGATGATTTTTCTTCCATTGTGCAATCGATAGCGATGGGACGAAGAATATTTGACAATATTAAAAAGTCCATGATTTATATATTGGCCATTCACGTTCCGATTGTTGGCATATCGCTGATCCCACTGTTTCTTGACTGGCCGCTCGTTCTATTCCCCGCACATGTCGTGCTGCTGGAAATGATCATTGATCCGGCGTGCGCACTTGTTTTTGAAGCGGAGGAGGCGGAGGGAGACAGCATGAAACGTCCGCCGCGCAAAGCTGCAGCCACATTGATTAATAAAGAAATGGTGATGATCAGCATTGGACAGGGAATCAGTGTTTTTGCGGTTGTTTTTGCTGTATTCAGCATTTCGCTCTATCTGCAGCGCGGTGAAGATGAGGCTAGGGCGTTAGCTTTTGTGACTTTAATCGTAGGTAATTTGGGATTAATTTTTGCTAATCGTTCTTGGTCGCAGACAATCTTGGGAGGCTTGCGGTCGCATAATTCGGTATTATGGTGGGTGACAGGCGGCGCGGTTCTGTTTGTGGGGCTCGTTCTCTACGTTCCTTTTTTGCGGAATTTATTTAAATTTGCCGAACTGCACGCGATTGATGTGATCATTTGTTTTTTGGCAGGAGGGATGAGCGTTGCCTGGTTTGAAATTTTGAAACTGGTTCGCTTGCGTCGCAAAAAAAATTGTTGATCTAATGCCAAGAACCAGTTGCAGCCAAAGAAAATTTTGGCCGCAACTGGTTCTTTCGTTTCGCATAGTATTTATGCCATAAACATTTTTATATCATCTTCCACGTTGGTTATACCGCCAATGCCAAAATTTTCTACCAGTACTTTGGCTACATTGGGCGATAAGAACCCAGGCAATGTCGGACCTAGATGGATATTTTTCACGCCCAAGTAAAGCAGGGCTAGTAAGACAATGACCGCTTTTTGTTCATACCAGGCGATATTATAAGAGATAGGGAGTTTGTTAACGTCGTCAAGGCCAAAGACCTCTTTCAGTTTCAAGGCAATTACCGCGAGAGAATAGGAGTCATTGCATTGTCCGGCGTCAAGCACCCGGGGAATGCCGCCAATATCGCCAAGAGCCAGCTTGTTATAACGGTATTTTGCACAACCGGCTGTCAGGATGATTGTATCGCCAGGTAAGTTTTTGGCGAATTCGGTATAATAATCTCTGCTTTTCATTCGCCCGTCGCAGCCGGCCATCACGAAGAACCGTTTAACAGCGCCGCTTTTCACTGCATCGATTACCTTGTCAGCCAGAGCGAGAACTTGATTGTGGGCAAATCCGCCTACGATTTCGCCATGTTCCAGTTCTGATGGCGGCGGACATTGTTTTGCATGGGCAATTAATGCTGAAAAGTCTTTTGTATTGCCTTGAACACGCTCGGCAATTTTCTTTAAGCCTTCGAAACCAACAACGCCTGTCACATAGACGCGGTCTTTATAAGAATCTTTTGGTGGAACGAGGCAGTTGGTCGTCAGCAATATCGGTCCGTTGAAAGTTTCAAATTCTTTATCTTGCAGCCACCAGGCATTTCCATAGTTACCCACTAAATTGTCATATTTCTTGAAGGAAGGATAGTAATTGGCCGGCAGCATTTCACCATGTGTATATACATCAACGCCGGTTCCCTTTGTTTGTTCCAGCAATTCTTCCAAATCTTTCAGATCATGACCGCTGACTAGGATCGCAGGGGTGTTTCTTACGCCGATATTCACTTTTGAAATTTCCGGATTGCCATAGGTTGTTGTATTGGCTTTATCTAACAGCGCCATACAGTCGACGCCGAATTTTCCGCATTCCATGACCAATGCGACCAATTCATTTACACCGAGACTATTGTCGGTCGTTGCGATTAACGCTTTCTCAATAAAGGCGAAGATTGAATCTTCCTGGTAGCCCAGCACGTGGGCATGGGCGGAATAAGCAGCTATTCCTTTAATCCCATACGTCAGAAGTTCACGTAAGGAACGAATATCTTCATTTTCTGTTGCCAGTATGCCTACGGAAACAGCCTTTGTTTCAAAATCTTCCACTGAGTCGGCAAACCACATGGCACTGTCATGCAAATCAGAATGGATCGCTGCGCCGGCTTTCAGAAGATCGGCTTTTACGCTGTCTCGAACTGCCAGCGCGTTTTTAATTTGAGCAACAAAGTCCTGTTTGCTGAAGTTTGCATTTGTGATTGTTGAAAACAATGCTTCCATGATAAATTGATCCACCGAAGACTTGGCGATTCCGGCTTTTCTGGCCTCTGCGTTATAAATTGCGATCCCCTTCAACGTATAAATCAATAAATCTTGCAAATTGGCAACATCCGCTGTTTTTCCGCAGACACCTCGCATTGTGCAGCCGGTTCCGCGTGCAGTCTCTTGACATTGATAACAAAACATTCCCATTAAACTACGCCTCCTCTATATTTGTCCTTTTTAGTGAACACCTTTTAATGACAGTATAGCGGAAGAGCGTTTTCCTGGATGTGATGTTGATCACAAAAAGGGTTAAAAAATATCCAGGCTGATGGGGCAGTGGTCGCTGCCAAAAATTTCCGAATGGATGACAGAATCTTTTATCTTCGGGCGCAAACGGTCGGATACGAGAAAATAGTCGATGCGCCAACCAATATTTTTTTCTCGTGCTTTCATCATATAGGACCACCAAGTGTAAGCATCTTTTTTGTCAGGGTATAAATAACGGAAGGTATCCGTAAATCCGGATTGAAGGAGAACGGTCATTTTTCCGCGTTCTTCGTCAGTGAAGCCGGCATTTCGTCTGTTGTTTTTCGGATTTTTAATATCGATTTCCTGGTGGGCTACATTAATATCGCCGCACACAATGACCGGTTTATCGGCATCTAATTTTTTCAGGTAAACGCGAAAATCATCTTCCCATTTTGTGCGGTAGTCAAGACGCACTAATTCTCGCTGTGAATTAGGCGTGTACACATTGACCAGAAAGAATTGTTCAAATTCCAGCGTGATGATCCTTCCTTCCTGGTCGTGTTCCTGCATGTCCATTCCATAATTGAAAGACAGCGGTTTAATGCGGGTAAAAACAGCGGTGCCGGAATAACCTTTTTTAAGCGCACTGTTCCAGTATGCTTCATATTGGCCCAAGTCGACTTCCACTTGATTTGGCTGCATCTTTGTTTCCTGAATGCAGAAAACATCCGCATTGACAGTGTGAAAAAAATCTTTGAAGCCTTTATTGAGACAGGCTCTGAGTCCATTTACATTCCATGATGTCAGTTTCATGCAGAGTACCACCTTTTTTAGGATAATGCGAGTTGGAAACGTATTTACCCATATAGCCGATGCAAGTTTGATTGAAAAAAAGACCGACACCTTAAAAGGCGTTGGCCTGATTTTGATTGATTCACATAGGCAGCGTTTGATTATTGGTTTCGATAGATAAATTTGATATCTTTCTTAATTTCAGGATGAAGACTATTGTGAACCGGACAGGAATGCACTACTTGTTCGATCATTTTCCTGTGTTTAGGACTGTAATTGTCATGAGGCAAAGTGATTTCCAGATTCAATTCAACAATGCGGCGAGGATTTGTTCCCATCACTTTCGTAACATTGACTTCCGTTCCGTTGAGATCAAAGCCGTGAGTTAGTGCAGCCATTCCCGAGATTGTCAATATGCACGCAGCATATGCTGTAGCCAGCAAATCGGTTGGCGAAAAGGCTTCTCCTTTGCCTTGGTTATCAGTAGGGGCATCCGTAATCATTTTATTTCCGGATTGCAGATGTGTTGCTTCCGTGCGTAGTCCGCCCAAATACTTGACATGAACAGTTGCCATAATCACAAAACTCCTCTTAATAGCATATTTGGAAAATCAACCAAATATAATCTTCCAATTGCTTCATTTTCTCTGTGGAATGCTTATTTTCCTGCAATGACCGGTTCGGTAGAACTGTGAATTTTGAAAAATATGTATTGACATTTATAGACGACTGGTCTATTATGAAGCTATGAAAATAACAACACGTCAAAAACTGATTCAGACAGGCGCCAAGGCAATGTTGGCGAAAAGTTATCATGCAGTTGGGATCCAGGAAATTCTGACAGAGGTGGAGGTGCCCAAAGGATCTTTTTATCACTACTTTGAATCGAAGGAAGCTTTTGGAGTGGCGATCATTGAATATTATGGCGAGCAGTTGGCCAATATCATTCGTAATAAGTTATTAGATACCCAGCACTCGCCAAAAGAGAGAATACGGGCCTATTATTTGGGAGTTCGCAGTTATTATGCAAAAAATGGCTGTGAGCGAGGGTGTCTGGTTGCCAAGTTAGCCACGGAAGTCGCTGATCATAGCGTACAGATGCGGGATGCATTGAAGCGGGAGTTTGACAAATGGACAGGTTTATTTGCCGATTGCATCAGGGAAGGTCAAGCAATCGGTGAAATATCTTCTCGCCAAGATGCCGATTTTTTGGCAGAATTTTTATATACGACTTGGGAAGGGACGCTGATCCGGATGCAGGTGAACCACGAACTGAGCCCAATAGATAAATTTATTGATGGTGCGTTGGACTTGATTATTCCTCCTGCCGAAAAATCGAATGAAAGGAAATGATGACTGTTATCTCAATAATACGGAGCTATAAAAATGCTGCGATTTTTAAAATCGCAGCATTTTTATAGCTCCACTTCGGTTTCCAATTCCGGTTTTTCAGGAGTTACCGATTGTATTTGCGATAGCAGCATGCCGGATAGCATCAATGCGCAGCCGCCAAGTTCCCAAGGACCAAGACGTTCATCGATGAGAAGATAGCCGCCGATTGCCGCAAAAACAGTTTCCATGCTGAGAATAATGGCCGCACTTGCCGGCGGCGCATTTTTTTGGCCGACAATCTGTAATGTATAGGCGATCCCGACCGAACAAATCCCGCCATACAGCAGTGGAATCATGGCCTGTAAAATGTTAGCCATCGCTACAGTTTCCAACGCCCAGGCAGTGATAAGGCTTAGTGCTGAACAAGTAATAAACTGATAGAAAGCGAGTTTTAACGTGTCCAGCTCTCGGGAATAACGGTCAATCAGCAAAATGTGGGCTGTCCAAAAAAAGGAACCGATCAATTCCAGAACGTCTCCCCAAGAGATGGTTAAACTTTCTTTGATGCATAAAAAGTACAAACCGGTGATAGCAAGGATAGATCCCAGCCAAGTATTGAGACCAATTTGCTGCTTTAGAAATACGCCGGTAATGGGAACGAGCACAATATACATACAGGTCACAAATGCTGCTTTTCCAGCTGTCGTGTAGATGAGGCCGATTTGCTGCAAGGAAGCGGCAACAAATAAAATCCCGCCGGCGAGTAAGCCGATATACAAATTTTTTCTTGATTGGGCAGGTGATTTTTTTGCGGCTAATGAACTGTTCTTCAAGAAAAACATGACCGGCAGCAATGAAAGGGCGCCCAATGCAAAACGAAACCCGTTAAAAGCAAATGGCGGCATATATTCTGCTCCCACGCGCTGCGCCACAAACGCAAACCCCCAAATGGCCGCCGTGAGCAATAGCAATAGACTTGATTTTAAGTGCATATCCAAGACTCCTCTGTGAAACCGATTATTCTATTCTATTCTAGGCTATTATCCTTATAGGGTCAACTCTTGCAACAAGAACACATTACAGGGAATGGGGTGTATCTTATAGAAATAATATAAAGTTGAAAAATTTCATTAGGGGGAACGAATTATGGTTGTTGTGATTTCAAAGTTAACAGTAAAACCGGAGAAAAAACAAGAGTTGTTAGCCGCGGCAAGAGAATTGATTGCTGCTACAAGGGAAGAAGCAGGCTGCATCAGTTATTCCCTGCTCGACGATCCATTCGAAAATGATCGATGTGTCTTTGTTGAGGAATGGACCGATAAGGGGGCGCTTGAACAGCATTTTACTACGCCGCATATTGCGAAATGGCGGCAGCAATCGAAGGAATTGCTGGCGGCAAAATCAGACCTTTCTGTATATCAAGCGGACAAAATTACAATGTAAAATTTTTGGTCTTACAGAAAATACAACTATTTTCTGTGACATAAGTGCAACCTGCGGCTTGCGCCATCGCTATAAAAGCTCGGCGCAAGCCGGGTTTTATAAATTTGCAGAGTACTTTATGCGTTTGCCTTGAATAAATACACATATTCGTTTATAATGGGAATTGCTTTCAATGTATTCTCTACAACTACATATGTTTCCAAATGATGTTTGCGGAAGAGCGGCTGTAATGGTCCGCCGAAGGAGTAAAACTCTCAGGCGCCTGATTGATCAGGCAGAACCGTGAATGGATGGATCTCTGGAGAGACTCTTTAAGGGCGCCGAAGGTGAAATACAGCAATGTTGAATTGCTGACAAAGCTCTCAGGCAAAAGGACAGAGGCGAACACAGTAACTGCTGCGAGGCAGGTTACTTTATTTGTTCAGAGTCGAATCTCCATGTGATTCGGCTCTTTTTTATGTTTTTTGGTGGCCGTTTCACAACAATGTGGCGAGGTGGAGAATCCACTTGAAGGATTGCGTAGTGGATCAATATAAAAAAGGAGCGAAAAGGTTGATGAAAAGTATTTTTCGGATGATGGTTGTATCAATGGCCGTTCTATTCATGGCGGGAGCCTTGGCGGGTTGCGGCGGTTCTTCTTCAAAAGACATTAAAATCGGCGTTCTGAATGAGATGACCGGCGGGAATGCTACGTTTGGAACTTCGGCAGCAAATGGCGCTAAAATGGCAATCAAAGAAGCCAATGCGAAAGGCGGTGTTCTCGGTAAGCAACTGCAGGCGGTTGTTGCTGATAATAAAAGCGAACCTTCTGAGTCTGCAAATGCGATGACGAAATTAGCAACGCAAGACAAAGTTGTAGCAGTAACCGGGATATTCGCCAGTTCCAATGCGATTGCAGCTTCCAGCGTGGCTGAAGCAAGCAAGCTTCCCTTCATCGCTGTAGGTGCGACGAACCCGAAGGTAACTGTGGATGAAGCGACCGGCAAAGTGAAAAATTATACTTTCCGTGTTTGTTTTATAGATCCTTTCCAAGGAACGGTGGGAGCGAATTTTGTTCTTAATTCGTTGAAACTGAATAAAGCGGTCATTTTGGTGGATAACAGCAGTGATTACAGTAAAGGGCTGTCTGCGTTCTTTAAGGATGCATTCACAAAAGGCGGCGGCAGTGTTCTGGCTGAAGAGGCCTATTTACAAAAGGATCAGGATTTCAAAACAATCTTAACAAAAGTAAAAGCGCTGAATCCAGATGTCATCTATGTTCCTGGATACTATGAAGAAGTAGGTAAAATTGTTAAGCAAGCTCGTGAAACGGGAATTACTGTGCCGATTGTCGGTGGAGATGGCTGGGATTCTCCGAAACTGACAGATATTGGCGGAGCGGCTGCATTGAATAATACCTATTTTACCAACCATTATTCTGTTGAGGATACCAGCCCTGCTGCTCAGGCGTTTGTACAAGCGTATAAAAAAGAGTATGGACAAGCTCCTGATGCAATGGCAGTTCTTGGTTATGACGCCGCTAATGTGTTGATTGATGCAATCAAACGGGCTAACAGCGCCGAACCGGAAAAGATTCGCGAAGCATTGGCCGCGACCAAAGACTATCCGGCAATCACCGGGGCAACTACACTGAATGCTACTCATGATGCAGTAAAAAGTGCGGTTATTATTGAGTTGAAAGACGGCAAGCAAATGTTTAAAGCCACTGTAAAACCGTAATCATTGCCCGGGAAATAGAATAAGAATAAGAACGGCATGAACCTTGCAGTACAAGAGGTTCATGCCGTTCTTGCATAATTGAATAGCATTTGCATGTGATTGAATTATGGGTTTGTTGCAGCAATCCGTTGATGGATGGTCAGGATCATTTGCCCATATGTTTTTCCGGGAACAGCCCATTTTCCATTTAAGGATTCCCAGGTTTTTAAATTGCCGAACGACGTAGACCGCTTAACCAAATCGTATCTTGGATCGACGATTGGCGTGCAGGGGGGAGTTGTGGATGCGTACGCTTTTAGATGTTGGATCTGGGCTCTGATCCCGGTGCGGGCATCCGGAAACCAGATGCCCTTTGCGCCGTGTCCAACTGCGCCCAACCCCGCATAATTATTTTGCGATGGAAGAACATCTCCGCCATATTTAAAAAAACCGGTTTCGTGAAGGCTTTGTGCGAAAGCAACATCCGGACGGATGCCCTCGCGCAAGCCTTCTTCATAAAAGAGATCAATCAGTTCCTGCGGTGAGACGGACAGGTAAGGAAGTGGATTTCTCGTCAGCAAATACGTCATGCACTGTTCCTTTGTAGCGATCGGAGAACCGAGAATCGAAAGATCCAAGATGGTCTTATCATGCAGTTCAAATTTGATGGGGGAAGGAGGATTTAGCTTGGTAATCGTTGCTTCATAAGCAAAGGAAGATACGGGAACGGACAAGAAAACGATAAGCGAAAGACAGGCGACACGTTTTAGCATAGCAACTCTCCTTGGCGATTTTGTTTGCGGTATTCACCCTAAGATTGTTTTGCGAATGGGAATAGACATTTTCTTTCCAGCTGATTATGGGGAAGTCGATACACCATACCTATATCATACATAGTTTTTTGCTGTTAGAAAAGGTGCAATAAATAAAAAATCCAGATCCTTTGGACCTGGATTTTTTATTTATTGCTTGTGTGCCATTAGCTTTGCAATCTTGCCGGCAAAACTAATCGGATCCTCAGGAGCGATCCCTTCCATCAGCAGCGCCTGACCATACAACAGGTCGCAATAATCTTTGAAGGCTTCCGAGTCGGGGGCTTTCTCATATAAATCGTTTAGGACAGTAAAGATTTCATGATTTGGATTCAATTCCAAAATGCGACTGGCTTTAAACATGCTTTTGTTTACTTCCGATAAAATTTGTTCCATGGAGAGGCTAATGCCGGCATCGTCGCTTACCAGGCACACGGCGCTGGATTTCAAACGACGGCTGATCCGAACATCTGTGACTTTGTTTTTCAGATGTTCTTTGATTGCTTTCACCAGAGAATCTTTTTCTTTGGCAAGTTCCTCTGTCTCCTTTTTTTCCTCCGCGCTTTCAATCTCGTCAAGGTTCAAGTTTGCCCTGCTAATGGATTGGAATTTTTTCTCCTTGTACTGGCCCAAAGAATCAATGGCAAATTCATCAACCCGGTCAAAGAGATAGATGACTTCGATGCCTTTTTCGCGCAAGAGTTCCATTTGCGGCAAGCGTTCAACAGAAGAACGGTCTTTGCCGGTCGCATAGTAAATTACTTTTTGAGTTTCCGGCATGCGGTTCATGTATTCTTCCAGGGTAGTTAAAGCATCAGCGTTATGTGAAGTTGGGAAAAGTAACAGGTTTTGCAGTTTATCCCGGCTGGAGTAGTCTGCATATACGCCGCTTTTCAAAGCGTTCCCATATTCTTTCCAAAATTCCTCGTATTTTGCACGATCTTTGCTCAGAAGAGTTTCTAAAGTTTTCAATATGCTTTTTTCTAAGTTTTTACCAATCCGTTTTAATTGACTGCTATGCTGCAGCAGTTCACGGGAAATATTCAGAGAAAAATCAGGAGAGTCAACCAGACCACGGACAAAACGTAAATATTCAGGTAAGAGTTCTTTGCAATTGTCCATAATAAAGACGTTTCTGGAATAGAGGCGAATTCCGGCGGTAAAGTCGCGGTGATATAAATCAAAAGGCGCATGTGCCGGAATAAATAATAATGCGGCATATTCGACTACGCCTTCCACTTTTGAGTGAATGACTTCCATGGGAGCTTCCCAATCATGGAAAAGATCCTTATAGAAGTCGTTGTATTCATCAGTGGAAATTTCGTTCTTGTTGCGAACCCATAAGGGAGTCATTGAGTTTAACGTGCGGACTTCGGTTTGTTGAACCGCCGGCGCATCTTCAATGATTTTACCCTCGGCATCTCGTGGTTTTTCTTCTGTGACAAAGTTCATTTTAATTGGATAACGAATATAATCCGAGTATTTTTTGATTAGACTTTCAAGAGTATAGGTATTTAAAAAGTTTTCTTCGGGATGTTCAGCGGAATAATATTCCGGATTCAGCGTTAGAATAATGGTTGTACCACGCTGCTCCTTATCACATTCTTCGATCGTGTACGTTCCATCACCGGTAGACTCCCAGCGAACACCGGACGTTTGCCCGGGGGCGCGGGTAAGCAGGGTCACTTTTTGGGACACCATAAATGCGGAATAAAACCCTACGCCAAACTGGCCGATCAAATCAGTATCGGCAGAGGAACCCGCTTCTTTCAATTTTTCCAGGAAAGCTTTTGTTCCGGATTTTGCGATTGTGCCGATGTTTTCGATTACCTCATCGTAGGTCATGCCCATTCCGTTGTCTGAGATAGTCAAGGTATGTGTATTTTCATCCGGGATGATGAAAATTTCAAAGTTCTGGTTTCCCTCTAACAGATCCTGGTTTGTTAATGATTCGAAACGAACCTTGTCAATCGCATCTGATGCATTGGAAATAAGTTCACGCAAAAAAATCTCCCGGTGCGTATAAATTGAGTGGATCATCAAATCAAGCAATTGCTTGGTTTCCGCTTGAAATTCGCGGGTCACTTTGGCTGTTGCTTCTTGGGTCATTGTCAATCCTCCTGATCGCATTTTTTATTAGCACTCGAATGAACAGAGTGCTAACGCATACTTATATAATACCGATTTTGCCAACGAAAATCAAATCTATTTTTTAGTAAAACGCCAGTTTAGCTTCCACACAGCCGGAAGATAAAACCTACCGGAAGCAAGTCATCATTTCTTAAAGACAATGTTTGACACGAGGTGTATAATGAAATGTAATTTATAATGTGAACACGTTTCGGTTGAAAAAAGGAGAAACTGTATGATCGCGGTATTGAAAATTTTAGTAACATTGGCATTAGTAGTAATTCTTTTGCAAAAAAGGGTAAATTTAGGCAATGCCATGTTTGCAGGTGCCGGCTTGTTGTTTTTATTGTCCTCGCCGCAACAGGCAACCTTGGAAATAACATTGAAGAACTTGTTATTGACTCCCAGCACATGGGAAATTTTGCTGGCGCTTTATTTGGTTATGTGCTTGGAATTTCAGCTTCGGACGAGCGGAATTATTGATGGTTTGATGACGGCTTCGCGGGCGTTATTCAGAAGCGATAAAGTCTTATTGGCTTTAATGCCGGCTTTTTTGGGTTTTTTGCCTTCGCTTGGCGGAGCGATTTTTTCTGCGCCGTTGGTTGAAGCGGCGGCAAAGCCATATCAACTTTCCCCGGAACGCAAGACAGCGATCAATTACTGGTTTCGGCATTTATGGGAATGCACGAACCCGATTATACCCGCGCTATTGGTCGGCAGTGAAATTATGCAAGTGCCTCTGGGCACTTTGATTAGTCATATGCTTTGGGTATCGGCCATCAGTCTGGCAGTTGGCTGGATTTATTTTATTACCCCTTTGCGCAGCGAAAGAAAAGTACAGGGAGCACCCAGCGCTGCCGTTTTAACTCCCTCTGCACAATATAAATATTTCTTGTTAGCTTTGGGGCCGATTTTGGGCAATTTGCTATTGGTCGTTGGTTTTGATGTAAATCCTGCGTTATCGATGCTTGTGGTTGTTGCCACTATGGTTTTTGTATTACGACAAGCATCGGATTCTCTTGCTGCTATGTTTAAGCATGCATTCGATAAAAAACTATTATGGGGAATTATCGCTATTTTGTTTTTTCAGTATATGCTGCGCCAAACCGGTGTCATGATTGATGTTGCATCCGTGCTGCAAAATTCAGGCATTCCGGTGCTGGCTGTTATCGGCACGATTGGATTTATTGCGGGCCTGCTTACGGGAGCTTCTCAAGGGTATGTGGCGATTGCTTTTCCGTTCGCAGCTGCTGTTGCAACGGGTGATGTGAATGCCGCTGTCACTGCATATGTGGCTGGATTTGCCGGACAGATGATGTCGCCGGCGCATCTGTGCCTTTTGGTAACGGTAGATTATTTTAAGGCTGATTTCTTAAAGTCGCTGCGTGCGGTTGCTGCTGTAGCGGCCTGTGTATTGCTGGCGTTATCTTTGCAGACAATATTTTTGTAATTTGCTAAAAGGATGATGAGAGGAGTTTATTATGGATACGGCTGCTTTTGAAAAATATGCCCGATTAATTGTAAAAACAGGAATTAATATTCAACCAGATCAAATATTGGTCATTTCGTCTCCGATTGAGTGCGCTTTTTTTGCCCGGATGGCAGCTCAGGCTGCTTATCGTGAAGGTGCAAGGGATGTAGTTATGAACTGGAACGACGAATTGTTTTCCAAGCTTAGATATCTGCATGCACCCGAAGCGGTTTTTGAGACATTTCCTCAGTGGCAAAAAGATTTTTACCTGTTTTATATGCAGCAAGGAGCCGCTTTTTTAACGATCGATGCGTCCGACCCTGAAATTTTGAAAGAAGTAAACCCGGATCTGGTGGCAAAAGCTCAGAGGGTCCGAAATTCTGCTCTGCAGACATTCAGAGAAAGTTTGATGTGCAACAAAAACGCCTGGAGTGTTGTTTCGATCCCGACAGCCTCGTGGGCTAGCAAAGTTTTTCCCGAAATATCGGAAACAGCAGCAGTCGGGAAGCTATGGGAAGCCATTTTAAAGGCGGTGCGCGTGGATACGGATGATCCTGTTGCAGCGTGGGAGATGCACAAAGCAGTTTTAAAAGAAAGATTGGATTTTTTAAATTCTTGTAAATTTCAATTCCTTCACTTCAAAAATTCTTTAGGGACAGATTTGCATGTGGAACTCCCTGAGGGTCATGTATGGCTTGGCGGATCTGAACACACTTTATCTGGAGTCGAGTTTATTGCCAATATGCCAACGGAGGAAGTCTTTACTCTGCCGAAGAAAACGGGAGTGAACGGCACTGTGACAAGTTCGCGGCCGCTGAGCTACAATGGCAATTTAGTTGAAAAGATGTCGTTCGAGTTTGAGAATGGCAAAATTATTAAATTTGATGCCGGAAAGCATACAGAAATCATTAAGAAATTGATTGAAACCGATGCCGGGGCAAGTTTCCTTGGAGAGGTGGCGTTGGTGCCGCAGAAGTCGCCAATTTCAGAATCGGGTATTGTATTTTTGAATACCCTTTTTGATGAAAATGCGTCTTGCCATTTGGCGCTGGGGAAAGCCTACCCGGTCTGTGTTCAGGGCAACGAAGAGATGAACAAAGAAGCCTTGGATTTTATCGGCGTAAATGATTCTCTTGTTCATGTTGACTTCATGATCGGTTCAGAGGATATGGAAATTATCGGGACAGCGGCAAACGGAAAACAAACTCCGGTATTTTTGAAGGGTAATTTTGTACTATAAAGGGTGTTTTGCGAAACTGAGCGTTGTTTTTACAGAGAACTCCGTCAAGCGGGCTTCTCTGTTTTATTTTTGACTGACCTCTTATCATTTATCCTTTGCAGAACCCGCAATACCCCATTCGGGGCACAAAGAGAATTGATATGCCGACAAAGAAAAGTTTGATGATTTGTAATGAACTTAAGTTTGGTAAATGGTTCAAAAAATGGGTTTTAATATATATTGACTGGTGTTATGGTCTGGTTATATAATTAACTCCTAACATTATAATAGTATATAGTTAAGCAGAAAATTTACAAAATATGACTTACTGAATTGAAAAAAAGGAGTTAATACTATGAATAAAAATCAAGCAGGGATTTTAGGGATAGGCTCGTATATCCCAGAAAAAATTGTGACGAATAAAGACTTGGAAAAGATAATGAATACATCCGATGAGTGGATTGTCGAGCGTACAGGCATTCACGAACGGCGTGTCGCTGCAGATGATCAGGCTACTTCGGACTTGGCCACTGAAGCGGCACGGAGGGCATTGGAAGATGCCGGAATTGGTCCTGATGAACTGGACTTGATTATTGTGGCTACTGTTACACCGGACATGTCGTTCCCGTCCACAGCCTGTTTGGTACAGAATAATTTGAAAGCCGTCAATGCTGCTGCCTTTGATCTTACTGCAGTATGCTCGGGGTTTGTCTATGGGCTTGCGGTCGGCAGCCAGTTTATCCAGACGGGACTTTACAAGAAAGTTTTGGTCATTGGCGCTGAAGCGTTGTCGCGGATCATGGATTGGACAGACCGTAATACAGGCATGATTTTTGGCGATGGCGCCGGTGCGGTTGTGTTGGGAGTCACTTCGCCAGGCTGCGGAATTCTTGGCATTCATCTGGGATCGGATGGTTCGGGCGGTGATTTATTAAAGGTTTCTGCCGGCGGGTCGCGCCTGCCTGCTTCGCTGGACACCGTAGCGAAACGGCAGCATTTTATCTATATGAACGGAAAAGAAGTATTTAAATTTGCAGTTAAGATCATGGGCGATGCTGCTAACAAAGCGCTCGAAAATGCAAAACTTACTGCAGCCGATATTGATTGTTTTGTTCCACATCAGGCGAACATTCGCATTGTTCAATCCGCCGCTAAGCGATTGGGTTTTCCGATGGAAAAAGTAGTAGTAAATGTTGATAAATATGGGAATACTTCGGCAGCCTCGATTCCCATTGCATTGGATGAAGCGGTGAAAAGCGGACGAATAAAAAATGGCAATACAATTTTATTGGTAGGCTTCGGCGGAGGGTTGACCTGGGCTTCGAGCGTCATAAAATGGTGCAAAGGATAAATTACTGGAAAAGTATACATTAATAAGACTGATTTTGAATTAAATAAGAACAAAATGTATACTTTTGTGTTGACATTTCTTATTTATCATGCAATAATGTATACAAGATACAGAAAGAACAAGATAATTTTGAGAAAGGGCATTTAGGGTTCCGCCGCTATTACTGAGTGGGCCTGGACCGAGCAATGCCGGGTGCAGAACGAACTGCATTACACCGTGAGCACAAAAGGCTCTGCGGAAAGTTTCTTATCGGAATTGGTAAGAAACTTTTCGCAGAGCCTTTCGAATTTACAAAAGAAATTGTAAGCGATGACTGGGAACGAAATGACTGTTCAACCCGTTGCAGAGAGCCGGTGGTTGGTGCGAACCGGTGCGGCGCAGTTATTTTCAATCACCCAGGAGCTCTTTGCTGAAGCGAGTACAATGTGTACTGGTGTGTAAGCCAAAGCGTAAATCCTGCGTTACAGGATAGCCGGTGATGGCCGGAGAGAAGAGTATAATTGCAGGGTGGTACCGCGGGATTTAGCCCCCGCCCCTGCTATGCGAGGTTTAGCGCATAGCAGGGGCGGGGGTTTTCTAGTAAGAAAAGGAGGAGTCAAGCATGAAACAAACAGTCCTGATTTCATTACGAAACCAAGAGGAAGGATTAGTCCGTTTAATCGGCGTTTTTCGTCGCCGTGGGTATCGGATCGAAAAGTTGTCAATGTCAATAAATCAGGCAGACGATATGAAAATTCTTGTGACTTTTTCCTGTAATCAACTTACAGAGCATCAATTATTGCACTATGTCAAGAAATTGATTGATGTAGTTACCGTAGAAGTGGTCGATGATCACTCCAACTTTGCAGAAAGATATATAACGGCGCACCAAAGCGCCTAACCAGCAAAAAATGGGCCAAATTAGAAGGAGGGGCAAACCATGCAGTTATCAGGCAGCGAAATGATTGTGAAATGTTTGTTGGAACAGAATGTTGATACGGTATTTGGGTATCCGGGCGGCGCAATTATGCCACTGTATGATGCACTGTATGATGCTCCGATACGTCATGTTTTAACCGTTCATGAACAAGGCGCAGCGCATGCGGCAGATGGTTATGCCCGCTCTTGTGGAAAAGTAGGAGTTTGCATCGCCACATCGGGGCCTGGGGCTACGAACCTAGTCACCGGATTGGCAACCGCTTTTATGGATTCCTCACCGGTTGTAGCGATTACGGGCCAAGTAGCGACATCGTTTTTGGGGCGGGATGCTTTTCAAGAAATCGATATTGTTGGAATGACGATGTCGGTAACCAAGCATAATTTTTTGGTTAGGGATCTTTCTTCACTGGCGGAAATTGTACGCATGGCATTTCGCATCGCGGCCAGTGGCAGGCCCGGGCCGGTTTTAATCGATGTTCCGAGAGATATATTGTTAGCTCAAGGTGAGTTTGTTCCTGGTTTTTCCTTCGAGAAGGAGAACGCTTCGACGGATGTTTCTTACCAGCAGGCAGTGATTAGTGCCGCTGACGCAATCAGCAATTCCGAGCGTCCGGTTATGCTTGTCGGCGGAGGAATTAAAGCAGGACAAACATGGGAAGAGGCACGAAAACTTGCGGATACCATCGGTATCCCGGCAGTGAGTACGCTTATGGGTCTTGGCGCATTCTCCGTAAAGGACGCCGGATTCCTGGGGATGACAGGAATGCATGGGCATAAAACTGCAAATTGGGCGGTTAGTGAAGCGGATGTGATTTTGGGAATTGGCACTCGGTTCAATGATCGTATCACTAGCGATTGCAGCAAATACGTACAGGGGAAAACGATTATTCATTTGGATGTCGACCCTGCCGAAATGAGTAAAAACATTCCGGCGGATATTATGATTATTGGAGATCTGCGGCAAACGTTAAATACGTTAAATGACTTGTTTTTGCAGCGTCCATCCGTTGATTTTTCAGCATGGCGAAAAAAAATCGCCAACTGGCGGCAAGAGTTTCCTATCGAATATAAGGCAAGCCAATTGAATGCCCCATGGATGATGAAGCATATGTCGGAGAACATAGCGGGAAAATCGGTCGTTTGGGTTACTGATGTCGGCCAACATCAAATGTGGGCTGCGCAGCACTTGCAGATTGGCACCCCGCGCGAGTGGATTTCTCCAGGTGGCTTAGGAACGATGGGGTTTGGTTTGCCTGCGGCAATAGGGGCCCAGATTGCTTGCCCGGATAAACAGACGGTCTTGGTTGTAGGCGATGGCGGATTCAAAATGACCGGCATGGAATTATATACTGCTATTAATGCAAAATTACCTCTGATTGTTGTGATCATTAATAATCAGGCATTGGGAATGGTGCGTCAATGGCAGGAACTGTTTTTTCAACAGCGTTATTCTGCAACGATTTTGTCGCGCTTTGATTTTGTCAGCTTTTCTCATGCCTGTGGCGCTTCTGCAGTCGAAGTATTTAATCCATCCGAATTTTCATCCGCTTTTGAGCAGGCCCTGCAATCTGAACGGGCTTTTGTCATTGTCGCCAATGTTGAGACAGGTGATCTTGTTGACCCGATGGTATCTCCGGGTCAGTCCATTAATCAATTTGTTCGTTAACCGCCTAAAGTTTTCTTCTGAACTGAAGAAAATTATAAAAGTATACAATTTAAAATGTTTTTTAATAAAAATAGCATTTAAAATGTAACTTTTTTATTGACATTGCTTGTTTTTCGTGTAATAATGTATACAAAATACAGATGAATATAATAATTTTGAGAAAGGGCATTTAGGGTTCCGCCGCTATCAATGAGTGGGTTTGGGCCGAGCAATGCCGAATGCAGAATGAACTGCATTACACCGTGAGTATAAAAGGCTCTGCGGAAAGTTTCTTATCAGGATTGGTAAGGAATTTTCCGCAGAGCCTTTTATGCTTTTAGAAAAAATATAATTTTAGAAACAGTAGCGATGACTAGGATCGGAATATCTGTCTAACCCGTTGCAGAGAGCCGGTGGTTGGTGTGAACCGGTGCGGTGCAGTTATTTCAAGTCACCTTGGAGCTCTTCGCTGAAGCCAATGCAGCCAAGTAAGTTTTGTTCTGTATTGGTGTGTAAGCCAAAGCGTAAATCCTGCGTTAAAGGATAGCCCGCGGAGGCTGGCGGGAAGAGTATAATTGCAGGGTGGTACCGCGGAATATAAAATCCGCCCCTGCTATGCGACGGTTATCGCATGGCAGGAGCGGATTTTATATTCCATAAATTCAATCTGACAGCGAAAGAGGGAGGCGTTTTGGGGATGAAACATACTGTTCAAATCGTGTTGCAAAGTAAGGAAGAAGGAATAGGACGATTAGTGGGCGTTTTTCGCCGTCGCGGCTACCAGATTGAAAGTCTGTTAATGACGATGGATCAGACGGAATATATGAGGATTATTGTCACTGTTACCTGTAATCAGCTGGCATTACAGCAGCTATTGCAGCATATAGATAAATTGATTGATGTAGTTACTGTAGAAGTGGCAGATGATCACGTCACTTCTGCAGAAATATACATACCCGCGCATCAGAGCGCTTAATCAGCAAAAAAAGAGGGGGATTACTATGAAAAAATTGTATTATGACCAAGATGCCAACTGGGAGATGATCAAAGACAAGCATGTAGCGGTTCTTGGCTATGGAAGTCAAGGACGGGCGCACGCGATGAATTTGCATGACAGCGGAGTCAAAGTTACAGTAGGCCTGTATGAAGGAAGCAAATCCTGGAATAAGGCCGCTTCTGACGGGCTTGCCGTTGCGACAGTGAAAGACGCTGTAAACCAAGCCGACCTGACTGTGATGCTCTTGCCGGATGAAAAACAGGCGGCCGTTTACTCAGAGCAGGTTGGGCCGTATTTGCGTAAAGGAGCGGCATTGGTATTCGCTCATGGGTTTAATATTCACTTCAATCAGATTCAGCCGCCTGCTGATGTGGACGTTTTTATGGTTGCTCCCAAAGGACCCGGTCATTTGGTCCGGCGTACCTTCGAAGAAGGAAACGGTGTGCCGTGCCTGTTGGCAGTGCATCAGGACAGTACGGGGAATGCGCATGATCTTGGCTTGGCTTATGCCCGGGGGATCGGCGGGACACGTGCCGGCGTGCTGCCGACTACGTTCACAGAAGAAACGGAAACGGATTTGTTTGGGGAGCAGGCAGTTTTATGTGGCGGGGTTACCGAATTGATCTGTGCTGGGTTTGAGACGTTGGTAGAGGCCGGGTATCAGCCGGAATCAGCTTATTTCGAATGCATGCATGAAATGAAGTTAATTGTTGATCTCATGTATGAGGGCGGTCTGGCCGGAATGCGCTATTCGATCAGCGATACGGCCGAGTTTGGCGATTATATGACCGGATCACGGATCATTACGGAAGATACTCGTGCAGAGATGAGAAAAATATTGGCTGAAATTCAAAACGGACAGTTTGCCAATAAATGGATTTTAGAAAACCGGGCGAACCGGCCGGTTTTCAATGCAATGAGGAGACAGAAGGCTGAGCATTCCATTGAGAAGGTTGGCAAAGAATTAAGGGCAATGATGCCATGGCTTAAGAAAAAATGAGCCGGATTGGAAGGAGGGGCAGACCATGCAGTTATCAGGCAGCGAAATGATTGTGAAATGTTTGTTGGAACAGAACGTTGATATTATATTTGGGTACCCAGGTGGTGCAAATTTGCCGCTGTATGACGCCCTGTATGATGCTCCGATACGTCACGTTTTAACCGTTCATGAACAAGGCGCAGCGCATGCAGCCGATGGTTATGCCCGATCTTCCGGCAAAGTGGGCGTTTGTATCGCCACTTCAGGGCCGGGTGCTACTAATCTGGTGACTGGGTTGGCAACCGCTTTTATGGATTCCTCACCGGTTGTAGCAATCACAGGCCAGGTAGCTACAACGCTATTCGGGCAGGACTCATTTCAAGAGGTGGATGTGATTGGTGTAACAATGCCGATTACAAAACATAATTTTCTGGTAAAAGATATTTCGGAATTGGCAGAAACGGTTCGTAAGGCCTTTCATATCGCGGGCAGCGGGCGGCCTGGACCGGTTTTGATTGATGTTCCGCGGGATATTATGCTGGCTAGAAGTGAATTTACTGCTGCGATTTGTACAAATGGAAAGATACCTGCAAAGGAGCGATCGGCACAGCCATCTTTCCAAGATACGGTAATGGCTGCAGTAGAGGTGATTCATAGAGCCAAACAGCCAGTCATGTTGGTTGGCGGAGGGATGAAAGCCGGGGACACATGGAAAGAGGTAAAAAAACTTGCAGAGACGCTACGGATCCCGGTAGTAAGTACGCTTATGGGACTAGGTGCTTTTCCGGCAAAACATCCTTGCTTTCTTGGCCTGACGGGGATGCATGGACACAAAACAGCAAACTGGACGGTTAGCGAAGCCGATGTGATCTTGGCCGTTGGCACGCGGTTTAGTGATCGCGTCACAAGCGATTGCAGCAAGTACGCGATCGGGAAAACCATTATTCACTTGGATGTTGATTCTACTGAAGTCAACAAAAATATTCCGGCAGAAATTGTGGTTATTGGGGACCTGCAACGAACGTTACTGGCAATGAACGCCGCGTTTTTAAACCGGCCAACCGTTGATTTTTCCTATTGGTGGGAAAGAATTGCTTCTTGGCAAAAGGATTTTTTCGTAAAATACAACACGAACTCTTTGAATGCTCCCTGGATTATGCAGCATATGTCGGGAAATACATTGGGACAATCAGTTATTTGGGTTACGGATGTTGGCCAGCACCAAATGTGGGCTGCACAGCATTTGCAGATTGATCTTCCGCGAAATTGGATTTCTTCGGGAGGCTTGGGTACCATGGGGTTTGGCGTGCCTGCGGCAATCGGAGCCCAGTTCGCTTGCCCGGATAAACGAACGGTCTTGGTTGTAGGTGATGGCGGATTCAAAATGACCGGTATGGAATTATATACTGCAATAAATGCAGAACTACCAATAATTATCGTGATCATTAATAATCAGGCATTGGGGCTGGTGCGTCAATTGCAAAGAGAATTTTGCCGGCAGCGTTATACAGAATCGAACCTGGCGAATTTTGACTTTGCTGGATTTGCTCATATTTGCGGTGCTCTGGCAGCCACCGCAAATACTTCAGCTGAGTTCTCCTCTGCCTTTGCGCAGGCCTTGCAGTCCGAACGGGCATTTGTAATTGTGGCCAATATTGCGAGGGAAGATCTTGTTGAACCTATGGTATCTCCCGGTCAACCGATTAATCAATTTGTCCGTTGAAAAATTAAACGGATGGAGTGATATCCGGGGCGCCTTCCTTGTCATTATAAGTCGCCCGGCAAGCCGGATATTTTGTGCAACCCCAAAAAACACCGTTTTTGCCGTTTATAGGGCGCAAGGATCCATGTTGACAACGCGGACAGGCGTATTTTGGTTTTTGCGGTGCTCCATCATGATCATCGTAACCGGCCTTGCATTTCGGATATTGCGAGCAACCCCAAAACTTTCCGTTTTTCCCGTTGCGCTGCTGCAAAACGCCGTGACCGCATTGAGGGCAGGGATGTTCGCCGTTTAAGGCGATCTGCAGCCCGGTTGCCATGCTGCAGATAGAGGCTGTGAACTCCGCCTGCTGCTGGATAAAGTCGTCGAGACTTGCGTCGCCGCTGGCCATTCGATGCAGTATGGCCTCCCACAGAGCGGTCGAATCAGGGTATGTCAATTCTTCGGGCAGGGCGTCGATGAGCAGATACGCTGCTTCAGTGGGAACGAGATATTTTTTCTTTGTAGTTTCCTTGAGAAACCCCCGGTCGATTAATTCTTTGATAATGGTGGCGCGAGTTGCTTCCGTGCCAATTCCGCTGGCATCTTTCAGCTGTTTTTTTAAATCGGGATCCTTAACATATTTGTGAATTTCCTTCATTGCTGCTAACAGTGTTCCCGCAGTAAAACGCTGTGGAGGCCGTGTGCTCTTTTTTTCCGCCGCACATGCAAGGAGATCCGCCTGATCTCCTGTTGCCATGGCCGGCAGCGTCTTCTCTTCATCTTCTTTTTTATCTTCCGTATCCGCAAGATAAAGCTGTTTCCAGCCGATTTCCGTAACAATGCGCCCATTGGCGATGAAAATTTCATTTGCATGCTGAATTTCCGCTCTGGTTTGGCTATAGGCATAAGGGGGATAAAACTGCGAGAGATATGCTTGAGAAATAAGCAGATAGATATTTTTTTCCATAAGGCTTAAAGATGAATAGTCGCATCGTTCCACAGTCGGAATAATGGCATGATGAGCAGTGATTTTTTTATCATTCCAAACCCGGCTTTTGATTTTTACATTCGCATTGGCAGCCCAAAGAGCGAGTTCTTCCTGCTGGATCGTACGCAGATTTCCAAGGATTGCGCCGGCATCCGACCGCTGTGATTCAGGCAGAAATTCGCAATCGGAACGAGGATAGGTTGTCAGTTTTTTTTCGTACAATTTTTGGGCTGTATTAAGCACGGTCTGAGGATCATAACCGTATTGTTTTCCAGCCATTACTTGCAGGGCGGATAAGGAGAGGGGCAAACGCTGTGCTTCCTTCTTGTCCTGTGTTTCGCAAGAAATAATTTTTGCCGCTTCCACGGCGGAAGTAATCTTTGTGATTAATGACTCCATGACATGCTGGTCCGCCAAACGGCCTTCTGCATCTAATCCTGCCTGGTTGTCTTGCGGTTTCCAGTAAGCGGTAAACGGGCCGTTGACATGCTGAAATTCTGCTTTGACAGTAAAATAGTCTGCTGGGATGAAATTTTCAAGTTCTCTTTCACGTCGTACCACAAGAGCCAGCGTTGGCGTTTTTACCCGACCTACCGGCAAGGTGATCCGGTGTCCGGCCCGCTGGGCTGCAAGCGTAAAAGCCCGGGATAAATTCATGCCAATCAGCCAATCGGCGCGTGATCTGGCCAGAGCGGATTGTTTCAAAGGATAAAAATCACTATTAGCGCGTAAGTTGGCTAAGGCTTGTTTGATGCTGTGTTCATCAAGCGCGTTCAATAGAATGCGTTTGACAGGTTTCTCGTTTTTTACATAATCGAGAACTTCATCAATTAATAATTGTCCTTCACGGTCCGGATCGCCCGCATGAACAATTTCAGTAGCTTCTTCAATCAGCCTTTTGACGATCGTAAATTGTTTCTTGCAAGAAGCGGACACAAGAAGTTTCCATTCTTCTGGGATGATGGGCAAATCTTCCATGCGCCATTTTTCATATTTTTGGTTATATTCACCTGGTTCCGCCTGGCGGAGAATATGACCATAGCCCCATGTTACGACACCTTCTCCGGTGGTAATGTACCCATCTTTGCGAGTGACAGGGGCAGACAAATATTTGGCAATTTCTGCGCCCATACTGGGCTTTTCAGCGATATATAGTCTCAATCATGGCACCTCTAACCTGCAAAAAAACGGGAACCCTGTAATTACAGGATTCCTGCCTGCAGTATATTTAAATGATAATAGTTAATTACTATTATGAGAAAACTAGACGAATAGAATAGTTTTCAATAACTTATTTTCTGTGCATTTCGTAAAAATCCTGCAAAAGTGTGCAATCCTGTTACTGTGGTTTTTTGACATAAGGAATTGTGAGAGGTCCCAACGGCAAAACAGCGATGGTTGTTTGTGGGCCATATTTTTCCAACAATTGCTGTACTGTTTCGTCTATATTGTCAATCGGCTGAAGCATCGCTTTTCGTACTGTTTCTTTTTCCAGCATGGAATACAGATAGCAATCTGCTTTTGAGAGGACCATCGCTTGCACCTGAACTTGCCATTGATCAAAGACTCTGAATGACGGATCATTGATCATATCCAGCAGTTCCTGCGGCGTCTTTCGCATTTGCAATATTTTTGCATAATTTCCATGGTTAGGAAGACCGTCGGAACATTCGGACGCACTGATAATACTGCCTCCCGGCCGGACAATTTGGGAAGCGGCACTGAGCCCCTTAACGGTTTGGTAGAGGTTCTGATCTAATGGGTAGCCGGAGTTTGTGGTGATTACGATGTCATACGGGTGGTCGACTGCCTCCATCGCATGCGCTTTCACATATTCGCAGCCTAGTCGATGGGCTTCGATAACTTCGCCGGCAAATACGTTGGTAATTTCTTTTTGCCCGTTCAAGGTGACATTCAGCATAAAATCCGGTTTTGCCATAAAACAGTTCTGTGTGCAGGCATCGCGCAAGATATTGTCTTCCATACGGCCCCAGGTACTGTTAGGATGCCCGATCATGACGGCATTATGGAAATCCTGAATGGTTGAAATTCCTGCAACCGCCGGGCAAATTCCTTTAGTCCCGCCCGAAAAACCAGCAAAAAAATGCGGCTCGATAAAACCTGTAACAATTTTGAATGACGCTTCAACATACGTTTTGTTCAAATATACTTCGGATCCATATGTATTGCGGCCAACGTGCAGCAATTCCTGGTCATTGAAGGCATCGTGATTGATGATTTTTACTGTATCGACAATATTTTCCCCAAGCATTTGGATCAGTTCGTCCCGGGTATTCGCTCTGTGACTGCCAAGGCCGTTAATGATTACAATATTTGCAAGGGGAACATGCTGCAACTCTTCAAGCAGCCAAGGAACTAATTTGTAATTGGGGGTAGGCCGGGTGATATCGGAAATAACAATTGCAACGGTGTCCTCTGTTTTTACCATTTCTTTGAGCGGCGGCGTCCCGATCGGATTACGCAATGCCTTTAGAACGGCTTCCTTGTCATCTGCCAGAGGTGGAACAGGGCGCGGTTCGATAATTGTTGCGTTTTCTGGAACCAGTATATCTAAGCCGGTTTTTCCATACGCGAGGTTGATTTTTTTCATTTTCTCAACTCCTTGCTTGATGATTCAACGAATAGTAATAGATTCTGGTTACCACAAATAAATACCTGCAAATATTCTGAAAATTATCAATTATACATTTTATGTTAAGCGAAAAGCGGATACGAAATGGAAAAGGGAATTCGGAACGTTTGTCTAATGTAGTATATAAATTAAGGGAAAATTGTGTAATCAATCTATTCTGCGGGAGATGATGTCCATGAATTTACATGATATTACAGTAGCGGTGGAAAAGTTTTTTCAGGATCATCCTTTGAACACGGTAAAAGACCTTGGGAACTTGCGGATTTTTGATGTTCCTCTGATTGCAGTTGCGAGCGCCCATGATCCGCTTTTTGAACGCATGCGGATGGATGACGCAGTAGGGCCATTGCATAAAACTCCGCAAGAGTGGCTGGAAGGCGCCAGAAGCGTAGTGTCTTATTTTTTGCCGTTTACTCTGCAGGTAAGGGAAGCCAACCGCTTAAACGGGCTGCCGGCAAATGAATGGTTATATGGGCGCATTGAAGGAGAAGCCATGAATGTTGCGCTTCGACAGTTTTTGCTGCAGCTTTTCACAGACGCTGGCTATGCGGCAGTTGCACCAATTCTTGACAACCGGTTCCGTGTTGTTGACCTAAAAAGCAACTGGTCCGAGCGCCACGTCGCTTTCATTGCGGGACTCGGAACCTTTAGCCTCAGTCGTTCTATGATCACAAAACGGGGTTCAGCGGGCCGCTTCGGCAGCGTAGTTGTTGATATGGACATTGTGCCCACCGCGCGTTATTATACCGAAATTGATGAAAATTGTTCGAAATGCGGCGCCTGCATTCCACGTTGTCCGCCTAACGCCATTGATGAAAGTGGGAAAGACAATGTAATTTGCTGGAAATACATGGAACAAATGAAAATATTGTACAAACCAAGATACGGCTGCGGCAAATGTCAGACAGCGGTACCGTGTGAAGCCGTAATACCGGGAAAAAGCTTTACCTGAAAATAGTTATTTGTTGAAAAAATTGTAATCGGATCGTTCTAAGCAAAATAAGACTTTGCAAACGACAAAAATCTGTCATTATAATTCTGACGGATTTTTGTCGTTTTTGATTCTAAAAATTGTTTACTTGTGATATGTCTCACAGCTTGAAACAGAGGATTGCCGTATGATAAGAACAGAAGATAAATTAAGAGTCTGAACTGCGATAGTTTAGATCTTTTGGAGGGAATATGATGTTGCCAAAAAATGCGAACTTGCAAAAAATACGGGATAATAAGCGAACTTACGGAATTACGCCGCATTTGCCGGGAGGCTTTATCAAACCGGAGTTGATGCGCCGGTTTGCTGAAGTTGCAGAAAAATATGGGGCGGTTTTGAAAGTGACTTCTGCGCAGCGAATCTTGATTACGAATTTGCAGGCGGAAGATGTCGAAAAAGCATGGCAGGACCTTGGTATGCAGCCGGCTATGGGAGCTGCGAATTGCGTACGCAGCATCAAGGTATGTCCAGGGACAGCCTTTTGTAAACGTGCGAAACAGGATAGTGTAAAACTGGGTTTGGAATTGGACCGCCTATACCATAAACAAGAGATGCCTTCCCGTATGAAGATGGGGGTTGCCGGATGCCCGAATTCCTGCTCGGAAATTTATATTAAGGATATCGGCATTTTGGGGACTGACAAAGGCTGGACCTTGTACGCCGGCGGAACTGCCGGCGCTCATCCAAGACTGGCAAATGAGATTGCAGCTGACCTGAATTACGAGCAAGTGCTGCGATTGGTGGCCGTTATAGTCGATTATTATCGGCAGCATGCTGAAATTGAAAGACTGGGACAACTTATAGACCGGATTGGAATAGAAAAATTCCGCACCGATATTCTCAAAGAGTTTCATAATGATCATGAAACGATGCCGCAAATCGATCATCAGGAATTTGTGCAAAAACAGGAACCGGCGATCATGGGATCTGGCACAAAGCAGATGGCTGCAGGCGATCCAATTACTGCAAACAGCATTATCGGAGAGATCATTCAAGTTTATCCGCAGACGATCCCCGTATTACGCTCGTTTGGAATGGGATGCCTCGGTTGTCCGTCGGCGACGGGAGAAGAAATCGAAAAAGCGGCAGGGATCCATGGATTGAATTTGGCGGATTTGCTTCCGGCTTTAAATAAAGTAATATAGAAATAGAACTTTGAAGGAGATCGTGAGATGAGCGCATTTTTGGGACCAATCCATTATTGGCTGTACCAAAAAATCGAAGTAGTGAATGAACGGGAAAAATTGCTATACGCCAAAGCTTATGAAATGTGCGGTGAAACTGCAGAAGAATTAAGGGCCGGTATTTGGGAAGCCTACGGCAGCCCACCGCTTGATGGCGATCTGGCGGATCTAATTGACAGCGCCAATATTCATGGCTGGCTGCAGAGGCAGGTTACTTTGGCGGAGGTTCGGGAAGCGGCTTTGGTTCGCGATCTTACCGATCATTGCGGGCAAGACGCATTCGATTTAGCGGGAGAAGTATTTGAAACGCAGGCGATAAATTGCGGCATTGCCGCGCGCAAACAGGAGAGGTATGATGCTGAAAGCGCAGCCGGCATCTATGCAGCGCTCAATGATGTCCGGCTGAATGGGATGCCCTGCGACCAAGCGGACACGCTGTTAGAGAATACGATTGAAAAAACAGTTTGGGAAAGTGGGCCCCGTTTGCAGGAAGGAAGTTGGAGAAAAGCCGGCGTTGATCCCGCTGTCATGAATCCGTTGTATCAAAGATGGTTGAACGCTTTTGTTTCCGGCATGAATCCGGGCTTTATCTGCCGGCAGACGATGGAAATTTCAAACGGTGACGCGGTGAACCGCTGGATGATTGCCCGGACGTAAAGTATTCTTTTTCAAAAATGGCTTTTAGCCTCTGGAATTGCCGGGGGCTAAAAGTCATTTTGCTGTGCAAGTCCGACTTGTGATACAATGACAGTAATGTTTTTGCTGGAGGTAGACAATGGATAATCGTCCGCAGAAGAATTCATATTTTTGTCATCGTAATCTATTTTGGGGGGAGTAAGCAAGTGTCGGAACAATTTAACCATCTAAAAGAGATCCTATATAAACGGTATGATATTAATCCATTTGTGAAATTATTGCAGATCACAATTGCTCATCTCGAAGAGGGGGCGGCAGTGCTGGACATGCCGGTTTTGGAAGATAAGCATACAAATTTGTTTAATGTAGCGCATGGCGGTGCATTGTCAGGATTAGCCGACACGGCGATGGGGGTTGCCTGCGCAACGCTCAGAAAAAAAGTATTAACACTGGAAATGAATATGAATTTTATACGGGCCGCTACTCCGCAAAAAGCAATCCGTGCCAGAGGCAGGGTGCTTCATAACGGCAATAGCACAATGGTTGCAGAAGCGGAAGTTTTTGATTCTGCGGATACCTTACTTCTCATCGCCCGCGGTACTTTTTTCGTTGTGGGCGAATTTTCTGTAGAAGGCGAGCCTTCAGCATGACACGGAGAGACGCATTGTCATATCGTGAAATAATTACGACTGACACATCACTTTGCGTTGGGTGCAATAAGTGTGTCGCTAAATGTATTGTCAAAGCCAACATTGCGTTTCAACATAATGGAGAAAATAAGATAAAAGCAGATCCGCGCAAATGTATTCATTGCGGGGCATGAATCCAGGTCTGTGATCATAATGCCAGAAATTTCACTGATGATACCATTCTTTTTTTTGCGGATTTGCAACGGGGAATTTCCATTTCCATGATCGTCGCGCCGTCAATCCGTTTTAATTTTCATCAATACCAACGATTATATGGTTACTTAAAATCTATAGGTGTTCGTTTAATTTATGATGTTGGTTTTGGGGCGGACATTGCGATATGGGCGAGTTTGAAAGTGCTGGATGAAAACCCTGCTAATTCGATGATTACTCAACCTTGTCCGGTTATAGCAAATTATATTCAGAAATATCGGCCAGAATTGCTCCCGCAATTAGCGCCTGTGCATAGCCCGATGATGTGCACTGCCATTTATCTCAAAAAATACAAAGGACTTGATGATCGCATCGCCTTTTTGTCGCCTTGTATTGGAAAAATTGATGAGATGAATGAAAGACATACCGATGGATTTGTTTCTTATAATGTGACGTGCGAAAAGCTTGAACAGTACTTGCAAGAAAATTGCATACAACTTGATGAATATCCAGCGCTAAACTATGATGGAACAGGTGGTGGGCTTGGACACATTTTTAGCCGGCCAGGAGGATTTCGGGAAAATATTGAATTTTATCGAGATGATATATGGGTCAGGCAAGTAGATGGAATACAACATGCCTGTAGTTATTTGGACGAATATGCACAACGCATAAAAGATGGCAAGCGATTGCCGCAAATTATTGATATGCTGAATTGCCGGCGAGGCTGCAATGTGGGTACTGCTGTCAATAACCGCAATCGGATTGACGATATTGATTATGCAATGAATGAGGCTAAAAAACGCAAAATTCAATCGCAGAACCATGCAGGACCATATGGAAAAAAACAAGAGTATTTGATATTGCTGGGTAAGACGCTTCACTTGAATCACTTTATGCGAAAATACGAGGATAAATCCCAAGCGATTAGAAATGTTGATGCAGAGGACATCGAAGCGGTCTTTATGCAATTGCATAAAACATCCGAGGATGCCCGGGCAATAAATTGCTATGCTTGTGGGTATGGGAATTGCTTGGATTTTGCACAAGCGGTTGCGCAGGGTGAAAACCATATCGGAAACTGTGCGGATTTCAATCGTAAAGAATTAATCAGAAAAAACGAGTATTTGTTAAAAACAAACCAGGACATCAAACAGCTTCACTATTTGGCAACGCATGATTTTTTGACGAATATTCCGAACCGCTATTATTTAGAAGAATATTTGCAGAAATTAATTGCCGATGTGATGACGGATCAACAGGAGTGTGCGTTGCTGTTCATTGATCTGGATAATTTTAAGGTCGTAAACGATACTTTTGGGCATGCCAGCGGCGACCAAATTCTGATCAGGATGGTTGATTGCCTGCAATTGCATTTGGGTCAGGAAACTTTTTTAGCCAGATTAGGCGGCGATGAGTTTGCCGCTGTTTTAAAAGGAAAGAATTTGGAACAGGCTCGCAACATAGCGAACAAATTGCTCCAAATCCTATGGACGGAAAGCTTTGATTTTCAGGGGCGCCAGACAACGGTCAATGTAACCGCCAGCATTGGCATAACAATGATTGACAGGACGAAGGACACGCAAACGTTGTTTTCACATGCAGACATTGCTTTGTATACCGCGAAAGCGGAAGGTAAAAACAGAATTTTTGCGATTGAACCGGGTGATGACAGAGCAAATTTATTTGAAACCAATCAGGTTATCTTACAGATTAATGAAGCCTTTAAAGAAAACAGATTTACTTTACATTTTCAACCGGTTTTTAAGAACAATGGGATTATTCTTCATTATGAAGCTTTGCTGAGAATAACAAGTCCAGCCGGAGGACTGATTTATCCTGATCGTTTTATGCCTGTCGCTGAGCGTTTTGGTTTGATGTCGAAGATTGATAGATGGGTAGTGAGTGCGGCGCTTCGCGTACTGTCCCAATATCCTGAAATAGCTGTTTTTGTGAATATCTCGGCTGCTAGTCTCGGTGACGGAGAGTTGCTGAAGTTTATCGAAACTGCAATCAACAAAAGCAAGATTTCACCGGGGCGGATCGGCTTTGAAATCACTGAAACTGCAGCGATCAAGGACTTAAATCATGCGGAACATTGGATCCGCAGACTGAAATTAATCGGGTGTAAGTTTGCACTAGACGATTTTGGCGCGGGGTTTTTATCGTTTCTCCATCTTCAACGTTTGCCGGTAGATTATCTCAAAATTGACGGTTCGTTTATCCGCAATTTGGAAACGGAGCCCATGAATAGGGAATTGGTAACGGCTATGAATGTTGTTGCGCATGCGCTTGGCAAAGCAACGATTGCCGAGTATGTGGAAAATGAAGCGATATGGAAAATTTTAAAGGAATTGCAAATTGACTGCGGACAGGGGTATTTCCTGGGAAAACCGCTTCCTTTGCCAGAAGCAGCCGGGATGGCGGATTGCGGTTGAGCATCTGGAAGGAAATAAGGCGCTTTCTGCAGAAACAGTAGAAAGAATGAGAGTAGTACTGAATACTTGGAGGTGTTTTTGTGTCAGCTCATCCATTGGCAGGTAAAAAAGCTCCCAAGTCGATTTTGGTGAACATTCCGCGCGTTGTCAGCGCTTATTACGTGAATCACCCAGACAGCTGCAATCCGGCGCAGCAAGTTGCTTTTGGCACTTCCGGGCATCGGGGCGGCTCATTGCAAGGAACGTTTAATGAAGATCATATTTATGCTATTGTCCAGTCGATCTGCTGTTATCGGCGTTCACAGGGCATAACCGGCCCGTTGTTTCTCGGGTTTGATACTCATGCGTTGTCCGAACCGGCATTCATTACTGCATTGGAGGTCCTTGCAGCGAATGGCGTCGATACATTCATTGCAAAAGAAGGGAATTATACTCCGACTCCAGTTATCTCACACGCAATTTTGACGTATAATAAGGGCAAAAATAATGGGTTGGCAGATGGGATCGTCATCACGCCGTCACATAACCCACCCGACAACGGTGGCATTAAATATAATCCCCCGAACGGCGGACCGGCTGACACCGTGGTTACCAAACAGATCGCCGGCATGGCCAACGGATTTTTGAAAAATAGCAACAAAGACGTTAAACGGTTGTCCTATGAAAAGGCTTTAAAGAGCACAAATATACGGGAATACGATTTTATTACGGCCTACGTCAATGATTTGCAAAACGTAATTGATATGGAGGCCATAAAAACGGCGGGGCTTTCACTTGGCGCCGATGCATTAGGCGGCGCAGGACTTGGATATTGGCGGCCAATCGCCCAGACGTATGGGCTCACAATCGATGTGCTTAATGGTTATCCGGATCCAGCGTTTAGTTTCATGAATGTGGATAGTGATGGGAAATTACGCATGGATTGTTCGTCGCCTTATGCCATGGCAGGACTGATTGATTTGAAGGACCGGTATGATCTTGCTTTTGGCAATGATCCTGACTTTGATCGTCATGGAATTGTTACAAAGAGCGCCGGGCTTTTGAACCCTAATCATTTTCTTGCTGTTGCGATTTCTTATTTATTCCGGAATCGTGCCGGTTGGTCTCAAGAAGCGGCAATCGGCAAAACGTTGGTCAGTTCTTCCATGATTGATCGTATTGCTGACGATATGGGCAAAAAATTGTATGAGGTGCCGGTTGGTTTCAAGTGGTTTGTAGAAGGCTTGCTTGACGGTTCTTTGGGTTTTGGCGGAGAAGAAAGTGCGGGCGCATCTTTTCTCAGACGAGATGGAACCGCCTGGTCCACAGACAAGGATGGGTTTATTCTTTGCTTGCTGGCGGCAGAAATCACTGCCAAAACAGGCCGGGATCCGGGGGAACATTATCGTGTGTTAACAGAACGGTTTGGTGCACCGGTATATGAACGGATAGATGCTGCTGCAAATGCACAGCAAAAAACAGTCCTGGCTAAATTATCACCGGAGCAGGTGCGGACAAACACTCTTGCTGGTGAAAAAATTATCGCAAAGTTGACAAGAGCGCCAGGCAATCATGCCGACATTGGAGGATTGAAAGTTTGTACTCTAAACGGCTGGTTTGCGGCCCGCCCTTCCGGAACTGAGGACGTATATAAAATCTATGCCGAAAGTTTTAAAGGCGCAGAACATCTCAAGCAGATACAGGATGAGGCGCAGACGATCGTTAATGATACCTTTAAGGCCGCCGGAGTGTAAAGAGTCAATGCATCAGCAGCGTACAGTGCTGGACAAAAAAAGGGTTTTCCAAATTCTTGTAGAATACTCTTCTATATTCAATTCATGGGAGGAGGGTGTTTATGCTTAAGGAATTTAAAGAGTTCGTAATGCGTGGCAATGTTGTGGATATGGCAGTTGGTATTATTATTGGCGGCGCGTTCGGGAAAATTATTTCTTCTTTTGTCAGTGATGTTCTCATGCCTCCGATTGGATTATTGCTTGGCAAGGTTGATTTTTCCAATCTGTTTATTAATTTGTCTGGTGGTGCTTATCCGACGCTCAAGGCAGCTAAGGATGCCGGTGCGGTTACGATGAATTATGGCGCTTTTTTAAATACGGTCATTGATTTTCTGATTGTTGCGTTTGCGATCTATTTACTGATTGTTCAATTGAACCGGTTTAAGCGTGAACCGGAAAAACTTCCTCCAACTACCAAAGAATGTCCTTTCTGTTTTTCCAGTATTCCGCTGAAGGCAAGCAGATGCCCGCAGTGCACTTCGACCTTGGAATCATAGGCTTTAATAAACAAAAGCTTGAACATCCGAAAGCGAGGATGTTCAAGCTTTTCTAATTTTTCACAGCAAATGAGCATTATTCGTTGAGGAAAGAACGGTGTATTTCCGTTCCATAGCGGCGAATTAAGTCTTGTTTGACCGCACGATAGGTGTCAATGTCGCCCTTGTGACTGGAACGATCTACATAACGTCGCGCTAGTTCGTCGGCAATGACATCCATAAAAAGTTCTGCTAATAATAGACGGGCGGCGTCACGAAAATGTCCGCGGCCGTCAACATAGAGGCGGACTGTCGGCGCGCCCGTGTTAATGATGATCAGCCTTTCTTCCGGGATGTAGACAGCTCGATCAAGTTCATTGTTCAAGTTGCGTATTTCATAGCCGGCAAAGAGATCCGCTGAATTGTCCTGGTCCCAGACCCTTGGCGGCTTTCCGCTTGGATGGTGATAGCCTGCGCCGGAAGTATCGGCGGCGATGACAATCTCGCACCAAGCGGCGTATCTGCCGGAAGTTACGCCAATTCGGCCTTGATCTTTTACTTGACTGCCGGTAAATGTCCATTCAAAACGATCGCTTTCCCCTATATCGGCAATTGTCAGAACCAAAGGAGTTGGCTCAACTTGGACGGAGGGGGGGAGAAGATAAGAAACAGTCAAAATATCTTTAGCCGTAAATTGTGATCGATCGATAATGAGCGTAACATGAAACGGATGGTTGACCTTCCGGTAGTAAAATGGAGTAGTGAACCGTAAAGCAGCCGGTCTGCCGCTGGGATAGGGACCATAAGTTCCGGAACCGGGGCCATAAGGAGTAATAATGCGCAGATCTTCCACAGCGACTCGATTCATTCGTTGAAGCAGATGGTCGATCATGGTCCGGGTTCGATCGGAAGTAATGGCTCTGTCAATTTGACTTAAGCGTGCTTGTTCGGCTTTTATGTAGGGTGCGATCATGTCGCTGACTGCAGTGGTAAAGGCGATAACAAACGAGTCTTTCATATTCAGCCCATCGCGGTCATCGCTAATAATGGGCATCCCTTGCCCTAACATTGTTGATAAGATTGGAGCGCGTATGCTGCCGAATAAGTATTCGGTACCCAATTGGTTTTCATAACGGAAAAATTGACAGTCCAGGACAGCGTTGCCGGCAACGACAAGTAAGCCGCTGGTTCGTTCGTCGCCCTTTAGTGTCAGGTCGACGCCTTGGGCACGCTTCAAGGTTAATTTGAACTCGTGTTTCTGCCCATGATAGGTAAAAGATCCTGATTCATCAGGGCCAACGAGTACGACTGACGCCGGTTCCTCAAAGCGGACGGGGCCTTTCCAGTCTATTGACTTGCCGCGCTGGAGGCTGGCCATGTATAAATGACGGCGCTGCAGAACGTCCCGCAGATAAATATTGTTGGCTAGAGAAGAAATCAGCGACTGAAAAAAAGGGATGTTGACGAGCGGATTATCGACAATAATGTTGACTTGTGTTCCGTTGGAGTTTTCTCGCAGAGAAAGCCGCCGGTAGTCTTCCGGTTCCGCAGGCCGGTCACCATCGAAATCATTGTACATATAGGCGCTGTTTTCATCACGGAAGAGATCAACTCGTGCGAAACGACCGTTTTGGATGCTCTCAATCCAACCATGTCCGAGACCGAAAACGGCTTGCTTCAATCCGCGGCCAAAATATCCTCGCCCGCTGATTTCTCCTTTGGACAGCGGACTGTGAGCGCCGCCATAAGTTAAAATGGATCGCAGGCGCTCTACTCCCAGTCCTTCCGCTTGATCAGTTATCGTCAGTACTGCTCCGGACAAATGACGTTCGTAGATTAGATTGATTGTGCCGCTTGCGATGAGACCATTGTTCTCTTGTCTTGTGTAACTATCGTCACTATTTGTGATCAATTCAACTAAGGCTTTTTCAATGGAGGCAAAACGACGGGAATCAATGTCAATCACCCGCTGGTCGACCGGAACGGCTAAAATGCTCATATGATGGGAGCCTCCTCAGCGCTTTTTCATTCCAATGTGGTATAAAGGAAGATATATGATATATTTTTGGCGATTAAGCCACGAAAACCCTTTCGGTAAGAAGAACGATGCAAATTAAATTTAGCAGGGATATTCCAGATTGAAGAAGAAGTAATAGCTGATATAAATTCAAACTTTTTTCGAGGAGGCTCTTTATGGATGTCCCATATGCACAATTGAAAATCTATTGCAAGGACCTTCTTTCTGCGGCGGGAATGTCTGCTGCGGATGCTGATATTGTGGCACAAATTCTGGTCGCTACAAGTTTAGAAGGTGTTGATACTCATGGGGTAAGCCGTCTGCCGATTTATCTGTCGCGAATACTCAATGGACGCATGAACCCGCGGGCAGTTCCGCGAATTACGAAAACAGGTCCTGCTACCGCTGTTGTTGACGGTGACAATGGGTTAGGGCAAGTAGTTGCCGTTAAGAGTATGGAAACTGCAATTGAGCTGGCGCGTGAAACTGGAGTAGCTTGTGTGACGGCAAAAAACAGTAACCATTTTGGGGCGTCCTCCTATTATTGTGAAATGGCGGCTGCCGAAAATATGATCGGCATTGCCTTCACGAACACGCCGTCAGGAATACCGCCTTGGGGAGGCCGCAGCGCCTATTTTGGGACGAACCCGATTGCCTTCGCTTTTCCGGGCGATGATATTCCTATCGTTGTTGACATGTCTTCCAGTGTTGTTGCGCGGGGGAATATTATTCAAGCTGCGAAAGAAGGAAAAGCGATCCCACAAGGCTGGGCGATAGATGACACCGGGATGCCAACAACTGACGCAAAAAAAGCCTTATCAGGAGCAGTATTGCCGATGGCAGGGGCAAAAGGGTATGCGATGGCGTTGGCAGTGGAATTATTTGCCGGGATCCTTAGCGGAGCCGCAGTCGGACCCCATGTGGGTTGGATTTATGATGATAAACTGGAACCCGCTAATATTGGGCACTGTTTTCTGGCGATCCAGGTGGAGCGGTTTATGCCTGTGATTGATTTTATGGAGCGTGCGAATGCCATGATTTCAGAAATAAAAGCAGTTCCGCTTGCAGATGGCTGCGACCAGATTCTTATCCCTGGCGAACGGCGGAAGCGAAATGCAGAGCAACGCGAACAACGGGGCGTACCGGTGTCGCAGGCGCTTGCCGATGAATTGAATCAATTTGCGGCACAATGGAACGTTGCACCTCTTCGCTTATGAGACGGATGAAGCGTTAAGAATACTTCATTTGCGTTCTGTTGACAGGAGGATTTTTACAGTCCGGTTTATAATATAACTAGGATAGGTACAATTCAAAGTCGATAACGAAAGGGTGAAAGAGATGAAACCAATTTCTATTGGTGAATATGCGCCTGATTTTGTTTTAAAGGATAATCGCGGACAGGATATTTGTTTATCCGATTTCAAAGGGAAAAGGGTTCTTCTCTCCTGGCATCCGCTGGCATGGACAAAAATTTGTGCGGATCAAATGAAAGCGTTGGAAACGAATCTTGCTGAATTTGAAAAACAAAATACTATTCCTTTGGGATTAAGCATTGATTCTTATCCGAGTAAAAATGCTTGGGCTAAAGAATTGCAAATTGCCAATGTAAAATTACTGGCTGACTTTTGGCCGCATGGGAAAGTCGCCCAGGATTATGGATTGTTCCGTGAGCAGGAAGGCGTTTCAGAACGCGCGAATGTTTTGATTGATGAAACCGGAAAAGTCATTTGGGTTAAGATTTATCCTATTCATGAATTGCCGTATATGGATGAAGTATTAAAGGAACTAAAATGCTAAGGCAACGAAGATGAAAATTTAGATATGAAATTAGGAATAGGGAGAAAAGAATGAAAACCAAATATTTTTCGAATACGAACCATGAGACCTTGGATGAACTAAAAATACAGGTTTCGGCATGGATTGCCGCCCATAAAAATATTGAAGTGATCGAGATGAAAACCAGCGGTTCAGAAAAACGCGTACCTCCTGAGTTTTTTATCCGGCTGACCTATGATGACAAAAGGCCGGCCAAAACGGTAAATCCCAGCGTTGCCAAAACTTCCCGCTCTTCACGCTAGAATTGTTTGGTAGAAGAGGAGGCTGAAAATGAAAAAAAATTGGTTGGCTGGCGGATGTTTTTGGGGCGTCGAGGCTTATTTTCGACAGCTTAAGGGTGTCTTGGCCACGGTGGTAGGATATGGTCAGGGCGATATGGATCAGCCTGCCTATAGTCAAGTATGTTCAGGAATGACGGGACATACCGAGATCTGTCAAGTAACATATGATGAAAATGTTTTGCCGATCAGAACGCTCCTGGACCATTTTTTTCGGATTATCGACCCGACGACATTGGATCGTCAGGGCCCGGACCGTGGAACCCAATACAGATCGGGAATCTATTATGAAGATGAAACCGAGCGCAAAATTATTGTAGAATTTATCCGTGAAATGCAACCTCGGTATAGTGAACCTATTGTAGTAGAGGTAGAACCGTTAATGAAATTTTTCCCTGCTGAAGAGTATCATCAATCTTATTTGCATAAAAATCCAGGCGGGTATTGCCATGTCAACTTAGGACTGGCAAAGTCTGAGGAAAAGAAATGATTTGCAGGATCGAAGAACATATATGCAGGGAGATGCAATGAAGCCGGTGACCAGTTGGCACCGACTTCATTGTTATAGTAATATTGAGTTGTTGGTTTTTGTGATTTTATTCTTTCACGAGCTTTGCTTTATCAGCCGATTTTTTCAGAAATTTATCCAGGTCGATGATGAAACGTTCATGGGAACCTTCGCCAATTTTTTCTTGGTCATCAAAGGCCTGTATATTGAAAACCAAACGTTTATTGGCGATCTCCACTAATTCCGCTTCGGCCCGCACGTTCATACCGATTGGCGTAGCAGCAAGGTGGCGGATATTGAGACTGATGCCGACGGTGGCCATTCCTTTCGGCAATAAAGGATCTACAGCAGAAAGACAAGCGGCTTCCATCAAACCAACCATGGCGGGGGTGGCGTATACTGCGGCTCCGCCGCTGCCGTAGCGGATTGCTGTATTTTGATCAGTGACTGTGTCGGATTTCTCTCCTTTTAAGCCGGTATGTAGATTAAATTCCATATCATTCATCCTCACTTTATAAGTTATTTTAGCTATCACTATTATATCATGGAAAAAATCAATCTACCAAGGGATCTGGTTGCTGTTAACGAAGATAATACATCTAAGGGGGAACAAGTCATGGAGCAATTTAAAGATGTTGCAATTGTAAAGAAAGCGAATATTTATTTTAACGGGCAGGTAACGAGCCGGACGGTCCTGTTTGCTGATGGAACTAAAAAAACATTGGGCATTATGCTGCCGGGAGAATATGAATTTGGTACCGCTGCTGCAGAAGTAATGGAGATTTTGGCCGGACAGGCGGATGTGCTTCTTCCTGGACAAAGTGAATGGCAAAATTACCAAGAGGGCGATGTTTTCCAAGTTCCTGCCAATTCCAAGTTTCAGCTCAAGGTTCAAACGGTGGTAGATTATTGTTGTTCTTATATAGAAAAATAAAAATAAGTAATAGAGAACAAATATAAACTATTGCCAAAATTCAGAATTTGTGTTATTCTTTAATCAAGCACCATCCTTATAGAATTTCGTATTCCATGGTACTACAAATGTCGGGAAAGTAAGTTTCCAAGTTGTTGCAAAAAGTTCATGGATCTAGAGGGGTAGTGTTTTAAGGTTTGGTTTTTAGACAAGTTTGGTTTGTAGATGATCATAGTTGTTCAAAGTGGCTGCTGTCCGAGGAAAATTCCGTTATGTGGTTTCGCGAGAATTGTTCGAGGGTGTTTGGGGTACTATAAGGATGGTTGCTTTAAGGGAGGAGAGAAGTAATTCTCTCCTCTTTGGTTTATTCCTGTTGGAGGTTGGCGTCCTTGTACTTTTTTATTGCATTCAACTTTTGTTCGGCGGTCTGAGGTTCCGACCAAATTTCTTTTAAAAGATAGGAGTTTTTAAAGCCGGCGCTCCATAAAAAAGAACCTTCCTCTGTGTAACAGGCGAAAATTATAGGCGTCTTCAACGTTTCAGGCATATCCCCTTCTTCATCGGTTACCAGTACATAATTGCCGGCGGGGCTAAGTTCAAAGAAAAAAGCCGTTAATCCATTTTCGATTTCTGCTTCTTCGAAATCAAGATCCTCATAAAAATCGATAACGCTTTGGCTAGCCATACGATCAGCTCCTTTTGTGATGAATTGTTCTTGGCTATATTGTATCCTAAATGATACTTGGGAACAACTGACGAAAAATTGGATGTGGACTTCTAACTGTTTTGTACGATATACCGGTAAGGAGAATTTATGAAAATTTTGGTTGATGCGGATGCCTGTCCCAAAATGGTTTTGCAAATCTGTTGTGAACTGGGGAAAAAATACGACATTGCTGTATGGACGGTTGCCAGCTTCAACCATAATATTCAGTCGGACCACCATATTACTGTGGAGAGCGATTCGCAGGCGGCCGATATCAAAGTGATGAACCTAAGTGAAGCAGGAGATATTATCATCACGCAGGATTGGGGCTTGGCCGCTATGGTATTAGGGAAACATGCCAAGTGCCTGAGTCCTACAGGCAGAGAATATCGTTCCGGTCAGATGGAATTTTTGCTGGAAGAACGAAATCTCAAGGCAAAGCTGCGACGCAGCGGAGGACGGACGAAAGGTCCCCGGAAACGAACCGGTGAAGATGACCGGCGGTTCGCGGCAAGTCTGGAAAAACTATTGACAAGACATCATATAGAAGAAATAAACGGTTCGATGGAAGGTGAATGAAAATGCCTTGGCAGGTTGGGTTCGGGTTGGTTTTACTCATAACAGCAGCAATTATTTTTGCGGTCCAAATCGCTGTGTTTCATAATACTCATGAAACAGTGTTTCTTTTCTTGCAAGAACTGGCTTTTATTCCAATTGAGGTTTTGCTGGTCACTTTATTGCTTCATCGCTTTTTAAGCATCAGAGAAAAAAAAGTACTGTTAAACAAAATGAATATGCTGATTGGATTGTTTTTTAGCGAAGTTGGCATTCAATTAGTTAGAAATTTTTTTGAATTCGATCGCGACGCCGATAGTTTGAAAAAAATATTAAGTGTTGAGGCGGACTGGAAGCAAAATGATTTTCGCATTGCCGGTGAAAACATGAAAAAAAATATTTTTCATATTGATGCTTGTAAAGGGGATTTGGCAGAGCTGAAGGCATTGTTGTCCAGTAAACGAAGTTTATTGGCGGGACTGCTGGCCAATCCGAACCTTTTAGAGCATGATACATTTACTCAATTAATGCAGGCGGTCTTTCATCTGACTGAAGAACTCGAATATAGGCCGGACTTAAAAGGGTTACCTGCAGCCGATTATAGCCACATAAGCGGTGATATTGCCCGGATCTATCGTCTGTTGGGACAAGAATGGCTTGACTATATGCAATTTTTAAAAAAGGATTATCCGTATCTGTTTTCACTATCAGTGCGAAGCAACCCTTTTAATGACAATGCTTCGGTCGTGATTATGGGTGCGCCTGCCCACAATCATCAATCAGACGCAGGCAAAACAAAAACCCCTGCCGGATGACAGGGGTTTTTGACACTTTTTAACGACGGTTGTTGCTTTGGAAGCAATCTCTGCAATATACCGGACGATCACCGCTTGGACGGAAAGGAACTTGAGTTTCTACACCGCAAGCTGCGCAAGTTGCAGCATGCATTTCGCGTTGTTGGAAACCGCCGCCGCTGCGACCGTTGTTTTGTTGTTTACGTGCTGCTCTGCAATCAGGGCAACGGCCAGGCTCGTTAGTGAAGCCTTTTTGTGCGAAGAAATCTTGTTCTGATGCTGAGAAAATGAACTCAGCGCCGCAATCACGGCAAGTTAAAGTTTTGTCTTGTGACATAATAATATATGCCTCCTCAAATGTATTACCCAGAAACATTTGGTTCAAGAGAACACACATTGGGACTTCCCTTACTTGAATACAGTTTGAGAAGGACAAATGGCAATTTCACTGGACCTCTTCTGTGGCTTTCTATAGTATACTATATACATACGAAAAAAGTAAAGAAAATTTTATTAAGGAGAATGAAAAAATGAGCAGGAATTTTGAACAATTGGGAATAGGGGCGTCTCTCGCTTCCGCTCTGTCTGAAACGGGAATTGTAACGCCGACAGAAATACAGGGATTGGTTATTCCGGCCGCGTTGACCGGACAAGATGTTATTGGTCAATCAGCGACGGGAACCGGCAAGACACTGGCATATCTTTTGCCATTGCTGCAAAGGATTGATTCGGAAAAACGCGAAATGCAAGCATTGATTTTAGCGCCAACTCATGAGTTGGCGATTCAGATTCTTCGTCAAATTGAATGGCTGGTTGAAGATGCCGCTCTTTCAGTCACTTCTGCAGCTGTTATCGGAGATGTGAATATTAAAAGACAAATTGACAAATTGAAAGAAAAACCCCATGTCCTTGTAGGATCAGGCGGTCGAATTCTCGAGTTAATACAAAAAAGGAAGATTACAGCACATACGATTAAAACAATTATTATTGATGAAGCGGATAGATTATTGGATGATCACAATATAGCTGTTGTTCGATCGATCGTTAAAGCAACCTTGCGAGAACGGCAAATCATGTTGTTTTCTGCAACCATTACTCAAGCGACGATCAATCGGGCATTGGAATTTATGAAGGAACCGCAAATCATACAAATTACGAAACGGCCGGAGGTTGCCAAGGAAATCACACACATGTATTTTTTGGCGGAACAACGGGATAAGATCGATACTTTGCGCAAACTGGTCTATTTGTTAGGAAATGAAAGAGCCTTGATTTTTATCAATCGAAGTTTTGACATCGAAAATATTGTTAATAAATTGAGTTTTCATGGATTGAAGACGGATAGTATTTTTGGCAGTTCCGTAAAAACGGATCGTCAAAGGGCATTGGAAGATTTTCGCAATGGGAAGGTGCAATTGCTTGTTGCCTCGGATTTGGCGGCTCGCGGTTTGGATATTCCGGAAATTTCCTATGTATTTAATTTGGATATCCCAGAAGATCCTCAGGTGTACTTGCACCGTGTGGGCCGAACCGGACGTTGCGGTAAAGAAGGCATTGCGGTATCTATTGTAACGCTTGCCGAACTGGACTTGCTGCAAAAGTATGAAAAAACGTTAAAAATAAATATCTCTGCCAAACGGATGTCTGGTGGACGGGTTATGGATAGCGGCGCACGGAAGAAAGAAGAAAAAAGATAATCAACAACAACCTTTGAATTCAATTAAGGTTTGTCATTGCCTCGTTTTATGTTATCATACTAATGACGAAGTGTATGACAAATGTAAAGGAATAAAAAGCATGACGATCTTAACCGCGGAAAATTTATCGAAAAATTATGGCGAGAGAATTTTATTAAACAATGTGAATTTTAGTATCGAAGACGGAGATAAAATCGGTCTTATCGGTGTAAATGGCGCTGGGAAATCTACTTTTTTGAAAATGGTTGCCGATCTGGAAGTTTTAGACGGCGGCAAATTGATCAAAGGCAGCGCAGTACAAATAGAATATTTGCCGCAAGAACCGGAGTTTGATGACGAGGCTACTGTTATATTGCAAGTTTTCAAAGGGAACTCTCCGGTCATGCAATTATTGCGGGAGTATGAACAGGTGTTGGAGCAAAGTTCCAAACGACCCGATGATATGGAATGGCAAAAAAAATTGATCGAATTAAACCGTCAAATGGATATTCATGATGCATGGCAGTTGGAAAGCAGCGCAAAAGCCATTCTTACCAAGTTAGGCATCACTGATTTTTCTGCAACCATTGGCAATCTTTCCGGCGGGCAGAAAAAACGGATTGCTTTGGCCAGCGCTCTTATTAATCCATCTGATTTACTGATCTTGGATGAACCGACCAATCATATTGACAACGATACAGTAGCCTGGTTGGAGGATTTCATTGCCAAACGCAAAGGTGCATTGTTAATGGTTACGCATGACAGGTATTTTCTTGACCGGGTAGCAACCCGTATTATTGAGTTGGATCAGGGGCAATTGTATAGCTATGACGGCAATTACAGTACCTTTGTTACCATGAAAGCGGAACGGGAAGAGCAGCGCGCAAGCAGTGAGCGAAAACGCCAAAACCTATTTCGGCACGAATTGGCCTGGATACGGCGGGGGGCTCAAGCCCGGTCAACGAAACAGAAAGCAAGGATCGAGCGATTTGAAGAACTTTCTGCACAAAAACCGAAGAATAGCGCCGGTGAGGTAGAAATATCTGTTGGATCCAGCCGGTTGGGGCGAAAAATTCTTTCATTAGAGAATGTTAGTAAAGAATTTGACGGCATCCCCTTTATTCATGATTTTAATTATACGCTGCTGAGGGATGACCGGGTCGGTATTGTTGGTCCCAACGGAAGCGGGAAATCGACATTACTCAATCTGATTGCTGGACGACTTGCCTGCAGTGCTGGGACGGTTGAGGTTGGTCAGACTGTTAAGATTGGTTATTTTTCGCAGGAAAACGGCGAAATGAATCAAGAATTGCGAGTAATTGATTATATTAAAGAGGAAGCTGGGTATATTACTACTGCTGATGGCCAGTCGATCAGCGCTGGGCAAATGCTGGAACGCTTTTTGTTCCCGTCTTCTGTTCAATGGATGCCAATCGCCAAACTGTCCGGAGGAGAGAAACGACGATTGTATTTACTGCGAATCTTAATGTCATCGCCGAATGTTTTACTCTTGGATGAACCGACAAATGATCTTGATATCCCCACGTTGTCCGTTTTGGAAAATTATCTCGATGATTTTCCGGGAGCAGTCGTTGCAGTTTCTCATGACCGATACTTTTTAGATCGCCTTGTGGATAAAATTTTTGCTTTTGAAGGCGATGGAGTGATTACACAATATATTGGCGGCTATTCTTCTTATATTGAAAACCGCAAGTTATCCGCAAAGGAAACGTTACCCAAATCGGCAAAAAATGAAAAGAACATTACCGAGAAGGATCCTGCCAGAGCGCGTCCGCGCAAATTTAGCTTTAAAGAGCAGCGGGAATACGAACAGATCGAGGGACTCATTGCTGATGCTGAACAAGAATTAGAGAAAATCAATATGGCAATTAACTCTGCCGGCAGTAATTTTGAATTGCTTCAAGGCTTGGTAAGCAGCAAGCAGCAATGGGAGCATGAACTGGATGCGCTGCTGGAGCGCTGGGCTTATCTGACGGAAGTAGCGGAAGAAATGCAAAAAAATTGAATTGAATTTTTCGTGAAAGAATGCTATCCTTATGAAGGATAGCAAAATATGCCATGATGGTATCCTACCGGAGCCATACAAGAGCGCATATCAGACAGGTTATAAAAATGGTGCTGAATTGAATTTGATTAACCGCTTAGATCCGCAGGGACTGAGACGGGAGGTGACAGGATTAGTTTGCCTTTCGGATATGTTCCGGAAGGCTTTTCTTTTGGCCGGAAACGTTTAAAAATATAAAATGGTATTGAGTTGAAAAAACGACTGGAGGTGCTCTATGTTTCTAACATCGTTGAAATCAAAAATTCATTGTGCTACAATCACAGAAGCCAACCTTAATTATATGGGTAGTATTACCATTGACGAAGAGTTGCTGGAAGCAGCCGGTATTTATCCCAATGAAAAAGTTCAGGTCGTGAACAATAATAATGGCAGCCGTTTGGAGACCTATGTGATTAAAGGGGAACGAAAATCCGGCGTCATTTGCTTAAATGGGGCAGCTGCACGCATGGCTCAAGCAGGCGATAAAGTAATCATTATCACTTACGCCATGATGGCGGAGGAAGAATTTCACCGTTTTATACCGACGGTGGTCATGGTAGATGAAAACAATCGGATTACGGAAGTCCGAAATGAAGAGGTACATGGTCAATGCGACTGATGGTTTAGATTACTATTTCTACCCATCGCACAAAGAAAATAGCTTATTGAGGCGATACGATGAATATTCAAATCTTTGGCACTAAAAAATGCAAGGACACACAAAAAACAGAGCGGTTTTTTAAGGAACGCGCCATAGCGTATCATTTTGTTGATCTGACGATGCGTGGCCCCAGTAAAGGGGAATTGGACAAAATGAAAGCGGTTGTCGGCTTGGAAGTCCTCATTAATCGTGAAGGCAAAGAATATGCAAAAAGCAATTTGAAATATATCATCCATAATAAAGAAGAGGTATTATTAAAAAATCCCCTATTGTTGAAGACTCCGATTGTGCGGAACGGAGCGAAAGTTACAGTAGGCTATTGTCCGGATATTTGGCTGGGGTGGGAATGATTGCAAGGGACCGCAAAACAGTAAAATTTTTGAATGAATTAAGGAACAAGCTGAATTCAGCCTGTTCCTTTTTCTGTGCGAAAAAGGATTTGTATTCATGCATATCGAAGGAGAAATGGAAAGAACGTATTAAGCAATGTGGAAAAGAGGTAGTGGCTATGAACTATCAAATATTGGGGAAGACAGGGCTGAAGGTTTCTGAAGTTGGCTTTGGGGGCATCCCGATCATGCGGCTGAATTTTAAAGAAGCTACTCGCGTCACGCGACATGCTTTTGATCGCGGGATTACTTTTTTTGATACGGCCAATATGTATAAAGACAGTGAAGTAAAATTGGGAAAAGCGTTATTGGGTATCCGGGATCAAGTGGTAATTGCCACGAAAACGGGACGCAGAGATGCTGCAGGCGCATTGGAACACTTGGAGCTAAGCTTGCAAAGTCTGCAAACCGGATATATTGACTTGTACCAATTTCATCAAGTTGCGCAAGAAAAAGAATGGAATGCCATTATTGCTCCCGGCGGCGCTATGGAAACGGTCATGAAAGCCAAGGAACAGGGAAAAGTCAGACATATCGGCATCACTTCCCATAGCTTGCCGATGGCGATCAAGTTTGTTCAATCCGGTTTATTCGAAACCATTCAGTTTCCGTTTAACTTCATTGAAGAAGCGGCAAAAGAGGAACTTTTTGTAGAAGCCAGACGTTATAACGTCGGTATTATTGTCATGAAGCCTTTTGCCGGCGGGATCATTGATCGTGCTGCGCTGGCTTTTAAGTACTTGCGTCAGCAAGCCGATATTCTTCCGATCCCCGGTTTTGATTCCACTGAAAAGATTGATGAAATTCTTGCAATTTACCAGCACCCGAATGTGGTTTCTGAAGAAGATCTGTTATTGATGGACCAATGCCGTAGTGAAGTGGGAAACCAGTTCTGCCGCCGGTGCGAATATTGCCAGCCGTGCCCCAACGGGGTGATGATTACGGCTGCAATGGGATATGGGGTTATTGCCAAACGGATGTCACCGGCAGTCGCTGTCGATTTTGCCAAGACAGCTATGGAGACAGTTCCAAATTGTGTGGATTGCGGAGTCTGTAAACCTCGTTGTCCTTATCAGTTGCCTATACCGGAAATACTAAGAAAGCACTATGCATTGTATCAAAAACATCGCGAAGCACAGTAAGAATAAACGAACATCACCGGAAATGATGAACAGTCGAGTCAAAGCGTGAAACCTGAATAGCAGGGTTCACGCTTTGATGTTATAATGAGGCTGTATTGAATGACGAACATTTTGTGATGAAAAAGGAGATTGATTTGAACCGTTCGCAGGCATTAGGAGAAAAAAAGATCAGCGAACTCCTTTGGAGTTTTTCCGTTCCGGCAATCACTGGAATGTTGATTATGGCCTTATATAATATTGTTGATAGTATTTTCGTCGGACATGGGGTTGGGGCAATCGGGTTGGCCGCAGTAACTGTGGCTTTTCCGATTATGATCGTGTTTATGGCATTTGGCATGCTGATCGGCGTTGGATCGACAACGCTGATATCTATCCGTCTTGGACAAAAGAAACATTTGGAAGCAGAAAAAATTCTTGGCAATGCATTTTTTCTTTCAGTGCTTTTATCCATTTTTTCATCTGCTCCCATGCTTCTTTTTCTTGATCCTATTTTGGTTGTTTTAGGTGCAACAGAGGATGTTTTGCCATTGGCCCATGACTTTTCCTATATCATTGTTAGCGGCAGCATTTTTATGTTTATCGGGTTCGGCTTGAATAATATTATCCGTGCGGAGGGCAACCCAAAAGTCGCGATGATGACGATGATCATCGCTGCTTTGTTGAATACAATGCTCAATCCATTGTTTATTTTTGGCTTGGGAATGGGAATTCGGGGATCGGCAGCAGCTACTATCATTGCACAGGCTGTTTCGTCCTGTTGGGTGGTTGCGCATTTTCTTTTACCGCATGCGTATTTGAAACTGCGGCTGAAGAATTTGTGTCCCAGCAGAGAAATTGTCAGCGAAATTTTCACAATGGGTTCTTCGGTGTTTTTTATGCAGATAGCTGCCAGTTTTGTAGCAGGCTTATTTAATTACACGTTAGCGTCCTGCGGCGGTCAAATGGCTGTTGCCGCTATGGGTGTTGTCAATCGGGTTTCCATGCTGATCCTGATGCCGATTTTTGGTATCAGCCAGGGTGCGCAGCCTATCATTGGATATAATTTTGGCGCCCAAAACTATGAGCGTGTCCGCGAGACGGTGAAACTTGCCGCTATTTGGGCGACGATTGTCGCCACTACCGGGTTCATTGCAGTTATGCTGTTTGATACTCATATTATTCGCTTGTTTAGTGACGACCCTGCCTTGATTGTGATTGGCTCAAACGGCTTGAAATTTTTCTTGCTTATGCTCCCGGTTATTGGGCTGCAAGTAATAGGGACCGCATTTTTTCAGGCAACCGGACGGCCTATGCATGCGTTGTCTCTAAGCATGTCCAGACAGGTTGTTATCCTCATTCCTCTGTTGTTGGTTTTGCCGCGTTTTTTTGGCGTGCAGGGTGTTTGGCTGGCCGGGCCGATTTCCGATTTGGGGTCAAGTCTTCTCGCGGTACTTCTCGTTCTCCCCGCATTACGGAAGCTTAAAAAGCGCAGTTGAAAAGAGTGGTCTGTTCGGCTGCGCAAAATTACCATCAACTAAGAGGAGCGTAAAATATAAGATGTATCTTTATCTTGATGTAGTGGAGAATTTTGCCTGTGAAATGTGTGGAACATGCTGCCGTAATGACTGGATGATAACGGTCGATGAGGAAAGTTATTACCGGAATGCACGATGGTTCAAGGAAAGAGGATGCAGTGAAGAATTTAGCCAGGCACTTTTGCCTCTGTCGAAACGGGGCTTCGGGGAATATGCGTATATCGCAAAACAATCCGACGGGTCATGCTGGTTTCTGGATCCCACCAATTTGTGCCGGCTCCATAGGGAAGCTGGACATGATCAACTCGATGCAGTGTGCAAAACGTTTCCCCGGTACCCTATGAATACAAGCCGGGGCGTTGAATTGACGCTTAGTTTCAGTTGTCCTGCGGTCTTGAAGAAGATGACCCGGGTGGAGCCTTTGGCAATTGTCCGCAGCGAGCACCTTCCTTGGCAGGAAACCCAAAGGGATTATGCGGCGGAAGCCTTCCCGGATCAGCGCTCGCGGTATCATCCTTTACATTATTATTATGAACTGGAGAGTCATTTTTTTGATATTATTCAATGCCGGGCCATGGTAATGGATGAACGGCTGGATTTTTTAGCCGCTTCAGTAAATAAGGTTCTACAGATTCCCAAAGATGATTTTTTTGGCCGGTCATTACGCTGCATGATGGAAGAAAATTATCTTTTGATGGATGAAAAAACGTGTTTGCGGCAAACAAAGTATTGTACGCCGGAAATTTTGATTGAACATTTTCTGGCTAATTTTATCTTTAAAAAACCTTTTTACAATTACGGATTGCAGAAAACAATTGAACTGCTGCTGTTGATGTGGCAAGAAATCGAAGAAGCCCGCAAAAAGGCAGTGACTTTTACTGATGACATGGGGATTACTGGGAAAATAATTATGAATATGGAATTTCAGTATAATCATAATCGCCGGCAGTTATTGGAGTCATTTCACAATGGCAGGGAAAAATGAGGAGGACTTTTTATGAATGGTACGGAACGAAAAAATATCAAACCAGGCAGCCGGGTGAAAATTGTTCAAAAGCAGCATCAACGTTCCGGTCAATTAACAGAGGGCGTAGTGAAGGATCTTCTTACGAACAGCGCTGTTCACCACCGCGGAATCAAGGTGCGGTTGGAAAGTGGCATTATTGGCCGGGTTCAAGAAATTATCCAGTAAGGAAAAATGGAATTTTAATAGTGCAGAGAAATTGAGGACTTGGCGAAGGTCAAGTCCTCAATTGAATGTGGAGCAAAAGCATACGATCAACAGCACATGCGATAAACAGAATTGACATCCGTATTTCGTATGCGATAAAATATAGAAGCGTTTGGCCGCTTTGGCCGATTATTGTAATTATAATGTAGGAGAAATAGCATGAGTGTATTGAATGTGGAAAATGTTTCCCATGGTTTTGGCGCCAGAAAGATATTGGAAGGCGCTTCTTTCCGGTTATTGAAAGGGGAGCATGTGGGATTTGTCGGTGCAAATGGAGAAGGAAAGTCAACAATATTAAATATTATCACCGGTCAGCTTGAGCCGGATGAAGGGAAAGTAGAGTGGTCGAACCGGGCCGTCATTGGCTATCTTGATCAGCATACGGTTTTGACAAAAGGGAAAACAATCCGGGATGCGTTACGAGAAGCTTTTCAGCCGATGTTTGCTCTAGAGGCGGAAATGCTGGCGTTCTACGACAAAATGAGTGATCCTGATTTGCCGGAAGAAGAAATGAACCGGATGATGGAGGATGTTGGCGAAATTCAAGATCTGTTGGATCATGGCGGTTTTTATACCATTGATGCTAAGATCGAAGATTTAGCGAATGGCTTGGGATTAGGCGAAATCGGTCTCGATCGGGATGTGTTTGATTTAAGCGGCGGTCAACGTTCAAAAGTATTGTTAACAAAATTACTGCTGCAGAATCCAACTGTGCTGATCTTGGATGAACCAACGAATTATTTGGATGTTCAGCATATTGAATGGCTCACTCGGTTCTTGCAAAACTATGAAAATAGCTTCATTCTGGTATCGCATGACATTCCGTTTTTAAATGATGTGGTCAATGTGATTTATCATGTAGAAAATACGATTCTGACTCGTTATACCGGTAATTATGAGCAGTTTCAGCAGATGCATATGATAAAGAAAAGTCAGGAGTTGCGGGCTTATGAACGTCAGAAGCAAGAGGTAGCAAAGGTAGAAGATTTCATTGCCCGCAATAAGGCCCGGGTGGCGACTCGCGGGATGGCGAACAGCCGTCAGAAACGTTTGGATAAGATGGAAATATTGGAGAAACCTCGTGAAAAGATGAAACCGGTTTTTCAATTTCGCGAAGCTCGAACGCCGGGAAGATTTGTTTTTGAGGCAGTTGATTTGGTTCTTGGGTATGATGATCCACTGACAAAACCCGTTACCATTTCGCTGGAACGTGGTCAAAAGATTGCCATTTGCGGGGTCAACGGTGTCGGAAAATCAACATTGCTGAAAACATTATTAGGGAAAATCACACCGATTTCCGGGCAATCTATCTTAGGGGACAATCTGTATCCCGGATACTTTGAACAAGAATCAAGCCAGCATAATACGAAAACGGCGATGGAAGAAATTTGGGATGAGTATCCAGGCTTAACAAACTTTGAAGTGCGGGCTGCTTTGGCCCGGTGTGCATTAACCAACGAACATATTACGAGCCAGATGATGATATTGAGCGGCGGCGAAAACGCGAAGGTCCGGTTGTGCAAGCTCATGCTGCGCGAGGTAAATTGGCTGGTATTGGATGAACCGACTAATCATCTCGATGTTGAAGCGAAGGCGGAACTGAAACGCGCGCTGCAGGAATTTAAGGGAACGGTCTTATTGGTTTCTCATGAACCGGAATTTTATGAAGACTGGGTCACCGGAGTATGGAATGTAGAAGAATGGACGACAAAAATTATTTGATTTGACTATGTAAGGAGCCCCGCTAAAACGAATGTATATTCGCGTTAGCGGGGCTCCTTTCGGCTTATCGGCATTTTTGCCGCATGACAATGTCTTTGGTACTGATCGTCAAGCCGTTTTCGCTTTTGCCGGCTTGCGTATGAAGTAACCATTTCCCGTCGTTCTGCTGCGGAAAATCACTGCGGAAATGGTGCCCGCGCGACTCTTCGCGGAAAAGAGCGCTGGCAGCAATAATTTGAGCGGTTTCACACATGATTTCCAGTTGCAGCAGGTCCGTCAACTGTTGGTTAAACAAGGTTGTTTTCGGCACTTTAACGGACAGGAGTTCAAAGCGGATATCATTTATGCTCTGCTGCAGCTGTTTTAAGCCGCTTTCACTGCGGATGACGCCGGCAAAGTTTTGCACTGCTGCGCACAATTGATCCCTTAATCGCGGAACAGCGGGCTCTAAATCAGAGCAATCCGTAAGGCGATCGGCTACTCGGGAAATTTCCTTGGCAAGGCAAAGCGGGTCGGCTTCACAGTGGTCATTGCTTTCAGCCCAATGATGAGCGGCGAGACCGGCAATTGCTCCGAATACTTGTATGGCAGTGATACCGCTTCCGGCCAGGCGGTTTGCGCCGTCAAAATTGCCGGCGCATTCAGGGGCGGCAAACAGGCCGGGCAAATTAGTGCGGCACTCTTCGTCAATATGAATGCCTCCTAAAAGATAATGAGCGCCAGGAGCCACCTCTATTTTCTCGGTGGCGGGATCGACTCCGTGTTTGCGGATATAATTATATTGGGCAATATCAAGTTTTTTACGGACTGCCTCCAAGCCTTTTGGCGATGAACCGACGTACCACAGGAGGCCGCCGTGTTCTGTTCCTCTGCCGTCTATAATTGCTTTCGCCATGATTCGCATGGCTTCATCGCGGACCGGGAGTGGTTTCGGCAGGATCGCCTGTCCATCCTTATCGTAAACATTGCCGTCTAAAATGGCTTGGTCAAGGAATTCATAATGGACAAAAGCGCCTTTTAGTGAAGGTGGCCAGACAATCACTGAAGGGTAAAATAGCACCATTTCCATATCGACTAGTTTAGCGCCGGCCCGGAAAGCATAGAGTATCCCATCACCTGTAGCATCCGTGGGGCAGTCATTGATCTCCCATAGCCGTTGGCAGCCGCCTGTTGCCACAATAATCGCTTTTGCAGCAATTGCAGTTAGCTGGCCGTTTTTTAAATTCAGACCGATTGCACCGGATATTGCTGCGTTTCCGGAACAGGAATTGATCAAGCCGGTAACAAAAAAATCTTCCAGAATAGAAATGTTTTCATTTTCCCGGCAAGCCCGGGCCAGTGCAGCAACCAAACCAACCCCGCCGCCCTTAAAGAATAGATTGCGGGCAAGGGACTGCCCAGGGAATTGGCTTAAGGCCAGATTGCCGGTTTCGTCACGCGTGAATTGGGCGCCAAATCGTTCCGCTTCCGCTACTTGCGCACAGGCTTGTCCGGTTAGACAGTGGACGAGATTTTGATCCGCCAGTCCATAGCCAAACTGCACGGTGTCTTCAAAATAGCGTTCCGGACTGTCTTGCGGGTGAAGCGGCGCCTGCATGCCGCCCGCGGCTGTAAGTGTAATGCCGGATTTTGCAAGTGGTCCCTTGTTTGTTATAATGACTTTTGACCCGGCTTCGGCGGCTGCCAATGCGGCTCGAAGGCCTGCGCCGCCGGCACCGATAATTAATACATCAGTCTGTAGTTGTTTGGTAATTTTCATTGCTCCGTCTCCTCGTCATATTTTTGCTGAGCGCCTAACGGATGAGAAAAATCAACAACAACATCACGGATAAGTTGGAAGTGCGAGGGAGGTTCGAGCGTGATCTCTTCCCCAGGCTGAACCAGTTCAATACAACCTAAAACGTTTTTCCCATTGACTCTGATTAGGCAAGAACCGCATTTTCCTTTGAAACAGGTAGAAGTGCGGCAGGCAAAGGTTGGATCGAGATCGTGAACTTTTGCCAGGATTGTCATGACGGATAGCGGTTCGGAAGTCTTTATGATAAATGATTGGAGATGCCCTTCTTTTTCTTTGCTGGGATCGAAACGGAAAACTTTTGCGGTGATGCTTGTCGCCGGTGCAAACAATGCCATTCCCCCTTTTTCTAGCGAAATACTAATGATGATTTTTCTGCGCAGCGGTTTCAATATCCTTCATAAACGAATGGGGTATTCATTTGTGCGAAAAAATGCTATACTGATAAGTCATAACAGGTGTGGTTCACAGGTTGTTTATTCTTTCATGCCAATATGTGATTACAGATAGGATCAAGAGATAACAAGGAAGTGATTTGGAAAATGAAAACAAATTTTTTAAAACTCGGGATACAGCAGGACACGAATGAATTATTGCAAAAAGCTGGTTTCACAGTGCCGACGCCAATCCAACAACAGGCAATTCCGCTGCTGCTGGCAGGAAAAGATGTGATTGCGCAGGCTCAAACCGGTACGGGAAAAACGTTGGCGTTTCTTCTGCCGATTTTAGCTGCGGTTGATGTGAAAAAACATTGGATCCAGGCATTGATTATCGCGCCGACGCGAGAATTAGTTGTTCAGATTGCCGGAGAAATTAAAAAATTTACTCCGAATAGCAATATCAATGTGTTGACAGTATGCGGCGGACAGGATATCGATCTTCAAATGAAAAAGCTGCAAAAAGAAATCCATATCGTCGTAGGCACTCCGGGACGATTGATGGATCATTTGAAACGGGAAACAATACGCCTTTCTGGCGTGTCCATGCTGGTCATTGACGAAGCGGACCAATTGTTGAAACTGGGCTTTTGGGAAGATGTCGAGCAACTGGTGGGGAACACTTCATCTAAACGGCAAATGATGTTGTTTTCGGCAACAGTGCCGCAGCCGGTTCGCGCTCTCGCCGCACTCTACATGCGAAATCCAAACCACCTCCACGTGCGTACGGAAAGAGTGACATTAGATGAGATCCGGCAAATTGCTGTCAGTACCAAAGATGATGAAATAAAATTGAATACGCTGCATAAGATGCTTTCCGAATATCAACCTTATTTGGCGATCGTATTCTGTATCAGTAAACTGAGGGCTAGTGAACTCAATGCCGCATTGGCTGGATTGGGTTATGCAACGGATGAATTGCATGGTGAATTATCCCAGGCAAAACGGCAACAGGTTATCCGGCGCTTCCGACAAGCCAAGCTGCAAGTTTTGGTTGCTACGGACATCGCTTCACGAGGGTTGGATATTGAAGGCGTTACACATGTTTTTAATTATGATATTCCGCATGATGTCGAAAGCTATATTCACAGGATCGGCCGTACGGGCCGCGCAGGAGAAACCGGCTTGGCAGTTACGTTTGTCGCACCCCGCGATCAAGTGTATCTGCAAATGATTGAGAAGGGGATCAAAGCAGAAATTGCACAACAGGATACTGCTGGACATCCTATTCGAAAGAAGCAAGCCGTTGTCAAAAAAACGGCTTTGCCGAAAACAAAAAGTGCGGCAAGTAAGCTCGAACGCGGCAAAGTCTCCGGTACAACGGAACAAACCGCAAAAACCGGTGAAACAAAGAAACCGGCCCGCAGTTCTGCGGTTAAGCCTGGTGCGGTTAAGCCTGGCGGGAAACGGACACAGTATGGTAAACCGGAAAAAAATGATCGGGCAAAACCAAATCGTCAGAGAGCAAAGTAAGGTGTGAACGATTGAATAGAGAAGAAACTTTTGCTTAGCTCTAAAAAAGAGGTGAATGGGTTGCATAAGATGTTCAAAAAAACAAGTTTGATATTGCTGCTGGTGATGTACTTATTGGCAATCTCGTTGCCTGTTTTTGCCAGCAGTTCTGCGCATGAAACAATTCATATGAAAGGAACAGTCCGGTATATTGCTGCGGACGGGACTTATGGCATTTTAGGTGAAAACGGAAAAAAATATCAGCCTGTCCGATTGGCGAAGGAGTACCGGAAGGAAGGGCTGGCGGTAGCTTTTGATGCGAAAATTCGTGAGGATTTGATTGGCGCCAGGATGTGGGGGACTGCAATTGAAATCACTCGGATTGCGAAACTGGATCAGTATATTTCCGCGGCCGAAAATGACGCAATTCAATTATTGCTGCTGCGTATGGATGCCTTTGAAACACATGATTTGGCGAAATTGCAACGGATTGATGTTGTTTCACGTGGGCTTTCGGAACAAGATTTTACCGATTGGTTAGGTTTTTATGGAAAATTCACCTTGCGTTATGTAGAGATAACGGAAGCAGAACCCGAGACGATCAGAGGCATGTGTCTGTATACGCGAGAACTGGTGAATGCGATGGCTTTATCTGGCAATATAAAACGCAGCTTGCTTTATTTCACATTGAGCAAACTGGAGGGTGAATGGAAATTTACCGGTACAAGCAATTATCAGCCGGGTAGTCCAAATGTTGATTTGGAACAATACGCTGCCGAATTAGAAGTGCAGGGAATGAGTAAATATGGGACAGACAATCTTGCTAAGAGACCGCCGAAGCATTAAAGGGAAAAAGAGAATTCATTAATGCACAGTATCGGCAGTGCAGGAGTTGTTCTCTCGCATAACGAACATAATAACAAGAATATTCTTAGGATGTAGAAACGAAATTTTGGGCGAGGTGCATAGTCATGAAAATCAGTCGTGTAGATTCAACGATCAGTACTATGAAGTTGCAGGAATCAAAAGAATTCTACATGAAGCACTTTCAGTTTCAGTTGGTTTATGAAAGTGACTGGTATATTGAGTTAATTGCGCAGGATATGCCGGCAATTGGTGTTAGTTTTGTATTGCCGCAACGCGATGAGGGAGAATTCTTTAACGGTAAGGGCCTGATTTTGTCTTTTGAAGTGGAAGATGTGGATGCAGAGTACCAACGTTTGAAAGACGAAGGACTGCATATTTATCAAGAAATGCAAAATAAGCCGTGGGGCGAACGGAGCTTTGTGGTAGATGATCCCAATGGGGTGCATTTATACATATATACGTTAATTCCTCCGACCCCGGAATACAAAAAAATCTATGATTCTTTTAAAAAATAACAAGTGTAGAGCATAGGAAAAATTTGTTTGCGAAAATATAAAAATGACAGTACAATGAAAGTAAATAGTGAAAGGAGGTTAAGTCATGAAAATCAGCGGAAGAAATAAATTGCAGGCCACAGTGAAGGAAGTCGTTAAGGGAGCGGTTATGGCAAAGGTAGTCATGGACTATAAAGGGGATACTCTTGTAGCGGCAATTACAGTTGACTCAGTGGAAGATCTGGGGTTAAAACCAGGCGACCAGGTCACTGCCTTGGTGAAGGCTACCGAAATGATGGTCATGAAGTAACCTGCCAAGTGATCCATGGATTAGAAAACCCGGCTTGCGCCGGTTGCACTGATGTTCATCAGACAAAATTTTATGCTTTCTGATGGACTAAGAAATGGCTTGCAGCTTTTTGGCTGCAAGCCATTTTATGCAATTGCTGCAATTAAATGATCAGTTTTGTTTTTATTCTTACGATTGCTTCTTCGGTACTTTCCCGGTTGCCGAAAGCGGTTAAACGGAAGTACCCTTCGCCAGACGGTCCAAAGCCCGCTCCGGGGGTGCCAACGATATGAGTTTCCGAAAGCAGTTTATCAAAGAATGACCACGAATCCATCCCATTTGGCGTTTTCAGCCAGATATAAGGAGCATTCACGCCGCCGAATACTTGCAGTCCAATGCTTTGTAAGCCTTCGGTGATAATTTTGGCATTAGCCATATAATAGGCGATAATATCGCGGATTTGTTTCTGCCCTTCCGGCGAATAGACGGCCGCTGCGCCACGCTGGATGATATAGGGAACGCCGTTGAATTTGGTTGTTTGGCGTCTGTTCCAAAGAGCATTCAGCGGGTATGTTTTTCCATCTTGCGTGAAAGCCATAACGGATTTAGGAACTACTGTAAATGCACAGCGGGTTCCGGTGAAACCGGCGCTTTTGGAGAAAGAGCGAAATTCGACGGCGACATCTTTTGCGCCTTCAATTTCATAAATGCTGTGAGGGATGTCCTCCTCTTGGATGTATGCTTCATATGCAGCATCGTATAAAATGATCGCCTGATTTTCTTTAGCATAATCAACCCATTTTTTCAGGTCAGTGCGGGTGAGCGCAGTTCCGGTTGGATTGTTGGGAACGCATAGGTAAATTAAATCCACCTTTTCTTTGGGAAGATCCGGCTTGAATTGGTTCTCGGCATTACATTCCATATAGACTACGTTATCAAAATGTCCGTCGGCTTTGTAATAGCCGGTTCGTCCTGCCATAACATTTGTATCAAGGTAAACCGGATAAACTGGGTCGGTAATCGCAACGGTATTCGCCGTTTGGAAGATTTCCTGGAAGTTTCCGACATCGCTTTTTGAGCCGTCGCTGATGAAAACCTCATCATCTTCCAAAGAAACGCCGAGTGGGTTATAATCCATATCAATGATTTTTTGTATTAAAAATTTATAACCTTGTTCCGGACCATAACCGCGGAATGTTTCCGCACTCGCCATTTCGTCAACGGCGTTGTGCAATTCTTCAATGATTGCCGGTGCGAGCGGTTTAGTAACATCTCCGATCCCTAAACGGATAATATTCGCGTTAGGATTTTCATTTTTAAAACTGGCTACCCGTTTTGCGATTTCTGCGAACAGATAACTGCCTTGCAATTTTAAGTAATTTTCATTAATTAATGCCATGCTTTAGCCCCTTTCAAATGACTTTACACTATTGATACAATAGAATTATACAATGTATTTTCTAAGAAAGGTAGTCTATCTCCTGCTTTTTATGCCAACGGAGGTAATTGCAATTTAAAAGGAAGGTTTGAGCATATTGATAGAAGGAGCGCCTATATGTTAAAAAAAATCGCAGATGATTTATTGAAATGGTATGATCATGCGGCGCGGGATTTGCTCTGGCGTCAAGACAAAGATCCTTACAAAATATGGGTTTCGGAGATTATGCTGCAGCAAACTCGTGTAGAAGCGGTGAAGCCGTATTATGAACGTTGGATAAACCGCTATCCCGATGCACAAACGCTCGCTGACTCATCGGAAGAGGAAGTGATGCGATATTGGCAGGGACTGGGTTACTATGCACGGGCCCGCAATCTTTTGCGAGGAGTCCGCGAAGTTTGCAGTTCGTATAACGGTCGGGTGCCTGATGATAAATTGGCAATACAATCTATACCGGGCATTGGTGAATATACGGCCGGAGCCATTCTAAGCATCGCATACGACAGGGCGGAGCCGGCGGTTGATGGCAATGTTCTTAGGGTTTTTAGCCGATTATACTGCATCAGCGAAGAAATTTCGCAAGCAAATGTTAAAAAACGGATTGCGGAGCTTGTGCGCCAAGCAATTCCAACGGAGCGTCCGGGCGATTTTAATCAGGCGCTGATGGAACTAGGGGCTACTGTTTGTACGCCCCGCAACCCGTGCTGCAGTGATTGTCCGGTCATTGATTTTTGCGTGGCATTTCAGAAACAACGCCAGGCAGATTTGCCGGTAAAGCGGCAAAAAACAAGGGCCAAAGCGATCTTGCTAGCTTCTGTTATTATCCAGCAGCAAGATCGATACCTCTTGATTCGCCGGCCCAATCAGGGGCTGTTAGCCGGCATGTGGGAATTTCCCACGGTAGAGATAATAGAGGAATCAGCAATCGAAAGCAGTTTAAGCGAGTATTTGCAAAGAATTGCCGGTGTATCATTTGCCATGGGCGAAAAGATGTTCGATCTGACACATCTTTTTAGCCACAGAAAATGGGAGATTTCATTTTACAAAGGTTCTGTTTCTATAAATGAGAAAGCGCAAAGCTTAGGTGAAACAAGTAAGACCGCCCAATATGGCTGGTTTTATCCTGCCGAATGGCCGCAACTTTGTTTTGCCGGTCCGCATCAGAAGGCAGTTCATTATTTATTATCTGCTAAAAACAATGATTCGTAAAAAAAGCGGTGTAAGATATTTGATAATTGTGATATAATATTTAATATTTATTATGTAAGAATCAGGGGGGAAATAATGCTTGTTCATCAATTAATGTACCAGGGAACAGAAAATCAAGTGGCTTTTTTTGGCGGGCACCAGACGATAACGTACGGTAAGATGCAGGAACAAGTGATGTTGTATCGGAATTTTTTCTATCAAAAAGGTGTGCGTTCCGGTGAAAATGTTGGTTTATTTGCCAAAAATTCAATAGAGTTTGTATATAGCTATTTAGCAATTACGAGTCTTGGGGCTGTAGTGGTTCCATTGAACTTTCAGCTTGTTGCCAGAGAAGTCGCTTTTATTGTTGTAAATTCGAAGATGAAAACATTAGTGACGATGGGTCATATGGAATTGGCTGACGAACTGCGCAGCTACGGCTGTGAGCAAGAGCTGCAGCAACTGGTTATTGCTGATTTCTCTTCTCAGCTGCCGCAAATGAATATTCCGGAAGCGGCTATACCTGTAGCTGAGGATCCGCATGCCGTCTGTACCATTATTTATACTTCCGGCACGACGGGACATCCCAAAGGGGCAATGTTGACACATGATAATTTGATCAGTGATGCCAAAGCTTTTTCAGAACGCATGCCAATTACACCAGAGGATCATATACTATGTGTTTTGCCGATGTACCATGCTTTTGCCTGGACCTGCGCGGTATTGGTACCGTTGTTGAATGGCGCCAGCATCACGATTTTGGAAGCTTTCACCCGCGAAGTCATCAGTGTTATTCGCGATACGGGCATTACTGTAGTGTTTGGAATTCCTACGATGTATAAATTGTTTGCAGTGTGGGGAACAGCAATTGATTTTCAAAATGTAAGGCTGTACGTTTCTGGCGGCTCTTCCTTGCCGCAAGAAGTTTATCAGCAATTTTCCCGCAAATCCGGTAAGGCAATCGTAGAGGGATATGGTTTGTCGGAGGCTTCGCCGGTTGTCACAGTCAGTTCGCCTGACAGAATCAAGATTGGTTCCATTGGGAGCCCTCTTCCCGGCTTGGAGGTCCATGTTATGGCGGAAGATGGGAGGATCATGGGTACGGGCGAAATCGGTGAATTGGTTGTTCGCGGACCCATCGTGATGGTTGGTTATTTGGACCGTCCGGAAGAAACGGCACAAGCGCTGCGGAATGGTTGGCTGCACACCGGAGATCTGGCTTACCAGGATGCCGATGGCGATTTTTATATAGTAGATCGGCTAAAGGACATGATTATTACCAGCGGGGAAAATGTATACCCGCGTGAAATTGAAGAATTGTTGTACGCCTTCCCGAATGTGCTCGAGGCCTCTGTTGTTGGCGTGCCTGACAAATTGCGCGGCAGTGCCGGATGTGCATATATTGTCATGGCAGAAGGACATGAGCTGGACAAGAAAGCGGTGAAGGAATACCTACAGGCCAATTTGGCAATTTATAAAATCCCCCGGGAATTTGTGCAGGTAAGTTCTCTGCCCAAAAATTCGACTGGAAAAGTATTAAAGAGACTCTTACAGGAGAAGGCTGGAAATTTAAAGGGAAATGCCGTTTAGCGCTGCACGCAAAAAACGGAAAAAATGGAAAGCCTGATGTTTGTCATCAGGCTTTTTTTTACAAGGAATTATCAATTATTTTTGGCAAAGTTAGGTTGCTTTTTCAGTGATGGCTTATAACCGAGCGTTCTGGATATTTCCTGGGTAATTTCAACCAAAGATTTCCCCATGTTTTCGCGGATTTCTGCTTGCATTCGCGAGGTGGGGCCAGAAATGCTTATTGCGGCAAAAGCTTGGCCTGTATGATTAAAAATTGGCGCTGCTACACAGGTCAATCCGATTTCCAATTCTTCGAAGTCTTCTGCGTAACCGGAAATTCTTACTTTTTTAATATTCTCAAGAAGTATATTCTGATCGCAAATCGTGTAGTCAGTAAATTTTACTAATGGTATTGCGTCGATTATTTGCTGTAATTCATTATCGGGCAGTCCGGAAAGAATAGCCTTGCCGACAGCAGTAGTATTGACAGGAAGGCGGCTTCCTGCAGCTGTACTGATACGCATGGAGTGGGGACTTTCGATTTTTTCCAGATAGATTACATAATCTCCGTCTCGCACGACAAGGTTTGCAGTTTCTTTAAATTGGGATAATAGTTTCTCCAAATACGGGACAACAATTTTTCGCAAATCATATTTTACCTTGGTTCCCATTCTGAACAATTCAATACCCAGGCGATATTTGCCGGTGGCATCATTTTTTTCCAGATAGCGGCAATGTTCAAGAGTACTAATGATATTAAAAGCGGTACTTTTGTGAAGCTTGATTTTATTGCTGATCTCCGTTACGCCCAGTTCTTCGGCATCTTCAAAACAATTTAAAATGTCGATTGCCCTGACTAACGCCTGAATGATTGCATTACCCATTGTTTCCACCCCGTTCGTCGTATTGATCACTATTTTATTCTATTCTGCAATAAAAGCAACGTTTTTTCGAGCATCAGAAAGTATAAAATTTATCAGTTTTATTGGTTATTTTTTTTAGCTATTTCTTTTATTGCAATAGTGAAAAAATAATGCTACAATTGATTATACCATAATATAATACGTTGTGCCATATTATAGAACGATGTATTGTTTTAAAACCTACTTAATTTTCTGGGAAAACCAAAAATCATAAGGGGGAAACAAGAATGGCAAAAAAGACAAGTAATGATTTTGTGCAAATGGTAGCCAACGGGGAAAAAATTGTTTATCTCACCGCATATGACTATTTGACAGCGAAGATGGTGGAAAAAGCCGGTATAGACATGATTCTTGTGGGTGATTCTTTGGGAATGGTGTGTTTAGGCTATGACACAACTTTCCCTGTTACGATGGATGATATGATCCGTCATTGTCAGGCTGTCCGGCGGGGAGCTCCCAATACTTTCATCGTAGGAGATATGCCATACATGTCTTATCAGGCTTCCGATGAACAAGCAATTATGAATGCCGGCCGCTTTATTAAAGAAGCCCAGGTAGACGCTATTAAGCTGGAGGGCGGCGGACCTATGATCGCCAGCCGCATCAGCGCCATTCAGCAATCCGGCATTCAGGCGATGGGGCACATCGGTTTGACTCCGCAATTTATGGGACAAATTGGCGGCTATAAAGCCCAGGGACGCAGCGCCGGTGCGGCTATGAAACTGGTAAATGAGGCTAAGTTATTGGAAGAGGCTTCTGCTTTTGCCATTTTGGTGGAAGGGGTTCCTTCTGTTGTCGGTAAAGCGATTACCGAAAGAGCCGGCATTCCTATTCTTGGGATTGGTGCGGGCCCTTATACGCATGGACAATTGCTAATATATGCGGATATGGTAGGTTTTTATGATAACTTCACCCCTAAATTTGTCAAAAAATACGCCAATGTAGCTGAAGTTTTAACGAATGCGTTTAAAGAATACGCACAAGAAGTTCGCGAAGGAAACTTCCCCATTGATCCCGATCATACCTATAAAATGAAAGAAGAAGAAATGAATGAATTCCTGGCAATTTTAGAAAAATAAGCAAAACTTGTTAGTGAGATTTTTTGGGATCACGGTGACAATGCATGCAATTGGGAGGAGTAAGAGGAAATGACATTCAAAAGCGACATAGATATTGCCCAGGAGGCAACGCCCGAAGTAATTAACAAAATCGCGGATAAACTGAATATTGATCAGGAGTATATTGAGAATTACGGAAAATATAAAGCCAAAATTGATTATAATCTGTTGAGTGAAATGAAAAATACGCCTGATGCAAAACTGATTCTCGTTACGGCGATCAACCCCACGCCGGCCGGCGAAGGAAAAACGACCACTACCGTTGGTCTGGGTGATGCGTTAATGCATATTGGTAAAAAAACCGTTATCGCATTGCGTGAACCGTCATTGGGACCGGTTTTTGGCGTAAAAGGCGGGGCAGCTGGCGGCGGTTATGCTCAAGTGATTCCGATGGAGGATATTAATCTTCATTTTACCGGCGACCTTCACGCCGTCGGCGTTGCCAATAATTTGATTGCGGCTATGCTCGACAACCATGTTTATCAAGGGAATGAACTGGATATCGATGTGCGGCGGGTGACCTGGAAGCGGTGTGTTGACATGAACGATCGCCAGCTGCGGTTCATCACGGATGGTTTGGGCGGCAAAGCCAACGGTATGCCGAGGGAAGATGGTTTTGATATCACTGTTGCTTCGGAAATCATGGCAATACTTTGCCTTTCCAGCGATTTGGAGGATCTGAAAAAACGGGTAGAGAGAATTATTGTGGGATATACCCGCAAAGGCGATCCTGTCACTGCAGGCGCTATTAAGGCACAGGGGGCTGTAGCCGCTTTATTAAAGGACGCCCTTAAACCAAACTTGGTTCAAACACTGGAACATACGCCCGCCTTCATTCATGGAGGACCGTTTGCCAATATCGCGCATGGTTGTAATAGTGTAATGGCAACCAAGATGGCGATGAAGCTGGCTGATTATGTAGTTACCGAAGCGGGTTTCGGAGCGGACTTAGGGGCCGAGAAGTTTTTCGACATTAAATGCCGCTTAAGCGGACTTGTGCCCAATGCGGTAGTTATCGTTGCCACCGTCAGAGCACTTAAATCTCATGGCGGCGTTGCCAAAGCCGATCTTAACCAGGAAAATCTGGCGGCTCTGAAAAAAGGAATTCCTAATCTCCTGAAACATGTAGAGAATGTCACTCAAAACTTCGGGCTGCCGGCAGTGGTTGCTATCAATCGCTTCCATGCTGATACAGAGGCGGAGCTTGCATTAATCGAAGAAGAATGTAAAAAACTCGGCGTTAATGTGGCTCTGTCTGAAGTCTGGGGTCAGGGTGGAGCCGGTGGTGTTAAATTGGCGCAAGAAGTTCTGCGACTAATTGATAACGAAGAAAACAAGTTTAAGTTTGCTTATGATTTGAATTTACCTATCAAAGAAAAAATAAAGACCATTGCAACAAAAATTTACGGAGCGGATGGCGTTGATTTTGTCGGGCAAAGCTCTCAGGAGATAGAAAATCTTGAGAAAATTGGCTGCGGCGGATTGCCTATCTGTATGGCGAAAACCCAGTATTCACTTTCCGATGACGCGAAAAAATTGGGAAGACCCGACAACTTCCGTATCTCTATTCGGGGGGTAAAGGTTTCCGCCGGCGCCGGGTTCATCGTTGCTTTAACCGGCGATATTATGACTTTACCGGGCTTGCCGAAAGTTCCTGCTGCGGAAAAAATCGATGTTGACAACACTGGGAAAATATCCGGTCTTTTTTAACAAAAACGCTTTAAGGCGTTCTGAAAAGATAAAAGCTGCGGACGATTAAAATCGTCCGCAGCTTTTATCTTTTCAGAACCAATATAATCGGGATATAATAATCCTAAAGAGATATACTGTTTATGTAGGAGTCATACAAGTGATGAGGTGGCGATAGAATGCGTTGTATAATTGTTGGCAATGGCGTTGCGGGTATGAATACCGCTCGTTTGCTAAGAGAAAAGAACCAAGAAATTGAGATTGAAATAATCACACATGAGAGCGTCCCTTATTATTCGAGGATCAACTTAATCGAGTTTTTAGCAGGAAGTATCCCGCAAGAAAAGCTGTTTGTTTTTTCACCAAAATGGTATGAGGATCGAAACATTAAGGTTTATTATGGAACTGATGTTGTGGCAATTGACCCGCGAGACCGCAAAATCAAGTTGTCAAATGACGAATTTCTAAGTTATGACTATCTGGTTATTGCTGCTGGCAGTACGCCCTTTAAGCCTCCTGTTCCCAATAGTAATCTGATGGGCATTTTTACATTGAGAACGCTGAATGACGCGATTGCGATCCGCGATCATGCAGCAACAGGAGCCAAAAACGCATTCGTGCTTGGCGGCGGATTGCTAGGCATAGAATCCGCTTATAGTTTAAAGAAAATGGGGCTTGACGTCACTATCTTGGAACCATCTGAACGGTTATTGCCAAAACAGTTGGACAGTGAGGGTGCGGCTGTATTGGTGTCGATTTTGCAGGAGCGGGGTCTTAAATTGATTTTGGGAACGGCCGTGGCGGGATTTTGCGGTGAAGAACGGGTAACGGGCGTGCAATTGAACGACGGAAAAAGGCTTCCCGCCGAGTTAGTCTTGATATCAGCAGGGGTTCGACCAAATTTATCTTGTTTGGCAGGATCAGGAATTCGTACAGACAGGGGAATTTTGGTAGACGACCAGATGCGGAGCAATCTTCCGGACATCTATGCTGTCGGGGATGTGGCGCAATGGAATGAAAATGTTTGGGGCATCGTGCCAGTGGCATTAAATCAAGCGGCGGTTGCTGCTGCCAATATTGCCGGGGAACTGAAAAAATATTCCGGAACGATACCTTCCAACACTTTGAAAGTAATGGGTGTTGATTTGGCTGTATATGGTGAGGCGCAAAATCAGGAAGCCGATTGTACGAATGTTCGTTTCCGGGATCTAGAGCACCAAGTCTATGCTAAGATCGTGTTGCGGGATCATTGCGTCATTGGGGCCATTGTTATTGGAAATAAAAAAATGCAAAACATGCTGAACAAAATGGTCGAAAACCGGCAACGGATGGATGAAGAGGAGGCTCAACGATTTTTTGATACGCAGATGGGTGTCACCGATCCATCTTGGTAAAAACAAAATTTGTGCAGCGAATTTATGAAAGGGAGGGCTTTTGTATGCGGGATTTTTCTTATGAAATCAGTGAGGACATGAAGCAACGCTGGTCGCCAAGGGCTTTTAGTACTGAACCGGTTGACATGGATGATCTCATGGCTTTGTTTGAGGCTGCCAGGTATGCGCCCTCGTTTTTCAATGAGCAGCCATGGCGCTTTGTTGTGGCTGACAAAGAAGAAGAATTAAAGGTGATGCGCGGTATCTTAAATGAAAACATTCAGGAATGGGCGAATAAGGCGCCGGTGCTGGTGGTCCTGGTGGCGAAAAAGTCATTTGCTAACGGGGAGCCGAATAACTGGCATGCGTTTGATGCAGGAACTGCATGGGGTTACTTGACTTTGGAAGCACAGCGCCGGGGATTGATTACGCATGCGATTGGCGGCTTCAGTAAAATAAAGGCGCATGAGTTATTGGCGATCCCGGGGAAATTTGAAGTGCTGGCAATGATCGCGATTGGCAAAATAGGCAAAAAGGAAAATTTGTCAATCGCTTTGCAGGAACAAGAAGAACCGGCGAACCGCAAACCCTTAAAGGAACTTGTATTTCATGGCCGGTTTCGGTCATAGTTGGCATGGAACAAATTATATAGAATATTTTGTTTATAATGACAATGCCTATTTACTTTGAGGTCAAGAACAAGTAAAATGGAATTGATCGCTCAGGTATGGGTTCCAAGAGGTCAATCATTTATCCTTCTCAACTGCCTTTGTTGGTTCTTGGCAGTTAATGATAATTGAACTCCCTGAACCTTTGGGCAAATAAGATCGAGGAGGATTTATCATGTCTCAAGACAAAACCTTAACTTGCCGTGAATGCGGCGCAGAATTTGTTTTTTCTGCATCTGAACAAGATTTTTATGCTGAAAAAGGATTCGCAAATGAACCTGGACGTTGTCCGCAGTGTCGTGCAGCCCGTAAACAAAGCGGTGGTTTTGGCGGCCGTGGTGGTGCTGGCAGCCGTCCTCAACGTGAAATGCACAAAACGATCTGCGCTGCTTGTGGCGTAGAAACCGAAGTGCCGTTCCGTCCCAGTGGCGACCGTCCGGTGTATTGCCGCGATTGTTTTTCACGCAATAAGGGCTAAAATGATATAAAAAAAACTCCTTTACTTTACTGTAAGGGAGTTTTTTTATGAGTACGATCAGACAACTGTTATCCCCAGTAATTCACTGAAGCGCCGGGCTGCCACGGAGAGCGGTATTGTATCATTGGTAACAAGACCGATATAGCGTGCTGGAAAATCGGCATTTACATGAAGAACAAATATTTCGCCGTTTTGCAGTTCCTGGGCAATAAACTCATGAATGACGAAAGATATTCCTAAACCGATTTTAGCCATTTCCACCAATAAATCAACACTGCCCAGTTCGATTTCCGGTTGAACGGTTAAAGAATTTTTTTTCAAAAAATCATCGAAAAAAATACGGGTCGTCGTGTTTGCCTCTAAGATTAATAATGGATATTTTTCTAATTCATGAGGATCAATGCAGCGGTTTTTGAGAGGTAAATAAGAATTTCCGGCGACAAAGGCATCATGTATTTTTTGCAGCTGGTAAACGGTTAAGTTTTTATAATTGACTTGCGGAGGGAGATTGATGATGCTAAGATCGACAATCCCTTTTTGAAGAAGGTCAATACAGGATGGGGATGTGCGGTTGATCACATTAATCCTGATTTCCGGGTACAGGGTGTTGAATTGTTTTAGAAACGGCAGTAGATAATGTTTGCAGATGGTATCACTGGCGCCAATGCGGATTTCACCGCTGTGAAGGGATTGAACGGCGTTGAGGCCGCGTTCGCCGGCTTTGATGAAGTGAAAAGCCGGTTCGATATGACGAAAAAGAATCTCGCCTTCTTTTGTAAGCTGGATGTTTTTTGTATGGCGGAAAAAGAGTTTGCTGCCAAGAAGCGTCTCTAATTGTTTAATCGATTGACTTACCGCTGACTGGGAAATGAAAAGTTGGGCAGCGGCCTCGGAAAAGCTGCGATGATGCGCTACGTGATAAAAAACTTTATATAACTCAAAATTGATCTCCATATTAACACTCCTAATAATAAATATTAGTATTATTAATTATTATTATTTATAATACTATATTATAATAGAAAAGCAGACAAGAATATAGGCTGCTGAAAATGAATTCATGCAAAGTTTGATGAATATTTGGTTGGATCAGGTCAAGTGAAGAAAGTGGACAAAGGAGAATGAAAAATGGCAAATAATGTGCGGAGAATTTTTATCGAAAAGCGTCCGGGTTTTGATATTGAGGCTCGTAATCTGTACAATGATTTGAAGGAAAATTTAGGCATATCAGGAATTTCACAGCTTCGTATTGTAAACCGGTATGACATTGACGGGATTTCTGATGAAGAATATGAACAGGGTAAGAAAAATGTTTTTTCGGAACCTCCCGTAGACAATGTATATGATGAAATACTTCCGGTTGAGTCCTCAGATCAAATTTTTGCATTGGAGTATTTGCCGGGGCAATATGATCAACGTGCGGACTCTGCCGCCCAATGTTTGCAGATTTTGACGCAAAAGGAACGGCCGCTTGTTGCTTCCGCCAAGGTGATTATTTTACAGGGTACGATCACAGCAACGGATATGGACCGTATCAAATCTTACTGTATTAATCCGGTCGATTCAAGGGAAGCATCGCTTTTAAAACCGGATACACTTGAAATTTCGACCGTTTCGCCTAACCAAGTGGAAAGACTGAGCGGCTTTATTCATAAATCGGTTACTGAGTTGGCTGAAATGCGTAATGAAATGGGCTTGGCGATGAGTGAAGCGGATTTGCAGTTCTGCCAGCAGTATTTTCGTGATACGGAACGGAGAGATCCAACGATAACCGAAATTAAGGTGATTGATACTTATTGGTCGGATCATTGCCGTCATACGACATTTTTAACTCAGATTAAAAATGTGGCCATTCATGATTCCTTCTTTTTGAAACCAGTAGAAAAAGCGTATCAGGAATATCTTTCCTCACGTAAGGCAGTTTATGGTGATAAGCCGAAAGACATTTGCCTTATGGATATTGCACTGATAGGGATGAAAGAATTAAAGCAGGCCGGTCGTTTAAATGACCTTGATGCTTCAGATGAGATTAATGCCTGCAGTATTGTCGTGGATGTTGATGTGGATGGCCGCACTGAGAAGTGGTTGGTTATGTTTAAAAATGAAACCCACAATCATCCGACGGAAATTGAGCCTTTTGGCGGAGCCGCCACTTGTTTGGGCGGAGCGATAAGAGATCCGTTGTCCGGTCGTTCTTATGTTTACCAGGCCATGCGGGTTACCGGAAGCGGAGATCCCCGGACGAAAGTTGAGGATACGCTTCCCGGAAAATTGCCGCAGCGCAAAATTACGATTGGCGCAGCGGCCGGCTACAGTTCTTATGGGAACCAGGTTGGTTTAGCGACAGGCCAAGTAGCCGAAGTGTATGATGAAGGCTTCATTGCCAAGCGAATGGAAATTGGCGCTGTGATTGCAGCTGCACCGCAGAACAATGTTGTCCGGAAAGTCCCGGCGCCTGGTGATGTCGTCATTTTAGTAGGCGGCCGGACAGGCCGGGATGGATGCGGAGGAGCAACCGGTTCATCGAAAGAGCATACGTGTGATTCTTTGTCAACCTGTGGCGCGGAGGTGCAAAAGGGCAATCCGCCTACGGAAAGAAAAATACAACGTTTGTTTCGCAACCCCGCAGTAAGCAGATTGATCAAACGCTGCAATGACTTTGGCGCCGGCGGAGTTTCTGTCGCTATCGGTGAATTAACGGATGGTTTGGACATTAACCTTGATTTAGTACCAAAGAAATATGAAGGTTTGGATGGCACCGAGTTGGCGATTTCTGAGTCGCAGGAAAGAATGGCTGTAGTGGTAGCCGCCTCTGACTCAGAAACTTTTCAAGATTTGGCTTCTGCAGAAAATTTAGAGGTTACGGTGGTGGCGAAGGTTACCGACACACACCGGCTGAGAATGGTTTGGCGGCAGGATGCAATTGTCGATCTGAGCCGTGATTTTCTCAATACAAACGGCGTGAAGCAAGAGACCGATGTTGTTGTGGTCCCGCCGGATCCTGCACAGAATTATTTCCAGTCACTGCCTGCCTTGGTTAAGCCAGTATTGACGGATGCACAAAGTGCGTGGCTGACCAATTTAACTGATCTTAATGTTTGCAGTCAAAAAGGATTGGCAGAACGGTTCGACAGTACGATCGGAGCAGGAACCGTGCTCATGCCTTTTGGCGGGCGGCATCAAGCTACGCCGGCGGAAGGCATGGCGGCAAAAATACCGGTACTTTCAGGTGAAACAACGACCGCTACGATGATGACTTACGGATATAATCCTGTCCTGGCGAAATGGAGTCCGTTTCATGGAGCTGTATATGCTGTAGTTGAAGCGGTTGCCAAAATAACCGCCATGGGCGGAGATTTCCGTAGCTGCCGGCTGACCTTGCAGGAATATTTTGAAAAATTGGGCACGGATGCGGAAAAATGGGGTAAGCCTTTCAGCGCTTTATTAGGCGCTTTTTGGGCGCAAAAGATATTAGGCATTCCGGCAATTGGCGGAAAAGACAGTATGTCGGGAACGTTTATGGACAAGCACGTTCCACCTACTTTGGTGGCTTTTGCTGTGAATGTTGCATCAGCAGAAAAAATTATTTCGCCGGAATTTAAATCGATCGGCAGCCACGTTGTTTTGATACCAATTCAGCGGGATGAGAATGAAATACCGGACATGGAACTTTTGCAGCGCCAGTATATGCGTGTGAATCAATTGATCCATGATGGCAGTGTTCTATCTGCCTCGGTAGTGAAAACAGGCGGTATTGCGGCTGTCGTCACGAAAATGGCATTTGGCAATCGGATCGGCATGGTATTTACAGGGAAACAAAATTTAGCAGACCTGTTCATTCCACATTTAGGATCCTTGATTTTGGAAGTCGCGGCAGAAACGAACATAGCAGCGGCCTTTGGTGATATTCCCTGTCAGGTTCTCGGGACGACTCTCGCGGAACAGCAAATTACCGTTAATGGTGCGACGATTGCGTTGGAAAATGCATTTCAGGAATGGACGAAACCATTGGAAAAAATCTTTCCATCGCAAGCGGCAGTTGCGGGTCGGGTTGAAAAGGTATCGTTTTTAGGCCGCAATGGACGGCGGCCAAAGGTAAGCCTTGCGAAACCCCGGATATTTATTCCGGTATTTCCTGGCACGAATTGTGAATATGACACGGCTTTAGCATTTGAAAAAGCCGGTGGTTTGCCTTCCACATTGGTAATTCGAAATTTATCGGCAGCGGCTGTTGAACAGTCTTTGGCAGCGATGGCCAAAACGATCCGGGAATCACAAATCATTATGTTGCCTGGCGGCTTTAGTGCTGGAGACGAACCGGATGGGTCCGGAAAATTTATTGCCGCTATGTTCCGAAATCAGCAAGTTAAGGAAGCGGTGATGGAACTTTTGGAACGTCGGGATGGGCTTATTCTGGGGATTTGCAATGGATTTCAGGCATTGATCAAACTGGGCCTGGTTCCATATGGGAAATTCGTTGATCTTACTGCGCAGTCGCCTACCTTGACCTTCAATACGATTGGCCGTCACGTTTCCTGCATGGTGAACACGAAAGTTGTTTCGACTCTTTCTCCTTGGTTCAATGGAGTCCATTGCGGCGATATTCATACTGTCGCTGTTTCCCATGGCGAAGGACGTTTTGTAGCTACGAAGGAAGAGTTGGCTCATCTGGCCGTCAATGGGCAGATAACAACCCAATACGTTGACTTCGACGGCGACCCGTCATTAGATATTCGATTCAATCCTAATGGATCAATGAATGCCGTTGAAGGGATTACAAGTCCGGACGGACGTATTCTGGGGAAAATGGGTCACTCGGAACGGATTGGCCGGAATGTAGTAAAAAATGTGCCGGGTGAAAAGGACCAGCAAATTTTCGCAGCTGGGGTTCGCTATTTCCAATAACCATATCATTATGCTAATGATGCAGGTAGATCATCACCGTAACCGCGAATGATCTGCCTGCATCTATTAATAAAAATCGTATTTCCAAAGCAAATATGAATTGATTTTGGCAAAATTTACGATTGTTTTTGTGCAAATAATCCTAAATAGATGATTAGGTTATCTGGATTTAATGCCATATGGGTGATATAATTAGTGACAGATTGTCCTCTGGGAGTACAACAATGTTTTTCGGAGTTGTATCTATTTTCAAATATCTTTCTGGTATGATCGAAAGTTACCTAGTTTTAGTTATTAAAGGGAGTGTTTCTTTACATGAAAAGTTTTTCCAAACTGACCGAAGGTTTGCAAGGACAACCAATGCTCGAGATATTAACTACTGTTTGCGCTTTGGAGGCTGCCGGCAAGAAGGTTTACCGTTTTGAAGTCGGTGATTCTTCTTTTGATGCTTATCCTCATGTGGTCGCCGCGACCAAGGAAGCGTTAGACAAAGGGTATACCAAATACGTTGATTCCCTCGGCATACCGCCATTGAGAGAAGCTATTTGCGATTACACGAAACGAAAATTGGGCTTTCGTCCCGAATTATCGCAAGTTGCAATTATGCCGGCTAATAGTGTGATTGATTTTGTTATGCGCTGCGTTGTAAACCCCGGGGAAGAAGTCATTTTTTCTGATCCCGGTTTCGCATCCTATATTGCTGTTGCCAGCTATTTAGGGATAAAAATGGTTAAGGTTCCAATCTGGGAAAAGAATGAGTTTCGATTAAATCCTGATGATTTATTGCCGCTCATTACAGATAAAACCAGGCTGATTATTATTACATCTCCGCAGAATCCCACCGGCGGAGTAATGACTGAAGCTGAGATGCTGCGAGTAGCTGAAATCGTCCGCGAGAAAGATATCTATCTATTGAGTGATGAAATTTATGCTGAAAACATTTATGACTGCAAGCATTACTCTCCTTCTGTAATCGATCAATGCCGTGAACGAACGATTATTCTAAACGGTTTTTCCAAAGCGCACTCTATGTCCGGATGGCGGTTGGGATATGCAATTGGTCCTACCGAACTAATTGCAAAAATGGGTCAAATGTTTGAAACTGTTTATACTTGCGTACCGCCATTTATTCAGTATGCTGGTATCAGCGCTTTGAATACTCCGGAAGAGATGGTCAAGGAACGGATAAGCCAGTATAAAAAATTACGTGACCTGATGGTTGCAAAACTGAATGAGATCCCCGGCATCACATGCAATCCTCCCAAAGGAGCCATTTATGTGTTCCCCAATATTAGCGGTACCGGACTTACCAGTAAAGAGTTTGCCCAGTTTGTTCTGGAAAAAGCAGGTGTTGCTGTTGTTCCGGGATCTTGTTTTGGCGATGGCGGCGAAGGTTATGTCCGTCTATGTTATGCGCGCAGCGAAGAAATGATCGAAGAAGCCTGTGAAGCAATGAAGGTTGCATTAATCAACCGGTAGCATAGGACCGTTTCTGACAAGCGGAACCTCCGTATTTTCATGAAACAATTGCGATTTTCAGGAAAACAATATACAATAATAATTGATTTTTTGCATAAGTTTTTATGCGAATTTAAAAATCATGAAGCGTTTTGCAACTGTCATATCGGCAAGTAAGGAGAAAAAAATGGAAGTTAAAGCGAAAAAAAAATTGAAACTTTATGGGTTTAACAATCTTACAAAAACATTAAGTTTTAACATGTATGACATTTGTTATGCTAAAACGTCTCAGAACCGGACCGATTATCTGGAGTATATTGATGAAGAATATAACGCGGAGCGGCTGACGGGGATTTTGACAGAAGTCGCTAATATGATCGGCGCCAACGTCTTAAATATAGCGAAGCAAGATTATGATCCCCAGGGAGCCAGCGTTACGATGCTGATTGCGGAAGAAAAAGTGGATTGTGGGCAGGGGACGGTTGTTGCGCATTTGGACAAAAGTCATATTACTGTTCACACATACCCGGAATTTCATCCGGATAAGGGGATTATCACTTTTCGGGCCGATATCGATGTTTCTACCTGCGGACAGATTTCTCCACTAAAGGCGTTGAATTATTTAATTAACAGCTTTTGTTCGGATATTGTGATTATTGATTACCGGGTGCGCGGTTTTACGCGTGAAGTAAATGGGAAAAAAGTATTTATTGATCATAAAATTAATTCCATTCAAAAATATATTGCGTCTGAAACTCGCAACCTGTACCAGATGATTGATGTCAATGTATACCAAGAAAACATTTTTCACACTAAAATGATCCTCAAGGAATTTGACTTGGACAATTATTTGTTTGCTACGCAAAAAAACGAATTATTACCCGGTGAAAAGAAAAAAATTAAACAGCGTTTAAAAAAAGAGATGCTCGAAATTTATTCGGGCTACAACATACCGAAAGTAAGTGCAAAAATGTTGCAGACAGACAAAAAATAAGTTATTATCGATAAGATCTCATCCGGATGGGGGAGGTCTTATCTTTGTTAAAACCATGAATAGACTCAACATTTTTTTGCAAGAAAAAAGAGATTGTCAGGATTTTCTGCGAAAAAGTTGGCAATACGTACTTATTACGCTATAATATACACATGTTTGCAGGGAGATAAGTAATGAAACAAGTTTTGGTAACCGTGACCGGAACCCAATGTGACATAAACGGTGAAGAGCATCAGATAAAATTGCAGGCTCTTGGACGCTGTTATGAAAAAAACGGCGTGCATTATGTCATCTATGAGGAAAATCAATCCTCAGGAATGCAGGGGACAATCACAACGCTCAAAATATATCCGGATCACGTTGTTCTGCTGCGGAGTGGAGAAATCGAGCAAAAACTTGATTTTTACCTGCAACGGAAAACATACGGGCAATATACCACGGCCTTTGGCCGTATGCAAATAGAAGTTACCGCCAAAGTTTTGGAAATCAGTCCCTGGACTGGGGACAACCCGGTTTCTGTTGTGATACACTATGACCTGGAAATTGACGGTCAGTGGCAAAGCATGAACCGGTTAATGATTGTGATTCAGGAGGATAAACAAGATGAACATTAAGGAACTGCTGCAGGATGCTATCGGGCAGGCCGCCCAAGATGCCATGACTGATGGCGTTTTTTGTTTGCCGGTTTTGCCGCCGGTAATGCTGGAAATCCCGCCGCAAAAAGAATATGGGGATTATGCGACGAATTTTGCCATGCAAATGGCTCGCGGAGCCAAAACGAATCCGCGAAAAATAGCGGAGGCTATCGTAGAGCGGCTGCAGTTTCCCTGGATGGAGAGAGCGGAAATTGCCGGACCCGGATTTATTAATTTTTATTTAAAACCGGATTGGCTCTATGCAATGTTGTCCGATATCATAGCGGCTGGTGAATGTTTTGGGCAAACAGATGCCGGTCAAGGTGAAAAAGTCCAGGTTGAATTTGTCAGTGCGAACCCAACCGGGCCTCTTCACGTTGGTCATGGCAGAGGCGCAGCAGTGGGAAGCGCATTGGCCAATCTGCTTCAAATGGCTGGATATGATGTGGAGAAGGAATATTATATTAATGATGCCGGCAATCAAATGGACAATCTGGCCTTGTCAGTCAATGCCCGCTACTTGGAATTGCTGGGTATAGAGTCTGATTTTCCTGAAGATGGATATCATGGGCAGGACATTATTGTTACGGCGCAGCGAATTATCGCTCAAGCCGGCGACGAATATTTAAAAATTTCGCAGCAGGAACGCTTGGATGTGTTCAGAGAATTAGCGCGCCAAGAGAAATTATCCATATTGCGGGAAGATCTCGAGGCTTTTGGCGTTACCTTTGATATCTGGTTTAGTGAGAAATGTTTGCATGAAAATGGCGAAATTGCAAAGACATGCAAGGCATTGCAAAATAATGGCTTCATCTATGAACAGGATGGCGCTTTGTGGTTGAAATCAACTGCTTATGGTGATGACAAAGATCGGGTTGTTATTCGTGATAATGGCGTGCCTACCTATTTGGCGGCGGACATTGCATATCACCATGACAAATTCAAAAGAGGATTTCAGAAGGTAATCAACATATGGGGAGCCGATCATCATGGTTATATTTGCCGGGTGAAGGCGGCTGTTTCTGCGCTCGGTTACAATTCAGACGATTTGGAAGTCTTGATTTTGCAAATGGTTAACTTGTTTCAAGGCGGAGAAGTTGTCAAGATGTCAAAACGTACTGGTCAAGGAGTAACCTTGGCGGAATTAATTGAAGAAGTGGGTTGTGATGCAGCTCGGTTCTTCTTTATCATGCGTTCGATTGATAGTCAGCTTGATTTTGATATGGATTTAGCGAAGTCCAGGTCGAATGATAATCCGGTTTATTATATTCAGTATGCCTACGCCAGGATCGCCAGCGTGTTTCGTCAGTTAGAAGAAATTGACGTTTCTGTTGACCGAAAAAATGCAGTGAATATGGAATTGCTGACGACCTCTTATGAATTGGATCTTATCAAGAAAATGGGGGAATTTCCTGATGAAGTTGCCTCAGCCGCTCAAGAGCGGGCGCCGCATCGTATTGCCCGGTATGCGCATGAATTGGCAGGTTTATTTCATAGTTTCTATAATCAGTGTCGTGTGATTGGTGTAGATCCAGAATTGCAGACAGCCCGAATTGCATTAATCACCGCTGTGCAAATCACGATTAGGCAAACATTAAAAATTTTAGGAGTTTCTGCTCCGGAAAAAATGTAATTGACAAGGAGTATTGCCTATTTGTGGTGAATATATTTAACAATATTTAGGTGCGGGGGGAAACTTCATGATAGAGAATGGCAAACAGGCATCCGAAGTCGATTTAGCGCACGAGGTATTAGCTCAAGAAGGTCGCGCTATGTATTTTCGGGACTTGATTACTAAAGTTCTTGAAAAGAAGGAAAACCAAATTCATTTTTTACCGCATGCAATGGCGGAAGTACACACGCAAATCAATATGGATAGCCGGTTCACTTATATGGGTAAAGGGATGTGGGGCTTGCATGAATGGGTTCCGCAGCGGGGAAGTGCTGCTCAAGAAGAGAACACGGTGGCCACTGGAGGCGCAGCCGGCTTGCGCCGGGAAAGATTATTAGCAGAAATTCAGCAACAGGATTGTATCTCAGCAGTAACGGAAGAAGAAAGCGAATAATAACATAATTGGTATATTTTAGGAGGAAGTTGAATGACGAAATATATTTTTGTAACTGGAGGGGTTGTGTCTTCTCTCGGGAAAGGAATTACTGCTGCGTCACTTGGGCGATTGTTAAAGAGCCGCGGATTGAAAGTAACAATTCAAAAATTTGATCCGTACATCAATGTGGATCCTGGAACAATGAGTCCTTATCAGCATGGCGAAGTGTTTGTCACGGAGGATGGTGGCGAAACGGACCTTGATTTAGGGCACTATGAACGATTTATTGATATTAATTTAGGAAAAAGTTCCAATGTAACCACTGGGAAAGTATATTTAAGCGTTATTAACAAAGAACGCAAGGGCGATTATTTAGGAAGTACGGTTCAAGTGATCCCTCACATCACAAATGAAATCAAAGAACGAATCGTACGAGTGGGAAAAGAAGATAATGCAGATGTTGTCATTACGGAAATTGGCGGTACTGTCGGCGATATCGAAAGCTTGCCTTTCCTGGAAGCGATTCGTCAGGTTAAGAAGGACGTTGGCCGTAATGGTGTTTTATATATTCATGTAACATTAGTTCCTTATATCTCGGCAGCGGCGGAATTGAAGACAAAGCCGACCCAGCATAGTGTTAAAGAACTTCGCAGCATTGGTATTCATCCTGACATTATTGTTTGTCGCACGGAACATGAGCTTTCGCAGGACATGAGAGATAAAATCGCACTATTTTGCGATATTGATATGAATGCCGTAATCCAGAATTTAAACGCACCGACAATCTACCAAGTGCCGCTAATGCTGGCAGAAGAGGGCTTGGACCGGATCGTTATGGAAAAGCTGAATATGGAAGCCAGTGAACCGGATATGGCTGAATGGAGTCTGATGGTGGATAAAATTCTTTATCCATCGCAGAGTACATGCATCGCGATTGTCGGCAAATATGTAGCGCTTCAAGACGCTTACATGAGTGTATCGGAATCGCTGCGTCATGCCGGAATTGCCAATGATGCCGCTATCCAAATTAAATGGGTGAATGCAGAAGAGATTGAATCTGAAGAAGTAGACCTGCAGTCTGTTTTTGCCGGAGTAGATGGTATCCTGGTTCCCGGGGGTTTTGGCGATCGGGGCATTGAGGGGAAAATTAAGGCGATTCGGTATGCACGGGAGAACAAAGTGCCGTTCTTTGGCCTCTGTTTGGGAATGCAGTGCGCTGTGATTGAATTTGCCCGCAACGTATGTGGTTTATCGGGTGCGCATAGTACTGAATTTGATCCTGTTACTCCTTATCCTGTCATTGACTTAATGTTGGATCAGGTTGCAGTTGAAGAAAAAGGCGGTACCATGCGTTTGGGCGTATATCCTTGCAAAGTAATGGACAATACTTTGACTTATCAGGCGTACAAAGATGAAATTATCTATGAACGTCATAGGCATCGTTTTGAATTTAATAACGAATATCGGGAACAATTATCATCAGCCGGACTTGTTATCGGCGGAACTCTGCCAAGCGGACGGTTGGTAGAAATTATAGAAGTGCATGACCATCCTTGGTTCTTGGCTACCCAGTTTCACCCGGAATTTAAGTCTCGTCCGCTGAACCCGCATCCGTTATTCCGTGAGTTTGTTAAAGCGGCTCTTGAATGCAAGATGAACAATAAGTAAACTCAAGAGGCTGTTGGGTACCCAACAGCCTCTTTTGGTCGTACCGAAAGTATAACTGCTTTCGGTGGCATAAATAAGGAAAAGTTCAACCAGCGGCTTTTGTCGTCACTAGTCAAGCTCGGCGCAAGCCGGGTTTTCTAATAACCGGAAAAGGGGTGAACGGCGTGCTTAAGAAGATGAGTATTGTTCTTTTGGCTATTGTCGTGTTAGGCTGCCTGATTTTTATTGCTGCTAAAACGCCAGGTTTGAAGCAGAACTACGGTCTTGGCAAGATCGCCTTAATCCATGTTGATGGGGTGATTATCGGCGGACGGGGACAAAGCGGTTTATTGAGCGAGCATGGCGGCACGGACAACATCATCCGACAATTGCACGATGCTCGTGATGATGAATCAGTAAAGGCGATCGTGCTGAGGATTAATAGTCCGGGAGGCAGTGTTGCGGCAACACAAGAGGTAGGAGAAGAAATCCAAAAGGTTCGGGCGACAGGGAAAATTGTTGTTGCGAGCATGGGCGACATTGCAGCATCCGGAGGTTATTGGCTGGCGGTTATGACAGATAAAATTTACGCTAATTCAACAACTTTGACAGGAAGTATTGGAGTGTATATGCCTTATGCAAACTGGCAAGAACTTTTTCAGAAAATCGGTATTCATCAGGAGAAGATAAAAAGCGGCATACACAAAGATATTTTATCGCCTGACAGGCCCATGACGGAAGAGGAAAGAAAGATCATCCAGGCAATCGTCGATCAGATGTATGATCAATTTGTCGATGTGGTCGCTGATGGGCGAAAAATGGACCGGCAGACGGTTCGGCAGCTAGCGGATGGCCGGATCTATACTGGCATCCAGGCCAAAGAATTGGGTTTGGTGGATGATCTGGGTAATTTGTACGATGCCATTGACGGAGCTGCAAAAATGGCAGGCATCACAGGAAAAGTGCAGCTCAAGGAATACGACAAAATGAACCCGTTTTCTATGTTTTGGGGAGCAAATGAAAAAATTGATTTCAGTATGCTTATTCCCACGCAGCTGCGGCAAACCTTGCCTCTGACAACGCCATTGGCTATGCCGGCAAGGTGGGGTGAATAGAAGTGGGCGGATTTTTAGAAACCTTGTATGACGTATTGTTTCACCCGGCAGCTGCATTGCAAAATATTGCAATGGAAAAAAAAGTTGGACAGTCCCTTGGCGCTTTTTTAATTAGTATTTTCGTGCCGGCTTGGGCCGTTTATTTTGGTTTGCAAAATGCGGATTTTCCGACTATATCTGTAATTGTTATTTTTATCCAAGTGGTTGGAAGTACGATCTTTTGGTTTGTTGGTGCAGGCTTTTTTGGTCTCTTGGCGGAGTTGTTTGGTGGTCAGGGAACGGCGATTGGTTTATTGGCAGGAATGGGTTTTGCGAATTTTCCCCGTGTTTTCGTTGTTCCGTTGATTGTTCTTTCAACCTTGCTTCCGGGATCGCTTCAATCACTATTTCTTGTTTTGTTTGGCAGCATACTTGTTTTTTGGATTATCACCCTTCATGTGATTGCAATCCGTGAAGCATATGTATTGTCAACTCTCAAAGCGGTTGCAGTGGTCATTACGCCTGTGGCGGTAATGGTTGTTTGTGGTATTATAGTTGCTGTGTCTCTTGGAACAATGTTATTGCAATGGATGCCAAGACTATGAAACTATTTTTCTGCGTGTGATATCTAAAGAGGTGCTTTGATGCGAGAAAAAATAATTGCAAGCAGTCATTATATCATTTTATTGATCGCTCTGATCTTCATTACCGGCTGTTCATCACAACGACAGATGGATGCCGGATTAATGCCGGTACCAACTGGTACTGCGGATAACTGGCGTACTGAACGGATTAGTTCAACTGGTACGGGGAATAGTTATCAGGTTGTGACTGGCAAGTGGCTTGCGGCTGGTACGGCATTGCAGCTATCTGCCGGGGGTGAAGGCCGTATGGAATACTTTGATGAAATCAGAGCAGGCCGCGAACAAATGCTGAAGTTCCGCCTGCAGTTTTTATCCACGCAGGGTACCGGACGGTTGAAAATCAATGCATTGGATGAACACCGGAATGTTCTCGGCAGTATCGGCTGGGTTTACTCTGGCCGAATACCGGTGAATGCTTCCCGTGAAGTCTGGATTGACGCGAGATACGGCAATAATTATAGCGGAAATTGGTTAGAAGGCATCTATCATATCGAAGCCATTTTTCATAAATTTTTACCGGATGGTGAATGGAAAGCAGCGCATACATATCAATGCAGCATAGAAGTGGGCGAAGGACAGCATGTTTTGATTACCGGACTAACAGGAGTGGCCGATTGGAGCAAGGCTGTTGGGATTACAGCGTACCCTGTAGCCCAGCCGGTCCTGGTGGGAGATATTGTTACTTTTGCCGCCGCTGTTCAGAATGAAACGAATCGTCCATTGCCAGCTGTAGCTGTTTCCTTATTGGAGCCATATGGGTATGGGTTAATTGTGATTGGTCCGGTTCAACAAATGGTTGAAAATTTGAAACCGGGGGAGATTCGCCAACTGAGTTGGCGGGTAAAGGCGCAAAGACCGGATGCTGTGAATTTAGGCCGGCCTTGGGAAATACAGTTTGCTGTTGATGATAAAATTTCCCCGTCAATGGTCAGTGTACCGGTAAAAGATCCACGTCCAGGACGAATTTGTTATGTGATGACGGAAGATTTGGAACCGATTGATTCGGCTGGGTACAACGCGAAGTGGGGAAACGCAAACGGGTGGCTGGAACCGCAGGAAATACAAGTGCAAATGATTAATAAAGCGGAAAAACTTAATGAAGTTGCTGAACGGCATGGAGCAAAGTGGACTCATTATATTGCGTGGCCTGCCGTAAAGGCTGCTGAGTGGGCGGCATTGCAGCCGGGCGGAAAAGATTGGCAGAAAACTGTGGAGGCAGTACAACGGTCTGTGACAGAACAAGCGGCCAGGGGACATGAATATGCACTCCATTTGCATATGGATTATGATCCTATATTGCCGGGAAATATTTTGTCTTACAATGCTGCGGTGAATGGGATCTGGGCGAACCATTTGCGCCACGGATGGGCGCATTCTATCGGTGAAGAAGGCTATTTTAACAATTATGCCAGCCGGATAGGAACTCTATATGCATACCAGAAGATTCTTGACGCTCTTACGGCGGATTCAGAGCAGGGGCAAATCTTAACGGCACGAGCTGGATCTTTTGATTTTGGCAATGGAGATCAAAGCGAGAAGATGAGCATTTCAGCTTACAAAAAGATAGGTTTATGGGGAACAAGTGATGCGGACGGCAATGAAGGCAAAGTAACGGCCGCTCCCTTTGGCCAGGAAATTTATTTCACTGGAAAAGATGATATTAATCGGCCGGCCAAGGATCTTCGCTCTGCGGGCTTGGTAGAGTTCCGGCCGACGCCAAAACAATATTTATCTTTTGATAATCAAACTGCAGCGACCATGAATACAATTGTAGATCAGGGCGTAACCGCTTATATGGAAGACGGTTCAATAAAACCGGGAATTCATGCGATTGTCGGCTTTACTCATGCGATGTTTATTATGGGGAACGGTGATTGGAAAAGCGTGGAAGGCGGCCAATTTGAACACATAGGTCAGCACCTGGCCTATGTGCGGAAAACCTATGCGGACCGGAAAATTGTTCAGTTCGCAACTGCCAGTGAGCTGGTAAAAACATATCTGGCGTATTATTCTCCTGAACCGGTTGTCGTATACGGGCCGCGAAAGAACCATGGACTGTTTTTTTCGGAATACGGCATATCCGTCTTGGGAGACGATATCCCAATTGATCAGACGCATTCTCATACGGTAAAATTAACATATCCGTTATACTTGCGCGATAGCGCTTACCACATCAAAATATTGAAAAATGGCGAAACAATTTATGCAACGTGGGGACTGCCGACGGTTGACAATTCGATCAATTTCGTGATAAATGACCGACAGGCAAAATATACTTTGCGTGTTTATGAAAATAGATTTATTTATAAGATGGTCAATATTTATAAATCTCTTAAGAGTGCCTTATTTAAAAACAAAGAATAAATGGTTGACTGGCCAATTTTCCCAAGTATAAGTTTTGCCATCGAATATAAGTGAGTCTTGGGTTCCGAAAGGATAAAAATTTATAAGGATGGAAGACAAATGGAAAACAAAAAACCAATTGTGCTGGTCGTTGACGATCAACCCGGCATTCGGTTTTTATTGGATGAAGTGTTGACAGAAAGTGGGTACGAAGTAGTCACAGCTTCCAATGGATACGAAGGAGTGGAGAAGGCCGGAGTACTGCATCCGGGATTAATTTTGATGGATATGAAAATGCCGGGCATGGATGGAATTGAAACATTACGGAAGTTGAAACAGCGTGGACAAGGCGACAAAGTAATTATTATGACGGCATATGGAGAAAATGAGATAGTGAACCAGGCTTTGGAGATTGGCGCGTTCGCTTATCTTATAAAGCCTTTTGATATTCGGGTTCTTTGCCGGCTGGTAAAAGAGCACTTGCCAAATTGACGAAATGAAATGGAAATATGGTTTGTAATTTTACTGCAGCAGGAAAAAGTTTGATGATTGCCGAAGTAAACGTGCAGAAAGGAGGTCTGTATGGTTATTTCGACAATTGCAACGATTGCCTTATACTGTCCGTATTGCGGTATTCCACATTTGCATGATTTGAACCGGTTTTTTTTACGCACCTGCCTCCAACAGGAATTACTGTGCAGTTGCGGAAAGTTTCGCTCCGTTGTGCTGAGTAACCATCGCCGGCAATGGATTTTTCAAATTCCATGTATTGTTTGTGGTTCAGATCACATTGTTTGTGTGGATCGCGACCCGTTGAATAGAGGACAGGTGGTAAAACTTTATTGCGACAAGGAAAAACTTGAATTGGGTTTAATTGGTGAAAATGAGTTGGTAAAGCAAAGGATTGTAGAGCAGCAACTGGCAGTCAACCGTTTGCTGCGCGAACCCAATTTTGATGAAAATGCTGCAGATCCTCAACTGTTATTTGTTGCTTTAAACCGTATACATGACATTGCTGAAGCCGGTGGGCTGTTCTGTCATTGCGGCAGTACAAATATTCAGGCAGCCCTTCTGAATGATTGTATTGAAGTACAATGTATGACTTGTGGCGGGCGCAAGAACATTGCAGCACAGAGCAAAGAAGATTTAAAGCGTATGGAAACGTTGACAACGATTGAACTGAAGGATTGCCGAAAATCTCATCATCAGCGTTAATGGTAAAATTACTTTGTATTTTATAGACGAATGGGTTCAATTGCTGGAGTTTTAGCAGGCAACAAGGCTAAAACTCTTTTTGGTATGGGTGGGATGAAAATGAAGTTAGATGTACTTTTTAATGCCATGTGCGCCGATCCTTCGATGGCGGCTGCGGTAAAAGCGTTCGGATTTATTGGGAAACAAAGTGCGATTTATGGGTTAACCGGTACGATCAAGAACGCTTTTATTGCAAATGCATTTCAAACGGCTCAGCGTCCGACCGTTTTGGTTACAGGAAATCGGGAGGAGGCCGAACAATTCAAGGCGGATTTAATGACTTTTTTGCCTGGCACGCCAGTGTTTGAATTGCCGGTTGGTGAAATTTCTACGTTTCAGGTGGCTGCGAAAAGTTTAGAAATAGCCGCGAAGCGGATGGACATTCTCAGTCGTTTATTGCAGCAGGAAAAAATTATTGTTGTGGCGACAGTTGAAAGCATTGTACAAAAAGTGTTGTCACCACAGGATTTTTCTCATGGGCAGATTGAACTTAAATCCGGAGCCGTCTTGAATAGGGAAGGTTTTTTGACACAACTTCTGCATTGCGGCTATGAACGAGTAGATGAAGTCTCGTCTATTGGTCAATTCAGCGTCCGGGGCGGAATTATCGATTTTTTTGCGTTAAATCATGAGCGGCCAATACGATTGGAACTGTTTGGCGATGAAATCGATTCTTTGCGTGAATTTGAACCGGAAACACAACGGTCCCTGGGGAATTTATCCGAGACGACGGTCTTGCCGGTGCTGGGCTATTCGCAGGGTATTCAAACTGCCTGTGCCTTATCTTACCTTCCTTCGTGCTCGACCGTAGTCTTTTCCGAGTCGGCCAGAATTCGCGAAGGAATCGCCAAATTGGTATATGAAGAACCGTTGTTAAAAAAACAACTTTTGAGCTGGCAGGAAATCGTCAGCACTGCACAATCCTGCAACGTGCTTTATGTGTCTCTTATGCTGCAAAAAAATCCATATACGGAACCGCAGGAGATTATCAGTATTACTGCGAAAAATATTGCCCCGTTTCATCGTCAGATGGAGATTGTCGCCAGTGAACTGCAAAGCTGGCGGGAACGAGAGTTTCAACAGTATATTTTTATGAGTTCAAGGGAAAAAGCGGAGGCGTTGCAAGCCAGTCTGAAACAAGAAAGTATCGAAGCCTTGTATTCAGCGAAACTGATTACCGCGGCAAAAAACAAAATTATCATCACGGATGGTGCTTTAAACGGCGGTTTTGAATTACCGCATGCCCGCTTGGTTGTCATAACGGAAAAAGATATTTGGGGCCGGCAAAAGAAAAAGCGTCAACCGCGTCAGCCTAGTGACCAGAAAACACGATTTTTTCGTGATTTGCGGGTAGGAGATTATGTAGTCCATGTCAATCATGGCGTTGGCAAATATGCCGGCGTCGAGACTCTTGAAATCGGAGGAGTACACAAAGATTATTTTTTGGTCCGCTATGCGGGAGCAGATAAAATCTATGTACCCACTGATCAAGTTTACTTATTGCAAAAATATATTGGCTCTGAAGGGGAAGCGCCGCGTCTCAATAAAATGGGCGGAAGCGAATGGAGCAGGGCCAAAAGCAGAGCCAAAGCCGCTGTCGCTGATTTGGCGCGCGACTTGCTGGTTTTATATGCGAAACGGGAATTGGAGCAAGGATATCAATTTGAGGCGGACACTACCTGGCAACGTGAGTTTGAGGATGCTTTTCCGTTTGAGGAAACTCCGGATCAGTTAAATGCCATTAGCCAAATTAAAGCGGATATGGAAAAACCAAGAGCGATGGATCGTTTATTGTGCGGCGATGTGGGTTTTGGTAAGACGGAAGTCGCTATTCGCGCTGCTTTTAAGGCGGTCATGAGTGGTAAACAGGTTGCTGTTCTCGTGCCCACTACTGTTTTGGCACAGCAGCACTATCAAACTTTTTTTGGTCGTTTTGCTGGATTTGGACCGGTTGTAGACGTGCTTAGTCGTTTTCGCAGTACGAAAGAACAGCAAGAAACCTTGGCGCGGGTAGCAAGAGGCCAGGTCGATGTGCTGATTGGCACGCACCGCTTACTGCAGTCTGATGTTAAGTTTCAAGATTTGGGACTGCTGATTGTTGATGAGGAACAGCGGTTTGGGGTTGCCCAAAAAGAACGATTAAAAAAATGGTGCGCCGGATTGGATGTCCTTACCTTGACAGCAACTCCGATACCAAGAACGCTGCACATGTCTCTGGTTGGGGTTCGGGATATTAGTATTATTGAGACGCCGCCGGAGGATCGTTTTCCAGTCCAAACGTATGTGGTTGAGTATGAAGACGAAATAATCAGAGATGCCATTCGCAGAGAATTGAAACGTGGCGGGCAAGTATATTACGTATACAATCGTATTCAGACCATTGACAAAATTCATCGTCACCTCAGTGAAATGCTGCCTGACGCCAAGATGAAAGTAGCTCATGGACAAATGCCGGAAGACCTATTGGAAGAAGCCATGCTTGATTTTTACGAGGGTTCTTTTGATGTTTTGATTTGTACTAGTATTATTGAAAATGGGCTGGATATCCCGAATGCGAATACGATTATCATTCATGATTCCGACCGGTTTGGGTTATCCCAGTTATATCAGATGCGGGGACGGGTAGGAAGATCGCACAGACTGGCATTTGCTTATTTTACCTACCGACGGGATAAAGTATTAACTGAAGTTGCTGAAAAACGTCTGCAAGCGATTAAGGAATTTGCTGAGTTGGGCTCCGGATTTAAAATTGCCATGCGAGACTTGGAAATCCGCGGGGCGGGCAATATTCTTGGGTCACAGCAACATGGACATATTGTTGATGTTGGATTTGAGATGTATTGCAAATTGCTGGAAGAGGCCGTAGAAGAGCTTAAAACGGGAAAACCGGTCGAGATTGTTCCGGAGCCGCTTCTGGAGATCCAAGTAGAAGCTTACCTGCCGGGTGATTATATTAATGACGCCATGCATAAGATTGAAATTTATCAGCGGTTCGCTTCTGTACGCAATGAAGATCAGATCAGAGAATTAACAGACGAGCTTGTTGATCGTTTCGGCGATCCGCCTCAACCGGTTTTGAATTTGTTGGCAGTTGCGCGCGTTCGGAATAGTGCCCGTCAACTTGGTATTCACTCTATAATCGAACACCCGGGACGTGTGGATATTGTATTCGGTGATAAGCCCAAAGTTTCTGTCGACAGTGTGCTGCAGCTTCAAAAACAGTTTCCAGCCCGCATTATGATGAAATCCGGACCGCCGGAGATGATCCAATACAAGACATTACGTTTGGCGAAACCGATATTGGATCATTTGGTAAAGGTATTTAATGTGCTGCAGGTCCGAACAGACACAAATGAAATTTGATTTGGGGTTCCTTTGGATGGAAAAGATTTCTCAAAAGGAATTATTCTGTTATAATATAAAATGCATTTTATATTGTTAATCAGCTGTTCGGGGAACCATAATTCGTACCCAAACTCATTGGTATTTCAGTTTGTAATCAGCGTGTAACGGGTAGAGGGGAATGACGTTTTTGAGTAAAGATACTTTTCTGAAAGGCGCACTGATTTTGACAGTTGCCGGCGTTCTGGTAAAAATTATCGGTTCTGTGAACCGGATAGTATTATCCCGCTTATTAGGCGGTGAGGGCATTGGTTTATACCAAATGGCTTATCCGATTTACTTGCTGGCGCTCAGTATTTCTTCGGCAGGAATTCCAGTGGCGATTTCGATCATTGTTGCCGAAAAAGTAGCGCGGCGTGATTTTCGAGGTGCAAACCGTGTTTTTCGGATTTCTTTGGCTGTGTTAGCAGCTACGGGGGTTCTATTTTCCGTATTATTGTATTTTGGCGCCGGTTGGCTTGTTGATTCTCATTTTGTTCGCGATCCACGGGCGTTTTATGCGATTGCGGCGCTCGCACCGGCAATATTTTTTGTAACCATTCTATCCAGTTACCGGGGCTATTTTCAAGGTTTGCAAATGATGACCCCTACGGCAATTTCACAAATTGCAGAGCAGTTTGTCCGGGTTGTTACCATGATCGCATTAGCCTACTGGCTGCTGCCGCGAGGTTTGGAATATGCTGCAGCAGGCGCCAGTTTTGGCGCCGGACCCGGAGCTGCAGCCGGGTTGCTGATTTTGATCGTATATTATTGGCGGCAGCGTCCAAAGATGAAGGAGCAAATAGAATCACAGCCGCAAATCGAACAGGAGTCGGGGGTCAGTATTATTACACGAATTGCCCGCCTGGCGATTCCGGTTTCTCTTGCGAACATCATGCTGCCGGTAGTATCGAATATTGATTTACTCATCGTTCCGGCTAGATTGGAAGTGGCCGGATTTACCGTAGAACAGGCCACGGAATTATTTGGTTACCTAACCGGTATGGCCGTTGCATTAATTAACCTCCCTACTATTTTGACTGCTTCACTGGCCGCTAGTTTGGTCCCTGCAGTATCAGAGGCGTTTACACTTGGGAAAAAGGAACGAATTTATCAACGGACTGCCACAGCCATGCGCATTTCCAATTTAATTACGATCCCGAGTTTTGTAGGAATGTATCTTTTGGCAACGCCAATTTCACAGATGTTGTACGGGACTCCCAATGCCGGCGTGCCAATTGCTATTCTGTCGATAGGAATTTTCTTTCTGGGCGTGCAGCAAGTGACAACTGGGGTATTGCAAGGACTTGGGCATACCGCAATACCGGTTTTAAATATGGTTATTTCAGCAGTTGTCAAAGTCGCTATGAGTTGGACGTTAACTGCTGTGCCTTGGCTGGGAATTAAGGGTGCAGCCTGGGCGACTGTTGTAGATTTTGGGATTGCCGCTGCACTGAACTTATATTTTGTGTATCGTTATGTTGGTTTTAGCGTGGACATGAAAGATCTGATCCGGACCAGCGTGGCAGCAGCTGTAATGGCTGGGATCGTTATACTCATTTACGATAAGACAATGGCTGTTACATTGCATAATACTCTGGCGACGTTGGTTTCCATTAGCATTGGCGGTTTGACTTATGCCATCGCTCTGCTGGCAGTAGGCGGCGTTGGCAGCCAAGATATCGAACAAATACCCCGAATAGGGCCAAGACTTGCCCAAACATTACGCACTTTACGCTTATTGAGGAGATAAATATGGGACAGATTACGATTGTCGGATTGGGACCGGGACCGGCTAATTTGATTACGGTGGAAACAATGACGATGTTGACCAGTGCCGAACAACTATTTCTACGGACGGAAAAACACCCTACTGTGTCCACCCTTAGCGCGCAAGGCATAAAGTTTCAAAGCTATGATTTTCTATACGAAAAGCTAGGTACATTTGAAGAAGTCTATGAAGCGATTGCGGTTGATATTGTAGATCGTGCTTGCCGGGGCGGGAATATTGTCTATGCAGTTCCGGGCAGCCCAATGGTTGCCGAGGCGACTGTCGCATTAATACGCACAAAAGCAACGGCGAGCAATATTGCTCTTAGTATTTTGCCGGGAATGAGTTTTCTTGAGCTGCTCTATTGCCGCATGGGAATTGATCCGATTGCCGGCATTACTATATTGGATGCAGCCGATGTTCCGGCATTGTCTCCGGATCTCCCGACAAGCTTGGTTATTACGCAGGTTTATAACCGGCAAGTTGCGTCTGACACGAAATTGACGTTAATGACATTCTTACCGGATGACTACGAAATTGTTGTTGCTCAATGGCTGGGTCTTCCGGAAGAAAAAACAAGCTTTATTCCGCTGTTCGAACTGGACCGGATACCAGCGATTGATCATTTGACCAGTGTGTATGTTCCTGCACCGCCTAAGCTGACACATTCTTTTTCCCTCGACCCGGTTATTGATGTGATGGCCACGCTTCGATCACCAGGGGGCTGTGTATGGGACATTGAACAAGACCATAAAAGTCTGCGGAGGTATATTGTTGAGGAAGTTTATGAAGTCTTGGAAGCCATTGATTTGGCGGATCCGGAAAAACTTTGCGAGGAATTAGGGGACTTGCTGCTGCAGGTTGTTTTTCACGCCCGTATTGCAGAAGAAAGCGGCACTTTTTCGATGCAAGATGTGATTAATACTGTTACGGAAAAATTGATCCGCCGGCATCCGCATGTTTTTGGCGAGATCACTGTGCGTGATGCGGCGGAGGTGGTTTTCAATTGGGACAAAATCAAACAAAAAGAAAAAGGTTATAACCGTGAATCTGTTTTGGATGGTATCCCGCCTGCTTTGCCCAGTTTGATGAGGGCTTATAAACTTCAGAGTAAAGCGTCTAAAGTTGGTTTTGACTGGAGCGAAATCGATCCTGTTTGGGAAAAAATAACAGAAGAAATGAATGAAGTTCGTGAAGCTTTGCGTAAAAACGATAAAAATTTTGTGGAAGATGAAGTTGGGGATTTGCTTTTTGCAGTAGTAAATTTGGCTCGTTTTGTCGGCATTGAGCCGGAAACGGCATTAAATCGAACCAATAAAAAATTTATTACAAGATTTACATACATGGAAAACCAGATCAAAGCACAAGGACTAAAATGGAAAAACTTAACATTATTACAGTTGGATGACTTCTGGAATCAAGCAAAAAGAATGGAATATTGAAATAAATCAGCAATTTGTGGTATTTTTTTCTAGGATTAGAAGGAATAGAAACGCGAATAGCGAATAATGCTATATCGTAGCAACTAATACAAGGAGGCTGAATTTGTGAATAAGACTGAATTGGTAGGTAGCGTAGCGGAAAAAACCGGAATGACGAAAAAAGATGCGGAAAAAGCGATTAATGCTTTATTTGAGAGCATCGAAGGCGCATTAGCCCAAAACGATAAAGTTCAAGTGATTGGTTTTGGGACTTTCGAAGTCAAAAGCCGGGAAGAAAGAAAGGGTCGTAATCCTCAAACCGGCGCTGAAATTACAATACCAGCTTCAAAATCTCCGGTTTTCAAAGCCGGCAAAAGTTTAAAGGACACAGTCAATAAATAAATGAAGATTTGATCCAGACGGAGCGTGGGCTCTGTCTGGATCAATTTGAATTTATATGATTTATTGACTAAATTGCGTTTGAAATCCTCTTTGTAGAATACGAAGGGTTGGAATGGTTAGGGATCACTACATTTGAAAATGGTGAGATAGGAAAGCCAGGTTTTCGCTGACCTGGCTTTTGTTTAACTGTGACACTGGTAAACATATTCAGTAGAGAGGTACGTAAGCATGATTGATAAGATATTGGTGGTTGATGATGAAGAAAATATTCGGGAGTTAATCAAATTCAATCTTGGGAAAGCCGGCTTTCAGGTAATTGAAGCGATGGATGGTAAAAGGGCCGTCAGCCTTGCAGAAAAAGAAAAACCGGTTCTGCTTATTCTCGATTTGATGTTGCCGGGACTAGACGGATTGGAAGTATGCCGTATTTTAAAAGGACAACCTGCTACCGCTGGAATTGCGATCATTATGCTAACGGCAAGAACAGAAGAAATTGATAAGATTATCGGTTTGGAATTAGGTGCGGATGATTATATGACAAAACCCTTCAGTCCGAGGGAGCTTCTAGCGCGTGTTAAGGCGGTACTCCGGCGCAGTAACCGGGAACCGGTGCAACAAGGAGAAATGGCTGTAGGCAGTTTGCGCTTGAATTTTACCAGGTACGAAGCGTTCTGCGGGCAGCATAAAATCGAACTTACTCCGAAAGAATTCGAGTTATTGAAGCTTTTTGTTACTAATGTGGGCAGAGCCTATACACGCGATCAGCTTTTGGAAAAAATATGGGGCTATGAATATTATGGCGATACGCGGACGGTTGACGTACATATCCGTCATTTGCGGGCAAAACTTTCCGTTGATCCAGTCATTGCGGATGCGATTGAAACGATAAGGGGAATAGGGTACCGTTTTAAGGAGATTTAATCGATCATTAACAACTCCTTAACATATTTTTAACAATTCAGGTTGTTTGTTGTGATATAGTTCAATATAGAACCATAGTAAGAATTCTCAGGAGGAAAACAAGTGGAACAAAAAATTCAGGTAAATAAACTGAAATTGTATTATGGCAATGTATTGGCATTGAATAAAGTTTCGATTAACATTAATACGAATAGTGTGATTGCGCTGATTGGCCCGTCCGGGTGCGGAAAATCAACCTTTTTAAAGACGATTAACCGGATGAACGATCTGATACCCAACGTGCGGGTTGAAGGCGAGATCCTCTTGGATGGTCAGAATATATATCATCCTAGTGTTGACGTAGTGATGCTTCGCAAACGCGTCGGGATGGTTTTTCAACGACCGAACCCATTCCCCATGTCGATTTATGATAATATCGCCTATGGTCCGCGTATTCATGGCGTAACGGCAAATTTGGACGAGGTGGTTGAAAATAGCTTGACCGATGCGGCGCTTTGGAGTGAAGTGAAAGATCGGCTTCATTCGTCGGCAATGGGACTTTCCGGCGGTCAGCAGCAGCGTCTTTGTATTGCAAGGCTATTGGCAGTGGAACCGGAAGTTTTATTAATGGACGAACCTTGTTCTGCATTAGATCCGATTTCGACGATGAAAATTGAGGAATTGGTTACCGAACTGAAAACCAATTACACAATCGTCATGGTAACGCATAATATGCAGCAGGCAGCGCGGGTATCCGATAAAACGGCCTTTTTTCTGTCAGGCGAAATGGTAGAATATGATGAAACGGATTCTATCTTCACTCGGCCACAGGACAAACGAACAGAAGATTATATTACCGGACGATTTGGGTAGCGATGGAGGGAAACTTAATGAGCATAAGGCAAGGTTATGATTTGGCATTGGAGGATTTACGGCAGGACCTGCTGCAAATGGGACGTTTGGTGGCAATTTCTATTCATGATGCGGTGGATTCCCTGGCTACGCAGAATGCCGATTTAGCCCGGAAGGTAATGGATGGTGATGATGCCATCGATAATATGGAGCATATTATCGAGGACAAATGTATGGTGCTGATTGCCCGTCAGCAGCCGATTGCCAGAGATTTACGTGTAATTGGAGCCGGACTCAAAATTATTACTGATCTGGAACGCATGGGCGATCATGCGTATGATATCGCTAAGATCACATTGAAAATAATTGATCAACCGCTGATAAAACCGTTAATTGATCTTCCAAGAATGGCTGAAATGGCGCAAAAAATGCTTAAAGATTCGTTAGATGCTTATGTTTCGTTGGACATAACATTGGCGGAGAGAGTTTGTTTGGCCGATGACGAGGTTGATAATTTAAACAACCAGATTTTTCGGGAACTGCTGACGTATATGATGCAGGATCCGCATACGATCCCGCAAGCAACTCAACTTCTGTTTGTTGCACGGTATCTTGAAAGGATTGCGGACCATGCCACGAATATTGCGGAGTGGATTATTTACCTGGTTACCGGACAGAGGCTGAGACAAAAATAAACTGCCATATGGCAGTTTATTTTTGTCTCAGCCTATTGATCCGTGGTTTTTTCCGGTGCCAGAGGAAGAGAAATAGTGAATGTTGTACCAATATCAATTTCGCTTGCTGCGGTAATATTTCCGCCCAAAGATTCGATGATAAACTTAACAATAGCCAATCCCAAACCTGTTCCGCCGGCACTGCGCGCACGGGCCCGGTCGACACGGTAAAAACGGTCAAAAATCAGGGGGAGGTCTTTTGATGGTATGCCGATGCCGGAATCTTGCACAGTTAGATAGGCTTTGTTATTTTGGCGCCAGCTGCGAATAGAAATTTTTCCGCCGGAAGATGTATACTTGATTGCGTTGTCAATTAAATTAATCAGTACTTGCTTCAGACAATCAGGGTTTGCTAATGCAGAAAGAGAAGTGTTTTGGGCAGTAATATCGAATTTGATATTTTTTGCTTGCCATTCCGGCGATAATTCTTGTATCACTTCATCAATCAAGGGTGCGAACAAGGTGGGCTGAAGGATCATTGCGCGCCGATACTCCTGCGAGTCTAACTTAGCCATGGTCAATAAATCGGCTACGAGCCGCTGCATCCGTTCGGCTTCAGAATGGATGATTGTAATGAATTTGGTGTTCAAGTTGGGATCGTGCAGCGCTCCATCGAGCAAGGTTTCGGCAAACCCCTTAATGGCTGTTAACGGGGTCGCTAATTCGTGGGAAGCGTTGGCAATAAATTCAGATTGTTTTTCCTGGACTTGCTGTAATGCTGTAATATCATGAAATACGCTTAAAAGGCTTGTAACTTCACAGTGGCTTCCGGTAATGGGCGCCAGATATACCTGGAAAACACGTTTATTTCCTTGTAATCTGGTTTTGAGATCAATCAGTCTGCCTGCAGAGGCGGCAATCGCCTCCCGGACTGCGCGGTCAAGATAACTGTTGCCAATCACGCTCAGGTTATGCTGACCGAGCATTTCCGGCGTGATGCCAAAGCTGTCGCGGGCCATTTTATTAGCGGCAGTGACCCTTCCATAGCGATCCATGAGAATTACCGCGTTGTCCATGTGGGAAAGGATTAATTCCAACTTGTTTGTTTCCGCTTTCATTTCATCAATTTTGTCATCTAGATTGGAAGCCAAGGTATTTAAGGTATGAGCTAATAAGTCCAATTCGCCCTCTGTGCGCATGTGAACTCTTCTATCGAGCTTGCCAGCGCCGATATCATGCGCTACTTCGGTTATTTCATCCAACTGTGCGGTATACTTGCGGCCAAGGCGGATGCTGAGAATGAATGCCAAAAAAGAGGCGAATAGAAATGCGCTAAGCAGAGCAAATTGAATTTTTTGGTATCCTTTCTCTATTCCGGCAAGCGTTGTCGCAACACGAACAGCGCCGATTAATTCTTTGTCCCGGTAATAAGGGGCAGCGGCATATAGCCAATTTTCACCTGCTTTGTGATTGTAGCGGATGAATGTTCCTTTGTCCCCGGACAGAGCCGTCTTAAACTCGGGGTCTGCAATCGTGTTTTCCATTGCCAGCGGATTTGCCAGGGAATCTGCAAGGACAAGACCGTTTTCGTCGGCGATGGTGATATGCAGGGCATTTTTCGCTCCCAATTCTTTGATCTCAGGGTCAATTGTTGCCTTTTCTATAGGGCCATTCATTTTTTCCCGCAACAATTGCTCAACAATTTGTGTTTGAACAAACAAGTGATCGGTTGCGGCATCCATGCTGTGCTGATGAAAAAACCACAATATATAGCTGCCGAAAAGCAGCAATGACAAAAGACTCAAGGCCAGAAACGAGATGGTCAGGCGAGTGCGAATTCTCCAATTTGCCATGTGAATGCCTCCCGAAAATTAGTAGTATTTTTGTTTATTATATTCTATGTTACCGTAAAATGATCCCTAACGCTATCGTTAACAATAAATTTACATGACCTTAACATAATGTAATCATAACTGGTTTACAATAGTAATAAAGTTAGATAAAAAAGCAGAAGGAAAATAGGAGGGTTTGGTTCATGCAATTTTTGCAAAACAGGAAAACACTGGTTTTAATGATCGCTTTAGTTTTGGGAATGAGTTTGCTGGCAGGCTGCGGCGGAAGTGCGAAAAAAGAAGAAGGAAAAACCGGAGACATACAGGGTAAAGTAGCAGCGTCAGGCTCTACGGCTTTACTGCCGTTGTTAAAGCCTGGTCAGGAAGAATTCCAAAAGAAATATTCGAAAGTTACGGTCAACATTGCCGGCGGCGGTTCGTTCACCGGTCAGAACCAAGTGGCGTCTGGATCAGTAGATATTGGAAATTCTGATGTGGCGCTGCAGGATAACTTAAAGGACAAAGGTTTGGTAGAACATAAACTGGTAGGAATTCCCTTCGTGTTTGTTGCTAATCCGGATGTATCCGTGGATAGCTTGACACAACAGCAATATGTTGATATTTTAACCGGTAAAATTACCAACTGGAAAGATGTGGGCGGCAAAGATGCTAAGATCACTATCATTCATCGGGCAAAATCTTCCGGTTCACGAGCGACAATTGCTGAAGTCGTATTGAAGAATGCCGCTTTTACTGATAATGCGGTTATTCAAGACTCGAACGGTGCCGTTCGTTCTGCAATTGCCAGCACTCCTGGCGCTATCGGCTATGTGGATGCCGCCTATGCAGATAAAACAGTTAAGACACTCGCTTACAACGGCGTCAAATATTCGATTGACAATGTAGTGAATAAAACATATCCGGTCTACACGTTTGGAAGAATGTTCACCAAAGGTGAGCCGACAGGTGCAGTAAAAGCCTTTATCGACTATGTGACAGGGAAAGAGTTCCAGGAAGCGTACGCCGAAAAGAATGGATTTGTTCCAATCACAAAAATGAAATAAGATTAAAACCCAGCTGAAAGCCGCGCAATTCATGCGTGGCTTTTTTGTCGGTCAAAAAGGATCAGTTTTAATGAATTTCGTCTAAGTTTTTTAAGATTATGAACCATTTTGAAAAATGCAAAGACATGAAAGGAAAGAATTGACATCAAGAATGAAAGGATGATAAAATAAGTGGTAATTATAATACGAAAATAGTTTACACAGTTTATTTTGGGAGGGTTTGTCATTGCGGCAAAGAATTATGGATGGAGCCATAAGCGAACTGAATGAGCGCGGTTTAAAATTCACAATGGATGATTTGGCGCGGCGCTTGGGTATGAGTAAAAGGACTTTATACGATAATTTTTCTTCGAAAGAGGATTTGATTGGTTCTCTGCTGGCGCAAGCAGTTGCCGAGGTCAAAGAGAAACGGGAGGTTATTGCCAAAAATAATACGCTGGATATTTGCGAAAAATTTAAACAGGTGATGACGGTAAGGACGTCTATATGGAATGAGAAAACGGACCATGCACTAATTGACATTAAGAAAAGCATGCCTGAGCAGTGGCGGAAAATCGAAGATGTAAAGGATGAACTTTGGGGAACGATTGAAAATATAATACGCGAAGGAGTTCGCACCGGTTGTTTCCGTCCGGTTTTTATTCCCGCCGTACGTGCGGTGTTCAGCGGGGCATTTAACGAATTCTCCAACTATCAGTTTTTGCTGAAAAACAAGGTTACAATGAAAGAAATGGTGGATTATACTCTCGATATTTTGATGTATGGACTTGTAGTGCAAGAAAATCGGGCTGAAAAGGCAAGGGGGAACTAAAAAGTGAATAAAAAGAGCGTCATATGGATGGCGATGGCTATACTTCTTTTATTTGTGGCAGCGGGCTGCGGTAAGCAGCAGGCCGTTCGTCCTCAACAGGAAGTGGCAGTGAAAGCCATGCAGGTGATCCAAAAGGATTCGTCAGGCGAGGGTTTCCGGCAATATTGCTCGTAAGTTTATTAAAGGAGGCGATACGGTTCGTGCCGGTCAGCCTTTGTTTGAAATCGATTCGCGGCAATATTCAACGACGGTAGCCGATGCGCAGGCGCAAGTGGCACAGGCGCAGGCTTCATTAAACAATATCCGCCGCGATGTAGCGCGTTATCAGCATCTGGCGGAACAAGGCGGGATTGCAGCTCAGACATTGGATACCTCCATGGCGCAATCTGAACAGGTGCAGGCCCAAGTACGGGCTTATCAGGCTAAATTACAGCAAGCAGAAAATGATTTGTCTGATACCGTAATTGTATCGCCGGTCGATGGACGGGTCGGCGTAGGCGAATTAAGTGTTGGGCGATATGTGCAAGCAGCCAGCACAGTTTTGGCTACTGTTTCCACAGTAGATCCTGTACAAGTTCGTTTTAGTATGAGTGAGAATGAGTATTTGAAATTTGCCCGTATGGGTGGTTCACCGGATGCCTGGGGGCAAAAGCTTAAACTGGTTCTGAGCGATGGAAGCGAATATCCGATTATGGGCCACTTGGAACAAGTTGACCGCGGCATGGCGAACCAAACAGGGACTTTGACGATGAAGGCAGCGTTCGATAACCCGCAGCAATTGCTGGTTCCCGGCATGTTTGCCCGTATTCTTGCCACTGGCGAAACCAGACCGGCGGCCTTTTTGATCCCGCAGCGCGCTGTGCAGGAACTGCTGGGAAAAACCTTTGTCACTGTTGTCAGTGCGGATAATAAAGCGGAAACCAGAGCGGTAAAAATGGGGCCGAAAATTGGCAATCTGCAGATTGTGGAACAAGGACTTACCATTCAAGACATAGTAGTTGTTGAAGGCTTCGCGAAGACTCAGCCCGGTTCCCCGCTCAAAGTTATGATGATCGGTCCGGATGATTTGGCTATCCCGGGCGCGAAGTAGGGGGCGGATTTATGGCGAATTTTTTTATTAACCGACCCATCTTTGCGATCGTTATTGCCATCCTAATTACGCTTGCGGGAGGGATTGCCGCTTTTAGACTGCCGGTTGCGCAATATCCGCAAATTACGCCGCCGCAAGTTAATGTCAGCACAATGTATACGGGCGCCAACGCCGATGTAGTGGAAAAAACAGTGGCTCAAGTCATTGAACAACAGGTAAACGGCGTGGCAGGCGCTGTCGCGTTATCTTCGACGAGCGCTGATACAGGCCGCTATTCCTTGAATGTCAAATTTGAATTGGGCGAAAACCCGGATATGGTCACCATGTATACTCAGAACCGGGTTGTTCAGGCAAATGCCGGGTTGCCGCAAGATGTACAACTGACCGGCGTGACAACCAGGAAAGTTTCGCCGGATACCGCTTTATATTTTAGTTTGATTTCGCCTAAAGGCGATTACGATAGCGTGTTTCTTAAAAATTACGGCAGCATCAATATTATTGACGATATTCGCCGGGTCAAGGGCGTCGGAGATGTTGGCGAATATGGATCCGATTTTGGTATGCGCATCTGGCTTAAGCCCGATAAACTGGCGCAGTTGAAGATTACGGCCGCGGACATTGTGAGCGCTATTAAGGAACAAAATGTACAGGCGCCGGCTGGAACGATTGGGCAGCTGCCATCATTAGCGCAGCAAGAGTTTCAATATACGGCCAGTGTGCAAGGGCGCCTGGTTACCGAAGAGGATTTCAAAAAAATCATTCTAAGGTCCCAGGCTGATGGTTCTGCTATTCATTTGGGGGATGTGGCTACTGTTGAATTAAGCGCCAGGGACAATACCTTTAAGAGCAGTTTTAATAGCGGCGATGCTGTCGTCTTCGCTGTTCAATTGACCACGGAAGCGAATGCCCTGGAAAGCATCGGCGGTGTACTGCAGGTCATTGAAGATGCTTCTAAACGTTTCCCGCCGGGGATGGAATACAAGATACTTAACGACAACACCAAATATATCCGGGAGTCGCTGAATAAAGTATTCCACACCTTTATCGAAGCGCTAGTCTTGGTTTTAATTATTGTATATCTGTTTTTGCAAAGCTGGCGGGCGACGTTAATTCCAATGCTGGCTGTCCCGGTTTCGCTAATTGGTACTTTTGGCGCTTTTGTTGTCTTGGGATTTTCAATCAATACGCTGACATTGTTTGCGATGGTGTTGGCGATTGGGTTGGTCGTTGATGACGCCATCATCGTGGTGGAAGCGGTGGAACATCATATGCGCCACTCCGGACTTAACCCGAAAGAGGCAACCATTCGTGCGATGGGAGAAGTGTCTGGCCCGGTTGTAGCAATTGCCTGCGTGCTCTCATCTGTTTTCCTGCCGGTCGCTTTTTTTGGCGGAACGACCGGAGTGTTGTATAAACAGTTTGCTTTAACGATTGCTGTGTCAATGGCGCTGTCTGCTATTGTCGCTCTCTCGTTGACGCCGGCATTATGCAGTTTATTGCTGCAACCCTATACAGGACAAGCTCGCACAGGCATTGTCGGTCATTTTTTCGATTGGTTTAACAATTGGTTTGACCGTGTATTGGAAAAATATTCGGAAGGAGTTCGGCGATCCATCCGCAAGGCCCGTTTGTGGGGTGTGGCTTTGGCGGTAATTTGCATATTGTGCGGCGGTATATTGCGCATGATCCCTTCCACTTTTGTTCCTAACGAAGACCAAGGTTTTATCTTGTCTGTCGTCAGTCTGCCGGAAGCGGCCAATATGAACCGCACCCGTGCAGTGGCTCAGCAGGTGGGTGAAATTTACCGTTCGATTCCGGGCGTGGAAAATACCATGGAAGTAGCCGGATTTGATATACTGGCCGGCGGGCAAAAATCAAACGGAGCCATGGTGGGGGCGGGTATGAAACCATGGGCCGAGCGGACGACGGCAGATATGCAATTGAAAGCCGTAATAGGGCAAGCCATGGGCAAACTAAGCGCAATTCCGGAGGCTACAGTCTTTTCCTTTACTCCGCCGTCTCTGCCGGGAATTGGCGCTGTTGGCGGCTTGACTCTCATGATCCAGGATCGAGGCGGAGCATCATTGGAAGAGATGAACAATGTGTCTCAGCAATTTATTGCGGCTGTTCGTCAACGTCCGGAAATCAGTATGGGTTCCGGTAAATGATTTTAACCGCTTTGGCCGTACCTATAAGGTTATGCTGCAGGCTCAGCCTGAGTTCCGCGCCGATGCGGACGCGACCCGCTTCTTTTATGTGAGGAACTCCGCCGGCGATATGGTACCGCTTAATACGTTGGTTAAACCGGTTTTAATCAGCGGACAGACGTTGATTAAACGGTTTAATGGTTATCCGGCCATGCAGATTAACGCGAATACGGCGCAAGGGTACAGTTCCGGTCAGGCAATGCAAGCATTGGAAGAAGTGGCAAGCCAGGCACTGCCCAATACCTTTACTTATGAATGGGCGGATTTGAGCCGTGAAGAAAAACTTTCCAGCGGTCAAAGACCAATTATTTTCGGCTTCGCTTTGCTGTTTGTTTTCTTGTGCCTGGCAGCTTTATATGAAAGCTGGAATATTCCTTTTGCCGTTTTACTTTCGGTTCCAACGGGAGTCTTGGGCTCGGTGCTTTTCCAATATGCCCGGGGGTTCGAAAATAGCGTGTACATGCAGATTGGCTTGGTCATGCTGATCGGCTTATCGGCTAAAAACGCCATTCTGATTGTGGAATGGGCCAAAGTCAGGCGGGAAAAAGGAATGGATCCGGTAGCGGCAGCGATAGAAGCTGCCAAACTCAGACTGAGGCCTATTCTTATGACATCTCTTGCTTTCATTTTAGGCTGCATACCATTGGCGTTATCAACCGGCGCCGGCGCTGCCGCCCGGACTGCGCTGGGAACAACCGTTGTCGGCGGTATGCTGATGGCTACCAGTTTGAGTATCTTCTTGGTTCCGGTACTATTTGTCGTGATTGAATATGGCAGCGCCAAACTAAAAGCATTTAAAACCGGACGTTCCAAATAACCCATAAAAGATGATAAAAGTATTATTAAAAGACAACCATCTTTGTCTTACGACAGGATTGTTGTCTTTTTGTTAATTTTTCGTGAACAAAAAATTAACAAAAACATAACAATAGATTAACAAGAAAAATAGTTGTATTGAATATAATAGAAAATAATAACAAAAAATAAGGTGTGAAAAAACATGTCGATTCATGCAGCTGACAACCCAAAACATCAACGTAAACTGCTTTATGACAGGTATATCCGTTACTTGTTTATTGCGTGTGCCTTTTTGATGACGTTAATTATCTTATCGATTATTTTGTTTATCAGCAGACAAGGGTTGCTGACTTTTACAGAGGTCAGTCTATCTGAATTTTTTCTCACTGAGAAATGGGATCCCACAGAACAAAATTTCGGCGCATTGAGTTTTATCATGGGCTCAGTATATGTGACGTTATTGGCAGTGTCGCTGGGGGGGCCGTTGGGCTTAGCCGGCGCCATTTTTATGGCGAAAATTGCTCCTAAGGGGCTTAGGGCGTGGATGCGTCCGGCTACTGATTTATATGTGGCTATTCCATCCGTCGTCTACGGTTTTGTCGGGTTAACAATATTGGTTCCTTTTATCCGTACATATTTCCACGTCAATACCGGCTTTGGGTTACTCGCTGCGGCAGTAATTTTAGCAGTAATGATATTGCCAACGATCATCAGTATTTCTGAAGATGCCATTCGTGCTGTGCCGGCAACGTTGGAGGAAGCGTCGCTTGCATTGGGAGCAACCCGTTGGCAAACGATTTGGAGAGTGCTTTTGCCGGCAGCCTTGCCAGGCATACTGACCTCGTTCATTTTAGCCATGGCGCGAGCAGTGGGTGAAACAATGGCAGTGCAAATGGTTATTGGTAATACGCCGCAGCTGGCAAAATCATTGTTTATGCCTACCTCCACTTTGCCAAGTGAAATTGTGGTTGAAATGGGGAACACTCCGTTTGGGTCCGCTTGGGGGAATTCGTTGTTTTTGATGGCGTTGGTTTTGCTTATATTATCCTTGTGCATGATCCTTATTATCCGTCAGATAGGGAAAAGGAGGTTTGCCTAATGTCAGCCAAAATCATCAATAAATTAGCGAATGCTGTATTTTGGAGCGCAGGGATCCTTATTTTAGCCATTCTGGCTGCGTTTTTACTGTACATTTTAGTTAAAGGGATACCGGTTCTTTCATGGAACTTTATTTTTGGGATGCCCAGTGATATTCAAGCTGGAGGCGGCGTAGGACCGCAACTGTTTAATTCTTTTTATATTTTATTTCTTTCAATGCTCTTTTCTTTTCCAATCGCTGTTGGCGCCGGAATTTATCTGGCGGAATATGCCGGCGATAACCGCTGGACGGACATGATCCGTTTGAGTACGGAAAGTTTGGCGACAGTGCCGTCAATTGTATTGGCATTGTTCGGAATGATTATTTTTGTAGATTTGATGGGAGTTGGGTTTAGCATCATTGGCGGTTCACTCACATTGATGCTTTTGAACCTACCGGTTTTGGTACGTGTTACGGAAGAATCTGTTCGCAGCGTTCCTGGTTACTATCGTGAAGCCAGTCTGGCGTTGGGAGCGACAAAATGGCAAACAATTTGGCGGGTTGTTCTGCCAAATGCATTACCAGGCATTATAACGGGGTTAACGTTGACTGCAGGACGCGCTCTGGGTGAATCGGCAATACTGATTTTTACTGCAGGGACGACAGTTTCGAGGAATTTTCCTGATCCTGATTTATTCGCTGCCGGTGAAACATTAGCCGTTCATTTGTGGTATGTGATGGCGATTGGATTGGTACCGGACCGGATTGATATTGCCAACGGAATTAGCGCATTACTCATTATTACAATCTTGATGTTCAATTTGTTGTTTCTCATTCCAGGCAAGCTGTTGCAGCGCAGATCAACAAGCACGCAGCGTTAAATTTGTTTCGCGAGATGAGAGTAGTTTCTTTTCTGTCATTTCTCCATGCTATTTTCTATGAAAAAGGCCGATGAGTGAAGGAAAGTCAATAGTGTTGGCGAATAGTAAAACTCAGAGAAGAAGTTCGAGCGGCATGGTGGTGAGGAATGTGAACCAGCAACGAAAGTTTAGATGGAATTGGTGCCGGTTACTGGTGGTCCTTTTAACTGTCTTCTTTCTCTATGTGGGTATTAGCCAGCAACTCGAGTTGAGAGCTGTTCAGCGCGAAGCGGCTTGTGCCCGGGAAGAGTTGGCTGCTGTGAAGCAAATGAACCAGCAGCTTCAACAAGAACGATCTCAATTGTCTACCCCGGAATATGTAGAAAAATTGGCGCGTGAAGAGCTTGGACTGGTTAAACCGGGAGAAATTCCGTATATTCCTGCCGGCAAAGAGTAAATTTATTTGAGCGTTTCTTGACACTATTTATTCGGCAAGGGTATAATAAGTTTGAAAAAATAAAGTAGTTATAAGGGGGAAATTTGATTAGCATGTCCATTGAAGTTGGCAGTGTAGTTGAGGGAGTTGTGACGGGGATCACCAATTTCGGTGCATTCGTGGAACTGCCAGAAGGAAAAGTGGGCTTGATACACATATCAGAAGTTGCCGATGTGTATGTCCGCGATGTGAAAGATTTTTTGAAAGAACAGGATCGAGTAAAAGTTAAGGTGCTGTCGGTTGATGACCGCGGAAAAATCGGCTTGTCTATTAAACAGCTTCAGGCCCCGGCGCCTAGAAAAACTTATGCGAATGATAATCGCCGTCCAAGTAAGTTTAATGCGCCGACTTTCGAAGATAAGCTTTCCAAATTTCTCAAGGATAGTGATGAACGGCTTACGGACTTGAAGAAAAATACGGATTCCAAACGTGGCGGCCGTGGAGCGCCCCGCAAGGCGGAATAAGAATATAACTTGCAGTGTATGACTGATGAAAGGGCATTCAACAGAATGCCCTTTTCTTAGTCTCCCAGAAAGCGCAGCCGGTCCTTGGGTAGTGAACGGAAGGTATAATCGCGCTTATTTGTAGTTGCAGATTGCTCGCTTTTCCTAAGCGGGACAGAGTTCACCGGCTGTGAAAAGGATAAATAAGCAATAGGAGAAAAGATCATGCGGGGAAAAGTAGTTGAATGGATTGAAAAGCATAATTTGATTGCACGGGGAAACGTCATTTTGGCGGCTTGTTCCGGCGGACCTGATTCAATTGCTCTTGTTCATTTGCTCGCAGGGTTAAGGTCGATGTTTTCTTTTACTTTGGCAGTTGCACATGTCAATCATTTATTACGCGGGACCGATTCGTTTTCAGATGCGGAATTTGTTGCAGTTTTTTGCCGCCGGATGGGCTTGGATTGTTATCAAACAGAGATCGACGTAAGATCATTCGCAGAGCAAAACGGTCATTCACTCGAAGAGGCGGCGCGTATATTGCGGTACCAATATTTGCAAAACATTGCTGCAAATTTAAATGGTGCGAAAATTGCTACCGGACATCATCGCGATGATCAGGCTGAAACGGTGCTTTTGAACCTGCTGCGCGGTTCAGGAAGCATGGGGCTTAGTGGAATTTCGGCCGGAACGGAAGGTGGAATTATCCGGCCATTCCTTGCTGTTAACCGCCAGGAAATTGAAGACTATTGTCAAGCATATCAGCTTCAATCACGATTGGACAGTACAAACCTATCGACCGATTATCTCCGCAATCGGATACGGATGGATTTGCTGCCATCACTGGCAGCTGATTACAATCCTGCCATATGCGATGTTCTGTGCCGCACTGCTTGTATCATGACCGAGCAGAATGATTTTATTCAACGGTCGGCGGAAAAACTGATTTCCGAAGGAACAATGCAGCAGGGAGGGAATACGGCTATTAGGGTGGATATGATCAAAAACGCTCATATAGCCCTCCAAAGAGAAGTTTTTCGCATGGTTATTAAAAAAAAACAAGGCCATCTAAGAGGAATCTCTTTCTATCACGTGGAAAAACTGATAGAGATGGCAAACTGTTCCCCAGTTGGTAAAATTTTTCGTTTGCCAGGAGGGATCATTGCCCGGCGTCAATATCAAACAATCGATATGGGATGGGATCGTGTTGTGCCGGAGGCTGTGAATGTAAATTGCTCAGTCGAACTTGCGATACCGGGAAAAACCGAAATTCGAGAATTAGGGATTGTTGTTTTGGCGGAAAAAGTGGATGCATGGCGGCAAGATAAAAAAGATAACGTTGCTGTATTCGATCAGGCAGAGCTAACTCTGCCGCTGCACATACGGACGCGGTTGCCAGGCGATCGCTTCCGGCCATTAGGCGCCCCGGGCAACAAGAAGTTGAAAAACTTTTTTATTGATCATAAAGTGCCGGCAGTCATACGCAGCTTAATTCCGCTCATTTGTGATCAGACAGGGATTTTGTGGGTAGGTGGCTATCGTCAAGCGGAACGAGGAAAAGTCGTATCTTCCACTAAGCAGTTTTTGCAATTAACTATTATAAAAACGGGAGGAATAGTTTCGTGCTAGAGGATATTCAGGAAGTGTTATTTAGTGAAGATGAGCTTGCAGCACGTGTGAAAGAATTGGGGCTGCAGTTGACGCACGATTATGCCGGTCAGGAAATCTTAATGATTGGCGTTTTGCGGGGGGCCATTATTTTTATGGCAGATTTGGCCCGGGCAATACAATTGCCGGTGGTTTTTGATTTTATGGCTGTTTCCAGTTACGGTGCATCGACAACATCAACCGGCGTTGTGCGCATACTGAAAGATTTGGATGAAGATGTGGAAGGAAAACATGTATTAATTGTTGAGGATATTATTGATTCCGGTTTAACGCTGAATTATTTGCTGGAAAATCTAAAATCCCGCAATCCACGGAGCATTAAGATTTGCACGTTATTAAATAAGCCTGAACGAAGAAAATCAAATGTACCTGTTGATTATAACGGGTTCATTATTCCTGATCATTTTGTGGTTGGCTATGGACTGGATTACGCTGGGAAATATCGTAATTTGCCGTTTATTGGGATACCGAAAAAAGAAGTTTGTGAATGATCGCGAAAAATGCGCAACGAACTGCAGTTATGTAAAAATTAGGGTTTAGACTAAGAAGCTTATTGTTGTTAGTTCACAAAGATTGTGATATAATATGAACCTATGGATAGCAATAACTGATGTTTTTGTTTGTTCCAGTGAGAGGAGGGCTAGTAGTTGAATAAATTTTTTCGTAACGTTAGCTTCTATTTGTTAATTATTATAATAGCCATATCGATTATTGACTATTATTCATCACGAACTACGAATAAGCAGGAAATTAATTACACTCAGTTCATGAGGTCTGTTGATGAACAGAATGTAGAGCGCGTGACGATCGTTGATAATACAATTCGCGGTAAGCTGAAGGATGGGCAGGAATTTACTACAGTTACTCCCAATGATCCGGCTTTGATTAATACGCTGCGGGAAAAGGGTGTAGACATAAAAGCGGAACAGCCCCCGCAACCGCCTTGGTGGACGACGATTTTTTCTTCAATTCTTCCGATGCTGCTGTTGATCGGAGTTTGGTTTTTTATTATGCAGCAGACGCAGGGCGGGGGAAACCGCGTCATGTCGTTTGGTAAGAGCCGGGCCAAGTTAAATATTGAGGATAAAAACAAAGTTACTTTTGCTGATGTTGCCGGTGCAGATGAATCGAAGCAGGAACTTGAAGAAGTAGTTGAATTTCTGAAGCATCCGAAAAAATTCAATGAATTGGGAGCACGGATACCGAAAGGCGTGTTATTGTATGGCCCGCCTGGTACAGGGAAAACGCTGCTGGCCCGTGCAGTTGCCGGCGAAGCCGGAGTGCCGTTTTTTAGCATTAGTGGTTCTGATTTTGTTGAAATGTTTGTCGGGGTTGGCGCTTCCCGTGTGCGGGATCTTTTCGAACAGGCCAAAAAAAATTCGCCCTGTATCGTATTTATTGATGAAATTGATGCTGTGGGGCGTCAGCGCGGAGCTGGGCTTGGCGGCGGGCATGACGAACGGGAACAGACGTTAAATCAATTGCTGGTCGAAATGGATGGGTTTGGTGTTAATGAGGGGATTATCATTATTGCCGCCACAAATCGCCCTGATATCCTTGATCCGGCGTTACTGAGACCGGGTCGGTTTGACCGGCAGATTGTTGTTGATAAACCAGATGTTAAAGGTCGGTTTGACATTTTAAAAGTTCATACCCGTGGCAAACCGGTGGGAAACAATGTAAGTCTTGATGTTTTGGCTCGACGGACGCCGGGCTTTACTGGCGCTGACCTGAGCAATTTAGTCAATGAAGCTGCTTTATTAGCCGCACGCCGTAATAAAAAACGAATTGAAATGCCTGAACTGGAAGAGTCGGTAGAACGGGTAATGGCTGGTCCGGAACGCAAAAGTCGTGTAATCAGTGCTAACGAAAAGAAACTGACGGCATTTCATGAAGCAGGTCACGCGTTGGTAGGAATGATGCTTAGCCATACAGACCCTGTTCATAAGGTTTCTATTATCCCGCGAGGACGTGCGGGAGGATATACCTTGATGCTGCCGAAGGAAGACCGTTACTATGCTACACGTTCGGAGCTATTGGATCAATTAAAAACATTTTTGGGTGGACGGGTAGCGGAAGCGCTGGTTTTGGATGAGATTAGCACCGGCGCTCAAAATGACTTGGAAAGAGCTACGACCTTAGCCCGCAAAATGATTTGTGAATTTGGCATGAGTGATGCATTGGGGCCAATCTCATTCGGACACCGGGATGAACAGGTTTTCTTGGGTAGGGACATTGGACGCGACCGTAATTATAGTGAAGAAGTCGCCTATGCAATTGACCAGGAAGTACGCCGGATGATTGAAGATGCGTACGCAAAAACGGAAGAAATATTAAAAAATAATATGGAAAAACTGAAGGCGATTGCGGACGCGTTGATGATACGGGAAACACTTGAGGCTCATCAGTTGGAGCAGCTTATGAAAGATGGAAAGATTACTGATGATGGCGATATGGACCCGCTCGGTAATGTGGTTGCTTCCACTGCTGTGACTGGTCCCGTGCTAACTAAGAACGCGCCAGAAGAAAAAACAGGAGTAGAGACTGCGAAGACGGTTTACATCTCGCGCCTGTAGGAGGAATATTGACATTCGCGGACAGCTTGCATTGTTAAGACGCGAATTATTTCAACCTGTAAATACGGTCTTCCTGTAGTGTGGAAGACCGTATTTTTGTGATTAATGATATATGTGAGCATAAGCAAAGCCTTTACAAATTGTTAACCATAAATTAAAATAGGGATAACAATTGACGGGGGTGACTTGTTTTTGCGAACGAAAATATTGAAATTACTGCGTTGTCATCCCGAAATGTATGTTTCGGGCGAAATGATCAGCAAACATTTGTTTGTTTCCCGCACAGCCATTTGGAAGCATATTCAGGCGATAAAACAAGCTGGCTATGCGATTGAATCTCATCCTCGTAAAGGCTATTGTTTGCGGCATGTTCCGGATCTGCTTATTCCGGAAGAAGTAGTTGCAAATCTTGAGACTTCCTGGTTAGGCCGGGATATTTCTTACTTTGCAAGCATTGGTTCAACCAATGATGAAGCAAAAAAAATGGCGGCGAATGGGAAAGAGACCGGTGCCATTGTTCTTGCAGAAAAGCAAACTTGCGGCCGCGGCAGAATGGCAAGGGAATGGTTTTCTCCTGCTAGTGCAGGGATATGGCTCTCAGTTATTTTGCGACCGAAGCTTTTACCGAAAGATGCGCCTAAAATCACTTTATTGGCGGCAGTAGCTGTTAATCGGGCAATTATCAAGTGTACCGGCTTGGCTACGGGTATCAAATGGCCGAATGATATTGTTTTTCAAGATAAGAAAATAGTCGGTATTTTAACGGAAATGAATGCCGAAATGGACGCGATTAATTATGTTGTTCTTGGCATTGGAATTAACGTGAATATGAAATTAGACGATTTGCCGGTGGAAATGCAAACTATTGCGTCATCGTTGTCGATGTTGACTGGTTATACAATATCCCGGATCCAATTGCTTGCAGAAATTTTACTGCAGTTGGAGCAGTTGTATGAGGAAGCTTGCCGTGATGGTTTTGAACATGTTTTTTATGAATGGCGGAGAATGACGATCACTCTTGGACAACTGGTTGATGTAAGTTCAACGGAACAAAATTTTAGCGGAGCAGCGATTGATATTGATGATAATGGAGCTTTGCTGGTAGACACAAATCATGGCCGGGAGTGTGTGCTTGCCGGTGATGTCAAGGTGCGTCTTCGGCAGGAAGGGATTCTTTGATGTTGCTTCGGAATATGATTTTGGCAAGCCTATTTGCCGCTTTGATTACGATTAGCTCTCAAATTGCCTTTCCGCTTCCATTCTCGCCGGTTCCGCATACTTTACAAGTCCTATTTGTTATGTTATCCGGTATATTGCTGGGCCCCCGTTGGGGAGCGGTCAGTGTGGGGCTATGGGTTTTGCTGGGTATTTTCGGATTGCCTGTCTTCGCGCAGGGGAAAGCCGGATTGACGGTATTGGTTGGTCCGACTGGTGGTTTTATTGCCGGTTTTGGATGTTGTGCAGCTCTTGTTGGTTGGCTTACTGCCCGGTGCTCTTTGACATACTCAAGAGTATTTATTAGTATGTTGATAGGATTAACTGCATTATACACATTTGGCATGCTCGGTTTTATGGCAAGTTTCACATGGTTTTTGCATAAAACGATGACTTTTCAACAAGGATTTTTATTGGTAGTGATGCCTTTTTTCCCTTTTGATGTTTTGAAAATAGGGTTGGCCGCTTTTTTGGGCGTAAGGGTTAAACAGGCGTTAATTCATGCAGGGATGCTGAAGGATCAATTTCAGTGAAATATGGGAGGAATAAAAAATGCTTTTGGTTGTTGATGTGGGGAATACGAATATTGTACTTGGAGTCTATGATAATAAAACATTGTTGTATCATTGGCGCATGTCAAGTGACAAACAGAAGACGAGCGATGAATATGGGATTTTAATCCATAGTTTGTTTGTTTTTCGCGGGTTGAATATGCGGGATATAAAAGCTGTGGTGATATCTTCCGTTGTGCCGCCGTTAATCGTTCCCTTAACCCGTATGTGCCAACGATATTTTTTTGTAGATCCTTTGTTGGTGGGCCCTGGCATTAAGACGGGTATTTGCATAAAATATGAAAATCCGCGTGAGGTCGGTGCTGACCGGATTGTGAATGCTCTTGCCGCTTTTCATAAGTATGGCGGGCCATTAATCATTGTTGACTTTGGTACGGCGACTACTTTTTGCTACATCACTGCAAATGCGGATTATTTAGGCGGAGCGATTGCTCCTGGCATTGGGATATCATCTGAGGCATTATTTCAGAGGGCGGCAAAATTACCCAGGATCGAATTGGCTGTGCCGCGTTCGGTGATTTGCCGCAATACGGTAACCAGCATGCAGTCTGGAATTATTTTTGGTTTTGTCGGGCAGGTTGATGAAATCGTACGAAGAATGAAAAATGAAATGCATGAAGATGCGAAAGTTGTTGCTACAGGCGGACTGGCGAACCTGATCGCTCAAGAATCCAGTACGATCAACGTAGTGGAACCATTCTTAACTCTGGAAGGACTATGTATGTTATATGAAATCAACCGTTGATCTTGAATAAATTCAAGTATTATAAAGCGAATGATTGTGAGGTTTAATAAGATGCAAATTGGCGCATTGCGACTGAAGAATCCGTTGCTATTGGCGCCGATGGCTGGCGTGACTGATTTGCCCTTCCGGTTATTATCCAAGGAGATGGGTTGCGCATTGGCTTATTCGGAAATGGTGAGCAGTAGAGGATTATTATATAGTAATGAAAATACGTTGGATTTGATGCGGATAGATGCGCGTGAAAGACCAGTTGCCGTGCAAATATTTGGCTCGGATCCTGAGAACATGGCATCCGCTGCGCGTATTGTGGCTGCTGCAGGCGCTGATATCGTTGATATTAATATGGGCTGTCCAACGCCAAAGATTATAAAAAATGGCGATGGTGCGGCACTGATGCGAAAACCGGAACTTGCTTACCGCATCATGTGTTCCGTTGCTCAGGCAATCGATATTCCGGTCACGGTTAAGTTTCGCAAAGGTTGGGATGAATCGTGTGTCAATGTAGTTTCTTTAGCGAAATTAGCGCAAAAGGCTGGAATTAGTGCGATCGCGGTGCATGGAAGAACAAGAGAACAATTTTATACCGGGAAAGCGGATTGGCATATTATTCGTGAAGTGAAAGATGCGGTAACTATACCGGTCATTGGAAATGGTGATGTTCGAATTCCTGAGGATGCCAAGAAAATGATTGATATGACAAATTGCGACGGAGTGATGATTGGCCGTAGCGCACAAGGCAATCCATGGATTTTTCGGCAAGTCGATGAATATTTAACAACAGGACGATATTCATCCGGTCCTCGTTTATCAGAACGAAGGGAAATTTTGTCTCGTCATTTAGAGATGTTAATTTCTCTTAAAGGGGAGTATTTGGGGATACGGGAGATGAGGCGTCATGCTGCCTGGTATACTAAAGGACTTCCTAAATCAGCCCAGCTGCGCTTGCGCTTTAACCAAGCCATAAGTAAAAAAGATTTTTTAACTATTATGGATAATTTTGCCTCGGGAACGGCTGAGGATGGTGAAATAAAACATGAAGATGGTAATAATGCCTGTTGCTAATGGCATCCTGCCGCGCCCGCACGGCGGGCGAATTACAGGCATCTTTCTTAGAGATCAGGCAGGGAAAATATTATCGGATGCGGGGCCGGGGCGAGATATATTTGTTTGTCCATGGATTACCGACGAGCAGTCTTTATATCCTGTTGGGATAGTTGCCAGGATTATTGACATTCAAGAAGATACCATGGCGGATGAAACGGGAACGGAAACCAGTTTCTTAACGGTTGTCCTGGAAGGACAGGTGCATGCGCGGTGGCATAGTTTGCAAATACACGGGAATTATGTAGAGTCATCGGATATTGAATTGCTGCACTTTCAGACGATGCGCAAGGAATACCCGGTGATCTCTGGCGCGGGGTGGGTGCCGCGAGGCGGGTATACGGAGTTTTGCGGAGAAACAGATATCCCAGTGACCATCTACGGAATTGATTTGGAAACCAGCCGTGAAGTTAGCATAACGGCAAATTTGGGAGGACTTGTAGGAAAAGAGCAAGCGCATACAATTGAACATGCTATGATTCGGGCGCTCTCGACGTATGGTCTTTGTACTGCGCGGACCATGATGGAATCATTGGTTAAGGAGACGACAGAACTTAAACAATCACTTGAGTTCAGTATCCGGCATACCATGCCGGAGGCTTTGGGAATTACAGCTAGCGGTATTTGCGGAAATCCACTCACCAATATGGCGCAATTCTATTTGGCACAAGAATTTGTCGATAATATCAAAGCGGGTAAAAAGCTGAATGATTCGCTTGCAAATGCGCGCAGGGCGACGATGTCGCAATTGACCAGCGATATGGGGTTGAGCATGCAGCAAGGCTTGCGTACTTTGCAAGGGCTAAAAAAAGGAATGAGTCATGATGATAGTATGTTGAAAATGAATACTTATAAAAAAGTGATACAACGTTTTCCCTTTGACCCGTGGGGATAATTTCCCTACGGTTTTCTTTTTTGTAAATTGGTAGTTAACTTGAAAAATAAGGATGAACATGATACAATCTTTATGTGCACAATATTGTGTACATAAAGATTGGGGAGGTGATGCCGTGTTAACGCACATTGGTGATAAAATTATTAACCGGCAAAAGCTTCATCAAGCAATTGACGAAATACTCGATTTGCGCAGTCGGGGATTATCGCAGCAGGATGTAGCCAGACAAAGAGGCGTAGACCGTACGTTGATTTCAAGGCTTGAAACGTTAGGAGAGATTCGCAAGGGCGGGTCGGTTGCGATCATTGGTTTTCCAGTGGAAAACCGGGAAGAATTGAAGACCATGGCGCGACAGGAAGGCGTAGACTATTGTTTTTTGCTTTCCGAAGCTGAAAGATGGGATTATGTTCAAAGCAAGAGCGGAATAGAATTGTTGAATACAATTATGGAAATTATTTCGACGCTGCGTAAATATGATGTAGTAATTATTTTGGGGTCAAACATGCGTACCAAGCTGATTGCCACTCTGCTGGATAAAGAAGTCATCGGAGTTGAAATCGGTGAATCTCCGATTGCCGAAGACAAATATGTTAATCCGGAAAGCATCAGAAAAATTATCAAACAAATGCATGTTTAGGGCGGGTGTAAAATGAAGAGAGTTGTGAGTATAAGCCTCGGCTCCTCTAAACGCAATGGTAAAGTAACAGAAAATTTTGGCGGCGAGGCCTTTAGTATAGAACGCATCGGGACGGATGGCGATAAAAATAAAGCGATACAATTAATTCGTGATCTGGATGGAACGGTTGATTGTTTTGGCATGGGTGGAACTGATTTATACATTTATGCGGGAAACAAAAGATATACATTTCGAGAATCGGCGAAGATTGCAGCAGCTGCGAAGCAAACGCCAATTGTCGATGGCAGCGGGATTAAAAACACGCTGGAACGGCGAGTAATCAATTATTTGAATGAAAATAAAATTTTTCAGTTTCGGGATCGGAAGGTATTGCTGGTATGCGCTGTGGATCGATTTGGCTTGGCAAAGGCATTAGTAGACGCCGGAAGTGATACTGTTTTTGGCGACTTAATGTTTGGTCTAGGGTTGCCTTTGCCGATTCGCAATTTGCGCACGCTGAATTTTTTAGCTGCGATTATAGCGCCTGTCATTACGCAATTACCGATTTCGCTGTTTTATCCTACCGGAGCCAGTCAAAACGAAATAAAACCTTGTTTCACAGCATATTTCGAAGAGGCGGATGTTATCGCTGGAGACTTTCATTTTATTAGGCGCAACATGCCGGAAAAACTGGACGGCAAAATGATTATTACCAATACCGTGACGCAGGAAGACGAACTGCTATTACGACAGAGAGGCGTTAGAACCTTGGTAACAACGACGCCTGAAATGGGAGGACGTTCTTTTGGGACAAACATCCTGGAGGCAATATTGGTAGTATTGGCCGGCAAAACGCCAGCACATCTTACGACGAATGATTATGATCTGATTTTGAATAAAATCGGCATTAAACCGCGAATAAAAATGTTGCGGGATTAAGGACGGTGATTTTGGTATGGAAAAATTTTCATTCATTCTCCATCCACTTACAGCTAGTGATGTTTCACGTAAGTTTCCAATAACAAAAAATTGGTCTGATGGATTTATTGAAAAAATTATTAAATATGTTCCACCCTTTAAGGTTTCTCATATTACCGGGGTAGTTTCCCCATACGCCGAATTGGAAGGATGGTTTGTAGGCTGTCCTCTAACATCGCGGCAAATGGTTGAAATGCCCGAAGAATATGTAATACACAAAATTATAAAGGCGGGAAAAATCGCTGAAAAACTAGGGGCTAAGATCGTTGGGTTAGGAGCATTTACTTCTGTTGTAGGCGATGCAGGAATAACGATTGCCAATAATCTCAATATCGCGGTTACTTCCGGAAACAGTTATACTGTAGCAACAGCATTGGAAGGAACCCGGCAGGCAGCCAAACTAATGGGGATTGATATGAAGCGGGCTAATGTAGTTATTATAGGCGCTACTGGTTCGATTGGAGCTGCCTGCGCCCAAGTTCTGGCAAAAGAGACGACGCGACTGACTTTAGTTGCCCGTACAGAAGCCAAATTGGCAAAACTTTCGGCACAGCTATTGGCCACGGAGGGTATGTCTGTTGACATAACAGCGGATGCCAAAACCGCTATACAGACGGCCGATGTAGTCATTACTGTTACAAGTGCAGTCGATTGCATTATTGAGCCGGAAGACTTGAAACCCGGTTCTGTTGTTTGTGACGTTGCGCGGCCAAGAAATGTATCGCAACGGGTTTTGGAAACGCGCAACGATGTTTTGGTTATCGAAGGCGGGGTTGTTGAGGTTCCGGGCGATGTAGATTTTGGACTTAATTTTGGGTTTCCTCCAAAAACATCGTATGCTTGTATGGCGGAGACGATGATTTTAGCGTTAGAAAAACGCTATGAAAGCTTCACGCTAGGTCGTGATTTGAGCGTGAAGCAAATTGAAACTATTCAATATTTAGCCCAAAAACATGGCTTTAAGCTTGCGGGATTCCGCAGTTTTGAAAGAGCCGTTACACCTCAACAAATCGATATGATCAAACGCAACGCGGAGAAAGTCTGCAAAGCGAGGCGTCAATGCGGGTCTTGAATTCGTTAGAAAATATTGACAAAGCGATTATTTGTGTCTATAATAAATTAAATGTTGAGGAGTAATTTTATCTCCGGAACACACCTCTTGCAATAGGAAAAAGTGTCAAGTTATCCACTTGACACTATTTATATTTTCTTACCTCGCTCTAGGTTAACATCGGGGCTGAATGAAGCCAAATTCATGGATAAATTAAATCAGGTTCAATGACGGCGATGCCCGTTTTTGAGCCAAAGGATCACTTATATTGTAGTTTTGCTTGCAGCGTCAGAACGTTAATTTTAAAGAACAAAGGGGAGACAAAATAATGGCAGAAAAGCAAACCATCCTTACTGAAGAAGGCTTAAGAAAAATAGAATTGAAATTGGAGCAGTTAAAGTCAGTAAGGAGAAGGGAAGTCGCCGAGCGGATTAAACAAGCAATTGAGTTTGGTGACATCAGTGAGAATTCCGAATACGAAGATGCTAAAAATGAACAAGCGTTCATTGAAGGCGAAATCATCACTTTGGAAAAAATGATTCGCAATGCAAAATTAATTGATGAGAACCAAATTAGTACCGATGTAGTTACGATCGGCGCCAGAGTACAGGTCAAAGATCTTGAAATTGGCGATACCTTGGAATATACGATCGTTGGCTCGGCAGAAACAGATCCAAGTGAATTGCGCATTTCCAATGAATCGCCGGTCGGCGCTGCCATTTTAGGGCGTGCGGTTGGAGAAATTGTTGAAGTTAACGTTCCCATGGGGACGTTAAAATATGAAATCCGAAACATTAAATAATACGATACGTTGTATTTGATAAAACAGAAAACTAATAAAGTGGTTGGCAGCATGATAGGAGAGAGTATTTATGGCGGACGATAAAGAAACGGTTGTATCAGCAACCGAAGAGTTGAATGAACAGATGCAAGTCAGACGTGATAAGATGGCGGCGATTGCTGCATTAGGCATCGAACCTTTTGGCCGGCACTATGAGCCTACTCACGGCTGTGGAGATATAGTCAAAAATTTTGATATCCTTGAAAATCAAGAAGTTCGTATCGCTGGACGCATTCTAACGATTCGTGGGCATGGGAAAGCCAGTTTTGCCAATCTTTTGGACATATCTGGGAAAATACAGATTTATTTACGACAGGATGTTTTAGGCGAAGAGACCTATCGCCATCTGGATTTGCTGGATATCGGCGACATTGTAGGTGTAGAGGGTACTGTTTTTCGCACACAACGGGGAGAAATAAGCGTTAAAGCTACCAAATTCCAATTTTTATCTAAAGCGCTGCGGCCGCTGCCGGAAAAATGGCATGGACTTAAAGACGTTGAAACACGCTATCGGCAACGGTACCTTGATTTAATTGTCAATCCAGATGTCCAAAAGACTTTTATCATCCGCAGTAAAATCATTCAATCTTTGCGGCGTTTTCTTGATAGCAAAGGATTTTTGGAGGTCGAAACCCCAATATTGCATCCGATTGCCGGTGGGGCGGCGGCTCGTCCATTTTCCACGCATCATAATGCCTTGGATATGAAGTTATATATGAGAATTGCTCCGGAATTGTATCTGAAGCGATTAATTGTCGGCGGCTTTGAAAAAGTATACGAAGTGGGCCGGAATTTCCGGAATGAAGGAATTTCAATAAAACACAATCCTGAATTCACCATGGTTGAATTGTATCAGGCATTTGCAGATTATCAGGTTGTTCTGAATTTGACTGAGCAGGTCATTGCTACCATTGCCCAGGAAGTAATAGGAACGACAAAAATCTCATATCAAGGCCAGGAAATTGATTTAACACCACCTTGGGATCGATTGACAATGACGGAAGCGGTTAAAAAATATTCCGGCATCGATTTTTCTGCGATTAAAACAGTGGAAGCAGCGAGGGAAGTGGCCGACCAACTGCATATTGCTTATGAACCAAAGCATGGAATTGGGGCAATTATGAATTTAGTTTTTGAAGAAATGGTAGAAGAACATTTGATTCAACCTACATTTATTATTGGACATCCTACGGAAATTTCGCCGTTGGCAAAACGCAACAAAGAAAATCCGGAAATTGCCGACCGGTTTGAGGCGTTTATTTTTGGCCGGGAAATTGGCAATGGGTTTTCTGAATTAAATGACCCAATTGATCAAAAAAATCGCTTTTTGAATCAAGTCGCGCAAAGAGAGTCTGGCGATGATGAAGCACACATGATGGATGAAGACTATGTGACTGCGCTTGAATATGGATTGCCGCCAACAGGTGGTTTGGGCATCGGGATAGACCGTGTAGTGATGTTCTTAACAGACAGCTATTCAATTCGTGACGTTATATTATTCCCGCATATGCGGCATAAAGGATAGTTTTTCACAAATGCACGGTAAGGTTGGTTGACAACAACTTGGTAGTGTGCTATTATTTAAAAGTCGCTGACAAGCGGCGGATAACTTCAGGGTGATAACGCTTGACACGCAGTAAAAAAGTGTGTTAAGATATAGCTCCGTGACAGTGCAAGCTGAAGCGGAAAGCCGGTTGAAACCGAGGCCGGATGTTCCTTGAAAACTGAACAATGTAAGGTTAAAAAAAGCCAGATGTGCGTGGAACCGCATCGCGAAAGCGATGCAACAAATGAATTAACTAAGAGCCATCAAAGCTCTGTAATACTTTTACGGAGAGTTTGATCCTGGCTCAGGACGAACGCTGGCGGCGTGCCTAACACATGCAAGTCGAACGG
>JAGFZV010000029.1 GCA_017889545.1 Bacillota bacterium
GTACATGATTGCTCATCCGGGCAAGAAATTGTTGTTTATGGGCAGTGAATTCGGACAGTTTGTAGAATGGCGGGATAACAGCAGCCTGGATTGGCATCTGCTCGATTATCCGCAGCATCGGGACATGCAAAATTTTGTGCGGGAGTTGAACCATTATTATTGTCAGCAGTCGGCATTTTGGGAACAGGACGATAGCTGGAATGGTTTTTCCTGGATTGATTGTGACAATTACAAGCAGAATATTATTGCTTTTATTCGTCATGGCCACAGTCCGGCCAATATGGTGATCGTCATATGTAATTTCACGCCGATGACCTACCATGGTTTTCAAATCGGCGTTCCGCAAAAAGGGGTTTATCGCGAGTGTCTCAATAGCGATGAGCTTCAATATGGAGGATCGGGTCAAGGAAATCCGACGAAGTTAGGTACGGAGGACGTAGCCTGGCATGGGCAGGCCTATTCGCTAAAAATGACGATCCCGCCTTTGGCGGTAGTATACTTAGAACGAATTCCATCCTAAAAAACCATTTGTCCCTAAATTATAGATTGTTGTGTCATGGGTGGAAATTGTGTCTCCATTTTGCACCCTTACATTGCCGGTGAATTTTGCGAGCTTGGTCTCCCAGTTGAATTCTACCTTGTCGGCAGTTATTCTCAGTTTATTACGGCTGAAATCCACAGCGCCTTGCACTTTGAGGATATTTTGGTGGAAATTGGAATAGATTATACTGCCGCTCATCTGGATGTCATCCTTCTGGAAGGTTATTCCGCCGTTAGCCCAAACTTCTACCAGGTCGGTTTTCGCTTCAACGGCAGTGACGTGGTAACCGTTATATTCGATCACCACATTGCCGTTCAACACGTAGAGGCCTTTTTCAAAATCATGATACTGACGGTCGGCTTTGACCACCGGCTGCGCAGCCTCACTGCTAAAGGGAAAGGAATAACAGGCGACGAAGGAAAAAATAGCCAAAAATAACAGAAAGAGCTTTTTCGTAATAGATCACCTCATTTAATAAGACCTTGCCACACTGCCGCTTTTATTTCCTCCTTATTTTTCTGACATTAGATGCCTTTCAACGGAATATACCTGGCAAAAGCTTGTCGGCCTCTTTCTTGATACTTTCTTCCCCACGCTTTTCGACATCTTTTTTGATATTTTCTTCATCAAATACCGGCTGTTTCAACGGATTGAGCCGTTCTAAAACCTCCCGTGACAACTGTTCCGGATAAATGGTTCCAGCAGCTGTCTCCATGGCGATGCCGGAGATTTCTGTTTCTGCGCCCCGTCTAACAAAATGGCCGGTCATCTTCAGAAACGGGATCCCATAGGCTTTGCCATCACGAATTAAAAACGTTCCCTGCGTCACAGCCACTTCGCCCTTCCCGCTTACGTGACCATTGAAGTCAAGCGGTCCTTGCACATCCTTGTCCGTCAACCGGGAACTATCAATGCCTTGTCCTGATGCATCAATTTCATAACTTTCATTACTTGTCTGAACCTCACCTGCGGCCCCTACTGTTCCTTGATAGACGGAGGCGGAAACCTCCTGCAGCAGCAAACGAGTGTCAACATAGCGAAAATTTCCGACGATCCTGTCCACCGGCATATTACTAAAAGTGGCTTGCGGGACACTGAAACTACCAGAAATGTCCGGTTCAGACAACGGCCCGACAATTCTTAACCGGCAGGCAACCGGCCGTTGCACCGTTAGACCGGACATAAAAGCTCCCGGATCAACATCCGGAACGGAAAGGACAGCATCAATGCTTGCCACGCCTTGCGGCCAGGATAGGGTTCCTTGCCCTGCCGTCTGCTGGCCGGAAATAACGAAATTCATGTTTTGCAGCTGAATCTCTTCCTGGTTGCCGCTAAAGTGCCCCTGGCCGTCAGTGACATTTCTTTTGCCGGCCAGTTTTAGACCCGAAAAATCCCCTTCCGTCTGCCACTTCACAACGCCTATATCATTTCGCTCTATAAAAAGACTGGCAACAATCCTTGCTTGCCCCTGCGGCCAGGCTTGCGTCTCTTGCCCTGCTGTTTGCTGGTTGGAAATGACGAAACTCATGTTCTGCAGTTTAATCCCATCCTGATTACCGTTGAACTGCCCTTGACAGTCAGTGACAGTTAGCTTACCAGCCAGTTTTGCACCTGCGAATTCACCTTCCGTCTGCCACTTCAAAACGCCATTGACATCCCGTTCTATCAGCATCGTCAACGTTGTTACTTTTCCGCCTTCCAGGCTGATCCCCTGCGCGGCCGGGATAGCATCACGGAAATCCAGCAAATCGAAGTCTTTACCCTTAATGGCGATCATAGCAAATTGACCGTTACTCCAATCTCCATCAATAGTCAGACCGGCTTGAGCGATTTTCCCTTTCAAGCTGATGTCAAGATCCGGATAATCATGGAAATCAATTACTCCGCTCGCCTCGTCTATGGTTTTTGACAACAAATACGCTTTGCCATATATCTTAGCCGATACGATTTGCAATTTTCCCTGAAATTTATTTTCTGTGGTTTGATCCTCTTTAATAAAATTTTCCCAGTTCCAGTGACTTTTTTCTTCTTGTAACCAAATTTCCGCGCCCTCCGCCGTTATGGTTTCAATACGCGATATGCCAAAGTTAGCCTTTGCCAAATCAGACCAACTGTACTGCATCTTTACAACCGGAACATGAGCCAACAAATCCCCTTGCTTGGAATAGAGTGATACATCTGTAACGCGGACCCAGCCAAATATGGATAAATCCACAGTTCCTACTTGAACTCGGCCATTTACTTCTTGGCTGTAGCGTTCCACTAAGTAATCCTGCAACGCCTGCCCCACCCTCGCCGCAAACAAATACCAAGAAACACTAAATAGTCCGATTAATACAACCAGAACCGTCAATAATCTCCGATGCTGAATGAACCATGCTCTCATATTTCCACCTCCAAACTTACGCAATCGATTTGTTTGAATGTACGTTCCACGACTCGTTTTTTCCTCATAAAAACAAAAAACTGCCAGAACGAACCGAATAAATCCGGTGCGGCCTGGCAGTCATGAGCCCAGTCTCCGCGGCTTTTAGACCCACGGCTTTGCGTCCTCGTCTTTCGGCGAGTTTGCTATCACTGTCTTGCACTCATCAACAGAAACACTATAAACTATGCATTTTTATTTTCTACATCCGGAATGATAATTCCTGCTGAATTTGCCTTTTTTGAATACAATTGTGAATTTTTCGATAATTCATAATGGAAAACGAAACTATCTTCACGCATGAATTTCCGCCGTCAAAATACGTTCTTTTAATTCTGCCATCATTCCGTCAAAAATAAAAAGATGGGCTGGCCAGAAAGCGTACCAATAGATGCGTCCCCATAAACCATGCGGATCAAAGATCGCGGTCATACGTACCCGGACGTATTCGCCTTCCGGCAAGACACGAAATTGGAGCCAGGCGTTTCCCGGCATCTTCATTTCAGCTCTGAAACGCAGAAGCCTATTTTCTTCGTAAGCCTCTACTCGCCAAAAATCAATCGGATCGCCAAGAACGAGTTTCTGCTGACGACGCCGGCCCCGTTGCAGGCCCACGCCGCCAAATAATTTATCCATAAAACCGCGAATACGCCACAAAAAATCCATATGAAGCCAACCGGCAGAGCCGCCCAGTCTTTCGAGCACATGAAATGCAACAGCAGAATTGGACTTTACTAATATTTCCCGTTGTTCCAAAAACAAACCTTCTTTTTGACTGTACCGCACCGGCGATTGAACCGTCGGGGTAGCCGACAAAGCGCTCCACCAGACGGTATCGACTTGGTCAAGCTCAATCTTCTCAAGCGCCCGGCAAATAGCAATTTCCGGGGTAATCAATTCGATCTGCGGAAATAGCCTAAGGGCATCATCGTTGGTAACCAGCACCTCGTTTTTCAAGCCTTCCACCAGAGGAAAAACAATGTTTGCCGGGATAGGCGTAATTAGCGCGACCCAATATGCAGACTGATGCGGAGTCAGGAATGGAACCGGAATAAGATAGCGCTTCAGGCCACGCACACGCGCATAAATAATCATAAGTTCACCATAGGAAGTGATTTCCGCGCCACCAATTTCAATGATGCGCCCAGTCGATTCCGGCACCGTCAAAGCCGCCTCAAGGTAGTCCAATACATTGGCGATAGAGATCGGCTGACAGCGAGTACGGATCCAGCGCGGCGCAAACATAATCGGCAGCCGTTCAGTCAGGTTCCGAATGATTTCAAACGATAGACTGCCGGAACCAAGGATGACACCGGCGCGAAATTCCGTCACCGCAACGCCTCCGGCCCGCAAACGCTCGCCGGTCTCCTGCCTGCTCCGCAGATGTTCGGATAAGTCATCATCAGATCGCCCGAGGCCGCTGAGATAAATGATCCGTTCCACTCCGGCCCCGGCACATGCCCGTCCGAAATTGTCCGCTGCAATGAGATCACGCTCAGCAAAATCACCGCCTGCGCCCAATGAATGAACAAGGTAATACGCCACCGTTATCTCCGATAAGGCATCCGTCAGAGTATCCATACGCAATACATCGCCTTCGACAATCTCCAGCCCTTCGTCACAAGACAGCGAAAAGCGCAACCGGTCCCGAACCAGGCAGCGCACGAAATAGCCCTGTTTTCGCAACCGCTGGATGAGACGTCCGCCTACATAACCCGTAGCGCCGGCTAGCAATACTCGGATTACTTTCCGTTCCATCTCCATCGCCTCCCCGCCATTTTGTCTTTTACATAGTAAGGTTTTCGTTTATACAAGAACACTTCTCTTTCTATTTCAAGTATCCTGCTCCTGCGATTAACTTACAAAACCAAAAAAAGAGCTCCTCAGCCTAAAAAGCCTCAGAACTCTTGATTTTATTGAATTTAATGGCGGAGCGGGTGGGATTCGAACTAATCAGGCCGTGGCAAAAAGACAGTGAAAGTGGCACCTTTCCCAAGTGTGCTGGCGATGCTGATCGTTCCGTTATGTAATGATACAATTTGGACGGCAATGGCCAACCCCAATCCCGTACCGCCCAAATCGCGGGATCGGGCCTTGTCGGAGCGGTAAAAACGGTCAAAGATCTTTTTCTGTTCTTCCGAGGCAATGCCGATCCCAGTATCGGCTGTGATGATGCGGATGCCGTTGCGCACTTCGTCCGCCTCAAGCGTCAAGCTGATGTTCCCGCCGGGCGGGGTATATTTAACAGCGTTGTCGATCAGGATAAAAAGAAGTTGCCGGATACGTGCTTCGTCGGCGGTAAGGAAAAGCGAGGCCGGAGTCGCCAGGCTCAGGTAAAGCCCTTTGTCCTGAACAAGCGGTTCGAGTGTGCGGATGACCTGTTCGGCTACCGGGTGCAGATCAAAGGCAGTTTTCTGCAACGTGATAGTGCCACCGTCGCCGCGCGCCATGGTCAGAAGGTCTCTGACCAACTTAGTCATTTTGCGTATCTCTTCTCGCATGTCATCCAACACCTGCTGGGCAAAAGGAGAAAGAGTTGTCCCTTTATCGCCTTGGATCACATCGGCGGAGGCCAAGATGATACTGAGCGGAGTGCGCAGTTCATGGGAAGCGTCCGCCGTGAATTCGCGCTGCCGGGCGAAGGACTGCACAATGGGCGTCATAGCCCGTCCGGAGAGCAGATGTCCAACGCCCAAAGCCAATAATAGAAACAGCAGCAGCGTAGCCGCAAGGCCAATAAGAATCCTGCAAAATAGAATATAGTAGGAAGTGACATCTTTACCGAAATAAACGGTGCCAAGCCGGTTCGGTTCGTCGAGAATCGGCTCGGCCGTAAGTAAAAAGAACACCGTTTGCCGGTCTTCCATGCTGGTTTTGATCACCTTCGTCGCACCAGCCGGTTCCTGCCATTTTCGTATGGCTTCCATCACTGGCGGTTGCAGCCTTGACGGTGTATTGGCGGATACAATAGCTCCACTGTTATCCGACACACAGTAGAAGAGCCCTTCCGGGTTGTGTTCGTTTTCTTCTTCGCTGTCAATGAATACTCCTTTAATGCGATAGACGGCTATCTGTTCTTCAACTTCCTCATGAGCCAAAAGGTGTATTTCCTGTTTGAGTTCATTCAGGAACAGCCAGGTGGAGCCAGTCACGATGATGGCTGCGAAGGCAACCAAAAGGCAAAAAAATAATCCGGCATAGAGCATTGTCAGTTTGCGTCGCGTCGCTTTAAACATGGGTCACCACCAATTTATAGCCTATGCCCCTGATGTTTTTGATCAACTCAGTTTCGCCGGGGTGATCGATTTTTTTTCGTAGAAGCCGGACAAAAGCATCCAGGTTATTCGGCGTAACTTCTGTTTCCAGGCCCCATATTCGGTCAATCAGCAGTTCCCGCGTCAATGCCTGACCGTTGTTTTGCATGAGCAGGTCGAGAAGCTGAAATTCCCGACCTGTGAGTTGAATGTGCCTACCGGCGCGTATAGCAGTGCGGTTGGTTCGGTCGAGAATCAGATCACCAAGCTGAAACATTTCCGTCATCAATGGCAAGGTGCCGCGACGAGCCAAAGCCCGGATACGGGCTAGAAGTTCGGCGGTTTCAAAAGGCTTGACTAAATAGTCGTCTGCGCCGGCGTCCAAGCCGGCTACACGGTCATCAACAGCATCGCGAGCAGTGAGCAAAAGAATGCTGCCCTGGTAACCCTGCTTTCGTAATATTTGACAGGCGGTTATGCCAGTGACCATCGGCAGCATCCAGTCCAAAACAAGAACGTCGTACACTTGGCTTAACGCTTGGTCGACAATCACATCGCCTGTTGTTACCAAATCAGTTTTGATTTGTTCGTTTTCCAGCAGGTGTTGCAGGAGCCTGCCCAGTTTTCGATCGTCCTCCGCGAGCAAAATATTCATCATTATTCATCTCTCTATCAGTTTTTCGGCGATACGGAACTCATCCACTTACCATCCACTTTGGTTGATTGCTTTGTCACAAAAGGATCAACGTTATCATTACGCAGATAAACATATTGCTTTCCGGCGGCTATTTTTTCAAAAGTGACCCGGTCTTGCTCCTTGACGAAGACTATTGCGGGATGGGTGTTAGGCATTTTCCGAAAAAAATCATCTACGCTCGTGGTTGGTATATGATATTTTGATCTCCATACATCGCCATCGTTAATAAGTTCTGCAGTGTCTTCCAGTTTGATCATTCGAGCGCCGCTGTAGAACACGGCGGAAGTGCTGTAGACGCGGTAAAGTCCGATCGGCATGTCATCATATGGCTGAGCCACTCGACCGAGAGAAACTCCAGAGCGGCTCTCCGCCAAATTCGTCAGGGAAGTGCCACAGACCAGTAAAAAAGCGATCATGACATAAACGAAGCTTGTAACAACAGGTTGGTCGTTCAAGCGCTTCCACGTATAATATAGCATAATCGCCAACAGAAGAGAAATCGCTATTTTCAAGCTACCCTGAAGGTAAGTGAATGAGAGATAGAAAAAAACAATCGCCAGCAGGCTGATAGCTGGACGCAACGCGTTGACAAGACTTGTTCGTCCATGCGCAATTTGCCTGGCAGTTAAAATGGCAGCGGGGAAAAGCGCGGGGAAAGTGTAGGTCGGGTATTTTGTTGCCATAAGCGAGTAAAACAGTAGATAGATACCGACCCCCAACAAACTAAAAACAGTCCATGCATCAGCAGTCCGTTTCCAACAAGCCAGACTGCTGGTGTAGAGAGCGCGCAGAGTGATGATCGACCATGGCAGGGTACTGAGGACGAAAAGAACGAGATAGTAATAGAATACATTGTCCTTGGGATGTTCGGATACGGTGGCCCGTAGGTAATTGTGCAGGCCGAAGAAGGTGGAGAGAAAGTCAGCGCCGAAACGGTTCACCATTTCACCGTACCAAGGCAGAGCAATCAGCATGAAGACGAGAAGACCTGCAGGGTGCAGAAGCCGCTTTAATTCAGACAAATTTTTTTGGTAAACGAGAAACGCCAAAACAATCATGCCGGGGAGCACAAGTCCAACCGGACCTTTCGTCAGCACAGCCAGAGCAGCGCAAGCGTAGGATATAATGTACCAACGCCGACTGGCGGCCTGTTCATGATAACCCGTAAAGAAAAAAACCAGAGCCGCATTGCTGAAAAAAAAGAGGACCATATCAGTGACGATCAACTTAGACATAACGAGAAAATGGAGCGATGAACCAAGAACAAGCGCCGCTAAGAGCCCTTCTCGCCGCGAAACGAAACGGTTTGTGAACCAGAACAGGAGAGTGACGCTAGCTGCGGCGAACAGGGCCGGAATAATTCGCGCCGCAAAGGCGGAGACGCCAAAAAGTTTGAATGAAACAGTGGTGAGCAGATAGAACAAAATTGGCTTATCAAACCAAGGATCGCCGAATAGGGTTGGCACTAAACAATCGCCATTCAATAGCATTTCTTTGGCGCTTAAGGCGTACGTCGCTTCCACCGGGTCGGTAACGGGCAACCAAGCGCCACATAGAAGATAAAAAGCAAAGGCCATAAGAAATAAAGACGTTTTATTGATGCGCATACAAAAGATCCCCCTATTGGATATTCAATTTCATTGCATAGCATACCGTAATAGAATGAAAATAAGCTGAAAAAAGGTCCTGCGCACCATTAATTTTTCATATCAAACGACGGCGAAGGATGACAAGTCAGTATTTAACCAATAAAATCGCCTTCAGAATCAAAAAAGAGCTCCTCAGCCTAAAAAGCCTCAGAACTCTTGATTTTATTGAATTTAATGGCGGAGCGGGTGGGATTCGAACCCACGTGCCGCGGACGGCAAACGCATTTCGAGTGCGCCTCGTTATGACCACTTCGATACCGCTCCATTCACTTTATAGCAGGAAGAATATTTGATAAAACTTTCTACTCTTGCGCGCCCTTTCGCCTTTGACGGAAAAAGTCTTTCATTAATTCCGTACATTCATCGGCTCTAACTCCAGCAGTAACCGTCATTTGATGATTTAATGCTTGATTTTGCACTACATTAAAAATCGATTCCACTGCACCGGCCTTATAATCCGTGCCACCGTATATCAAGCGGTCGATCCGGCTCATTACCAACGCCCCTGCGCACATGGGACACGGCTCTATGGTAACATAAAGAGCAGCTCCAGTCAAACGCCAACGCCGAAGTTTCCGGCAGGCTTGCTGAATAACAATCATTTCCGCATGCGCTGTCGCATCACGCCATGTTTCACGCATATTGTGAGCGCTGGCCAACACAACACCGTCGGCTACCAAGACTGCACCGATCGGCACTTCCCCCATGGCATACGCTTTGCGGGCTTCGGCCAAGGCCAACCCCATGTAATAGTCGTCATCCATAGCAGCACTCACCACGCTAACAAAATTAAGCTTACATCCGGTTTTTTGTACAAACGCGCAATACAGATTATATTATAAATGAATTATCCATATAAGACAACACAATTCTAATTTTGGACCCATAGAACAATCACGCTAACGCGCTGTACTTACGAAGCCCATCACAATAATTGCGGCACTGGTTAACAGGCCGATAAACAAAGGATCGATCGGCAAATGGAGTATCGTGGCTGCGGCGACCGAAGCCGCGGTACTCAGCACCATGGAAGAAATCGCCCACCCTTTTTTCAATTTTCCTGGTGCAAATATCGCCAGCGAAAGCGGCAAAAAAACTCCGGCGCCGCGCAAGGCCATCGACAGGTAGTTCCAAACCAGTACTTGCGATTTCAAGTTAAACATGGAGATCAAGGATGCAATACATATTACCAGCAACACGGTAATACGGTTCATCCATAACACCGTTCTCCCGGTTCGAACATGCAGCAATTCGTAACAAAGATCCTTTGAAACCATTGTCCCTATTCCCAGCGCCAGTCCGGCAATCGACCCGATTAGAGATAACAAGATCCCCGCCAGGCCAATCCCCCCCAGCCAAGCCGGCTGATATTGCAGCAGGTAGATTGGCAAAACCAATATAGGCAAACTATCCGGGTGGGCGACATGCATAAACATGGCAATTGCTATCGACGGCAGACCAACCGGAATGACAACCAATGCGGCCGCAAACGCACCGACAGCTGCCGTACGCGAATCAGAGGCGGAAAAAATAGCCTGCACATACGTTTGCGTGCAAAGAATGCCGACAATCAGAGAAAGCAGGTTTCCAATGCTTGTCCAAACCCCATTGCCAAAAAGACTGAACCAGGGAAAAGAAGGAAAAATCATTTCCACTTCCGGCATGCCATATAAAGCAATCGAAGCAGTTCCTCCTGCCGCAAACAAGGTAATCCAAATAATAATCAGTTTCATCATGCCGGATACGCCGGCGCCTTTCATGCCGCCAAAAAAAACATAGGCTGCAACAAGGATAATGAGTATGATTGCCGCCGGCCAATGCGAGATATGAAAAATGGCTGCAATAATCTGTATCCCGGGCAAACAGCTCGCCACGGCGCTAAATAAAATACCAATGGAAGCAATCACACTCGCTAGCGGGCCCGACATTTTTCCATAATTAAGAACAAGATACTGAGGAATCGTTTCCAATCCAGTACTGCGCAAAGTACGCGCGTAAAACAAACCCATGATAATAAAGCCGATTCCCGATCCCAAGGTAAACCACCAGGCAGATAGTCCGAGCGAATATGCCATTTGCGCCGTACCGACAGTGGCGCCTCCGCCAATAACCGTACCGGCAATACTTCCCGCAATGAGCGGCGCGCCCATTGACCGTCCTCCCAAACTATATCCTTCCGCCGATTTGACACTTCGTGCCGAATAGATTCCGCTACCAACTACGACGATTATCGTAATAAACAAACTGGTTAAATGTATATCCGTAAGTTCCAAGTGACCATCCCTACTTTTGCATGCCGTTTTCTTGCACTTATATTATGATAACATACAATTTCTTTTCCGTCAGGGAGAATGACAAAACTGCAAAAAAGCAGCAAGCTCCAAGAGATAACTACTCTTGGAGCTTACCGATTCGGTTCCTCAAAAATCAATGTAAGTGTTATTTACATCCACGATGTATGTTGCACATGTGCCTTGAAATCTTTCTACAACTAATTTTTCAATATCAGCCATAGCCTTGTTAAGCGAACCTTCCTGCCCGTCGTCAAACCCAACCAGCTGGAAGAAAATATCTTGACTATCCGTTGTCGTTTTGCCTAGTTCGCTTTGTCGCCAAACCCATTTTCTGGTTTGCACTTTGTTCCCGCTTGTAAAAACCAGTTCTCCCTCTTCAACGATTTCATACTCTTCTGCGCCAAAAGGAAGAAATAAATCCCCGTTTTTGCTAAAACGAACCGCAAGATCTTCATGAATATCCTTTAAATCATGCGCCCCCAATGATATGACTTGCTCTATCGACACCGCATTGCACAAGTCAACCAAGGCATTGATAACCGGCAGGTTTCCGCCTTTCAGGATCCTTTTAAACATCGCTTCCACTGAAGGAGGAAATTTATTCGGATTGACGCCAGCTTTCGTCATAATATCCCTATACAAGGATACGTTCGGCAGTTCTCGCACCTGACTGGCCTGGAAGCTTTCACGCATCCTCTCCTCCGCGTTTCTCAACCGTTCTTCGTCTTTTGCGGTGGTCTCTGAATTTTTGATGTTTCTACCTATTAATATGCCGAACTTAACATTCGGATGAAGATCAAAGATGGATGCATCGACTGTATATCGCATAAACACGCTCCTATTTTTCTAAAAATTTCACATTTCTATCGCCAAACTAAATTTAATTGTGAATTATTCTTTTTCAAAAGTCAAGCAGCAGAATATAAGTTTTTTGCTGCTTCATTGTTCTTAACGCATCAAACAGCAGAGTACAGCATGTAAGAAGCTGATCCCCACATAAAGACTGCCGAAACTCTATTGATCGCTGCAAAGCTTCGAGAGTACCAGTCCCGACTGCCCATTGTTCGTCCAAGAGCCGCCAGGGAGAAAAACCAAATCCAGGATACAGCAATGCAGGCTGCGGTAAAGAACAGTTTGTCCGCCCCTGCATAACTCACAGAACTGGTACCAATAACACCGACAGTATCCAGAACAGCATGCGGGTTCAGCAAGGATACCGTGACAGCAAAAACAATCTGCTGTTTCAGCGAAAAAGTTTTCGCGTCTTCATCACTGCCTTGTTCGGACGTGTTGTGCCAAGTCAGCCAGCCCATATAACACAAAAACACAACGCCGCTGCCAATTAAAATCATTTTAAAGAACCCGAAGTTCATCAGCAGCAGAGATACGCCTTGAACGCTTAACAAAATAAGCAGCGTATCACAAACAGCAGCCGCAATAACTACAGGAAACGCATCGAACAATTTGGGTTGTAGCGCGCCTTGGGTAAAGACAAATAAATTTTGTACGCCCAACGGCAATATCAACCCAATCGCCAAAATAAATCCATGCAGAAATGCCTGCGCTCCATTCTCTCCCAATGGATTTCCTCCTACTCTTCACCGTTTCATATGATTGGTTTTCTTGCCATTTTCGACTGATCATCGCGTTGAGCGGCACCCGAAGCAAAAATCTTGCCTAATCGTCGGATTCCCTCACTCAACAGCGTATCGTCATGGGTTACAAAACAAAGTCGAATTTGATGGCTTTCTGCTCCATTGACATAGAATGCCTGCCCGGGAACAAACGTAACCCCTTCTGCCGCAGCGCACCGCAAAAGTTCATCCGGCGAAACAGGCGGGCGCACATCGCACCATAAATAGAAACCGCCTTCCGGTAATTCAAAATCTAAATGGCCGCCGCAATAACGACGCAGCGCGCTTGCGGCCGTATCCCGCCGTTTTCTGTATACTCTGCGAACCGTTTTCAGATGGGCTTCAAGATAATCCTCTGTCAAACAGAGGTGAATAATTTTTTGGGAAAGATTATTGCTGTGAAGGTCGATGAATTGTTTTTGTTCAGACAAGCGGTTGACTACCGCCGTTTCTGCATTTACCCAACCAATCCGCAAGGCAGGAAACAGAATTTTAGAAAAGGTCCCCAAATAGATCACTCCACCATACGTATCAAGGCTCTTTAAGGAAGGCGGAGGCTGTTGCCCATAATAAAGCTGTCCATAAGGGTCATCTTCCACAATCGCAAGCCGGTAGCGGGCTCCCAGTCGGATCAGTTCCTGCCGGTCACGCAAAGACATGATCCGCCCCGTCGGATTTTGAAACGTGGGAATCGTGTAGAATAATTTCGGCCGATAACGGATTAAATAGTCTTCCAGCAATTCCAAGTCCAATGATGCAGATTGCGGCAAACACAAAATACGGGCGCCGGAAGCTTCAAAAATCTGGATCGCCCCCAAATAGGTAGGAGACTCCACAATAACATAATCCCGCGGTTCCACAAACGCTTTGATAATGAGATATAGACCCTGCTGAGAGCCGGATACAATCAATGTTTTCTCTGCGGAAGTATCAATACCGTGACGGCTTTGCCACGCGGTCAAAGACTGTTTTAGCGGCAAATAACCATCGGTTGCAATGTATCCGAACTCAGCGCACTCCATGGAACTTCGTTCTCCCACAAGAGCCTCTTGAATCACGTTGAGCGGATAAAGCAGCGGATCCGGCATTCCCGCCGCAAAGGAAATGTTTTTATTCGCGGTAGGCGCTGCAACAAGATTTCGCAGCAATGAAGATAATGGCGATTTGTACCGCGGCGTAAACAGCTGTTCCCAAGGCATAGCCGGAGTCTGCGGATCGGCGGCAGGCATTTCGGCCACATAGGTTCCACTGCCAATCCGTGTTGCAATCAGCCCCCGCTCTTCCAACAGGCGATACGCATTGATAATCGTGGTTCGGCTGACCGAAAGCAAATCGGCAAGCTCGCGTTCGGGCGGCAGTTTCGTTCCCGCCGGCAACAGGTTCCCTTGAATTTTTGTCATAAAACTATTGGCGATTTGCAAATACATCGGCGCTGTGGAAGCCGGATCTACACGAATGCCATTTATCACTTTGGCTATGTCCACTTTTCTAATCTCTCCCACTCAACAGCGATTGGTATTCTTTTAAAATAATATTGGATATTTACATTTATATTCATGCAATTTATTATAATATAAAAAACTGTAAACATGCAACTATTCAGCGGCGATAGCTGCGGAAGGAGACAGTAAAATGAACATACGTCAGTTTCGCGAAGGAATGATTGATACAATACCAATTATGTTCGGCGTATTCCCCTTTGGTCTGGCTTACGGCATCGTAGCTCAATCCAACGGATTGACTGCCGGCGAAACGCTGGCGATGTCCTTGTTGGTATTTGCCGGAGCTGCGCAATTCGTCTGCTTGCCGATGTTTGCAGAGAGCGCCGGATTGGCAATGATTAGCCTTACGGCACTGCTGATCAATCTACGGCATCTATTGATGGGAGCGTCATTAGCTCCTCACATGACCGGACTTTCGATGCCGCTCAAAGCATTGTTATCTTTCGGCATGGCCGACGAAACCTATGCGATCACCATCCGGCGCATACAACAAAAGGGTTACAGCCCTGCTTATCAGTTAGGGAGCAATACAGCGGGCTACTGTACTTGGACGCTGTCAACCGCCGGAGGAATTCTGTTGGGAAGCCATATCAGCGATCCTCTTTCCTGGGGACTTGATTTTGCCATGCCGGCAACTTTCTTGGCATTGCTGGTTCCGAGATTGACTGACAAAGTCAGTCTGATGGTGTGTCTCGTAGCCGCTGGCGTGAGCTTATGGGCAGCCGTAGCTATTCCTGGCAAATGGTATATCATTATTGCTTGCTTGAGCGGAGTTGCCGCTGGCGGGCTTATGGAAAGGCGGGAAACAAATGCGGATTGAAGTGATGCTCACAATTCTGGTCATGGCAGCAGCCACATTCGCCACCCGTTTCTCAAGCCAGGCGCTGCTGGGCAATACAAGTATTCCTCCATGGTTCCAGCGTCTTTTAAAACATGTGCCGACTGCCATGCTTACTGCGCTGATTGCTCCGGCAATTTTTGCGCCGCAGGGGATCGTCTCTTTCGCGATTGACAATCCTTACCTGCTGGCGGGGATGGCAGCCGCATTCTTGGCATATCTACGCCAATCACCGATTGTTACTATGGGAGGCGGGATGATTGTCATGCTGACCATGCGCAGTTTTACCATTTGAATCCGGATCGTCTAAACATGGAATAACGAAAACACGATGTGCCTAATCAAGTGCAATATGGTTATAATGTAGAACGCAACAGGCTTCAAGAGTATTGTACTCTTGAAGCCTGTTGCGTTTTTGTAAATTCAACCAACACGCCGATTGGATATTGGACTTGGAAGAATGGCCTCTACAGAGCGCAATTTCCCTTGTTGCTCCTTCGCCTTGGCCAAAATTTCATCAATTGTAACCAACAAGGTTTCCAACTGTTCACTTTGCAGCTTTTTATCATGTTTGGCATCGGCCAGATCACCGTTAAACCGTTTTAAGTAATCGATGTTCTCACCAAAATATTGATTGATAGCTGATTTGAACTCGTTTTGCATATATCTCTCTACGGTCACTAATAACGCATACAAATCTTTTTTTATTTCGCGTTGTAATTTTTCTACCAAATCCTGCGTACAGACACGATATGCACATTCCTGACAGCAGTACACAATCTCATGCTTATGACACCACAAAGTATACCATTTTCTTTCATACTTGGTTTTCACTAAGGTGGTTTTATGTTCTCTGATGGAAGATTGATACAAACTGTTGAAATCAACTTCGATGGCTTGTACACTGGGTTTGGGGAAATCCATTGTCACAGAGAACGCTTCATTCAATCTTTTCTCCGCTGCTTTCAAAGCTTTATCAATACAGCCGTTAATGCCCATCCATACTTCCGTTATCGATCCATCCACCGCCGCTTCAATGATCCCTTGTATTTCTTTGAGCTGCGGCTCAATTGTTTCCGCCCCAGCGGCGATCAGTTTGTCGATAAACTGGTTCGCTTCTTCTTCTGAGGAAAAGTCATAGTGTTCGCGGTGATTATGCCGGATACTCTTATTATACGGTCCCAGTCGCCTATCCAGCCAATTTTCCCGATCAAAAACAAGCTGAATTTCGTCCGTTACAATTTTATCCACCTTGTCAAACAGCTGAAAAATTTTCTTTTCCAATGTTTCAATGCTTTCGTCAATAAGCCGTCGGACTTCGTCTCTAGAGGTCTCAACCAGTATGATCTTTTCATTTAATGCCTTAATATTATCTTCAATCGTCAACACATCTCCATGAAGTGCGTTTTGCCTTAGCTGCAAGCTTTCAATGATGCGTTTATTGTACTCCAACATCTTAGTCAAGGCCGCACGCAAGCTCATGCTAGCGGAATTCGCGTAACTATCTTTCACTACTTCTTCCAATAATACATCAAACCGGCTATTTCGCCACAGCTTTAAGGCCCGAGTTGTTAGCTCCGTTGGATCAACGTCTTCCTCTTCCCAACATGTTCCTAATGTCAATGCGCTGAAATCTTCTACCCACGGATTAAATTGATATTCCGGCAGTCGTTGAAATTGTTTCAACTCTCGCAGCGCAAGAGCAGCCAAATAGCCATAACGACTGGAAACCGGGTATACGTGAGACGGATCTAATCGGCCGTCAAATAACTGTCTCGCGACATAAGCGCGCAACGTCTCCGCATCCATGCCATGCCGATCTTTTTGATCAAATTTATTGACAACAACGAATAGACGATCACCCGTCACATCAGCTGCCTCATTCAAGGATTGACGGATATCCGCATCAGCTTCTCCATTCAATTGCGTATAATCCAGCACTGCGAGTACTGCTGAAGCTTTCTCCAGTTGTTCACGCATAATTTTTTTCAAAAAGACTTGCCCTGCTTCATTGGGGCCCGGTGTATCGATAAAAGATATTTTCCCATTCCCAAAGCCGTAGTCTTGGTCGCCTAAATGAGCAAACTCAATTTCAATCGCAGGAAACTTTTGAATATCGTCGTATTGGCTCAAGCAGTTGTCAATATCAAGGCCTATCCCTTCACTGCTGCATAATCGCCAAATATCATTGATGTTTTTTAAGCAGTCGAAAATTTCTCTTTGTCCCTTATAGCGTCCACAGATCGCTCCAAAGGATCCAGCCTTAATTCTCTGCACCAGTGCTTTGCCGTCGTCCGTAGCGCAAAAGGCCAGTTGACTCAAATCCCCCCTCGACTCTATTTCCTGAAGGATATGACATAGTTGTTCTATCAACTCATTCATGGGACGAGGATCAGGGAATAATAATTCCGGTTCCTTCTTTCCCGGGCAATGCCGAATGACAGTCGGCAAAGTCGTCATGGGTTGATTGCGGTTCGGCAAAACTTCTGCGCCGATAATCGCATTGATCGTCGTTGACTTGCCTGCCTTCATTGTGCCAACAACAACAAATGACGCTTCCAACCGATCTACTTTATATCGTTCACTGCGTAATATCGTCTCCCACTGACCGATAGCCTCGCTGCACAAATTGCGCTGCTGCTGATCCATCCGTTCATTCTTCAATAAATCAGGTGCATGCAGCAGTGGCAGCAAGATTTTTTCGATCTGTTCATCAATTGAATTTGTTACTTTGGAACGGACAACATCCATTTGGCCTCGAAACATACCAGTCACCTCATTTCACGTTATAAACTTTTTTATTTTTGCACTTTATTTAATCCAGTCATAATTCTTGAAAAAAATAATAGACCAGACATATATCCGGTCTATCTACATTCTCATTAAATCGCAACCTGGCAATCATTGCATAGAAATGCATTTAGACCCATGGTTTTGCGTCCCCGTCTTTCGGCGGGTTTGCCCAGTATGTAGTTGTAAATGAGTTTCGGATCTATCAGGAGAAACTTCCGAGTAAGCATAATTATACTACTAAAACTGTTCATTGTCTATAGGAAATAATTTAATTTTCTTTATATTCGAAAATATATATGCTTCAAATGAAACTTTACTGAAAACATCTGTTATTCAAATGATACCGTCGTATGATCATCCCTTGTTCTGTCCCATTAAACAAACCCACTTACCATTCGCATAACTCACATGTTCAAGCTAAAGCGTCCGAACGTTTATGCATGTGGCTCAAATTTGTTAAGCGTTCAACCACCTTATAACCGTTGTTTTTTACCTGTCCAATATGAATATGCGGTTTACTTTTTCCGTGAAAGTCACTGCCGCAGGTAGCAAGAACTCCATTTTCCTGGCAAAACTGATAATAATGATCCTCCTGCTCTTTCGTGTGCCAAGTTGTGAAAGCCTCAATACCCATAAGCCCCATCTCTAAAAGATCTTTGAGCAACGGATCATCATCGATACTGAGAGTAGCAGCCGGATGAGCCAAAACAGGAACGCCAGCACTTCGGATGATAAGACAAATAACATCTTTCACCGCAGGGATATATTGAGGAGCATTGTACGGCTGGCCAGTAACGATCCAATCCAGGCAAAATCTGAGTTGGTAATTTTCTTGTGATCTGTATTGATTTACCATCTGGTTATTATTATTACGGTGATCTGAAAAAATAGCTCTACTATAAGAAATCGGCATGGGTTGGGAGCCATTTTCGATCACTTTATCTTTATCTAAATAGAACCCCGCCTCACGTAATTTAACAATTTGTGCGTCAACATTTTCCTTGCGAACTTTTTCAATCTTATCACACCATTGTTTTATGTCAGGATGATTATAATCAATGAAATATCCCAGAACATGCAGCCATTTTTCTTTATATATGGAAGAAAATTCACAGCCAGGTATGACTTCGATTCCATGTTTTTTGCCCCAGTAAAGAGCTGCTTCAACACTATTAATTGAATCATGGTCAGTAATAGCAATAGCCTGAAGCTGATTTGCTTTGGCAAATTGAATAATTTCTTGTGGAGAAAATTCTCCATCACCGCTTGCCACTGTGTGTATGTGTAAATCTACTGTCATTGAATTTCTCCCCCCAATGCTTTTCTGCTTACATTATTCTAACACATCTCCATTAAATAATTATACGCCATATATCAAGCGGGAATCACCATAGAAATACAATAAAGACCCCAAGGAAATTCCTTGAAGCCTTGAAAATCGTATGGTGCGCCCGGGAGGACTCGAACCACCGGCAAACGGTTTAGGAAACCGCTGCTCTATCCACCTGAGCTACGGGCGCATTCTATTCACTTACCTAAAGAATTATAACAAATCAGTGGTTTATTGTCAAAGACCATTGATTTCATTGAGTTTCATTTGTACCTTTTCACAAATTTCATTATTTCTTTACACGCTTGCATTGACGCTTTCTGATGATAATTTTGCGAAAATTGGTCCGCAAAACCATGCTGACCACACAGTTTTTCCACCTGGATTTGATCAAGGTCTCTTAACTGCAAAATCAAACTGTTGACATCAAATGTCTTTTCTTCCGCAGGGAAAAACAATAACACCGGACATTTCGGTTCTACTGCAAGATAATCGCGTATTCTTGAACCATAGAACCCGATCCCTAAATCGCACAAGCCTGTTTCAGTGCACAGCCAGGTGATTGTGGCTCCTACACTATAACCCAACAAATAAACCTTTTTATACTTCCTTCGTGCCTGCCGCAGAACCTCTTTCACTTGATTGACCGAGTTGGCAAAACCGACATTACTCATAAAATAATTGTACGCCATTATTTCCTGTTCATAGCCAAATGGTTCGTGACCCTTAAGCAAGTTGGGGGCAATGACATCAATTCCATATTCAGCACATTTTTCGCAGACACGAATAATGTGTTTATTCACTCCATAAATTTCGTGTAGAATAAAAATGACTGTATCAGAACCCTGCGCATAAGTGACCATCGACACTTCGCCCCTTATTTTTTCCTTGTTAATAACATTCGAAAACTTTATCCACAATGATAAACGAACTGATTTGTCGCCAAAATAGTGGGTTATTTTTCTTTTCCCCACATAAAATCCCCAAAGTTATCCACATTTGTAGCCGTTTTGTGGATAACTTTGGGGACAACTTTGTGGATTCGAAAAAATTATTCATTCTCCGACAATATTGGCCGGCTCCAATCCACTAAAACATCAGTTGCTTCCCATAATCGGGTCAGACATAGTTTGAAATTTTCCAGGCTCTCTGTCGGAACTGTCTTCAATTCTTCAAAATCAAGCAATGTTTTGTGCGCGACTCGAAAAACATGTTCTGTTGATAAATAAGTTTCGACTTCCTGTCTTTTAGTATTGTCCGCTAACTTTACGAAAGCTTTTTTTGTGTTTGGGTCATATTCAATGTACCCGTAGTCATTTAAGTAATGAATACCAACGCGAAATAGATTTTCCATCTGGTATTTCCTTCCTCCTTCAATAAGCTATTCATAGTTATTTTCATCTTCTTTAACAGCCTGCAGGAACTTGGTTATTCTCTCTTACGAACCCAAGGCTCACTTCTATTATATCTGATTTACAAAAAAAGTCATCCGTCAACTTGCGCTAAAAGATAAAATTTGCGCCCTCTGCATGAATATTGTATGATGGTATTATCATTAAATGATTAAATTATTGGGATGGTGACATCGTGACGGAACGAATTGCCGTTATTGATCTTGGATCCAATTCGGCTCGCTTAATTGTAATGCACGTATATAAAAGCGGCGCCTATAATCTTGTTTATCACCAAAAAGAGTCCGTCCGTCTCGGTCAAGGGCTTGATGAGCACAGCTCGCTGCAGCCCGAAGCCATTGATCGCACGCTTTCCGTACTGCACGCTTTTGCGCATATGTGCCAATTATTCCAAGTCGACCAAATCCTTGCGGTGGCTACTGCCGCTGTACGAAATGCCCGCAATGGCGCTGCCTTCATCGAGTTAGTCCGGCAACAGACCGAAATCCCGTTGCGAGTGATTACCGGCGCTGAAGAAGCGTACCTTGGATATAACGGCGTAATCAATACGATTGATGTTTCCGATGCCCTGCTGTTCGACTTAGGCGGCGGCAGTATGGAACTGACATTAATCAAAGACCGTAAACCCCAGCATGCCATTAGTTTGCCGTTTGGGGCCGTAACCCTGACAGAACGCTTTCATACACAAGATACGATCAGCGACTCGCAATATGAAGAATTGCGTGACTATATCTCACAGCGATTGCTCAAATTGCCGTGGTTAAAAAACATTTCTCTGCCCTTAATTGGCATCGGCGGCACTGCCCGCAACCTCTGCAAAGTAGACCAACGACGTAAAAATTATCCCACGCCCAAGATACATAATTATCGCATGGGTGTGATTGCTTTTAATGAAATTTGGAAAACATTGCTAAAATCGAATGCAAACAACCGAAAAAAAATTCCCGGTCTCAGCAGTGAACGCGCAGATATAATATTGGCTGGAGCAACCGTCATAAAATGCTTGTTTGAAGCAACACGCAGCGACCAATTTATCGCCAGCGGCTGCGGCGTACGCGAAGGCCTATTTCTTCAACACTATCTCAAAACCAGAAATTTGCCCGACACCGTTCCTGACATCTTGGAGCAAAGCACTCGCAATATTTTGCTTTTTTACAACATTCAACTTGAACATTCTCTTCATGTAGCAAGTATGGCTGAAGCGCTATTTGATGGTTGGCAGCTATTTCATCACCTGGAGCCGCGAGATAGAATTTTGTTGTCTGTTGCTGCCCATTTGCATGATATCGGGATCACAATTAACTACTATGACCACCCCCGCCACAGCGCTTATTTGATCGAAAATGCCCGGTTATTTGGTTTAACTCACCGCGAACAAATCCTGACCGCCCTAATCGCCAGCTGGCATAACGGATTATCGGCAAAATACGTTCGAAATCGCATTTATAACGAATTTCTGGACGAGGCCGATTGGCTAAAAGCCCGCAAAATGGCTTTACTGCTGGCCATGGCCGAAACGATGGACGCTACCGAGATGCAATTAATCAAGAAAGTACAGGCATCGGTCTTCCCAGGCAGAGCCTATCTCACCCTCACCTCTGCCGAAAACATTACGATCGAGTGTGCCGCCTTGCAAAAGCATGCCAAATGGCTAAAAAAAGAATTTAATGCCGAACTCGATATCACGATCCGCCAACATTCTCTATAATGAACAAAAATGCCATGAGGCCGAAATTTTCGGAGTCATGGCATTTTTGTTTTGCTTTTTTCTTCGTCCACGCGGCCGCGCATAAGCACCGTTTCACCATATTTATTTTTCAGTTTATCCACGGTTTGACAAACCAATTTTTTCTTAATTTCCGTCTCATCCGGAAAAAGTGAAATCTGTTTCCCCCCCGGCTCCAGATTGGAAATACTGACGCCCAATAAACGTACGCCTTCATTAAGCGTCATTTTAGCCGCCAGCATACCGGCCGCAGCATAAATCGCTTCATCCAAGCAAATCGGTTCTGCGAAAGTATGGCTGCGGTTCAATGTACGGAAAGACGCGAAACGAAGCTTCACCGTAACCGTGCGGCCTACATATCCGTTCTTTCTCAATCGCCAGCCCACTTTTTCCGACAAAATCAGTAATTGGTCCAAGATATCCGTCTTTGATTTCAAATTTGTTGCAAAGGTTGTTTCTTTGCCAATCGACTTAGGAGCATGAGCAGAAATGACCTCCCGATCATCTTTTCCTTTCGCCAACTCGCAAATCTCATAGGCCAGTTTGCCCAATTGCTTTTCCAGAAAAACGGGATCTGCCTTGGCCAGCTGTCCGATCGTTTCAATACCCGCTTTGCTTAATACGCCTGCAGTTGTTTCCCCCACGCCCCATAAACGCCGAATAGGCAAATTGGCTATCGCCGCGGCTTCTTCACCCGGTCGGATGACAGTCAATCCATTCGGTTTTTTCATTTCCGATGCCATTTTAGCCAAAAACTTGTTTGGGGCAACTCCAGCGGATGCGGTAAGCTGCAAGTCCTGATAGATCCGTTCTTGAATTTTTTTGGCGATGTCAACCGGATCATGATACAGCCAATCCATGCCGCTTACATCCAGAAAAGCCTCATCCAATGATAATGGTTCCACCAAAGGAGAAAAATTTTCCAAAATCTTCATGATCTGCATGGAAATCCGCGCATACTTTCGGTGATCGCCCGGTAAATAGATCCCATTTGGACACCTTCGCTGCGCTTCGGTCATCGGCATTGCTGAATGCACGCCAAAGCGGCGCGCCTCGTACGATGCCGTTGAGACTACCCCTCGACCGCTCAAGCCCCCAATAATCACTGGCTTTCCCCGGATTTCCGGATGATCCCGCTGTTCAACCGCAGCAAAATAAGCGTCCATGTCAATATGAATAATCCAGCGTTGCATCTCCATCACCCTTCATTTTCCAAACAAGATAATTTATCATAAATTATCCAACTATTTTGATAATTCCCTTTATTTCCAAAAAAATTTATCGTATAATGAAAGTAGCGATTATGACAAAATCCGGTATGAACCATTGCAAAATTTCAATTTTTTTGGGGAGGCGATAACAATGTCCGTGAGAAGATTGCTCGTCGCATACGATGGATCCGCTGACAGCGATAAGGCCCTAGATTGGGCGTGCGTCATGGCTCGCCAGATTGATGGCACAGTCTATGTGCTATTCGTCCTCGAACTTTATGATTATTTTGCCCTTGAAGGCGGAGCCTACGTGCCGCTCGAAGAAATTTACCGCGAAAAAGCCGACCAAAAGCTGGCTGAAATACGAGAAAAATACAAGAAAGACGGTCTGCCGATTATTACTCTGGTTCGAAAAGGGGTCGCCGATGTTGAAGTCGTCCGTTATGCCCACGAAATTTCCGCTGATCTAATCGTTTGCGGCACCCGCGGTTTGGGCGGCCTTGCCAGAGCGCTCCTCGGCAGCATAGCCCATAAGTTGGTTACGTATTCCGATGTCCCGGTTCTCGTAGTAAAATAATCCGTTCTCCAAGGAATGGGTGGCAGTTGCGACTGCCACCCATTCTATTGATTTCACTAAAACCATAACCCATATTCACTCACTAACAAATTCCATCTTTGGCAAAGCAAGGCTGAATTTTTTGTTTCGTTGCCGGAGTCAGACTTTCAGCCATTTCTTTCGCCTGTTTAAGCAATATTTCCTGGCTGTTAATCACACTTCCCCGGCAAACAACCGGTTTGTAATTGCCGTCATTTTTCAAAACATGCGCCTTGCAATTGTCTTGCAGCATCAATTGCAAATAAGCCTTAACCCGTTCAACATGCGCTGCGCCTTCAACCGGGAAAAGAATCTCTACGCGTTCCTCCAGATTACGAAACATCCAGTCCGCACTGGACAAATAGACTTTCTCATCTGTGCCGTTGCCAAAATAAAATATTCGGCTGTGTTCTAAAAACCGCCCAACAATACTGCGCACGGTGATATTTTCACTGACACCGGGGATCCCTGGCTTCAGAACGCAAATTCCGCGGACAATCAAATCAATTTTCACACCAATACTTGCAGCCTCATACAATCGCAAAATAATTTTTTTATCCACTAGTGAATTCATTTTGGCAATAATTCGTCCTTGCCCGCCTGCCACCACATGTTGGATTTCACGGTCAATCAGTTCATTGAATTTTTCACGCAATCCCAAAGGAGCAACGGCAATTTTATTCCATACCGGAGGATCAGAATAACCGGAAAGCAGATTAAAAAAGGCCGAAGCATCCGCTCCAAATTGGTCATTCGCCGTAAACAGTCCCATATCGGTATAAAATTTGGCCGTCGCATCATTATAATTTCCGGTTGCAAGGTGAACGTACCGTTTTATTCCTTCATCTTCTTTACGCACAACCAAAACAATTTTGGAATGCGTTTTAAGACCAACCAGCCCGTAAATAACATGACAGCCCGCTTCTTCCAGGCTACGGGCCCACACAATGTTTTTCTCTTCATCAAAACGGGCTTTTAATTCCACCAGAACCGTCACTTGCTTGCCGTTTTCCGCTGCCTGGGCTAGTGCCTTGACAATCGGCGACTGACCGCTAACCCTGTATAACGTTTGCTTGATCGCCAAAACACGGGGGTCGACGGCTGCTTGTTGGACAAAATTAACCACCGGTTCAAAGGTCTCATAAGGATGGTGAAGCAAAATTTCCCGTTCGCGAATTTCCGCAAATAAATTTTTTCCGCCTGTTGCAAGCAGATCTTGCGGCGTTTGTGGCGTTATCGGCGGATAACGCAAATCGTCCTTGCCCTCCAGGTCATAGAATTTCATAAAACAGGTGAGATCCAATGGCCCTGAAACTTCATAGATATCCTGTTCTGTCAAATTTAAAGCCTCAAAAACAAATTGTTTGCTCACCGGATTCATCGTTTTGGCAATTTCCAGCCGAACTTCCTGTCCATATTTACGCCGGCGCAAAGACTTCTGCACCTCCGCCAACAGGTCATCGGCGTCGTGTTCATCCAAAAATAAATCCGCATTGCGCGTAATACGAAAAGGGAATACTCTTTTCACTGAAAAGCCGACAAACAAGAATCGGCAATATTCTTCAATAACTGCCTCCAAAAATACAAAACAACGCTCCTGGCGCGCTCCAGGAACCTCAATGATGCGAGGCAACACGGAAGGAACTTGAATAATAGCCGTCTGTACCTCTTGACCGTCACGTTTAATGGCAACGGCCAAGTTCAGGCTGCGGCTGGCGACAAAGGGAAAAGGATGGCTGGCATCCACTGCCATGGGCGTTAATACGGGATACACCGTGTTAACAAAATAATTTTCCAGCCACTCCTTTTCTTTTTTCGTAAGATCATGAATATCCGGAAAGAGGATTCCAGACCGTGCCAGCTTCTTTAAAATGATTTTATAATACGTATATTGTTTTTTTACCATCTCATGTGCAGCTTCCGATATCGCCTGAAGCTGTTCTTTTACAGTCAACCCGGCTATGTCCGGATGGTTGATGCCGTTCTCCAGTTGATGTTTGAGTCCTGCCACACGGACCATAAAGAATTCGTCCAAGTTAGAACTCGTTATCGCAACAAATTTTAACCGTTCCAACAAAGGATTTTTATTATCGGCAGCCTCATCCATAACCCGTTGATTAAATTTCAGCCAACTTAATTCCCGATTAAAAAAATTTCCTGTTACTTTACCCATATCATCACCTGACCTGTATCTGTAATATTGGCAATATGCCAAAAACTTCTTCAAAAAAATCCGCCTTGTCTGCAAACGTCCATTCTTCGAGCGACATGTCTTCATCGCTTTTTACGCGGATCAACAGTTTATTGCCCTTTAACGTAATTTGGCAATCAGCAGCCTTCTGATGATGACTACGGTCCATCGCATCGGCAATGCGAATGATGGCCGCCAGTTTGGCGGTAACAATCCGCTGATCCTCCGACAACACGGCAAAATGCGCATCTTCCAGCGATGGCCTGAATCTCGAATGATAATAGGCCACTGTCGCTATAATTTGTTTTTCATTGTCAGAAAACCCCAAAATATCCGATGACAAGATCAAATCATACGAATACGCATAGTGCCGACGCAAATTAATATGCTTGCCGATATCATGCAATATGCAGGCGACTTGCAAAAGCAGCCTGTCCCTCTGTCCTAATCCGTGTACTTTCAACAAGCGATCAAATAATAATAATGCGTTTTTTTCCACCTGGGCAGAGTGATCTGCATCATCATAATATTTTTTGCCTAACGTTCGGGCAAAACTAACAACCTGCTGACGCAAGGAACTCCGCCAATCGTCATGGGTTTCTTCCGCAATATGAACTGCAACAATGCCTTCGATCAATTTGTTGGCGACCAGAATAACCTTTTCTACCTCAATCAGGGACAGTATCTGCTTGCACAGAACGATAATCGGCAATACGGTTTCCGCCATGTCTTCATCCAATGAGAAGCGCTGCATAATTTGCGATAAATTCAAGTTTTTCACTTGCTCATATAATGTTGAGAAATCTTCCAGCCGCAGGGGGATCATCGCATCTTCCGGCTGGTATCCCAACATATTGCCAAATAGTTTCATCTCTACACCGGATAACACCAAAAAGCGAATTTTATGCCGCGCCAGCTCCCGTCGCACGGGAATTACAATGCTGTGAATGTATTCGGAAAGAGCGGAATGAAAGTGGCTGGAATCCCGCTGATAAAGTTCAAAGCTTTCTTTTATACGAATCGCTCCGATATGAATATTCTGTTGATAATCAATCCGGCCCTCTTTATAGAGAATAAATCCCAACCCGCCGGAAGAAGTGTCCACAAACAGCGTGGCGTCCTTATGATCAAGATAGCCTGCCGCTTGGGCTGCCTTGTGCAACGCGGCGTATTTATAAAAAATTTCTTGGGGCATATCCAATACTTTTGCAACAAAACCGGTTTTTACGTATATTTGGTCGATAATATACTGCCGGTTTTTCGCTTCCCGGATTGCCGTAGTCGCCACAAGGCTGTGATGGCGAACTCCATATTCGTGCATAATCCGTTTATACCCTTTCAACAGTTCGCACACTTCGTGTATTGTCGCAAAACTGATCTTACCGGTCTTATAAGTTTCCTCACCTAAAAATACATTTCGGCCGGCTTCCTCCAATATTTTAAAATCATTAAGCGAAGCATATTCAACAATTTGCAGACTAATTCGTTCCGACCCCAGATGAATACAGGCAAATAATTCTATCGAATTCTTTACTGTCATGTAGCGCACTCCTTACCGTCTTCAGATGGAAGACTATGCTGCTTCTGCTTTTTCGTAATCATAAATCACAATAGTTACAGTATACCACTTATTGGTAAATCAATACAACAAACAGCCCTTATACCATCACTAAAAATGGTTCATCCGTCCACTGTCCGGATGAACCGTTTGTATCCTAACAGAAAATTACTTCTATAGATGTCGGATGGCCATGATCTTCGCTGCCCGCTCTGCCGACTTTTTCAGCAATTCATCATAGGCTACGATGGCTCTCTCATGAGTTCCGCTGCCAATCACGCCCAAATTATCGGAAGCAGTGATACTCAAAATGACGTAACTGCCTATGATTTCACTGACCGTCGCTGTCGCTCTGACTGTCGATCCCACCACCGTCGGCGCCGTATGAGTATAATGCATTGCCGTTCCGACGGTGACAAATCCTTCCGGCAAATGCGGGTCGACCGCTTTGACAGCGGCTTCTATCATCAATTTCACCAATGATGGCGTCGCAAGAAGATCACCCAACCGTCCGCTCCCAAAATGACTGGCTGTATCCGCTTCTGAAACAACCATCTCCACGGTACCGCTGTACCCCATCTTAACAAAATTTTTCACATCGATCATGGTTTCACCTCTCTCCAAAGTAGTCATTCATGGAAGCAAGGATGTTTTCGTCAAAACCGCCATAATAGTCAGAATTGTTAGTTAATATGCATATATTATATACTGTCTGAGGAAGTTTATCAATTCATTCTTGCAATTACTTCATTTTTAAATGTTCGTACTAAGAAAATAAAAAAGAACGCCACTCGCGCAGCGTCATTTGTCTATTTATCCAACCAAAGAAGCTTGTCCCCTTTCCGCGGCGGAACGGGAGGTGATTGATCAGGATAACCAATAGGAGTCACACCTACCAGTCGATAATCTGTACATCCAACAAGTTCTAATACTTTCTTTTCAACTGCAAGGTGTCCAGTCATCCAACAAGTACCCAAACCTGCTTCATGTGCAAGCAAAAGCAGATTATACATTGCTGCAGATGCAGATTCATAGTTTGCTTGAATACCCTCTTGATTTTCGTTATTCTGGGTCAAAACGACAACAAGAGCAGGAGCTCCTCCAAAATCTCGAAAATATCCATGGATGAATAATCTCATTTTATCACTGAATTGTTGTTTGAGAGTTTCATCAACGGCCTCAATTACCAAGTTAGAAAGTTGCCAGAACTCTTCCTTTTTCTTTTCCGTCAGAACTACGAATTTCCACGGTTGGACATTTGTCCCAGATGGCGCCCACATAGATTTTTGTATTAACTCTTCAAGCAACTTTCTGTCAACAGGGTCTGGTTTGAATTTTCGGATGCTGCGGCGTTCTTGCATTGCTTTATACAGTTCCATGCGTATTCCTTCCTTATTTTAATAAATGATGAAATCCCACGTGAAAATGATTTGCGGCTAAATTGTTATCTTTATTTATAAGATGAAACAATTTTTCGGACAATCAATTCGTTTATTTGCTCTGCGCTGTACCCTATTTCAGCTAAAACTTCCTTTGTATGTTCGCCCAACTGCGGCGCCTTTTCACAAGGAGCTGCTTTATTCCCTCCGAACTGAACCGGCGTACAAGGCATAACTGTTGTATTGCCGCTTTCATAAGTAAAGTTGACAAGATATTGATTTTCCCAT
>JAGFZV010000030.1 GCA_017889545.1 Bacillota bacterium
CGACGGAATTTTTGTTGGCTCGGGAATATTCAAATCCGGCGACCCGGCAAAACGGGCAAAAGCCATCGTGGCAGCGACCACCTACTACCAGGATGCGAAATTGCTGGGCGAAATTTCACGCGACTTGGGCGAAGCGATGGTCGGGATTGAGATCGACACCATCCCAGCCCACGAACGGATGCAAGAACGCGGCTGGTAATAAGAACTTGTGAGTCAGGAGATAGATGAGTGAAGACGGGGAAAATATGTATTGGCGTGCTTGCCTTGCAAGGCGCTTTTCGTGAGCATCGGCTGATGCTCGAACGGTGCGGAGTTCAAACGCTGGAGATCCGCAAACCGGAAGAATTGGATCAGGTGCAAGGGTTAGTGATTCCAGGCGGTGAAAGCACCACGATCGGTAAGCTAATGGTGGAATGGGGCCTCATGGATAAAATTAAAGCCCGGGCTGCACAAGGAATGGCGATCTATGGAACCTGTGCAGGAATGATTTTACTGGCCAAGGAAATTGTCGGCAGTGATCAGCCGCGGCTTGCTCTGATGGACATCACGGTCCAAAGGAATGCTTTTGGCCGCCAGAGAGAAAGCTTTGAAGCAGAGATGAATGTTCCGGAATTTGGCAACGAAGCAATGCGGGCCGTATTTATCAGGGCTCCGTACATTGAAAAAGCCGGACCGGGAGTTCAAGTATTGGCAAAGGTAAATGAGCGAATAGTGATTGCCCGGCAGGGACAATTTTTGGCGACTTCCTTTCATCCTGAGTTGACGAACGATGAACGGGTTCATCGTTATTTTGTCGAGATGGTCGCCGGATAAGAAAAAACCAACGGTGTCAAACATCGTTGGTTTTTCTTTTTGCAGCTTACTTGGCTTTTGAGAAGGATTTTTATGAGCAGACGTTAAAAAGTATAGTAATGCTGGATCGTTGAAAGGAGTGCATCATGAAGCGGAATCCGAATATCCGTTCAGACCGGAAGTCTCTGTTGGCTGCTCTTCGTAACTTGCGGCAGGAAATAGAACAAGAAGGCCGAATGATTTATGAACAATGGCTGCCAGGCATGGCTCGGAGGGAGTTCCGGACGAGTGCTTTGAACCTAGCCTATTACATAGCCTTGCGCCGGCGGAACCTGAGTGGACTGCAGGCGACTTTACTGTCCTATGGATTGGCGCCGTTGGCTCATTGTGAATCAAGAGTATTGCAGACCTTGGATGCGATTATTGCCGCTTGTGCCGGCACGCCGACGGATGTTGCCGACAAACGTTTTTTTTATGGACAAAAAATATTGGACAGAAGAACGAATTTGCTTTTTGGTCCTTTAAAAGCTCGTCGTCGTGCCCGGATTATGGTGACATTAGCAACGGACGCTGCAGGAGACTATCCGCTGATTCGGGATCTGATTGTGCGGGGCATGAACTGTGCCCGAATTAATTGCGCTCATGATAGCGAGGATGTTTGGGAAGCAATGGTTGCGCACGTCCGCCGCGCTGCCAATGAAACGGGACGAATTTGTCGGATCCTTATGGATGTTGCCGGGCCTAAGCCTCGTACAGATGCAGTATTAACGCCTGGCCCTAAAAATCGTTTGTTCCGGAACAGTTATCTGCTTCTAACGCGAGAGCCGCCGCAATCGGCTGGCGGAATGCATTTTCAGACAAGCTGTACAATGCCGGAAGTAATTTCCCTGCTAAAGGTCGGAACAGAAGTGTGGATTGATGACGGTCGGATTGGCGCCCGGGTTGAGGCATTGACCGGAGATGGGGCACTGCTCAAAGTAATATCGGTTCGGGCAACCGGCGAACGATTGCAGTCTGGCAAGGGGATCAATTTGCCGAATACCCGTTTTGAAAAACTGGCCTTTACGGATAAAGATCGGCGAGACTTGCAGTTTGTTTGTGCCCATGCCGATATTCTGGGATATTCTTTTGTTCAGAACGCTGCCGATGTAGCAGCGCTTTATCAAGAAATGGAAACGGTGCGAACAGACAAAAAACCGTGCCAATCTGTGGTTCTAAAGATTGAGACCCGCAAAGCAATGCAAAACTTACCGGATTTGATTGTTGCTGCTGCGGGCCGCTGGCAGACGGGGATCATGATTGCGCGGGGCGATTTGGGAGTTGAACTCAGTTTGCCACAGCTTATCGAAGTGCAGGACCAAATTTTATCAATCGGGCAGGCTGCCAGCGTTCCTGTAATCTGGGCAACGCAGGTATTGGACAGGTATACAAAAAAAGGAGTTCTTACACGAGCGGAAGCCACGGATACAGCGATGGGCGGCCGGGCAGAATGTGTTATGCTGAACAAAGGTCCGTTCATTAAAGAAGCGGTTTCCCTTTTGGATAACCTTTTATTTCGTGCTCAATCGATCCGTAATAAAAACTTGCCGAACATGTCTGCGATACAGTTTTCGCATCAGGCAGATCTCACGTGCAGTTTCCCGGAGGAAACCTGATAAATCTCAAATGGGGGCGTTTTTAATGACCGATACGCAGGCGGTATTGCAGGACATGAGGGAAGAATTAGAAACCGATAGCAATAGCTTGCGAAAAATTTCTGCAGACTTTTGTGAAGAGATGAAGATAAGTGCCGCCGGGAGGAAGAGTTCCTTGCAAATGCTTCCGTCTTTTCTGGACCTGCCGGATGGATTCGAAACCGGACGTTTTCTGGCGTTAGACTTTGGCGGCACGAATGTGCGCGCGATGTTGGTTGAACTGGGGAACCGTTCGAGTGCTGTTTTAAAACAACGAAGCGCCCCATTGCGCGATCCGGATGGCAAGTATGATTATACTGCCAAAGATTCGTCCGCTGAGGAATTATTCGATTTTCTTGCGCGTTTGGTTTCATCGGTTGCCGAAGGAGAGTTGGTTTATTATCTGGGACACACGTTTTCGTTTCCGTGTCATCAAACGAGTCTTTCTCAGACGAAACTGATTCGATGGACAAAAGAGATTGCTACTCCTGGAGTTGAAGGGCAGGGCGTTGGTGAGCTTTTACAGGCGGCTTTTCATCGCCTTCACAGTCGGATTGTTCAAACAGTTATTTTGAATGACACGGTGGGGACTTTGCTGGCGGCTTCTTATGCGGACCCTTCTGTAGAAATTGGCTCAATTTGCGGAACCGGCCATAATACGTGTTTTCGGGATAAGGGGAACAACGGCGTTCAACCGATGATCCGCAATTTAGAGTCTGGGAACTTTTCTAAGGTATCAATGAGTGTTTATGATCGTCAATTGGATGCCGCAAGCGAAAAACCAGGCGAACAACGGCTGGAAAAGATGGTTGGCGGGCAATATCTTGGTGAAATTGTGCGAATGATGGCGATGAACGCGGCCGCTGCAGGAGCTTTATCTGCCGGAGGTGCGGATGATCTTATCCAACCATACTGTCTGACGACTGCTGATTTGGCTTTTTTTATGTATCCGGCTTTATTTGACCGGCCTAAGAAGGGGCCTCATTTGTCTGTGCAGGATGAAAAAATAGTTGCGGTCTTGGCGAATTTGGTATGTCGTCGATCAGCTAGGCTGGCGGCGGCTACATATGTGGGGATATTGAAGTACCTTGATTTCAACCTGACAGGGGTTCACACCATTGGCGTTGACGGATCGTTGTACACGAAGCTTCCAGGATACGCAGCTCAGTTGCAGGAGGCAGTAAAGGAAATCCTGCCGGAGCGAAGTGGTACTGTGCGCATTGTCGCGGCGCGGGACGGTTCGGGAATTGGAGCCGCGATAGCGGCCGCAATTGCAACCAGGCAAAAGTATTTCGATTCATGAAATTGAATCCAGTTGCGGCAAAAGGAGAACGATGAATATGCAGTTTATGAATAAAAGGCGCCGAAATTTTTGCGGACGGTGTCTGGGTGTTGCGCTATTGGTTGGTGTACCGTCCTGTTTTTTGGCAGTTAACCCAAAGTGGATCACATTGCCCGCAATGTTCATGAATCAGGTTTCGCTATTGTTTCATGTTGTTGCAATGATCGTTTCTTTCGCAATGCCGCTTCTTTTTTGGTATGTTGGAGGGGTGGTGCGCCGCGCTCGCACGGACTTGGCGGCAGCGGGGCTGCTGTCTGCCGGTGTGTTCTTTATCGCTGCTGAAGTATTTCCTTCGTTTGAGGGTACGTATTGGGCCTGGGGTCGTTTGAGTATTGCGGTGGGAATTGGTTTTGCTATGTTCCGCTGCTTTCCGGCAAACACTTCGATGGCCAAGCTGTTTTCAACCGCGGCGTTATCCGCGATGGGTCTGGTTTGGCTGACTGCTTCCTTGCCGGCCTTTTTTTCGTCCACAGTTGTTATTTCAGGGCGGCTTTTGTCTATTACGTCTTTGATTAATGGAATTGCAGCGAGCTGTTATGTGCTCGAAGCTTTTGCAAGCAGACATTTGCACGTTCGTTTGCAGCTTGCATTTTGGCTGCAGGTTGGCCTGCTATTGGCAGCTGGAGCGGCGTTAACGTATGCTCTGCTGGATGGAAATGATAACAACGCTGCAGCCATCTTGGCGGCCGGTTATGAAATGACGGCCTATTTGTTGATTGGAGCAATTCTTCTGGGCTTGCCGGCTGATCGTCCATTTATTCGCATAGAAATGTTGAAACAAACAGTTGCTGATTATCGAAAACGGTATGAAAAATCTTTGCGCGAAACGGCAGAAAACCGCATAATGATGCGGGATGTCATGCAGCAAGTGAGCACGGAAAAAAGTCATCGCCTCATGAGGGAAATGTTTGAACAAATCCAAGGAATTACGCTGGGGAAACTGGTATACGAAGAGATTTTAGAACAAATTGTTGCAATAACGGCGAAATCGTTTGGTACGAACCATGTTTTTTTAACGCTTTCAGAAGGAGTGTCGCCAACTTTGCGCACGGTTGCCTATAGAAGTGTCGTGCCGTTGGAGCAAATGCTTTGGAAAACTGCTTTTACCCGTAAAGTGTTTGCGGAAGCAAAAACATTGTTTGTCGAAGACTTTGCCCGGATTGCTCCCGCTTCTGCGGAAGAAAACCCTTATAGCGGATTTCGTTCTATGGTCGGGGTTCCAATTATTTTTAAAGAACAGCCGGTTGGCGTATTGGAGATTTTGTCCCGCCAAGGACAAAGTTTTTCTAATCAAGACGCGGGTTCATTGGCGACTTTTTCGGAACTTGCATCGATCGTGATCCATAACGCGAGAGGGTACACGAGCAGTGTAAAAATGGCGGTTGAACTGGATCTTCTGGTACAATGTCTTCAGGCCGTCAGTTCAGGAGCTTCTGCTGCGGCTGTTTTGCGCAATGTTGCGAATTTGTTGGCGCGCACGTTGAAAACACAAACGATCAGCGCCTTTTTGCTTCGAATCCAAGCGGAGGGGATCCAGGCACAGGAAGTATTTCATTATGGATTTTCTGAAGTGGAACGGAAAAATGTGATCCGGGTATTTGATGGCCTGCCGGCGGAACGGCTGGAAGACCAGAAGCGCGGGACTCCGCCGCTCCTCTTGAATGCGGTAGCCTCTGCTACGGCCAGGGCTACCGGTCGGATGGCGGAAGTTTTGCCGTTGTATTCGCGCGGTGTTTTGCAAGGCATTATTCTTTATTTTTTACCGCAGGGAATGAACAATGCTTCCGGCGCACACAGCAATGAAATCTTGCAGTTGATTGCGAATCAGACGGCGGTGGCGGTTGAACGGTCAAATCTATTTGAAAGCGTACGGGAAGTAGGGTATACTGATGCGCTGACAGGGTTGGCCAATCGCCGGTTTTTTGATTTCATTCTTAGCCGTGAAATTGGCCGGGCACGGCGTTATGGACGATCGTTGTCGCTGATGATGCTGGACATTGATTATTTTAAACAAATTAACGATACCTATGGTCATCCGGCAGGGGATACGATTTTAAAAACCATGGGCGATTTATTGCGCAATCTGTTTCGTAAGACCGATCTGGCTGCCCGGTACGGCGGTGAAGAATTTATCATTATTTTGCCGGAAACCTCGTTAGACGTAGTGACCAAAATGGCGGAGCGCTTCCGTGATGCGGTAAGCAGAACCCGTTTTGCGACGGACAGCGGGTATGTTTCCTTAACAGTCAGTATTGGATTAGCGAGCTTGCCGGCCCAAGATGATGAAGGATCGGTGCCGGAAACGGATCTGGTTCAAGCGGCGGATCAAGCGCTGTACCGGGCAAAAACAAACGGGCGCAACCGGGTGGAAACAGCATAGCAAAAAAAAAGAGCTTGACGATTTTCGCCAAGCTCTTTTTTGGTCCATCAGAAAGTATAAATTTTGTCTGATGGACATAAGTGCAACCAGCGGTTTCCGCCGTCGCTTTTAAAGCTCGGCGCAAGTCGGGTTTTCTAAAGAATTATTTCGGGAGAACGACACCCGCCGGATCCATGATTGCGATATCGCCTTCTTCTCCGGTCCGAATGCGCACCGCATTTTCGATTGGATAGATGAAAATTTTGCCGTCGCCGACCTGGCCTGTTTGCAAAGCTTTTTTTGCAGCTTCAATTACGGTGCGAACCGGCACTTCACAGACGACGATCTCGACTTTTACTTTTGGCAGCAGGTTGATACTGTATTCTTTGCCGCGATACACCTCAGTATGCCCTTTGGTTAATCCGCAGCCATATACTTGAGTGACTGTCATACCGGTAACTTTGATGTCATACATTGCCTGCTTGAGTTCTTCCAGTTTTTCAGGGCGGGTAATGATGTCGATTTTATATAATGGTCTCATGCGGGGGCCTCCTTTTGATCATTTGATCTTAGTTTACGCTAAAGTTGTTTTCGCTGCAACTGGTTTGGGAATTGGGCTGCTCAGCGGAGCAGTAAAGGCGATTTGCGAACCAGTCATGAAATCTTGGTAAGCGTATCCGCGCTCGCCATGTTCGGTAAGATCCAAACCTTGTACTTCCTGTTCTTCATCGGCACGGACTTTCATAAAGGCCATCAATACTTTCAAGATGATGAAGGTGCCAATTGCTGCAAAAGCCCAGCTGATTCCAACACCGATCAACTGTGTAACAAATTGGGAAGGATCGCCATAGAACAATCCGTCAGCGCCGGCGGAATTGACCGTTTTGGAAGCGAATAATCCAGTTGCCAGCGCACCCCAGGTGCCGCCGATGCCATGTACGCCAAAGGCATCCAGAGCATCGTCATAACCCAATTTTGCTTTCAATACGCTGACTGCCAGGTAGCAGATGATCCCGGCCGCCAAACCAATAATCACAGCAGGAATGGGACTGACAAACCCGGCTGCCGGTGTGATGGCAACCAAACCGGCCACACAGCCGGATGCTGCGCCGAGGATGGTGGGCTTGCCATGATGAGCCCATTCTGTAGCCACCCAGGAAACCGTTGCGGCAGCTGCGGCAATATGGGTGACGACGAAAGCGCTTGCTGCTAAACCATTGGCGGAAAGTGCGCTGCCGGCATTGAAGCCAAACCAGCCAAACCAGAGGAGAGACGCGCCAATTACCGTCATCGGCAGGTGGTGAGGCAACATGATTTCTTTGCCATAACCTTTGCGTTTGCCGATCATCAAGGCAATGACCAGGCCGGACACTCCGGAAAGAATGTGAACAACCGTACCGCCGGCGAAATCGAGTACACCAAGATTGCGCAGCCAGCCGTCCACGCCCCATACCCAGTGCGCTACCGGATCGTAAATGAGAGTGGACCAGATGAGGATAAATACAACGAAGGCGGGGAATTTCATCCGTTCAGCAAAGGCGCCGGTAATCAGTGCGGCTGTGATTACCGCAAACATTGCTTGGAAAATCATGAAAGCAAAGTGGGGGATGGTCGCAGCGTAGTCTGCATTCGGTTCCTGTCCGACTGTTGCAAGGCCCAGCCATTCCAAGTTCCCAATGAGGCCGTTGACATCCGGTCCGAAGGAGAGCGTGTAGCCCCACAGGACCCACTGTACGGAAATCAATCCGAGAACGAAGAAACTCTGCATGATCGTGCTCAGGGCATTTTTGGTTCGAACCATGCCGCCATAAAACAGCGCCACACCCGGTGTCATGATCATAACCAAAGCGGCGCTGATCAGAATGAACGTTGTATCTCCGGTATCAATTTTTGCCGGTTCGGGAATTTCGCCGCTGGCGAAGGCCATCGGCAAGACCAGCAGCATCATCAGGAAACACAAACTGAAGATAGTAAAGAGTTTTTTCATCGTTAATCCCTTCCTTTTCTTAAAAAATTTTACCAATAAGAATGAATAAGTACTAAAAACAGACAGGCGCCCTGGGGGTGGGACCCCAAGACGCCATTGTCTTAATTATACAAAACGCCCTCGCAAGTTATGCGAAGGCGTCATTGCCAATGAATTATTGATTTATGTTGGTAGATTACCAGAAAAAAGTTTTGTTGTCAAGAGATGTTTTTAACAGATGTTTTTAGACTAAAATTTGTAAGTCACCGTGGCCCGGAAAGAAGTGTTGTCATTGGACGCACCTTCGACTACGCTCCGTTGGCGGAAGAACAAGCTGCCGGTCGTTGAATTGTCAAACTTGTGGTCTATGCCGTAGTAGAAGCCTTTGCCATTATTTTCAAAGTCGGTCATTGCACCCATATCGCCGTTCGCTTGGACATTGTAGGCAATTACATAGGCTGTGTTTTTGGCATCAAACGCGTAGCTGACGCCAACATCGTAGGCCCGGTTGTTATCAGAAGCATTTGATTTGGTGAATTCGCCGAAATAAGTGGCTTTGCCCGAAGTATAAGAGGCATCCACGGCCCAATGATTGGTGTCGGATGCGCCGGAATAGTCATATTTCGCCAGTGTAGCGCCAACGACCCAGTCTTTGGCCGGGCTGTAGGAAGCGCGTAAGCCATAGAGACGATTGTCGTTGCTGCCAGCCTTATCTTCCTCTGCAGCGATGAAGTCAATCGATGTTACGCCGGTTTTCCCGGTAATGTTGATCCCATCAACCATCGAATCTCTGCCAACATAATAATTATTATTATATAAAAGAGCAGTTGCACCGATGGTAGCGCTTTGACGGCCGATTTTATAGTTGAAGCCGGCGTTGTTATAGTTGAAGCCGAATTGGTCGAGCGCGTCTTTGGATGTTTTACCTGCGGTAGTGAAATCGGAACCGACGTTTTCGTTTGTCAGGTATTCAACGCCTAAACGAGCGTAAACATCCAGGTTTTCGGCAACATTGGTTTTCGCATTCAAGATCACTTTGAAAATACTGCCCTTTTCGTCAGAAGTAGTTTCATTCTTGTCAACACGATAACGATAGGATGCCGTTCCATCAAATTCAACCGGACTCGCGAACACGCTGGCGGTGGACAGAACAACTGTGGCGGCAACCGCGGCTGCCAAGAGACGTTTTTTCATATTACTTCCCCCTCGTTCCCTATTCGCCCGAATGATTCGTTGAATGTCAAGCCTCTTTTCAGCCACAAAAAAAGGCTCTGCAGCTGTCTTGCAGAGGCCCCATTGCCAACGATACTCGAGTTATGGTAAAAATATAGCAGGAATTGATTCACGTGTCAAGAGAAACAGTTCGTCTGAAAATTGCAACTTGTTACGTTTGAAAAATTAATTAGGGAAAGAAAAAGTGAAGATTGTAATCGGAGGTTGCCTCATGCCTTACACATATATCTTGGAATGTGCCGATAACACGTATTATACTGGTTGGACAACCAATTTAGCGGCGCGGCTGGCTGCTCACAACTGCGGCTCCGGTGCACGCTATACCCGTGGCCGTTTGCCGGTCCACTTGGTTTATGCAGAGTACCAGCCAACCGTTTCCGAAGCCTGCAAGCGGGAAGCGCGTATCAAACGGCTGGACCGTTCGGCGAAGACGGCTTTGATTAAAGGCGGGAATTCGCTTGACTGCAAAAATATATAATAGACCATGAAGTAAACGGATCCTTATGAGGGATAGACGATAGCTGATCTTCCATGCATATTCTGCTATAATTAAGACAATAAATATTGCAGAGGGAGGTTCAAAATGACAAAAAAGAGTAAATTTTTTCATATAATAAAAAAATATGGATTTCTTTTTCTTGGTTCGGTTATAGCGGCAGTTGGATTAGAAATTTTTTTAATCCCGAATCAAATTATTGATGGCGGGGTAGTGGGCATTTCCATTATGGCTGCTTATTTAACAGGATGGCCGTTGGGCCTTATCCTGCTTGCGTTGAATTTGCCGTTCCTTTATCTGGGCTATATGCAAATTGGAAAAACGTTTGCTATATCAACTTTATTTTCGATCGTATCGTTGGCATATTGGGTGGATTACCTTATTCCTGTTCCCGGTTTTACGAATGATGTATTCTTAGCGGCTGTATTTGGCGGCATCATTGTGGGGATTGGTGTTGGAATGATTATCCGTTACGGCGGCTCGCTGGACGGAACGGAGATCGTAGCGATTATCCTTGGCAAGCGCACCGGCTTTTCGGTCGGTGAAGTGGTCATGTTTTTCAACATCTTTATTTTATCGAGTGCGGGGCTTGTGTTTTCCTGGGATAAGGCGATGTACTCCCTTGTTGCTTATTTTGTCGCATTTAAGGCAATTGATATTACAATTGATGGACTGGATGAATCGAAGGCTGTCTTCATCGTATCTGACAGACCGGATGAAATTGCCGAGGTGCTGTTGGCGCGCCTTGGCAGGGGTGTTACGATTTTGCATGGCGAAGGCGGTTATACGAAGGATGACAAGAAAATATTGTATTCGGTAATCACCCGGCTTGAGATAGCGAAGTTGAAAGCGATTATTAATGAAATTGATGAAGGCGCTTTTGTTACCATCAACAATGTGCATGAAGTGATGGGGGGCCGGGTTAAGAAGCGAGCCATCCATTAGAAATAATGATATTCGAATTGAGAAAGGGTACCGTTTATGAAATTCGTGGCAATTGATTTTGAAACAGCGAATCAAAAATGGGAAAGTATCTGTGCCGTGGGAATGGTGACGGTTGAGAAGGGACAAATTGTCGAGGAGTACTATTCGTTAGTAAATCCGGAGGATCGATTTAGTTCTTTTAACATTGACGTTCATGGCATAACGGCTCGGGATGTAACCGGCATGCCAACGTTTCCGGCCATCAGTGAGCAACTATGGCCGAGGATTGCAGGGAATCTGATCGTTGCCCATAACGCAGCGTTTGATATCAACGTGCTGAAAAAAGCTGCGCATAAATACCGGATCAGTGTTCCGGGATTTTCTTATGCGTGTACTTGCCAGATTGCCAAGTTGACATGGGCAGGCCTTGACAATCATCGGCTTTCGACGATAGCGAAATATTTGTCGCTCGAATTACAACACCATAATGCTCTTTCGGATGCAAAAGCCTGTGCGAATATTTTTCTCAAAGCATTGCAGACGCGGGCTTGTAGGGATATTCAGGAATTAGGGTGTTTGGTAAAGCGAAATCAGCAAGTGTAAGATTTTTCTGAAAAGCATATTCTCTGCAGAAATCACAGCAGGAAACTATCGTTCGATGACGAAAAATATAGGTTACGAAAGCATAATTAAATTGAAGGAACAGTTAGCTGCTGCAAGGAAGCATCACGCGAACACTCACTGGGTGACAAAGGGATGTGATTCGGATCAATCGTAATGTGATTGTTGCTTTTGTTCTTGTGTTTACGGGATTTTTTTTGAGCAATAGCATGGCGCCTTATATTAGCCGCATATATTATTCGACGCAGTATCTGGGCATCCATACGCTGCTGGAGCTGCTGTCTGTTTTTATTGTGTTTTCTATTTTTAGCATGGTTCTTTTAATGCGAGACGGTTTGAAAGAATATCATGGAAAATTTCTTCTACGCGTAGGATTAGGCTTTTTGGCTGTCGGCGGGATAGACCTGCTGCACGCTCTGTCGTATCCCGGGATGCCGGAAATCATCACTGCAAGCAGCTTTCAGAAAGCAATTGCGTTGTGGATATTCGGAAAGTATCTGGTTGCGGTTCTCTTTTTGTCTGCGTTTGTCCGGCATCAATGGGAAAATTACAATTCGCCGTATTTGTCGCAGATTACCTGGGCGATCAATTTAGCAGTGATTGGCATTGCGTTGCTGCTCGCCGGTCCTTATCTGCCGCTTATACCGCCGCTGTATATTGAGGGACAAGGTCTGACGCCGCTGAAAATACAGTTGGAATATGGGGTTGTTTTTTTATACGCTTTGATTTGCCTTGCTCTTTTACGCAGTCGCGAGCGGATGAAAGAAAGTGTGCGGGATCATCTGATCAGCTTTATTGTGTTTTCAATTGGCTCGGAAATCGCATTTTCTGTCTACCGGGATTATGCAGATACCTATAATTTGTTAGGCCACATTTATAAAATCGTTGCATATTACTATCTTTTCAAAGCAGTGTATATGGCCGGGATTGTTACGCACTTCTACATATTGAGTGAAATGGCAAAGATGAGTGCGGATCTGCTGCGCGGACAGCACACGATTCCTGAAATACTGGATATCCAGATGAAAAAACTTCGTGAATTAGTACCTCATTTGGAACGGATTACTGTATATTATAAACGAAGCGAGGATTTATACGAAGTTCTATACAATTGGGGCAAATATGCAGAAAAATTTCCTGTAGGCCGTATTCTTTATGTACAGAATCCTTTGAAAACATTTGGCAAAGAACTAAAAGTGCTTCGCCGGCCGGGATCTTTGCTATTATCGTTGGGATTCGGAGACCCGGAATCTGAACTGCGCGCTTATGTTGATAAAATCAGTGAAAGTTTGTATATTCCGCTGATGACGGCAGGAGAAACGCACGGGTTTGTCCTGGCGCATCTTTTTAATCCGTCGCAACCGCTTTCGGTGGAGGATGTTGAAAAAGTGACTGTTTTTCAACAGTTTTCTTCCTTGGCGCTTGATCAGGCAAAAAGTCGTGAAAAAATTACCCAGTTGTCTTATGAAGACAGTCTTACAGGCCTGCCAAACCGGCGCTTGTTTTTCCAAGCGCTGGAAGATATTTATTATGAAGCAAACCGGTATGGAACAGGCTTCGGAGTGGTTTCCCTTGACATGAACCGGTTAAAATATTTAAATGACCAGTTTGGTCATGAGGCCGGCGATGCTGCTTTACGATTAGTAGGCAGTCAAATACGGTCCCATATACGGCAGAACGATGTGCCAGCCCGCTTAGGCGGGGATGAATTTGCGATTGTCTTTCGGCATATGGATCGGAAAGCTGTGCAGGCTAAGGCTATGGAGTTGCAGGAGGCTTTTTCAGAAATTGCCCTTCCGGGATATGACGGGCAAAAGGTTTCAATGGCAATTGGCCTGGCGGCATATCCGGACGATGCCACGGATATGGATAGCTTGCTAAGATTAGCCGACGACCGTATGTACGCTAATAAGCGCCGCATGCATGAAGAATTTGAAGAAAAGAAAAAGAAAGATTTTTGCAAAGAAGATTAGAGTCAGAAGGGATGAACGCATTGATCTACATCATTAATCGCAGCACAAATCCGTTTTTTAACATGGCGCTTGAAGAATATTTGTTTACCTCAGATAAATTTCAACAGGATATTTTCCTTCTCTGGCAAAACGAAAAGACCATTGTTGTCGGCCGGCACCAAAACACGTTAGAGGAAATCAACAACGAGTATGTGAAGAACAATTCCATTCAAGTGGTGCGTCGTTTGTCAGGCGGAGGGGCCGTATATCATGATTCGGGCAATCTGAATTTTACTTTTATCAAACGAAATGTAAATAGGCAGGAAATCAACTTCAACTATTTTGTGCAGCCGGTGATTGCCGCTCTTGCCAAATTGGGACTGCAGGCGGATTTTTCCGGGCGCAATGACATCATGATTGATGGCAGAAAATTCTCTGGTAATGCGCAGTACTTTACGTCCAAAGGATTATTGCATCATGGGACGCTGCTGTTTGATTCGGATTTCGGCGTTCTGGGAAAATGCCTGAATGTGAAGGAACATAAGTATATCTCCAAAGGAGTAAAATCAGTGCAAAGCAGGGTAGTGAATATTAAGCAATGTATGTCTGGCGAGTATACCTTGGAGGAATTTAAGAATAAATTGGTCGAAACAGTATTCGCGTATTTGGAACAGAAGCCGATGCAAATCGAATTAGACGAAGAAGACCAGGATGCGATTCGGGAACTAGTAGTAACGCGCTATGGTACTTGGGAATGGAATTATGGTGAGTCGCCCCAGTATAATTTTCGCCAAGAAAAAATTCTGCCAGGAGGAACGGTAACTGTATTTTTGGAAATTGGGAACGGGTTCGTTGAGCGGTGCACCATTCATGGCGACTTCTTTACATTTGCGGACATTAATGAGGTGACACGAGCTTTAATTGGAGTGCGGCATGAAGAAACTGCGATCCGTGAAGTTTTGGCAGCGCTGCAAGCGGAAAAATATTTTTATCAGATGGAGCTCGATGATCTTGTGACCTGTTTTTTCGAATAAGCGAAAGGCGAAAATATATTTGACAGGGAAACAGAAAGTACTTGTCAAATACAAAGTAGAAAGGTATGATAATAAATGGGAACAGTTTGCTGTTTCCATCTATTATTTGCTATTTAAGGGAACAGCGTTCCGCTTGTCGGAACAATATGAAAGGGGTAATTATGCAAGTGCAAAACATCAGTGGGAAGAAAAATCGAATTTTGGTAATTAATCCGGGAGCAACATCGACAAAAATTGCCGTTTTTGATGATGAAATGCCATTGTTTAAGACACTTGTTGAACATTCAAATGTGGATCTGGGCAAGTTTCCTTCCGTATTCGCTCAGCGCGATTATCGTACAGAATTGGTTATGCAGGCATTGACGAAAGAAAATATTCCGATTGAATCACTGACGGCAGTAGTTGGCAGAGGCGGGCTCCTCAAACCGTCAGCCGGCGGAACATATCGCGTTAACGAGCAAATGGTGGATGATTTGAAAAAAGCGGAACGGGGTGAACATGCCTCTAATCTTGGAGCGGTGATTGCTTATGCATTGGCATCAAAGCTGGGAATTCCGGCGTTTATTGTCGATCCGGTGACCGTCGATGAAATGGAACCGGTTGCCCGCATTTCCGGATTGCCGGAGTTGGCGCGGATTAGCACCTCGCATACGCTGAATCAAAAAGCGGTTGCTCGTGCCGTGGCGCAGGAAATGGGGAAAAGTTATGAGGATGTCAACTTTATTGTCGTGCATTTGGGGACCGGAATTTCTGTTACGCCGCACAGAAGAGGCAGAATGATTGATACGAACAGCGCGAATGAAGAAGGACCGTTTTCTCTGGATCGTTGTGGCGGTTTGCCGGCAAGCGCGTTGGTCAAGCTGTGTTATTCGGGGAAATATACGCTGCCGGAGCTGATGTCGAAGCTGGTGGGCAAAGGCGGCATGTATGCCTATCTAGGGACAAAGGATGCCAGAGAAGCGGAAAAAATGGAAAAAGACGGCGATCAGCAGGCGAGTCTGGTCATGGACGCGCTGGCTTACCAGATTGCGAAAGAAATTGGCGCCATGGCAGCGGTCCTTTGCGGCGACGTAGAGCGTATTATTTTCACTGGCGGATTGGCTAATTCAAAGCGCATTGTTGACGAGATTATCAAACGAATACAGTTTATTGCACCGATTGTTCTGATGCCCGGTGAGAAAGAAATGGAAGCATTGGCTGCTGGCGCATTGCGGGTTTTACGGAATGAGGAACCAGCAAAAAGCTATCAATAATGATTTAGGAGGGGTAGTGTGTACAAAAATTACGGTGAAGTGGTGACAAAAGCCAAAAATTTGGGACCTATTGTGATCAGCGTAGCGGTTGCACAAGACCGTGAAGTGCTGGAAGCCATTAAAATGGCGCAAGATCTTGGTTTGGTCAAGCCGATCTTAGTCGGGGATTCAGAGCTGATCCGACCGCTGATGACGGAAGTTGGACTGGCGTCGGATACTCCTGTTGTCGATGAAAAAGATATTCCAAAAGCCGCGTTGGCCGCTGTTTCTTTAGTGAAACAGGGGAAAGCGCAAGTCCTGATGAAAGGGCTGGTCAATAGCAGCGATTTTTTACGCGCAGTATTGGACAAAGAAGTGGGTTTGCGAACAGGGCGCCTGTTAAGTCATCTGGCTGTGTTTGAAATACCCGGACAAGAAAAGCTGCTCTTTGTTACGGATGGCGGAATGAATGTCGCGCCTGATTTGAAGGGCAAGAAAGATATCTTAACCAGTGCGCTGCTGACTTTGCAGGAAATGGGGATCGAAAGCCCATTTGTTGCTGTATTAACGGCAAATGAACAAGTTTCGGCGGGGATGCCGGCAACGGTAGATGCTCAAGCCTTAGTTGAAATGAGTGCGGCCGGAGAATTGCCGCCGGGGATTGTAGAAGGACCGATTGCTTTTGATGTAATCATGAATCCGGAAGCAGCCAAGCATAAAGGGATTAACAGCAAGGTAACCGGCAAAGTGGATTTGATTTTGACACCCAATATTGAAACTGGTAATGTGATGGGCAAAATGCTGATCCATTATGGCAAAGCAAAAATGGTCGGTCTTGTATTAGGGGCGACAAATCCGATTGTGATGACTTCACGAGCGGAAACAGCTGAAGGGAAATTAAATTCCATTGCAATGGCATGTTTGGCATATGGCGAGCGAAAAGAGTAAAGGAGGCGGCGACATGGCGAAGGTAGTTGTACTGAGCGAATATTGCAAGAGTTGTGGACTATGTGTAGAGATTTGTCCGCGGAAAGTTTTGGCGATTGGCGATAAGCCGAACCCAAAGGGGTATTTTGCTGTTGTTCCAGTGGATGAAACAAAATGTATTGGCTGTGCACTCTGCGGTTTAGTTTGTCCGGATGTAGCAATTGAAGTGTATAAGTAAGATTGGAAAGGAGAGAATATAATGGAGAAAGTCTTATTAAAAGGGAATGAAGCGATTGCTGAAGCGGCAATCCGTTCCGGCTGCAAACTGTTTTTTGGTTACCCGATTACGCCGTCCACTGAAATAGTGGAATACTTATCGAAAAATTTACCTAAGGCCGGCGGTTTGGTTTTGCAGGGCGAAGATGAAATCGCTTCAATCAATATGTGTCATGGAGCGGCAGCTACCGGAGCCAGGGTTATGACGGCTTCTTCCAGTCCGGGATATAGCTTGAAGCAGGAGGGCTTGTCGAATTTGGCCGCCAATGAATTGCCGGTGGTTATCGTCAATATTAACCGGGCTGGTCCTGGCTTGGGCGGCCTGGGGCCGTCGCAGGCAGATTATTTTCAATGCACCAAAGGCGGCGGCCATGGTGATTACCGGTTGATCGTCCTTGCCCCGTCCAAGGCGCAGGAAATGTATGATTACACAATGAATGCATTTGATTTGGCCGATAAATACAGAACACCGGTATTGATCTTGGCGGATGGTTTTCTTGGCCAGATGATGGAACCGATAGAATTGAAAGAAAGGCCTGCAGTTGAATTGCCGGCGAAAGACTGGGCAACTAACGGCTGCAAAGGCCGGGCGAAGCGGAAAATTTGCAGTTATGCGTTAACCAATGAAGTAATGGAAGGGTATTGTTTGCAGTGGGAGAAAAAATTTGCCGGCATACAGCAAGCGGAACAACAATGGGAAGAATTTTATGCGGACGACGCTGAATATTTGTTTGTCGGTTACGGTACTTGCGGAAGAATTGCCAAGGATGCCGTATTGAAAGCCCGGGCAATGGGATTAAAAGTCGGTTTGATCCGTCCGATTACTTTGTGGCCGTTCCCGGAAAAAGCATTTGCTCCGATTAAAAATACAGTCAAAGGGATTGTTTGTGTCGAATTGAATGCCGGTCAAATGATTGAGGATGTTAAGCTGGCAATTGAATGCAAGGCGCCGGTAGTCCTTTGCAACCGTCAAGGCGGTATGCTGCCGAGCGAAAACTATATACTTGATGCAATGCTGAAGAATTTCAATATTGCTATTTCAGAGGGGGTGTAATGATGGAGAAGGTATTCGGCCGTACAAAAGGCTTGACGGATGTTCCTTTTCACTATTGTCCCGGTTGTACTCACGGGATTATTCATCGCCTGATCGGTGAAGTGCTGGAAGAATTGGACATCATTGAAGATACGATTGGCGTTGCTCCTGTCGGCTGCACAGGCTTTTCTCTGGATTTTTTCAGCTGCGACTTTGTTGGGGCAGCTCATGGACGCGGTCAAGCGGTTGCGACAGGAATTAAACGGGCTTTGCCGGATAAAATTGTTTTTACGATCCAAGGTGATGGTGATATTGCTGCCATCGGTACTGCGCATGCCATACATGTTGCGGCAAGAGGCGAAAAGATTACTTCGATTATGGTCAACAACGCACTGTTTGGAATGACCGGCGGGCAAATGGCGCCAACAACACTGGCTGGCCAAGTCACAACAACCAGTCCTTATGGAAGAGATTGCGCCGTAGTCGGGACACCGATTGACTTGCCGAAAACAATTGCAACTTTGAACGGCGCTGTTTATGTAGCGGCAGTTTCTGTAGATACGCCGAAAAACATCATGCAAGCTAAGAAAGCGATTAAAAAAGCGTTCCAAGTACAGCAAAAAGGTCTTGGATATGCTTTGGTCAGCGTTCTATCCACCTGTCCTACGAACTGGGGTCTGTCGCCGGTCGACAGCTTGAAGTGGCTGCGGGAAAACATGATGCCGGTATATCAGATGGGTGAATTGAAAGTGGCAAAGGAGGTTGAAGCTTTATGATGGATAAAATCGTACTAGCCGGTTTTGGCGGCCAGGGAGTCATGTTTATCGGCAAAGTTCTGGTATATGCCGGAATGCTGGATGATCGGGAAGTTTGCTGGATCCCGTCTTATGGTCCGGAGATGCGTGGCGGTACAGCGAATTGTTCCGTCATCGTGTCTGAACAAGAAATTAATTCACCGGTGATTGAATTGGCGGATGCAGGGATTGTGCTGAACCAGCCTTCCTTTGATAAATTCAGATCTCATATTAAGCCGGGCGGCGTATTAGTAGTGAACACATCGATTGTGGAAATCGGCTCTATCCCGGATACAGTCCGTGTTATTGCAATCCCAGCGAGTGATATTGCCAATGAACTTGGTAAGCCTGCGCTGGCGAATATGGTCTGTTTGGGCGCTTTGCTGCCGTCGCTTTCATTGTGTACTATGAAAAGCATAGAGAAAGCGATGAATAAACTGGTTGGCAAAAACAAACCGGAGATGTATGAATTAAACATGGCTGCGATCCAGAAGGGCTTGGATGTGGCTGCTGCAATGAAATAGAGCAAGGGACAGTCTTTGCGAAGAAAAAACTTGCCTGCTTCAGGCAATGTTTGCAAGACAAGCCAGTGAATTCATGATACTATAGACATAGGCGGGCGAAGATACGCTTTGCACAGAAAATACAGTGTTAAGGAGTTGGTAATATGAGCAATGATAATGAGTTTGAAACCAATGCGGACATTGAGGTTTTATTTACAGAAGATCTTGAACTTCTCGAGGACCACCTGTCCGACATCATTCTTGCAATAGGACTCCCTGAGGAGCAGACAAACTCGATTTTACGCCTGATTGATGATGCGTTGGAAAATCATCACGCCAACATTCTCGACACCGTTGAACAGTTTTTATCGGAAGAAGAAGAGGAAGACGAAGCTGCTGAATAAGCAGGGTTTTCTAACTGGATGATGTTGTCATAAAAAACGAGACTTGCAGCGGATGTTGCAAGTCTCGTTTTTTTACAGCAATTTTTTTAATATTGTGTAAAAACACCTGTTTCAAAAAAGATAAAATAAAGGAAGTTCATGCATAATGTCAAATTAATATAAAGAATTGTCGAAAATGATTGGAGGGATAATATGAGACTTTTTTTCTTAGCGATAATGATCGTGATCCTAAGTATATCTACTGCTTTTGCCCAGGTGCATGGCGATCTGGTTGAATATCGACAAGGGGATGTTTTGCTGGAAGGCTATATGGCGTATGACGATTCTTTTAAAGGACAGCGACCGGGGGTGTTGGTTGTCCATGACTGGCTAGGGGTAGGTTCCTACGTAAAAGCACGGACGCAGCAGCTTGCCAGTATGGGTTATATCGCTTTTGCTCCCGATATTTACGGTAAGAGCGTCCGACCGACGAATGCCAAGGAAGCCGCTGGTGTAGCCGCTCAATATAAAGCGGATCCAACTCTTCTTCGTTTGCGGGTTAATGCCGGTCTTGATATTTTACGTAATCAACCGCATGTAGATGCGGGCAGAATTGCTGCGATAGGATATTGTTTCGGCGGAGGTGCGGTCTTAGAACTTGCGCGAAGTGGCGCTAATATTGCTGCAGTAGTTAGTTTCCATGGGAATTTAAGCACGAAGGCGCAGGAAGATGCTAAAAATATTCGCGCTAAAATTCTTGTTTTGCATGGTGCGGACGATCCTTTTGTGCCGGCTGATGAAGTTAGCGCATTTCAGGATGAAATGCGCAAGGCCGGCGTTGACTGGCAAATGGTAATTTATGGTGGAGCTGTGCATAGTTTCACAAATCCCGGTTCAGGGAACGATGCAGCGAGCGGTTCAGCATATAACCGGATCGCGGATAAACGGTCTTTTGAAGCCATGAAAACATTCTTTGCCGAAGTATTATGAAACAGCGCATAATGATGAACATGGAATCGATGTATAAAGAGGCGATATCATACGATCTTTTCTTTTAAAAAAAATATGCGTATTGTTGAAGCAAATTTTTTAACCAAAGTCGAAATCTTGCCAGCCTGCAGCTCGCGGTCCACCGTACGCATGCAATTCTGTTCAATGATGCCGGTTTTGGTTTCTATTTATTTTCGCCCTTCACAAATTGCACCCCAAAAAAAATGCCCGACAAAAAAACCGACACATTGAAGGAATTTTATTTTATGTGACGAAAAAACACAAAGAAAAACAAGACGCTTTTTTACAAACGAACATTGATCGGTGTAGTGTTTTTGGAAAAAATGTAGTAAAGATGCTTAATGGTAAGAAGGAGGAAACCGTGTGATTGTTAGGGATTTCATGACTCCTAATCCTAAAACCCTGAAAGAAACCGACAAACTTAAGGATGCTGCTTTCCTTTTTTACAAATATAAGATTGGTGGAGCGGCGGTTGTCAACTCGATGAATGAAGTATGTGGATTTTTGGAACAAGAAGACATTGTCAAGGCGACAATGAAGCAAATGCCAGCTTCTCAACCAATAGCGGATTTGATGAACCGCAATGTTATTGTTATTTTCCCTGAGAATACAATGGAAGAGGCTTGGCAAATTCCGCAGCAGCACTTGCCAGTTGTGAATGAGGATAACAGATTGGTTGGGATTTTAAGTCGAAATGATTTTTTAAATCATTTTTACGCACAGCTTCGGCGGTCCCAAGACGAAATCGAATCTTTGATTCAGGGTGCTCACAGTGGAATTATTATTGTGAATTCATATGGCATTGTGGAAGTTTTAAATGAAGTAGCGGCTAAATTGGTTGGCGTGCCCGCGGATCAGGCAAAAGGGAACTTTATTCGCGATATCGTTCCTCATACCGGTCTTATGCAAGTGCTTGTTTCCGGAAAAAAAGAGAATAATATTCGTCTTGAAATCAATGGGCAGGAAGTAATGGTGAATCGTTCGCCAATTTGTGAAGGATCAAAAATAGTTGGTGCAATCGCCATTCTCCAGGATGTTTCGCAGAATAATGATATTATGAAGACCTTGGATGCAACGCAGCATAAAGTAGAAGCGATGGAAATTATTTTTGAAAGTTTGAAACAAGGGATTGTTGTATTGGATGAAAACAATATCGTTACGCTGGCGAACAAGTCATATGAAGAAATGATGGGAATTCCCCGGGAAGAATTATTGGGACGCGATGCCCGCGATGCAATTGAAAACTCGCGTATGCATATCGTGCTAAAGACAGGTGTTCCTGAACTGGCCGATTTGCAAAGTGTCAAAGGACGGCAGGTAGTAGTGAACAGAGTGCCGATTTTCAAGGATGGGATGATTATTGGCGCGATTGGTGAAGCCATGTTTAAAGATATTAGTGAAGTTGGGGCATTATTGCAGAAAGACAATGTTTTTAATTATGTGACCTCACGCAATGAAACGGCCATAAAGAAACAATCATCGGACCGGCATACTTTTGATACGATCATCGGCCGGTCGCGGGCGATGGTGCAGGCAAAGAATTTGGCTGCCAGGGCGGCGCAAAGTGACAGCACTGTGTTGATTTTAGGCGAAAGCGGGACCGGCAAAGAATTGTTTGCGCACGCCATTCACAATGCGAGCAAAAGGCGGGCGATGCCGTTAGTGCCGATTAACTGTGCGGCGATCCCCTCTGAATTATTGGAATCAGAGCTTTTTGGCTATGAAGAAGGAGCCTTTACCGGTGCCAAACGGGGTGGGAAAAAAGGCAAATTTGAATTGGCGGATGAAGGAACCATTTTTCTCGATGAAATTGGCGACATGCCCTTGGCAATGCAGGCCAAGCTATTGCGAGTCATGCAGGACAAAACTTTTGAACGGGTCGGCGGGGAGAAAACTTTAACTTGTGATGTCCGGATCGTTGCAGCGACGAATAAACCATTGTTGGAAATGGTTCAAAAGAATACATTCCGTGAGGATCTGTACTACCGGTTGAATGTGATTTGCATACAAGTGCCGCCGCTAAGAGAACGGCGAGAAGATATTGGTGAGTTGATTGACATCTTAATTCCCAGAGTATGTCACGACCTGGGCATTCCCTTGAAGCAGTTTGCGCCGGAAACATTGGCTCTGCTGCGTGAGTACAATTGGCCCGGAAATGTGCGCGAATTGATTAATATGCTGGAACAATTGGGTGCAACGGTAAGCTGTCCTACGATTACGCCCCGGAATTTACCGCCTTTAGGTCTTTTTAAATCCTCTCACGATAAAAGTCTGACGCGGCCAGTGGCAGGCAACATAAAAGAAACGATCGTTTCCTCCGAACGCGACTGCATTGTTGAAACGCTGCGCTGTACAAAGGGGAATAAGGCTTTAGCGGCAAAAGTACTGGGAATACATCGATCCACATTATATGAAAAAATGAAAAAATATCGGTTGGCATAAAGGGTCGATTGTCATAAGTGCAAGATTTGCAAATTCCAATGTGTCGGATAATGCTTGATGACTGTCTGATGCGACATTTTTTTCCCGACAGAAACTCGCTGTGTAGTAGGCAATCAGCGGGTTTTTGTGTTGGCATGTAATATGCATCATAAAATAGGGTATAGTCACAGGAAAGTGAAAAAAATATCAAATTAAAACAAGGAGGGGTAATGTAATGAAAGGAAAAACCATGGCGGAAATACAGGTAGGAGATTTCGCGGAATTTGCCAAGACTATTTCAGAAACGGATGTGTACCTGTTTGCAGGGGTTACCGGCGACTTGAACCCAGCTCACTTGAACCAGCAGGAAGCGGAAAAAGGAATGTTCAAATCGCGGATTGCCCATGGGATGCTGAGCGCAGGATTGGTTTCGGCTGTATTAGGGATGCAGCTGCCTGGGCCAGGAACGATTTACATGTCGCAAACTCTCAAATTTACCGCGCCGGTTATGTTTGGCGACACGATTACTGCCCGTGCTGAAGTGAAAGAGCGCATAGAAGAAAAAAACCGGCTAATATTGCGGACTACCTGTACGAACCAGAATGGGAAACTTGTACTTGACGGTGAAGCTACGGTTATGCCGCCGAAAGCCTAACAAGCAGAACAGATAGTTTATTTTAAAGGGTGCATTGTGCAGTTTGCTTTTCTTACAGTAATAACCTGGAGAGGCTGGCTGTTGCAAAGATAAAAACAAGGGGGCTTATTAATGGATTTCAATTTCACAGAGGAACAACAACTGATTCAACAGAATGCGAGGGAATTCGCGCTCGAGTATGTAGAGCCGGTTGCTGCGGAACTCGACAGAACAGAACGGTATCCTAAAGAACTGGTCGAAAAAATGACCGAACTGGACTTCATGGGCATTTGCTATCCGACGGAATATGGCGGAGCTGGTGCGGATTATCTTAGCTATATTCTTGTCCTGGAACAAATCTGCCGGTCTTGCGCTTCCACTGGAATTATTTATTCTGCACATGTTTCCTTGGGAAGTTTCCCGATTTATAACTGGGGTTCGGAAGAACTGAAACAAAAATATCTGGCTCCCATGTGCAAAGGGGAAAAACTGGGCGCTTTCGCTTTAACTGAGCCAGGTGCAGGTACTGATGCCGGATCAGGCCAATGCACGGCAACTCTCGATGGCGATGAGTATGTTTTGAACGGAACAAAATGCTTCATCACGAATGGCGGCGTAGCCGATGTATATATCGTATTCGCATTGACTGATCCGACTGCAGGAGTAAAAGGCATCAGCGCATTTGTTGTAGAAGCTGGCCTGCCTGGCTTTGAAATAGGCAAGCATGAAGACAAGATGGGTATTCGCGGTTCGCAAACTACCGAACTGATTTTCAAAAATTGCCGCATTCCGAAAGCCAATTTGATCGGCAAAGAAGGCAAAGGTTTCGGGATCGCAATGGGGACGTTGGATGGCGGCCGCATTGGCGTCGCTACGCAGGCTCTGGGAATTGCGCAAGCTGCGTTGGATGAAGCAGTAAAATTCGCCAAAGAACGTGTACAGTTCGGCAAACCAATCGCTACGAAACAGGCAATCCAATTTATGCTGGCTGATATGGCTACTCAGCTTGAAGCTGCTCGTCTGTTGGTTTATCATGCTGCCATGCTGAAAGAAGAAGGCAAGCCGTACAGCAAAGAAGCGGCAATGGCTAAAATGTTTGCTTCGGAAGCATCCGATTGGATTTGCAATAAAGCAATCCAAATCCATGGCGGTTATGGCTACATTAAAGACTTCAAAGTGGAAAGACTATACAGAGATTCCAAAATTACTACACTCTATGAAGGTACGAATGAAGTACAGCGGATGGTTGTTTCCGGAGCCGTTCTGCGCTAGTATTTCTGTTGTGATTGACGAGGGGACTTTTTGAGATTAAAACAAATGCACAGGACGAACTTTCTTGAAGTCCGTCCTGTGCTGATGAAGAAGGGGAGAATTATATGGAGATATTAGGTATTATCCTAAGCTTATTCCTACTGATGTTATTTGCATATCGGGGCTTTTCCGTTATTATTTTTGCACCGATCTTTGCACTGTTAGCGGCTTCGCTTCAAGGGTTCCATGTAATGCCTGCTTACACCGAATTATTTATGGCCAAAGCGGTAACTTATGTAAAAGCTTTCTTTCCTGTATTCATGCTGGGAGCAGTATTCGGCAAGATTATGGAGGATACTGGACTTGCAAAATCGATTGCTCATGCTATCATTAAAGGTCTTGGTAAAGAGAGAGCAATTCTTTCCGTTGTTTTGGCATCGGCTGTATTGACCTATGGCGGCGTAAGTTTATTCGTCGTTGTATTTGCCGTATATCCTTTTGCTGCTGCTCTTTATCGCGAAGCAGATATGCCCAAGCGGTTAGTTCCCGGAACGATTGCACTAGGCGCGTTTACCTTTACCATGGACTGCGCTCCTGGTACGCCGCAAATTCAAAACATTATTCCTACGAACTTTTTCGGTACCAACATTTATGCAGCTCCGATCAGCGGGATACTGGGCGGAACGTTGATTTTTATTTTGGGCATGGCTTGGCTGACATGGCGTAGAAAGAAAGCTCTGGCTGCTGGTGAAGGCTACGGTCCGCACACACTGAATGAGCCGGTCATTGATGAGAAATTATTAACGAATCTACCGGCTTGGCAGCTTTCGATGCTGCCGCTGCTGCTGGTTTTGGTTGTCAATTTTATTTTGACAAGCATGGTAAAATGGGATCCCAATCTGCTCGTGCCGTTTATCGCAATGAAATTGCCACTGACAGCACCTGCTGTTAAGAACGTCGTTTCGATTTGGGCGTTGATCATTGCCTTGGTTTCCGGTATTGCTTTAGCAATTGCTATTGGCTTTAGCCGCTTGCCGAAAGGCGGTCTGCAAAAATCGTTAAACGCCGGTGCGATCGGTTCTTTGCTGGCGATTATGAACACGGCTTCCGAGGTTGGTTATGGAAACGTCATTGCTTCGCTCCCGGGTTTCAAAGATATTGCGAAATTCTTGCTGGGAATCAAAATTGGCGCTTCTCCGCTGCCGTCAGAAGCAGTTACCGTTAACGTGCTGGCTGGTATTACGGGTTCTGCATCAGGCGGGATGTCCATCGCTCTTGACTTGATGGCAAAAGACTGGATGGCTTGGGCTCAATCAATCAACATGTCTCCGCAAATTCTGCACAGGGTTGCATCCATGGCTTCCGGCGGTATGGACACAATGCCGCACAATGGCGCTGTTATCACTCTGTTGGCTGTCTGCGGGTTGACGCACAAAGAATCGTATATTGATATTTTTGCCATGACTGTCATCAAAACAAGTATGGTATTTGTTATCATCGCGTTCCACACGCTCACTGGATTGCTGTAAAGAAGATTTGATTCAGGTGGAGTGAAAACTCCACCTGAAAATTGGTCGCGCTTTTCCGCCGGACGCAGTTTCTCTTATGCTTCAAACAGCTCAGCCAGCGGACAATCCACGACGGTGAACAGCGGATAAAGTAGATTGACTCTAAAGGAGGGCTCGTCTCATGAAGTTAATTACCAAGGAAGAAGCGGTTCAATTAGTCAAAGACGGCGACATGATCGGAATGACCGGTTTTGCCAGCATTGACCATCCGGAAACATTGAGCATTGCACTGGAAGAACGCTTTTTGGCAACCGGCCACCCCTGTAATTTAACTATTCAGTTCAGTGCCGGTATCGGTGATGGAAAAGCTATGGGGTCTAATCACTATGGAAATCCCGGCATGCTGAAAAAAGTCATTGCCGGACACTATGGATTAGCGCCTCGGTTGGCTCCAATGATTAACGACAATGTCATAGAAGCGTATAATTTGCCGCAGGGCGTTGTTGCCCATCTGTTCCGGGCGGCAGCGGGAAAAAAACCGGGAATTTTAAGCAAGATTGGATTGGGAACTTTTGTCGATCCGCGCATTGAAGGTGGAAAGCTGAATGCGAAAACGACGGAAGACCTTGTCAAAGTCATGGAAATTGATGGCGAAGAATATTTATTTTACAAGGCATTGCCTATGGACGTTGCACTGATCCGGGCCAGCACGGCCGATGAAAACGGAAACCTGACAATGGAACGGGAAGCGGTGTTCTGCGAGGCGATTTCTATCGCCGGAGCGGCGAAAGCCAAAGGCGGGATCGTCATTGCCGAAGTAGAAAGACTGGCTGCCAAAGGAACCCTGGATCCCAAAGCAATTAAAGTCCCGGGACTGTTGGTTGATTATGTGGTGATTGGCGACGCTGGCACATTTAAACAAACCAGCGGCGAATATTATAATCCTGCTTACACCGGTGAAGTGAAAATACCTTTAAGCGCACTCTCGCCGATGGCATTGGATGAACGGAAAATCATTGCCCGGCGCGCGGCTATGGAACTTGTTCCAAATTGCAAAGCCAATTTAGGCATCGGCGTTCCTGAAGGCGTTGCTTCTGTAGCGGCGGAAGAAGGAATAGGGAATTTATTGACTTTAACCGTCGAATCCGGCGGTTTTGGCGGCCTTCCGGCCAGCGGTGGCAGTTTCGGCGCAACCATCAATGCGGAAGCAATGGTTGACCATACGTACATGTTTGATTTCTATGATGGAGGCAATTTGGACATTACCTGCTTAGGCATTGCCCAAGTCGACAGCGAAGGAAATTTAAATGTCAGCAAATTCGGACCGAAGATAGCCGGTTGCGGTGGATTTATTAATATCACGCAAAGCGCAAAAAAAGTTGTGTTCTGTGGAACATTCACCGCTGGCGGGATGAAAGTGGCGGCTCAAGACGGCACATTAACGATCGTGAAAGAAGGAAAAGCGAAGAAGTTTATTCCGAAAGTTGAGCAGGTCACTTTTAGCGGCAAATATGCCCGTTCCATTAAACAGCCGGTTATGTACATTACGGAGCGTGCAGTATTCAAACTGGAAGAAGCAGGCTTGGTACTTACTGAAATTGCCCCGGGAGTTGATCTGGAGCGCGATGTTCTGGCTCAGGTCGATGCGAAAGTAATAGTATCGCCGAACCTTAAATTAATGGATGCTCGTATTTTTAAAGATGAGCCGATGAATTTGGCGGCAGATATTCTTAAATAAAAGGGGGAGATCAAGTGTCAGAGTTTAGTACTTTATTGGTTACGGAAGAAAATGGAGTTGCGGTGGTCACTATAAACCGTCCCAAGGCGCTGAATGCATTAAATAGTACCGTTTTGGATGAATTATCAGTTGCGTTTGACGAATTGGCTGTAAATGACAGTGCCAAAGTGATTATTTTGATTGGCAGCGGGGACAAAGCATTTGTTGCCGGCGCCGATATCACCCAAATGAAAGACATGAATGTTATTGAAGGCAAACTCTTTGCTGAAAAAGGTCAGCATGTCTTTACCAAAATTGAACAATTCCCGAAACCTGTTATTGCAGCGGTTCATGGCTTTGCCTTGGGCGGCGGCTGTGAAATTGCAATGGCTTGCGACATTCGGGTTGCGTCTGATGCAGCGAAGTTTGGCCAACCGGAAGTAGGTCTCGGAATTATTCCCGGTTTTGGCGGCACGCAGCGTTTGGCTCGCTTGGTTGGCCGTGGAATGGCAAAATTATTGATTTATACAGCAGATATCATTGACGCACCGGAAGCTTTGAGAATTGGATTGGTACAAAAAGTTGTTGCGCCGGAAGCATTGCTTGCGGAAGCTCAAGCAATTGCTAAACGCATCCTGAAAAAGAGCACAATTGCAGTTAACTTGGCCAAAGATGCGATCAACCGCGGCATGGAAATGGATATCCCCAACGCCATGCAGTATGAAGCGTACATTTTTGGAACTTGTTTTGCAAGCGAAGATCAAACGGAGGGCATGACAGCCTTCGTAGAAAAACGCAAACCAGCATTTAGCGGAGTATTTGCCAAAAAATAACGAAGCAAAACGGGGGGCTGGTGAATACCTCCCCCCTATCTTTTTAAAAAAGGAGCGGTCATATGCCTACAATCATAGCATGCTACAAATGGGTCCTGGATGAACAGGATATTAAAATCAATCCTGGGAG
>JAGFZV010000031.1 GCA_017889545.1 Bacillota bacterium
ATCGACCTTCCCTTTCACAACGGTCGCCAAGGAACCAATGTCTTTTGCTACCTGATAACAAAACGCCTGCAGCAATAATTCCGCTTTTTCATCGCCTTCGTCAGCCAACCGCTCCAGATCCCTTGCGTCCTTAGTGCCCAGATACGCATAAAAACCGCCGGAACCAAATAATTTTTTCTTTATTTCTTCATATGTGTATTTACCGGAGTAGCATAATTTCACCAATTGACTGGCCGGCAGCCCGCCGCAGCGGTCCGGAGAAAATGCGCCTTCTTCCTTGCCGTCTACAATGTCGATCATTTTTCCGCCCTGGTGAACTGACATTGATACGCCGGTTCCCAAATGGGCCACGACCAGGTTCGCATCGCGATACAGCATTCCTAATTCTGCTGCAACCTTACGGGCAACCGCTTTCATATTCAACGCATGCGACATACTGGCGCGCTCAAGATCCGGGAAACCGGAGATACGAGCTACGGGCTGTAATTCATCTACCGCTACCGGGTCAACGATAAAGGCCGGAATTCCCAGTATTTTAGCAATGTTATCAGCAATGACGGCACCGAGATTCGAGGCGTGTTCGCCGCGTTCCGCTTTTTTCAGATCCGCCAGCATCAGTTCGTTGACGGCGTACGTTCCTCCTTGCATCGGTTTTAACAGACCACCCCGCGCAACAACGGCGTCTAAGGATTCCAATGGGATATTCGCTTCTTTCAAAGCGTCTGCAATCAAGTCCGACCGGTACTGGAATTGGTCAATAACGCGGGAAAAATCCTGCAAAGCTGCGCCTTGATGCTCTACCACTTTTTTCAATACAATTTTTTCATCATCAAACACCGCAAATTTAGTGGATGTGGCGCCTGGATTGACGGCTAAAACTCTTTTCATTTTGCTTTTTTCCCCTTTCAGCTACACTAACATTAAGAAAGCAGTAAAAATTAGTCCAGCAAAGACTTAGCGATTACTGTTTCCGGAAAATCAACGGAACAAGTCTTAATAACAACACCTTTAATGTCCCTAAAGTACCGCGATACCGCCATGTCTTCGCTATAACCATAGCCGCCTTCAATTTGAACCACATCAATCAAAGCACTTTGCCCGATGCGCGCAGCAAACAACTTAATCATAGCCGCTTCCGCAGTGAACGGTTCATCATTTTCAATCAGGCCAGCAGCATGATAGACCGCCAGTCGTAACATATGAATATTGGTTGCCATTTCCGCCAGCATCGTTTGAATCGCCGGGAAACGAGCAATCGGTTGCTTGAACTGGATCCGTTGTTTACCATATTCTACGGCATCATCCATGGCAGCCTGGGCAATCCCGACGACGATCGCCCCTTCTGCCACACTGGCTGCTGCTTGCGCTTTGGCAACGATGGCCATTCCAGCCCCTTCTGTTCCCAACAGGCTGCTCTGTGGTATCTTCACATTATCAAAGATCAGTTCCGCCGACTGACAGCCCCGCAATCCCATTTTCTTGATTGTGCGGGCTACCGACAAACCAGGAGCATCGCCATCAACAAGAAATGCGCTCATACCTTTCAGCCCGGCACCCAGATCCGTCAAGGCAAACACCACATAGATACCGGCTACGCCGCCGTTGGCTACATAACATTTGCGGCCACTCAAAATGTAAGCATCTCCGTCTTTACGGGCGATCACTTTGTGTTCGCCAACACCCGGTGCAGCATCCGGTTCATAAAACGCAAAGGCTCCCAGCAATTCACCTTCACACATAGCTGTCAAATATTGTTCTTTTTGTTCTTTGGACCCCCACGCATTGATCGAATAAGCCGCCATCGCGGCATGATGATTTAAAATGGAAGCCACGGCGCCGCTGGATTTTGAAATTTCTTCAATAATCAAAGCATAGCTGAGAAATCCGGCTTCAGCACCGCCGAAATCTCCCGGCAAAAACGTTCCCATAAAACCCTGTTCTGCCAAAGAGTGTACAATTTCTTGCGGATGAAGCGCAGTACGATCAATTTCAGCCGCCACCGGTTCAATGTATTCTTGTGTGAATTCGCGGGCAGTCTGCTGGATAATTTCTTGTTCTTCCGTGAATGGGTAACCCATGATTTAGCCTCCTCGTATATTCTTTTTGAAAGTCCTACGAATTCAGCAATAAGCCGGAAATTACGATACGCTGGATCTGATTGGTTCCCTCGTAAATTTGTGTCACTTTTGCATCACGCATAAGCTTTTCGACTACTGAATCCTTGGAATATCCGTAATGCCCCATCAGTTCGACGGCCTCTGCGGCAACCCGCATGGCCGTGTCCGTGCAAAACGTTTTAGCCATGGCTGCTTCTTTGGTGTAGGGAACGCCAATATCTTTCAGGCGCAGTGCGTTGCGAACCAACTGTCTTGCCGCCTCGACCTGAGTGGCCATATCCGCTAACTTAAAAGCCACTGCCTGATGTCTGCCGATTGGTTTGCCATTCACATCCAAATACGTTTTGGCAAACTGAACTGCTTCATCCAAAGCCCGCCGCGCCGCTCCTACACTCATTGAAGCCACAATGGGTCTCGCCATATCCAGCGTCTTCATTGCAATTTTCATGCCGTCGCCTTCTTTGCCGAGCAGATGGGTTTTGGGAATCCGGACATTCTTGAGCCGAAGTTCCACAGTATTCGAACTGCGAATACCCATCTTGTGCTCTTCCGCTCCTACCAAAACACCTTCCCGTTCTTTCTCTACAATAAATGCGCTAAGTCCCTTTACTCCTTTGTCAGGATCAGTGGAGGCAAAGACGACCATAATGGAAGCATAGCCGCAGGTAGTGGCAAAACATTTGGTGCCGTTGATTACCCACTCATCTCCTTCCAGTTTCGCTACCGTAGTACAAGAACCCGCATCAGAACCGGCGCCTGGCTCGGTAAGGGCAAAACCGCCCATTCCGCCGCCAACCAAACGCCCGTAATATAATTTTTTTTGTTCATCCGTTCCGGCAATGGCTAAAGGATAGGAACTTAGTCCATTACCGCATAGGGTAGTAGCAAAAGCAACACAACCATAGCCCCATTCTTCAGCAACAAGAGATTGCGTGACCGAATCATAACCCGGTCCGCCATATTCAACCGGTACAGCCATGCAGTTTAAGCCAATTTTTTTATTCTCGGCCAGGATAAATTCGTGAAAACCGCCTCGTTCGTCCCATTCCCGGGCCACCGGGATAATATGCTGCGCAGTAAAATTCCGTGCTAACTGCTGTATTTTTTGCTGTTCGGGAGTGATCGTCAAATCCAGCATTATTTCATCAACCTTTCTTTTCTGTATCATTAATTCTGTTGATCACAAAGTCCAATCGTAAAGAGGTACACTTTTTATTGCTGGACGTCAAATAACTTGCCGGGATTGAGAATCAAATTCGGGTCAAGAGCTTTTTTAATGGCACGCATCATATCGAGTTCTACCGGATCAGTATATTTGCCTAACAAATGTTTCTTTTTGTAGCCAATGCCGTGTTCACCCGATAAGCGCCCGCCCAGCGGATAGATCACCGCATAAATCTCATCCTGAATGGCGGCTAACTTTTCTTCCCACTGTTCGGCGGAAATCGTTCCCGGCATAATACACAAGTGAATATTCCCATCACCGGCATGACTGACCACCCGGGCAACCGCATCGTGTTTTTCACAGATCCCCACCATGGCCTTCATAGCAGAAGGTAATTGGTCTAAAGGAACGACCGCATCTTCGTTGCTTTGAACAAGCGATTCATGCCGAAACGCTTCCGCAACGGACTTGCGAATCTTCCATATTTTCTCGCTTTCAGGCATTAAGACTTCTATCGCATTGTTTTCCGTGCACAATTCGTCAATTTTGGCCGCCTTGTCGTCCAATTCCTCGTCGTTTTCCGCTTCGACCTGGATAATCAGGTAGTTTCCATCTTCACTATGGGGAAGTTTCTCTTTGAGATACACTTCTACACAGCGAATAGCGCGACCATCCATGAACTCTACGCAAGTCGGTTTCACGCCGGCTTTGATCACTTTTGTGACCGCAGCAATGGCGGAATCAATATCCGGGAATATAGCCAGTAAATCGACCACGCTGGGCGGCTGCGGCGCAAGCTTCAGTGTCACCTTCGTAATTATGCCCAAGGTTCCTTCGGAGCCAATCACCAGTTGTTCCAATGCATAACCGGTACTGCATTTTGCCAACCGGCCTCCGAGAACCGTAATTTCACCGGTAGGCGTTACGACTTCCATGCTATAAACTTGGTGCCGGGTTGTGCCATATTTTACCGCTTTATTGCCGCCGGCATTGGTAGCAACATTCCCGCCGATAAAACAGCTGTCACCGCTGCAGGGATCGCCGGGATAATATAACCCCACATCATTGGCGGCCTTTTGAACATCGCCGGTAAGCACACCGGCTTCCGCTTCAATATACAAATTATCGGCGTCGACTTTGATGATTTTATTGAGCTTATCGGTCGTCAGCACGATGCCCCCGTAGATCGGCGTAGCGCCGCAGGATAGTCCCGTACCCGCCCCGCGAGGCACCAGCGGAATCAACTCGCGGTTTGCCAGCTTGACAACCTGGGCGATCTGCTCTGCTGTCTCGGGAAAAACCACAACTTCCGGCATATAAATGTAATGAGGATCCATTACTTCATCGTGACTATAATCTTTCAGCTTTTTCTCATCAACCGTAATATTTTCCGCCCCAACGATCCCTTTTAGTTCTTCCAGGATGCCGGCAGTCACTTTATTATACTTGCCCATTTTCTTCACCCTCCTATGCTTTCGCGTTCTGCAGCGCTTCCGTTAATGCTGGAACAATATCCGCGTAGTCGCCGACGATTCCGTAGTCAGAAGCAGTAAAAATCGGTTCTTTTTCGTTCGTATTAATGGCTACAATCACTTTACTGTCACGAATGCCCGCCACATGCTGGATCTGTCCTGACGTGCCGACCGCAATATAAAGGCTTCCTTTGATAACTTGGCCGGAAATACCGATGTAGCGGTCAATCGGCATCCATTTCAATTCTTCACAAATCGGACGGGTACAGCCCACTTCCGCACCAGCAGCATCCGCAAGAGCTTGGATCATCGTTAAATCTTCCAGCTTTTCAACCCCACGGCCGATCCCGATAACCCGATCCGCCTTACTGATATCTACTCCCTGCTGCTGAGTTTTTATGACATCAACAACTGTAATCCCCGGCTCCGCTGTCACTTCCTTGACAATCACTTCGCCCTGCTCACTTTCAGCGGTCATAATTTCATAAGAACGGGGCGGGATGGTAACGAATGCCGGAAACGATAATTCTTCCGTAGTAACGGCCAGTCCTCCGTAAACAAAACGCTCAGCAATCAGCTTGTTATTTTCCAACATTACTTTTACCGCATCAGTCAACAGTCCGGCGTCAAGACGGGCAGCCGCTTTCGCAGCTGTGTATTTGCCGCGGATAGTACCGCCGATTAAAACGATATCAGCACCTTCCTCTTGGAGAACATCGGCTACAACCTGTTCATATGCTTCAACCCAACTACTGCTGCTTTGTAAGACAATTACCTTGGTTACACCCAATGCGGCCAATTCTTTGGCCCCTTCAGCATCCAATGCAATCGCTCCGACTTTTTGCCCGGCCTGTTTGGCCAGCTCTTTTGCCGGCGTCACCAGCTCTTTTGCCAAAATTATATCTTCACTGTATATCCAAATTCCTGCCATATCCCTTACCGTTCCTTTCTTAACGTCTGTTTATATTACGCCTTCCTTAATCAGGTTATTTACGAGTTGTGCGGCTATCTCTGCCGGTGTTCCTTCCTTGTAGACGATATTTTTTCGCGACATCGTGTATCCTTTGATCTCTCGCAGCGTTCTCTTCGGCGTAAGCTTTTCACTTTCCAAACCTAAGTCGTCAACTTTTAGCTCTAACTGCGGTTTTCTTCCGGCCGCCAGAACCTGTTTAACAGTAGGAAAGCGGGGCTGGGCAATTTCCGGCAGCACAGTAAACACAGCAGGGCCTTCCACACTAATTTTTTCCGTAGTATCCCCCACTCGGCGGGTAGCTATTACTTTTTCCCCTTCTACGTCCAGTTTGATGACACAGGTAATTGCCGGGATACCCAACAATACCGCCAAACGGAGCGGAACCTGCTGATTGCTGGCATCAGCAGAGGTGTCTGCACATAAAATCATTGAATAGTCGCCGGCCTGCCGGACTGCGGCAGCCAAAGCATTGGCAGTTACATAAGCATCCGCTTTATCTGAGTTCGGATCATTGACCCAGATCGCTCTTTCCGGCCCACGGGCCAGCGCATCTTTTAGCGATTGCTTTACATCCGCTCCACCGTATGAGATAGCGATCGAACTGCCTCCCTGAGCTTCCACGATTTGCGCCGCAAGTTCTATCGCATTCTTGTCGTATTCACTGATTCTTTTTTTGGCCCGGCTGGTATCCAGGCTCAAGGTATTCGGATCAATCTTGATTTCCTGTTCATTCAAAATCCACTTATAACAAACGAGAATATTTTGCATAAATGATGTTCCTTTCTAAATTGCGAAAATAGTACATAAGATGTTGATTTAATATTCACAAATACACAATGCGTTGATATTTTTTTTATGGTAAAATAAGCTGACAGATGAAATAGGGGTGTTGTGAATGGAGTTTCGCCAGTTACGATATTTCGTGCAAATAGCCCAAGACAAAAATTATACGACCGCCTCGAAAAAACTATTCATCTCACAACCAACGTTAAGCTGGACGATTAAACAGCTCGAAGATGAACTGGGAGTCAAACTCTTTGTTCCTGATGGCAAAAAATTGCTGCTTACCGATGATGGGGAAGAATTGTTGGTACACGCAAAATCTCTTTTGTCCGAACGGCAAAAGGTTGTGGAGTTTTTCCAACGGCGGGAAGAAATTTTATGCGGTCATATCCATTTAGGAATACCATTGCTGTTTGGGAAAAAATTTTTCATCCAGACGTTCATGCAATTCATGGAACAGCATGAAAAAGTGAAAATTTCAATGAACAACTCCAACTCCATGGTCATTCAGGAAATGGTTGAGTCCGGCAAAATCGATGTCGGAATCGTTACTTATGTTTTCCCTTCTCCGAGTTTAGATGCCATAGAGCTCTCGAATATTACTTATTCGATATTGCTTGTAGTAAACAACAAACATCGTCTTGCAGGCAGAAATACCATTTCCTTCGCTGATTTAAAAGGCGAATCGTTTATCTTGCTAGGAGAAGGGAACAAAGATTACACGATAAGCGCCTATACCATGCAATCCTGCAAAAAAGCAGGTTTTACTCCCAACGTATTATTTAGGAGTACGGACGTCGATATCATCTGCAACGCAGTAGCAAACAGCAACCATATTACGGTACTTCCTGCGCCATTTTTCGATCCGGCGCAGTACCCTGCGCTTTCGGGCATCCCCTTCGGTTCACCGGAAACTACAATGCCGACTGCCATCATTACCAAAAAAGATACTTCAAAATCATTGCTTGTACAAACGTTCATCCAGTATATTCTCAATGCTCTGCAGAAAGCCGGCCCAATCAAAATGTGATAGCAGGGAGCCTGTTTATTTTATGGACAGGCTCCCTATTCTTCGTCCATCAGAAAGTATAAATTTCCTTCTGATGGACATAAGTGCAACCGACGGCTTCCGCTGTCGCTAAAAGCTCGGCGCAAGCCGGGTTTTCTAATCAGAGTGCCGCCATTTCCGTAAATGCCTGAATTCTTGTCCTGGCCTGTTCGTCAGTCTCCGTCTCCAAATCTGTTTCGATAAATACATGGGGAATATTTGCTGCGTCCAGTCGTTTCTTGAAAATCGGATAATCAAATTCTTCCGGGTCGCAAAATTTTGTCATACAGAATAATACACCGTCTGCACCGGTCTCTTTCACATCCTCTATGATCATGTCGCAGCGTTTTTTCTCCGGATCGAATAAGAGCGAACAGCCTTCCATGGTGGACCAATATCGGGCCAGGTTTTCCAAGGGGTTAGCCGATGTTTGCAAAATATCGCTTCTGAACAATCTGCTTTCTTGCGCTAAGTCATCAGCGACAACAGCAACGTTATTTTCCTCAAGAATTTTTAATAAGGCCGGCGAATCCATCTTAATGCCGGTTACAACTACTTTTTTTCCATCCCAGTCTTTTACCGGAAGCGTCTTAAGTCCTTGGATCAACTCTTCTACCAAAGCAGTGTATTGGACTTTGTCCATAAACGAGGCGCTTTTTATCACGGCATTTCTTATCGAAGGAGTAATGATGTCGGGATAATTCCGTGCCACCTTGGTAAACTCCCGCATTGTTTGGCGGTATGTGTTGAATACCTTGATACTGTTGTTGAGAGCCTGATCGGTAATTTTATTGCCGGAGATTCTTTCTAAGGTGTTTTTGATGTTTTCATATTCGGAAAGCAGAAACTTCACACCCGCTTCCGTTTTTCGATTAACCGGCGGAACCAGCGAAATAAACTCCACCTGCGGCACAGCAACTTTCCAGTTCTGGCTTGAGGCCCGCAAAGAGTCGCAGAGGTTCGGAATAATCATACCGTCAAGACAGTCATAAAGCCCTTTCATTCCCATTTCGAAAGCGGTTTGCAGAATTCCGCAGTAAAACGAAGGCAAATAGCTTCTTACAGACGACGGCTCGATATTTCCGCCCCAAATCCCTACCGGAAGCATGCCTGCTGCATGGATCAATTCCTGCGGTGCGTAATAAAAATAACCAATCGCTTTATTTCCGGTTTTAGCAATGTATTTTTTTACATGATCTCCAGGTTGATTTACAACTTCCTGAAATTGTGCGATTACTTCATTGACGTTACTCATTACCGGGTTCCCTCCCCTGCGGCCGCTGCTGCCTTTTTTTGTTCCATTACTTCATAAAAGCTCTGGATGCGGGTTTCGTACTGCGCTTTGCTGAAAAGGCGCGGATCCGACTGGTCTCCGTCAAAATAGGCGGTTGCAATGCCTGTTTCTTGGGCAATTCTTCTTTCCATTTCATACATGAAGCCGTCCCACTTTTTACAGCTGCGGTTCGAATGAATTAACATCCCTTCGACATTATGGTCCTTGATAATCTTGACCCGTGATGCAACTTCTCGTTCCAGGTTCACGCAATTAGGCACTTCTGCGTACGCAATCGCCATTTCATCCAAATTGCTGTACACTTTTGCAAACGCATCGCAATAAATAGCGCCTACCACATTAATGCCATACTGCATCAGGGTTTTCATGTTGTGTCCCAAAAACGGCCAACAGGCAATCCCTTCCGATAAAATTCGGTGTTTTTCTTCTGCCTTATAACTGGTTTCACCGTTTTTCACTCTTTCTTCCAGTTCATCAGCCAATTTATTTAAAGCAACGGTCGTTTCTTTTCGGCCTTTGTTACAAACGAGGATCCCCATATAGGTGAACATTTCAAAGCCATTCATCGGCGAAGGGGTAGCCATGAGGGTACTCATCGCTCTTTTCCAAGCTCTGCCTGAAGCTGAGGAAATTTCCATCACTTCCTTGAATCGCTCTTCACTGAATTTCTTGCCGGTGAAATCTTCGAGTTGTTTGATAATCATTCGAAACTGCTCTTTGATATACTCTAATCTAGCCGGTGTTACTGCGGGTTCCGTATTATAGGGTATATCCAGCATGAACAGCGGTATGTTTAATTCTACGGCCAGATTTTCATACCATTTCACCATTAAGTCGCAAATGTTGTTAGCGCATAACAAATAGTCAGGCATTGGTATTTGCAAAGCTTCACATTCTTTGATGTCTTTGAAAGCCAGATTAATTCTGGCATAACTGCAAATGTCGGTCGAATATCCCTGGCCTTCTGCATACTCCAGAAAGGGCAGGGAAGCTTTTTTTGCTGAAACAGCGGCAGCATGATTTTCCGGATATACCAGCGCCAAATCCATACACTCCGCTAATTCCTGGGGAAAATTAGATGCTGCCCAGCCTACAAGTTCGCCTTTTTTCTTTGCTTCCAGCGCATCTTCATAGTGCTTATCCATTAACTCTTTGATCATCTCACTGGCTTTCTTTTCGTCGGTCACAATGAACACCTCTTTGTCATTTCTTTTTCCGCTTCATCAAAGGCATAGATGGCAGCGCCGATTGCACCGGTGTATTGCGGATAGTCAGACACCTTTATCCGGGTTTTGATTGCCTCTTCCATCGCTTTGACCACGCCGGAATTTTGCGCCACGCCGCCGGTCATAACCACGTCGTTCTCAATTCCTAATTTAACAGCCAGCATGCTGACTCTTTGCGCTACTGACCGGTGAATACCGGCGATAATATTCGCCGTACCGGTTCCCTTAGACAGATGGGAGATCACCTCCGACTCCGCAAAAACAGTACATACCGAGCTAATCGTTGCCGCTGCCTGCGCTTGTTCGGAAAGGCTGCCCATATCCTCTATGTTGGTTTCCAAAACCCGGGCCATGACGTCTAAAAACCGGCCGGTTCCAGCTGCACATTTGTCGTTCATGGAGAAATTCAACAACATTCCACGGCTATTCAGCTTCAATGCTTTGGCGTCTTGTCCGCCAATGTCAATCACCGTTCTGGCACTGGGAAAAAGAAAATGTACCCCTCTGGCATGACAACTTAATTCACTGATCTGTTTATCCGCCTCTTTAAAACTCGTTCTTCCGTAACCGGTGACAATTGTTTTCTGAATGTCCGATAGTTGTATCTCTTGATCTTCAAATAATTTTTCGATCAACTGCGCCGGACCGCTGGTCCCTGTTCCCACAGTCACCAGTACTTTTCTTACAATTGTTTTCCCATCGCGCATAATGACAGCCTTGGATGACGTTGACCCAATATCTATGCCTAATGTATACATAACATTCCCGCCTTTTGATCACTGCAGAATGATTAAAATCTAAACAATAGCCTTTTCTTCCGTCAATTGATGAATCTCTTCTTCGGAATAACCCATACTTTTTAATATTTCAATACTATTTTCGCCAACCAAAGGTCCTTTCGAATACTCCTGTTTGCCGATACTGTCAAATTTCACAGGGAGAGTAACATGCGTTCTCACGTTCCCGGTTGGATAGTGCAGTTCAAACAAATAGTCATTTTCCCAGGCCTGTTCATCTTTCAATATTTCATCCCATAACAATGCCTTTTCACAAGGAATATCGCATTGAGCAAATAGTTCTGCCCATTCATCTGCAGACTTCTGTGCTATTTTTGCTTCAATGATTTCAACAACTTTTCCGGACTGCCCTGAAATGTTTTTTAATTTGCAATACTCCTCATTGCCGATCAGATCTTCCCTGCCGATTGCCTTCATAACGACAGGAAATAATCTGTCATATTCCGGAGCGGCAAGCTGCAGCCAGCGGCCATCGTTCGTTTTATACGTATTCAAAAATGGATTTCCGGTCTCTTTTCTTGTTATCGGATAAGAGAACCCATATTGAGCCGCAGTGATTGCAGTATTGAGCGCAAAGATAGCAGTATGGTAGAGGCTTACCGTAACTTTATCACCAAGTCCGGTTTTATTTTTTCTATACAGAGCCGCTAAAATTCCGCTTACTAAATTCATCGCCACTTGATTATCACCAAATCCAGGCACAGGATTTAACGGCGACGTTCCGGCTTCATATAACGTTCCCAACAGTCCGCCTCTTGCATAGTATGCAGTGAAGTCAAAGCCCGGTTTATCCTTCAACGGGCCTTTCTCACCATAGCCCAAAACCTGAGCAAAGATGACATGAGGATATTTTTCCTTAATTTGTTCATAACTTAAACCCATTTTTTCCAGTGCTTTGGTTCTGTTATTCGTAACAAATACATCGCAGTTCTGCAAAAGTTGATCCATAATTTTCAAGCCGCCGGCCGATTTTAAGTTCAGCGCAATTGCTTTTTTACCCATATTGTTCATATCATAATTCGGGTTTTCATCCGGCAAGGTTGGAAACTTCGTATTTCCGCCAATATAACGAATAGGATCACCGCTTGGGCTTTCTACTTTAATTACCTCAGCACCCCAATCCGCTAATGCTCTGGCACAGGTTGGGCCCGCAACAAAGGTTGCTAATTCAACGACGTTAAGACCTTCTAATGGTTTCATCATGTCCATGTATTACTCCCTTCATGTCTTACTTTAAACAAGTGAGCTGCTCGATTGAATTCTATCAATTCAGTATTTTCTTGTAAAATACATAGAATTTTTGATATACTATCAATTTTTTATATGAGTGAATTTTCCGATTTCATTGTATAGAATAATTTTATAGTTCCTCCATAAGCTAGCGATTGCTGTCTGATGGAGCACAAAAAGAGAGTGCCTGTCAAAATTTTCATTCTGACAGGCACTCGTATTGTAATTTATCGTTATTTTAATTTGTTACGGAGATAGTTCACCGCACCACCTTCTTTTATGATCCGTTTGTCATAATCGGAAAGCTCTAACAACGCAGTAAAAGAGACATTCTTTTCCGGTATTGTTACAATCACTTCTCCTTTATCGACCTGGTCATACACCTTCTCAATAACAAAAACATCATTCACGTCGAGTTTCTCATAGTCGTCCTTGTTCTTAAACACGAGAGGCAAAATACCATAATTGATTAGATTTTCCTTGTGAATTCTGGCGTAGGATTTAGCAACCACCGCTTCAACGCCCAGAAACATCGGTAATAACGCAGCATGCTCCCGGCTGGACCCTTGTCCATAATTATCCCCGCCAATAATCACGGAGGTTTTCAACTCTTTTGCACGACTTACAAACGTCGGATCTGTGTAACAAAACGTGAATTCAGCAAATTTGGGGATGTTGGCGATATATTTCAAAATATTCGAACCCGCAGGAATAATATCATCCGTCGTAATATTATCTCCCAGTTTGATCACGGCTGTTGCGCGGATCGTTTCTTTCAGCGCCCCTCGCTCGGGCAATGGGACAATATTTTCACCCCGGATAATTTGGATTTGGTGACGATCTTTAACATCGTCCGGAGTAATCATCATGCTGTCATCGACCTTATAAACCGCGGGCTCATCGCAATCCTGCAAAACGGTCACATCCATAAGATCTCTTGGGTCGGCAATAGTTCCCATGATCGCTGTCGCGGCTGCCGTTTCAGGACTGACCAAATATACAAACGCATCCGCCGTACTGCTCCGCCCTTTAAAATTCCGGTTTGACGTTCTTACGGCCACACCGCGTCCCGGCGGCGCCTGGCCGATCCCAATGCAAGGGCCGCAGGCGCATTCCAGAATTCTTGCGCCTGACGATACCAAGTCCGCCAACACTCCATCATGGATCAACTGCTCCAATACTTGTTTCGATCCTGGTCCAATTGTCAAATCAATTTCCTTGTGAACTTTTTTGCCTTTTAATATTCTTGCCGCTTTTGCTATATCCGAGTATGAGGAATTCGTACAGCTGCCAATAAAGACCGATCCAACTTTCACATCACCCAGCGCACTGGCTTTCTCCACCAAATCCGGCATGTGTGGTTTCGCCGCCAATGGTTCCAGTTCACTCAGATTGATTTCAACCACTTTGTCATATTCCGCGTCTGCATCCGGCAATAATTCGATCCAATCTTGTTCCCGGCCTTGCGCCTTTAAGTATTCTTTTGTCACTTGATCACTCGGGAAAATTCCGGTTGTCGCACCCATTTCAATGCTCATATTGGCAATGGTCGCTCTTTGCATGATAGAAAGGTTTTGAATTCCGTCACCGGTGAACTCAATGATGCAGCCAATTCCACCTTTCACTGACAGAATTCGCAAAGCTTCCAGCGTAACATCCTTCGCGGATACCCCCGGCCGGAGCTGACCGGTTAATTTGATGTTCAATATTTGGGGGTTATTTAGCCGAAACCCCTCTCCCAGCATGCTTTTGGCCACACTAAGCCCACCGCTGCCAATCGCAATCATCCCTAATGCGCCGGACGTAGGAGTATGGCTGTCCGCGCCCAGCATAACCTGACTCGGTTTGGCAAACCGTTCACAATGCAGAAGATGACAAATGCCATTGCCGGGTTTGGAATAATAAATACCAAACTTCTGGGCCGCTGTTCTCATATATAAATGATCATCCGAATTTTCTGTTGAAGTCGCCAGAGTATTATGATCAACATAAAAAACTGTCGGTTCCGTACTGACTTTATCCGCTTGCACGCTTTCCAAAATCTGCGCGCCCATGATCCCGGTTAAATCTTCCCATAAGGTTTGATCCACCTTAATCGTGATTTGTGCATTTGTAGTCATATCGCCATCCAGCAAGTGGCTTTGAAGAATTTTTTTGCTGATGCTCAACCCCATAAACTGACCTCCTTCACTTTCCTTGCACGGTCTTTGCACCATTATGATATTCTTTCGGCAGTCAATGCACCCATCTCTGCCGTTGTCACCTTGGTCGTTCCTTCGGTGTAAATATCAGGAGTTCTGTAACCATCGTGCAAAACTTGGTTGATCGCCCGTTCAATCGCTGCCGCCTCTTTCGGCAGGTTCAAAGCGATTTCCAGCATCATCGCTACCGATGCAATGGTCGCTAAAGGATTGGCGATCCCCTTGCCGGCAATATCCGGCGCCGTTCCATGGATTGGTTCATAGAGGCCAAAACCGCGCTCATTCAAGCTAGCAGACGCCAGCATTCCTACCGATCCGGTCGTGACACCCGCTTCATCGGATAAAATATCGCCAAATATGCTCGTAGTCAGGATCACATCAAAGACGCTCGGATTACAGGCCAGTTCCATTGCCGCTTTATCCACCAGCATATGTTTGAGTTCCACTTCCGGATATTCTTTCGCCACTTCCGTAACTGTATCCCGCCAAAGTCTGGACGTTTCCAGCGCATTGGCCTTATCCACACTGATTACTTTTTTCTTTCTTGTCATGGCAATTTCAAACGCTTTTCTGGCCACTCGTGTTATTTCCATCACACTGTAGCATTCCACATCATACGCTTCCAAGCCATATTTGCCTTCGCGCCGACCTTTTTCGTTAAAATAGATCCCGCCGGTCAGGTCCCGGATCAACATCAAATCAATGCCTTTTTCGATCACCCGGTTTTTTAACGGCGAGTTTTCCTTAAGATCTTCGTAGATCTTGGCCGGCCGTAAATTGGCAAATAGATTAAATTCACGCCGCAGTCTGGCCAGTGCTTTCTCCGGGCGCTGTTCCCGTGGCAGCCCATCCCACTTTGGGCCGCCCGCGGCGCCAAACAGGATCGCATCGCAGCTTTTGCAAATTTCAATTGTTTCGTCCAGCAAAGGCGTGCCATGCGCATCAATACAGCAGCCGCCTGCCAGCATATGCTCATAATGAAAAGTATGCCCATATACTTCACCGATGCGATCCAAGACTTTTACGCCCTCTTTTACAACGTCGACGCCAATTCCGTCCCCGGGAATAATTGCTATTTTAAAATCCATTTATACTCTCTCCCTTTTACTTCTTATGGCAGATTAACAATATATTCATTCACAACCAAATCCCTGCCTAACGATCTGGCAGCTCTCCCAATACTCTCTTGCGCATCAACGGTTTTATTCCGCCTTCCTTGTACATGTTCATAACAAACTCGCTGGGAGCTTCGCCTTTGTGGATCATGCCAGTGGCAGTTTCGCGGATCGTTCCTGATGCCAAGTCAATCTCGATTTCTTCGCCTTCCCGAATGGTATCGGGCAACGTTTTGCAAAAAATGACCGGTAGTCCCAAGTTAACCGAATTCCGGTACCAAATGCGTGCAGCTGATTTTATCACGACTGCCTGAACACCAGATTCTTTCAAAACGATCACCGCATATTCCCGGCTTGACCCGCAGCCAAAATTGCTTCCGGCCACTAAAATATTGCCAACTGTTCGAAACCGTTCTCTGAGCGTTCGATCTGCGCCCTCCAAGCAATGTTCCGCCATTTCTTTCATATCTTTAATGTATGCATAGGGGCCGGGAATGATCTGATCAGTACTAATATTATCGTGATTATAGACAACAACTTTTCCGGAAATTTTCATATCTCTATTCCTCCAATCCGGTCTGCCCAGGGCAAGTTAGTTTTCCACTTACAGCTGTTTGCGCCGCAGTCAACGGTGAAGCCAGGTACACTTCCGCTTCCAGACTGCCGCCCATACGGCCGGGGAAATTACGGTTCGCTGTCGATACACATCGTTCCTGTCCGGCAATAATACCACCCAGCAATCCGGAACAGGCGCCGCACCCTGGCGAAGTAATCGTGGCGCCGGCATCCAAAAGGATTTGATAATATCCTTTTTCAATCGATTCCTTCACTATTTGTTTAGTAGCCATTGTCACTACCAGCCGCATGGAAGGCGGAATTTTCTTACCATCGAGGAATTCAGCTGCCGCTGCAATATCAGTTAATTTGCCGCCGGTACAAGAACCGATAAAAACCTGATTGATGGGAATGCCAGCCACATCTTCCACATTTCTTGCATTATCAACACTATGCGGAATGGCAACTTGCGGTTTTAAGTTCGTCAAATCAAATTCATATTCTGTTTCATAAACAAAATCCGGATCCGTTTCATGAACAACAAACGGGGCGTTTGTATGATTTTTTACATCGTCAATCGTTGTCTTGTCCGGTTTGATATAGGTCGTTTTCGCCCCCATTTCGGTAGCCATAACCGTCAACACAGTCCGTTCTTCCATCGACATGTCTTCAACTACCGGCCCGGAAAATTCAATCACTTTATAGGTTCCGAATTCCGTTCCCAACTGTCCCAGCACATACAGTGCAGCATCTTTAGCCATCACATTCTTTTGTAATTTGCCGTTCAGACGGATATTCACCACTTCCGGAACTTTCAGCCATGTAGAACCATCGATCAAAACTGCCGCAATGTCTGTAGCGCCGAGTCCAGCAGCAAACGCGCCATAAGCGCCATGAATAGGGGTATGAGAATCCGTAATTGCGATCATGCTCCCCGGTCTTGCCAAGCCCCATTCCGGCAATAGATTATGCCCAATTCCTTCATTAATGTCTACGAGATGGCACCCTTGTTCCTGTGCAAATTCACGGAAAATCTTATGTGCTTGAGCGACCTTTAAATCGGAAGCAGGAGCATTGTGATCCAAAAAGATATAAACCTTACCCGGGTCCCATACTTTTTCCCCTAACATCTCCTGAAACGACTGCATAACAATTTGATACACATCATTTATCCCGACTAAATCGATCTTGGCAGTAATAATTTCGCCGGGGCGAACCTGTTCTTTCCCTGCGGCGGCTGCCATAATTTTGTGCACAGCGTGCATAGCCAATCTGATCTCTCCTCTTCTTGTTCTTTGTTCCGCAAGACTTTCTGTCCGGCATCACTAGGTTTGCAATATAATTAATGCAATTTGCGTGCCAAGTCATCATATCAATGAAAATGCAGTGTTTCCCGATAAAATGGTTGCATTTGTTGCATCTTTGTTGCATAATGAATGCATTGATGTTGTAAAGCGTTGCAGAGGTGTTGCCAATGAACAAAATTGTTTTCTTAGTGCCGCATGCTCCTATGGTTTCCGTGATCAAAGAAGTAATCACTCCTTATCACCAAGTCGCTGTCGAATACTGTCCGGACTATGAGCAAACGCTCGCTTTTGCCAAAAATTTGGTCGAGAAAGGCTGCGAAATCATCATTGCCCGGGCTGGAACCGCCTCTCGTCTTAAGGATTCCGATATCAAAGCAACCATTGTCGAGCTGCCCGTAACCGGCTTTGATATTCTCCGCGCGCTATTCGCCGCTAAGGCTTACGGATCGAATGTCGCTGTCGTCGCTTACTCCTCTATGGTCAGAGGGATTGAGTGTCTCACGCCAATGTTGGACTTTTCCTTCAAACAGTACCTGACCGACCGGAATACCGCCAATATTGAGCATCTGATTGTACAGGCCGCTCAGGATGGCGCCGATGTCGTGGTTGGCGGCGGAATTTTTTGCAAAGCAGCACAAAATCACGGGCTTCCTTCCGTATTCATCGACAATGGACGGGAAGCGATTCTGCAGGCGGTGCAGGAAGCCTTACGGATCGAAGAAGCGATTGAAACGGAAAAAATTAAACGCAGCCTGTTTACCGCCGTATTGGATTATGTTCACGATGGCATTATTACGGTGGACTGCCGGCAAAAGATTACAAGTATTAATATGCAAGCGCAAAAACTCGTTAACAGTTCTGCGGCAAAAGCCATCGGACAGCCGATCGAGAAAATATGGCCCGGTCTCGATCTGTCCGAGCTAATCAGAACCAAACAAGAAGAGATTAACGAGATTATGCAAATAAAAGGACTAAAGGTAATTTGCAACAAGGTGCCAATCATCGTCGGCGCGAAGCTCAGCGGCGCGTTGGTAACATTTCAGGAAATAACGAAAATCCAACAAACCGAGGCTCATATACGCAAAGAGATCTATAACAAGGGTCATATCGCAAGAAAAAAATTTACTGACCTGCAAGGAACAAGCAGCCAGATTACACGAGCGATTGCAGTGGCGAAAGAATTTTCCGTCACAAATTCTAATGTACTCATTGCCGGTGAAACAGGTACCGGAAAAGAAATTTTCGCTCAAAGTATCCATAATCACAGTCCACGCCGATCAGGACCTTTTGTTGCCATAAACTGCGCAGCCTTGCCGGCCCAAATTCTCGAAAGTGAACTATTCGGCTATGTCAGCGGCGCCTTCACCGGCGCCAATAAGGAAGGAAAACCCGGGCTGTTTGAATTGGCGCACGGCGGCACCATTTTTTTAGATGAAATAGCTGAAATGGATTACACAAATCAGAGCCGTCTTTTACGGGTTCTGCAGGAGCGATCCGTCATGCGCCTCGGCAGTGACAGGGTCATCTCCGTTGACATTCGGATCATCGCCGCCACGAACAAAGATCTGAAATTCCTTGTCCTGAACAATAAATTTCGGGAGGATCTCTTTTTCCGCCTGAATGTGCTGAAACTGGAACTCCCCCCTCTGCGCGAGCGAAATCAGGATATTAAGCTAATGGCAGAAGCATTCTTAAGCAAATACTCGCCCCATAAAAAAATATTCTTTGATCTGCCCGCTATGAAGGCATTGCAAAACTACGCCTGGCCGGGCAACATACGCGAACTGCAAAATAGCATCGAACGACTTGTCGCATATTGCCAAAAAGAAACAATTGGTTCTTCCGATGTCGCGGCGGTATTGGAGCAATGGCATCCGCAAACAGCCAAAATCTCGTTTCACGATGAGGAAATCCAAGAAATAACCGATGCATTGAACAAAGCGAAGGGGGTTCAGTCGAAAGCCGCAAAATTGCTTGGCATTGACCGATCCACTTTGTGGCGCAAAATGCGTCGCCATGGCATTCGACAACCGTAAAGAAAAGAAATCCTCTTGCAAGTTACGTAACGCAAGAGGATTTCTTTTCTTATTGTCTATACCAGCGGATCGTCAACCGGCTCGTCGAGGGTCGCCACGATGCAGAAGCAGATGAGGCAGCCTATTGCCAAGGAGGTAAAGACCACATCCCAGTTGTAATGATCCAAAATCCATCCGATGGCAAGAGGAGTGCAGAAGCCGCCCAGCTGGCCGCAGGTATTGGTGATGGAAGTTGCAACAGGAAACACCTCTTTTGTCACCAGACCCATAGGGTAGACCGAAAAGCCCGAGAAGCCCAATGCGAGAAAGAAGCCGGTGACGAACAGCACAATTCCAAGCAATGTCGGATCGGCCGGGGAATTGATGAGGGAATACATCGACACCGCTGTGGTAAGGGCCGTGAACATCATCAGCGGTTTGCGCCGTTTGCCCAGAATATTGTCCGCCGTCCAGCCGCCCACCACGTTGCCCAAAACAGTGCCGGCAAAAGGCGCTGCCGCCACAAAGGCCATTTTCATGATCGCAAATTTTTTCACGGTGACAAGGTAAGTAGGGATCCAGGACATCATGGTGGTAGTGATCGCGATCATAAAGAAGTAACCGAAGGCGCTGCCCATCATGTTCCAGTTAAAAAACAATTTTTTCGGCGTATCCAGTCTTACGAGCGTTTTCGCCCGAACCAGCTTGTCCAGCCAGACCATGTTGTAGGGTTTTGCTTCTTTCTTCTTCTCTTCTACCGGCGTTCTTTCATTGATATAATCCACTTCCGCCGCATTGGTGAACTTGCTTCGCGCAGGACTATCCGCCACGATAATCAACCAAAAGACAGACAAGATGATGCCCGGAACCGCAAACGCGTAGAAGATAGTCCGCCAGTCCCAGGTCTGGATGATCCAGGCGCAGAGGATAGGCACGATTAATGGTCCAACTTTGGAAGCAGCGATGAAGATACCCATGGCCAAGCCTTTTTCCCGAGGCGGAAACCAATTGTTGATGGTAGTGGGCATGCCCACGGCCAGCGGCCCTTCGGAGAGACCGACGCCTAAACGGAATAGCTTCAGTTGCATAATCGATCCTGCCATTCCGATGAAACCTGTGAACAGGGAGGTCAGAATCATGAAGGTCGAAAAAATCTTGCTGACCCCCAGTTTACGAACTAGAAAGCCCCCGGGGATCATGGCGATGACATAACCAAGGAAGAAGAGGCTCATGATACCGCCAGCCTCTGTATTGCTCATGGCAAATTCCTTCCGCAGATAGGGCATGGCGATGCCGATATTGGCCCGGTCAGCGGTGGCAATGGTATAGATGACGAAAATAAGCCCTAATACAATCCAGCGAAAAGATGATTTTTTGACTGATTTGGACGGACCTTGGGCTGTTGTCGGTTGTGACATAGTTGTTTTTCCTCCGTTCATTTTATTTTTAACATGATACTCTAGAACAATGCCTCTAAGATGAGATCTGCAGTTTTTTGTACATTCTATATACTTTTACCGCTTAATGCGTTGAACAAGCAATGGCGCTTGCCATATGGCTGCTGATCGGAACCGGCAACAACTCTTGGGCCCGATACGTTGCCTTCATTACTTTTTCCAAATCAATTCCGCTGACTATGCCCATTCCATCCAACATATTCACCAAATCTTCCGTTGCAACATTTCCGGCAGCGCCCGGCGCAAACGGACAGCCGCCCAACCCGCCGATGGATGTTTCGAACCGGGTTACTCCGGCATCCAGAGAAGCAAGGATATTCGCCAAACCCATTCCCCGCGTATCATGCAAATGCATGATTACATCCAATTTCGGAAACTTCGCACGCAAAATATCGCACAACTCTTTTACCTGCAGCGGATTGGCCGAGCCGATCGTATCGCCAACGCCGATTTCGCTTACGCCTGCCGCAAGACCGTATTCAATGATTTTGACCACATTCTCTGATGGCACTTTGCCGGTCCAGGGACAATTGAAACTTGTAGGAATAGCTAAACAGACTTTGGTATTGCCGGCAACCTTACATACCTCTTTTAATCCTTCCAGCGACTGGTCAATCGTTTGTTTGGTATTTTCAAAATTATGGCGTTCGCTGGCTGAAATAATATAAGCTGCTTCATCCGCTCCGGCTTCTATGGCATTGGTTACACCCCGCAAATTAGGCGCCAAGGCGGTGAACGTCACGCCGGTATATTTTTGTTTAAGTGTTGTCATAATCTCCTTGGCATCGGCCATCTGCGGCACGGCTTTCGGATGGACAAAGGCTGTGACTTCCATTTTCTTAAAACCGCAGGCAATCAAGTGATCAATGATTTCTAATTTTGTTTCCGTCGGGATCCATTCTTTAATGTTTTGAAACCCATCCCGCGGGCCTACTTCCACAACTTCCACTTTTTTCGGTAAATTCATGACTTTCCTCCCATTGTCTTTAGATAATTTTCTTCTCTTTATATTCTTTTAGTGTAGCGCTGTCCAGGCCGAGTTTGCCGTAGATCTCTTCATTATTCGCACCCAGCAATGGAGCGCATTTCGTAGGGGTAGTCGGCGTCGCGGACATCTTGATGGGATTGCCGGTGATGGTAATATTGCCGGCAACCGGATGGTCTACGTTTACGAACATCTCCCGGGCCTCCCGGATATGCGGATCTTCTGTCATTTGTTTCACATCATAAATCGGCGCCACCGGGATTTCCGCCGCCATGAGCGTCTCCACACACTCCGCTACCGTCTTGTCACTGCTCCACTCGTCGATTATAGCTTTTAACTCATCCATATTGGGATTGGTCTTGCGGACAAGGAACTCTTTAAACCGTGGATCTTCCAGCAGCTCCGGCTTGCCAATGGCTTTGGCCAAGGCTGCGAAGTGCGGGTCGGTGCCGCAGGAAATCACATACTCCCCATCTTTCGCAGAAAATGAATCATAGGGATAGGCATTGAAGTAACGGTTGCCGCTGCGCCCAGGGATCGTGCCGTTCACGAGGTAGCCCATTGTATTGGTGAGCATGCTCGACACCAACCCATCCACCAGCGCTGTATCGATGTGCTGGCCTTCGCCCGTTTCCTTACGATAGCAAAGCGCAGCCAAAATACCGATAGCGCCGTTCATGCCTCCCAAAACATCGCCAATGGGAATACCAAATTTTAAAGGAATCTGGCCTTGCATCCCGGTGATGCTCATGGCCCCGGACATGGCCTGGCCGATCAAATCATAACCCGGCCGCTGGCTATAAGGGCCATTTTGACCGAAACCGGAAATGGAACAATAGATAATTCCGGGATTGATTTTTTTTGCTTGTTCATACGAAAATCCTAAGCGCTCCATAACGCCCGGCCGATTATTTTCTATCAGCACGTCAGCTTCCGCGAGGAGCTTAGTGAAGATCTCTTTCCCTTCCTTGGTTTTCAGGTTCACAGTCACGCTTTTCTTGCCCCGGTTCATGTTCTCGTAATAGATACTAACGCCATTGACTTGGGGTACTGCAATCCGTACAAAATCACCAATGCCGGGGTTTTCAATTTTAATGACCTCGGCTCCCATATCCGCCAGCGTCAGTCCGCAATAGGGGCCTGCCAGAAATTGTGTCATATCCAGTACTTTGATTCCTTGTAATGCTTTTTTTTCGTTCATCATCTTCGTCTTCTCCCTTTAATCATTTCATCGTTTTTACTCAATTCACCATTTGTTAGCAAAGTTTTAAACGCTTATTCCCAGCCGTTTATCACTTCCTATGAAAAATTACTTTCAAATCTTTTCAATTGATTACTTAAGCAAGATCCGTGCCAATGTTATGCTCAGCAAAAAACCTGATTTTTTCTAGGTTTATATTTTCTACGCAAAGAAAGAACATTCCATAAACGGAATTTTTGTTCCGGTTATGGAATGTTCTAATCTATTATTGCCGTTTTTTTATTTTTTGAAGTTTTCGCCACAATGTGGTTTTGCCAATTCCCAATTGAGCCGCAGCATCGGCTATGGTCGTGCTTTGATCCAATACCTTCGCAATGACTGCCTCCTCTTGCGCCGCAACTTGTTCCCGCAGATCGTTGGCATTAGAAACTTTACCCGTTTGTTGAAGCAAATCGGGCGCGATATTTTTTAATAAAGCCAACCCGTTTGTTCCTTTTTTATAATCTTCGAGAAAAAAAGAGAGACGCTGAGCAAAATTCAACAATTCCCGCACGTTTCCGGGCCACGAATAATTCATCAGGTAAGGCATGATTTCCTCAAGCAGTGGTTCCGCTTCTGTTCTGCTTTCTTTGGGCAAAAAATGTTTACACAGCAAAGGAATGTCTTCTTTGCGCATGCCAAGAGGGGGAATTTCAAGGTATAAAACATTTAAGCGATAAAAAAGATCTTCCCGGATCAAGCGTTCATTCAGTAATTTTTGCGGTGACTTGTTCGATGCGGCAATAACACGAATATCTACCGGAATAATCCCCTCTGCCCCGATCCGCAAAATCTCCCTTTCTTGGAGTACTCGGAGAAAACGACCTTGCATGTCAATCGGCATTGCATCGATTTCATCCAGAAAAATCGTACCATTATGGGCCATTTCAAATAACCCGGCGCGTCCTTTTTGTTTTGCGCCGGTAAATGCGCCTTCCGCGTAGCCAAACAATTCACTTTCCAGCAGTGATTGCGGCAAAGCGCCACAATTTATTGCAACAAACGGACCGGTCGATCTCTTGCTGGCATGATGAATTCCTTGAGCAAACAGTTCTTTTCCCGTTCCTGAAGGGCCATTAATGAATACCGTCAAATCAGAGACAGCAAATTTTTTTGCCAACTCTTTTTTTTGTTGAATAACAGCTGATTTTCCCAAGATATCAGCAAGTGTTAATTTAGAACGAAATTTTTGTTCTGTAATTTCCTTACGCATGCGATGTTCAATCTGGGCGATATTCGCGGCTTCACGAAAAGTCGCTACGGCACCGACAATCTGTTGTCCATCCTTGATTGCAACCCTGCTGGTTACAATCTTCACATCACCGACATCCTGAAATTCATTGATGTGGGTCTGTCCATCCACAAGGACCTCATGCAGATGGGTATTGGGGATCACAGCTTCAATATTCTCGCCAATGATCTCCTGCGCTTTGACACCGATAATTTTCTCCGCAGCTTGATTACAAATCGTTATTTTGCCGTTTTCATCAATCGCAATAATTCCTTCATTCGCGCATTCAAGGAGAGCAGCCAAGCGGCTTGACCGCCGTTTTTCTTCATAATGAAGTGCAGCAAGTTCTTCCGCTCTCAACAAAGCTTCCCGGATTGTATCCCGGCTGGTATGCAAAAACACGCCAGGCAAACCATATTTTTCCGCATAAAGAATGGATGCTCCACCGCCAACCACGCAGTAATTACCCTCTTCTGCAAGTTTGGCAATTTGCATTTCCAGTTCCGGTATCGTTTGTATCACAATTTCAGTGATTGTTACTCCCAGAACCTCTTCAACCAGCTCTAAACCAACCAGTTCCTTAAACGAGGTAATAATAATGTTCGAGCTAAACTGTTTTGCTTTTTTACAACATTCAATAATATCAAAAGGTCCGGTATTGACAGTCACTACCGGGCATTTTAGATTGCGGGCCAAATGGAACGCAGTCCCTCCCCGGCTGACAACCACATCACCGATCGGGATGTCAGCCTTGGATTTTGACTGTCCGAAGTCTCCCAGCCAGCCATGTTCCCCCATCATTCCTTCAACAATATCAACATCGATACTCATTTCGTCTACAACCGACCGTACCAGCAAGGATAAATCGCGATACGGCGATACAAAAGTGATCCGGCTCATAAGAATCCTCCAAAATTTCTGTTCCTATTAATATGATATCTTATTTTTCTGTAAATATCCACGGCATGATTTTTCCTCAACCTTGCTGAACATAATTGAAACACCATAGATAAATATTGCTTCAATTATGTTCACTCTAAGGAAGGGTTTACAGATACTTAAGAATAATTAAAATAAGCAGGCGAATGCCTGCTTATTTTAATTATTCTTAAGTATCACTCAGACTCTGCATTCATTAACTCACCAACAACAGAAGGGCAAGCGCCAACACGAATGAGTCATTGTTGTTGTGATGATATTCTTCATGATCATCCCGTAAGAAAATAAAGCGATTCCCATGATTGAACCCTATGGCAACCAATTCATCTCCGTCGTCGTAAAACAATACGGCATCGCGTATCCGCTGACCTTGGTACCAAAAATATCCCTGATTATATCGATCGCTATCATGCCACCGGTAGGAATGCAATCCGGGGAACCTGTCATTCCAGTCGCGATCATAAATTCGTTCCATTCGATACTCAGACGATGGAAAACGTTCATGTGTCGAATATCTTGTTTCATGCCATTGGAAAGGCCCTGGCTCATCGTAAAAATAATCTTTTCTATTCCAGTTATTGTCACGGTAAGCATTGTGCGACCAGTCATGTCTCTTCTGATACAACCAATGTTGCCGCTGCTCTGCCTGACGTTTTTCTTCCATTCTTTGTTTATACTGACGTTCTTGCTCTAGCCGTTGCTGTTCCTGATGATGTTTATACTGGCGTTCTTGCTCCAAGCGCTGTTGCTCCTGATAGTGTTTATACTGGCGTTTTTGCTCTTGACGTTCTTCTTCCTGCCGTTGCTGTTCTTGGTGTTGTTTGTACTGGCGTTCTTGCTCTTGACGCTGCTCTTCTAATCTCTGCTGCTCCTGATGATGTTTATACTGACGTTCCTGCTCTTGCCGCTGTTCGTTCTGACGTTGCTGGTCTTGGCGCTGTTGTTCCTGGCGCTGTTTGTCTTGCCGCTGCTGCTCTTGGCGCTGCTCGCTCTGCCGCTGATTGTCTTGACGTTGCTCGCTCTGCCGTTGCTGTCCTTGGCGCTGTTCGTTCTGACGTTGTTTGTCTTCCTGACGGTGTTTGTCTTGTCCCTGTTTTTCTTGTCGTTCTTTCTCTTTCTGATATTGTTCTTGTTGCTGTTGATCGCCATTGCGTGGTGAAGCTTCGATAAAAGAAGTACTTAACCCATATTGCATAAAACCTACCATTAACGAGCAAATAATTAATCTTTTCGTTGTCTTTTTCATCATGCTCTGCCCCCTCATCCAAATTGCAGCTTCATCGTTTACTCACTCTTTGTCTTGAAAAACTCAATATACGATTCTGACGCAATAGATATATTACTTTCATTATAGAGAGTAAATATGACAAACCTGTGAGCAAATTGTGACGAAATTGCAAACTCTTTTACGCAAATGAATATGAAGCATAAAAACCTTTATTGTTCTGATGATGATAAAGCGGTCCGAAACCTCATTTACAGGATGAAGACACAATGCATAGAAATATTATTCTTTTGGGTTTGGTCAGCTTGTTTACCGATATATCCAGTGAAATGATTTACCCATTAATTCCTTTGTACTTGACGATCGTTTTGGGAGTTTCTCCGACAGCGTTAGGGATCATCGAAGGAGTATCCGAAAGCTTGGCTAGTCTGCTGAAAATTGCCTCCAGCAGAATTTCCGACAAATTTTCCAGGAGAAAACTACTGACCATTGTGGGTTATGGATTGTCTGCTGCTGGCAAAGTCTTATTCATCATAGCTTCCACATGGGTAGGAATTTTATGGGCTAGAATGAGTGACCGCTTTGGCAAAGGAGTTCGAACTGCGCCACGGGATGCGCTGATCGCTGATTCAAGCGCCACCGGGAGCGCAGGTCAGTCATTCGGTTTACATCGGGCAATGGACACAGCCGGCGCTGTGATCGGAATTTTATTGGCTTATTGGCTCTTCACTTATTATACCGGAGACTATCTTCTTGTTTTCTGGCTATCCCTTATTCCCGCGATCATCGGCATCCTACTCTTATTTATGATTGATGAAACCGGAACAAGACGCATTGAAAAAGTAAAACAATTCGTTTTTTCTTGGAGCGGACTTGACAGTCGCTTACGTTACTTTATTATCGTTAGCTTTTTGTTTAACCTCGGCAACTCCTCTAACCAATTTTTGCTGGTCAGGGCAGGCAATTATGGTTTCACGCCTTCACAAGTCATTTTGCTGTATTTACTGATGAATATTACCTATTTGCTGATTTCCTATCCGGCCGGCAAACTATCCGACCATATCGGACGACGGGCTTTACTGGTTATCGGATATTGCATCTACGGGTTCGTCTATTTGGGTTTGCCATGGCAGGCAGCCAGATGGTGATTATAGGACTATTTGGTATCTATGGCCTCTATATTGGCATGACAGAAGGTATCGAAAAAGCGTTTTTGGCCGATATGGCGCCAAGTGACCAAAAAGCTTCGATCTTCGATCTATGGACTGCATGCATTGGCAGTCGGAATATCACTGTTGCCTGCATCGATAATCGCCGGTTTTCTCTGGGACATTTTTGGCTCTCCCGCTCCATTTTGGTTTGGCGGCGCAATGGGACTTTTCGCGGCGGCTGCGCTTTGGGTTGGTCTAGTCAGGACCGCCGGCTTAGCCGGCGGCTTGTCCCACCCCTATAAGGGGTTATTACCGGCTGCACTTGCAAGTGCTTTGAATGGTTAGCCGCCTGCACC
>JAGFZV010000043.1 GCA_017889545.1 Bacillota bacterium
TAAAAAATCTTCTGGGACAAAACCATGAATAAAACCGCCAATAGCGATCGCCAGTACAATATACGGAGTAATGTATCTTAACAATTCGATAGTGAATTGCACTGCATTGCGGCAACGCTGCGAAAACGCAGGATTTAATATAGCGCATTCTGCTTGTGGTATTGCGCCATACTCTTCTAACAAATGTTCCAGATTAAGTTTTCCCAGAATAATTCCAGCCAATATAGCAATCACGACGCCGCTGGTCATGTAAATCAGAGCAATCTTCCAACCAAATAATCCCAGCAACAAAATCAGAGCCACTTCATTGACCATGGGTGATGCGATTAAAAATGAAAACGTAACACCTAGCGGAACTCCCGCTTCAATAAACCCGATAAACAGAGGAACAGCGGAACAGGAACAAAAAGGAGTAATAATTCCAATCAATGCTGCTAGTATATTTCCCAAATGAGAATGGCGACGACTTAAAAATACCCGGGTTTTCTCTGGTGGAAAATAGGATCGTATCACAGAAATAATAAAAATTGCGACTGTGAGCAAGACAATGATATTAGGTGTATCCGCCACAAAAAAATGAAGTGCCGCTCCCAAACGATCGGCGGAAGAAAAGCCAAGCCAACCATACACTAGCAGGTCTGATAAAGATTCAAACATTTACTTTCGCTCCCTACACCAACATTCTGTTTTTTGCATAGCATCTGACAAAATCTGAACGCCCTCTATCACTTGCTCCCGCTTATTCTCCGGTATAGAGTCTAAAATTTCAGTAAAATATGCTTCCATTCGCTTTTCGATGCTTTGGAATAGCTCATAACCTTCGGTTGTGAGAGTTAATGTCACATAACGCCGGTCTTTTTGTCCCGGTTCACGCAACATAATGTCGTTTTTTACAAGCTGATCGACGGTTTTGCTGACAGTGCTTTTATCGAGATTTAATAGTTCTGCCAGTTCATTAAGCGATAGCGTTTCTTTCCTTCCTACCTCTACAACTGCATGACATTGCGCATAAGTTACGCCACAACATAACGCCTCATCCCGTTCAAAAATGCCAAGTTTGCGCAGTAGCAAACGCGTGCCTTCTCTAAGTCGTTGACTTGATCGAATAAGATTCATGGTCATCTTCCCCCCTAAAAAAACGATACCATAATTAGTTTCTTTATGCAACTGTTTTTTAAAGAAACTAATTTTCGAATTTTACTTGGCGGATCAGGTCACTCTGAAGCTGCGCAAAGATGGGTATGCCAAAACTAGCGGTAGCTGTCTTGCCGGGATCGGAGCCGACTTCGCCTCTTTCATTGATGCCGCTAAAGAGGTCGAAACGGTCTTGACCATTGACGATTGCCCTGTCGGTTGTGCTAAGAAAATTATTGAAAATATTGGAATTACTCCGCAAACTATATTTTTGACTGAACTGGGCGTTGTAAAGGGACAAACTGTTGTGACTACTGAGCTAGTAAACCAGATGACGCAATCAATTTCTGAAAAGCTGTAACATTATGAAGCGGCTTTGTGAGCGAAGCCCATACTGGAATTCTGCACCACCTGTTATAAACTATATGGTGTATAACAGGAAATAAAAATATTCAGATTCTGCAAAAACGCCTGAAAAAATTCTTTCGAATTTCGCAGGCGTTTTTTATTTTGTCATTTATTTCTTTTGCTTGAAAGCATTTTTTCAGATTGTCAGGCATGTCTCCTTTAACTTGTGGCGGAGTTTGACTCCCAGTATATACACTTCTTAGTATCGCGTCGACCATCATAGCCTTCAGTAGCGTAGTGTTTTCCTACCCCTGCCTGATCCATACCCGACAGTCGACTTCTTCACCACAGACATCACCATAAGACTCGCAAAGACTTTCCTTGATTTCAAGAGCGAAGTCATCAAGTTTCTTTTGCAGCGGCATTAATCAGTATAGTAACTAAATCCTGCACCTTTGGCACTCTTCCACTTGCTACTACCCGGTTATTGATTGTAATCGCCGGCGTTGAAATAATCCCGGCTTTTGCTACCTCTATCATATCATTCACCGTCTCAACCTGTGCGACTGTCCCAGACAATCGAATGGCCTCATTAACTGTATCAAGAACCTTCTCTCCACCGCAACATGATTGGTAAACTTTAACCATCATAGTAACTCACTTCCCTTTCGCTGTGCTCAAGGCACAAAATTTATTGAATTTCTGCTATATTAATGCGTTAAACACATACCCAATCACTACACATCCCAGTGCCACAATACCGACAAATATCCCGATGAGCGGCATTTTGATAACTTTCCGCAGCATCATCAACTCCGGAATGGAGATACCTATAACAGACATCATAAAAGCAAGAGTAGTTCCAAGCGCAGCGCCTTTAATGATAAACGCTTGAATAATGGGAATCACGCCGACGGCACTGGCATAAAGCGGTACCCCTAGTAGAACCGCAATTGGCACATTCCACCACGCCTCTTTGCCCATATATTCACTAACAAAATCAACGGGCATATAGCCATAGATAGCTGCCCCCAAAGCTATACCACCAATGAGATAATGCCATACACTGGCAAGTATTTCACGCACTGCTTTATTCCCATCCGCGATCCTGTCTTCCCATGTCAAATGCAAAAGCTCACTGTCTTCTTCCCTCAACGAGCGCTTTGAATCTCTAGCTAAAAGTTCCGTCACCCAGGGCTCCAGAAAGCGTTCTGGATGGATTCGTGCAATAATTAACCCTCCAATTACAGCTTTTGTCATTCCCAGCAAGGCGTACAGAGCAGCGATCTTCCAGCCGTACAAGCCAAAGAGAAGGGCAAGCGCGATCTCATTGACCACAGGGCAGGAGATGAGAAAGGCCATCGCAACGCCAATAGGTATTCCTGATTGTAGAAAACCCAGAAATAAAGGAATTGCAGAGCAAGAACAAAATGGGGTAGGAATGCCCACGAGTGCAGCGAGAATATTCCCCGCAACTTCCCCGCGCCCAGACAATATCGCGCGTATACGTTCAGGTGATAGAAAGGTGCGGCCAACACCAACGATAAACGTAATGATGATCAGAAGTATCAAGACTTTCGGAGCATCAGCGATAAAGAAAGCGATAGCGCCTCCCAGGTGGCTGTCGTTCGCAAACCCAAGCACTTTATAAGTAAACCAGTTGGCAAACGGATCCAATTGACTGTAGATAAAACATAATACTAAGCCATAAATCAAAACCCGGATGTTTTTCCAACTTAAAAATTTATCTTCTTTCGACAAAATTTTCGAGCTTTGTGGGTTCAACGCCTTGTCTTCTTTCGACAAAATCCATCTCTCCTTTTGACAATGTGATTACTGCTGAACAGAGCAACAAATGTCTTCTCTTCTCTTACGGCCTGCAATACTCAATGATTTCCGTTTACAGCCTGTAAAATATAATTTGCCACCTCACTCCATGCCTGGCCAGCCACTTCATATGCACGGTCTCCCTTTGCTGTTATCGTGTAGACCTTTCTTTCCCGCCCCGCAACCACTTGGACCTCAACTTGTACCAATTCATTCTCCTCGAATTCTTTTAGCACCGGATATAGACTTCCTTCAGTCGGAGCACAACATCCACCAGTAATATTGGCAACCTGCTTAGTAATTTCATACCCATGGAGAGCGTGCCTATGTAGTACATGTAAAATAAAAAAACGTGATAGACTCATCTTGATGAGACTTGCCCAGTACTCCTTGGATTCATATTTCAAAACTTACACCGCCTTATACATCTTACATCTATGTATATACCATATATGTATTATAAAATCATACCTTCTTAAATGTCAATATGGGTCAAATATTTTAATGAGCTTAACTTTTAGTCCAATTCTGCAAAAACGCCTGCAAAATTCTGTTTAATTTTGCAGGCGTTCTTCATTATGTTTTTAGACAGGCATATACTATGCGTGTGTGAATAAAAAGGCTATGCCTGTTTTTCCTTATACCTAGCCTTTCAACCTAATGTGACAAATTATTATCATGAACAACCACACTCACAGCTCTTGTCTGCTGGTTGCGGGACAGAAGAAGTTTCACCCAAATTTGCAATATATTGGTCCATATTGTATGCGGCACCTTTTCTAACCGTTTTCCCTACATTAATCGCTTCTTGCATTTCTTGCTCGCTGACTCCATTTTCTTTGGCTTTAGCAACATGATATTGCAAGCAAGGTTGGCAGTTTACTCCTACCGATACCCCTATAGCAATAAGTTCTATTATCCGACTATCAAGATTCATACATTTCACCTCCTTTCATTAGTATAGACGAAATAGAAGGCAAAAAAGATACACTAAAAATAAAGACTATCGCTGTATTCCTCAAAATAAATTACTGTTTATCAGAATCTTTCGTGTCGCAGGTCAGTTCATTGTGCTCATCCCAGGAAAAATTGCAATGGTTTAAAAATTCTTTTTTCAGCCTTGCCTTCCCACGGTGAAGACGTACTTTTACCACGTCCAAGTTTACTCCCAAAATTTCAGCAATTTCTTTGTTTTGCAATCCTTCCAGCTCACTCAGAACAACAACCATCCGGTAATTATCAGGAAGGTCCTGAATAATTCCCTGAATACACTCATTCATTTCACGACGAATAACTTTTTCTTCGGGTGAGAGAGTAATTTTTAATGAGTTTATATTATTGATCCCAGTTTCTATAACTTCAGCTTCTTTGTGACTCAAAACCTCATGTCCCGTGGTTAATTCGCGTTGAAAAAAAGGTTTCCGCATCCTGTCAATCGCCTCATTGGTCGCAATACGATAAATCCAGGTGGACAATTGAGATTCCTTGCGGAAAGTCGTTAATGATTTGCCGACCTTTATAAAAACCTCCTGGGTCAAATCTTCCGCTTCCTTAGCACCAATAAGACGTGTTAAATATGCATGAATTTTGGGTTGAAAACTAGCATACACTTGTTCAAAATCCCACTCATTGTCTATCATTTAGCATGCTCCCTTGCGCTTACAACTTCTAGCACGTTATAGTTTTTATCAATATTTCACAACATCAACAGAAGATGATGTTGTGAAATATACAAATCCACCGCCAAGCATTGTAGTATTGTACCATAATGCAAGGTCAATCTTCTTAACCTGCCCTCTATCCAAAACGGTTACGAATACATTGTTTCTATCCTCTGTATATTCCAATGAGACGATCGTAATCCAATGCCAAGAATCAAGGTTTTTCACATCGCCATTACATAAATTCAGAAATGCGACAGGCGTATCTTTTAACAGTGCCTCTTCTATAAAATTTATTACTTTGAGTATTGCAGGACGACGCGACTTATCTTTAGTCAAGTCAAAAAAACCATATTCGACATTGAAGCCCTTTGCTTTCATGTAGCTAAGTACGGCATTAAATAACATTTTAGTTGTAGATATTCCTTCTGATGTTGGAGTAACATATTCCCAAACTTCTTCCATAAGCAACAGGCAGCTTTTTTTGCTGTTAAAACTTTGTCTCAATCCAACAACAGACCTAGTATGATTTAAATAACAGATAATAGTCGCTGCCGCAGAAGGACCACATCCCGAAAGACGTCGCCTTTCTGTACCATACCACTCTTGATTACAGCCATAATATGTTTTTAGAGTGGTTTCATCGAATACCTTAAGTAAATTCAAATTAGAGATGGCTTTTACAATCATACTCACACCTCACATGCATCAATGCCGACATACTTTGCACGATGTCGTTGATTATAAACTTCGCCTCACTTAGTTTTGCGGATGCGCTGTAAAATATTTTCGGAAATACAGGGCTACATTCACCAAACCAATCATCACCGGCACCTCAATCAGCGGCCCGATCACCGCAGCAAACGCCTCGCCGGAATTAATACCAAAAATAGCTACCGCAACTGCAATGGCGAGTTCGAAGTTATTACTGGCAGCCGTGAAGGACAAGGTAGTGGTTTGCTCGTAATTGACTCCCATTCGCCAACTCAGCAAAAACGAAATCAAAAACATGACTGCGAAATAAATAATCAACGGAATAGCAATCCGCACCATATCCATCGGTAATTTCACAATATAGCTGCCCTTAAGTGAAAACATAATTACAATGGTAAATAGCAGAGAAATCAGCGCCAGAGGACTGATCTTAGGAATAAAGGTATTCTCATACCAGTCGCGACCTTTAGCAGGCAGCAAAAATCGCCGCGTGAGATACCCCGCCAGGAAAGGAATACCAAGGTAAATTTGCGACTTAATTTCCTATATCATGACTTAATTTCGATTCTACACCACCTACAAGGAAAGCTTATCCTTGATCTGGTTGAATTTCGTTTCACCGATGCCCGCAACATTCTTTAATTCGCTAAGATCTCTAAAACTTCCGTTTTCCTGGCGATATTCAACAATGCGGTCGGCCAATGACGGTCCAATTCCAGGCAGTTTATCCAATTCATTTTTGTCTGCAGAATTAATGTTAACCATTTCGCCGCCGGACGAACTTCTCTTACTGGAAGTCTGGCTTTGGCCGGAGGAACTATTCACAGCAGTTCCTATTTTTTTATCTGTCACCAGCTTTCCTATAGGAACATTCACATGCGTACCATCTTTAACAACTTTGGCCAGATTTACCTTGCTTGGATCAGCGCCCGGTGCTAAACCGCCGGCGGCATCTACTACATCCACCACGCGGCTGCCGGCAGGAACACGCAGGATACCCGGTTTATTCACCGCTCCACTGATATACACTACAATCTCATCCTTTTCAGACTGAGTAGATGACACGATAAGGTCCGAAGATGATGGCGGGCTCATTGTCACTTCATTAACTTTGCTTTTCTGATCATAAAAATAGAAACTGCCACCGACAATCAGTATGGCCAATACTAAAATAAACACAAGCCTCTTTTTCCCATCTTCTGTCATCCTTGTTTCCTCCGTCTCCAGGGCAAAGCTTATCCCAAAAATACCCTTTTTTAAAAAACTTCGGCATGCATGAATGAATACCTGCAATTTCCAGCAAAACAATTCTTAGAAAAAATGCCCGCAGTAAAAGTTGACGAAAAAGGAACGTCCCCATTCGTCAACAAAAAGGGGCTGTCTCAATAAGAAAAATTGGGACAGTTTCTTTTTTTTGTAAAAAAATACAAGAGGCGGGTTCCGAAGAACCTGCCTCTCGGTGTAAAA
>JAGFZV010000032.1 GCA_017889545.1 Bacillota bacterium
CCGGTTCAGTAAAAAATACAAAGTTAACATATTTTTTACTACCAAAAGAAAGGGAGCTGTCCGAAACAGGTTTTAAAACCTATTTTGAGACAGCCCCTTGTTCTTGAAATTCCCTATTTTGCTTTGCCGGTTTCACAGGCAAAAGGCCAAGCGTTGACGCCGCCTTCCAAAACAGAAATGTTATTAAAATCTTCACCCTCTAAAATGAGAGCGGCTTCATAGCCGCGCAAGCTGACCTTGCACAAAGCGACGATTTCATCATCCTTGTGGAGTTCATTGAGACGGTTGCGCAGTTCGTTCAAGGGAATATAGCACATGTTTTGACAATCAGCGATACGAAGGGTTTTGCATTCTTCCGCAGAACGGACATCGAGGAAGACCGTTTTGCCAGTTTGCATTTTTTCTTTTGCTGTGATGGCAGTGATCCCTTTGAGTGAACCGGCCAATTTATTCATCATGGCGTTGGCGGCCACAGCAACATTATCGATCGGGCCGCTAAACGGCGGTGCGTATGCTAAATCCATGTCAAAGAGGTCATCAATTGTTCCGCCCAATGTGATTGTGGCGGCAATAATATCGATCCGTTTAGCGATTTCTCCTTCGCCAAAGGCTTGCGCGCCAAGCACTTTGCGCGTTTTGGCATCCACAATCAGTTTCAAGGTCATCAGTTTGGCGTCTGGCATATAATGCGGTCGATCATGGCCGCCAACCATCACGGAAATATATTCATACCCATTGTCTTTTGCATTTTGTTCGTTCAGACCGACTTTGCCGACCGAAAGATCCATTACTTTGACAATGACTGTGTTGAGAACTCCGCGGAAAGCTGCATTGCCGCCGCAAAGATTTTCGCCGATGATCCGGCCATGTTTGTTAGCCGTAGAACCCATCGGTGCGAAAACTTTTTTGCCGGTAATCATATTGATCGTTTCTACGCAGTCGCCGCCGGCGTAAATATCCGGGTCGTTCGTTTGCAAATGATCGTTAACCGCAATTGCTCCGGTTACGCCAATTTCGAGGCCGGCAGCGCGGGCCAATTCGACATTGGGCCGCACCCCTACTGATAGAATGACCAAATCAGCTGGAATGGTTCGTTGATCGGTTTCCACTTCGCTTACGACCGTGTCGCCGATAAACCGCTGAACTTTTTCGGAAGTCAAAATATTGATCCCTTTTTCACGTGCATACTTGGCTACTGATTCGGCAATTTCTTCATCTAAAAAGGCAGGGAAAACACGATCTTTCATTTCGATGACTGTGACGTCAAGTTCCCACACTTTCAGCGCTTCCGCCATTTCCATGCCCACCAGGCCGGCGCCGATGATCACGGCACTGTTGAATTTCCCTTGTTCCAAGCCTTTACGGATCGCTTTTGCATCATCAGGATGCCAAAGCTGATGAATATTTCCCAGGTCAATACCAGGCAAAGGCGGTTTTAAAGGGGAAGCTCCGGTTGCAATAACCAGTTTGTCGTAGGGTAATATACTTTCTTCTTCTGTAGTGAGATTTTTCACCGTAACGGTTTTGTTGTCACGGTCGATTTTGGTTGCCAAGGTTTTGGTTAGGACATCAATGTCCTTCACATTTTTAAAGTAAGCGACATCACGTAATGCTCCATATGTGGTTGTCATGAGCTGGTTGATATGATCAACATCTCCGGATACATAATAAGGCATCCCGCAAGCACCATAAGAAATTAGATCGCTTTTGTCTACAACGGTAATTTGTGCTTTCGGATTGCCTCTGCGGAGTTTTGCGGCTGCTTTTAGACCGGCCGCAACTGCTCCAATAACAACAAATTTTTCCATAGTATATGTCACACTCCTTTGCGTCCACCCCCATGGGGGGGGTATATAAAACATTTTATACCGACTGGGAAGCAAAGTCAAGATTAGTCAGAAATCTGCAATAATATTAGAAAACCCGGCTTAGGCCGAGCTTTAAAAGCGACAGAGAAAGCCGCTGGTTGCACTTATGTCCATCAGAAGAAATTTTTGCTTTCTGATGGACTAAAAAAAGAAGCGCCTTCAGCGAGACGCTTCCTTTATCGTTTGACTAGCGCTTAAATTACTTTGAAGGTTGTTCTTGCGGCAACTGTTGCGGTGCTTGTGGACATTGGAAGCCGCCATGATGAGGTCCGTGTTTAAAGCCTCGCTCCATTCCCATTCCCATCTTGCCGAATTTCACCCAATTGTCCAGTTTTTGCTGCATTACCGTCGCCCGGTAATCTGCTTGCAACGGGGTTATTTGACCGTATTCCACTCGCTTTTGCAGAATTTGTTTTTTGACATCCAGCATTTGTGCGTAGAGTGGAGCCATTTCCTGCCGTTGCTGGTCAGTGAGCGCCACATGCTGGCCTTGTCCTTGATGACCGAATTGTCCGCGCTGGTTCGGACCGGATTGGACAGTGTCGCCGGTAGCTGCATAAACCATGGAAGCACCGAAAGCAAGTACCAATAAACCGATAATGATGTACAGTGAAGTTTTTTTCATACTGTTCACCTCCTTGATCTTAGTATAGTAAGAAATCGTAGCAAAAATATGTCGTATTTGTGAACGAATTGTGAACAATGCAAAAAACAACATTTAAAACACGAATCATGACGAGTCAAGAAGGGATGGCTGGGTTCAGATGGAATTATACCTCTAAGGCATATGATACGAGGTGGTTGGTTTATGATCATTGGAATTGGCATTGACATCATTGAAATACACAGGATAGAAAAGGCGATCCAGATGCCCGCGTTCCTTACAAGAGTTTTCACAGAGCAGGAACGAGTCTATTGCGATGCGCGGGGACGGCAGCGAGCTGCTTCGTATGCTGCCCGTTTTGCCGGCAAAGAAGCGGTTTTAAAGGCGCTGGGAACAGGCTTTTCCGGCGGGACCTGGCAAGATATTGAGATTATTCCTAAGGATGGGGGACAACCGCAAGTGTTTTTGCGGGGCCACTTTGCTGAAGTGGCAGAACGTTTGCACGTGGTTGAAATACATATTTCATTGACCCACGCACAAATGTATGCGGCCGCAGAGGCTTTGTTATGGGGGGATGTGAAATGAAGGTTGCTACAGCGGCGGAAATGCGCTTGATTGATAAGCAGGCCATTGAGGAATACGGCATACCAGGCATTGTTCTGATGGAAAATGCCGGTTTGGCTGCCATGAAAGAGATAGAACAAATCATAGGTGAGTGCAGAGACAAAAAAATTTACATCTTTGCCGGCAAGGGGAATAACGGCGGGGATGGCTTTGTCGTAGCCAGGCATCTTTATAATCGCGGCAGTAAAGTCAAAGTTTTTTTGATTGGACAAAAAACAGCAGTGCACGGTGATGCACAAGCTAATTTGACTATTTTGGAACGAATGAATATTGAAGTTATTGAGCTTTCCAGAGAGCGGGACTGGGATAAAGCCGGGATTGCCGTTCAGTTTGCCGATTGTTTGGTTGATGCGATGCTGGGGACAGGAATTCATGGCGAAATTAGTGCTGAAATGGCTCAAGCTGTTGATCTTATCAATGAATCTGCAAAGCCGGTTCTTAGTGTAGATATCCCTTCCGGCGTCCATTCTGATACCGGGCAGATATGCGGGAAAGCGGTACGAGCCACACGTACAGTTACGTTTGGGTTGCCGAAGCCCGGATTACTATTGTATCCAGGGGCTGATTGTGCAGGCCAGGTGATTGTGGCGGACATAGGAATTCCAATCCAATTGCTCACGGGACCCGGAATGAAACAAAATCAAATTACGATGGATCATATTCGTACGATTCTTCCCCAAAGAGGTTCGGCGGCACACAAAGGGGCTTGCGGCCGGGTGTTTGTCGTTGCAGGTTCACAAGGGTTAACCGGGGCGGCTTTTTTATCTTCATCGGCTGCATTGCGGGCTGGAGCCGGGCTGGTGACACTGGGAATTGCTGCCGGACTGCACGATATTATGGAGGTCAAGCTCACTGAAGTCATGACCCAGCCCTTGTCGGAAATCGCGAAGGGAATATTGGGGGATAGTTCCTTGGAAGACATTCTTTTATTCGCTTCCGAGAATGATGTATTGGCGATCGGCCCTGGATTAGGGCGTTCGCCGGATACAATGGCAGTAGTAAGAGATGTCATTCAGTTATCGGAACGACCGTTGGTAATTGATGCCGATGCCTTATATGCCTTAAACGGCCATACGGAGATTTTAGCCGGTGCGCCGGTTTTGGCGATTGTTACGCCGCATCCGGGTGAGATGGCGAGGTTGACAGGGCTGTCGGTCAATGAGATTAATGAAAACAGAATTGCTGTTGCCCGCCAGGCTGCGGAACAGTGGGGCAGCATTATCGTTTTGAAAGGGGCCCATTCTATCGTGGCTTTTCCGGACGGCGAAATTTTCATCAATTTGACCGGCAATGCCGCGATGGCTACCGGAGGGACCGGCGATGTTCTTACCGGGATGATTGCGGCGCTGATCGCCCAAGGTTTGTCAAGTCATGATGCTGCAGTCGCCGGAGTCTATCTTCATGGTCTGGCGGGTGATATTGCCGCCGGAGGGTATGGCGCCGGTATGCTGGCCGGTGATTTGCTCGCGGCAATACCGGTTGCCGTCCAGCGGGTCAGGATGAAATGAACGATGAGTTCGCGTTAGATTCGGATAAGGAGCGATGGAATGGGTTCGAACCGTACAAACTTTCGGGTAATCGGGTTATTTCTTTTATTAATCAGCATGTTGCTATTCGCAGGAGGATGCAATAATAAGAACAATGTATTGTCGGCAAAACAATTGACTGACAATACGCCGCTAACGGTCAAAGTGTTGGACGTCGGTCAAGGGGATGCCATCCTAATCCGTGGCGGGGGGCAGGTTATATTGATTGATACGGGTGATGTTCCGGACAGAGATAAATTAGTATCGTTCTTAAAATCGGAAAAAATCACGACGATTGATAAATTAATCATCACACATCCGCACGCAGATCACTTGGGCGGATTTGCAGCGCTGGTGGGCCAGTTTGCGATCAAACAGATCATTGATAGCGGACAGATAACCACTACCGCTTTATTTCGCCAGTATTTGACGGCAGCCCAGAAAAAGCAAATTGCTTTTACAGTGGCATCGGAGGGCGATCAATTTGATCTTGGTTCCGGAATTTTGCTGCGGGTTTTAGCCCCGGGGAAGCCTCTTTTAACCGGAACCGATTCGGATTTAAACAATAACTCCATTGTTCTGCGTTTGACCTTCGGCAAGTTTTCCATGTTGTTTGCCGGGGATGCAGAGCAGGTGGAGGAAACACAGATTTTGAAGAAATATTCCCGGGAAATGAAAAGTACTGTGCTGAAGGTTGGACATCATGGCAGCAGGACATCTTCGTCACTGCCGTTTTTGGCGGCCGTAGCCCCGGAAGCCGCAGTGATTAGCGTTGGTTTGAACAATGATTATCACCATCCTCATCCTTCTATTCTGAAAAGATATGAAAAACAAAAAACGACTGTTTTTCGCACGGATCTTCACGGAACCGTCACGATCGCCATTAATGGTGAAAATTATACAATTATGAGAGAAAAAGGAGAAAATGCGAAATGAAAACCCGGGCAGTGATTGACCGTTTTGAAGAAGATAAAGCTGTTTTATTGGTGGGAGAAGAGGAAGAACGGCAAGTTCTTTGGTTCCGCCAGGATTTGCCGCCGGAAGCGTGTGAAGGAGATATCCTATATTTTTCCGTGGAAGTAGATATTGAGGCTACTGAACAAGCCAAAAATGAAGTTGCGAAACTACTGCGGAAATTAACCGGACAAACAGAACAAACGGATTAAACCGATTAAACGGCCATGTGGTACTTAACAGGAAATCTTCATGGCGCAGGAGTTTTACATAAAGTAGAGAAGTAAAACTATCATGGGATCATACGGGAAAGGAGAGGCTTCTGTTGCGTTATATGATAATTTGTTGTTTGCTGATGCTTTGCATTGTTGGCGGTCAGAGCACTTTAGCTGCTGCTCCCGACAAATCGCTTAATGAACCTTCGCCGACTGTCATGACGAAGGTTATTTCCCATGTGAGCAAGGACGCTGTTACCGGAGTGGAGAAAATACGGGTGGTTTTTGAAACCTCGGGTCCAGTGAAGATAAACAGTTCAATCAGCGCCAGCCCTTCACCCCGCTTAACGGTTAATGTGAAAGGCGCTGGGCGCGGCAGTGTGCCGGATACGCTGGATTTTGACGGCAATATTATTAACAAAGTCAGTGTAATAGAACGGGAGGATGGGTCCAGTACTCTATTGGTTGATATCCCAACGCTGCTGGGTGACGGTGATTATCGAGTTTTCACTTTGCGCAACGATCCCTCCGCCAATCGTCCTTACCGGATTGTGATCGATATAAATAAACCGGTTCCGCCGGTTGTTTATAACTTCACTCCGGGACTGAAAGATAAAGTGATTGCGGTTGATGCCGGGCATGGCGGCAGTGATCCGGGAGCAATTGGGTTGTCGGGTGTTTATGAAAAATCCATTACTTTGGCTGTCGCGGGAAAAGTGAAAAAATTGCTGGAAAAAGCCGGATCGCAAGTAATTATGACTCGTGAAACGGATTGTGATATTGCCGGCCGAAATGCCAGTGATGTTGCGGAATTAGGCGGACGCACTGCGATTGCCAATAATAATAAAGCGGATGTATTTCTCAGTATTCATACAAACTCCTTTACTGACCGTACTGTTGGCGGAAGTGCAGTGTATTTCACTCAGAAAAGTATGTACGATTTGCTTCTAGCCCAAAGCTTGGACTCGGCTTTGATGCAGAACAGCAAATTCAAGGATCGGGGCGTATCCCGCGGGAATTTGTATCTCACTAAATACAGTTTGATGCCTGCGGCTCTGATTGAAATGGCATTTATCTCCAATCCAAGCGAAGAAAAATTGCTGCAATCTCCTGCTGTGCAACAGCAGATTGCCCAAAACATTGTAAATGGGCTGGAATGCTTTTTTGCTGAAGCAGCCAAACGGGGAGGCGGTTGATGATGCAAATGGGACAGCGGATAGGTTCCTTGCTGGTATTGATCATTTTGAGTGCTTTATTGATTACTGCCTGCGGTTTGGATACCGGCAAAAATAGCACGCCCGGTGCTTCTTCAAAACCGGCAGAGCAGACGGTTGACCCTGCCAAGACTCCGGGAAGCGGGATAGAAGGAAAACAAGTCGTGGTATATTTTCCGACACGCGATGCGATGTATTTAATGCCGGAAAATCGCAAAATTTTACCGGGACAAGACCCAATGCGGTCTTCCATTGAAATCTTGTTATCCGGGCCGGAAAACCAGGATGTTGTGGCCATTGCTCCGCAGGGAACCGTATTGCGCAGCATTAGCGTAAAAGAAAATATTGCTTATGTTGACTTTAATCATGCGATTATCAAAAATAATCCGGGCGGCTCTACAACTGAATTATTGCTGGTAGGAGCGATTGTAAATACTCTGACTGAATTTCCTGATATTTCCGGTGTGCGGATTTTAGTAGAAGGGAAACAGGTTCAGACGCTCACCGGCCATGTTGACGTGAGCGGTGTTCTGGGACGGTCAGAAGAAATTATTAAAAAACGCAAATAAAGGATAAAGAAGACGCCGGAGCATATCATATTGATACGCTCCGGCGTCTTCTTTATTTTGCTTTTAATCAAGATTTATGATCGGGCAAACTTAACCCGTGCTTGTGGAGTTTTTTCAAAACCGCAGTATGCGACAAGCCCAAAGCAGCTCCAAGACGCCTTGAAGTGCGGTGCTGCCTTAAAGCAGCTCCAAGCACATCTTTTTCTACTTTGTCGACGATTTCCGCCAAAGTTTGCTGTACAGGAAGGTTGGTGTCTGTGATGGGAGTGCAAACGGGTTGTGTCTGATCGAGAATAATGTGTTCGGCAAGAACTGTTGTATCGCCAAGGATATTGATGGCCCGTTCAATTACATTTTCCAATTCCCTGATATTGCCGGGCCAATGATAGTGAGTTAAACAATGGAGCGCTGTGTCGCTTATGGCATTCACTTTTTTTTGCAGGCGAGCGGAGAATTTACGGACAAAAAACTGAGCCATTAACGGGATGTCCTCAATCCGTTCCCTCAACGGAGGAATGAACAGCGGGATGACATTCAGGCGGTAGTAGAGATCTTCGCGAAAGCGGCTATGGGCAATCATGTTCTCCAAGTTGCGGTTGGTCGCCGCCAAAATACGAACGTCGACAATTATTTCCCGGTTGCTTCCGATGCGGCGGACTTTGCCGTCTTGTAGAACTCGTAAGAGTTTTGCCTGAAGATGAGCGGATAATTCGCCAATTTCATCCAAGAAGATTGTTCCTCCGGAGGCAAACTCAAAAAGGCCTTGTTTACCGCCCTTATTTGCACCGCTGAAAGCCCCTTCTTCATAGCCGAATAATTCACTTTCCAAGAGCGTGTCAGGAATAGCGGCGCAGTTGATGGGGACGAACATTTTTCCGGCTCTTGGCGAGGCGGCGTGAATGGCTCTCGCAAAGAGTTCTTTGCCGGTGCCGGTCTCGCCGCGGATCAGTACGGTTGAAGTTCCTCGGGCGATGGCCTTGGCCATGGCAACAACCCTTTGCATGGCATTGCAGGAAAATAATATTTCATCGAAAGTGAATGTCAACTGTCCGGTAACCGTGTAGACCAAATCACGGACATCCTGGATATCACGCAAAACGGCAACGGCGCCGATAATGCGTTTGGACTGATCCAGTAAAGGGCGCCCGCTTGACAGATAGTGGCTTTTGGTATGTTCGAGGACAATTTCGCGGTTATTATACTCAATGCCGGTTTTTAACGTTTCCAGCAACGGGGTAGTTAATGGGAAGATATCCGCGAGAGGCTGTCCGATCAGCGTTGAGTAAGGAACGCGAATAATTTGCTGTGCGGCTGCATTATACTGTGTTACTAACGCCTGGTTGTCAATGGCAATGATCCCGTCATTGATCGAGCCTAAGACGGCCTTCAATTGTTCAGCTCTTTCCTGGTGCGGCATCAATGTTATTTCATAAACATCCAATACCTGTGAGATCCCCTTCAATGCTTCTATGATTTCTTTTTTGGGGGTAGCGGAAAGACTTTCAATTTCCAGGAAAATGATATTGAGTTCCACTTCCATGGATATGATGTTGATGTGCCGCGCGGCCAATACATGAGAAATATCCAGTACCAGTCCCACCCGGTCAATGTTTGGTATTTTTAGGCAAACATTATCCATATTTGTCCTCCTAAGTTTTCATGCTTTTCATCTTAATTAGAGTTAGGCACAACCTGATGAAATCCTTCGTTATAAACATTTTTTTTGCCGGAAGAAGTGATAACTGACTCATCGAACGGTTTAGTAGGCAAAAGAAGACAAACAAGCTATAATAAGAAATGGTATGATAATAGCATATTTTGCGCAACATGACGGTTGCGTATTGGAAATGTGGTGATTGGATGAAAGTGAAACAAGTTGGCGAATTTGGATTAATTGATTTAATTAAAAAAGATACCTTGGTTCGCAGTGATAATGTGATTGTCGGCATTGGCGATGATGCGGCAGTTCTTAAGCCGGACATACGGAAGCTGCAGCTTTTGACAACGGATATGCTGGTGGAAGATGTTCATTTTGAATTGAAAACGATCTCGGCATGGCGACTTGGTTACAAAGCCATGGCTGTTAATTTCAGCGATATCGCTGCTATGGGAGGAGAGCCGCGACATGCGGTCGTTTCCATGGCGGTCAATCAGGATACTGATACGGAATTCATCATTGGCATTTATGATGGCATGAAGGCAATTTGCCGCGAATATGGCGTCAATATTGTCGGCGGCGATACGGTAGCGAGTCCAACGGGAATGGTGATCAATGTCGCTGTATTGGGCGAGGCGGCTCCCGAACATCTTCTATTACGCTCCGGAGCGAAAGTTGGGGATTTGGTTCTTGTTACCGGGACGCTTGGCAATTCGAGCGGAGGGTTGGATCTGTTAAGCAAAGCGGACTGGCAGAAACAACCTTTTGCGGCGAAACTCGTGAACGCGCATTTGGAGCCAAAACCGCAAGTTCAAGCGGCGCTGGCAATTGCCGCCTGCGGCGCATCCAGTATGGATGATATTAGTGATGGCTTGGCAAGTGAAGCAAATGAAATTGCCAAGGCAAGCAAGGTGGGAATGAAAATATACGCCGAAAAAATTCCGCTCTTGCCCGAACTTCACCAAACAGCTGCCATTACCGGCAAAAAAGCCTTGAATTATGCGCTGTATGGCGGTGAGGATTATGAGTTGCTATTTACAATTTCGCCTGAGCGGTTGAAACAGTTGGGAAACGAAGCCGCAGGAGTTAGTTTAACCGTAATCGGCGAAGTAGTGGACGCCGGCTGCGGTGTCATGCTAATGGACGAATATGGACTAGGTTTGCCTTTAGAACCAAAAGGCTATAATGCCTTTCGCCGGGAGGAATGACAATGGTAATGATTCATACGTCTTCGCCGGAAGAAACGCTTCACTTAGGCCAACTATTGGCTGCGTTATTGAAGGCCGGCGATGTTGTCTGCCTTTGCGGCGATCTTGGGGCGGGCAAAACATTATTAACCAAAGGGATTGCTGCCGGTTTGGGCGTGACGGAAGACGTCACTAGCCCGACGTTTACTGTATTGCAGGTGTATGAAGCGAACCCCCCTATTTATCATTTCGATTTGTATCGCTTGGAACACGCTGATGAATTAATGGATATCGGCTTTGATGAATTTGTTTCCGGCAGCGGTATTGCAATTATTGAATGGGCTGACAAATTTTCTGACTTTATGCCGGAAGAATATTTGCGGATTGAAATAATGCATGGAGCGACTCCGGAAACAAGGACTATCCAAGTTCAGCCGCAAGGGAACCGTTATGAAAGTTTAGTTGAGGAGTTGAAGAAAATTGCCGGTTCTTGCTTTAGAAACGTCAACACTGGTTTCTAGTGTGGCTTTGGTTATAGAAGAGTCGCTTGTGGCGGAAATCACTTTACAAACGAAATTGACGCACTCCGAACGATTAATGCCTCACATATCCACTATTTTGGAAATGGCTGATATGACGCCAAAAGAGATATCGGCTGTTGCGGTTAGCATTGGACCAGGGTCTTTTACCGGTCTGCGCATCGGCTTGTCGACTGCCAAGGCGCTGGCTTATGCCCTGCAGATACCGGTTATAGGGGTTCCGACGCTCAATGCGCTTGCTTATGGATGTTCGCTGCCGGGCATCTATCTGTCACCAATGCTGGATGCGCAAAAGGGAAATGTATATCAGGCTGTTTTTGAACAAACGAAAGCCGGTTTGCAGCAAATTAAGGATACGCGAGTAATCGCTTGTTCGACGGCGCTGGAAGAATTAGCCGCATTAAACCGGCCGGTTGCAGTATTAGGCGAAGGAGCGATTTTGTACCGCCGGGAAATTGCTGCTTTTGGGGAAAATTTGATTTTGCCGCCGCAGCATTTGGTGATCCCCCGTGCCGGCAGTGTGGGCTTTTTGGGTCAGCAGATGCTGGCTCAAGGTGTGCGGCATGATGTCATGACCATGGAACCTTTATATATTCGTCGTTCAGAGGCCGAAGTTCTGTGGGAAAAACGCCAGGGAACGCAGTCATGATGCCGGAAGTAACCATTCGCCGTATGGAAAGGCAAGATATAGACGCTGTGTTAAAGGTAGAAGAGACTGTTTTTTCTACTCCCTGGTCACGCGCCTCTTTTGAAACAGAAGTTGATGAGAATGCGTTGGCTCGTTATTTTGTCGCGGTGGCTGCCAATCAAATTGTTGGCTATGCCGGCATGTGGATTATTTTGGATGAGGCGCACGTAACCAATATCGCTGTTTTACCATCTTTTTGGGGGCTGGGTATAGGCGGAAAATTAGTAACATCCTTAATGGATTGCGCCCGGTCAAACAAAGTGGTCAGCATGACCTTGGAAGTAAGGACTACCAACGAACGAGCAAAAAATTTATATTTGCGGATGGGCTTTGTGCCGCAGGGAGTTCGGGTAGGTTATTATTCGGATACCCGGGAGGACGCCTTAATTATGTGGCGTGAGAACCTATAAAGCAGTTCAGCTGCGGCAGTAAAAATGATAGAAGTATGAGGGATTATTTTGAGTAAAGAAAAAGTATTCATTTTGGCACTGGAAACAAGTTGTGATGAAACATCAGCTTCTGTGGTAGTTGACGGACGGGAAATTTTATCCAACGTTATTTCATCTCAGGTACCGGTGCATCGAAAATTTGGCGGAGTAGTGCCGGAAATTGCCTCACGGAAACATATCGAAAATGTGATTCCGGTAGTCGATAAGGCATTGTCAATTGCTGGCGTTACTTTGCAAGAAGTGACGGCGGTAGGGGTAACGTATGGACCGGGATTAGTCGGCGCTTTGCTGGTCGGTATCGCTGCGGCAAAAGCGTTGGCTTTTGCTGTGCAGAAACCATTGATTGGCGTTAACCATTTAGAAGGACATATTTTCGCTAATTTTCTTGCCTACCGCGAATTAGAACCGCCGTTTTTGGCGTTGGTTGTTTCCGGCGGGCATACATCGCTGGTTCATGTGAAAGAATACAACCAGTTTCAATTACTGGGGCAAACACGCGATGATGCCGCCGGCGAAGCCTTCGACAAGGTAGCCCGTGTAATGGGGCTGCCCTATCCCGGAGGGCCGCAGATCGACAAGCTGGCTTTGCTGGGAAATCCAACGGCTATCCATTTTCCGCGGGCTTTATCAACGCCTGGCAGCCATGAATTCAGTTTCAGCGGCCTGAAATCAGCCGTCCTGAATCATTTGAACCATGCCGCCCAACATAAAGAAGAGGCGAACCATGCCGACGTGGCGGCAAGTTTTCAAGCGGCTGTAGTAGAGGTTCTTGTTGCCAAAACGTTAGAGGCCGCACAGGAGTGCTGTGTGGATAAAATTGTTGTATCAGGAGGCGTAGCAGCCAATTCCTGCTTGCAGTCCACACTTTCTCAGCAAGCGGTAAATGCAGGGTATTCAGTATATTTTCCGCCGCCTGTCCTTTGTACCGATAATGCAGCGATGATTGCCTCCAGGGCTTATTATAAGTATCTGAGTGGGTTTACTGCTGATTTGCACCTCAATGCAGTCCCGGGACTAAAATTGCAGTGACCCTTGTCTTAGTTCCAACTGTGTGTAAAAATGTATCTACAATTGTGGATAATGTTGATTAATAGTTCAAAACAGGCATAATACAAGCACAAAACTGTGGATAAGCCTGTGGACATTGTGGATAAACCGGGGGATAAGTTCTGGCTGCTTGTGAATAAACAGAAAATGCACCGTAAAAAAGTAAAAAAAATTGGCAATGACTGTTTTTTACAAAAGGATTTTATGAAAAATTAGGGAATACATATTTCATTCTCTCGCCTAGTGCAAAACATTCGATTTTCAGGAGGATCACTGTGGGTATTGTTGGCGATGTTTGCCGTAAAGTTACCCGGTTGCAGCCGGAACAAATTACTACGTTGGATTCGATCAGCGCGATTTTGCAGTTTGCTGCGGATATTGCTCACTCGCAGGTTACGTTATATGCGCCGGCGCAGCAGGAAGGATTTTTAGTAATCATTGCGCAGGCGAAACCCAATACGAGCTTTGTGCATCATAAAGTAAGCATGTTGGGGAGTACTGTCAGTGCGGCCGAAGAATCACTTGTCTGGCGAACGCTCACGTCCGGAGAACACATTTCCGGCCAAAGAGAGTGGGCGTTAGGGATGGACGCATTGGAAATGCAGACATTTCCGTTATATGACCGTGCAGGAAACAGGATCGCTGTCGCCAGTTTTGAAGCCGGCGGGGATGAAGCGTTGGCTGTTGGGTATAACACCCTTGTGGAGACAGCATTCCAACTGATCAGTATGCCCAAAACATTGCCGAATGGGAAAATGTACAGGCCGATATCCCCTCACGACGGAATTATTATTATTGATGACCGGTCAAAGATTTTTTACGCGAATGAAACGGCCGCCAGTATTTATAAAATTCTTGGATTGGGCCGCATTGTCGGACGGAGGATCTATGAGCGGCACATGAATATGCAATTGGCCCAGCAGGCGGCGGCTGCCGGAATTGCCTGTGAAACGGAACTGGAAGTAGGCAACAGCATGCTGCTGCAAAGAGCTGTGCCGATTATTCAGCTCGGGGGCAAAATTTTACGAACGATACTGATCGTTGCGGACATTACGGAAGTCAAGAAAAAAGAAAAGGAACTACTAATTAAATCAGCAGTAATCCAGGAAATTCATCATCGGGTCAAAAATAATTTGCAGACGATCGCCAGTTTGCTTCGTTTGCAAGGCCGCCGGACAAAATCACCGGAAGTGAAAGCGGCGCTGAAAGAAAGCGTCAACCGCATATTGAGCATTTCAGTGGTGCATGAGTTTTTGTCCCAGCAAGACGCCGAATTTATTGATGTAGCCGAAGTGGCGAAGAATATATTGGATTTGGTAATTCAAAACATGCTTGAGCCCGATTTTAATATTCAAACGGTATTTAACGGGGAAACCATCATTTTGCCATCGGAGCAAGCTACCAGCTTGGCGTTAGTGATCAATGAACTAATCCAAAATTCGATAGAACATGGTTTCGTAGGCAGACATGAGGGTGTTATCGGTATTGATATTATTCAGGACGACAAAAACTATCGTATCGATATTTATGATAATGGAATTGGTTTGCCGGAAGGGTTTTCACCGCAGTCTGCAAGCGGCAGTCTGGGTTTGCAGATTGTAAGAACCTTGGTGGAAACAGATCTGGGCGGCTCTTTTCAACTATATTCGCAGGGTGGAACCCGGGCTTGTGTTACGATACCTCGCAAGAAAAAAGGAGATGAATAGATGGAACCACTACGAATTATTATTGCGGACAATGAATCGATCATCCGTATGGATCTGAAAGAATTATTACAAGAAGCGGGGCATGAAGTCATTGCAGAAGCGTCTGACGGAGTCAAAGCAGTGGAACTGACTCGTAAATTTCATCCTGATTTGGTCATCATGGATATCAAAATGCCGGAAATGGATGGGATTGCAGCAGCCAAAATTATTTCAAATGAAAAAATAGCGCCGGTTCTGTTGCTGACGGCTTACAGTCAAAAAGAAATTGTTGAAAAAGCAAAGGATTCGGGGGTTTTGGCTTATTTGGTAAAACCGGTTAAGGAGGCGAACCTCTTTCCGGCTATGGAAATCGCGTTGTCCCGGTTTAGAGAGTTTGCCGATTTGGAAAAAGAATTGGAAGATATTAAAACTTCTCTGGAAACACGAAAAATATTGGATAGGGCGAAGGGAATTCTTATGGACAGCCTTCATTTGAGCGAGAGCGAGGCTTTTCGGCGAATTCAGCAATACAGCATGAGCAAGCGCAAATCAATCCGCGAGGTAGCGGAAAGCATAGTGGAAAGCGCTGTTCGGAAAAAATAAGGAGCGATGGCAGTGGCAATTCGCCGAACGATCCGCCATGAAGTGAGTGGAAAAAATTCGCTGCGGTTTTGGCCGCAAATCATTCATCCGATGCGGGTTATCTGGAATTCCGTTATTATTTTTTTATGCCGGGTTGTGCCTTCTTTCGAGGTGAAAAATTTTTTGTATCGAAGATTGGGTGCGAAAATCGGGCGCAATGCTTCTGTGGGCCTGATGGTTATGTTTGATATATTTTTTCCGGAGCAGATTGAAATTGGCGAGAATGTGATCATTGGCTATAATACGACACTGCTTGGCCATGAATTTTTAAAAGACGAATGGCGGATTGGCAAAGTGATGATCGAAAAAGATGTTGTGATCGGCGCAAACTGTACTTTACTGCCGGGCATTGTGATTGGCGAAGGCGCTACCATCTCGGCGATGTCGCTTGTAAATCGTGATATTCCGCCCCATTCCTTCTATGGCGGTGTTCCTGTGCGTGATTTAAATGCAGAAAAGAAAGAGATTTGACGAGATGGCCGCGGTACTTACGAAATCCTGGTTTTTGCTGCCGGTTATTATTTTAAATATTTTTGGAACCATTTGGGGATTTTTCTGGTACGAAAACCAGTTGACAGTGACTGCATGGCAAAAATTATTATTTGTACCTGACTGTCCCTTGCATGCGTTTTTCTTTGCGCTGTTTGCCTATTGGCTATTTTCCAAAGACCGGATGAGAGAAACGTGGCGGCAGCTTATTGCCTGGGCAGGCGTGTTAGGCAGCATAAAATACGGGGTTTGGACAGTGGTCATATTAGGACAATATTTTATGGCGACAGGACAACCTCCCGCTGGCGATGATTTGCTCTTGTTTGTGAGTCATACCGGGATGCTGCTTCAAGGGTTGGCTTATCTTCGTTATCTACCCGCAACCGGCCTGCCGGCGGTTTTGGCAATTACTTGGTTAGCTGTGAATGATGGTTTTGATTATCTGGGAGGAACCCACCCAAACCTGCCTTTGAGCGAACAGTTTTTGTTTGCCGGAGGGCTTAGCTTGATCATGACAATGACCATTACGGTAATAACAGTGATATTCTTCCGATTATTTCGCTGCCGTGAACAACGGTAGCGGATTTTTTTTATTGTTTTGCCTATTTTTTTGCCTATTCCTCTTGCTTTTTTCGGTAGAATTTTATATCATAAGTATGGAATTAGCACTCGATGTTGTTGAGTGCTAACAAAATCATTAAAATATATCAAACCATAAAGGGAGGTCATTTCAATGATTAAGCCGTTAGGCGACAGAGTGGTTATCAAAGTCCTTGAAAGAGAAGAAAAGACGAAAAGTGGTATCGTATTACCCGATACTGCCAAGGAAAAGCCGCAGGAAGGCAAAATCATCGCTGTTGGCACAGGTAAAGTCTTGGAAAATGGTCAACGTGTTCCGATGGATGTGAAAGTCGGCGACAAAGTAATTTTTTCAAAATATGCCGGTACGGAAGTAAAGATTGATGGTGTTGAATATTTGATCGTTAGCGATCGTGATGTCTTGGCTGTTGTTGAATAGAATATTACATGATATGGGGAGGCTTATAAGTAATGGCAAAACAAATTTTATTTGATGAAGAAGCGCGCCGCGCTCTTGAAAAAGGCGTCAATGCACTGGCAAATGCAGTGAAAGTAACGTTGGGACCGAAAGGCCGCAATGTAGTACTGGACAAAAAATTCGGCTCTCCGACAATTACCAATGACGGTGTAACCATTGCCCGCGATATTGATCTGGAAGATCCGTTTGAAAACATGGGTGCTCAGTTGGTTAAAGAAGTAGCGACCAAAACCAATGATGTTGCTGGTGACGGAACAACGACTGCAACCTTATTGGCCCAGGCTATGATCCACGAAGGAATGAGAAACGTAGCTGCCGGTGCAAATCCGATGATCCTGAAAAAAGGCATCCAAAAGGCTGTCACAGTACTTGTTGAAGAAATTCAGAAAAATGCTGTTAAAGTAGAAACGAAAGAAGCGATTGCTCAAGTGGCATCGATTTCTGCCGCTGACGAAGAAATTGGCAATCTGATTGCTGAAGCGATGGAAAAAGTCGGCAAAGACGGCGTTATTACCGTAGAAGAATCAAAAACGATGGGAACTGATCTGGAAGTAGTGGAAGGAATGCTGTTTGACCGCGGCTATATTTCTCCCTACATGATTACTGACGCTGATAAAATGGAAGCTGTTTTAAACGATCCTTATATTTTGATTACAGACCGGAAAATTGGCGCGATTGCCGACCTGTTGCCGGTATTGGAAAAAGTAGTTCAACAAGGTAAAGAATTGCTGATTATTGCGGAAGATTTGGAAGGCGAAGCATTGGCAACGCTGGTTGTCAATAAACTGCGCGGAACCTTTAAAGCTGTTGCTGTAAAAGCACCTGGCTTTGGCGACCGTCGTAAAGCTATGCTGGAAGACATCGCTGTTTTGACTGGCGGTAATGTCATTACTGAAGATCTTGGCCGCAAACTGGATAGTGTTGAATTGGCCGATTTGGGCCGCGCTCGTCAGATCCGGATCACCAAAGAGGAAACGACCATTGTTGACGGCGCCGGTGAGGACGCTGCAATCAAAGCTCGTGTCAACCAAATCAGAGCGCAAATTGAAGAGACCACTTCTGATTTTGATAAAGAAAAACTGCAGGAACGTCTTGCCAAACTGGCTGGCGGTGTAGCGGTAATTCAGGTTGGCGCTGCTACTGAAACCGAACTGAAAGAAAAGAAACTTCGCATCGAAGATGCATTGAACGCAACCCGGGCAGCAGTAGAAGAAGGCATCGTCGCTGGCGGCGGTACAACCTTCATTGATATTCTGCCGGCGCTCGATACGCTCAAGGTGACTGGCGACGAAAAAACCGGCGTAGCCATTGTGAGACGCGCAATTGAAGCTCCAGTACGGCAAATTGCTGACAACGCCGGATTAGAAGGCTCCGTGGTTGTGGCGAATGTTAAGAAAGCTGGCAAGGGCATGGGCTTTAATGCTCTCACAGAAGAATATGTGGATATGATTGCCGCGGGAATTGTCGACCCGGCAAAAGTTACCCGCTCTGCGCTGCAGAATGCTGCCAGCATTGCAGCCATGGTATTGACAACAGAAACCCTTATTGCTGACAAACCGGAAAAAGACGGTGGCGCTGCTGGTATGGGCGGCATGGGCGGTATGGGTGGCATGGGCGGTATGGGCGGCATGGGCGGCATGATGTAATACGTGCCGAAATCCAGCGTTATTGCTAGATTTGTAAAAAGAATAACCAGAATTAGTACCGAATTAGTACCGAATTTTCGCAAAATAAAAAAATAAGTACGTTTTTAGAGGCTGTCCATGAGTTTTGAAAACTTGTGGGCGGCTTCTTTTTTCATGTCTTTGGTAACGTGTAAGTAAACCCGTTTTGTCGTATCATCGTCGGCATGGCCAAGCCGTTCCATAATTTCTTCTAAACCTACGCCTGCCTCTGCCAATAGAGAGGTATGAGTATGGCGTAGTGAATGAGGTGTTAGTTCCGTATTCAGTCCGGCTAGTTTTAATAATCTGGCCATTCGGTTTTCAACTAACTTAATATACATTGGATAGCCTGGATATTTGTTTACCGTAAAGATAAAGTTTTCATCATGCCAAATATCTCGGTATTTCATCATCGCTATTTTTTGCCTTTTCTTTAATACGTCGAGGGCATCTATGACTTTCTGATCAACATCCACGGTCCGGCGGGAGGTCTTCGTTTTTGGAGTCATTAATTCATAATTTCGAATGTTGTTTCCTGGGTTGTAATACGTTTTGCTGATACGAATTGCCTTTGCGTCAAAATCAATATCTTGCCATTTTAAGGCGCAACACTCTCCAGCCCTTATTCCAGTATAGGATAAGACTAAAAATAGCGTGTAGTCTTCCTCTATGCCACCCGCATGCGCTGTGTGTAAAAAGGCAGCTAGTTCATTCTTCTCTAGATATTTCGGTATATCCTCAACTTGTTCTAAATCGGCAAGCGTTTCTTGTTTACGCGGTGGTTTGGCAAATTCAGTAGGATCACGTTTTATAACATCCAGTTCGACTGCTTTTTTAAACAGCATCCTGGCGGTCCCGTGAGCCCCGGAAATTGTGTTTTCCGCATATCCATCATCACGCAAGGCCAACAGTGCATCTTGGTATTGCTTCTTGGTAATGTCTTTCAGCTTGATAGCGTTGAAATATTGATGCAATAGATTGATTTCATGCTGCCGGACGCGGACTGACGAAGCTTTGACACTTACACTGTACATCTTCAGCCAATCCTTCGCAAATTCAGCAAAGGTAATGTCCTGTTCTTTCAAATAGGTTCCATTCGTTAATTCGACTTCTACGGCAGAGGCCGCTTTTCTGGCGTCTTCTTTGGTGCGAAAACCTCCTCTTTTTTCTTTTTTTCTTTTGCCGTTTGCATCTTTGCCAACATCAATGGAAAAATACCATGTTTTGCTGACTTTAAACAATGACGCCATTGTTAAACACCTCTCTTTTTAATCTTTCGTATACGTTCTTTTATATATTCAGGATGAATATTGCCAGCGTGGGTGCTTATATAAGCCCAATCACGATTTTCGTTGATCATTTTCATTATATTTTCCTTGTGGTACCTAAATTTTTGCGAAAGCGCGTTTTCACAATTACTTCGACTGCGAATATTGACCGTAGGACAAAAATGTTGGTTTGTTTTACTTGGGATAAACAATGTTTTACAATGCCAACATTTTACATAATTTGTTCCGCCAGATACATGTTCCTTTAATTGATACCATGCATAGTCGATTGGTGATGAGAAAGCAAGTTGTGGTCGAAATGACCCTTTGTAGAAAGTCAATCCTTGGATATGAGATGAAGGTCTTAGGTTTTTTGTGATTTCATATGCAAGATATTGTTTTGCTTTTGCTAAGGTCGAGTAGTCTTTTGTGCTAGCAAATGCCTGATATTGGGTAGATGTCTTGTATTCTTCTAATAGCTTATTTTGAGAAATATTGTCAAGTTCTGTTCCTTCATGCCAATTATTCGTAATGTCAAATTTATCTAATTCGCGGGCAATATTATCAATCTTTCTTGAATTATGTTGTATATCATGCCATATATTAGCAGCTTTTTGAAATTCGTTTATTGCAGAAGATAATTCATCAACTTTGATTTGATTTATTGAAATATCTTTCATATGATCAAAGCTTAAAAAATTGACCCGCAATGATTGTTTTTCTTTATGATTGATAACAGGGATACCGAATTTTGTGCAAAAAAGCCGAAGGTGTTCTATGTTCATTGTTTTAATTTTCAGTAGTTCACGATAAATGTTCGTTTCATCTGGATTGTAGGTTTGCGCTATTTCACCGCTGCCTACAATTTTTTTGTAGCGGAGCATTTCTTGTGCATGAGAAACTCCGTTGTCTGTTAGTTCATCGTAATTATTTGGTTCAACAAAAGTTTCAATTTTGTAACTTTGGTAAACCTTAAATTTGGTCAATATAACTGATTTGTGTTCGTCATGGGTGACGATTGATTTGTCATCAGCCGTTCTAGACTTGTTTCCTAAAAGAATAGTATTCATAACGTCCTTTCCTACGCATTAAACATATTTTTTATGCGTATTAATTTATTTACATAATACATCATAGTCTGCAGTGTAGTCAATAAATTATTGTTGACCAAAACGCATAAATAAGAAGAGTGGCTGATTTATTAAACGAAACTTAATTTTAATTTCGTGTTGAATTGATTGGATTTAAATAATTTATAATTTCTACGCATTAAAGTACGCATTAAATCCGTATGAATAATTTTCTAAATGCCTCAAAATTTGAAATGAGCCCGGGTTAATAAAATATTGTTGATCAAGAATGTATGAATAAGAAGGAGTGATTGGTTTATGAAAAAAATTCCCAATATTGATATCCATACTGCATTAATCGGTTATAAAAAATATGAAGTTGCAGAATTATTGGGTATAACAGAATTTACTTTTAGTCGATGGTTACGCAAAGAACTGAAACCTGAACAGAAATTGATGATATTGGATGCTATCAAAAAAATGTCATTAGGAGAAACATTTTATGAATGAAATAGACACAATGCCTGATGTATTGACTGCTAAGATGATCGGACGACATTTGCATTTATCTCTTAGGCGAGTATATGAGTTACTTGATCTGGCTATTTCAGCCGGAGGCATCCCAAGTTTTAGGATTGGCCGTTCCAAGCGAGTCATGAAGGAAGAATATCGAAGTTGGATTGCGATGAAGAAAAATTCTGCATAATTGTGAGGCTGACATGAAACTATTTAGGGGTCTGAAATACGGCAAATTTAAACTCATTGATTAGGATGTGCATTAATTTGGATTATATTCTTACGATACAAGTTCTGTACGATTTGAAAAAATTTGCCGAAAGCCAAGAAAATTCGCGCCTTGTTGATTGCGCTATTTATGTCATTGAAGAACTACAGGCGAATTATTCGGGTGGTGATCTGAAAGATGAATATTGAACAAATTAAAATGCAGTTACCAATAATGGATGTTATACAAGATGCTGGTTTAAGAATAGTAAAAAAAGGCAATCGAACATTTGTAAATTGCCCCTGGCATGACGGCGACAATAATCCAAGCTGCGAGTTGTACCAGGCGCAAAACAAAGGGTATTGTCACGCCTGCAAAAAGCGGTTTGACAGCATAGACCTATGGGCGTTACACAATAGTTGCACTAACGAGGAAGCCATTAAAAGACTTGCAGAGCAGTTTGACATTAAAAAGCAGCGAGAGAAGATCCAGAAACAGTTTATATGTGCCTATGACTACCACGACGAGGCGGGGAAGTTAGTGTATCAGGTCTGCCGGTACCTCGAAGGTGGCAAAAAGACATTCAAGGCAAGGCGTCCGGATGGCAAAGGATGGCTATATAACCTTGAGGGCGTTGAGCCTTTGCCTTATCGGTTGCCTGAATTGGTGAAGGCCATTGAACGAGGAGAAACAGTTTATGTTCTAGAGGGTGAAAAAGACTGCGACAATCTTGCAAAGATCAGTCTGACGGCAACCACTAATAGTTTTGGGGCTGGCAAATGGTCAGTCAGACATTCAAAGTATTTCCATGCTAATGCTGATATTGTAATATTGCCTGATAATGACTTGCCTGGTCGTGACCATGCTCAAACAGTAGCCAAGCAATTACATGAACGCGGTTGTAAAGTGCGTGTCGTTGAACTTCCAGGACTGTCAGCAAAAGGTGACGTGAGTGATTGGCTGGCAGATGGAAATACGAAAAATGAACTTATAAAAGTAGTTGATGGCGCTAAATATTGGGAGTCAGATGTATCAAAAACAGAGATAACGTCTGAATCTAAAACGTTCCCAAGGACCGAGTCCGGGAACGCAGAACTCTTAGCGGCAAAATACGGTGACAAAATTAGGTTTTGCCATAGTTATAAGCAATGGTTGCTATGGGATGGGACGCGATGGAAACCTGATATAACAGGCCAAATTATAAAGTTGGCTAAAGAAACAGTCAGGAAAGCCTACAAGGAACATTCAGGAAACGAGGATGCTCAGAAATTTTACCGATCAAGCGAGTCGAAAGCTAAACTTATGGCAATGATTTTCCTGGCAGAATCACTTTTACCAGTAGAAACTGGCGCATTGGATGCTGATCCGTGGCTGCTAAATGTGCAGAACGGGATTCTTGATTTGCGAACCGGAAATTTATTGCAACATGATCCTAAAAAATTTATGACAAAAATTTGCCGTGCTGAATATAAGGCGATGAAGCCAGGTTTATGGAGTCAGACTATTGAGAAGATTTTACCCGACCCAGCGGTCAGACAATTTATTCAGCGATTTGCGGGGTATAGTTTGACTGGATCAGTACGTGAAGAAAAATTTCTTGTATTAAATGGCGAAGGTGGAACTGGCAAAGGTTCGACGACAGAAACCTTGGCAGAAGCATTAGGGGACTACGCAGATACACTGGCGGTTGAAATATTGCTTCAATCAAAAAATACCAGCAGTGGGAATGAACCATCTCCTGAACTTGCAAAACTACCAGGCGTGAGGCTTCTATTAGCCAGCGAAACTGGTCAGGGCCGCCTTTTGGATGAAGCGAGAACGAAAAGTATTACCGGTGGCGACAGAGTAACCGCACGGCGATTGAGGTGTGATCCATTCAGTTTTGTTCCAAGTTTTAAACTGTGGCTTAGCACAAACCACATTCCTAGAGTTCGCGGCCAGGACGAAGGCATTTGGCGAAGGTTACGTCTGGTACCATTTGACCATCAATTTAAGGATGGAGAGGGCAGGGACAGCACATTAAAAGAGAAACTGCACTGCCAGGAAGTACTCAATGAAGTGTTGATTTGGGCAGTTGCCGGTTGCCTACAATGGCAGCAACACGGGTTGTGTGAATCAGCGGCAGTTATTGCCTCTACAAATCAATTTCGGGAGGCCTGCGATATCCTGGAGCAATTTATAGATGATGAATGTGAAACGGGACCGTCTTACGAAGTGTCTGTGAAAACGTTGTATAGTATTTTTAAAAATTGGACTCGCGATAATGGGCATATTCCTGGTAGCTCTGCTACTTTTACTCGAATGATGGAAACGAAAAAATACGTAAAAATTCATAAAAATTACGGATGGGTTTGGTTGGGAATAAGATTGATAAAAGAGTAAAAAGTGACAAAGTGACAAGAATGACAAGTTTCTCTACCTTCCCCCTTATAAAAATTTATATCAAATAAGGGGAAAATTAATGTCATTTCTGTCATTTTGTCACTTCTGGCAGAGGCTATTATCATAATCGAAGGGAGAGTAAATCAGTTGCATTACAAATATAATGATAATGAATTGAAGCAGTTGCTTAAAAGCATGGTGATTTTGGTGGATACGCGGGAGCAAAAGAATAAACATATTACTGATTGGCTGGATAAAAACAAGATCCATCACAAAAGTCGCAAGCTGGATTATGGTGACTACAGCTATATGCTGCCGATATGCAGTGAATTAGGCATAATGCGAGATCTTTTCACTGATGGACTTGCGATTGAGCGCAAGGGATCGCTGGATGAATTAGCGGCCAATTTAACGCATGAGAGAGTGCGCTTTCAAAGTGAATTGTTACGCAGCACCAGCGCCAAGATGTATCTTTTGATAGAAAACGGTTCGTGGCAAAGCATATATAACGGAGCGTACAAATCGGAATATAAACCGCAAAGTTTTGTTGCTAGTCTGAAATGCTTTGAAGCCAGGTACGGCTTGAATATAGATTTTACTTTAGAGGCGTATGCAGGGAGTTGGATTTACAATACTTGCTACTACCATCTAAGAGAATTTCTAATCAAAGGGGGTGTGACGGCATGACCTAGGCATTAGACAGTTATGCCGGCAGGACAGTGAGTATGCGGCGATGTGAAATGAACCGCTTATGAATGACCTCCATATTTCAATTATAAGGATGTTTTTAAATGCTTTTTAAAGTTAATTAAAACAGCGTATGGGCTAAATATGGGGATTTAACCATGGTTCAGACGAAAAGGAAATTTGAAAGGAGGTTCGGTAATGGCTGGTGGTGATAAATTTAATCATAAATGGGAAAAAGCGATAATTGGGCTGTTAACAAAACCGGATTTAGCGACTGCAGCAACGTTTGCAAATATTTCCACCAATACCCTTTTGCGCTGGCTCAATATACCGGATTTTGCACAAAAATATTCCGACGCAAAAAGAGAAGCACTAAAGCAAGCGTTAATAGCTTTGCAACAGGCGACGGGCGAAGCGGTTCAAACATTGCGGGATGTAGCAAAGGATGATACTGCGCCCGCTTCTTCTCGCGTATCAGCCGCCAAGGGCTTAATTGAGTTGGCTTTCAAGGCTAGGGAAACGGAAGAAGTGGAGCAGCGGATTGCAGCTCTTGAAGAAGAAATAGAAAGGTTGTCGGAATAATGAGTT
>JAGFZV010000033.1 GCA_017889545.1 Bacillota bacterium
CGGCGTTGTTACGTCCATGATAACGCCGCCTTTGAGCATTTCTGCCAGGCCGGCTTTTACCCGAAATGTTCCTTGTTCCATATCGTAATAACCTCCAATGACACTATATTATATCTTATTTAGGATATATCTCACTACAGTATACGACAATTTGCCGTATACGGCAACTATACTTTTGACACATGTACAATCATTATAGTATCCTGCTGCTAACATCGGTAAAAAATCCGCAAATACTATTAGAAAACCCGGCTCGCGTCGAGCTTTTATAGCGACGGCAAAAGCCAATGGCTGCACTATGTCACAGAAAGTAATTATACCTTCTGTAAGTCTGAAAAATAGTGCAGAGTGCATACTAACTACACTCTGCACTATTAAACCGATGCATAAACCACTAAGTTATGATACGAAAGATTCCTTTACTTCCACATCTTCTTCCACAACATTGCCGAATTTGGCCAATAATAAGGTCGCAACTGTATTGCCCAATACATTAACTGCCGTCCGGCCCATATCCATAAACCGGTCGACTCCCGCTAGAATGGCAATTGCTTCCACCGGCAATCCTATGGATGTCAAAATAATGGACAACACAACCAAAGATGCCGCCGGTACGGCTGCAGTACCTTTATTGGCTATTAAAGTCGTTATTAGAATTGTCACAATGGTAGGAGCGTCAAGGTTCAAACCGTAGGCCTCCGCCAAAAAGCACACCGCCAAGGACTGATATAATGCCGCGCCATCCAAGTTAAAGCTATATCCCAACGGTAATACAAAAGAAACCACCTTATCTGAGATGCCATTGCGTTTTAAAATTTGCATAAGTGATGGCAAGGTAACTTCAGCAGAACAGGTTGTGAAAGCTAATAATAATGGTTCAGAAACCATTTTTATCATCTTAATCGGGTTCATTCCAAGCAGAGATACGATGATCATAAAGGCGATAACAATAACACCCAAGCCAATATACAGAACTCCGATCAGTTTTGCCATTGCGGTTATAACAGCACCGCCTTGAGTTGCAAATACCCAGGCCATTATCCCAGCTACAGCCACAGGTGCGGTTCCGACGATCCATCTGGTTAAGACAAACATACTGTCCAAGATTGCTTCCAATCCATTTACTATCGGTTGCGCCTTTTTCCCAATTTTGGCTAACGCCAGCGCGAACAATATTGCAAAAAACAGCACTGGTATTATCTTTTGATTAGCCATAGCCATCGGAACATTGTCAGGAATAATATCTAAGAAAAATTTTGTCCAGTCAATTGATGTCGCTAAATTTTTCGGCACTACACCTGTTGCCTGAAGATCTACACCCCGCCCCGGATGAAATATCATATTTAAACCAATCCCTAGGACCATCGTTGCCCCCGTGGCAAAATAGAACCAGCCCATCGCCAAAAAACCCAGACGCCCTAGTCCTTTTATATCTGTGCCCATTTTATAAATACCCAGGGTTACTGCAGAAAAGACTAGAGGAATAACGATCATTTTTATCGCTTTAATAAACGCATCGCCAAAAAATTTTAGAGAACTGCCAAATTGGGGCCATAACATACCGATAATTACCCCGATGATTAGGCCCACAATTATTTTCAGCCATAAAGGAAATTTATTGGAAGTTCCATTGTTTGCTGACTTTACATTCGTAATGCTCAAAATTTTTCCCTCCAAATTTGTATTCGTTTAAATACCAGTGTCAAGATACATGTTTTGATGCAATACAATTACACAATATGGACATCACACCTTTCCAAAAATTATAAAATTCAGAATTCACCGGATAAAATAACGCTTGAACGTTTGCAAATTTTTATCCGATCCGCCTTACCCTGCTGCTGACAGTCAAAACACTTGCCTGAAAATGGTTCGCTTTATGAACCTCCAGCGAGTTGAGAATTTTTGCACTTTCTTAGATAAGAATATATACTGCCTTTTAGCATAAGTAAAATTAGTATTATTTATTATACTTATAAGCTAATTCGTATGTATTTTTAGCAATAAAAAAGTCTGGTATGCAGAATACCAGACAAAACTATATCGGAAATAACCATTTCGGGAAGTTCACTCGGAAAACAATCTTCTAAGGGAAAAACTAGCGCTTGTAAAAATTATCCGCACTGGAAACACCTGACCGTTTATAAGCACAACATTATCATAACTATCAAAATAATTTATTTTCTTTATTTTCGAATATGATCTATACTAGCCGTAAATCGACAATTTTTATAAGGAGTGACGTAAAGATGAATCTCTCACAATTCCCAAGACGGCGTTATACAGAAGGACAAACGCCACTAGAATTTTTACCTCGTCTCAGCAAAGAATTGGGCGGGCCAAATATTTGGATTAAACGAGACGACATGCTCGGCTTGGCAGCAGGCGGCAACAAAACACGCAAGCTGGAATTTCTGCTTGCAGACGCCATGGCCAAAGGCGCAGACACATTAATTACTTGTGGTGCAGTCCAATCCAATCACGCTCGCTTAACGTTGGCAGCAGCTTGCAAAGAAGGGTTTCCTTGCCACTTGGTAATTGAAGAACGGGTTCCCGGAAGTTATAAAACGGATGCAACTGGAAACAATTTTTTATTTCATCTAATGGGAGCCGCATCCTATACAGTTGTTCCGGGCGGATCCAATACGATGGAAGCCATGGAAAAAGTAGCTGAAAAAGTACGCCAGCAAGGAAGAAAGCCGTATATTATTCCCGGCGGCGGTTCCAATGAAGTAGGCACACTGGGTTATGTCGCTTGTGCAGAAGAAATTATGGCCCAAGCTTTTGACAAGGGCCTGAAGATTGATTATGTGGTCTGTACCAGCGGCAGCGGCGGCACGCACGCGGGGCTGGCAGTTGGTTTTTGGGGAAATAATACTAAAATTCCGGTAATTGGCATTAATATCAGCAGGCCAACGGAAACCCAACGCCCCATTATTTGCAAAGATGCCAAAGCAACAGCAGCACGGTTTGGACTTGATTTCCCAGAAGAAATTGTCGAGAACGTCGAGGGATACGTGGGACCGGGTTATTCGTTGTCTTCGCCAGAAATGGTAGAAGCGGTTAAGTTGATGGCTCAAACAGAAGCAATCTTATTGGATCCGGTATACACCGGCAAGTCATTTGCCGGATTGATCGGTCTTATTCGCCAAGGACGATTCAAGCAAGGCGAGAATGTAGTCTTTATTCACACCGGCGGCTCACCTGCGTTATATCATTACAAAGATTATTTCGCAGAATAAATATGTTATGCTAGATAAGCCCCCCATCGATCATTTTTCGATCCGATAAGTAATGGTAAAAGCGCCTATGCCCCCGTTGAGGGCACAGGCGCTTTTTTTTAATTACGAGCCATAAGAATAAGGATAAACGCTTTGTGTCCGTTTGGGTTTGCTTGACAAAAACTATGTCCGAAAAATTGCTATTGCTGAAAAATAGGTTTTCCAAAGAAGCTGGGCAATCCTCTGTGATCGCGTAAAATCTCCATAAAGACGGAAGTAGCCTTTGTTTTGAACCGGGTCGATGGAGTTATTAAAGAAAAATTTCGCCGAAAAGGTGTCCCTGACACATCCACTATTTTTAACATGCCAAGTGATACTTCTTTTTGAATTGTGCAATGTGACAAGAGCGTAAGCCCCAAACCAGCTTCTACCGATTCTTTTATAATTTGAGTACTGCCAAATTCCATAATGCTTTTAGGACAAAAGTTGAGTTCAGAAAACATTTTTTCCGTTGCCTCTCTTGTTCCTGAAGTTTCTTCCCGCACAATCCAAGCTTCATTTTTCAAGTCATCTATGCTGCGTTGTGTACTTTGTTTTATGTATGGGCAATTCGCGGTTGCAACGATATACATTAAATCCTCGGCAAATGGATCCATGGGTAAATCGTTATGATGAATTTCCCCATCAATGATCCCAACATCCAGTTGACGGTTTGCTACCCATTCAGAAATCCTTTTTGTGTTGGCGATGGTGATTTTCGGTTTTATCAAAGGGTATTCTGTTTGTAAGTATGCAACAATATGAGGGAGAACATATTCGCCAAATGTATAACTTGCCCCTATGGCCAGATTGCCACTCGCTTTGTTCATCGTATCATCCACTAATTTTTGCATTTGCATATAAAGACCAATTATTTCATTGGCATGATGATAAACAATTTCCCCCGCTTTATTTAATTGCACATATTTGTTGCTTCGGTCCAATAACTTTGTCCCGAGGTTCTTTTCAAGCATCTGGACATGCTGGCTTACTGCCGGTTGTGTCATATGCAGCGCATCCGCCGCACGCGTAAAACTCTTTTTTTCCACAACTGTTGCAAAGACAACCAATGATTGATCCACCATATTCACCATCCCATAGCATTACTCATCCCATTTTGTTATAAGCAATAAATTATCATGGATTTTAGAATGATTTACTTTTATTATAATTTGTGTTGTGTAATCAGTAAAGATTTTATACTGATGGAATCAATACACGGATAGGATTGGTATGAAATTTCACTTCGCTTTCCTTTCATAAACCATCTTCATGAAAACATCCATTACTTCGCAAACGACAGTTAATAAAATGATCAATGTCACAGCAAACTTTTCCCGCATCGCAATTCCTCCTACAGCAGACAATGCCGAATAGCCGGCAGCACATAGGGATCATATACAAAATACCCAAACAGAAACAGCAGCAAACCTGCCAAACCGCCAACAACCGAACCATTGATCCGTATCCACTGCAAATCATCACCGGCTTTATCCTCAACAAACGCGCTAAGATCGCGGTCGGTAAGGATAGTAAGCGCATCCCGGGCCACAGTGCCGATCCAATGGTGTTCCGTTTCTAGAATGCGAAAGACCATTTCTTTGAAATATTTCTCCAGCCATGCCATTTTTTCCGGATTAGACTGAATATGATCCCAATATTGCTCGATTTGCAGCAATATCCAAGCAAGCGCCTGCCGCTGACCCCGCTGCAGCGAAACATCAATAAGCGCTATCAACACTTCTATAAGATCGGCCTTTTGTATAAACTCCATTTGCCAATTTTTAATAACTGTTTGCAAATTCCGGTCAGAACCCATGCGCTTTGCAAATTCGGCCAAGGCACTTCTCAGCCAATGGCGTAATGGGTGCTCTGGATCCCGCAGCTGTATGATCAGCTTCACCGTTTCTTGCTGTAATGCATCAGCAGCTTCTTCCAAATTAATGCTGTCTGTCGCGAGCCCTAATTCCAGCGCAAACTTCTGCCACCAAGTATGCGTGCCCTGTTCCGCATAACTGCGAAGATAATTCAAAATACCTTTTTTGGCAGCCGGACTATCTGCTTTTCTCTGCAATTCATCCAAGATATACAAGATCATTTCATTTTCTTTGTGATTTTGCAAAAGCCAGGTTAGCAACTCTTGAAGTTGTGTCGTCAACGGCCAATCGCCAGCTCGGCTTTTTAAAAAATCCTCCAGTATCTTAGCTATTTCTTTTGATTCCGCCTGGCTGAATACACGCTGCAAAAAATATTCGAGCGCGTTGCGAAAGCTGCGCCGGTTGTCTTGATATTCCAACCAATCGGTCAGCAGATCGACAAATCGAATTTGAGCCAATCTTTTTTTTAGCGAATCAACACTAAGAAATTCTTTTTCTATTGCGTTTGAGATACCATCGATGACACGTTCTCGATTACGGGGAATAAGCGCAGTGTGCCATCCAAACCCTAATGGCTTACGAAACAGTGCCGTTACGGCAAACCAGTCCGCCAAACCACCGACTAGCGCCGCTTCCGCAACAGCAAGCAATGCTCGGCAGGCTACTACGTCCGGATAGTTGCGATAAAGCAACAACGTCCCGCAAAAACAAACCGCTGTAAAAGCCAAAATGACATCCGCCTTGTTCCAACCCGACATCTTCAACAACCCCAATTTCATCAAATATTGCCAGCCAAATAACTCAGAAGAAACAGCGCCATCCCTGCTAACCCGCCAACAACCGAACCATTGATCCGTATCATCTGTAAATCATTACCGACCCGGCTTTCAATAAAATCTGCCAAGGCGCTATCCGAGAATTGTTCCAGACGAATGCGAACGATGCTCCCGATCTCTTCATGATGCGCTGCGATTGTTTCTAAAAAAACGTTTTTGGCAACCCGGCTTATTTTAGTTCGCTGTTCCCGGTTTCCCGCTAAACTCCGCACTGCCTGATCGGACTGGCGCTCCAGCACAGCTCGCCAGGAACCATCAACCGCCAGCCTCTCCTTGCCTAATGCTTGCAGCGAGATCACCGTTTCCGCAATTTGTTTGCTGATATGCAAATGCCGGTTTACCATTTCGTTTTTCCATGCTTCAATACTTTGCCGGAATACCGGATCACTCGTCAACCGGCGCGAAAGCGCATCAACCCAGTTCCGTAACCGATTATGCAGCGCGGATAAATTTTCCTCATTCTGCAATACCGCAATGAGCTTTTCTTGGGCCACAGCAGCCATGCGCTCCGGAGAAAGGCCCAATAAATATTCTAAAAGATGGTTGGCCATGCGCCGGCGAAACAAATCGCGTTCATACACTTCTTTGGCTTCTCTGAATAAATTGGCTAAAGTTGCACGAAACTGCTCTCTCTCAATGATATTGCAAAGCTCGACCAATAAAAAATTGGCTATTTTTTTATCATAGCCGTTACGCACGGACCAATCCAATGCTTCTGCAACCAGCGGGGCAACTTCAACCCGGTTCGCGCCACGCCGGATCATTTTCTCCAAGATACGGGCAAGTTCCTGTGCATCAGTCTGTTGCAGCATATCTCCGGCAATTCGCGTCAGCATGTCCTGCACGTCTTTTCGGCCCCCATGTTCTTCCCAATACCGCAGCAACATGTCTGTCATATCAAACCGGTCCAATGTCTGTCCGATGTTTTCCGCTGTTAAAAGTTGGTTTTGCACCATCTCAATAATAGTAGCAAAAATCCGTTCCCTATTGCGGGGAATTACAGCGGTGCGAAACGAAATGCCTAAAGGACGACGGAACAAAGCCGATACTGCAAACCAATCTGCCAAACCGCCAACCATGGCAGCCCCAAAACCGCCCGTGAGCAAACCGCCGGCAAACGTGCATTGGAAAGGGTAGCTCGCCAGATAACCCGCTGTTACAAAAATCAGTGTAACAGTCGCTTTATGCTTATTGGTTTGTTTCATTGCCCGTCTCCCTCTCAATCATCAGTATCGTCATTATAAACCTGGGTTCATTTACTTCTATTCTTACATAGCATTTCAGTCTGTTGCAAGTCTTTTTGCATTGCGTTGCGGGTCTCAACGCAAAACAAGGGCATCCTACTATTGTATTTTGTTTTAGAACGACTAAACGCTGGAATTCGTTGCGTTTGATCATAAGCATTTTGTTATCGTAAACATCAAAATAAATTATTATTATAACTTTACATTATCGTCTATACTGAGCATAGATAGAAAATTTTACAATTCCCACGCCGACGTTATACACAAGAGCAAACTAGGGAGTTACTATCACCTATAAGCCAAATTTAGGAAATTTTCTGTCGTTGTAAGAAGGAGTTGTCCACCTGATACGGAATAATAATACATTATAAATTCATTCAGTTCGTTGGAACAAGCGCTGCAAAACTCATTTCCGAAAGGAGGATGAATAAATTACTCTGCACGGGCTAAAGCAACTTTGCAATTTCACAGCTAACAGGAAAAAGGGGGGCTTCGCAACATGGAAGAGATTAAAAGCTCAGGTTCAAAGTGGCCTGCTTTATGGCTGCAAATCCTTATCGGTCTTATTCTTGGTATTTGTGTCGGTTTTTTATGGCCTGACTTCAGTAAAGCGATTGCGCCAATTGGCACCGCTTTTGTGAAAGCAATTAAAATGATTGTTATTCCGTTGGTGTTTGCTTCGGTTACTCTTGGTATTTACCGAATGGGCTCCGATCTCAAACAACTTGGCAAAATGGGGGCAGCGGCTTTTGTTTGGTTTTATGCCGCAACCGGGATATCCATCATACTCGGCATCGGTCTGAACGAAATTTTTCATCCGGCTGCCGGAATATCGCTTGAAGCGACGGGCGCCATCCCAAAAAACCTGGCTACTGCGGTCAATTGGTCGAACTTCTTTTTAGATATTATTCCTGACAACATAGTTGCCGCAATGGCAGGCCAAAAAATTATTCCCACGTTATTTTTTGCCGTTTGCTTTGGTCTTTCTCTTGCCAAAACCGGGCCGGAACTTTCTAAACCCGTAATCAAAATCCTCGAAGGCGTCATGCAGGCAATGTTTAAACTGACCGAAGGCATTATCGCCACAGCTCCTGTAGCAGTTGCCGCCATCATCGCCTGGGTCGTTGCTACGCAAGGGACAAAACTTCTGCTTGCCATGGCAAAACTGGTCGGAACATTGTATATCGGCTTGTTTATTATCATGCTCATCTTTGCTGTTCTTGTCTCCCTAATGGGAATGAGGCCTCTGGAAACCATAAAAAAAGTAGCGGAACCGCTTCTTCTGGCTTTCACTACCGCATCCTCCGAAGTTACTTTGCCTGTACATATGAGAATTCTGGAAAGCACAGGTATCCCCAACCGTATCGTGGCATTTATTTTACCGCTGGGCTATAGTTTTAATCTTGACGGCGCTGCCCTTTACCAATCCTTGGCGGTTTGCTTTTTAGCGGAAGCGTATGGGATTCCGCTCACCGGCCCTGCGTTACTCACCATTTTGGTAACCACTTTGATTGCCAATAAAGGAACTGCTAATGTCCCTGCCGCCTCACTTGTTGTCCTTGCTGTTATTCTGACAGCGATGGGACTTCCGGTTGAAGCGATCGCGATCATCGCCGGCGTCGACCGGTTCATGGATATGGGCCGAACAACAATCAATGTGTTCGGCAATACCATCGCCGCTTTGGTCCTTTATAAGCTCTTTGGCCAAGGGATCAGTGACGAAGCATAAGGTCGTTATTCTTTTTGCAAGACTAAGAAGGAAGGAACCGCGAACGTATTCGCGGTTCCTTCCTTCTTAGTCTTGCAATAGTTAGTCTGCCATCATCGCCGGCTAGCAGCCACCAGTGGGGCCAATTCAAGGGCCACCATGGAGGTTAAATCACTTGGTTTACAGCGCCATTGCCAATTTCCGGTTGCTGTCCCGGGGATATTCATTCGAGCTGCACTGTCCAAACCCAATATATCTTGTAACGGAATAATTGCCAGCATCGCCCGGCTTTGATAGGCCCGTTGAATCAATACCTTGCAAACTGTTTGAGGACTGCTTTCCTCCCCTACTCCCAGATACCTTTGAATACAACGCTGGTGTTCAGGGTCTGTTTCTCCTAATTTTTTATACCAGCCGACTGTCGTATCATTATCATGAGTGCCGGTATATACAACACAATTTTCATCCAGTCGGATCGGATGGCAATTTCCGCCGCCATCCGGTGTAAAAGCAAAATGCAGAACCTGCATTCCCGGGAAACCAAAACGATCCTTTAAGGCATGCACGTCAGGGGTAATATGGCCTAAATCCTCCGCGATCATTCGTAATGGACCGCAAGCCGCCTGCATTGCCAGGAAAAAGTCTTGCCCCGGGCCTTCCACCCACTCGCCATGAACTGCCGTTTCCTCTGTTGATGGTATCTCCCAGAATGAAGCAAAACCGCGAAAATGGTCCAACCGGATAAAATCGACCTGTTTCAACAGGCGTTGAAACCGTTCCTTCCACCAACGGTAATTATCGGCGCCCATTGCCGTCCAATCATACAGAGGATTCCCCCACCGCTGGCCGGTTGGGCTAAAGTAATCCGGCGGAACGCCAGCGACAACTGCGGGCCTTCCAGTCTGGTCCAATTTGAACAGTAGTTGATTTGCCCACACATCACAACTATTCTGGGACACAAAAATCGGCAAATCACCAATAATCTGGATCCCGCTTGCAGCCGCATACTGCTTCAATGCCGACCACTGCCGGTCAAATAGGTATTGAAGAAAAGTTTGATATTCGATTTCTTCCCGATATCTTTCCCGGAAAGAATCCATGAACACCGGCTCTCGCTGCACAGCCCGCGGCTCCCATGCAGTCCAGTCAAAAGTACCAAATTTTTGGGCCAAAGCCATGAAAAGCGCATAGTCTTTCAACCAACTCTGCTGTTCTGCCTGAAACGCTTGAAATCCTGCTGCATCCCCGTTTGTCAAAAACCGTTTAAATGCCAATTGAAATAAAGGTTCCTTCAACTGCTGCACATTCAACGTCGCAACACGTTCAGCAGAGAACGGACCAACTTTATGAACAGCCTCACTCACTTCCTGGCCAGTCAGTAAACCCTCTTCCACTAACGGGTTTAAGGCAATCAAAAGTGGATCGCCGGCAAACGCTGAGCAACTCTGGTAGGGAGAGTCGCCTTCACCGCGCGGATTAAACGGTAATATTTGCCAATAACGTTGCTTGGCCAATACTAAAAAATCAATAAACCGGTAAGCACAAGCCCCAAGGTCGCCACCGCCATGAGGCCCTGGCAGCGAAGTCAAATGAAGCAAAATGCCCGCCTGCCGTTCCCTGATTGTCTTTTGGGGTTCGGCCACGTATAGTTTTCCCGACAATGGCGGTATCTCTATTTTGCAGCGGCCTCCATGCACTTGTACCGTTGGGCCAGCTTCCAATACATCCACAAAGTGTATATAAGGCCAATTTTTTGCAGCCAAATCCGCCTTCACTGTTTTACCGCCGCGGTTGAGAAGAATAATTGCCATATTATCCGGCCTAGCCTGACCGATCGCATCCCTGCCGGCATAAATCCATCGCCGGTACACGATCACATCTCCCTCGGCCCAAATGATTTCCCAATTGCCGGTACAAAGCATCGGGTAGTTATTTCGAAGGGCAATCAATTTTTCATACCAGGATCGTAGTTCCTTTTTCTCAGTCCCCCATGGATACGTTCTCCGGTTGAGAGGGTCACTATACCCTTCCAACCCGGCTTCATCGCCATAATAAATACATGGCGCTCCCGGAAACGTCATTTGCCATAAGGCCAGCAGCTTCAATCGGCTCAAGGCCAATTGAAGTTTTCCCGTATTCAGCCGGAACCGGGCGCGTTCGGCGAGCGACAAGGTGTGCTCTGGCGGCGCTTCTCCCAATAAGGTAAGAATTCGCGGTACATCATGAGTTCCCAATACATTCAAGTTTGAAAAGAAATGAGCCGCGGGGTAATTTTCATATTGACTCAGCAACGCCCGCGCAGCCTGTTCTGCGTTGCTTACATGCAATATAAAGTCCAATAAAATCTTCCGCCAAGGATAGTTCATGACCGAATCCAATTCATCTCCGTGAAAATAACCCCTCATTTTTCCATAACTTAGTTTACGCGAAGCATCTTCCCATACCTCGCCAATCAAAACATTTTCTGCATCGCCGGATTTTAACCTTCGCCGCAAAATCCGAATAAAATCTTCCGGAAGTTCATCCGCTACATCCAACCGCCAGCCACGGATCCCTATCTTGCCCCAATATTGCAGAACGCTGTCCGGACCTTCAATCATGTACTGCAAATATCCCGGATCAAGTTCATTCACATTTGGCAAAGTATCGACACCCCACCAGGATTCATACTCGTTAGGGTAATTAATAAACAGGTACCAATTATAATACAATGATTGTTTCGATTGATAGGCGCCCAATTCGGGATACCGGTTGTATTTATTAAAATAGATACTGTCACTGCCGGTATGGCTGAATACGCCATCCAGGATAATGGCAATTCCTTGTTCCGCTGCCTGATGACATAATTCTTGGAACAGGTCATTGTCGCCAAACATACTGTCAACCATTTTATAATCCGCGGTGTCATACTTGTGATTACTGGATGCTTCAAATATCGGATTAAAATAAATGGCGGTTACTCCCAATTCAGCTAAGTATGGCAGTTTTTTTATTACTCCGGCTAAATTACCGCCAAAAAAATCATACGCCAGTACCTGCCCGGTAGCTGGATCCTTCGCATAGACCGGTGTATCTTCCCAATGCGGGTGCACCAGAATTCCCGGTTTTGGGTTCAGCACCGATCCTTCTTCTCGACCGTTGGCAAAACGATCGACAAAAATCTGATACACGACTGCTTGTTTAAACCAGGCAGGAGTTCTTAAATCAGCCGGATGCACCGTAACTTGATACGCGGACGGCATGTTGTTTCCGCAACGTCCCAGTCCGCCTAATCCGTCTTCATGCGTCCCATAGTACCACGTTTTCTCCCCATCATGCAGTATAAAGCAATACCACATCAATCCCGGAGTGGATCGACCTATAATTTCAGCTTGATACTGCACCCATGCATCATCTGACAAAACGTCTGCCGCCTGCATCGGGATCAGTTCCTCTCCGCTCCCTTCCTGCCATAAGCGCAGAACCACGGAATCAACTTTTCGGAAAGCACGAACCTTTATGCATAAAAACAGCCTTGAATCGCAGACAATCGGTCCAAACGGGCGGCGACATTCCAATGAGTGCGAATCATGAATCAACCACTCTTGTTCCATGGTTTCCCTCCTTGCGCGCATTTGCCGGGACAGGTTGAATATCCCATGTGCCAATTGCATATTCCTGCACAGTGCAATCACTGGAAAAACGGCCGGCATGAGCAATATTATGCGCGCACATCTCCGCCCAACGGCATTGATCTCTATACAAAGAATCGATCCGCTGCTGAGCGGCCGCGTAAGCGGAAAAATCTTTCAGAACAAAGAATTCATCATTATAGTCTAACAGATAATTATACAGATGCCGCGCTTCCTCTTCAGGAATGGGCAAAGATCCATCAATAAGCTGATCAAGAACCCTCCGGACCCGTGCGTCCGTTTCATATACATCCCGTGACCGGTAACCGCCAATCTTATAATAACGGGCTACTTCTTCCGACCGCAACCCAAACATCATAAAGTTATCGTCGCCGACTTCTTTATAAATTTCAATATTCGCGCCGTCCATCGTGCCAATTGTCACAGCGCCGTTTAACATAAATTTCATATTGCTGGTACCGGAAGCTTCTTTGCCGGCAGTAGATATTTGCTCACTGACATCGGCTGCTGGAATAATCAACTCGGCAGTGGAGACGCCATAATTTTCGATAAATATGACTTTTAAGCGATCACGGACGACCGGATCGCAATTAACAACCGACGCTACTGCATTGATTAGTTTAATCGTTCGTTTCGCTAAATAATACGTTGGCGCGGCCTTGCCGGCAAAGAAAAATGTTCTGGGAACTATGTCAAGACCGGGATCATCCTTCAACTGATTATACAAATGCATTATGTGCAGGATGTTTAGAAGCTGCCGCTTATAAGAGTGGATACGCTTGATTTGCACATCAAAAATAGACGTTAGATCCAAAGTAATCCCTTGGCGATCCCGTACAAATTGCGCTAAACGAAGCTTGTTGGTTTGTTTTACTGCCTGAAATTTTTGGCAAAAATTCCCTTCAGCAGTGTAAGCATCCAGTGCCGAAAGATCCTTCGGATGTCGTATCCAGGAGGACCCGATCGTTGCCGTAATCAACGCGGCCAACTGCGGATTGCAATTTAGCAGCCACCGTCTATGGGTAATCCCATTCGTACGGTTCGTGAATTTGTGCGGGGATAGTTGGTAAAAAAGCTGCAATATCTCTTTACGCAGGATTTGGGTATGCAATGGAGCCACGCCGTTAACAGAATGACTGCCGACAACAGCCAAGTGTGCCATTTTTATATGGCCTTCGGCAATAATCGCCATACTGGCGATACGGTCCCAGTCCCCTGGATACTGCTCCCAAAGCAACCGGCAAAAACGTTCATTGATTTCATGAACAATCATATAAATTCGCGGCAACAGAGCTTTAAAAATATCGATCGGCCATTTTTCCATCGCTTCCGGCATGATCGTATGATTGGTATAAGAAATCGTATTGGTTGTAATAATCCATGCCTCATCCCAGCCAAACCCTTCCTCATCCACCAAAATCCGCATCAATTCCGGAACGGCCAGCACCGGATGGGTATCGTTAATATGGACTGCTACTTTATCTGCCAGCTCATTCAACGGCCATCCTTGCTGCTTGATATGGCGGATAATACTTTGCAGGCCGGCAGAAACCAGGAAATACTCTTGTTTTAACCGCAGAACACGGCCTTCATGAAACGTGTCATCCGGATACAGAACTTCCGATATCGATTCAACCCGGCTTTTATAGCCCACATCCTGCTGGTAGGCCTCCCGCCCCATGGCGGAAAAGTCGATCTCATCCCAATGAGGTTCTGCGTTCCACAGCCGCAAGGTATTTACTGTTTTATTATGATACCCCACAATCGGAACATCATAAGGGACGGCTGTGACCGTTTCCGCATTTTCATAATGGAAAATAAAGCGGTCGCCTACCCTGCTTTGCTGAACCATTCCGCCAAACCGAACTTCCACGGCTTCTTCCGGTTTGCGCGTTTCCCAGCTTGCTTCATGCTCCAACCAGTTATCCGGCAATTCCACCTGATAACCCTCCACAATCCGTTGCTCAAAAAATCCATATTTATAACGAATACCGCATCCGTGAGCGGGAAACCCGAGAGCCGCCAAAGAATCTAACAAGCAAGCCGCAAGCCTGCCCAGACCGCCGTTACCCAATCCGGGATCCGGTTCCTGCTCTTCAAGCACAGCAAGTTCAACGCCCATTTCCTTCAATGTTTGCTCGAACAATGACCGCAATCCCAGATTAATCAATTTCGTCCGCAGAAAGCGCCCTGGCAAAAATTCCATGGAAAAATAGTACGCCTGCTTGGCGCCATGGTCGATGTAACGATGGCTCGTCTGTTGCCAATTTACCTTTACATAATCCTGCAGTACGCTGCCAACGGCATTGAGTTGTTCCCATGCCGTTGCAGAAGCAAAATCCCCGGCTCGGCTGGCGGGGAGTTTAGCAAGCAAAGCTTTCTTTACTTCCTTTTTGTCTTTAAGCATCGGCTTGTCGCACCTCCCACAATTTCTCATAGATTTTTTTGTACTGCGCAGCAGAATGTTTCCAGCTGAAATCCCGTTTCATCCCGGATCGCATCAGTTTCATCCATGCCGCCTTATTCCGAAAGACAGTGATTGCTTGCCGGAGCGCGGTCAGCATTGCCGCCGGTGAATATTCGGCGAAACAAAATCCAGTTCCACTGCCGGTTGCTTCATCGTATTGCTGAACAGTATCTTTCAGTCCGCCGATTGCACGGACAACAGGGACGGCGCCGTACCGCATAGCAATCAATTGCCCGATCCCACAGGGTTCTGAACACGATGGCATCAAAAAAATATCTGAGCCGGCGTAAATTTTATGTGCTAAGGATTCCGAAAACTGAATATTCACTGCCATTTTTTGCGGAAAATCCTTAGCCGCAGTGGAAAACGACCGTTCGTAATATTCATCGCCAGTACCCAGTACAACGAATTGTATGTCTTGGTTCAATATTTCCGGCAGAGCGTCAAGCACAAGATCCAACCCTTTCTGATCCACAAGGCGGGAAACAATCGCAATTAATGGCAGCCGCTCGTCCACCGGGAAACCCATGATTTTTTGCAATTCTGCTTTGTTTTCCTTTTTTCCGGCTTGTTCCCTGGCTGAGTATAGAGAGCTAATCGCTGAATCTTGTTCGGGATTATAAAGCGTATAATCAATTCCATTGACGATGCCAACTAAATCATGACTGCGCCGTTGCAAAAAACCATCAAGTTTTTCTCCATATTCGACAGTTTGTATCTCTTTGGCGTACGTAACGCTGACTGTGCTAATGATATCGGCAAAAGAAATACCGGCTTTCATATAATTGATCGCCCCAAAAAACTCCAACCGCTCGGGAGTAAAATAACGATCATCCAATCCTACGATATCATGAAGGACAAAATGAGGGTATACTCCTTGATACCGAAGATTATGGATCGTAAATAAGCTGGCAATTTTTCCAGCCTGCGCTCTGCCAGCATGCAAGTAGGCGCCCACTAGACCCGTATGCCAGTCGTTCGAATGGATGATATCCGGCATAAACCCAAGGTGCGGTAAAAGCTCGACTATGGCTTTGGAGAAAAAAGCGAAGCGCTCCGCGTCATCTTTATACCCGTAAAGACCGTCACGGGCAAAATAATATTCATTGTCAATAAAATAAAAGGGGACCTCTTGATAAACCATTTGTAATAATCCACAGTATTGACGCCGCCAACCCAAAGAAACCGTACTCGCCAACACATGGGTCATCTTTGCGAGAAAAATCTCAGGAATATCGCGATATAAAGGTAGGATTACCCTGGCATCAATCCCTTGCCGCCGCAGTTCTTGCGGTAATGAACCTACAACATCGGCCAATCCGCCGGTTTTTACAAACGGAACCGCTTCTGCCGCTGCGAGCAATACTTTCATAACCCAAATCGCTCCTTTCCCGTATTCTCTATTATTTGATCAGACTTTTTTACAATAGACTTCCTTTAGAAATCACCATCGGATAATGCGGCTCAGCGATCAAACATTTTCCCGCCGAAATCCGGACATCTTTATCGCAAATCATATTTTCGAGCGTCGCCCCAGAACCAATTTCACTTTTTTGCATAATAATGCTATTTTTCACCACGGCATCCTTATGAATTTTCACACCCCGGAAAATGATGCTATTTTCAACCGTGCCTTCTACAATACAGCCATTTGCAATCAATGAATTGCTGACTCTTGCCGAATCATTATATTTCGTCGGTGCTTCATCCTTAATTTTTGTATAAATCAATCCATTGGCAAAAAACAAATTGCGCCATACTTCCGGACGGAGCAATTCCATACTATGCCGGTAATAACTGCGGATCGACATCAGGTGAGCGACATAACGCTGATAATGGATCCCATAAATTTTTAATTTATCCAGATTTTTCATTACAGCATCACGTAAAAAATTAGTTCCCCCGCGTGAAACGGCGCTATCGACCAATTCCATTAATAATTTTTTTTCGATAATGTACATCTCCAAGAACAAATTGCGGTAGCGCGCCCGAACCGGATTGATTTCAATGTCCCGGACCCGCCCGTCTTCATCGAGCCCAAGCATCGAAGAATAGGGATAACTATCCAAATCACCCATTTCTTTGTAGGCAACCGTAATATCAGCGCCTTTTTCCTGATGAAAAGCCAGCCCGTAATTGTAATCGAGATTACAGATCATGCTGCAGCCTGAAATCACCACATGGCTTTGCCGGCTATTTTGCAGATAATCAAGATTACTCTGAAATGCGCTCAAATCATTGGGGAATCCATTTTCTACATTTATTCCCGTCACCGGGGGTAAAAAATACAACCCCTCCCGTTTTCGGGCCAGATCCCACTCTTTCCCTGATCGCAAGTGATCCATTAAGGAGCGAAAATTTCCCTGCATCAGTATCCCGACGTTCGTAATCCCTGAATTGATCATATTGGAAAGCGTAAAATCAATCAGCCGGTAACGGCCGGCAAACGGCACTGCCGCCAATGGACGGCCACGAGTCAGTTCCCATAGCAAATCTTTACTGTTGTACAAATTGATAATGCCCATCATTCGCTTCAAAGTTATCGCCTCCAGCTGCTTATTTCGTTAAAAAATCTCCTGATGGCACTACTTGCGGTTATTTTTTTGCTCCGGATAATGCCGGAGCAATTGTCTTATCGGCGCCAATCAAAGTAATCCCGGAATACTTTTTTAACGCCGCATCTTCACAAATATTTGTTTCTTGTTCACTAATGATTGATCCGGCTTCAATCACTGTGTTCGGACCGACAATAACATGATCCAATACGACCCCTTCACGAATACGTACGTGCGGCAAAAGCACCGAATCCTTCACTTGCGCACCGGGGGCAACATAAACATCCGGAAAAACCACCGTATGATCGACATTGCCATATAATTGACTGCCCTCGCTCACAATCGAACATTTTACGGAAGACCCATTTGCGATATAATGCGGAGGTAGGTTCAGATTTTCCGAATAAATCCGCCAGCTTGTATCATAAAGGTCCAATTCCGGTCTTTCGGCCAAAAGATCCATATTCGCTTCCCAATAACTTTCCACTGTACCAACATCCCGCCAGTATCCATTAAACGGGTATGCATACGCCTTTTGCTGCTCCGCCACCATTCTGGGAATAATATCTTTGCCAAAATCATGGCTTGTTGCTGTATCTTCAGCATCCCGTCGTAAATAATCTTTCAAAACGGCATAATCAAAAATATAAATTCCCATGGAAGCTTGATTGTTTTTTGCTTTACTTGGTTTTTCCTGAAATTCAACAATGCGGCCTTCTCCATTTGTGGACATAATTCCAAATCGATGCGTTTCCTCCCAAGGTACTTCAATCACCCCAATCGTCACTGCGGCTTGCTTGTCGCGATGATATTCCAACATCAGCGAATAGTCCATTTTATAGATATGGTCGCCGGAAAGAATCAGTACCTGCTGCGGCTGGTACAACTCCAGAAAATTGATGTTCTGATAAATAGCATCTGCCGTCCCCTTGTACCATTCCCCGCCTTGATCTCTCGCAAAGGGCGGCAGCACAAAGACTCCGCCGCCACGACGGTCCATATCCCAATGGCTGCCGATACCAATATATGAATGCAATTCCAACGGACGGTACTGTGTGAGCACACCGACAATATCCATTTCCGAATTATGGCAATTGCTTAGTGTAAAATCAATAATCCGGTACTTTCCGCCAAACTGGACTGCCGGTTTGGCCAGCGACTTAGTAAGCACGCCTAAGCGACTTCCTTGCCCGCCTGCCAGCAACATGGCTACACAATCAATTTTCGACATTCGAACTTCCCCTTTCAATTACTGTATTTGTGATGAATTACGCTCTAAGTACATAACCGCCAGAGGTGGGATCGTCATCTGCAACGAATAAGGCTGTCCATGCCAGAAGGTTTCCTCGGCGCTTAATTTTGCCGCTCCGGTAAGACAAAAAAGGCCCGTCCTCATTGCATCATTGCGCTTCTAGGATCCTAAATGCGCCTCGTAATGAGAACCGGTCTTTGTTGTATCTGTCGCCAATCATTAAACCATTGCATTCATCCAGGCGGGCCTCCATACGTCGATCGTATCGCTGTATGTCCTGATTGCGGTTCGTTTTTTTCATTTTCACCCGCCACCCTTCAATGAAACAACTGATTTCTCTATGTCATTGAATTATTCGCTATTATGCGTACGAACTCCTTTTACGGCCCTTTATTTTCTGAAAATTACGTTACATTCGCGGCTTGCCGTCCAGAAATTTATCAGACCGGCAAGCCGCCATGAAAAGTGAATAATTGCCGGTCTGATCCATCTTGTTTAACCTATTTATCGTATTCAGTTCACATTAATGGTTCGGTTGAAGTTTTTTTCTTTTTGCATACGAAAGTATTGCACCAAGGACAATGGCCAGATATGCTGCCGCAAAAACCCGATATTCCGGCGGCAGCAGAAATACGCTTGTATGCGCGGGTATCCAGAAAAAAGGAATCGTTTTCTTAAAGACAAAAGAAAACATGCTTTGCCAATCAATTTTGGCAATTACGGAAGACAAGTTCACTTTGTTCAACGCCAATCCTTCGCCGCAGATTATGTCAATATAGGTATCACTGACCCGGTGGGCAATCATGAATGTCGGTGCAAAAGTCAAGTTCATAATGGAGCTAATATAAAAAGCCACCATAATTTTCGCAGTCGTGCCATCACCAGTCCATAAAAGGCCCTTTTTCACCGCACCGGCAACTCCGCTGGAAAATATCTCGAACATTAACGTGATCAGCATCCCAATAAAACCCCAAACCATTGACCGATAAAGCAGCCCGGACGGTTTTTCCCATTTTCCCATACCGATACGGATCGTTAACAATTCGCCCATCGTAGCTAGTATTCCAAATTTAATGAACCCCATAACAAAGGGGTAGTTCTTCGTAAGCGCAACAAATACTTTGTGGGTATCGGGGATAATTAAAACCGATGAAATAATTCCCAATGCGGCTACCCATAAAAAGTCTCCTTGTTTCAAGATTAGTTCCTCCCTCTTTTTGCATATCGTTTCACATCGCGATACCTCGTTCTGTTTTTTAGATATTCTATAAAATACATGGTAGCAGGAACCAACCAGATTGTCAATTGCAACAATTCGATCCGGATAATTTAAAAATGAAATGGTTACTCAATAGCCAAAAAAACATCCTGCTAACGCAATTGAATTCAATTGCGTTAGCAGGATATCCGATAAAATGGGTTCCTATTTAGCCTTCTATGATTCCTTGTTGCTTGCGCAATTGCGCATTTCTGCGGATCTTGACCGTGCCGACAGTCAGGAGGGGAAGCACGACAAATATTACTGCAAAATACCCGATCGTCCCATAACCTTTCACCACAAGAGTTGTTAAACCGAACACGGATGTCGCTGTGCAAATTGACGCGGTTACAATAGCAATGATGCTTCTGCGCAGCAGTAAACTTTCAAATACCCCTTTGCCTACCCACAGTTTTTCAAAGCGGGCGACCGTAGAGAATATGAAAGAGATGGCCGTCCCGATCAAAGCAACGAACAAAATCAGGCTGTACATGATTTTTAACCAAGGAATACCAAGCTGAGTAGTAACATAGTAGACCGGCAAGGTTTCCTTTAAAACTGCCGGAGCAAAGCCTAATAACATGATACTGATGATTGCCAAAAAACCACCGTTTAAGAAGACACCAAAGAACCCGAAAGCATTACATTCCTTTGTCGTCGTTATTTTATGCGAAACAGAAATGCACGGGATCAAACCAAAAACTTGAAAGCCAACATACAATACCATTTTCAATACTGCTTCCGCTGTATCGTTGCCAAAAGTTTCTTTCGTAAAAATAAACCGTTCAGCATTCATAAAGCCGGATTGAAGTCCTAAATATGCCAAAATAACCAATGTAATAATTAAGAAGTAAGCTTTATAGCGTAAAACCCGGATAATCAGCTCCGCTCCGAAAATCGTCAAACAAGTCAAAATGACTCCGAGACAAGTTATACCGAGTAAGTAAGGAAGTCCGAGAACATTTTGCAGCAATGCGCCGGCGCCGGCAATGGAAGTACTTACGGCAATTAAAATCGTCGCCATAAAGCAAAGCTCAAATATAAAGGAAAAGATTTTTTCATACGGGTGGTACAATGCATTGGCAAAACTCTTATAATCATGAACATTATAATCTTTTGCCAACACCAATCCATTTCGAAATGTCCACGCCACAAAGACCATCGCAATAATAGGCAGAAACAGCGTCGTCCAGCCGTATTTTACATAAAAATTGACCTCTTGATTGCCCGTGGCGAAACCGCCGCCGCAATGGGTGGAAAACCAAACAGCAGCAATCGAAAAAGAAATCCAAAGAGATTCAAACCCGGTTTTTTTATTACTCATGTTCATATCCTCCTAATTTTTTATCTTCACAAATCAATTAACCGTCCTCCTTTTACGGTTGCCCAAAGAAATTGAATTCCTATCCTATAAAAGATCGAAAATGCATAAATAACAGACGATAATGTGAAAAACATATCAATGTTTTTTAATATTTAAATCATTCTTACAATTTTTAAGACCAAAAAAAATTTGTTTCCGGCATCTATCTTATCTTCCATCATATACCATTCGGCAGGAGCAAGGGGTCTAATCCCCCTCACCTGCCTATCGTTTATTCTTCAACATCCGCTTTCATCGCGGCAGGAAATGTCTGCAAATTATTGATATATTTTGGGCTCTTCTTCACCCCGCAAAACGCGCAATGCGCCATCAGCAAGGGCTCCTAATTCTTCTTCGCCGGGAACAACAACCACGGGAGCGATCGATTGAACGCGCTCCGTAATATCGTTCACAACTTTCTGGGAATAAGCGATGCCGCCTGTCAAAACAATCCTGTCAACCTTGCCTTTGAGCACAGTGGACAAGGCGCCAATTTCTTTTGCAACTTGATAGCAGAAGGCATCCAGCAGCAGAGCCGCTTTTTCATTTCCCTCAGATGCCATTTTTTCAACATCCCGGATATCCTTCGTGCCCAGATATCCATAGAACCCCCCGGAGCCGAATACTTTTTTCCGCAGTTCTTCGTAAGTGTATTTACCGGAATAGCATAATTTAACCAGTTGACTGGCCGGCAAGCCTCCGCAGCGGTCGGGCGCGAATGGACCTTCTTCCTTTCCGTCCACAACATCAATCATCCTGCCATCTTGATGGACCGAAAGTGAGACACCGGTTCCCAAATGGGCAATAACAAGTGCAACATCTTCATATCGCTTGTCCATTTCAAAAGCCACTTTGCGTGCGACTGCTTTCATATTCAGTGCATGTGCCATGCTGACCCGCTCAAGTTCCGGGAAACCGGATATTCGTGCGACCGGTTCCAGTTCATCAACCGATACCGGATCAACAATAAATGCCGGTATCCCTAGTTGCTGAGCAAGCGTATAAGCCAGAGCCGCTCCGAGATTGGAGGCATGCTCGCCGCGTTCCGCCTTTTCCAAATCCTTGACCATTTGTTCATTAACGGCGTAAGTGCCGCCGGCCAAAGGCTTCAACAAACCACCCCGCGCGACAATAGCGTTTATTGTATTGATAGAAATAGAAGCTTCCTGCAAAACACTCAGGATCAATGCCAGTCGATACTGACATTGATCAAACACTTTTGCAAAATGTTTTAATTCCGGCCCCTGATGTTCCACTGTTTTTTTAAACACCGCTGTTTCATCATCAAAAACAGCTACCTTAGTGGACGTTGCTCCCGGATTAATCGCTAATACTCGTTTCATATATACTCTCCTTTTCTAATGGCATCCAATATTAAATTTCACTCTCCACAGATCCTGCTTTGCGCTTAATGAAGCGCATCTTCATAACAAATAAAGTTACCCCCTTCATTCATAGCCAATTCGATTCGCAATTCTTCTTGTTCAATTTTTTTCGTTCTGTATGGTTTCGCAATACGGAACTTAGTTTCATGTTTTGTGTAAAAAAATTATTAAATTATCGCTGCTGTATATGAAAGTATAAACCGGAACACGTCCTAAAAGATTTCTAACGACTATTGTAAAAGTGATGAAATAGCCTTGGCTGTTGATTTCACTTCTTCAATGATGACCGCCAAGCGATCCGCTTGAAGCCTGGATGTCGGACCGGACAAACTAATGGCTGCAAGAATTTCTTGATTTCTGTTCAAGATTGGTCCGGCAACACAAGTTAACCCGAGTTCCAACTCTTCTTCATCGATAGCATATCCAACTTCTCTAATATGTTTTAACTCCGCTAAAAATTCCGGCCACTCTGTTATGGTATTTTTCGTAAATCTGGGCAGGGGTGTGCCAATAAACTTTCGGATATATTCATCAGAACTATACGCCAGCAAACACTTGCCCATACCGGAGCTATTGCAAGTCGAACCGGAGCCAATCGATGGTGTAAAACTTAATAATTGTTGTGTTTGAATTTTATCAATAATTAATATTCTGGGAAAGCGGCTAAAACTCCGATCCAGTACAGACATATGTACACCTTCATTGAATTTTTGTGAAAGAGCTTTTAAATAAGGGATGGCTATTACTTTTAAAGGCAACTTGTCACCGATGGTCATCCCCAGCGAATAAAGTTTCATTCCTAACCAATATTTCCCGGTCTCAGAGTTTTGCTGCACAAAATCACGACTGTCCAGCGTCGATAACACTCTATGAACGGTACTCTTATTCATTCCCAAAGCTCTGGCAATCTCGGTAACGCCCAGCTCTCTTCCTTCATTTTGCAGAAGAAGAAGAATATCAATAGACTTATGGATCGACAAAATAGTTTCTTCTGTCTTTGCCATGCTGACACCTCTATCCATTGCTTGTTTTGAATTTTATTAAGCAATTTTGTTCCGCTTTACGATATGCTGTTCTGTTTTTATATTCTTCGTTTACATATTCTCTGTTTTTATTTTATTTCCTGCTAAAAATTATTCGTCTTTTATTAAATTTTCAGCTAAATTATAAAGCATTCGAAAAAACTGACTGCTCTAAGTTTTTCGTTTAAAGCAAAAAACCAGAGCAGCCAGTCTATTTAAAAAACAAGGATTTTAATGAAGAGCGCCTTCATAATTAAACATCTTACCTGGGTTCATAATGCCTGCGGGATCGAGCACCGCCTTCACATCCTGCCCCATCTTATAGCCAACCGGTCCTGTTTCCGCCTTTAAATACGGCGCTTTCGCAAATCCGATCCCGTGCTCCCCGCTCAGGGTTCCCCCCAATTCCAGCGTCACAAGATGCACTTCATCCAGTGCCTGTTCCGCCCGCGCCGCAGCATCCTTGTCCCGTTTATCGAACATAATGGTCGGATGCATATTCCCATCGCCGGCGTGGCCAACAATCAGAATTGGTATGTTATACTTCTTTTGCATCTCCAGTGACTTTTCGACCAGCAACGGAACTAAACTGCGTGGTACGGTAGCGTCCTCTGCAAATTTACAGGGCGCAATCTGGCCAAACGCTTTTGCAACACCCCGACGGGCTACCCACAGACTTTCCGCTTCCGCTGCGGTTTGCGCAACCTTGACTTCCAGCGCTCCGCATTCTTTGCAAATATCACTGACCCGTTTAGCATTCTCTTCTACCGTCGATGGCATTCCGTCGATTTCGATCAGCAATAGCCCGCCCGCCTGCACCGGAAGACCGATTTTCACGGCTTTTTCCGTGGCCACGATCGCCATGTTATCCATTAACTCCAGTGTAGTGGGAATAATCCCGGAAGCCATGGTCACGCTGACGGTTTTCGCCGCATCTTCCAGACGTTCATAGATGGCCATCATGGTTTTCTTGGTCACAGGCGCTGGCACCAGGCGCAGCGTAATGGCAGTAATTAACCCCAAGGTTCCTTCCGAGCCGGTGATCAGCATCGTCCAGTCCGGTCCGCACATCTCTCCGTCCACCGCACCACCGGCACATTCGGCCACGTTTCCGCCCAGGGTGGATTCTTTCCAGCTCGACGGATCCGGCGGATACAATAGTCCCAATTTCGTGGCTTGCGATGCCAATTCGAAGGTAATCACCCCCGGCTCGACAATGGCAATTTTGTTCGCTGCATCGATTTTGCGGATCCGGTCCATCCGTGCCATATCCACAACGATTCCACCCTTGAGCGGGATTGCTCCGCCCGACAGGCAGGTTCCAGCTCCCCGTCCGGTCAGAGGGATATTGTTTTTTGCAGCCACTTTGACAATGCCTACGACTTCATCGCGGCTGGCCGGCTGTACGACGGCGTCCGGCCAATGATCGAACATCGTCGCATCGCTGGCATAAATAATCATGTCTTCTTTTGCGCTCATGACATAGTCCTTGCCGACTATGTTCCGGAGTTCATTGAGGATGCTTGCATTCATCATTTTCCCTCCTTCCGGCCAGCTTCATAGGCCTTATC
>JAGFZV010000044.1 GCA_017889545.1 Bacillota bacterium
CATGTCAACCATCTTTTTTGTGTTTGTCGGCCGCGTTTCGGCGACTTTTATATAGTAACACAGCTCTTCTTTGCTGTCAACGCGTTTCTTCCCTTTTTTGCATTTTTTTAGAAAGAAATTGAAACTTTGTAAATTCAAAACACAGATAAAAATCGCTCCAAGCTATCCTCGGAGCGATTTAACGTCTATTGTTATCAGAAATTCTGCTTCATGTTAGCTGTAATTAGTTGCAAAAATAGTGCAGCTGCAGAAATAATTACCGGACGTTTGAACAATACTCGTTCACATAGCTGTCTGTCAATTCATCAAGCGAACGCCGCATTTCATTGATACTGGCTTCATTCAGGTTGAACTGAGCTAAGTCATTGCTGTGGAGAATAGAAGACAACTTTTCGATACGGGCAAGTAATTCAATTTTTTTCACTGTTTAACACACCTCACATTTTAATTGCTTCTATATGTTAACAGTGAGCGATCATCTTGTAAAGGGGAAAATTAATTTTCAGAAAAGGAAGTTTATTCGCTCAATACTAAGCCGGCACAGCATTTTTTTGCAGCCAGGTAATTAAATGATCCACCTTATAACTGCCTTTTTCAATCCCATTGATAAATTCGACCAAGCTTTCCTGCGACGCAGTAAGGTGATAGCCATTAACACGCAGAACAAACAATGCGCTCATGACAGCAACACATTTATTCTCATTGATAAACGGCCGGTTGTTAATAAATGCAAATACAAGTACGGCTACCTTAGTAAAAAGATCGGGGTACAATTCTTCGCCTTCAAAGGTCACCATCGGTTTGGCCAACACACTTTCTAAGATGGCCTCTTCATTGATCCCTGCTTTTCCGTTATTCTTCTTTATAATTTCCGTATAGATATAGATAACTTCCTCTAAGGTGATATAACGCATTATTCCGTCAACCTCCGAATAGTATAGTCATAATCTACTAACAGCTTGTCGATCAGGCGTACAAACTCCATTGACATATCATTTTTTTTGACCACAACCGGCTTCAGTATCAACTCCCGGTTTTCACGGTTTACTTCAATCGAAACATGGGAGCCTTCTCTGATGCCCAGGGATTTCAATAGGTTGGCCGGCAACGATACAACACAGCTATTGCCTGCTTTAAATATCTTGCGAACTTCCATATAAATTCCTCCATAGTGCAAAATCCGACATACATCCGGCAGCGAATAATACGATTATTTTATAAACTTACGTACGGCACTTCCGTTCAAATAATCGCACTTACACCCCTGAACCAGATCCAATTCTTTCATACGTTGTTCAATTTCTTCTTGAATCCTCCACCAACTCGTTTGCCAGTTCACAAATAGCGTCCCTTCTTTTGGCGCCCGGCCGATCAAACGCTGCACAACGATTTCAGGATGCAGGTACGATAAAAATGCAATCACCCGATCAATATATTCATTTTGACTGATCAGTTGAATAGCTCCGCTTTGATACCATTTCGCCATTACAGTATTTTCCATAATGTATAAGGCGTGTAATTTTACCTGATTTATTTGCAGCGCCGACAATATTTTCGCATTTTCTATCACGTCCAGATGTTCATCGCCTGGCAAATTAAGAATCAAATGCGCGCATATCTCCATAGAATATTTTTTAATCCTTAACACTGCATCAATAAACTCAGCCAAAGTGTGTCCCCGGTTAATGGCTGTAAGCGTGTGATAGTTTACCGTCTGCAAACCCAGCTCAATTGCAATGTCTACTCCATATTCCGAGTGAATACGGTTAAGAATCTGCAGCTGCTGGTCATTGATACAATCCGGACGAGTGGCAATCGCAATGCCTACAATATCGCTCTGACAAGCTTCTATCACATATTTTTCAAGTTGCTCTGCCGGTAAATATGTATTGCTGAAATTTTGAAAATAAGCGATGAATTTTGTGGCCTTGTATTTCGGAATAATCCGTAATTTGTTCTGCATAATTTGCTCGGCAACCGGCATGGAAGCAGGCTGGCTTTCAAACCCGGCGCCGGCTTCGCCACAGAAAGCACAGCCATCAACGCCTATGTTTCCGTCCCTATTCGGACAAGTAACCGGCAAATTAATCGGTAATTTATAGATTTTTTGTCCATATCGCCATCGCAGATACTCTGAATATTTGTTGTACACAGCCATCATATCATCCTTCAATCATCCAAAAATCGGCATCCCTGAGTCTGCTGTATTTCCGTTCATGTAAATTCTCGTAAAACAAGACTGGTGTATTTCCCAATTGCAAAGAGCCTCCATGCTGAAGATATTCAGGGATATTCACTTTAAATACTTCTATTGGAAAACCATTTTTAACGGCGCGCCAGTTGGAAAAGAAGTAGCTTGGTACATAATATTGCATTTTAGCGGGTTCTCGCCATAATGCGTTTTTTTCCGGCAGCCATTTTTCTCCATTCCAAGGAAGAAACTCCGTATCCTTACTTGCAGCACGGTGCAGCAACGCATCAAACTTCAGCCATTCCAGACAGATATCCTGTTTTTCAGGCGCAAATGTTTGGGAAAATTCAGCAATAACCCGATAAATTGTTTTTGGACTATGCGCCTTCGCATGGAGGCCGGACGCTTCCCAGTATTTTGCAAAATCAGTATAAAAAGCAAATGCTCCTTGCCCATATAATTCGATCAGCCAAGATAAGGTATGGATAAAACGACCGCTATTATAAAGTTGATTGAACAAATCCTCCATGATCTTCAATTGCCTTACTTCACGATAAGACAGGTAGCGGTTAGACAAGACTTCATACGGCGCCTGGTCCACATAAACATAATTATGTTCTGCAGACTGTTCTCTAATGCCTGTTCCTTTTAACATTTTTAAGAAACCGATTTGCAGCATATCCGGATAAAGACCATATACTTGATCAAAGGAGCGTGAAAAAGAAGCATATGTTTCATATGGTAAGCCAACAATCAGATCAAGATGCACATGAATATTGCCATACGATATAATCCGCTCCACGTTCTTAACAATCAAAGGCCAATTATTGCGCCTTTGGATCGCTTCCAGGGTCGCTTCATTCGTCGATTGTACTCCAATTTCAAATTGAAACCGGCCAACAGGAACCGTCTTTAAAAAAGCAAGCATCTCTTCGTCTAACAGTTCTGCTGATATTTCAAAATGAAAATTGGTCTCGCATTGAACATTGCACAAATATTTCCATATCGCAAAGCAATGTGTTTTGCTCGCATTAAACGTACGATCGACAAATTTAACCTGCTTAACCTTGTGCAGTATAAAAAAATCCATTTCTGCAAGAACACGTTCAACAGGAAGAAACCGGACTCCGGCCGCTGCGCTTGAAAGGCAATATTGACAAGAAAACGGGCAACCGCGTGAACTTTCATAGTAAATAATTTTATCTTTCAATTCTTCCATGTCTCTATCATCATAAGCAAAGGGGAGCGCTGACAAGCAATCAACGATTTGCGGCTTGCCGCTGCAAATAACCATTCCTGTTTGATTACGATAAGCTATTCCGGAAATATTCGTCACGTCTTCTTCATTCAACAATTTGGATAGTAACGTGTTCAGCGTGTTTTCGCCCTCGCCCATGATAATATAATCAATATAATGATGCTGCTCCAAAAGTTTCTCCGGACAATAGCTCACTTCCGGCCCGCCAAAAACAATGACTGCTTTCGGAAGAACTTTGCGCAACATAGATGCTAATTGCAGCATCATATCGATATTCCAGATATAACAAGCAAAAGCAACCACATCAGGTTCCTGCGCATACAAATCAGCCAGCATGTCGTGCAGGGAATTGTTAATTGTATATTCTTTCGTAATTACTGCAACTCTTGTTTGCCGGCAATATTCCCGTAAATACCGGATAGCAAGTGAAGAATGTATATATTTTGCATTTAATGTTGTCAAAACAAGTTTCACCAAAACCACCCTGACCTCTCCAAAAATTCGTCGGCATACTTTACTTCACATTCTATATTTTACTACGGACTCCTGCGCTTAATGGTATTTATTTCATGATTTTCCACCACAATATACACTTTCTCAATGAAATATTACTAAAAAAGGATTTGTATTTCTTATTTAATGAGAATAGCTGGTTTTGCAGGAATATTGCTTTTCAAGTACAATAGTAATGATAATATGATTCACTTTTTCAAAAAACGTTTTTCAATCCGATAAACACAAAGGAGTGTATCAATGCCTACTATGACACAACATCTCATACCATTACTGCTGGGAACCATGATTTGGAGCAATACCGGCGGAACCGTCAGTGCCGCAAACAGTTCCGAAGTGCCGGAAAGGATTCATGTATCGGCAGAATACCAGTGGCGCCTGCAAGACATTTATGCTGCTGACGAAATGTGGGAGAATGATTTTCAAAAATTAAAAACCCTGCTGCCCAATATAAAAAAAATGCAAGGCAAGTTGGCTGTTTCATCAACGAATCTGAAAACAAGTTTGGAAATGCGTGATGAAATCGATATCATCAGCGGTAAGTTATATGCCTATGCCCGGATGCATCGAGACGAAAATACCGCCAACACTCGTTATCAGGCTCTAACCGGACAAGTGGAAGGGCTTTTGGCTGAAGCAGGCGTCGCAACAGCCTTTATCGAACCGGAAATTCTAGCTATGCCGGAAAAGACGCTGTTGAAATTTCGCCATCAGGAACAAGGCCTTGCGCCTTATCAGTTCTATTTCGACAATTTGCTTCGTCAAAAGAAGCATGTATTATCTCCCCGCGAGGAAGAAATTTTATCCCGTGTCTCAGAAGTAACTGCTTCCTCGGAAAACACGTTCAATATGTTGGCCCGTGCTGACATGAAGTTCCCCTTCGTTACCGATGAGCAAGGTAATAGCGTCCAATTAAGCGAAGGACGGTACCGTTCCTTTATTATGTCTCCTAACCGGGAGGTGCGGCGTGAAGCCTTTGTGAATTTATTTTCTACTTACAATCAGTATCGCAATACTTTTGCCTCTACCTTGAACGGCAGTGTCAAAAAGAACATATTTTATGCCCAAACCCGTAAATATCCCGGTGCTTTGGCGGCATCGTTAGAAGCCGACAATGTTCCTGTTGCCGTATATGATAATTTAATTACGACTGTACACAATAATCTTGACCCTCTGCATCGTTATGTTGCTCTTAAAAAGAAATTTCTTGTTCTTAATGAAATTCATATGTATGACCTCTACACTCCCGTCATTCGCGATGTACAACTCACATATACCTATCCGGAAGGCCTGAAACTAATCAAAGACGGTCTGCAACCGCTTGGCGGTGAGTATGCAGCCATTCTGGACAAAGGGTTCACTAGCGGCTGGATTGACGTCTATGAAAACAAAGGCAAGCAAACAGGCGCTTATTCGTGGGGAACCTATGGAGTGCATCCATTTATTCTTTTAAATTACCATGACCGGTATGACGATGTTTCTACCGTTGCCCATGAAATCGGGCACGCCATCCACAGCTACTACAGCCAGGCTTCCCAGCCTTATGCAACAGCTTCTTATACAACATTCTGCGCCGAAGTGGCCTCAACAACCAATGAAGTCCTATTGATTGATCATATGCTGAAAATCACTACCGATAAGCAACAAAAATTATTTCTCTTAAATCAATACTTGGAATCTATTCGCGCCACCGTGTACCGGCAAACCATGTTCGCTGAATTTGAAAAAATTGTTTTCGAACGCTGCGAAAAAGGAGAAACAATCACGGCCGACATGCTAGATGCGATTTGGCATGATTTAAATACTCGCTATTACGGGCCGGACATCGTTGTTGATAAGGAACTGGACGTCGAATGGGCCCGGATTCCGCATTTCTATCGAAGTTTTTATGTGTACAAATATGTCACCGGCTATTCGGCAGCCACTGCTTTTGCTGAACAATTACAGACAGAAGACCCTGCTGCGCAAGCTCGTTACATCCAATTCCTAAAAAGCGGCGGATCCGATTATTCACTAAACTTATTAAAACAGGCTGGGGTCGATATGTCCACTCCTCAACCCATCGAAGTCACGCTTCATAAATTCAACAGTTTGTTAGACGAGTTGACAGTTCTTTTAGAAAATCCTTAAGCCTAACTAAAAGGGGCTGTCTCAATAAGAAAAATTGGGACAGTTTCTTTTTTTTGTAAAAAAATACAAGAGGCGGGTTCCGAAGAACCTGCCTCTCGGTGTAAAA
>JAGFZV010000034.1 GCA_017889545.1 Bacillota bacterium
TGCCGCCGTCAACGTCGTTTTGCCATGGTCAACGTGACCGATTGTACCAATGTTAACATGCGGTTTGGTTCTTTCAAATTTCTTCTTTGCCATTTTTTTGCCTCCCTTAAATATTTTAAATACAACATATCATTAACTCATATTCATAGTTTTACAAAAATACAATATTCATCATTATTTGCAAAAAATCCTGCCACAAAATAAAAAAACCTTGTCAGCACAAGGTTGATTAACTTTTGGTGGCGGCGCACGGATTTGAACCGCGGACACTGCGGGTATGAACCGCATGCTCTAGCCAACTGAGCTACGCCGCCATATTTCTGGAGCTGATGACCGGGATTGAACCGGTGACCTTATCCTTACCAAGGATACGCTCTACCGACTGAGCTACATCAGCAAAACTGTTTGGTTGCGGGGACAGGATTTGAACCTGTGACCTTCGGGTTATGAGCCCGACGAGCTGCCAGCTGCTCCACCCCGCGATTTTATCACTCAGGTTCGCTGTTGTATTTTTGGTTGCGGGGACAGGATTTGAACCTGTGACCTTCGGGTTATGAGCCCGACGAGCTGCCAGCTGCTCCACCCCGCGATGTATCATTCACTTGAGAAAAATGGTGGAGGGAGGTGGATTCGAACCACCGAAGTCGAAGACGGCAGATTTACAGTCTGCTCCCTTTAGCCACTCGGGAATCCCTCCATGTTGTGTTATCAGGCTCTTCATTATGTCAATGCCTTTTTATCCGGTTGCCTGGAAGAAATTAATGGGCGTTACCAATCGTGCTATATCCCAAAAAAGTACCAATAAGAGAGAATGGCAACGGCAAAACGATAATAGGCAAATGAGGCTAGGGTCGATTGGTTGAGAAAACGAATAAACCAAACAACAGATAAATAAGCAACTACAAAGGCCACAATGAAACCAATGCAAATCATCTGGAGGTCTGCAAAATCAAGCATATGCCAAATTTTGAGCAAGTCGTAAAAACAGGCCACCAACATGAGCGGCACAGCAATAATAAAAGAGAACTCCGCCGCGGCAGTTCGGCTCATTCCAAAAAACAGTCCGCCGGAAATTGTTGATCCGGACCGGGAAAACCCAGGCCAAAGAGATAGAATTTGAAATAAACCGACAAAAAAAGCCTGACGATATGTGATTTTTTCGACGTCAACGGTAACTGGGCGTTCCGACAATTTTTCAGCAATCAGCATTAAAATCCCGCCTGCAATTAATCCGACAATCACCGTAAGCGGAGAAAACAAGAAGGCTTTAATCGGCTTATGAAACAGGTAGCCGATGATCATCACCGGCAGAATTCCCACCAGCACGTGATATGCGGTTAAACTGCCATTAAGCTCTTTGATCCGACTGAAATCCGCCATTTTTTTGAATTTCTCAAAATACAAAATAAAAATTGATAGAATAGCGCCAAGTTGAATAAACACTTCAAAAACACTGGCTTTTTCACCGTCAAAACCAAGCATCGATCCAACTAAAATCATATGCCCGGTTGAAGAAACCGGCAGAAATTCCGTTACCCCTTCAACAATACCAATGATAATTGCAATTATCGAATCGTTCACAGTTCCACTCCTTGATTAAAAGTTTAATCCCCTGTATGCCTTATCAAGCCAATTACCAGCAAACATAAGCTATTATACACGAAACCCCCTGCAAATAACAATTCATTCTTTACGTATCCGCCAGATTATGTTTTTAAAAACAGCATAAAGGCCGCCAGATGGCGGCCTTCAACGTCATTTCATTATATTTTTACAAAAAAGTTTTAATTTAATTCGATAATCTTTATATTACCGGCCTTATATTTCTGACTGCCCTTTTGTCCCATTTGATTAAACAACAAGTTATTTCCATCAAACTCTCCAGGCCACGCCGCAAGAATCGTTTGTTTCTTACTTAATTGTTTGATTAGCGCCAACGGATCAATATTCAAAACCGGCGCAAATAAGACTTGAATACCGTCCAATAGAATAACATCCGCCTTTTTTTCGGCAAGAATTTTCCCCATAATGAATGGCGCTTCCAGTGGACGCACCTTGGGAACCAGTTCTAAGAATTCCTCCGTCAATAGTGTTCCGCAGTCAACATATTCCCAGCCCCGCATAGCAGCCAGTTCACGGAAAAGCTTGCTTTTCCCGCTTCCTGGTTTCCCTACAACAAGCACTAACTGTTCCGTTGCCTGCTGAGTCTCACGAACGCACTCGACGATCAGTTGTATGGTTGCCGGCATGAAAAACCCTCCTTTAACCGGATGTAGATCCTAATGACATAATAAATTCCACACAAATTTACTTTTCCCTGTTAAAATTTAAAAATCGGCGTTCGAGTTTGAACGCCGATTCAAATTTATTCTTCAACAATATCGTTGTAATCTGCTAACTCTACTTGAATCTCACGATTCAAGCCAGCCAAACCTTTATACCTGCTATTGAAATCTTCATCATCAGCACGATTGTCCAGATATCGTTCTAATTTCCGTTTCACTCTCTGCAAGGCGTTGTCAATCGACTTGACATGTCGTTCCAACTCAACCGCGATCTCCTGGTATGATTTCCCATCGAGATACGACATCAGAACTTTCCATTCCAGATCGCTAAGAATTTCTCCCATTTTTTCTTCGATATCGATAAACTCTTCGCGACTGATTACCAATTCCTCAGGGTCCGATATTTTTGATCCGGATAGTACGTCAAGTAACGTCCGATCGGAATCCTCATCGTATATCGGCTTATTTAATGAAACATATGAGTTCAGTGGAATGTGTTTCTGCCGTGTCGCCGTTTTAATCGCCGTAATAATTTGCCGGGTTACACAAAGTTCTGCAAAGGCTCGAAAAGAGGATAGTTTATCATTGCGAAAATCGCGAATCGCTTTATATAAACCAATCATGCCTTCTTGAATAATGTCTTCCCGCTCTGCGCCAATCAAAAAGTACGAGCGGGCTTTAGCCCTGACAAAATTACGATATTTGTTAATTAAATATTCCTGAGCGATCGCGTCGTTGTCGTCTTTAACACCAAGTACAATCTCCTCATCGGTCATGCTTTCAAAGCAACTGTTTAAATCGCGCTGAACATTAACCCGCATCGCATCGCCCCCTACTAAAACATCTTTCTTCTCCAGCCCATCAGAAGAAATACAATTCCCGATGGATTCCAGCGCAACTGGCAACTTGGGCTGTCACTACGATAGCTCGCTGCAAGCCTGGTTTCTAATCCAACTTGCAAAATATATCGCCACTCTCAAGCACGATTATACTCTACACTACCTGTTTAGTCAAGGCATTATTGGCTTTTGAGGCAAAGCTAACGGTTCCTCCGTATCGCTTCAAGCCGTTGGGAAACCCCATTATCCAGACGTCCGTGCACCTCTTGTCTACCGCTGTTTAAAACTGACGGCGCATATGCAGTATGAATTAATTTCTCAACTTCAACCAGATCTTGATAGAGTTCCCTGCACGAAATCCGATAAGCGCCTGCGCCAAGAACAGCCATTTGTTCTGCTGCATCTGACGTTACGACATAGACTCGTTCACTCTGGCGAACAAGTTGGTAAGCAAGTCGTTCAATATAACTATCAGCTGTCAATCCTTCGCGAGTATAAACGATCGTTATTCCTTGGCGTTCTTCTTCCGTTGTCATGGCATTCTGCACCTTTTGCGCGTCAAAAACCAGCCTAACCTGCAGCCCTCTATACGCACCATAACCAGATAAAAGATCAATCAGCTTGTCTCTGGCATGTTCGAGATTTACAGTCGTTGACATCAAATTATTCCAAGCGTTAATTACATTATATCCGTCAACCAACAAAAAATCTTTTGCCATTTTCTGCACCTCCTACGGATTTCTCTTTTTGCTGTCTCTTTGCCGCAATACCTCATACAGCAATAAAGAACAAGCTACAGATGCATTTAAAGATGTGATCCGTCCATGCATTGGTATACGTACAAGATAATCACATTGCTGTTTGACCAGTCTTCCCAGACCCTTCCCTTCATTGCCTACAACCACAAGCAACGGGCCAGTCAAATCAACATCAAAATAATCTTTGTCCCCCTCAGCGTCCGCACCTACAACCCAAAGCCCTTGTTTTTTCAACTTTTCAATCTCTTGCGTCATGTTCCCAATCCTGGCAACCGGCACGTACTCCACCGCGCCCGCGGAAGTCTTGGCTACGGTTGCCGATAACGAACAGCTTCGTCTCTGGGGCAATAATACTCCATGGACACCCGCCGCATCAGCGGTCCGCAGAATAGCTCCAACATTATGCGGGTCTTCCAATTCGTCAAGCAGAACAATAAACGGCGCCTCATTCTTTTGGTAAGCTGCAGTCAGAATAGTTTCAACATCCGAATAGGGAACCGGCGAAACGAAAGCCGCAATACCTTGATGCCGAAGTCCTCCGGACATATTACCCAGTCTTGCGGGTTCAATTTCCTGCACGACAAGGCCCTGTTTATGAGCCATATTTATGATCTCTACAATCGAACCATGCTTTTCTCCGCGGGCTACCAACAGTTTATTAATCGCCCGCCCGCTTTTGAGCGCTTCCCTTACACTGTTGCGCCCAACAATCAATTCTTCCGTAATGCCAGTCATCCTTTTATTCCCCCTGGATTCGGAGTTTCGCCTGTAGACGTTGCAATCCGTCCGCAAGTCAGCTCTCCTTCACCGCAATAACCCGCTGTCACACAAGTTGGACCAGCTTGCGCAAACAACAACGGCGCTGCTTTTTTCGCTTCAATAAGCATCAGGTCGGCCATTCGCCGTATCTCCCACTGTGCACGCCGGCAGCAGCGCAAGGTGAAAAAATGCAGCAAAGCGCGTGCATTCATCGTAATGACAATCTTTGTTTCCGTCGCATTCGCCAAGCAATACCGGGCGTCTTCCTTCGGAATGCCACGTTCCGTCAAATGATCATAAACCTGGCGAATTTGTTCCATTAAGGCAACAAACTGTTCTTTGGCAACCGGATCCTCGTCAACAGACGGAGGAACGATAAATTCGAAATTATGTTCTTCTACATACCGCTGCGATTGTTGCGAATAAGAAGCAATCCGGTGCCGAACCAATTGGTGCGTCAGTACCCGGGAAACTCCTTCGACGGCGAAAGTGAAACTGACATGCTCAAGTGTTGACAAATGCCCCATTTTTACAATTTTGGCCAGTAGATTTTGTACTTGCTGCGGCGACATCTTCTCGGCCAGCTGTTCCGCCCCAACGGGCGAATAGCATAATTTTGCCGCCATCGCGACTGTTCGTTCCGGTTCCGGCGTATGTTCCATCAATTTGACTTTCATCATTTATCACCAAACTTTTCATAATGATCGATAATTCCCCGGGAAATAATCGCAAACGCCTTTTCAGTCAATTCAAATAGTCTTTCCCGATCCGCTTTAAGGTACAAATATCCAAGCAAGGCTTCAAACCCTGTACTATAGCGATAATCACTGACCGAAGAATTTTTGGCAGGTTTTGATTTTGTATTGCGGCCCCGTCGAACAATATTTGCTTCTGCTTCTGTCAAAACATCTGATAATGCACGAAGGGCAAGCGCTTGCATCGGGGCCGAAACCATTTGCGCCCCATAGGTATGCAGAATCTGAACTTTGTTTTGTTCATAATGCAATAATTCTGACCTGACATATAAATTAAAAAATGCATCGCCAATATAAGCCAGAACTAACGGTGGTAGCTGTTCCGGAGTCGGCATGGGCGTCTTTGGTTTTTCCGGCGAAGGCAAAGCCATTTCCATCAGTAACTGAAAGTGACTGAATTTCATTTGTGTTTCCATCTTACTCCGTGCGGAGTATCTTCCAGTTGGATCCCTATCGAATTCAAATCATCCCTGATTCGGTCTGCTGTCGTCCAGTTCTTGCTTTGCCGCGCGTCTTGCCTGATCCCTATAATAATATCCATGAGTTCGGACACGATCGCCCCATCCTGAACATGATCACTTTGCTTTGCCGTTAGATCCAAACCCAAAATATCCAGCAACTCTTTAAACATTCCTTGAGCTGCCTGAACAGCAGAGCTGCTATGAGACGCCTTCCCCAACAAAACTCCGCTGTGATATGTATTTATTTCTTTGGCTAACCCAAACAGAACGCTTACTGCCAATGCAGTGTTGAAATCATCATCCATTGCATCGTAGAAGTCAATCTTAGCTTGATCGACTGCAGCACGAAGATTATTCGCCTCTTCACTGTCCTTTGTCCCAGTCGGCAAAGTTGCTAAATATGTTAGGTTGTCGTTGGCTGTTTTCAATCTTTCCAGGCTTCGCTCCGCCTCTTCAAGGCGTTCATCACTAAAATCCAATGGACTGCGATAGTGTGTAGCGATGATAAAATAGCGCAAGGTTTCCGGACGATAGTGCGCTAATATGTCATTGACTAAGAAGAAATTGCCTAAGGACTTGCTCATCTTTTCTTCATTTACGGTAATAAATCCGTTATGCAGCCAATAGTGCACAAATTGGTCTTTGCCAGTATATGCTTCTGATTGTGCAATTTCATTCTCATGATGAGGAAAAATCAAATCGCTTCCACCGCCATGAAAATCAAAACTATTTCCAAGATATTTTAACGACATAGCTGAACATTCAATATGCCATCCCGGTCTACCTGGGCCCCAGGGGCTTTCCCATGCCGGCTCCCCGGGTTTAGCGCTTTTCCACAGTGCAAAATCCATTGGATGGCGTTTACGGTCATCGATGTCAACCCTGGCACCCGCCTGCATATCTTCCAACTCCCGGCCGCTTAGTCTGCCGTAAGCTGGAAAATCCTGCACACTGTAATAAACATCGCCGTCAACTTCATACGCAAAGCCTTTTTTCACTAAACCAGATACCATATCGATAATTTCTTGCATGTGTTCCGAAACCCGGGGATAAACATTCACCCTGCGGATATTCAATTGATCCATTACTTCAAAATAAGCAAGGATATAACGATTAGCAATCGTATCCCAAGAAACACCTTCCCGATTAGCCGCGTTGATAATTTTGTCATCAACGTCTGTAAAATTTTGTATATGTGTCACTTCATAACCAAGTTTTTCAAAGTACCTGTGTATCACATCCCAAGTAATAAACGGTCGTGCATTTCCAATGTGCGGATGATTGTAGGGGGTTACACCGCATACATAAATCTTAACCTTCCCTTCCTCAATCGGGATGAATTCTTCCTTTTTTTTTGACAACGTATTATAGATTCGAAGTGTCATTCTTTTGCAACTCCTTTTCAAGTTGAGCTACTCTAAGCTCCAGCCTCGTCAAATTCCTTTGCATGCAAAGCAACATTTCCGCTTCCGGATCCGGCAACGTACCATGCTCCAAATCAATTCCTTCCGGTGTAAAAGAATTGATTTTTTCTCCGTCATGAATCACTACTTTTCCCGGTATCCCAACTACCGTCGAGTTCGGGGGAACTTCTCTCAATACAACCGATCCTGCGCCGATCTTAGAATTTTCCCCTACTGTAAAGGAACCTAAAACCTTGGCCCCGGTTGCGACTACTACATTATTCCCAATAGTCGGATGCCGCTTGCCTTTTTCTTTTCCGGTACCGCCTAATGTTACCCCTTGGTAAAGGGTCACATTATCGCCTATTTCAGTCGTTTCACCAATGACAACGCCGGTTCCATGGTCAATAAACAGACCTTCGCCAATTGTAGCGCCCGGATGAATTTCTATCCCTGTCAAAAATCGGGCAAAGTTGGAAATCATCCTGGGGATTAGGATCCAGCCGCGTTTGTAAAAATAGTGCGCAATTCGATACATCCAGATCGCATGCAGCCCGGCATAACAAAACAGCACTTCAAATACACTGCGGGCTGCCGGGTCGCGATCAAAAACAACTTGAACATCTTTTTTTATACGATTAAACACACTTTTTCCCCCTAAAAAAAATTAAAAAACCACCATCTCGACAGAGACGGTGGTCCGCGGTCCCACTCTGCTTAAGCATAAACAAGCATGCTTCTCCTCCACGCAATAACGGTTTGCGCCCGTGGCGACCTACTAACAATTTCAATCGCCCTGCTCGCAGGTGCACTTGGGCAGAACCTTCTGCAGCAACGTTTTCAGCTAAAGCGTTGCCTCTCTGGGCAGCAAATTCTGCTTACTCTTCCTGTTCATCGCATTTCCGAGTAATATAGTTATGATTGAATTATACTAAGGAGAAATGGCCGTGTCAATTAGATTTTCTTCAAGGTATTTTCTATTCTTGCCAACGTTCTTTCTTTGCCCAAAAGCGGTATCAGGTGAAAAAGTTCCGGCCCATGAGTTTTTCCTGTTAACAGCACCCTAATTGGCATATATACTTTTTTGCCGCCGAGTTTCAATTCTTTCGTAACCGCCTTCAAAAGGGCCTTAACACCCGGCACGTCAATAACCTCCATGGCGTGAAACTTTTCTCGAAAAGATGTGATCACCCGTGGAAGATCAACATCCTGAAGGAGCATGCGCGCCTCATCGTTTTCAAAGTCATAACTATCGTTAAAAAAGATATCGACGTGATCGACAATTTGAGCTGCATAACTGATATGTTCCCGCAAAGCAACCGCCACTTCTGTAACCCAAGCGCGTTTTTCAGGTGAAAGAGTTCCTGAAATATAGCCGGCCGCTTCCAAATGCGGTATAACCATCTCTGCAAGTTCTTCCGGACTCAGTTTTTTCATATAATTCGCATTGATCCAGTTCAATTTATCAACATCAAAAACAGCCGGATTTTTCGCTACCCGCTCCATGGAAAACTGTTCAATCAATTCCTGCCGCGAAAAAATTTCTTCTTCACCGACGGGCGACCACCCCAAAAGAGCAAGAAAGTTTACAATAGCCTCCGGTAAATAACCTAGCGCACGATACTGTTCTACCGAAGTGGCGCCATGGCGTTTGCTCATTTTGCTGCGATCTTTACCTAATATCAATGATATATGGGCAAATTGCGGTACGGGAAATCCCAAGGCCTGATATAACAAAACCTGTCGGGGCGTATTGGAAAGATGTTCTTCCGCCCGAATAACATGAGTAATGTTCATTAACGCATCGTCAATAACGACAGCATAATTATAGACTGGTATTCCATCTGATTTCACAATAACAAAATCGCCAATCCCATTGGAATCAAAAACAACCGCACCACGAACCAAATCCTTGAACCCAATCTCAACATTCGCCGGAACCTTAAACCGGACTGTCGGCTTACGGCCTTCGGCAATGAAGCGAGCTTCATCATCGGGACTTAGGTTTTTACAGCGCCCCGAATAGCATGGCATCTCATTTTTCGCCATCAATGCCTGTCGTTCCGCTTCCAGTTCTTCGTCTGTGCAATAACAAAGGTATGCTTGTCCGGTCGCTAACAACTGGTCGGTATATTGACGATAAATTGCCAATCGTTCTGTTTGGCGGTAAGGACCGTATGGTCCGCCGATATCAACACCTTCATCCCAGGTAATCCCCAGCCAGTGCAGTGCATCCTTAATATTTTCCTCTGATTCTTTAGTAGAGCGTTCCAAATCGGTGTCTTCAACCCGAAGAATTAATTTTCCACCCGTTTTACGTGCTAATAACCAATTGAACAGCGCAGACCGCGCCCCTCCAATATGAAACGGACCAGTCGGGCTCGGTGCAAAACGCACCCTAATTTCTTGCATTGACATAACTATGCTTTCCCCCTAGTGCATTGTTTCTTCTCAGTTATTAAGAACACTTTACAAGCGAAACAATCGCTTGTGCAGCAATTCCCTCTTGACGCCCCGTAAATCCGAGGCGCTCTGTAGTCGTTGCTTTTATATTAACCTGTTTTATCGAGACCTTCAAAGTTTTTGCAATCGTTTCATTCATCCTTGCAATATACGGAGCCAGTTTAGGTTGTTCAGCGATTACTACGGCATCAATGTTGTTCACTACCCAGCCTTCTCCCGCCAGTAAATCACGAACGCTGGCCAATAAAATCAGGCTGGAAATCCCTTTGTACTGCATGTCAGAGTCAGGAAAATGCCTGCCAATGTCACCTAGCCCCGCTGCTCCCAACATGGCGTCCTGTATGGCATGCAACAAGACATCAGCATCCGAATGTCCTTCCAAACCTTGTTTATAAGGGACATCAACGCCGCCTAAGACTAATTTTCGTCCATCAACCAAGCGGTGAACATCATAACCGATTCCTACATGACTTGTCATCTCATGCTTCTCCAGTCCATCATTCCGAGAAATAGCGGCGGTATGAGTTTTCCGCAAAAAGGTTTCCGCTATGCACAAATCTTCCGGTGTGGTGATTTTAATATTACAGTAACTTCCTGTTACTATTTTTACCGGTACCCCTAATCGCTCTACCAACGCAGAATCATCGGTTCCAAGAAATTCTTCCGTCATTGCCTGACGATAAGCCTGAGAAAGAACTTCCGCCTTAAAAGCCTGTGGAGTTTGAACAGCCCACAAACGATCCCGCGGCAGCGTTTGGCTCACAAAGTTACTTTCATCTATTAGTTTAACCGTATCTTTGACGGGAACGCCTGCAACGGCAGCCCCAAATTCCATTGCCGCATGAATAACTTCCTCCACCAGCGAAGACTCCGCCAATGGTCTGGCGCCATCATGAACGACAATAATGCCATTTTTCTGGTTCAGCACCGTTAATGCATTTGCGATCGAATACTGTCGTTCGCTGCCTCCAGCTACCACTTGCCACGGTTTAGAAAGCCTCATGCCGCTTAACAACGTTTCCATTTGCAAGGTTTCTTCGGGCGCAACAACAATAACCAGGCGGTCAACCGCCGGGCAGGCGTCAAAGGTCCGAACACTATAGCCGAAGACCGGTTGATGGAGCAAAGAAATAAGCGTTTTGTTCATTCCGCCCCCCATCCGTTTGCCTTGCCCGGCTGCGGCAATAATTACTGATACCATAAGTCTCTCCTACATCGTCTTAAGTTTAGCAAAAATCATACGTCCGGCAGCTGTTTGCAGCACCGAAGTTACCAGTACCTCTATCGTATCGCCTACGCACTTTTTCCCTCCGTCAACTACGATCATAGTACCGTCGTCAAGATATGCAACGCCTTGTCCAAATTCCTTGCCATCTTTTACAATATGCACTACCATTTCTTCTCCGGGCAGCACTACAGGCTTTACTGCATTAGACAATTCGTTGATGTTAAGGACGGATACTCCCTGCAATTCAGCAACTTTATTTAGATTGTAATCGTTAGTAATAATTTTAGCCTTCAAAACCTGCCCCATCTTGACAAGTTTTGAATCCACTTCAGCGATATCTTCAAAGTCTCTGTTGTCAATTTCAACCTTAACATCCAACTCTTTCTGGATACGATGCAGAATATCCAATCCCCGTCGTCCGCGATTGCGTTTCAAAAGATCTGATGAGTCGGCAATATGCTGCAGTTCTTCAAGAACAAATCCTGGAATAACCAGGGTTCCTTCTATAAAGCCACTTTTGCATATATCCGCAATACGACCATCAATAATAACGCTCGTGTCCAATATCTTGTAATATTGCGGAATTTGTTTTTTGTCCTTCACCCGATCTTTTCCAATCCAAGGAAGTCCTGAAACAGCCGTTATCAATTCTCCATGTTTCTTGATCGCTACACTAATACCTAAATATCCCAGAATAATGCTCAAAATCCCCGGAATATAACTGCCGATAATCGGAATAGATAAAAAAGCTGATCCTAATAAATTAGAAATTATAAGTCCTATGGCTAATCCAACAGCTCCGGCAAGTATGTCGGCTACCGGCATCTTACTCAACCTGGTTTCCATCCAGTTAGTAGTTCGGCAAATATGGCGGATTAAAAACGGAGCCATCAGAAAACCGAGCACTCCTCCAACTGTTCCCCCAATGATAAATGAGATAATAGTCGTCATTGTGACTCCAAAAAAACCAATCCGCAAAAAATCGATATTGATTACTGATGCCAATAAAGGAATGATGTGTTCTGTCATCATCAACCCAGCGATAGCCGATAAAACAGTAATCACAAAAAGCAGCGCTTTATTCAGCAATACCTCACCTCCTTTCTCTTAAAGCTAATTATATAAGACTTTGTGCACATCGGCAAGATTTGGATGGTTTTCGCAGAAAAGTTTATATTAGACCGATCAATGAAAATACGTCAGTTTCCTGACGTATTTTCATTGATCGATCTAATTACACATTCCTCTATGCTGACCGCATCCTTATCGCAAGCCAGCACTAATTCGCTAATTAATATTTGTCGGGCAATATCCAAAAGCCGCCGTTCTCCTGTAGACAATTTTTTTTCTTTGTCCTGCAGCGCCAAATTTCTTACTACTGCAGCCACTTCAAAAATATTGCCTGTTTTAATTTTTGCAAGGTTATGATTAAATCTCCGGTTCCAGTTCGCGTTCAGAGGTTCGGGGGTTGTCTTCAATACCTCCCAGACTTTGCAAATATCCAGTCTGTCAATCACTTCGCGCAAACCCACATGCGCAACGTTTTCCATTGGTATCATAACCCTCATAGCACCATAAGGCATCGTTAACACATAATAATTTTGTTTCGTTCCTAATACCTCATGCTCTTCTATCGCCTCGATCACGCCAGCGCCGTGCATAGGGTAAACCACTTTATCACCTATTGCTAACAATCTCAAGACCTCCCTAAAAGCCTGCCAATTTTTAAATATAGAACTATATGGACGTCATGAAAATGCAACTTGCATTTAAATTTCATACACTTATGTAGTTTAACACATTTATCGGGTTTTGTCAAAATAATGTATTCTATCATATCTTATAACAATTTGTCAACAAGCAATATAAATCACGATTTCGCCGTATGAACTTCCTTTTAATTATTATTGACACAGATGATATCAGTTTATATAATTAATGTCGAAGCGAGGTGTAGGTTAGCATGCACGACAAATCCTGTCAAGACTTTCAGAAAACCGTAAATAAATATTTAACCCGGCATCGGAGCGTTCTGGACATATTATCCAAACATCAAGAAGCTACCGCTCGAGTTAACCGGGCTTTTGTCAAAGCTGTCACTGAATGTGGATGTGTAAAAGTGAACGCTTGCCGTCAACAGATTCCTGCAGATACCAATTACAGCGATTTATATCAGTATATGTCTTCTCATTTATCCGGCGAACCTTGTTCATCCTGCAAAGAAATATTAGCCAAAGAGTTAGGACATAGTTTATTCTATTTTACTGCCATTTGCAATCTTGCAGGTCTTGACTTGGAGGATATTATGACGGATGAACAAAAAAGAGTAAATACTTTGGGGTTTTTTCACTTGTCATAAAAATTGGCTTGCACTTATTTTTTTATCTTCTTGTACTGTCAAAATCAAATATAGATGGGGCTGTGGAAAAACTTAAAGATAAGTTATCCATAGCCCCATTAAAATTTATATACATGACTATTCAATCTGCTGATCCTCAGATCGCATCATCCAAAAAAACTTGCGCCCTGACTCGTTTTAGACCGTCTTTAATCATTTTAGAGCGAATCTCGCCAATCCCTTCTACCGCATCAAGTTCTTCAAGCGTAGCGGTAATAAGTTTTGGCAGCGTTTGAAATTTTTCAACCAATTTATCCATAACCACCAGTGGCAGCCGCCGAACTTGCAGCAACAGCCTATAGCCACGAGGCACAACAGGAACATCAATCACGTTTGGCGTGACCCCATAACCAAGAAGACGGCAAACGGCATACGGCTCTAAATTTTCAACAGGCAAAGCACGCAGTTGTTCCCTGATCAAATCACAAGTTTTCGTTTCAGAAACCGAGCAATAGTCTTTGATCAGCAGTTGTACATTGTCTACATTCGACATAATCTCCGCCATTTGCATCCGGATTAAATGGCCCTCTGTGCCCAACTCAATGATGTAATGATCAATTTGCTGGGAAATTCGAGCCACATGCTCAGCCCGAATAATGACATTGGCTAGATCTCCCAATGTAACTAAATTTTCAAATTCCAGTGCGCTTAACGTATTCAATTCTTTATGTAAAACATTATTGTACCTTTCTAACGTCTGTACTGCTTGATTCGAACTGTTTAAAATTGTACTAACATCTTTCAATGTATAATGCAGAGAGCCAAGATAAAGCGAAATAATATTTCTCCGCTGTGATATTGCAATCACCATCGCGCCGGTTTGACGGGCTACCCGTTCTGCGGTGCGATGTCGAGTCCCGGTTTCTGAAGTGAAAATATTTGCATCAGGAACCAACTGTGCGTTGGCAAACAAAATCTGTTTGAGATCGCCTGAAAGAACAATGGCGCCATCCATTTTGGCCAATTCATATAAACTAGACGGAGAATACTCACATTGGACAGGGAATCCTCCATCGACAACTGATAGGGATTGCGGACTGCTGCCAACCAAAATCAATGCACCCATCTTCGCTCTTAGGATATTTTCCAATCCTTCCCGGAAAGGGGCTCCTACTGCCAAAGTCTTTATCGCTTTGACAAATCTGGAGTCCCATAGCTGTCTTTCCTTTACCGTTGTCATATGAAAACCGCCTCCATTGCTTCTGTCAATTGACTTACTCCAACGATCTGAAGATCAGAGCGACGAATCTTCAAGCCCTTAATATTTCCACTTGGAATAACAAATCGTTTAAAACCCAGTGTAGCTGCTTCGGCAATCCGGTTATCCACTCTTGATACCATGCGAACTTCGCCAGTCAACCCGATTTCACCCATCACAACAGTCTGCTCATGGACTACGATATTGCGAAAGCTGGAAACAATGGCCAAAGCAACCGCTAAATCAGCAGCCGGTTCCACCGTTTTAATGCCGCCAACTGCATTGACATATGCATCCTGTTCGGACAACGCAAGACCAACACGTTTTTCCAAGACAGCCATAAGTAGTACCAAACGGTTATAATCGAATCCAACCGCCATACGGCGGGGCATCCCAAAGCAAGTTTTGCTCACCAGCGCCTGAATCTCCAGCATAAGAGGACGCATCCCTTCCATGCTGGCAAGCACTACAGACCCGGGCACTCCGTGAGGACGTTCCGCAAGCAACAATGAAGAAGGATTATCAATTTGAATAAGTCCAGCTTCTTCCATTGCGAAAATACCACTTTCACTTGTTGACCCAAACCGGTTCTTAATCGCTCGCAAAACCCGAAAAGTATAGCTGCGTTCTCCTTCAAGGTATAGAACAACATCCACCATATGCTCCAATAAACGCGGTCCAGCAATATTGCCTTCTTTCGTTACATGCCCAATGATAGCTACCGGAATATTGGTTCCTTTCGCAAACCGCAACAGCTTCCCGGTAGATTCACGAACCTGTCCGACACTCCCTGGCGCTGATAAAATGTCCTGACTAAACATCGTCTGAATAGAATCAATGACAACCAAAGCTGGTTGCAAAGCAGTCGCCCGCGAAATAATCTCTTCTAAATTGGTTTCCGTCATAACCAGCAAACGCTTTTGTAATTCTCCAATCCTCTGTGCGCGCATTTTCGTCTGCGCGGCTGATTCCTCGCCAGAGACATACAATACATCGCCATATTCACGGCTCACGCCAGTTGCGACTTGAAGTAACAAAGTTGACTTTCCGATCCCAGGATCTCCGCCGATCAATATTAGCGAACCGGGAACAATCCCACCGCCCAAAACACGATCAAATTCGGCAATTGCCGTACTTCGTCGTGGAACATTCGAAGTATCCACTTCGTTTATTGGTTGCGGTTTACTGCCAACTACTGCTTTAATTCCCAAATGTGAAACAGTTGCCGGTTCTTCAACCATACTATTCCATTCATCACATCCGGGACAATGTCCAAGCCATTTTGGCGAAGCGTAACCACAAGACTGACAAACAAATTGAAGCTTCGTTTTAGCCAATTTGCAAAAGCTCCTTCCCTCTTCCCACGAAAAAAGCACCCAGTATATACTGAGTGCTTTTTTCGCTATGTTTCTGCCCATCTCCTGCCCAAGGGTTACGTAAGCGGCGATTTTTTCACAAAAGTTAGTTTCCCTTCATGGTCAGCATCAATGATCACTGTATCATTTGTATCCAATTCTTTGCTCAACATCATTTCAGCAATGCGGTCTTCTACCATTTTTTGGATAGCTCTTCGCAGAGGCCGGGCGCCATAAGCATAATCCTTTCCTTCTTTCAACAATTCTCTTTTTGCTCCATCAGTTACTTCCATTGCCAATTTGTTGGCTTGCAGAAGTTTCGAAACATCCTTCAACATAATGTCAACAATCTGTTCCAATTCATTATCACTCAGCCGGTCAAAAACAATAACCTCATCTACCCGGTTCAAGAATTCCGGACGAAAAGTCTTTTTTACCTCTTCCAAAACACGGTTCTTCGCGATGGCATCCTTATCTTTACGATCGGCGCCATCCGCCAAAAAACCAAGCCCGGTAGAGTCTTTTCGCAAGTTCTGAGCGCCAACATTGGAGGTCATAATAATTACTGTATTCTTAAAATCTACTGTTCGCCCTTTCCCATCGGTCAACCTGCCGTCTTCCAAGACTTGCAATAGGATGTTGAAAACATCGTAATGCGCTTTTTCAATCTCGTCGAGCAAAATAACTGAATATGGCTTACGTCGAACAACATCCGTCAATTGTCCGCCTTCATCATAGCCGACATACCCCGGAGGCGCCCCAATCAATCTTGAAACCGTGTGCTTCTCCATATATTCGGACATATCTAGTCGAATCATTAAACTCTCATCACCAAACAGCGCTTCGGCCAATGAACGAGCCAATTCTGTTTTTCCCACTCCGGTCGGTCCCAAAAAGATGAATGAACCGATAGGACGTTTAGGATCTTTCAGCCCGATACGAGCCCTGCGAACTGCTTTTGCGACCGCTTCAACAGCACTATGCTGGCCAATTACACGATCATGCAGTACTTCTTCCAAGTGAAGCAAGCGTTCTGCTTCGCCCTCTGTTAAACGTTTCACAGGTACACCTGTCCAACTGGATACAATATGGGCAATATCCTCTGCGGTGACTACGCATCGTTCGCTCCCCGGCTGTTTTATTTCTTTCTGCTTATTCTCCAATTCTTCGCGAATTAAGCGCTCATCATCACGCAATTTGGCCGCTTGCTCATATTCTTGGGCCGTTATTGCAGCTTCTTTTTCAGTAGAAATTTTTTGCAGCCTTTTTTCAATCTCCTTTAAATCCGGTGGCGCTGAAAATGCGGCTAAACGCGCGCGTGACGCGGCTTCATCCATAAGATCAATCGCTTTATCAGGCAAAAATCGATCAGAAATATAGCGATGGGATAAATGAACAGCCGCTTCTAATGCTTCATCAGTAATTTTCGCGCTATGAAAAGCTTCATATTTATCACGTAAGCCGCGTAAAATCGCAATAGCATCTTCGACTGTCGGCTCGCCAATCATTACCGTTTGAAAACGCCGTTCTAACGCCGCATCTTTTTCAATATGCTTTTTGTATTCATCCAAAGTAGTAGCGCCAACAACTTGTAACTCTCCCCTGGCCAGTGATGGCTTAAGGATATTGGCAGCATCAATCGCCCCTTCTGCAGCTCCGGCGCCAATTAAAGTGTGCAATTCGTCTATAAACAAGATTACGTTCCCTGCTTGCCGGATTTCTTCCATTACCTTTTTCATTCGGTCTTCAAACTCTCCGCGATATTTTGATCCCGCCACCACGGATGCCATATTCAAAGAAAAAATTCGCTTTCCACTCAAAATATCCGGAACCCTGCCATCCACTATCCGCTGTGCCAAGCCTTCTGCTACAGCCGTTTTCCCTACTCCAGGCTCACCGATCAAAACCGGATTATTTTTTGTGCGGCGGCAAAGGATCTGAATCACTCGCTGGATCTCATTCTCCCTTCCAATCACGGGATCAATTTTTCCTTCTTGCGCTAATTTATTTAAGTCCCGGCCAAAATCATTTAATAACGGCGTATTGCTGTGAGATGGGCTTTGTTCAGTCGGACGCTTTACATTCTGTCCTTCTCCTGCAGATGCACCACCCAGCAATTCCATAACATGGTGTTCAACCTCATTGGGATCGACTCCTAAAGAGTCAAAAATGTAGGCCGATACGCCTTCTTTCTCCAGCAACAAACCTAAGAGGATGTGTTCTGTTCCAATATAATTGTGTCCAATCCGCTGAGCTTGAGCCGATGCCAATTCAATTACTTTTTTTGCCCGTGGCGTATACCCGAGATTTGCGGAGTTGCCACTGCCGCGTCCGACTACTTCTTCGACTTGTTCCCGCACTATTGTCAAATTCATATCAAACGAACTCAGCGCTTTTGCAGCCAATCCTTCCCCTTCGTGCATCAGCCCCAATAATAAATGCTCAGTGCCAACATAATCATGCCCAAGCCGGCTCGCTTCTTGTTGTGCCAATAAAAGCACATTTTGCGCCCGTTCTGTAAATCGGTTAAACATATTTACACCCCCTGTAATTTTTCTCTTATAATTTGAGCCCGTAATTGATCACACTCTACAGTGCTTAAGTCTCCACGACCACTAAATCTCTGCAGAAAATTTGTTCGCGTAGCCACCAGTAGTTCATTGAATGTTTGTGGACCAATTTCCTCAATAATCTGCAAATCCGTGCCAAGTCGAACCTCACTCAGCATGGATAAAGCTTCCTGCCCGGAAATTTTGCGTGCATATCGCAAAATGCCATAAGACCTCCATACGCGATCCGACAAATCATCTTTGGATTTTTTCAGGAGCGCCTTCCTGGCCGTCCTCTCTTGGTCAACAATTTGGCACACTACGTTACGCAAATTATCGATAATCTCCATTTCGTTATAGCCTAATGTCAATTGATTGGATATTTGGAATATATTGCCTGTTGTTTCTGTTCCTTCGCCATACAAACCTCGAACCGCCAGTCCCAACTGAGTCGCTGCGGAAACAACACGGTTCATTTGCTGGGTGAGAACCAATGCCGGCAAATGAACCATTACGGAAGCCCTCAAGCCAGTCCCCAAATTGGTTGGACAAGCGGTCAAGTAACCTAACCGTGCATCAAATGCAAATGTATGCCGGCTTTCTATACAGTCATCTACCAGGTTAGCCGCTTGCAATGCGCCCAAGAGGTCGAGGCCGGAATGCAAACTCTGTATCCGCAAATGATCTTCTTCGTTGACCATGATGCTGATTGCTGCGTCCTCACGGACAATTAACGCCCTGTTTACCGGTTCTTGAATAAGATCAAAACTTATAATATGTTTTTCGACAAGCACTCGCCGCTCTACCGGCGATAAATCCGAAATATTGATCCAAAGATAATTCTTTCCATTCGTTTGAATTAAATCGTCTATTGATGTCTCAAGTTCTCTTAAGACGACAGCAGTTTTTCCACTATCCGCCTGATTAGGAAAGGGAACCTTAGCCAAATTCCTGGCCAACCTAACTCTGCTGGACAAAACAATGTCCGCTTCAGCGCCGCTGCCACTCATCCAAGGGCTAAGAGATTGTCCCAAGATTGTATTTATATCCGACACAATGCACCTCATCCTTCCTTATGTAAGTGAAGATCCTTCTCCAGTGCTTTCACTTCATCACGAATTTGAGCAGCCTGCTCATATTCTTCCCTGTTCACATGTTGTTCTATTTGCTTCCGCAGCTGTTTTATACGTTGTTCCACTTCTAATCGAACGCCGGCGCGTTTTGGTATCTTGCCGGTATGGATATTATTTCCGTGCAGCCGCCGCAACAAGGGTTCCAATCGCTGTTCGAAAGCCTGATAACATACGCTGCAGCCAATTTTCCCATTGCGGCTAAAATCACTGTATGCCAGCCCGCAATTAGGGCAAAAAACTTCTGTGTGCGGTTGAACTGATGCAGGAGTGGCAACTTTAAACATTCCTTTCAGTAAATCCTGCACAGAAAAACTTGGACTCACTGCAAAACTGATTTCGCCATTATTTTGCGCACATTGCTCGCAAAGATGTCTTTCCGATTTTTGATGATTGTTTATTTCAGTAATATGAACGGAAGCAGGCCGTTTTTTACAGTTATCACATAACATATCAAGTCCTCCTATCAATACTTGGCCAAAGTAAATAATAACGACCGTAAGGCCCCAAGCTGTTCCGGCAAATCCATTCTTTCCTTCATGATCACAAAAAACTTTTGCATCAGAGCCGCTTCCCGCCTTGTCAATCGTTGTTGTTCATAAAGTCTTGCAATAATGCTTTCAATACTGTCAATGGTTGGTAATTCAGCGCTGCCAGTCCTTTTTTCTTCATATCCTGCATCATGTGGAAATACCTTGATGACTCTTATATACCCGCCTGAACCTCTTCTTGATTCAACAAGAAATCCCCGTTCCACGGTGAAACGTGTACTCAGCACATAACTAATTTGTGATGGGGCGCAAGCCAGTTCGTCAGCCAGCTCGTTGCGCTGCAATAAAACAAAATTGTCATTTTGCCTAGATAAACGGGAAAGAATAAATTTTTCAATTAAATCAGCGATATTTCCCATAATAAATCTCCTGCAATTTTCATTTCTATTTTACTATTATTATATTTGACTTTTTGACTTTTAACAATAGATATTTTCTTTGATATTTTTTTGAAAACGGCTTAATAGAGTACGAAAGTGAACTTTCCCTCTCCAAAGCGAACGGACGCTGATATTTTCACATGATCAGCGTCCGTTCTTTTAAAATCATTGCACCTGTACTACAAGAAATTTCAGATATTCCGTTTCTGGCGCCGCTGGAAGGATTGGATGATCCTTTGCCTGCGTGCGATATTCGACTTGCCGGATTTGACGTTTTGCATCTTGTGCAGCATCATTGACCACCGCTCTGAATAAATCCCGATCCATATGATAAGAACACGAACAAGTAACCAAAAAACCGCCGGGGCGAACCATCTTTAAGCCCCGTAAATTGATCTCCTTATAACCTCTCGCTGCTCCTTCAAGGGACGATCTGCTTTTTGTAAAAGCAGGCGGATCCAAAATTACCACATCGAATAAACGTTGCTGATCCGACCACTTTCGCAATATGTCGAAGGCATTGCCAACCTGAAACCGGCAAATTTCCTCAACCTGGTTCAAACGCGCATTTTGAATGGCTAATTCGACTGCTTGCTCTGATATATCGACCGCTTCAACACTCTTGGCTCCATACTTTGCAGCATGAACAGCGAAGGATCCTGTATGACAAAAACAATCCAAAACTGCAGCCCCCGGCATGAGCGGTTGCAAAAAGGAACGATTTTCCCTTTGATCATAAAAGAAACCGGTTTTCTGTCCGTTTTCAATATCAGCATAAAAAGGAAAGCCATTTTCCTGTACTGTGATCAAAGTAGGGAAGTTCCCCTGCAAGAATCCCTTTTGCTGCGTCAATCCTTCCAATTCGCGCACAGAAACATCATTTCGCTCAAAAATACCCTTTGGCTGGAACATTTCCGTTAACAGGGATACAATCATTTCTTTATAACGATCGATTCCTAAGGACAACGTCTGAACAACCAGATAAGAACCAAACTTATCAACAATAAGTCCTGGCAAAAAGTCGGCTTCGCCAAAAATCAGCCGACAATAATCCGGTTCAGAAACAAATTTTTGCCGGTACTCCCACGCTGCCGCGATCTTGCGTTGAAAGAAATCCCGATTAATTTCTTCCTGCAATCTAGTTAGCAGGCGAATTGTAATTTGCGATCGTCCATTCCAATATCCCCGGCCAATAAACCGTTGGCGAAAATTGTAGACATCCACAATGTCACCTGGGGGTATCGGTCCATCTTCATAGTCTATCTCTGTTTTATAAATCCATGGATGTCCACTCTCCACCCGGTGGTGAACCCCTTTGCGTAAAAATACTTTTCTTATTTGTTCCACCTATTCATCCTCATTTCCATTGTTTGATTTTTTGGCCAAACTGCACCCCAAAATCAAAACAGCGATCTAATTCTTCCCGGTCAGCCTTCCATTGCAAAGACAGTCCGGAAGACTCAACAGTTACAGCGGACTGCGTCAAGGCTTCCTCAATAGCCTTCTGAGAGCCACCGCCCCACCCATAAGCGCCAAACGCAGCTCCGATCTTACCCGCAGGGCGCAAGCCTTTGATATACGTAAGTAACCCGCCAATTGTCGCCAACGGCCCATTATTAATAGTAGAAGATCCGATTAGGATACCGCGCGCTTCTAAAATAGCCTCCGCAATCTCGCTGCGTTCACTTGTCGCCATCTTGTAAAATTTTACATCTACCCCAGTTTCAGCAATACCGTCAAGAATGCGGCGTGCCATCGCTTCCGTACTCCCCCACATGCTGTCATAGACAATAACCACTTTTTCGATGCTGTCACCACTGCTCCATTGAGAATACTTTCCAATGATTTCATTAATGTGGCTGCGCCAAATAATACCATGGCTTGGAGCAATCATTTTAATTGGTAATGTTAAAACTTGCGGCAAAGCTTTTGTAATCAACTTCCCGAACGGCATTAAAATATTAGCATAATATTTCCCCGCCTCATATAACAGCTCATGGAGATTATTTTCATCATCAAACCGTTTGGAAGTGCAGATATGCTGACCAAACGCATCATTGGAAAACAAAATATTCTCGCCCGTTAAAAACGTTGCCATAGAATCCGGCCAATGAACCATCGGGAGAGGGATAAATTGCAAACTCCCTTTTCCAATATCTAAACTGTCTCCACTTTTTACGACCTGAAAATCATATTCTTTTCCATAATACTTTACTACTTCCTTGCGACCATGCTCTGTTAAAACAACTTTTGCTTTTGTCGCCTTCTCCATAATCATCGGCAATGACCCGGAGTGATCGGGTTCAACATGGTTAACAATCACATAATCAATACGGCCAGGGTCAACAATTCTTGAAACTCGCTCCAGTAACTCGCCGGCAAATGGCGCTTTCACTGTGTCAATCAGGCAAATTTTTTCATCAACAATTAAATAAGAATTATACGTAACTCCTCGGGGTGTTGAATAGCCATGAAAATCCCGAAGGTTCCAATCAACAGCTCCAACATAATATATTCCTTTTGCCAACTGCACTTCGTGCATTAAACCGCCTCCCATATTATTGCCAATTTCCCGTTAGTACTTATCTTCAGTACAGAGGATTCAGCTTGGTCTATCACGCTTTCGAAACCAAGGAGCATTTATATATATATTACCTCAATGTGAAGAGAATGAATAGAACAATAAGCAAAATATCCTACATGAGAAAATATCACTTTACTTTTATAACAATGCATCCTATAATAAAGTTCTGTATAATTAATATTCGAAAACTTTTCTTTCACTTATCTTTGCAGTAGCAATGGGAAGCATTATTAGGACTTGGAAAACGCATTATTTTATGAATGAAATAATTTGACAAAAAAGGGGCAATGCTTGATGAAATTGCTTGGCAAGCACCTTACCATCGATATGTACGGTTGTCGCTTTGAAAATTTAAATGACCTAGACTTTATAAAAAACGCAATGACTACAGCAATAGCAGAAGCAAATATGACCTTATTGGACTTTACTTCATACCAATTTGAGCCTCACGGATTAACTGCCATTGCTTTATTAGCTGAAAGCCACATGAGCATGCATACCTATCCCGAATTGGGCTATGCAGCAGTCGATATCTTTACCTGCGGAGATCACAGCCATCCGGAACGCGCCGTAAAGGTTTTAAAACGTTTCTTAAAACCGGACAAAACGAAAACCACCCACATTAAGCGCGGTGATTTTGGTTCAGTACGCGACATGAAACCAAAAGTTAAGGTAGGGATTGCCCCATTACGCCGTGTTCGCAACACCGGCATACGAATGTTAAAGTTTTTTGCAAAGCGCAAATAAAACATATGATTTCCGGCTGTCTACGGACAGCCTTTTTTCGTCTTGCAATGAGACTTGTTAGACAAAATAAAGACAAAATAAAGGGGCTGTCTCAAAATAGGTTTTAAAACCTGTTTCGGACAGCTCCCTTTCTTTTGGTAGTAAAAAATATGTTAACTTTGTATTTTTTACTGAACCG
>JAGFZV010000011.1 GCA_017889545.1 Bacillota bacterium
GGCTCCCAGGATTGATTTTAATATCCTGTTCATCCAGGACCCATTTGTAGCATGCTATGATTGTAGGCATATGACCGCTCCTTTTTTAAAAAGATAGGGATTACTCATAGTGTGCAAGCTCCATCCACACTTAGTACCGCGCCATTAATGAATTTTGCTTCGTCAGAAGCCAAGAACGCAAAAGCAGCGGCAATTTCCTCCGGTTCACCAAGACGTCCGGCAGGAACTTTCGCTAAAATGCGTTCATTTAAAATGTTTTCCGGAATTTTCTTGACCATATCGGTGGCAATAAAACCAGGGGCAACGCAATTGAACCGCAGTCCATACTTGGCGTTTTCCTTGGCCCAGCATTTTGTCATGCCGATGACTCCCCATTTGCTGGCCGCATAATTGGTCACACCAACGTTTCCATATAAGCCGACAACCGATGACGTAGTTAAAACAACGCCTGACTTTTGTTCCAACATATACGGGACGGCTACGGAAGTACAATTGAAAACTCCCGTCAAATTTACTGCTATCACTTTGTTGAATTGTTCCGGAGTCATCTTTTTGATTAAATTATCACTGTTAATTCCCGCGTTATTAATCATTACATCAACCCGGCTGAAACAATTTATCACCTCGCCCATCATCATCTTGACGCTCTCATAATCCGTAACATCCACTTTCAGGCAAATGGCAGTTCCGCCGGCACGTTCAATGCTTTTGACAACATCTGACCCGTCACCCATGTCCGCAACAACCACCTTAGAACCTTCTTTCCCAAAACGCGTGGAAATTGCTGCTCCTATTCCGCTGGCGCCGCCGGTCACCACAACCACTTTGCCCTTTAGTCCCTCCATTTTCCTTACCTCCTTCTACTCGCAGCGTACCAGAATCGCATCTCCCTGCGCCATTCCGCTGCAAATCGCCGCCAGCCCATATTGCTTGCCACGACGCCGCAATTCGTAAATCAACGTCATCAGTATCCGGCCGCCGCTTGCGCCGATCGGATGACCAAAGGCGATAGCACCGCCATTTACGTTGACTTTTTCCGGATCCCAGCCGGTGATTTTGCCACTCACCAAGGTGACTGCTGCAAAAGCCTCATTCGCTTCAATCAGATCAATCTCGTGAATGTTCATGCCAACTTTTTTCAAGAGTTTGTTGGCAGCCAGCCCTGGAACTGTGGCGATGTTTACCGCATCATCCGAAACCATGGCATGTCCGACGATGGTTGCCAACGGGCGCAAACCCATTTCCTGTGCTTTTTTCCGGCTCATCATCATCAGTGCGGCTGCCCCGTCATTAGTTCCCGGTGCATTGCCCGCGGTAACGGTATTTTCTTTATCAAACAGAGGGGGGAGTTTTGCTAATGCCTCCATTGCAACATCCCCTCGCGGCGATTCATCAATGGAGAAAAGGCGACTGCCTTGCCGGTCAGAAATCGTTACCGGAACAATCTCTTCTTGCAGCAAGCCTTTCTCAATCGCTTGAACTGCCCTTTGCTGACTGCGAATGGCCCACAAATCTTGTTCTTCGCGGCTGATGCCATACTGCTTTGCAACCACCCCGCCATGCACTGCCATGTGCCGATTATACATCGGACACCATAATCCGTCATGTACCATCAAGTCAACCATCTGTGAATGAAACATTCGTTGTCCCCAGCGGTGCTCATAAGAAATATAAGGAGCATTGCTCATACTTTCCATTCCTCCGGTCAAGATGATATCCGCATCTCCGGAGCGAATAATCTGATCGGCCAGCGTAACCGCACGCAGACTTGAGGCGCATACTTTATTGATGGTCTCCGATGGCACTTCTTTCGGCACGCCCCCCTTGAGAGCAGCCTGTCGCGAAGGAACTTGCCCGCACCCGCCCTGGAGAACTTGCCCCATGATGGCAAGATCAATCAATGATGGTTCAATACTTGCTCTCCTGACAACTTCTTCAATAACCAATCCGCCCAAATCAGTCGCTTGAAACTTCTTTAACGCACCGCCAAATTTGCCAAAAGGGGTCCTTACGGCACTCACAATGACTGTTTCCATAACCATCTCATCCTCCTGCCAGATTGCTTACATATAACCGAGTCAGAGAAAAGGGGTGGGAGATCCCACCCCCGCAACCCGCCTTTATGCCAGCAAGCGGCCACTGATCACTATTTTTTGCACTTCAGACGTTCCTTCACCAATCGTCAGTAATTTTGCATCACGGTAGAAACGTTCGATATCGATTTGATTGCTATAGCCGATGCCCCCGTGAATTTGAAGTGATTTGTCGCATACCTCGACGCACATTTCCGACGAATACAGTTTTAGCATAGCGGCTTCATAGGTGTATGGCAGTCCCTCATCGCGCATTCTCGCAACCCGGTACAGCAATGTCCTTGATAATTCGATCTTCATTGCCATGTCTGCCATATAGAAAGCAATCGCCTGGAATTTAGAAATAGGCTTGCCGAATTGGACTCTTTCCTTGGAATATGCCACTGCACGGTCCAAAGCCCCCTGCGCCATGCCGACGGCCATTGCCGAAATAGCGATCCGACCTTCGTCCAATCCTTGCAAAAATACCGGGAAACCTTTATTCAGCTCTCCTATCATGTTCTTTTTGGGGATCCGGCAATTCTTAAAGAACAGTTCGCCTGTCAATGAATTATTCAAACCCATTTTTACTTCCGGTTTGCCGACTTCAAAACCGGGTGTTCCCTTTTCAACAATAAAGGCGGTAATCCCCTTATTGCCTTTTCCAGGATCAGTGCTGGCAGTTATGATATAGGTCTCAGCGGCGCCGATGTTTGTAATCCAGCATTTTGAACCATTGATAACCCACTCATCGCCATCCAAAACTGCCGTTGTTTTCGTTCCGCCGGCGTCTGAACCTGCACCGGGCTCGGTAAGTCCAAAGGACATTAATTTTTCCCCTTTGGCTGCCGGGATCAAATATTTTTGTTTTTGTTCTTCTGTTCCTGCATGAAGTAACGGCATGCAGCCCAGTGAAGTGTGAGCATCAATGATGAGTGCCAAGGAACCGCTTTCCCGGGCGATTTCTTCTATAACAATGGCTTCTGTCAGTACATCGGCTCCGACACCGCCGTATTCTTCAGGGATGGATACTCCCAAAAAGCCCAATTCAGCGCAGCGTTTCACCCAAGCCCAGGGGAATTCGTGGGTGGCATCTAATTGTTTGGCAATTGGCGCTATTTCCTGCTGGGCAAATTCACGGGCGACACCCCGCATTAATTCTTGCTCTTCCGTTAAAAAATGTGACATGATTTTTCCTCCCTTATTTTTCTTATATTCTATTTTTATTATCTACTTGATTCCAAACACAGTTACAATCGCAATGACAATAAAAACTGTGCTCGTTTTTAAAACGGTAACCGCGAAGATGTCCTTATACGACTCCCGGTGCGTCAACCCGCAAATCGCCAATAGCGTGATGACAGCTCCATTATGTGGCAGCGTATCCATCCCGCCGCAGGCCATTGCACCAATGCGGTGTAATAATTCCATACTGATACCTGCTTGATTGGCCCAAGCAATATACTGGGTACTCATTGTTTCCAAGGCAATACTAAGTCCGCCGGAACCGGAACCTGTAATTCCAGCTAATGTTGTTACTGATACGGCCTCAGACCATAGGGGATTGCCCCCGGCGCCAATCGACATCAAAGCCGCTGCGATTGATTTGAAACCGGGCAGCATCGCAATAACGTTACCATACCCAACTTCGGAGGCTGTATTCATAATTGCCAGCAAAGATCCCATTACGCCGATATTCAATGACTTTGCTATCCCTTTTTGCTTAATTGCTGAAAATCCTAACGCAAGAGCAACCATAATACCAAGCAGCAATGCGGCAATCAATGCCCACGTCCCTATAACGGTAGAAAAGGCTGCAGCGCCCGGGTATCTCGCCATTATGGCCGGGCTCCAGGTCGCTATTGATTTTGTCAGCACAAAGTTTCCAACCAGAACCACCAACAAAGGTAAGATTGCTAGTGCTATTCCAGGCAGTTTCTCATCGTCCGCCGATGGTGTCGGTTCATTCAACGTATGAGCCCCATATCCCTCGCCATTTTTTTGGGCTTGTTTCCTGCGAAATTCCAGCCAGGCCATTCCGCCGACGAAAATGATACAAGCACCGATAATTCCCGCAATTGGTGCGGCATAAGCATCAGTACCAAAATATTTGGTTGGGATGATATTTTGGATCTGCGGGCTGCCAGGCAAGCAATCCATTGCAAAGGTAAAAGAACCTAACGCAATTGTTCCAGGGATCAACCGTTTGGGAATATCAGCTTGTTTAAACAAACTGGCTGCAAACGGGTAGACAGCAAACGCAACCACGAAGAGGCTGATTCCGCCATAGACCAATATAGCAGCGGATAATACAATAGCGTATATCGCGCGATCTACACCCAACGCTTGAACAATCGAGCGAGCAATGCTTTTAGCCAAGCCCGTGTCTTCCATCACTTTCCCGAATACCGCACCGAGCAAAAATACTGGGAAGAAACTTTTGAAGTAACCTGCTGCACGCGGCATGAACATTTCGGTATAGGTGGGCAAAAGCTCATACCCAGATGCAAACGCCGCAAGCAATGCAAAGACCGGAGCGAAGAAAATAACGGAAAACCCGCGATAAGCCATAAATATCAGACATACTAAGCTCAGTACAATACCAAACTCTTGCATAAAGACCCTCCTTCGTATCATTAAAATAACCCTCGCCTGCGCAATGTAAGCATCATCATTATTCAAACCAACCACATTGTTGTTATCTTTTCCTATTTTTTACTATACGTATTGGGGAACTTCGGCTCACGTTTTTCAATGAAGGCTCCCATTCCTTCCTGTTGGTCCTCTGTGGAGAAGCAGTGACCGAAGACAAACGCTTCAAACCTGTTGCCGGTGCGCATATCAACGTCAAGGCCATAATTGATCGACGCCTTAGCCAGCCGTACCGCCGTCGGACTCATCGCGTTAATAGCGGCCGCCATCGCTTTTGCCTCTGCCATCAATTGATCTGCCGGCACAACCTTTTGGACTAGGCCAATACGCAACGCTTCCTCAGCACTAATCATTTCCCCACTAAAAATCAGCCATTTTGCCATGCCTTTGCCAATCAATCTAGGCATGCGTTGGGTTCCGCCAAAACCAGGAATAATCCCAAGTTTTACTTCAGGCTGGCCAAACTTTGCTTTTTCGGAAGCGATACGGATATCGCACGCCATAGAAATTTCTGTCCCCCCGCCAAGGGCAAACCCATTGATCGCAGCAATGACTGGTTTTTCAAACTCTTCTATCTTGTGCAGCAAACCTTGACCCATATAGGCAAATTCTTTCCCTTCCTGCACGTTCATCGGCGCCATAACCGGTATATCCGCACCCGCCACGAAAGACTTTCCGCCAGCACCCGTTAAAATGATGACCCTGACTGCTTCATCATTTCGGATTTCTTCCAGAAGACAATCCAATTCCCGCAGAACCTCAATGTTTAGCGCATTCAGGACTTTCGGACGGTTAAATTGGATAATTCCGACTCCGTTTTCGACCTCATACAGAAAATTTACCAATTCCATACTCCATATCCCCCTTTTATTTCGCCATGATTTCTGGCGCGATACCCATTGGTTCATCTTTGAAAATTCTCGGATCCATCAATTTCAGGTCCGGCGATACTGCAACTATACATTCCATTTGATCCAATACTTGCGTCTGAAGATCAATCCCAGGCGCAATTTCTGTCAAAACAATGCCATTTTTGGTCAGACGAAATACTGCCCGTTCCGTTACATAGAGAACCGGCTGCTCAATCGATTGGGCATACAAGCCGCTAAAAGTTACTTGTTCCACGGTTGGAATAAATTTTTTCGCTTTGCCTTCCTTGACAATGATCAGTTTGCCCTCCTTAAAGTCGATGGCCAAACCGCCGGTAGTCAAAGTGCCGCAAAAAACAACTTTTTTGGCATTTTGCGAAATATTGATGAAGCCGCCGCAGCCGATAACACGCGGTCCAAACTTGCTTACATTGACATTACCAACCGGATCAACTTGTGCCAGCCCCAGGCAAGTCAAATCCAGGTTGCCGCCATCATAAAAATCAAACTGGTAAGTGTGGTCCACCATCGCCTGAGCATTGATTGATCCGCCAAAACTGAGCCCGCCGGCAGGAATACCCCCTATTGCACCTCCCTCTACGGTTAACGTCATACTAGCGCCAATTCCTTCCTCAGTGGCAACGGAGGCTACTCCTTCAGGAACACCAATTCCCAAGTTGATCCGACCGTTTGGAACAAGCTCCATTGCAGCGCGGCGCGCAATAATTTTTCGTTCATCCAACGGAATAAGCGGCAAACTGCCGACCGGAATTTTCACCTCACCTGTATAGGCCGGGTTGTAATATTCTGCAAATGTTTGGTTAAACTTATCGCTGTCACCAATGACAATTGCATCAACAACAACACCCGGAACTTTAACTAATTTAGGATCCAGCGTGCCATTGGCGGCGATCCTTTCCACTTCAACAATCACTATTCCGTTATTTGCTTTTGCTGCTTGGGCAATAGAAATTGCTTCATTGTAAACGGCTTCCCGTTCCATGGTCACATTGCCGTCTTCATCTGCCGTACTTCCACGGATCAGTGCGACATTTAACGGGATCGATTTGTAATACATCCACTCTTCCGCTTCGATTTCCATTACTCTGACGATATTTTCCGTCGTTTTCGCATTGAGTTTGCCGCCTTCCAGCCGTGGATCGACATAAGTGCCGAGTCCAACTTTGGTCAAAACCCCTGCTTTCCTTCCGGCAGCTTCCCGAAACATATGGGCAAGTACGCCTTGCGGCAAATTATAAGCTTCCACTTTGTTTTCGGTGACTAATTTCCCCAATTTGGGCGCAAGACCATAATGTCCGCCAATAATTCGTTTCACCAAGCCGTCATGGCCAAAATGGTTTGTACCGCGATCTTTTCCATCACCAATTCCAGCGCTGAACATAATGGTTAAATCCCGGGGGTGACCGCTTTGCAGATAAGTTTCTTCTACTGTGGCTGACAACGTTTCCGGATGCCCACAGCCAACAAACCCGGCAACGCCTATTACGTCCCCGTCTTTGATCAACTGCATCGCATCATTCTTCGAAATAATTTTCCTCAAGCTAGAACCTCCTTCTCTTTTTTTTCGATGGAATGTACTCTCTGCTTCATTCCATCACACCATCTAGCCATTAACTAATGCACGCTTCGTGCCAAACAGTTACTATCTTACATGAAAAAGAAAAGCAGGGCTTATTTCGTTACAAATAAGCCCTGCAAAACGTTTATTCAGCTATTATATTCAGTATTATGTAAAGTTTTTCTATTTCTTAAGGAGCCCCATGCCCCATTATACAACTTCTTATTTTTTCGTTTCGACCATTTCATATGCAAGATTGCATATGAAATGGTCGAAACGAAATTTTTATCTTTATATTATATAGAGATCTTATGCATTTTTACGAAAATGCATATGGCATGTGCGATTTTACACATAATACTAAATTTTCTGATAATTTTTCTTGAAAATTTTATATTTTTGCTTTTTTCTGGTTAATGTTGAGGTATCGATTCCCAAATGTCTTGCTGCTTCTTGGATCGTATCACTATTAGCTATCGCCTCGTTGATCACTTCCTGCTCAATCTTTTCAAGGATATCTTTTAACGACCCATGATGGGACAGCCGGATTGCTTCTTTCGTCAATAAGTTGTAACCGCAAAGCTCCGGCGGCAGATGTTCCATTGTAACTATTTCTTCCGGGCACATGACGATAACTCTTTCCACCACATGCTCCAATTCACGGACATTGCCCGGCCAACTGTAATTCATGAACGCCTCAAGAATTTCCAAGCTGAATGTTCTATTTTCCTGGTGTTTTTCATTGAATTTATTGAGAAAGTGCATAACCAGTACCGGAATATCATAACTTCTTTCCCTCAATGGGGGAATAGCAATCTGCACCACATTCAGACGGTAATAAAGATCCTTCCGGAACGCCTTCATTGCCACCAATTCCGTTATATCCTTGTTCGTAGCTGCAATAATTTTGACATCCACTTGCCGGTCATTGACTTCTCCCAAACGTTTTACACGTTTTTCCTGCAAAACGCGCAGCAATTTCACTTGAACTTGCATCGGCAATTCTGCAATTTCGTCTAAAAAGAGAGTGCCTTGATCAGCCAATTCGATAAGACCCGGCTTCCCTGTTTTAATTGCGTTTGTAAACGCTCCCGGCGAATAGCCAAAAAGTTCTGATTCAAACAGCATGTCCGGAATGGCTCCACAATTAATGTGAATAAATGGCCCCTTTGCCCGCGGACTGCGTTTGTGAATAAATTTGGCTAACACGTCTTTGCCAACACCTGATTCTCCCAAAATAAGCACGGTAGAATCGACATTCGCCGCTCTGGCTGCCATTTTTAAAATATTTTGAGTTTTTTTATCACGCGCTATAAATGCCTCATCCTCAAGTTGCTGTATCTTCAATTCCTGCAAGCGCTGACAGCACTGCTGGGCTTTTTCCAATGATTGGTGCAATTCTTCACGCAAAGCGGTAAGAACATGCCAATCCTGCAGAGTACAAATAACCATCTGAATTGTATCGTTGTCTCCAAATATCGGCGTCCCTGTTACAAGCACATCATTTTTCGTTTTATAATCAATAATCAAACTGACCGGCTTACGCTCTTCCAATACTTGCAATGTTGCCGCACAAGAAATATAGCCATTGTCAACCAGATAACTGATATGGCGGTTCAAAAGGTCTTCTCGCTTAAAGGTAGTAATTCTTTCAAAAGAATGATTGACATAGATGACTGTCCCGGTTCCGTTTGTGATAAACATGCCTACATCCATTACATCAAAAATTTTAAATGCATTTTCCGCTGATAATTGAGGATATACACTCATTCTTGTTCGATCTCCTCCTTTGAACTATACTTTTAAAAAGCATCTTTTTTAGGACGGGAGCGATCACTTTATGGATTGATAAAATAATTTAATTCGACATTGCTTGTCACATCCCTTTATGTTGGACATTCCGTGATATTTTGCCCTTCTAGATTGCGAATAGTCTCTATACAATACGTACCCAAAAATCACTTTACGGTAAGTTGTAAAATTAAATGCCGTAAGGTATAAAAATTGAGGACCCATGGAGTCCGGTGTATAATGTTTAAGCCTGACAAGCATAGCAAACAAACCCAGCTATGGTTTTCGAACAACTGGTGCTCAGCAAAAAAAAGACGTAAAGGTTTGTGATCTAAGCAGATTTGGACAGGCTTCAGAGGACCATTCCAGAATATCCGCCTTTCTTTTGACAAATAAAAAAACGCGCTTAAACTGTGATCGGTTTAAGCGCGTTTTTTTGTGCAAGTCTACTCTGGCTTGTCTTCCGCTAATTTTTCTCCTAACGCCAAACGGCAAAGATCGGTTACCATGTAATTTTTCATTTCCAGCAGCCCCAAAAAACGCGACCCAACTTCTTTACAGCAATCCGGTGAGCGTGTGGAACGCGATGATAACAAATACCATACTGGTTTTAATGACAGTCATGGCAAAAATATCAATATACGATTCTTTGTGCGTCAAACCGCAGACGGCCAAAAGAGTAATAACGGCGCCATTATGCGGCATCGTGTCCATACCTCCGGAGGCCATCGAAGCAACCCTGTGCAGAATTTGCGGAGACATGCCGATGGAATTCGCCCAAGCCAACCAGTCTTTCGCCATCAAGTCAAGAGCGATGGACATGCCGCCGGATGCGGAACCGGTAATGCCGGCCAGCACGTTAACGGTGACCGCTTCTGACGGCAGCGGAGAAGCGCCAATTTTGATACCAAGCAGGAATTTCGCAATATCTTTGAAACCAGGGAGCGAAGCAATGACGTTTCCATAACCAACCTCGGAAGCCGTATTCATAATCGCCAACAAGGAACCGATCGCTCCGGCGTTTAATGACTTTTGCAGACCGCCTTTCGGCAAACGGCTGTAACCAAGGGCAATTGCCAAAGCAATGCCGGAGACCAAAGCAATGATCAGCGCCCAAATCGAAACAACATTTTTAACGGCCGGCGCTGTCAAAGGCAGCTTCATAGCGATAAATGGCACGAGCAGATTGGGATCCCATTTAACCATGCTTGTCAAAATAAAATTGACAACCAGAACCAGCAGCAGCGGCAGCATCGAAAGCTGCCAAGCCGGTAGATTCGTTAATAATTTCTCATCAATAACCGGCTCATTCAGTGTGTGCGGACCGTAGCCCTCTCCGGTAGCCAGCGCTTTCTTTCTACGCCATGTCAGCCAAGCCATACCCAAAACAAAAATCAACGTTCCGCCCAATATCCCGCTGATCGGAGCGGCATAAATGTTGGTACCGAAAAAGTTCGTAGGAATAATATTCTGAATTTGCGGGGTCCCTGGCGCGCAGTCCATGGTAAAGGTAAACGCACCTAGTGCAATGGTACCGGGAACCAAACGTTTTGGGATGTCCGCTTCTCTATACAGCGCAGCGGCAAAGGGATATACAGCAAATACAACGACGAACAAGCTGACGCCGCCATAAGTCAAAACTGCTGCTGCCAAAACAACAGAAAGAATTGCTCTTTCTTTACCAAGACCTTTAATGATGGCATGCGCAATCGATTTTGCAAGTCCAGTATCCTCCATGATCTTGCCGAATACTGCCCCCAGCATGAATACAGGGAAGAAAGCTTTTACATACGTTACCGCTTTAGCCATAAATAATTCAGTGTACGCAGGCATTACATGAAACCCTTGAAGCGAGGCCGCTAACAGTGCAAAAACCGGTGCAAAAATAATAACGGAAAAGCCCCGATATGCAAATAACATCAGTAGGAATAAGCTTAGGATAATACCTAATATTTCCATATAATTCTCCCCTTCTTTATTAGTATAGGACAGACTTCAAAGAATTTCGCCTAATTCCCGTATTTACTTTCCATAATCTCCCTCTTAAATAACAACGTAATGATTAACACGAAACAAATCGAGAAAACACCGTATTCTTTGTCGCTTTTAACTTTATATTTCTATACAATCCCCCCTCTATATTAGCAAAGACGGACTTCAAAGAAATTCGCCCAATGGATTATTTAAATTTTAATAATCCGCTTGCAAAACACAACAGAAATACTTACCGGAAAAATCATCGAAAAAATGGCTCCCCATCTGCTGATCATTACAATATTTTTACAAAATATTTCGACATTTCTTGCTTTTTATCCTTTTTTCGGAAGTGTGTTTATCTCCCGTCAATTATATTACCCCATTATTTAGCTCGACAATATATTGTCCTGTTCGCTCTTTGTATATATCCCTAAACGTAACTGCAAGTTGTTTTGCTATAAAACAGATTGACACCAGAAACAACTATGAAGTATTATTAAATCAAATTTAAAGTGCAAATGCAAGAAAAGAACAATTAAATATTCCAAGGAAATAGGTGCCCTTCGGGGCTTAATAGGGAAGTCCGGTGTAATGCCGGCGCGGTCCCGCCACTGTAATGAGGAGCAAACCCTTGATGCCACTGGGATAACAATCCTGGGAAGGTTGGGCAAGCGATGATCCAAAGTCAGGAGAACTGCCTATTTAACAGTCACCGTTAGACCCACGAGCGATGGGAAGGGGATTATTTGTGCCGGAAATTTTATTTGAATTTCTGTCTGCGTAATCAATCGCCTCTCTGGGTCAACCCAGAGAGGCGATATTAATTTTAATCGAGGTTTACAATGAATAGCACAACCCGTTGTACATTGATCACTGTTTTTTCCATTCTAGTTATCTTTGCAGGACTATCATTGATCAATATAAAACCTAACAGCAGCGTTACGGCGCCGCATGACATCCAAAAAGCATTCCTGGAAGGAACCTTGCAAATGCCTTCAGGAAAACCCCAGCGTATCATTTCGCTGTCGCCAGGCATTACTGAAATTTTATTTGCATTGGAAGCCGGAGACCGGATTGCAGGAGTTACCAGCTATTCCGATTATCCGGAAGAGGCCAAAACAAAGCCCAACGTTGGCGAATATCAGGCTCCGGATATAGAAAAAATCATTTCGCTAAGACCTGATTTGGTGATCGGAACTGCGGATACAAAAGAAACCCTCCGCCTTATGCTGATGCGATCGGGTATTCCGGTAATCACAATTGATCCGAAAAGCTTGCCGGAAATCGTTGCGGCCATTGATTTGATCAGCGCTGCGATTGGCGAAAAAGAACATGGCCGTATTTTGCATGAAAAATTCACTTCGCAAATGAATGCGATACAATACCAGCTAAGTCAAACCCCTCCTAAGCGAATCTTTTTGGAAATTTGGGATGCGCCGCTGCTCACGATCGGGGGAAAATCGTTTATTAACGATCTCGTTTTTCGCGCCGGCGGACAAAATGTCGCGGCCGGTATCCAGACTGATTATACGCCAAGCAATATTGAAGCGTTGTACGCTTATAACCCCGACATTTATGTCGTTGTCACCCATAACAACAACAATATCCGTTCTTTGATCATCCGCCCCGAATTAGCGAATTTAGCCGCCGTACAAAACAAACAAGTTTATCAAATGACTTCCGATATTTTAACGCGCCCTGGCCCGCGCAGTTTTCAGGGATTATTGCAAATGGCAACAATCCTCCATCCAGAGGTCATGCAAAATGGAGAAATAAAATGAACGATTTTACAATGAAACAACTGCTCATCGTTACCGGATCGTGTTCGTTGCTGATCCTAGCTGCTCTTTTTATGCTCACGAAGGGATCAGCGGCAATTGAGGTTCATACGATTATTTCCGTTGTATCCGAGCAGTTGCTTGGCTTTAGCAGCCATGATTTCTCGGCAATAGAAGAAGTCATCGTCTGGAACGTTCGTTGGCAGCGAATTGCTTTAGCGCTTTTGGTCGGCAGCGGGTTGGCAATCTCAGGCGCTTGTTTTCAAACCATCTTCAAAAATCCCCTGGCCGATCCTTTTCTGCTTGGCGTATCCTCCGGCGCTGCGTTAGGCGCAGCTGTTTCTATCATCCTGCAGTGCACGCAATTTTTAATTCCCTTTGCTTTTTCCGGAGCCATTCTAAGCCTCGCTTTAGTATATTTGGTCAGCCGGCAAAAAACCATCGCCGGCGCCGGTCACCATCTTCTGTTGGCCGGCATTGCCTGCAGCGCCTTGCTTAATGCGTTGCTGAGCGCAAGCATGGCGCTCAACGCAAATCAAATACATTTGATTGTATTTTGGTTAATGGGCAGTATGACCAATTATATGGATAGTTTATTGCCCTTGTTTTTCCTTGTTTCCGCCGGTCTCGCAGTCGCTATGGTTTTTGCGCGCGATTTGGATGTTCTGGCTTTAGGCGACGAAGAAGCGCGTTTTTTGGGCGTGGATGTCAATCGGGTGAAGTTCCTTTTGCTTGTCTCATCTACCCTGGTAACCGGGGCCTGCGTATCCGTGAGCGGCATCATTGGTTTTATCGGCCTGATCGTACCGCATATGGTACGAAGGATCATTGGCCCGGAACATTTCATGCTTCTGCCGCTCAGCGCCATATGGGGAGCGCTCTTTCTTCTCGCGGCCGATAGTCTGACACGCATTTTCCCACCTCTTTCCAGCATCCCGGTTGGCGTTATAACTGCCCTGTTTGGCAGCCCATTTTTTCTTTATATCTTATATGTGACCGGCAGGAGGCGACAATAGATGAACCTTCTATCCATACGCGGACTTGACGCCGGCTATCACGCCAAAAAAATTCTTGCCAATATCAACCTGACTGTTGAGACCGGGCAATTTATCAGCGTCATCGCGCCAAACGGCACCGGCAAATCAACCTTTCTAAAAACAATTGCCGGCATCTTACCGCCCCTTCAAGGAGAAATTCTTTTGTCCGGCAAATCATTGACCGCTTACAAACGGCGCGATCTGGCGAAAAAAATAGCGATGGTTTCTTCTGATATCAACGAAAACGAATTTACCGCCTGGCAAATGGTTATGATGGGCCGATTTCCCCACATTCCCCGTTTTTCAACTCCGTCCGCCGACGATAAAGCAGCCGTACAAGCGGCCATGGAGGATGCAGGAATCTGGCTGGAGCGAAATTCCCATTATTCCAAACTGAGCCAGGGCGAACAGCAAAAAGTAATTATCGCCCGCGCTTTGGCGCAACAGCCGGAATTACTGCTGTTGGACGAACCAACTGCTCATCTTGATATTTGCAATCAATATGGGGTTTTACAACTGATCAAAAACCTTGCCACCCGCAAACAAATGGCCATCATTGCTGCCATTCATGATATTAATCTGGCCCTGCAATTCAGCAGTCATCTTGTATTTTTAAAAAATGGCGCAATCGTGGGCAGCGGTCCAACGAATGAAGTCCTGTCCGCCGAAATCCTTGCAGACCTCTACGGAATGACTTTCGTTTTGAACCGTGATTCAGAAACAGTGTATGTTCGGCCGAATTTGTTTGAATAACTACCTAGGAGGAACTTATTTTGAATTACAAAAAACTCAAGAAAAAAGTTGCCGTCACGCTGGCAGTCGGAACCATTTTGTCCGCCGGTCAAGTTTGGGCAGCTGAAGAAACTGGATTTCAACTCGATCAACTGACAGTTACAGCTGACCGCATCGCTCAGACCGTCGGGACAACTCCCAGCGACGTGTCCGTAATTACCGCCGCAGAATTAGAAGATAAGGGTGCCAGAACATTAGCGGATGCCTTATCAAGCGTACCGGGCGTAACCATCCAGAGCTATGGCAGTACAGGACAAATTGCCATTCCGTATATTTTGGGTACCGATCGCGTTGTTGTGCTGATCGACGGAAAGCGCATGAACTTGCCGCAGGGCATGTCCTATGGATATGGCGGTGTAGATGCCAATACCTTCTTACTGTCTGACAATGTCGAGCGGATCGAAGTTGTTCGCGGCGGCGGATCCGTTCTTTACGGCGCCGATGCCGTGGGCGGTGTCATCAATATCATCACCAAAAAAGGCCAAACGGATACACCGACTACGGTCAGTATCGCCGGCGGAAACGATGGCGCGGGCTATTATAACCTCAGCACCGGCGGACAAAACAAAAATACCCGCTGGCGCCTTGCAGGCACTCAGGATTTAAATGACGGACAACGAACAAATAGTGACTACAAAGCCAAAAATGTTTCATTCCGTTTGGATCATGATTTGAAGAACGGGGAAAGCCTTACTGCAGACTATGACTATTATGGCAGCCACGCTGGACTTCCAGGTTCTTTATACTGGGCGACGCCAAGTGATTACGGCGATATTTTACGGCATGACTGGAGCGTGAATTATACAAAAGAACACGCTGACGGCAACCGGATTTTGCGCTATTATGATCATAATCAAGTCTATTCGACGTTTATTTCGCCAAGCTTTTATCGCCATGAAAATTCCGTACGCGCCTTTGAGTACCAGGATAGCACGAAACTGGATACTGCCAATCTCTTAACCTGGGGCGGCGAATGGCGGCGGGATAAAGTCACCAGTACCGCGGAAGGAAATGTGCCGCATAGCGGGACTACCAAAGCCGTCTTCCTTCAAGACCGATATGACCTTACCGCATCTTCCGCAATAACCGTAGGCGTACGCCAGGATGACAGCAGTATTTATGGCGCCCACACCCTGCCAAAAATTGCTTATCTGTACCAAGCCAACAATCAAACAAGCTACTTTGCCAATTGGGGAAAGGTATTTAAAGCGCCCAACTTCGATCAGCTCTACTGGAATGACTCCGGCATGCTTGGCAACCCGGATTTGAAACCGGAAACCGGCTGGACCGCAGAAGTTGGCGTTAAAAGCAAGCTGAGCAAAGCAACCGAAGGCACACTGTCGCTGTTTAAACGTGATTTACAGGACGCGATTAAATGGCGATCCACTGACCCAACCGATTGGATGGCGCCATGGCAAACTTATAACGTCGCTCATTATACGGCAACCGGCGCAACGGCAAGTATCTCAACCAAATTATCGCCGGTAACCACCGCTACGTTTGGGTACACCTATCTTGACAGTCACGACCAAGACGGCAATGCCGTCGGTGACCCAAGAAACAGCTTCAATATCGGCCTTACTATTCATGAAGGAAAATTATCACAAACAATTTCCGGTATCTACGAAGGCCAGAGCGGCGCTTCCGGAAACCAAGTCCCCAGCCACTTTATCGTCAATACAAATACGATTTTCGGCACAACCAAAAATACCTCTATTTTCCTAACTGTCAACAACGTGCTCAATAAACAGTACCAATCGGTGAATGGCTATCCGGCAAACAGCCGCACCTTCTTACTGGGAGTAAAACAAACTTTTTAATTTCAGCTGCCAATAATCGGACAGGCTTGGCCTCCAGGATATCAGTCCTCTTGTGAGCCAAGCCGCTCCATATTGTATCATTTTATCCTTCGCAACCACAAATAAGGGATGTTATAGTATGAAACAACTTACCAATTTCTCCAATTACCCGTCAGATATGGATCTTATTCAATCGAATCCTGAAATTCTGCAGGCATTTTTGCACCAGCATCGTTTGGATGGCATTGAAATGATGTTATGTTCGCCTTGCGCTGAACCTTTCCGGCAAAATGACTGGCTTTATGGCGTCCATCTCCGGTATTGGCCGTGCTGGCTTGATTTTTGGCGAAATGACCGCAGTGAGTTATTGCGTCAGTTCGGCAGCGAACAACAAATCAAGAAGTATTATGGCGCAACGAACCGGGAAACATGGTTAGAGTCATATCAGGATAATATAAAAAATGCATCGCAAGCCGGGGCCCGCTACCTGGTCTTTCATGTGAGTCATGCCCGCGTTTCTGAAGTTTTCAGCCGCCAATTTACCGCACCGGACCGCGAAGTGATCGAAGCGGCAATTGAAGTAATCAATGAGCTAACACCATTTATCCCCGCCAATATGGCATTATTACTGGAAAATCTCTGGTGGCCCGGGCTGACATTGCAGAATAAGCGACTTACAGCGCTCCTCTTGGACCGGGTTAACCATGGCAATATAGGCATTATGCTTGATACAGGTCATTTGATGAATACAAACCATACGCTGCGTACTGAAGCGCAGGGAATTGATTATATTCTTAAAACCCTGAATGACTTAGGTCCGCATTGTGAAATGATCCGGGGAATTCATCTGCACAAATCTTTATCCGGCACATACGTTGAACAACAAACCCAGCATCAAATCAAACAGGATTACGATATGTTCGAAATCATGCGGCATATCCTCCGAATTGACGAACATCTGCCCTTCACCACCCCTCAAACGCAGAAGATCCTCGATTATGTTCAGCCGGATTATTTGGTGCATGAGTTTTTATACACTTCGATGGCTGATTGGAGCCAAAAAATCTGCCAGCAGCAAACTGCACTGCAAACGAAATGATACCAATTAAAAAAGAGGGAATAATATGATTGATTTTTTGAATGTCAGCACAACATTTTTCAGCAAGGGCGGTTTTGTCATGTACCCGCTCTTGGCGTGTTCGATCCTTGTGATCGCCATTACCATCGAGCGATACTCTCAATATCGCAACGCACGCACCGATATTGAAACATTGCTGAATGCTCTTGAACCCCAGATGGAAAACAAGGACTGGCAAGGCGCCATAGACATATGCCGCCGCAATCCGGGAATTGCCGCCGAGTTCTTGACAAAGGGGCTTCTTGCGGCAAAGGGACGCCGTTCAACATTGGAGCAGCTTCTTGACGGCTGGGCTGTAATTGCCGCAGCAAAGCTGCGCTATCGTCTCAGTTATCTGGATACCATCGTCACGTTGGCGCCTTTACTCGGATTATTGGGCACGGTAACCGGAATGATCCAGGCCTTCAGCGTACTTAATATCAAATCCGGTCAACCGTTCGCCATCACCGGCGGCGTCGGTGAAGCATTGGTGGCTACCGCTGCCGGACTTTGTGTTGCGATCCTGGCATTGGCTTCTCATAGTCATTTTATGAATCAGCTTGATCTGGTTATTTCCGAGTTGGAACAAGCGGCCAATTTTTTATTGGCTGCTGTGTCACGGAGTGATTCACATGAACCTGAATAAATTGCGTTCCCCGCGCTCGCCAAAACTGATGATTATCCCCATGATTGACATCATTTTCTTTTTATTGGTCTTTTTCATGATGAGTACGCTGTACATGGTAGAACAAAATGTTCTTCCCATTGCATTGCCTCAATCGACTTCCAGCCAAACGGATCAAACGGCATTGACACCGATTACTCTTACTGCACAAGGGAATATTCTGATCGGCCAGGAAGAAATTTCCCGGGAAATACTGTCGATACGAATTAAAGCGGAGTTATACCGAAACCCGGAAACCTCCTTTCTTTTGCGGGCTGATCGTCAAATCGAGTATGGCCGCGTAATCGAATTACTGGATGAATTAAAACGACTTGGGGTACGCCGCGTCGCTGTAGCTACCGAATTAAAACCATAGACTTGGGGGTGTCGAAATCTATGCAAAGTTGCAGACAATGGCGCCAAGCAATCACATTATCTGTTTTTGTCCACTTTCTCTTCTTGATGGGGATCGGCTGGTTTTCCGTCTTTGCACAGCCTTCTCCTTCACAACAAGAATATATCGAAATGGAATTGTTCAGCGATACAATACCGCAGCAATCGCCGTCTCAATCATCGCTATCGCCTTCAACTGTCCTGCCATTGGAAGCGTCAGCGCCGCAAGCCGTTCAAAATGCAGCCTCTGCGATTGCCGAAACTGCCAACGTTTCCTTTGCACCCATAAGTAGTCCTACTGTTGAGAATAAATCCGGATCGGAAAACGCCGCGGGCGGTCAAATTGAAACTGCCAGTGCTGCCGGAGCAGATGGTCAAACAAAACCAATACTGATGGCACCGCGGATTTTACAAAAAGTTGATCCCGCTTATCCGGATCAGGCGCGTCGCGAAGGCTGGGAAGGCAGCGTAAGAGTCCGCTTCCAGGTATTGACGAACGGCAAAACGGAAAACATCAGCGTGGAAACCTCCTCTGGTTTTGCAATACTCGACGAATCGGCTATGAATGTCATACAACAATGGCAATTCATTCCCGCCAAAAATCAAAATACAAACCAGTCCGTTTCTTGCTGGACCTACGTCACTCTTGTTTTCAAGCTAAACAATGCCCATTCAAAGTAACTTCGAACCCATACAAAAAAACCCGTCATACGACGGGTTTTTTCTGCAGTATATTACTCAAGCAGACTGTTCAAAAAGGTTAAGATGCCAGGAACGGCGAGGCTTGCGCTGCGCCGCGTACTAATCTCGTACGCAAGCAAGCAAACGTAGCCGTAACGCCGCAGATTGGGCTTTTTCAACAGTCTGATTACCGTGTGCCCAGATTTTCGCCCTGACTCACGGCAGCCTGTGCGGCCGCCAAGCGGGCGATCGGAACCCGGTAAGGCGAACAACTGACAAAATCCAAGCCAATTTCATGGCAGAACTCTATAGAATTAGGATCGCCGCCATGCTCACCACAAATACCAATCAAAAGCCCTGGTCGGGTTTGTCGACCGCCTGCCACGGCAATCTTCATTAATTGACCAACCCCTTTGCGATCCAGAACGGCGAAAGGATTCTCTTTAAGGATCTTATGTTCCAGATAATCGGATAGGAATTTCCCTTCCGCGTCATCGCGGCTAAAGCCTAGACAAGTCTGAGTTAGATCATTGGTACCAAAGCTAAAGAACTCTGCTTCTGTTGCAAGTTCATGCGCAAGCAATGCCGCGCGAGGCAGCTCGATCATGGTGCCGGCAGTATAATGGAATTTCACTTCAAAAGTGTCCATTATTTCCTGCGCAATGGCAATAATCTTTTCCCGGAAAAAGGCCATTTCTTCTTTGCCGATCGTGAGTGGTATTTCAATCTCCGGCAATACAGTATATCTTTCTTTCGTAAGCCGTGCCGCCGCATTCAGGATCGCTCTCATTTGCATTTCATAAACTTCAGGGTAGGTGATCCCCAACCGGCAGCCGCGATGCCCCAGCATCGGATTAAATTCATGCAGTTGCCGGACTTTTTTGAGAAGCCCTTCCTTTTCAGCCAGAAGGCTCGGGTCGTTGCCACGAACACGCAACTCGGTCGTTTCGATCAGTAAATCTTCCAGGCTGGGCAAGAATTCATGCAGCGGCGGGTCAAGCAAACGGATACAAACAGGATACCCTTCCATCGCTTTCAAAATACCGTAAAAGTCCCCTTCCTGCATCGGCAGCAAATGGGCTAAGGCTTTCTGACGCTGTTCCAAGGTTTCGGCTAAAATCATCTGCTGAACATACGGCAATCGGTCTTGTGCCATAAACATATGCTCTGTTCGTGTAAGGCCAATTCCTTGCGCCCCGAATTCGCGCGCTTTTTGCGCATCCTCAGGTGTATCGGCATTTGCCCGCACGCCCAACCGTTTGACTTCATCCGCCCAAGTTAACAAAGTCACATATTCAGCAGAAAGTTCCGGATCTTTCAATGCGATGTCGCCCTGGATCACCCGGCCGGTTGACCCATCAATCGAAATTTTGTCGCCTTCTTTGATAACAAGACTGCCAATCATGAATTGTTTATGCGCATAATCCATCTTGATCGCTTCGCAGCCGCATACGCATGGTTTTCCCATGCCGCGGGCCACTACGGCAGCATGACTCGTCATTCCGCCCCGGCTGGTAAGAATGCCTTGCGCAGCGACAATTCCATGAATATCATCCGGCGTGGTTTCCGTACGAACCAGCAATACTTTTTTTCCTGTCTTGCCCAGGCGTTCGGCCTCGTCAGAGTCGAAAACAACAGCACCCGAAGCCGCGCCAGGCGAAGCCGGCAGTCCTTTTGCAATCACATCCAACTTAACCGAACCGTCAATTTGCCGATGCAGTAATTGATCCAACTGTCCCGGCTCAACCATCAAAATTGCACTTGCCTTATCAATCAAGCCTTCTACAACCATGTCATGTGCGATTTTAACGCCTGCTTGCGCAGTTCGTTTCCCATTACGGGTTTGCAGCATATAAAGTTTGCCTTTTTCAATTGTAAACTCGATATCTTGCATGTTTTTATAATGTTTTTCCAAATTCAAAGCAGTATCCGCAAGCTGTTTATAAATTTTCGGCATTTCCGTTTTTAACGTGGCGATCGGCTGTGGAGTACGGGTGCCGGCCACTACATCTTCCCCTTGGGCATTAATGAGGTACTCACCGTACAACGCATTTTCGCCTGTAGAAGGATTGCGGGTAAAAGCCACACCTGTACCGCAATCATTGCCCATATTACCAAAAACCATCGACTGAACATTGACTGCCGTACCCAAATTGTGGTCTATTTTATTTAAATTCCGATAGATTCTAGCCCGGTCATTATCCCAGGAACTGAATACCGCTTCAATCGCCATAAATAATTGTTCTTGCGGATCTTCAGGAAATGGCCGCCCGATTTGTTGTTGAACAAAATTTTTGTAGCTGCCAACCAATGTACGCAGTGAATCTTCAGAGAGTTCCTGGTCATATTTTACACCTTGCTTTTCTTTTTTCTTTGCAAGGATATGTTCAAATTCATGCTTTGGAATATTTAGAACAACATCGGAAAACATTTGAATGAAACGGCGATAAGCATCATAGGCAAAACAAATGTTTTGCGTGTTTTTCGCCAAACCAAGAACTGTCTTTTCATTCAGGCCGAGGTTTAATACAGTATCCATCATACCAGGCATGGAAAAAACCGCACCCGAACGCACGGAGACGAGTAATGGATTCCCCTCATCGCCAAGTTTTTTTTCTGTCGTTTTCTCTAATTCAGCCAAATGCTCCAAAATTTCATTTTTCACTGCATCAGATAGCCGTTTGCCTGACTTATAGTACTCGCGGCAAGCATCCGTCGTGATCGTCATCCCCGCAGGAACCGGCAGTCCAATCTTCGTCATTTCTGCCAAATTAGCGCCTTTCCCCCCTAATAGCGAACGCATTGCGGCACAGCCTTCTTGAAACTGATAAACATATTTTTCCATGCTACTCTACTCCTCTACGATAAATTTCTAATACTTTGGCGGCAGTTTCTTCTGTTCCCTTGTTCGTTACATCAATTACCGGACAGCCGAGTTTGCGCATCACTGCATCGGCGTAATCCAATTCAGCCAAAATACGTGAATAATTTGCATAATCAACATCTTTGTAAAGATCCTTGGTTATGCCCATGCTCTGCATGCGTTCATTCCGCATTTCCAATAGCCGCGACGGCTTGATCGTCAAACCAACAATCCGTTTAACCGGCACTGCAAACAATTCGCCCGGAACTTCCACTTCAGGAACCAACGGAACATTCATAGCCTTATAGCCTTTATAAGCCAAATAAACGCATAAAGGCGTCTTGGATGTGCGCGAAACGCCAACAATGATGATGTCAGCTCTAATCATCCCTTGAGGTTTTTTGCCATCATCATATTCTACTGCGAATTCAATCGCTTCCATCTTTTTGAAATAAGCACCATCAATTTTGTGTATTAACCCCGGTTGGTTTTGCGGCTTTAATTGGTATACCTTTTCCAATGCGTCGATCACCGGCCCTGCGACATCAACTGCAGTCAACCCCAATAACTGAGTTTTTGCTTCCAAAGCAGCCCGCAAAGCCGGAAAAACAATTGTATAAACAACAATGGCATTCGCCTGCTTTGCCTCCATCAGCGCATCTTCAAGCTGCTGCACTGATTTCAGAAAAGGAATCCGTCGAATTTCCAAGTGTTCAAAGTCAAACTGGCTTGCAGCCGCCTTCGCTAGTGTTTCTCCTGTATCACCAACGGAATCCGATAGTACGTAAATGGCCGGATCCAGATGGGTCATTTTTTGAATAATCGCAATCCCTCCCAACCAGTTCCTGTTTTCAAAAAACAGCTTCCGTTTTTTCTCGAGCGAATAGAAATAATCATCTTTATGCAATGATTATGCTATACTATTTGTGCAACATTGAATATATTATACTACATTATTGCGTTTTTTTCTCTAATTTATGCTGATTTTTATTAAAAAATATTCGTTGTCTGCCCGAAATCAGGAATGATCCACCTGTTTTATTTCTTCTAATATCGCTCCACAAATCACTTCATTACCGGCAATCAACGAAATGCCCCTGTCCTGACGAAAATAAACAATCTTTCCCCCTGCTTCCTCCACCAGCAAAACGGCCGCAGCAACATCCCATAGAGACAGTTTTAACTCCCAGAAACCATCAAAAAAACCAGCCGCAACACAGGCCAAATCATACGCTGCGGCTCCCATTCTCCGTATCGCTCTTGCAGAAGGCAGCAACCGGTTGAAATAAGCAAGATTGTTGATCGGGTTTTCCCTTATATCATACGGAAACCCGGTGGCAAGAACACTTTTCGCCAAATCCTCCTTGGCAGAAACTTGCAGACGTTTGCCGTTCAAAAAAGCCCCCTGTCCTTTTATGGCAGTAAAAAGCTGGTCGACAACCGGGGCATAGACAACCCCTAAAACTGTTTCATTTTTATATTGAAGAGCGATGGAAACTGCAAAAATCGGCAAGCCTTGTGAAAAATTAGTCGTCCCATCCAAAGGATCGACAACCCAAAGATATTCAGTTTCACTAGCCGCTAATCCTGATTCTTCCGCAAGAATAGAATGGCATGGATAGTTTTTTCTGATAAATTTGATGATCATCTGTTCCGATTGTTTATCAATCTCGGTAACAAGATCAATTGACGTGGACTTCGTGTTCATCGCCAAATCTTTTCTTCCCAAATTGTCTTTCTGCATCTTTCCAACAGTAATTGCAAGTTCCTTTACTTTTTCCATTGCTGCAAAGAGGTCGACCATGCTGATCCTTCTTTCCTTATTTAATAAATGGTTTGCCCGCCTTGGCTTCCGTACCGCTTGCAGGCTTTTCCAGTGGCGGCATGGGCGGAGCCAGGGAGGCTGGCGGAGCTGTTTCTTTTGCCGATTTCGCCGCATCCGTGATATATTTTTCCAATTGTGCTTCCAATTCTTTGATTCTATTGTTACTTTGCCGCAGACGCAATCGCAAACGAACTTGAATCATCATTTCAATCGATAAAGCAATCAGAATCCCGATCCCGGCAGCTGTCACCACAATTACAGCTAACGAACTTTCCATTTTCCAAGTTAAAAAACTGATTGTGACCACTACAGCATTCTGAACCGCAAAAATTGCGATAATGGCAGAAAAAACCACTGCAAATAGAAGATAAAACATGATTGACACCACCCCTTTCTCCTCTTTGTCGTTCAAAAAACAGAAATTATGATCTATAATAACCTTCTCGTTTCATAATAAAATTCCTGTTTTTCGCTGGGAGCGAGTTTTTTATGCACTTTCGGTCCAAAACAAACCTTCCGCTTTTCTATTGCCGCATTTCGTGATAAGCTTTTTCTAGAAAGATGTTTCTATATTGGAAAGGAGTGCTGCAAATGTATCGGAACCGATGGGAAGCAGGAGAATTACTGACGCAGCGACTTGCCGAATATCATTTTAAAGACGTCTGCGTATTGGGGATCCCGCGAGGCGGCATCGTCGTTGCCGCGCCAATTGCCCGTTACTTTAAGACGAAACTGGGCGTTCTTGTGACCAGAAAAGTCGGTCACCCCTTCAATGACGAGTTGGCCATTGGCGCAGTGATGCCGGACGGAAGTGCAGTACTTGATACGATGACGATCCAAACTCATCACATTTCCCAAGATTATCTGGACCATACAATTACCGCCCAATATGCAGAACTGCGCCGTCGGATGATTCTGTATACGGGATCAGAAGCGCCACCGGAAGTACAAGGAAAGACGGTCATTCTCGTGGATGACGGAATCGCTACCGGTTATACAATGAAGGCGGCCATTACCTGGCTGAAAACATTAAAACCGGCGAAAATCATTGTTGCGGTTCCTGTTGCCCCACCTGAAACAGTCAGCGAACTGGCAAAAGCAGTGGATAGGATCGTCTGCCCTCTCCAACCGCCAGACTTTATGGCTGTCGGAATGCATTATCAGGAATTCCCACAGACTACAGATACAGAAGCGATCGAATTATTGCAGGATCTTAGCAAATCCTAGCACCGAATGAATCAATCCCCTAATTGCGAGAACTTCTTCACATTCCGCAGGAAAATACGCTCATCCGCCGAAGTACCTTGTAAGAACATGAATGGAGGAGGTAGACGCTATGCAAAAAAATGATCTTTTTCAGGTCAAAATTGGTGATACCGAGCGGACAATCGATGAGATCATAAGCAGTATCCATCATTCAGACTTGCCAATCACACAAATCCAACCCGATTCCATGGCTGCTGACCGTCGCGGTACCGGAGCAGTTCTTACGCTGCACATCGTTCCCGATAAAGTAACGGAGGAACAGTTAAAACGGCAGTTGAACGAATACGGTTCCTGCATGTTTCAGGTTGAATCCGTTGTCAAAGTTCCTGAATAAAACAACGGATCACATTTTTCAATAGCAAGGGGGCCCACTGGTGTACGAACGACAAACTTGGGCGGAAATTGATCTTGACGCCTTGACTCACAACGTAAAAGAAATAAAAAAGCTACTCAAAAAAGAAACGAAATTTTGCGCTGTGGTAAAGGCAGATGCATATGGTCATGGCGCAATCATTATAGCAAAAGCGGCTTTAGCCGCAGGAGCTGATACCTTGGCTGTGTCAATACTGGGCGAAGCGATTGAGCTGCGCGAGGCCGGAATTACCGTACCGATTTTAGTATTAGGCTACACGCCTCCTTCTCAGGCGCCGTTGCTTGTTGCCTTTCATATCACGCAAGCAGTATTCTCTCAGGAGGTCGCAAAAGCAATTTCGCAAGCTGCTGTTGCAGCGGGAGTTACAGCCAAAATTCATTTGAAGATTGATACAGGGATGAGCCGGATCGGCATCAACTGCCAGGAAGCCGGTTCTTTCGCGGCTGAGTTGGCAGCTTTGCCCGGACTCCAAATTGAAGGCGCCTTCTCTCATTTCGCCACCGCCGACAGCATCGACAAAACATATGCCCATGTTCAGTATCGCTGTTTCCAGGAAGCATTACAGCAAATTGAAGACCATGGCGTTAAAATCACAGTGAGGCATATTGCCAACAGCGCAGCAATTGTTGATATGCCGGAAGCGCATCTGGATATGGTACGAGCGGGTATTATCCTTTATGGATTATGGCCATCCCTGGATGTGAGCAGAAAAATTCATTTAAAACCGACCATGCGGTTCAAAACCCGATTGGCGTTTATTAAGTATATAGCGGCAGGAACGTCTGTCAGCTATGGGCGAATATATACTTCGGATCGAACACAGCGTATCGCCACTCTTCCGGTTGGGTATGCCGACGGCTGGCCCCGCTCTCTCTCGAATATAGCCCATGTTTTGCTGCATGGAAAACGGGCGCCGATCATCGGCAGGATTTGTATGGATCAGTGCATGATCGATGTCACCCATATTCCAGACGCAGAACCTGGCGACGAAGTATTATTATTCGGGGGGCCGGATTTGCCGGCTGATGAAGTGGCCTCACAAATCGATACGATTTCCTACGAACTTGTCTGCATGGTGGGAAAGCGGGTACCTAGAAAATACATATAAAAAAAACTCCTGCGGCAGCAACGATTCTGCACAGGAGTTTTTTGCATTTATCCAAGTTCACGGGCAATCTGTTTCATCCGTTCCCGAATCGGTATATCATACGGGCATCGTTCTTCGCAAACTCCACATTCGATACAATCGGAAGCCTTGGACGAAAAAGTTGCATATCTTTTCGATATCGCATCTTTCATACCATAACGGGTATATTGCAAGTGGAAAATGAACGTCGTAGGAATATCGATGCCTACGGCGCATGGCATGCAATAACCGCAGCGACGGCAAAAGTTGGGACCGAGAATTTTTGCTTCCTGCAAAAGCTCTTGGCGTTCTTGATCCGATAATGGTCTAAATTTTTCTGAGGCCGCTGCATTTTGTTGGATCTGCTCGATTTGATCCATCCCGGGAATAGCTGTGGAGATATCATGCTCCAGAATAAAACGCAGTGCCAAATCAATCTGTTCAAGCTGTCCGCCGCCTAACGGTTTCATCACAATCCGACCGATATTCATCGCTTTAGCTAATGGAAACAGTTCTTCCAACGCCTGTTGTTCGATACAGTTAAACGGAACCTGGACCGTACTGAATTCTCCGGTCCGCAGCCCTTCAATCAGCAGGCTGATCGTATGGCCGGTGATGCCAATATGTCCGATTTTACCGGCTTTTTGCGCTTCCTTCAGAGCTTCCAGCGCACCACCCGGAGCCAAGACAGCGTCAAGGTCTTCACGGCCCTTAATATTATGGACTTGGTAAAGATCTATATAATTTGTCTTCATCGCAGCAAGACTGAGGTCAATGTCTTTGGCCATTCCTGCACGATCCCTTGCCATGCTTTTACTGGCTAAAAAATATTCTTTTCGGCGGTCTGCCAGATGGCATCCGATTTTCGCCTCACTATCCGTATAAGCTCGTGCCGTATCGATGAAGTTAATGCCAGCATCTAAAACGGCGTGCAGCACAACCCCTGCCTCTTCCATATTACAGCGTTGTATTGGCAACCCACCGAAACTAATTTCGGTTACCTCTATGCCAGTTTTTCCCAGAAGTCGTTTCTTCACACGAATTTCTCCTTTCTCCCGTCGCATCAATTAATAAAAAAGAAGGCCACAAGCGATGGGACAGCGGGTAATTTGTTCCATTCTACCATTTCGATTGCAGAACAACGGTTTCCTTCTTCTCATCCAAAATAGCGACCCCAAAAATAAGCAAACAATATTCCTTCCCCAAAGAGCAGTGAACTATAAACCCAGTTCCACGAAATAGAAATATCCATCGTCCGGCAATTGAGGAACTTGGAAAGCATCAGGACCATGCCCGCAAAAGGCGATACGATATAGGAAATCGATCCTCCCAATGCCAGGCATAACGCAATGGAAATCGCAGGAATGGGCAGTTGCAAGGAAGTAAGGATATGACCAAACATCACAATCGAAATAAAAGGATGAATTCCGATGATCGCACATAGGATCAGCAAAACCGGAATTACTGCTATGGCATAAATTCCTACCGCATTCGCTCCGGCTTGCAAATACGGCTGAAGCAATGCGAGCAAACCGGATTTTTGCAGGGCTGTTGAAAAAATCCCCATCGATATGAATAATGGCGCTAAATCGACCGTTTTTAAAAGATCTTTGTTCCAATAATTCTGTATTGTTTTTGCGAAACCAGGTTGTTTAACAAAAAAGCCGATCCAGAGCAAAACGACAATTGCGCCGGCAACCATGATTCGATTGGCAGGTGAAGCACCAAAATTAATTTTTTCTAAAAACAGGATGAAAATCAAAAGCCCCAGCACCACAGCCATAACAGGAACCGCCTTCTTACTGACGAACGCTGCACTTGCCTGAGATTTGCCAACAGGCTCTTGTGCAAAATTCATTTTATCTGATACGTGATATTTTTTCTCCAGACAGCAAGAAGTCGCAATGCCGATTATGCTCAAAATCATACTGGGAATAAGGAGTTCACTCCACTTAACCCCAGTTGCTTGAATAACCAGCATCACATTGATTGCCCCGGGAGCCCATAAAACAACCAGTCCGAAACCGCGTGTGACTGCAGCTGAAATAAACCGTTCATACTGCGATATCCTGCCTTTCAGCGTATCTCCCAATAATGAAACCATGACCGGTATAACGCCAAAACTCAAGATACTCGCAAGGATGTGGCTAACGATGGTAGCGAAAAGAAAAAGCGCATTTTCTCCTGTAAACGATTTGGTTAACCAATTTCGCACTGCCAAGTGAACATTACCCAATTGAATGGGAATCGAGTATAATTGCATGATAGCCAATATTGAGATAAGACTTGTCATAGAAACGACTGCAGCGATCCATACCGATGACGGCTGCTGAAAAAAAAGCAGCAACCCTATACCGAGAAATAAAAACACGATCGTAATTTTTTTAAACCCTTTGCCCATCAGGGGGAGACTCGAGAAGAGCACGGTAACGGCAGCAGCAAAAACGGCTGGAGTTAAATCAATTGGTATAAGCGGCATAAAGAATTGCAATGCAGCTAAAGACAATATGGAAATTTTACAAAAATAATACATTGCACGCCTCTCCTCCCTATGAAAATTTTTAAGACCCCGCGCCGTTAAGGCCGGGGTCTTCTTGGCCCATCATGCGCGTGACACACGACAAGGCAAACCGTTATACGCAGAGGTCCCGATCAACGGATCCGCTGTTTCATAGTCGGCATTCGTTAAAATGTTGGCGTTGGCAATCCATAGCCCGCCCAAACTGGGTTCAGCCGCTTCCATTTCCGGATACCACCAGCCATATTCCACGCTGATTACCTGATCACACATCGCAGTAATTTTTACAACAAAGCGGGCTTTCCCTCGCTCCGTTTCGACCCATACCGGACACCCGTCCTCCAACCCCAAGCGGGAGGCCGTACCGGCGCTCATTTCCGCCCAAGCTTCAGGGTGAATGGCTCTGAGTGTATCAAACTGGCGAAAACTCGATGCATAATAAGGTTGAAACCGTGCGCCTGTTATCAGTCGCAAAGGGAAATCCTGCTGCTCTGCAAGCGGAATTTTCGGTACCGGCAAAGGATCATAACCAATCTCTGAAAAAAGTTCGCTGTACAATTCTATTTTCCCGCTGATCGTAGCAAAGCCAATCGGTTCTCCGGTCTGCGGATTTATTTGCGCGTATTTTTGATGATCTTCCGGCGGACAATACAGTCCCGTGTCGCAAAAATCATTCCAAGTAAAGCCGGTAGGAGCCAATGTCGCTTCCAGGCTGGCAACAAGGCTTTCCCATGGCCACTCGGTTTCTTGTCCAAGACGCAATCCCAGTTCCCGCCAAAAATCGTAATCAGTCCGACGCTCATAATAGGGTTTAACCGCCTGTCCGCCGCCATAGGCGATATTCGCCGTCCCGGCCTTGGTTTCAAACAACGGGCGCTCCAAGGCGCCGGCGCTGGGCAAAACATAATCCGCCAGCATAGAAGTTGGCGTTTGGAACAATTCCAAGACGACCAGCAAGTCCAAACTCTTTAATGCTTCATAGATCAGCTTCGTATCGGCTTGGGTCAACAATGGGTTGGTTGCCATAACAACCAGCGATCGCACCGGATAAGGTTTGTTGGTTACCATTGCTTTCCAAACCAAGTTCGGTTGCGCAGACGTCAAATACCGCATCGGCAGCCGTTTCCCATGCTGAAGAGTCAACTGCCGAACCCGTTCATACCCTGAATAGGATTGCAACGCTAATTCGTTCAGTTGCTTTTGGCGTGCTTCTTGCGGAAACTGCTCACTCAACTCCAAGTCCAGTTCCGGAATGAAGTCCGGCATCTCGTTTAGATGGGAAGCGCCGGGCAAATCCACGTTGCCGGTAATCGCCTTTAAGATCGCCAACGCATGATGGGTTGGAACACTGTCACAGCCAATTTGATCAATGCCCCGCCCCGAAAACAAAGTCGCCGGGGCGCTTTGCGCATACAATCGCGCCGCTTGGACAATTACGCCTGCTTCAATGCCGGTAATTTTTTCTACATATTTAGGGGTGTAAGAAGCGACATGTTCGATCAAACGCTCAAACCCATGGCACCAGTTTTTTACAAACTCGGCATTATACAGCCGTTCCGTAATGATGACGTGCAACAATCCAAGCGCTAAAACACTATCCGTTCCCGGCCGCACCGGCAGCCAGAGAGTGGCCAATTCCGCAGTTCGCGTTCGCCTTGGATCCACCACAATGATCGGCTTGCCCGTCTTCCTAAACCGTACCACTTCTCGCCATAACAAGGAATTATCCGACTCTGACGGATTTACACCCCAGAACATTGCACAGGTTGTATTCTCTGTGTCCAACTCACTTTCCATTGGCCAGCCAAAAATCAACGTATTGAGCCAAATCCCTGGGTTCCAACAGATCTGGCCAATTCCCATATTGTTTGGACTGCCAAACAGGTTCATAAAGCGATGTAATGGCCAATAAACAGCATGAGGCCCTCCGATGCAGGTCGCCAGCATCTCCGGCCCATACCGTTCCTTAAGGGACTGCATTTTTTCGGCAATTTCATCCATTGCCTGCTCCCAAGTAATTTGCTGCCATTGTCCGCTGCCGCGTTCGCCTACCCGTTTCAGCGGGTAATTAACCCGCTTGGGGTGGTCAATAAATTCCGGCGCTAAACGCCATCGATAACAGCCGCGTTGAATACTTTCGTCGCCGGGATATTGAGTAGGATCCGGGTGAACTGCTTTAACTTGTCCGTTTTCAGTCACTGCCATTAATCCGCACTGATAACCGCAAAAACGACAGTTCGTTTTAAGAAGTTGTTCTTCTGCCATCGCATTACCCCGAGCAATGATTACTTGCTCTTCCTTTTCCCATCAATATCAGTCAATTGGAACACACAAAATGGAACAATATGGCCGTCCGGCCCTGTAACCGTCATACTGCATTCTCTAAGTTTTTTTAGATCAAAATTCATCGCATCCATAAAATTCATCATAACAATCGACAAGCCTGGCTCCAATTCCGGAAACATTTTGTCGGCAAGATCAGGAAACACCGACCCTTGCGGGCTGTCCGAATCAAAATTATTAATATATTCTTGAGGAGTGATCATGGAAGTTAACGGCTTAATCACGCCTTGATCCTCAATAAGGTATGTAGCCGCATCACATAGCGGATGCGAACAGCCCAGAGGCCAAAAGTCGTAAGGCTTCAAAATTCCATTGCTCTGTTCCGCCAGCATAAACGCCACATTGCCAATTGTTAAACGTTGTTCCGGAACAACATCAAACCGGCCGGATCCAAACGCCGGCTGGTAAGCAATACCCGCAATCACATCCCGATTTTTCAATGCAAATTCCAAGACGGCGCCCATTTGGTCATCGTTGATCCCTGAGATCACCGTCATGGCAAGAACGACCTGAACACCGGCTGCTCGGCAGTTTTCAATCGCCTGTAATTTCATCGGCAGTATATCCGCGCCACGGATTGTCTGATAAACCTCATTGGTCATACCGTCAAACTGCAGATAAACTCCACTGATCCCGGCTTCTCTCAACCGCGCCAAATAAGCTGGGTCCTGCGCGATTACCATTCCGTTAGTATTGATTTCAATCGCTATAAAACCAATTTGTCTTCCCAATGCGACAATTTCCGGTAAGTCTTGCCGGGTTGTAGGTTCTCCGCCCGTCAATTGAATACTGGTTAACGGACCGGTTTTCGCTAAAATGTCTTTATACATCGCTTCAAAAACCGCCATGTCCGGATCCGGCGGGGCGGATGCCTGTACTTCGCCTGCTGCCATAAAACAAACCGGACAACGCAAATTACACTTTTGTGTCGTTTCAAACTCAACTAAAGTAGGATGCCTCAAATGCGCTGAACATAACCCGCAATCCTGGGGACAGCCTTGCAGAGAAGGAGTAGGCTGCGATGGCCGAACGTACGGGAATTGGAAACCTTTCATCCATTGATAGTGGTCGACATCCGGCCACAGATAGGCTGTAAACGGTCCATGCTCCGGACATGTTTTTTCCATGTACACAGCTTTGCCTTTAGTAACGATTTCTGCTTCAATAACATTCAGGCAGACCGGGCAAACGCTTTTCGTCGTGTCCAGGACATCATTTTTCACAGTATTTTCAGCTGATTGCATAACCTAATCTCCTAACCTAATCAATGCTCATATTTTATAATCGCATATTTTTTATTCATTATTCACACGACCTGTTTATCCCCGTCCTTTTGGTACGGGGATAAACAGGCCGTAGTGAATATTCGACAACCCTTATTTATTCCATGCTTTAAGGAACGCTTCATTCCCCTTCGGCAATCTGGAACGATATTTTTGTTCGCCCGGGAACCAGGTACGGTCTTCACCGCCACGAACAACCAGCATACGCATCAGAGCGCCGCCCAACAGCACTAACGCTGCGCCGACTGCCTGGAGGCTTGGTGAAGACGACAAGGATAACACTAACGGCGCCAAGGTCCCGAATAACAGGAACCCATATTGGAAGCTAGAGGAAAGATCCCCATTGATCCATCGTTGCGTGGCAATTGATTCCGACGTAGTGCCACCGCTTTTCTTCACCCAAATATAGCCAAACCACAACAGCAGTTGAAAAGCCAGTAATCCAGCCGTGAACTTGGGGAACATTCCCAAAACATCAGTCAGTGTAGACGGCGGGAAAACAAAACCAGCTAAGCTGTGCGCTGCAAAACCGGTAACCAGTGAAGAAAGCAAAAACAGGATCATAATCCCAGGTCCATGCCAGAACGGACGGCCTTTATGGCGTCCCAGCAAAATGCCAGGGTAAGTAGCTACTACTAAACCAGTGATGAAACAAAGGGCCGCCAGAACTTTACGAGCGAATACCCAACTGCTCCAGAAAAACATATCGAGACCAAACGTAGCATACACGAGACCAAACGTAATCGCAAAGGACATAAACCAAGCGCCGGCAGTCAGGATCGCCTTCGGATTCACAAATACCCGCAAGGCCTGAAACGGACGGCCCAACTCCAAAATCAGCAGGGATGATCCGATGCCGATGAATACCGGTCCAAGCACATTCCCAAGCAGAGAGGTTCTTCCCTCGCCGACAAACAAATCCAAGAGCCCAACAATAACAAGCATTCCGCCGCCCATTCCCGCAAAGAAGAAATCGACAGCCAACATCCAGCCCCAAACATCATGCTTTTGACTCATCAGAGCTTCACCTCCGAATCGACAATATAAAACACGTACGGTTCCGTGTTCAGTTCTCCCAATAAGCGTACTGGGTAGCCATTGTTTACCAATTTGTAAACCTCACTGGTAGGATCATCCATATCGCCAAAAATACGCGCCTTTTGGTGACAGGTCTTTACGCAATGCGGCAGCTTGCCTTCATCAACCCGGTCCATACAGAAATTACATTTCTGTATCGTTCCCTTTTCATGATTGGGGACCCGCGCTCCATACGGACAAGCCATAACACAAGCTTTACAGCTGATACATTTTTTTTCTTCGACGAAAACAATTCCATCCGGACGCTGTTGAGACGCGCCGGTAGGACAAGCATCCACACAAGGCGAATTATCGCAATGCATGCATATGAGAGGCAGGTTCGTCATACGAACGTTAGGAAAAACTCCGGTAGGTCCAACCGTTACTACTGGATTATAGATCATGTCCAGAGGCAATTCATTGTGCACTCTGCAAGCAACCGTGCACGAATGGCATCCGACACACCGCCGCGTATCCATAACCATTGCATAGCGTGCCATCTTATTTCGCCTCCTTTTCATTCTCTGCCGTTACTTTATATACTTTGCATAATAAGCCACGGTTCGCCCAAGAGCCGCTCATAGGATCACAATCATCATCATCACAACTGGTCAAAATATTCGTGTTTGATTCCAAACAACCGCCCAGTTCCGGATCACGCATATCGCGTTCCGGGTACCACCAGCCACGCGGGGTGAAAATGACACGCGGGTCAATGGCTTGCGTCAAATTGGCTTTTTGCTTGATCCGGCCGCGCTTGGTTTCAATCCAAACCCAATCGCCCTCTTCAATCGACAATTTGGCTGCTGCCGCCGGGTTCATGCTCATGTAAGGCTCGTGGCTGAGGAACCGCAATGTCTTAATTTGGAAATGTTCGGAATGATGGTATGGCATGTGACCGCCGCCGGTGGTCAGCACAAACGGATATTCCGCCGCAATTTCCGGATCATCTGTTTCATTTTCTGCCGGCCCGATGTATGGCGGAAGAGGCGGATAGCCTAATGCTTCCAGCGTGCTGGAATATAACTCCACTTTTCTCGAAGGAGTGGCAAACCCAATTCGCTTGTATTTCTGATATTCACGTTCTGGAAAATGGAAACGGTGGTTTTCAACAAATTCATCGTAACTTTCCACCCCGTAGCCCAGCGGTTCAATTTTAGCAAAATAAGCGTCTTCTACGGTTTCCCACGGCCACATTTCCTTTTGTCCCAGCTTGACACCTAAATCGCGCCAGAAATTATAATCGTTGCGGCGTTCATACATTGGCTGGATGGCCCGTTGCGATGCCAGCAAAAAGTCAGCACACCCGTAGGAACTGGTAATTGTCGGCCGTTCCAGCGCGCCGGCAATCGGCAACACGTAATCCGAAAGCATTGCTGTCGGAGTCAGCCAATATTCACAGGTAACCATGAACTCAACAGCCTTCAACGCTGCCAATGTCAGTTTCGTTTCACCATAAGAATTGATCGGATTGGTGGCCGAAACCAAAAGCGCTTTGACCGGATATGGTTTTTCCGTCAGGATCGCCCGGAATACAGATGGCGGATGGGCTTCACACATCCACTCGGCGGTCGGAGCTTTTCCCCACACTTCTTTCGTCAATTCAGCGATGCGGCTATAGCCCGGCCAGGTAACCATTTTAAATTTATCGGAACCAATTTGTTTGGCTTTCTGCTCTTCCGGCAACTGGTCATTCGCTTCCATTTCTTCGTCCGTGACATACTCAAGACTGGGACCGGTCAAAAGGTCAGAACCAGGAACATCCAAATTACCGGTAATCGCGCGCAATAAAGCACGTGCGTGCATCGCTGCTCCGGCCGGTTTGCCGATTTGGTCAATGGACGTACCCCATTGAATATTTCCCGGCTTATTGGAAGCATACATGATCGCACTTTCACGGATCTGCTCTTCGGTCAGCCAAGTCAGCGGCGCTGCCCACTCCGGTGAAAAGTCCGCAACATGTTCTGCCAATTCACCAAACCCAACGCACCATTCGTCCGTAAATTCCGGATCGAACAGTCCTTCATAAATGATGACATGCAGCCAAGCCAGCGCCAGTGCCAAGTCCGATCCAGGACGAATCGGCAGCCACATATCCGCTTTGGCGGCTGTTTCTGAATAACGAGGATCTATAACGATCAGTTTGAGGCCTTTTTCTTTTAATTCCATAATATGATGTATTTCCGGCATGCCGGAAACGCCCGGATTTTGCCCCCACAAAACCAGACAGCGGCTGCTGCCCAAGTCCAAGTCAAACGGGCACCATCCGTAGATCGCCGTTTCTACCATGAATGTAGGAATCCAGCACAGATGAGAGTTGTGAAATCCATTGGGGCTGCCAAACAAGTTCATAAATCTCCGGCGGGCCCAGTCGTCTGTTCGCTGAGTTCCGCCAGCCGTAGCAACAGCCTCTGCACCAAATTCATCACGAATATTGGCAAGCTTCTCGGCAATTTCCGTCAACGCCTGATCCCAAGAAATTTCTTGCCATTGTCCGGCACCGCGTTCACCAACCCGTTTCAACGGAAAATTTACCCGCGCCGGATGGTCAAGATGGTCCATGGCAATATTTCCCCGGCAGCACAATCCGCCCTGATTAGTAGGAAAATCAGGATCTCCCTCGATATCAAGGACTTTGCCGTCTTTTACATAAGCCAGTACCCCACAATTCTGGTGGCAAAAGTAACAGGCGGATTTTTTCACTTGAATACCTTCTTGTTGTAAATCAATATTCTTGCTCATGTTGCCTCCCTTCAGGCGTTCCCAGATTACCAATTTTCTTTCCAAAGCTTGACTATCCCGACTTGCCAATGCAAGTTATAGCTTTTCGCCCGGACCTCAATTCGGTTGTTCGCGTCGCCTGAACCTTATTCATGCAATAAACGTGCCAGTCCGTCAGCAGGCGGGCTAAATGGCTTAATATTGCGATTACACTGGATTTTCACTGCATTTTCTAAGAAAATCTGCATGTATTGTCGTGTCAAAATGATACGCTAATCCAAACAAATTGCCAAAAAGAAAAGTATTCTGCCGATTCCGATTTTGCGATTGCTTTATCATTTTAAGATCTTTTCGTCTGTTTTTTCCGCAAAAGCGATAAGGAATTGAAAAAAAATATAACGCATTATAAAAAAACCTTGATTCGAGTTGGTTTTGAAAATTTTCCGGAGTTTAATCCCCGTATTTTGAATAAAAAAAAGAGCTTGCCTCTCTGCAAACTCTCGTTTTCATCACACGCCAAAGAAAATGCACACCACCGATTTTTCGATTAATATTCAATATTATATTCTTTTAATTTTCTGTACAGAGTGGACCGGCTGATTCCCAATATTTCAGCTGCAACCGGCACACAGTTGTTCGCATGCAGCAACGCCGTTTCTATCGCAGCCTTCTCCAGCTTCTCCAAACAAAGCATCTCACCGATTGCCTCACTGCTCGTCGCCGACATCCCATCGATTTTGATCGGGCAAGTAGCCAAGAGAATATAGCTGGGAAGATTATCCGGTTTGATGATTCCATCCAAAGAAGTATTCACCGTATAAATCATTGCGTTTTGCAGCTGCCGGGCATTGCCCGGCCATTCATATTCATTAATTTTCTTTTGCGCCGCTGAACTGATCTGCGGAACTTTCCAGCCTTTTTTCTGACAGTAATTTTCAATAAAAAACTTGCTTAAATTTTCGATGTCACTGCCCCGGTCACGCAACGGAGGTATATTTACCGGCAATACCGCCAGACGGAAGAATAAGTCTTCACGAAATTGATTTTCTGTTACCATTTTGTACAAATTTTTATTTGTAGCGGTAACCAGCCTAAAATCAACTTTCTTATAGCGCCGGCCCCCTAAGCGCATTACCTGCTTGTCCTCTAACGTTCTGAGCAAAACAGCTTGCAATTCGATCGGCATATCGCCAATTTCATCAAGAAAAAGCGTGCCGCCATGCGCTAACTCGATTTTACCAGGTCTGCCGCTGCGTTCAGCACCGGTAAAACTGCCGCCTTCATAACCAAACATTTCACTTTCGATCAATTCTCGCGGCATAGCGGCACAGTTTACTGCGACAAAAGGTCCCTGTGGACGATGAACATTATGAATAGCTTGTGCAAAAAGTTCTTTCCCGGTTCCGCTTTCGCCAATCAAGAGAATGTTTTCTCCCGATCCAGCAAAACGCCGCGCCATTGCTATGCTTTTTTTAAATTCCGAGTTTTCGCCGACAATGTTTTCAAATGTATTACTCGCCACCCCGCCGGCTTTGGTGTTCAATTGAGCAGTTATTTTTTCGGAAGAATTGAACTTAAAGACGACAATATCTAATTTCTGCGTATACGGATTAAAAGCCGGACGAATGCAAATTTGGTAAAGCTGCCGGTCGCTGCCCGCGCAAACGAATTCCTCAACAGTGAGATTTTCCCCTTTCTCAGCCAAGGTCATAATAGAAGAATCACTGCTCAGAAAATCATTAATATTTCTGCTATCCATTTCTTCCGTCCTGAGCCTCAAAATCCGCATGCCTTCTTGATTGATATGAATTATTTTCCCCGTGCGATTGGTAACAACAATCCCTTCATCGACCAAGGTCAAAGTAGTATTCAATGTATTGTGAACCGTTGCAAACCGATCCATCGCAATCTGAAGATGACAATTGAACGTTTCTGCTTTTTCACTCGCATCACAAAAATCATTCGTCGCTTTAACGAGCTTAAAATGAGTCTCGATGGCGATCGCCAGCGAAGTAACGAGCCCTAAACTATGCAGGCACAGATTTTCCAGAATTTCTTCTCCCGGCGGTTCCAACAATGGTTGATTCAACAATACCAGCGCTGCATTGATTTCTCCATTCTCATCGCGAATTGGCGCCGCAGAAGCAACACAGTTCTGAAAAGCTACGCAGTAATGTTCCGGTCCCAGCAATTGCACAGGACGGCCCAGTCGAATGCACAATTCATGGGCTGTAGTTCCTTCCGAGTTTTCATCGGCAATGATCCCCATTCGAGGATGATTTTCAGGAAACAGATGAGTTTTTTCCCAGCAGCCTTCATTCAGCAAAACGACTCCGGTCTTATCAAATAAATATAAAATATCTCCGCAAGACAGCAGCATATCTTTAAACGTTTCAACCATCGAATTCGTGACCTTAATCAACAAATGATGTTTTCCCAGAATTTCAGATAATTTTTCGGGGTTCATGTTTGAGGATGTCACTACCGAATAAGGATTGACTCCCATATTGCGGGATCGAACCCACGAAGCGGCAACATCCTGATTCATGAAAGGGTATTGACATGGGTCTTCCGCATTATTTTGCAAGAAATCCTGCTTATATCGCAGGATGGCTTGCCAGCGTTCTTGGGCATGTGTTTTTCTTGTATTCGCTGCAGTGTTATTTTGTTCATGAATGATTTCAGGAGACTGGTTTAATATGCCCACTCTTATTTTCCTCCTAGCATCTTCTTTTCAGCCATACATTTACACTATAATCGTAAATTTCCTCTGCAAATAGCAGTAATATGTGAAGATTTCCACTTTTTATTTTACATTATTTTTGGTCTCGTGTCAAAATGATACGACAAGAACGATAAAATTATCAAAAAGAAATTTTATACTCCTGCTACAAGCAATCATCCTGAGAAAAAAACGGTCATTTTACAATAGAAATCAAGCAATTGCCATTTTGAAACAGGTTGGCATGAAGTTTGCATAAATAATTGCTGCTGGATAGTATTCGCAACTTCTATGCTGCAAAATGAGAATCTTGACTCTGTCGCACAATGACGAACATGTATTGGAATACTTTCAAAGCGCAATAAATGATTAAGGGGTGTACAATGGCTAGCAAGGGTAATTTTTATGGTTGGAAACTGGTTGGTGTTTTATGGTTCCTGTACATGGTAAATATGGGCTTTGCATATTATGGCGGACTCATCGCGAACACATATATGTTAAAAGACATCGCCATGGACCGTACGTCATTCGGGCTGGGCGTATCAATTTGTCTCTTCGCCCTTGGTTTGCCGTCAATGTTAATCGCTATGACAATAGACAAATGGGGAGCCCGGTGGACATTGGCAATCGGTTCGGCATTTCTGTTCGTCGGTTCAGTTATTATGTCTTTTGCGACTGCGCCATGGCATTATTATCTCGGATTTGGCGTTTGTATCGGTACAGGCGTCGGTTTCTCCACCGTGATGCCATGTTCGACTTTAGTAACCAGATGGTTCAAGCGATATCGCGGTAAAGCTATGGCTATGACAATGACTGCTGCAGGGTTTGGCGGTTTTATCGGTTCACCGGCAATCAACAAAGTATTGGCGTTGAACGGTGGAAACTGGCATCAGGCCTGGTTGATCATCGGCGGCATTGCACTAATCGGTATGGTTGTAGCACTCTTGTTTGTCAAAGAACGTCCGGAGGATCTGGGCCAAGTTCCCGACGGCGGAATTGAGGAAGTAGCTTCCGAACAAAAATCCAGCTCAAGCAAACTGCAAACTTCTTACCTGTGGACTCCGGCGGAGGCTTATAAAACGAAAGCGTTTTGGCTCATTATCATTGCCGGTCACGCCACTTTTTATCCCTTCTACTTTCTCGGAGCACACTGGGTTCTCCATTTGAAGGGTTTTGGAATTTCGGCTGCGGATGCTGCCTGGGGCATGGGGATTTTTACATTGTTTACCATGGCAGGAAAAATGGGCGGAGGTATTCTGATGGATAAACTTGCCGCCCGCCACGTTTTCGTCATTGGAATTGCCATTACTGCTATAGGATCCTTTGTCGGGATCGGCGCCAATTCCCAACTAATAGCCTACACTGCATCGGCATTACTGGGACTTGGCTTCGGTTGGACATTTGTTACTTCTTCAACGATCATCGCCAATTACTATGGTCCGGTTGCGTTTCCCAAATTATTCGGATTATTTTATTTGATCATCAGTGTAACCTGCCCATTGGCAGGCGTTATCGGCGGAAGAATCTTCGATATGTTTAACAGCTATACGTTCGCGTTATACATCAATATTGCCGTTTGTCTGGTTTGTATCTTCGCCATTTTATGTGCTGTTCCTCCTGTGAGTAAGAAGGAGCTTGGCGACAAAAGCAAAGTTTCCGCCAGTGTATAGAGAATAATGAACATTAAAAACCGGGACATCCTCAACCAGCAGGTTGGGATATCCCGGTTTTTTACTGTCATTCTTCCGATCAATTTCCCGGAACCTGAGCAGCCGACTCAATGCCCATTTCCCGCAGAATTCTTATCGTTCTTTTCGGCGCCACGACTTTAGGATCATAGCGTTCCGCCAACTGCAGGGTATTCATTACCGGGATAAATCCGCCCAAATCTTCAGGGATGTCAATATCCGGCACCATCTCAATCAGACTGATCGGGATCGTTTTTTCTACCGCCTTTTGCACTACCAAGTCCAGAACGGTACCGCCTTCCATATTATAAAAAATCTCCTCAAAATTAAAAGGCGTAGTGCACGTATAACCAATAATATTGAAACCGCCAGCCTGATCGGCAGATTCAACAATTGCAGCGCCAATACCCAAACCAAAGCGATCGCACTGTTTGGCGCATTCGAGGGCTTTTTTGCTCGCCGCCAATTCTTCCAACTTTTTCACAGCGTCCGCAATGGTCGCAGGCTGCAGCCCCGGCATATCCCCGCCAACAATGAAAACACTGTCCGCCAATCGTTCCGGGCCCCCGTCCTGCAGTATATAATCAGCCGCATATTGCATAGCTGCATCAAAACAACCCCCTTGATCCGGGAAAATTCCTTTGATCGCTTCCGGGGCAGAAATTGTCGCAATAATTTGTTCCAGATAACACCGGTCTCCTGAGTGATTATAACAGATATATACATCACAGCAAGCCGATGCAATGCACTGGTCTACCACGTCTAAGAGGGAGGCTTCATAGAACTGTTTCGCTTCTTCAGGCGTGAATATCCCCCCACGGTCTATTGTCAGCCTGGTTTTGGTTTCACCCGCTTTAGGCACTTTCGTAAAAATAACAACCGCATTTCGCATCCAATATCATCTCCAGCTTACTTATAACGTTGTCTTCAAACTCTAATCCTGTGCAGTTTTTTCTTGTTTCGCGATTTCATAGTCTGCCGGCGAATTCAAATTGGCAAAAATTTTCTCCATGGTTGCCTGCGGAAAAAATCTCTCCACTTCAAGATAACCGACACGAACCTGGGGAAAGATATCCAGCGGGCATGTGTACCCATCTTCCAGCAAACGCCGGATGACAGGCAAGCAGGCCTCCTTTGAAAGCCATGTGCAAAGCGGTTCATTCCCCTCAGAATGAACCGGAAGCACCACATCAAATTTCTTACTGTTCGCCACGAGCACCATTTCCTCAAGCACCCGCACCGGCAGTGTCGGCATGTCGCAAGGCAATATCAGCGCACTATCGAACGATGCCTCTTCCAATCCGGCATGCAAGCCGGCCAAAGGTCCTTTGCCAACGTAGCGGTCTTGCGTCCACCGAACTTCCCTTTCTAATGGCCGCTGCGGCCCCACCACGATCACTTCCTTGCAGAACAAACGCAGCTTATCTACCGCTTCCGTCAGCAAAGTGCCTGATTTCCAGGGAAGTTCCGCTTTATCCTTGCCCATGCGGCGGCTGCGGCCGCCAGCTAATACAATACCCGTCATGATTTGCACCTCTGCAATCAATTAATCGACAATCTCTATTTCATCACCCGGTTTTACCCAGCCAGGAATGAGCACTTTGGCAAAAATACCTTCTCTGGGCATAACACAGTCACCGGTTTTTTGCCTGATCGCACATCCACTGTGACATTCTTTCCCAATCTGGGTTACTTCCATCAACGACTCGCCGATCTTGAGTTTCGTTCCAATCGGAAGCTCAAACAGAATAATCCCGTCTGTCGTTATATTCTCAGCGAAACTTCCTGTTGCCAAATCAGCCAGCCCTTTTTGTTTCATCTTATTCACGCTTTCCATTCCCAGCAAGCTTACTTGCCTATGCCAGGCCCCGGCATGCGCATCACCTTTTAATCCGCAGTCTATTTCAAAATACCCTTTTTCAATCGTATCTTTGGGTACTCCTTTTGTCTCACTAATATTGATCGCTGCGACTTTTGCCATGTTTCCGCCTCCTAATCAAGCTCATCCGTTGCTCTATTCATTTCACCAGAAATTTGTTGACAATGAACTCCGAAATCTTTTCATAATCATCCAACTGAAACGAAGGAACTGCAAAAGAGTCTTCTGTGACATCAGTGACAACTGCAATTAATTCATTGGCGGGTGATACCGCCCGGGTTCCTTTTTCTTTCCGTACAACCTCTATCTTTTGCTTGCCTGCCAGTTTGAAACCTTCTACCAGCGCGATATCAATTCCTTCCATCGATGCAACAATTTCATCAAGATCTTTTTTTTGGTTTGTCTCCTGAATCAAAGCATACTGGTTCGGGCCGACAATCGCAACCGCTTTGGCTCCGGCTTGCCCAAAACGCCAAGAGTCCTTGCCCGGAATATCAATTGCAAAGCCGTGTGCATCACTTTTAACAGCTCCTACTTTATAGCCTCGGCGAACAATTTCGCCAATCAACTTTTCCGTCAGTGTGGTTTTCCCCGTATTTGAAACAGCAGATACAATACAAACAATTGGCGTGCTCACTATATACCCCCTATTTGAATATCGATTTGGTTAGCCGGCATTTCTGATCACATGTCCGCTTTTTCCACCTGATTTTTCCATCAGTTTAATATCCGTAATTTCCATCCACCGGTCAATCGCTTTGCTCATGTCATAGATCGTCATGGCCGCAATACCGGCTCCGCTGATCGCTTCCATTTCCACACCGGTTTTGCCGGTAGTTTTAACCTGGCATTGGATCGTTATGCTGGAATTTTGGTCGTCCATTTGAAATGAGATATCGACGGAAGTCAGTATCAGCGGATGACACATGGGGATCAGCTGTGACGTCTGTTTTGCGGCCATAATTCCTGCGACCTGCGCCACACTTAAGACATCCCCTTTTTTAATGCCGCCGCTCTTGATGGTCGCCAGCGTAGATGGCTGCATACGAACAGTAGCTTGCGCAACAGCGATCCGTTCGCTGTCCTGCTTACCGCCAACATCTACCATTCGCGCATGACCTGTTTCATTAAAATGTGTAAAGTCCATTGTCATCCCCCAATCTGATACATTTTGCGCTCATTGCCAACGCCCCAGCCCTCGTCCATGTGATGACGAGCGGGTTTTTTCTTGATTGCTTCGCCAAAAAGCCGCACAAGTTCTTCGTCGTTTGCATCATTTTCCAATGCTAGCTTTAAATTAACTTCCCCTTTATCAAATAAACAACCTCGCAATTTGCCATCTGCCGTCATGCGAATGCGGTTGCACTCAGAACAAAAATGATTGCTCATCGCACTAATAAAACCAATTGTTCCCATGCCGCCTTTGATTTGGTAAGACTTCGCCGGTCCATTGCCTTTCAGCATGGAACTTTTCAGCAGTTCATACCGCGATTCAACAGTTTGTTTTATTTCCGACATGCTGACCAGGCGCTCTTTTTTGTAAAATGGCAGATCGCCAATCGGCATAAATTCAATAAATCGTACATTTAAAGGCATTTCATACGCTAGTTTGACAAAATCCAAAATTTCATCGTCATTAAAATCTTTCATAACAACCGTATTGATTTTTACCGGGGCGATTCCTAACTTAAGGGCTTTTTCTATGGCGCGAGTCACATCATGCAAATTACCCCGTCGCGTAATGTAGCGGAACTTTTCCGGAACAAAAGTATCCAAGCTGAAATTCACTCTTTTTAAACCGGCTGCTTTCAGATCTTCTGCCATCCCATCAAACAACATGCCGTTTGTCGTAATGGCAATATCCTCGATTTGCGGGATTTCGGCCACCTCTGCAATAAGTTTGACGATATCTTTGCGGACCAATGGCTCACCGCCGGTAAATCTCACTTTGCGAATTCCGACCTTGGTAGATACCTTTACAAGACGGGCAATTTGTTCCAGCGTCAAGATATTTGAATGGCCTTCATCTGCGATTCCTTCTTCCGGCATGCAATATCTGCACCGCAAATTACACCGGTCCGTAACAGAGACTCTCAAATACTCTATTTTACGATCATAGCTGTCCAACATGAAGTACTCACCCTCTCTCCATAGCAATTATTCCCACTCGTTTCGCCTTACGCGTCAATATAATCGATATTTCCCATAACGTGCGCCGATACGATGTCGCCAGGCTTCAGCGGTCCGCTTCCGGCTGGAACATCCACAAAAATGTTGCACTCCATCATGGATTTTAGTGCGCTGTTATTCTGGATGCCTGTTAACTTGACCAACGTATTTCCATCTTCCAACATAAGACGGGCCCGTAAAAATCTCCGCTTTTCACTGGATTTTTTGAAACCATCCCGCATGGTTCCCTGGATTTTGGAGTACAAATATTTTTCCCGACCCATCATTTTCTTTAACAGAGGGACTACCAACAGGTCAAACGTGAGCAATGCTGCGACTGGATTGCCCGATAACCCGATAATGATCTTTTGATCCTTCATCGCGGCTAAAATTGGCGACCCAGGTTTAATATCGACTTTCCAAAAAAGGATTTCCGCGTCAATTTCTTTCAGTGCATCCTGTATCACATCATAATCGCCTACCGAGACCCCCCCGGTAGTTATGAACACGTCAGCCTGTTTGAGGCCTTCGCGAATGCGATCAGCAACCTGTTCCTTGCGGTCCATCACTGTTCCCATCATAACCGGCTCAAGCCCCAGCGCCAAGCAGCGCGCTTGGAGAGTATACCGGTTACTGTCATATATTTTCCCAGGCCGCAATGCCTCTCCGATACTCATCAATTCATCACCGGTGCTTAAAATGCCTACTTTAACCGGATGATATACCGGCACGCTGGCAATTCCCATCCCAGCCAGAAGACCGACGAGCGCGGGGGATACAACAATTCCTTTTTTGGCGACTACTTCGCCCTGTTTTACGTCTTCACCGGCATAAACTACATTCTCTTGGAATTTGAGCGGTTTAGAGAGAAAAACAAAATCTCCCTGCCGGTCAACTTCTTCATATTTCACCACCACATCCGCTCCTACAGGGAGAGGAGCGCCAGTCATCACTTTGATCGTAGTCCCGGGGGTAACTTTGTTTTCTGCCACATAACCCGCCGGGATTTCTTCCAGTACTTTCAAACGAACCGGCTGGGATGATGTAGCCGTTACGGTGTCGCTCGTTAACAGAGCATAGCCGTCTACCGGCGAACGATCAAAAAACGGAATGTTTTGTTGTGACACAATATCCTGACTCAAAATTTTCCCCAACGCGTCAATAAGCGGGAGTTGGCGTTCTTCCGGCAGGGTAATATTGGCCAACAGCATCTCTTGCGCTTCCTCGAGTGAAATGTTCTGTTTCATGTTTCCCTCCTACGCACCCGTACCAAAAGGACAAATTGGATAATGGCAAACCGGACATTGTAAGCAAAGCCCGCCTAAACCGAATTTGGCAATTTGTTCTTTTGTGATCTTTTCGTCAGTGATAATGAACGGCAAAAGAATGTCCAGCGCTGATACTTTGGAATACATAACCCCGCCCGGAAGCCCTAATACTGGAATTTCGCCAAGGTAGCCGACCATCAGCATGGCCCCCGGCAGTACCGGTGTACCGTACGATACGATCGTCGTCCCGCTTTCTCTAATCCCCTTAGGCGTAACATCATCCGGGTCTACTGACATTCCACCGGTTGTCAAGATAAGCTGCGCGCCCTTATCCGCCATATCCCGGATCGCTTGAGCAATTTTTGAAGAATCATCCGGAAGAAATTGCTGTTCCATGAGTTCACAGCCATATTCAGCCAGTTTGACGCGTAAAAATGGGCCAAATTTATCTTGGATTAAACCAGAATACACTTCATTGCCGGTTGTCACAACACCGACTTTCAGCGCTTGCATTGGTTTTACCGCAATCATTTCAACATCTTTACATAGCGCTTCAACCTGTTGAAGCAGGGCTTCGTCGATCGTAAGCGGTATGGCGCGAAGTCCGGCCACGGTATCGCCTTTTTTTACTAGTTTTAGGTTGCTGCGGGTTGCAACCATCACATCCTTAACCATATTGACCTGCAGCAAAACTTCTTCATTGATCATACACATGCCATCATATTGCGCGGTGAGCATAATTTTCCCCTCTGCCGGAGCGCTGCAGCCGAGCCCTTTGCCCTTCACCGCATTCGCAATCCGGACAGCCGCATCATTTTCATGAACCTTGCCATCCACTTCTTCCCAAATGAAAATATGCTCTTTGCCTAACTTACGCAGCTCGAATATATCCGCTTTTGTAATAATATGACCTTTTTTGAAGGCTCTCCCTTTGAATTCTCCTGGAACAATTTTCGTAATGTCGTGGCAACACACACAATTTTCTGCATCTTCCAATCGAACCGTTCGCATGCTATAATCTCCTTTCCATTTTGGCACATCTTACACCAGCAAAAATAAAAACTTCTGTGCAGAACGCGCACAGAAGTTTCATTGAAAACTTATGAGACGCCTCCTTTCCCATTCGGGAGGTAGCAAAATTTCTTTTACTACCCCGTGGGCCTACATACAGGCCCAGGCTGTACAACCATGGTTCGCTTTAGGTCGTACGGCTCGGAGAGCTATTCAGTTATTTCGTTATAACGGCAACGTCATGCCGTCATAAGCGATCATTACGCCCGAATGCCTGGAAGCAATTCCCTGCAATTCCTTGACGGTAATTGGCTGGCTATAATGAACCGAGAGGTGCGTAAGCACGGTATATTGCGCTTTGACCAACCTGCCAAGTTCAATCGCCTCTTCCACTGACATGTGACTCATTGGGAACCAGTTGTCTCCATGGAACGTTGCGTCGCAGATAAGCCACTCAACTTTTTCCACTTTCTGCGCTGTTTCCGGAGGCAGTCCGGCAGTGTCGGGAAAATAGGCCAATTTTATATCCGGTGACTGTACCAGAAAACCTGCAGTCTCAATCCCGTGATTGGCAGCGAGCGGCGTGATCGACAATGGACCGACACTGTATACTTTGCCGACCTCCCACGGAATAACCTCAAATACTTCTTCCAAATCCGGAAAAGCCTGATGAAACTGTTCAACAGCGCTCGGCGGCAAATACAGCGGCAACGCTTCTTTCCGTTTCAGTTTCACATAGTACTCCAGTTCCCCGATGCCGCCGAAGTGGTCGTAATGCCAGTGCGTCAAAAAGATTTTGTCAATATCAGTAATCTTTTCCCTAATCAGCTGAACTCGAAGATCCGGAGGCGTATCAATCAGGATCGTGCTATGTTCTGTACTGATCACTGCCCCGCTTCGCGTTCTAGAAAGCGATGGATTATCCTGCGCTTCCAGACAACCGCGACAATTACAGAAGAACGAGGGCGCTCCGGGTCCTGCCCCTGATCCTAGAATTTTAAAGGTCGTTTTAGCAGTCATTCGTTTTGCACCCCATGAACATCATTGCCGCCGGATTACAATTACTCCGGTCTGGGCAGTCATCACACTGTTGATCAAATGGATAGTCGAGCTGTGAAAAATCACAGACCGCAAACCCGTTTTTTTCATAAAATTTTGCACTTTCGCCTTTGGCGACCGTAGTGATCTTATAATCACCAGCAGTACTTCCTTCGCCATTCAGGCAATATTTCCAAGGCTGCTTTATCAATTCATTTAACAGGATCCTGCCAATACCGAGGCCGCGATCACCCTGCCGTACTGCGAATACCAGCAAATGATATCGATTTGTCCCGGTTTGCGCCAGCATTCCGCCACCCAAAATTTCATTGTCTTTCTTGATCACCGCATGTTCCGTTATATCGCCGGCAATGCCCATGTCGGTTTCTATTAGAACGGCTTGCAGCACCTCTTCATCATCCGGGCCTGCAAAAGTGATTTGATAGTCCATCATAGATTACCCCTAAAATTCTTACGATTTATCTTGAAATAATTCTAGCTGGATTGCTTTTTGCGGGCACTGTCCGACGCAGGTATAGCAAGCGCAGCATTTTTCAGAAGCAATTGCCGCAGCTTTTGAAGTATTGTCTACCAGTTTCATTTCAATAACCGCTTCCGGGCAAAAAGCCTCGCACAACCCACAGCCATCGCAACGGTCTTCATTAATCCGCACCTTGACGGAACACGTTCCCGCCTGGTCAGAAGAAATCCCGCGGTCAATCACCGGCGGCATGTAAATTTTCTTTCGCGCTTCCGGAATACTCTTGACTGACAATTTTTCCAGCGATTCTGCCAACGACTGCAACTGATTAAATGGGACGGAAAGATAAGCTTCAAAATCATTAATATCACTTATAGCCCTGGCGCCATAACAGCCAAACGATATGTTCATTTTTTGACTTTTCATGACCTGCACCGTCAAATCCGCGCAAGTCGAATTGTAGCCGGAGGTATGGAATACATGCCGTTCGCCGCTGCCATAACTGGAAGCGCAGCAAAGCCACATGATCTGTTCCGGATAAATCGTGAAAATAACCACATCCGGTTCGAAAGTCGCATCCTCCAACGGGGCAACAACCGAAGCCCTGTATTCTCCCGCTTCGAATTCCGGTCGGGACGCAATCATTTTTTGCGCGCACTCAATATTGGGCAGTTTTTTAAATAAAAGATATAATTCTCCTGACCGTAATTTAGGCGACATGGGAACCAATCCCATAATCGCCGAACCATCCGGGCAGGCGTGCTTGCTAGGCGGCATATAGAGGCTGTTTCCGCGCCGGGCAACCGTAATTGCCTGACAGTGCCGAAGCGGAACAGACGGCTCCGAGATATTATCCGGAATAGGCTCATCCGGCTTCAACAGCTTTACAGCGACAGGCGACCAACGTAGTGTCAACATATTTTTAAATGCTTCAGCAAGTTCTTTGTTGTTCAAAATTCTTCGTCCTTTCAATCTGCCATAATTTCTTCCCAGCGTTTTTCTCCGTCCGAACCGCTGAACATCTTTTCCAGGCGATCCTTGCCGCCCTTATAGTCTTCCTTCAATCCCAGCAGCAAATTCAACGCATGAGTCACTGGAATTTCAGATGGATAATTATCATATTTCAAGACGCAGCTGAGGCAGTATCCAACAAGCACATCCGCGTTTGCCAGACGGACTTCTTGCTGTCGCAAATCAACCAGCTCCTCGACCAGATCAGGACGAAAATGCGATAATTGTCCGCCACTTCCACAGCAAATCGTATTCGTCTTAGCATGGACCATCTCTACCAGCGGGAAACCGCACTCTGTCATTGCATGCCGTACTTGGTTCCCGAATACCCCCGCAAAACGGTCCGGGCAAGAATCATGAACCGTATATTGTTTCTTCTCAACTTTTTCTTGTTTTACAAAGTCCAGTACTTCATAAACGGTTTGAACAACTACGTCGCAGTCTTGGAATACATCCCGCAATTCATAGTAGCATCCCGGGCAAGCCACAATGATCCGTTTTATATTGTGTTCCTGTATAAATTCTTTAAGCCGGTTGCGCAGATCTTCCAGCCGTTGCTGCACGCCAATCTGATCCAGCAGCTTTCCGCAGCACTCTGTCCATACGCCCTTGCATCCGCAACGATCTTTTAACCGTTCATAAATTGATCGCGTCAATTCCGGCGAATAGGTCATCAACGTGCAACCCGGAAAAAAACAGGTTTCTGCATTGTCAAAGGAATTAATGTCGCTGTAATCAATGCCGTAATAATTGCGGTAAGCACTCATGACATTTTTTTTACGGTCAGGCAATAGATACCGGTACTCGGCACTGTCAATCTCGCCGCTGCTGACGGCTTGTTGCCGCCGGGCCAGAAACAGTTGTTTCGGACTCAACCCTTTAGGGCAGGCAGTTTCGCACGCTCCACATAAAGAGCAGCTTAACGCCTCATATAGCTCAATCCCTCGTTTTGCCATTTCCAGCGGAGATTGGCCGCTTTCTGACAAAAGCGAACAGCAATCGGCACATTGCTTGCATTCCACACATTCTTCCAAGAGTTCTTTTCGATCATCGTGTTCCATTGTTATTCGTCTTTTCCTTTGATGTTTTCTTTTCAGGTCTACCTCTGCGGCGGTGTCGTGCAACTTTCTAATCCAATTTTTTCCATTATTTCAATGGTATTGATGGGAACCATAACGCTGTCGTCATAATTGGCAGACAGCTGCAGAGCTTTCAGTACCGGGATCATGCTCGCCAGATCAATGGGAATATCCACATCCGGCGCCATTGCAACTGTAGCCAGCGGGATATTCTTATCTTTCGCTTTGGCTACCAGCATATCCAAAGCGGTGATTCCGTCCATATTATAGAATACTTTATGGAAATCAAACGGCGTCTCGCAAGTGAAACCAATGATCGAAAAACCGCCTTCCTGACAAGCGCCTTCAACAATCGCCGCTCCGATTGGCACATCGGACTGTGCCGTCTTGGTTGCGACTGCCAGGCCTGCCTCGCTGCGAGCCAGTTTTGCCATTTTTGCGTAGGCGCCCTGCAGCATTTCCGGCTGCAGACTCGGAATATCGCCGCCAACAATCATCACACTGTCGGCAATCCGGTCCGCTGCTCCGTTTTTCAGAACATAATCGGCCGCATACTGTATGCAGTCATCAAAGCTTCCGCCTTTGTCCGCAAAGGTTCCGCGTATCTGCGCCCTGTCAGCAGTTCTAGTTAAGAAACTTTCCAGATACTCACTGTCGCCATCCTGATTATAACAAATCCATACGTCGCCGCTTTTCGCAGCAGTACATACGTTAATTACATCTAATACGCATCCTTCATAGAAGGCTAAGGCTTCTTCATCTGTCATGATCCCGCCTTTTTCTGTCGTCAGGCGTGTTTTCGTCTTACCCAATTTTGGCACTTTCGAAAAAACAACGATTGCATTTCGCATATATTTACTCTCTCCTTATAAATGAACCTTCAAACAAATCTATTCTTCATATCACATTCATCTGCACAATAATAGATATGCAAGCTCCGTGCCAAGAAATTCGCCGACAGCAAAAACGCATTGTTCCCTGTCGTAGAGCGATCCTTTTCATCGTATATGAATGCACTTCAAAAAATCCTTTTTCTTTTTTGGGAATTCTTCGTTTTCAGCGTTTCATTTTGACACAGCCCAGGCAAACAGCAATTTATACTTCATTCGATTAAAATCATTGCTATGCGGAAATTTCGTGGTAAATTTCCCGACGAAGGCGGATGAATTGTTCATCCGTCTGACACTTGTTCACATTGTCAGGAATAATAAATTCTTTTTTGATTTTGCCGGGACGCGGCGACATGACGATCACTCGCGTTCCGAGGTAGATGGCTTCTTCAATATCGTGGGTAACCATAATCATTGTTGTCTTTTCTTTTTTCCAAATATGCAATATTTCTTTTTGCATATTGAGACGCGTCAATGCATCCAAGGCTCCGAGCGGTTCATCCAAGAGAAGAATTTCCGGCTGATTAACCAAGGCGCGGGCGATGGAAACGCGCTGCGCCATTCCGCCGGATAGTTGGTTGGGGTAATATTTTTCCGTACCAGACAATTCAACAAGCGCCAAATATTTTTCAATCAATTCTTTTTTTTGCGCTTTGGTATGGTTGTTTAACGCAAATTCAATATTTTCCGCAACTGTCAGCCATGGCAGAAGCCGGTGTTCCTGGAATACGATCCCACAGTGCAAGCCCGGAGCGGTCACTTTTCTGCCATTGACATATACATTGCCGCTATGTTCGCTATCTAAGCCACAGATAATGCGCAGAAGGGTGCTTTTCCCACAGCCGCTTGCCCCCACAACGCTTACAAATTCGTCTTTGGCCACAGAAAGATCTAGCTCCTGCAGCGCTGTTACATGATGTTTTTTTACCGTATAGGTTTTGCTGACTTTTTCGATCCGCAAATATGCTTTATCACTCATTGCCGGTATAGAACTCCTTTCCCTTAATAATTCTTTCTTCCAGCAACAGCAGTAAACTGTCCATGCCTTTCCCGATAACACCGATCGCCAGCATACCGACAATAATCCGATCGGTTTGGATCATCGCTCTTGCATCAGTCAGCATGTAACCAATCCCTTGCATGCCGGCGGATAATTCGGCCGCGACAACACACATCCAAGCATAGCCCAGGCCTGTACGCAGTCCGGTCACAATGAAGGGCAGCGTTCCCGGCACAACGACTTTCATAATAAATTTTCGCTGAGGAATTTGCAGGGCCTTAGCCAGTTCAACAAATTTATTTTCGGTCTGACGTATCCCGCCTAACACATTTGTAAAGATCGGAAAAAACGAACCCAAGACAATAATAAACACTTTCGATCCTTCTTCGATTCCAAACCAAAGGATTGCCAACGGTATCCAGGCAATCGGCGGAACTGGGCGCAATAATTGAATTGTCATATTCAACAGCGAAAAAATGCGTGTGAAAATGCCCATAGCGCTGGCTAATACCAGCGCTAATGCAGACGCAATGAAAAAGCCTTCAATTACTCGAATAAAACTGATTTCCAGATGTCTGACCAATTCCCCGCTTTTCAGCATCTCTGCCGCTGCGCCCAAAATGCTGGCCGGCGAAGGCATCAGTATTGGATTGGCAATTCCTGCAACTGAAATTGCCTGCCATATTGCCAATACCACAAACGGGAAAATAATTCCTTGCTTTTCGTCATCCGCTTTAAGCCAGCACCGATTTTTGTTTTTTTCCTCTCCCATTCCTTACTCCCATTCTGCCATCCTGCATTATCAGCAACGCACGGAAACATTCTTATGATATTAATTTTGCCGGATAAACGTTTTGATGTCCACCGGATTTTTCGTAATGCCGTTTTTGCTCAAAAAAACCTCTTGCCCTTTCAGATCCGTTAGAACTTTCTCGTCAATCGGCATCGGCTGGTATTTGGAGATCATTTTCTTCAGCTGCGGTTCAGGAATTTTAAACTCGACCGTTAACATCTTCAAACACTCGTCCATATTTTGTTTCATGAACTCGTTGCCGCGGTTAAATGCTTTTTGTACGGCGGCTGCCGCTGCCGGATTGTTTCGCAAAAAGTCATCCCCAGCCAGTAAAACATTGTAATTCGGACAAAAAGCTCCATCCATAATCAATTTCATTCCACTGTCTTCTAGACGAGTAACCGAAGGTTCCCAAATTACTGCAGCGTCAATGTCCCCTTTGATCAACGCTTGACTCAGATCGGCCGCTGACATATTGATGAAAATAATATCGTTGAGGGTCATTTCTTCTCTTTCTAATAAAGCCGCCAAAAGTTCATGCCCGGACGTATTTTTCGTAGCCGCTACCTTTTTCCCTTTCAAATCAGCCACGTTTTGAATTCCTGATTTAGGATTCGTCAGCAGAGCTTGCGATTTTGCCATGTCCGAAACCGATACAATCGTGTACTTGATACCGGAAGATCGACCGACAAAAGCCGGCAAATCACCCATGACACCCATATCGATTTCTCCAGCAGCAAAGGACTCACTGACCACCGGCCCCAAATTGATCGGTTTCCAGGCCAGTTGGTAACCTGCCTTGTTCAGTTCCTCTGTAAGGAAGCCTTTTTTGTAAGCGACCCACATATGAGAATAAAACGGCAACGGAACCATACCGATCCTTACGGTTTTTGCCGCTCCGGCACTTTCACCCGGTTTCGCACTTTTCTCCTTTGCCCCGCCGCAGCCCCCGGCAAACAGAGCAGACAGGATCATCATCATGGTGATGACCAGCGTTAAAAATTTCTTCATTCTTTCCGTTTCCCTTCAATCCACTGATTTAGAACCGCCTAATCTAAACTGCCCTGGCAGCTGCTTCCGGCGCCGGCTGTACAGCAGTAACAATGGTCATCTACTAAGACTTCACACAATAATTCCTCCGGCGTCATTTCCGCAATAGTTTTTACTCCGCCGACGCGCATCCCCAGCACTTGGTTGAAATCACAGTCATAGATAGCGCCGTCCCAGCCGATATTGACCTGCCCTACACACATCACTTTTGATAAATTGTCTTTGTTATAATTGTCAGTAAGCAGCTTCATATAAGCATCCAACTCGCCGCTGACCTGCAAATCTTGTTTAAAGCGCCCGCACGGTGCATTGGTGATCGTAAAAAGATGATTAAAATCGATGCCGTGCTGGTTCTTCAACTGCTCTTTGTATGCCGCTTGCAGTTCAGCCTGCGGCCCCGGCAAAAACGCTCCGCCCGGATTATAGACAAGATCCAACGCCAGATTGGATCCGTCCTGCCCGTAGCCCACACGGTTCAACAGTTTCAGAACATCAATGTTATTGTCAAAAACACCTTCGCCTCTTTGCGCATCAACATTTTCTTCCCCGTAGCAAGGCAGCGATCCGACAAGTTCAACCTGGTTGGTTTTGAAAAGGTCAATAAAGTGCTTATATTTTTCTGTTCCTAACATCGTCATGTTCGTTCGAACCAGAATGCGGTTCACCGTAGCAATCTTCCGAAGCTCTTGAATCAGCATAGGAAGATGCGGATTCATTTCCGGCGAGCCGCCGGTAATATCAACGGTGGAGGCCCCTGCCGCTTTAATAAACTTCAGACAGTCCCTTACCGTTTCGAGACTCATTTGTTCCGTGCGGTTCGGACCGGCTTGCACATGGCAATGTTTGCACTCTAAATTGCAGACATATCCAACGTTGATCTGCACGATATCAATTGTATTCCTAAAAAGTTTGTCGCCGGTTTTTTTGATCTTGTCGCCAAATGATTCCATGGATGCTTTCCTCCTGTTGCTCTTATTTGAACAAAATTATAATACGTTCGGTATTGATCCTATTGTATAACGAAAGCCTATCGATTGCAAGGCTTTTTTGCTTTGCAATCGATAGGCTTTCGAATTCAGCGAACGTGAATATATTTTAAAATTTGCTTTTCACCAATTTTTCTTCCGGAAGAGAAAATTTAAAATCCGGCTCGTGTTTTCGCAATTCTCTCGCTTCATCGCCAATCACAACTTCAAACCAGACGCCTTCCACCCTGCGCCCCGAAAACGCAGGACCAAAGCGAACAAAGATCGAATCGTCCCAAGAATAGATTTCTTCCAATGAAGGTTCTAAAACACGAAGCTTTAGCTGCCCATAAGAATACCGGGTATTCTCCAGAGACAATTGCCGCATTAGTTCCGGGATAGAAAGTTCGGTTAGACCCTTCGATCTCCATGGCCAAATGATATTAAAAACAGCTAACGTATGCTTGCCTTTATATTGCAATTGCTTCGCCAGCTGGTATTCGGCAGCATTCGGAGCAAAATAGGCCAGCAAAGGCAGCATTTTCTCAGCAAACTGAAATGTGATTGTCTTTTCATCGTACTCGATTGCCTGAAACCACAAGGTACGTGTCAATTTTTTATTCATCTCATCGTATAATGAAACGCCTTTTTTCAATACCTTTGCGATTTCATTTGTCAGATGGAAATAGATATCTTCCTGGCGGAAATCACAAATCGTTAAAAAATCGCCGATTGCCATCGTGTATTCTGTTCTATTGCACTCAAGTTGGTCTACCTTATGTCGTAAAGAGATTGCCGCAGTAATCATTTTCTGCTGCAACTCCGTCAGCGGATCCCGCCTGCCGATAAACCCATCCAACCGTATGATCTGATTTGGTTTCACCGTCAATTCTTCCGGTTTAAGAGCCGCAGCGACTAACTTCTCAAAATCCATGGAGTTCACCTCATGAAACATTGTACAGTGTGCTTCTATTGATTGCAAGCAAAATCTAATTTGCAATCGCGATAGAAACACAAACTGCACTGAGAATACACTTCCCAGTGCAGTTTAAAGCCGTCTTTCACGTTAACGTAACGCAATTGAATGAATATCCATGGATCAGGTTTTTAGCGAGCTGGTTTTTCCGTTACATCGGCAAGCTGGTCAAGAGATTTGCCTTTGGTTTCTCTCTTAATGAAGACAAAGGCTGCCAATCCACCGATCACTGCCGGAATAATATAGAACAGGAACGACATCTGCGGTCCCAGTTGCATTGCCATGATAGCCCCGGCAACGATCGGAGCCAGAGCCCCGCCAAGCCGGCCAAACGCTTGGCACCAAGCAACGCCCGTATTTCTAAACTCGGTTGGGTAACTTTCTGCCATCAGAGGCTGTACCGCCGTGATCGCATAGTTAATCGCAAAGCCCATGAAAATATTGGCTGCCAGAATGGCGTAGAAGCTGCCGCCGACAAAGGCCATAATCAGAATGGATGCGCCGCCAATGAAATAGCTCATAATCAGATTTGGTCTGCGGCCTATCTTTTCAGCGACAAAGCCGGTCGAACAGTTAGCAAAAATTGCAGCCGCATTATTAGCGATTGCCAAGCCATAAGCCGAAGTGAGCTTCAATCCTTTTTCCAACATTAAGGAAGGCAGCCAGGCATTGATGCCGTAAACGATGAAGCATCCGCAGAAGTAAGTAATCCAGACGCCCGCAGTTGCCATCCGATATTCCTTGGAAAACAAAGCTTTCGGTCCAGCCACTTTGGGAACCGGCGGAACAGACAATAAGTTTGGATCCCAATTTGTTGATTTTCCAGTGGCCGTTTTCTCAATATATTTAAGAATTTCGACCGCTTCTTCCTTCCGCCCTTTATTGGCGAACCAATAAGCCGATTCATGCATTTTGAAGAAGATGAAAATTGAATATAAGAAAGGAATACCGCCGATCAAATAACAAATTCTCCATCCGTATTTCGCTACGAGCAGCGTAGGAATAAGACCGCCCAAAACCCAGCCAACGATCATCCACGCCATACCGAAGGTGATAAAGAGAGCACGGTATCGGGTCGGTGTGCACTCGGAAAAAATCGTAGTAACTACCGGAATACAAGCACCTAGTCCAATTCCGGCGCAAACCCGGAAAAAGGCGAACTGTTCAAAACTTTGGGCAAAGTAGATCGGAATACTTAACAGGGAGTACATGGCGATAGCACCCACCAAGGTTTTTTTCCTGCCGATTTTGTCGGAAACAATACCGGAGATTGCACCGCCGAGGATCAAGCCGAAAAGACTCCAGGAAGACAAACTGCCTGTTTGTACTTTGGTCAAGCCCCATTCAGCCGATATTTGCGGCATGGTATAGGAAACGATCATATAGTCATAGCCATCGAACACCATGGACATACCGAGGAAAAAAAATACAGCCCAGGTAAACTTGTTGACCCCCAATGAATCTATTACTTCAGAGATAGTAAAGTTCTTACTCACGCACATTCCTCCTCAAAATATAAATAATACCGTTGGTATTTCATAAATTGAACATTATTCGTGATCAATTGAACTTACAAAAGGCCGACTATTTGTGTCAAAATAGTAAGGACTCTGTATCTGTAATTTTTCAGCGAACTATTTGTCTCATATGCAACGGGATCCGGAATAAGAAATTGCTCATCTGACCATGAGTAACTCTTGTATCTGGATGCCTTTTTCTTTATCAAAGCGACTTGCTGTTGGCTCTGATATTAAGAAGGAGATTTCGGTGTTTCTGGTGTTTCCGCTTTATCTGCGTATTGCGTTAAATCCACTTTACAGAAAGGGCATTTTTTTTGATAAACCCCTCCGATAGGAACCAATTTTTTGCCGCAATTAGGACAAACTTGAGTTTTTGCTGCTCCTGCTGGTCTAAAGCACATTGCATGCTACCTCCTTTGGTAATCATCATCTTTGTTCATAACTGTTAGTGAGGCGAACCGCCCCGTTCGTTGGATATTTGCAGAGTATTTTTTCTGGTTTTTTTCCGCCGCTCCACCTCCTCCTGGTTTTACCGGACCAAATTATCCATTCAAAGTTTAAAATCTGGTTGGATTATGACTGTATAAACTAAAATATAGTTTATAGCCCGGAAATCAACGCAAAATGCTTATATCGCCTAATCTGTTACGTTGCAATAATCGTGCCATTTTGTTGAAAGTTGAACAAATCGGCTTGTAACTTGGGTTTATCGGTTTTTTGCATTTCATCGGCTGAAAGTCCATGATCTCTTTTTAGGATCCCGAATCAGGTTCCTGGAAGTGAACAAGGCAGCAAAACCGCAGAAAAATCAGAAAATCTTTTTTTGCGATCACAGTTTCATTTTAAGATGTTCTTTGCGCTGCAGCCCACACTTCTTCACTTTCTAATCGAATTTTCTGCCTTTTGGCGAAACAGTCGCTCATTTTTTGTTTATGGACAGGGATATTGATTTTAAAATAACAACCCAGTATAATAAGAAAAACAGTAAATAGGGAAAGGGTGGATGATTTTTACATGTTTACCACAAAGATTGGCGAAAACAACTTGAGCGTGACCTTTGACGAAGCGGTACAAAAAGATCTGAAAAGCTCCTATGTGAACCCTGCTGAAATATATAAGCTGATTTTAAACTTCGCAGGCACTCTGCTTGCGGTAAAAAAAGATGAAGAGTTTTATATTGCCAACGAAGAAACCGGCGCCAGTATGGTTCTTAGTATGAAATGGACGTCTGAAAAAGACGTAACGGTCCATGTCATGAAAGCAGAGAATATTGTTGACGAGAAAAACAAGCGCGTAGATTTGACGCCTCATTCGGAAGAAACCCCGCCTGCAAATTAACACAGTAGAAATCCCCCTTGCCAAAATGGCTAAGGGGGATTTCTACTTTCAAGACAAACCAAAAAAGCGAAAGCAGCCTTTCCAATCAAAAATTGGTCCGGCTGGCTTTCGCAATAATCAATCTTTAAACTTTACAGATTATTTTTTTTCTTCTTCCAACTTCAGTTGCTCTTTGTAAGTCTTCTCAGCTGCAAACGTCGCTGATCCGTATTTTTGTCCCGGTTTCATAGCTAACGGATTCAGAGGCTTTTCAATTTTCTTCTTTGGTTTCACCGCTTGCTCTTCCACTTTTTTTTCTTCTGTCACATTAGTCACCTCCTTCTATACTTATATTATAATATCACCTGTGAGTGGTCAAATAGAAGGTGCACCCTCGAATATGCAATGATATTAACCAAGGAAACAGTTGACCGCCTACCTCCGGCTCCCTATAATAAAAGCATGAAAACACTTTCAAAATAGAAGTCCTTTACGAATAGGGGGAAATACCATGTGCTGGTCCTGCAATCCTTATTGCGGCGGATGCAAACCGCCCAAAGAAAGGCCGGTTAGATGCCGTGCCTGCAAGACGTTCAATTTCCGTGATGAGAGCAATAAATGCAAAAATTGCGGTGCAGTTTTGCCCGATCCCATCAAACGTCCCACCGTAATGTGCCTGCAAATTGGAAAGCTATGCGCCAATCCTTGCAATAGACACAAATCCGCTCCGGATGACGGCATTCTTAAAACCTGTCATTTGCACACTCCGCCCAAAGAAGAAAATTCGACCGAAAAACCACACGGCAACGAACCTTGCGATCCTTGATTCCACTTACCCTGCTATGATGACCATGCAGGGTTTTTTTTTTTGCTCGCCAAATATCCCTGTTCGGTCGGAAACAATAGATTGACATCCTCCTGTAGGGCTGGCAAATATACGATTTTAACCAATATAATCCAGGTAAAGAATAAGCTGCCGTGTCACGACTGACCCGCCGGTTAAGGTGGGACTTATCGTGACACGCTCACTTATTCATACTGTTTGAGGACTAGACTACCGGAGCAAACATCATTACACGGGGGCCCTTTTCAGCCATTTTCTTGGCTAGTTCATCCAGCGGACCGTATTCCATGCATTGACCCAGGCAGTGAAGAACGCAAGATGGTACACCTTCTCTTGCCACACGATCTTCACAAAGATCGCAAAGTTGAGTAGGAACCGCAATATAGTTCCATTCCCATTTATCCCCGGTCACTTGGAACGGGCCTACTTCAGTCAATTTAATGCCCCACTTGCCATGAGGAATTTTATGCTCGTTCTTACAAGCAACTTCGCAGCTATGGCAACCTGTGCAATATTGGTAATCAATCAATAATCCGTTACGTGCCATTTATTTCCCCTCCTGTCTCTATAATTGTCTGCTAGATCGATTTACGCTTTAAATCCGACATCGGATTCTAACGAATCGACTCTGTAAACCTTGCAGATCATTTGTTTGAACGGTGCGCCGAAACCAAGTTTTCCAATGTGTTTGTGCGGCACAAGGGTATTAATATTCGATTCCCAAACGCCAAACAGACTCGGTTCTTCCGCTTTCTTCTCCGGATACCACCAGCCGTGAGTTGCATGAACGACTTTAGGATGGATAGTCGGCGTCAGATGCGCTCTTTCTTTTGCTTTACCGAACATGTTTTCCAAGCAAACCCAGTCGCCCTCTTTGATACCGAGTGCGGCAGCAGTCTCCGGATGGATTTCCATTTCCGGCCAAGGATCGATTTCACGCAATGTCGGAATTTGTCTGTGCTCCGAATGGAAGGAAGTGAATTTTCTAGCTCCGGTTGTAAGGATCAAAGGATATTCTTTGAACAGCTCCGGAGTGCTGAACGGGCTGTACGGTGGCTCTTTGAAGTACGGAAGCGCATCATCGCCCCATGCTTCGAACAGCGTTGAGCTCAACTCAACCATCCCCGTTACAGTATTAAAGCCAGGGTCGCCGTCGCCGCGCAATTGGCCGGTCTCATATTTTCGATAAGTATATTTCGGTTGATATACACCCATCTCTCTCAAGTCGTTGAAGTCAATGCCGAGTTCCGGTTTCAGCTGTTTGCTGAAGAAGTCTTCAACACTGTCAAACGGCCACATATTCGGGTGAAGTTTTTTGCCCAATTCAATGCAGACTTCGATATCGGATTTGCAATCGCCAGTTTCAAACGCTTTGTTGATCGCGCCCAGGAACACAGCGTTACGTCCGAAGTGTGTGACAACAACGCCATCATGCTCAGCAAACGTCGGCAACGGCAGGAAGATATCGCCAAATGCCATCGCAGTCGGAGTCATGAAGCAATCTTGCACCACGTTGAATTCCAAAGATTTCAATGCACGGTACCATCTGTCAGGCTGCGCCGAACAGGTAGGAGTAATGAAGTTGCTGCTGTTGAACCAGCCCATCCGCAGTCTGTATGGTTTGCCTGATTCAAGAGTATCCAACGTTTCATCCGGGTGAGTAGTAGCCATAGCAGTACTCAATGCAGGCCATTCTTTGGCGCCGATGCGTTTGTCCCAAAGCTCTTCGGACAGATTGCTCCGGGTTTCTACACGCCATTTGCCAAGCAATGCAGCAGGTGGCCCTAAGGTGATGCCGCCAGGCACGTCGAGGTTACCGGTAATAGCGGACAGCGAAAGGATCGCATGGCCGAGTTGTACGCCGTTCGGGTTTTCGTCAACAGCCAGACCCCACTGAATAGCGGAAGGCTTGTTGGTGGCGAATTCGCGAGCAACTTCTCTGATTTTTTCTGCAGAAACCCAAGTCAGGTCTGCAACTTTTTCAGGCGGATATTCCTGAACGCGTTCTTTCAGCTCATCAAAGCCATAGCACCAGTTGTCAACGAAATCATGATCATAAAGATCTTCGTTGATGATAACATTGAGTAAGCCCAGTGCGAGAGCGGTATCGGAGCCAGGACGCAATTGCAGAACATATTCTGCTCTGGTGCCGAGCCAAGTAATCCGTGGGTCAACACAGATCATCTTCGTGCCGCGTTTCATCATGTCGATCAGGGAGTGACCGAAGAATCCATCAGGATTGGACATTAATGGGTTTTTGCCCCATTCCATGATGTATTTCGGCAATACATAGTTCGGATTGTCATAACGATCCGGGTAAGTACCGGCAAAGTCAATTTCCGGATAGCCTGCACCCAGAATGTAGTCGGTAATCGAGCAACGAGGACCGTAGCAGGACCAGCCGCTCAACGGATAGCATACGTTAGGAGTACCAAGTGATGCGAAGCCCAGCGGATAGTAATACAAGCATGCTTCACGGCCGGTACCGCCGAATACAACGATTGATTCAGCGCCATGATCTTCCTTCAATTGTTTCACTTTAGGAACGATGATATCCCACGCTTCATCCCAGGAAATCTTAGTCCATTTATCTTTACCGCGATCTTCAGGAGCACGCTTCATTGGGGATAAAATACGTTGCGGATGGTTTACAAATTCAGGAAGTGCTAAACATCTGACGCACAACCGGCCATTCGTAATAGGATGTTCAGGATCTCCCTCTACCTTTACAAGCTTACCGCCTTTAACGGTCAATTTCATTCCGCATCCAACCGGATGGTCTCCTGGCGGTGACCAACCGCAGGTTCTGACTGTGTAAGAGCCATCTTCGTTTTGCGTTTTCCACTCTTTTTTCATTATCTCACCAACCCTTTCAAGAAATTCTAAAAAAAGCTAAATTGTCAATCCTAGTTTCCCTAAACCATAACACCTCCCTTAACGCAGTCGGACCAGATTACCCATTTACTCTCCAAGGTGTAATGCATTTTTCGTAGCCCTTGATGAAATGAGCCTATATCTTAATAGTCCGGATATCAATTTGGTTTCATATCACCACCTAGTAATTATGCAATAAGCGTGCCAACCTGTTAAAACTTGGACAAACCGCCGTAATACCAGTATTATTCCGGTTTTATCATTCGAATCAAATAAGACGCCTGATCTTTTTTTGAGATGAATACATTCCTGCATATAACTTCATAAAGCAGGAAAATAACAGAAATATCGCATAATCCTTTTTTGCGATCACAATATCATTTTAGGAACTTTGCTTAATACTAAGATCGTTCGAAACGCTATGACGTTACGGAAGTCCAGCTTTTTCATTTCTATTTCCAGCAAATTTAAAATTCGGCAAAAAAATTAGAAGAAAGCACATCAAATGATTTGCTTTCTTCTAATTTAATCGGCAATATTTCCTATCTGGATGACTGTAATAGTATTGTGGCTGCTCAAATATGATCCTTCAGAACGGTACTATCCCGTTATAGTTTCATAACAGCGCCTTTGTCAGCAGAACTAGCCAGTTTGGAATAAACCGCAAGATAGCCTTTGGTATATTTCGGCTGAGGCCGCTGCCATGTGGCTAGCCGGTCGCCAATTTCCTGATCCGATACATGCAGATGCAAATTTCCGTTTGGAATATCAATCGTTATTTTATCGCCATTTTTTACAATGGCCAAAGGTCCGCCTTCAGCCGCCTCCGGCGATATATGGCCGACGAAGCAGCCGTTATTCGTGCCGGAAAAACGACCATCTGTAATCAAGGCTGTTTTTTCTGCAAGCCCCATGCCATACATGTACTTCATTGCTTTGTACATTTCACGCATTCCCGGCCCGCCTTTGGGTCCTTCATAGCGAATGACAACAACATCGCCCTCGATAATTTTTCCGCCCAGGATCGCCTCTTCCGCCATTTCTTCCGAATCGAATACTTTGGCGCTGCCCGAAAACGTATGCATATGCGGAACAATTGCCGCCGGTTTGGTGACAGCAGTATCCGGAGCAAGATTACCCCGCAGAATCGCTACCCCTTTGCCCTTGCTAAATGGTTCGTCGAATGAGCGAATGACATTCGCATCAAAAGGATATTTGAATTTATATTCCTGCAAATTCCGGCTAACCTCTTTGCCGCTGACCGTCATACTATCAAGATGCAGCAATGTTTCAATTTCCTTCATCACTTTGGGAATTCCGCCCGCTTTATAAAAATCTTCCATATCGTATTTTGAAGCAGGATTCACCTTCGCAATTTGCGGCGTCGCTTCGCTAATCCGCTGATAGGCTTCCATCATCTGTTCTGCCGGGATGTCCAATTCCGCCGCAATGGCAGATAAATGAAGGATCGCATTCGTCGAGCCGCCTGTAGCCATCAAAACACGGGTAGCGTTCTCTAGAGATTTCATGGTCATAATCTGGTCCGCGTTAATTTGTTGAAGAACCAGATTGACAATTGCTTTCCCGGTATCTTCGGCCAAACGGAGCCGCTCTGCATAAACAGCCGGTACCAATGCCCCGCCAGGCAAAGACATTCCCATCGCTTCCGCTAAACAGCACATCGTATTAGCCGTCCCATAAAAAGCGCAGGAACCGCAGGACGGTCCGCACAGTTCTTCCAACTGATCGTACGCCGTCTCATCAATTTTGTGGCTTTTCAGCATGCCTAACGCTTCCGACATCGTCGTCAAATCCGATTTTCGCTTGTCAAATTCCACTCCGCCCAGCATTGGGCCGCCTGGCAGAAAAATGGCCGGTATTTTTAGGCGTGCTGCAGCCATCAGCATTCCGGGAACGATCTTATCACATGATCCAAGCAATACAATTCCATCCAGGCGATGCGCTTGGACCATCACCTCAATATCATTGGCAATTAAATCCCGCGACGGCAGAATAAAATGCATTCCGGCATGGCCCTGTGCGGTTCCGTCACATGCGGCAATTACGCCGAACTCTGCTGTCGTCCCTCCGGCTCGATGTATTCCTTTGCGAACATGTTCTGCAACTTGGCGCAGGTTGGCGTGGCCCGGGACCAATTCATTCCACGAATTGGCAATTCCAATCACCGGCCTGGACAAATCATCATCCGAATAGCCGATCGATTTGAAGACACTGCGGTTGAACGACCAATTAGGCTTGGTTAAAATATCGCTGCTGCGGCAACCCATGAAAACCATCCTTTCTTTTCATCGCATGATATTATTGTTTCTTATTCTTGGCCAATTCAATAGCCACATCAATAATCATGTCTTCTTGTCCGCCTACGGTTTTTCTCTGTCCCAGTTCCATTAAAATATCACGGGCATCAACGCCGAATTTCTCAGCCGCGCGGCGGCTATGCAGCAAAAAGCTGCCATATGCTCCCGCATACCCGATCGCCAGCGTATCCGCATTAATGCTTTGCGGGCGGTGCATCAATTTTTCCACCACGTCTCTGCTCATATCCATCAATTTGTACAAGTCAACGCCAGTTGTATACCCGCCTTTGTGCAACACTGCCACCAGCGCTTCAAGCTGTGAATTACCGGCTCCGGCCCCTAGCCCGCAAACCGTTGCATCGACAGATGTCGCCCCAGCCTGGATTGCTGCAAAAGTATTGCCTATGGCTAATCCCAAATTATTATGGGCATGAAACCCTACAGGAATGGATAATTCCCGGCAAACCAATCCTATTCTCGCCGTTATATCGGTCGGCAGCATTGCCCCGGCAGAATCGGTAACATAAACCATATCCGCCCCATAACTTTCGAACTTCTTGGCCTGCTCAAGAATCTTTTCCGGTGGCGCCATATGTGACATCATAAGAAAGCCAATGGCTTCCAGTCCATTGTTTTTCGCAAATTTGATATGTTGTTCTCCGGCATCAGCTTCTGTGACATGCGTAGCAACCCGCACCGTTTTCACGCCATATTCCATTGCCGCTTCCAGATCTTCAACTGTTCCAATGCCCGGAATAAGCAAAACCGCGAGTTTGGTCTTTTTTAAAACTTGCGAAACCGCCTTGAAATATTGCGCTTCCGGCGCTCTGGAAAAACCATATTGAATGGAGGATCCGCCCAGCCCGTCTCCATGTCCTACTTCAATCGTGTCAACCCCGGCGTCGTCCAGCTTGGATGCGATGACAGCCATTTGCTCCGGAGTGAATTGATGACTGACGGCATGCATTCCATCCCGCAAAGTGCTATCAATAATACGAATTGATTTCATCAGATAGCCCCCTCGTGTTTTAATGTGGCATATCGCTCGGCTACAGTGACTGCAGCAGCAGTAATAATATCAAGATTCCCGGAATATTTGGGCAGATAATCGCCTGCGCCTTCCACTTCCACTACCGTGACCACACGGTCTCCGTCCGCATAGGGCAAAACTTTGATGCGGTATCCCGGTGAATAGCGCTGCACCTTGGCAACCATGCCCTCCACTGATTTTACAATCGCATTAATCTTGTTGGAGTCGCATAATGTATAGATCGTGTTCCGCATCATAATCGGCGGTTCGGCAGGATTCAAAATAATAATCGCTTTTCCCTCTTTTGCACCGCCCACCTTAATTAAAGCGCTTCGGGTAGTCTGGGTAAATTCGTCAATGTTCTGCCGCGTTCCAGGGCCGGCACTGCGGCTGCTCAGCGTGACAACGATCTCCGCATATTGAACCGGCGCAACTTGATTAATCGCGTAAACAATAGGAACCGTCGCCTGCCCGCCGCAAGTAACCATATTAATATTATCTTCCCGAAAAAGGTGTTCATCGATATTAACGGAAGGAATGACATAGGGACCAACTGCGGCCGGAGTCAGATCCACGGCAAAAATGCCTGCTTGTTTCAATAGTGGCGCATGCTGATGATGAGCGCTTGCACCCGTAGCATCAAATACAACATCCAAACCAGGAAACGCAAGTACACCGTCAATCCCCTTATCGGTTGTGGCAATTCCATACCCGGCAGCCAATTCCAAGCCTTGCGACCCTGGCACAATCCCGGCCATCAGACTCATTTCCAACACTTTGCTGCGTCTAATCTTCATCATCAAATCAATACCGATATTACCTGGACCGATGATTGCTGTTTTTAGTTTTTTTTCTTCCAAAATCAGTCATCCTTTCATCCTTATCGATTTTTCGAAACAGTTCTACATTGTCGAACGCTGTTCATGTTTTTTCTACCACTTTTACTTTATCTTAATAGCGCGTTTACTGTCAATACTAAATTAATTGTCTATTTAAATTATTTAACCGCACTCGCTTTTTGTTTGCCCCGGTATCCCAAACGCCCGGAAATCTGCATGGCCGCTTTTGCAACATTTTCTGCAATTTGTTCTATATTATGGAAACGGTTAGCCGGACCGGAAAGGCTGATGGCTGCAATTACCGTCCCCTGGTTGTCTTTTATTGGCGCGGCAACGCACTGCAGGTCAGGTTCGATTTCTTCCATGTCTAATGCATAACCCATTTCACGGATTCTGCGCAATTGTTCGAGCAAGGCATTCGTATCAGAAACTGTATTCTTCGTGAACTTCTGAAACTGTTTGCCTGCATACATTTCTGTTACTTTATTTTCACTTAGCCCAGACAATAATACTTTGCCAACACCGGTACAATATGCAGGGTTCCGTCCGCCGATCCGGGTTCGGATTCCTATGGAAGAACGAGATTCATCGACTTTATCGATATAAACAACATCATCCCCGGAAAGGACAGCAAGATGTGCCGTTTCTTGGTAAAGTATCGACAGTTCCCGCAAGTCCGGCAAAGCGATTTCCCGCAAATCAAGATTCGCAGCGTACGCTTGGCCAAGTTCAAAAGTTTTTAAACCAAGCGAATATTTTCCGGTAACGGGGTCCTGCTGCAGATAACCATATTTCTCTAATGTAGCGATCAAACCATGCGCAGTGCTCTTACTCAACCCCATTTTTTGGCTCACTTCCGTTAAACTGATCACATTGTCATTTTCCGCCACACACTCCATTATCTTTAGGGCGCGAAATACGGATTGTATATGACGTTCGCCGTCACTACCATGTTTGACTATCATAAATAAAGCCACACTCCTTAGTGCGATATTACAGAACCAAGTTCGGCTATTATTTCACAAAAAAATTTTGCTCGTTTCCTTTGTACTGCCATGTAGATCAGTTTATTTCGTAAAAACTAAACCGATCTACATGTATACTAGCATAGTTTCCCAAGCATATCAACGAATACATCGGCAAACGCCGCTTTTCCTTAGCGCACCAGCGATTTTGCCGTGGCAGCAATCTCTTCACATCGGGCAGTCACTTCCTGAATTGTTGCCGAGATTTCAAGCGTTTTTTCATTTACTCGCTGTACTTGCTGTTCAAGGTCATCGGCAATTTTCAATACTTCGATATTGCGGCTCCTGATATCCCGTTCACTCTTTACTGTAGAACTTACAACATCTTTTGACTGCTCAGCCAATTTTCTTACCTCGTCAGCCACGACAGCGAACCCTCTGCCATGTTCTCCTGCTCTTGCCGCTTCTATGGATGCATTAAGCGCCAACAAATTCGTTTGACCGGAAATATGGACAATTTCACCGGACGCATTGGCAAAATCATTCAGTTTCTGTTCAACATCATGAATCGCTTTTCGCAATACTGTCGCATTTTGCTGAATGTCCTGTATTTGCCGGCTGATCTTTTCAATTGCATCGGCGTCGTTTCCGCTCCCAATCGCCACTTCGTCAATCGCCTGGGTAATTTGGGCCACCGTCTCCACCATCCGGTTTCTGTTATTTTCCTTTTCTTGATTTAAGCGTTGAATATCCTCAAACATTTGTTGAAGATCGCCGAATTCTTTAATTTTATCCTCCACTTTCGCATGCTCTCTCTGCACCAGGGAACGTTCATAATTAATACAATTCTCCAGAATATTGTCGCCGTTCAGCATTGCACGCACAAATCGTTTGCAGTTTCCATAACCGCACGCGTAACAATTAATGTTTCGCTCCACCTCAGAGTACTTATTCATTTCTTTAAAAACCTTTTCATACTCCGATTCAGCAAAATCTTGCGTATCAACCATATCTGCTTTGTTTTTGTACGTCCTGACAAAGTCCTGTAAATTGAGTTCCTTGTCAAATTGTTCAAACAGCGGATACACTGTTTTGAACAATTTTTTCTTGGTTTTCTGAGTCAATTTCTCGGCTTTGTACCGGTTCATCGCAAAATCAATATCATCAACCCGAATATCCTTGCAAGTGCCGGTCCCTAAATTGCATCCATTGCTGCAGTTTAAAATATCCACAAGCAACGGCAGCTTTTCGTTCTTTTTGATCCGGTCAGCATACTCCGAAAGATAATCATACGCGTGAACGCCTTCCACCTGTCGAACCCACGCTTTGCCGCCAGTATGAAACTCCACGTTTTCGCGGAGTCCGCCAGGGCGGCTAAACGTTAATCCCAATCCGCAGCCTATATCGTCAAAGTCTTTTTCGGGAAAACTATCCGGATTAAGCTGCATTTTTTGCAGGTATTCCGCTAATTTTCTATAGGTAACATTATAATCAACATAAGGAGCAGTATCAGCAAACTCCTCAACCTTCCCCAGGCACGGAGAAAGAAACGCAAGCTTATCAGTCATTCCCTTGTATTTTTTCATATAGATTGCTGTGCACAGCGAAGGGCTGTGGATAGGAGCCAAACAAGGGATCAGTTCAGGAACGTATTTTTCGATATAAGAAACAATGGCCGGGCACGGTTGGGCAATGATCGAAGCCAGTTGCTTTTCCTTGATCGCTTTCAGATAGGCCCAGGTTGTAATATCAGCGCCAAAGGAAACGTCATAAATTACTTGAGCGCCTTTTGACTTCAGAAAACCGAATAATTTTTTATAGTTAGCGAAATTATAACGGATAGCCGGAGCGGCTATGATGGAAATGGGCGTTCCCTTTTCCAAATCGGCAAAAAATCGTTGCGTGTCATCTTCGAAGGTTCTTGCTTCATGATCGCATATTTCAACACAATGGCCACACAGAATGCATCTGTCCGAATTGATTTTAACTTTGTTTTTCCCCTCCACCAAGTACGCGACATTTGCGTCATCTGCCGGGCATTTGGCAATGCACTTATTACATCCCACACATTTTTGTTCATCGAGGTGAATAATATTGCTGATCATGATCCCATCCTCTCATCTGTTGCTTGCTGCATCACCAAAGAGATTCTTTTTCTTCACGCAAATGTGAATTCTTTGTCAAACCCTAACTAAACGATCTCCGCAATCCGTTCAATTTCCATCGCCAACGCCGACAGTTGCTGCATGGAAGCCGATATCTCCTGTGTAGTCGCTGCTTGACGTTCCGACAACTGCGCCGTCTGGGCGATCGCGTTAACCATTTCTTCGTTTTCTTTTTGAATATTTTGCAAAAGTTTTTTGATATCTTTGACCGCTTTTTCACTGTTAATCGCCATTTTACGGATCTCATCGGCTACAACGGCAAATCCACGGCCTTGTTCTCCTGCTCTGGCAGCCTCGATCGCGGCATTCAATCCCAGCAAGTTTGAGTTTGCTGCAACATCGCTGACAAATCCTAAGATTTCGTCCGTTTTTTTGACTTCATCTAAAACCCGTTCACTGCTGTTTTTGGTTCGGTCTACTTCTTTTGCCAGCTGCGAAGAGTGAGCGGCAATTTCTTCCATAGCGGCTGTTAATTGTTCCGCAGTTGCCGCAATATTTTCCGCAGCGCCATGAAGCTTTTCCTGCGTTTCAAAACTGATGCCCGAGGTAAGAACACCAACAAAGTTGCTGCCATCAAAAATCGGCGTACTAATGACCTTTACAACTCTGCCATAAATCTCCTTGGGAAGAGTTTTGCGAACTTCTTGCCGGGTCCGGGTACAATCGGCAACCGCTCCCTGCGAAGCGACTTGATCGCCAACTTTTACATTCATCGTGAAGGTTTGCGCCTGTAAAAACAGCACAATTACACCTTCCGGATCAGTAATCGCAATGTAGTTATCCAGCGGATTTTGTTTTTGATAAAGCGGGGCCGCATCTATTACTGAGTTAAGTATGCTCATAGTCTCTCACTCCTGCCTTTCACAATAAATACATGACAAAACCAGCCAAATTTAAAGTATTTTATATTTTCACACAGTTTTAATTTAACCATATTTCCCAACGATTTACAACGTAAATTTAATTCTGCCGAAAAGTTTTTCTCTCTGCAATTTTTCTATTCTCATGGATCATTTTTTAACAATTTGTTTCAAATATATGCTATGATAAATTACAATATAATCCCATATACCCTTTTCCGTCGTGATTTAAAATTAACAGATCGTGAATAAGGAGGACTGCGAAAATGAATAATGTGGGTATTTTTCTGTTCAATGATATCGAACTTCTGGATTTTGCCGGTCCCTACGAGGTTTTTTCCGTGACATCCGAACTAAATGAGCAAAAACTGTTTCAGGTCTTTAGCATATCCGACGATGGCGGCGAGATAAAATCCATCAATGGATTGAAAGTCGTTCCCGACTACAGCTTTGCCAACCATCCTCCCATTGATATCCTGATTATTCCCGGCGGGATAGGAACCAGGGCGGAAATAACAAAAAATCATGTTCTTGAATGGTCTAAAAATGTTGCCGCCAGCGCACAAATTACCATGACCGTATGCTCCGGCGCAAGGATCCCTGCGAAACTGGGTCTGCTTGACCATCTTGAAGCGACAACGCACCATACCGTTTTTGCTTCTCTAAAAGAACTCGCTCCCAATATCATCCTCAATCCTGACAAAAGATTTGTCGACAACGGGACCATTATGACCGCAGGAGGAATATCCGCCGGTATTGATCTGTCTCTTCACATCGTCAAAAAATTGCATGGCGAAGCAGTCGTCAATAAGACCATTCGCTACATGGAGTATGGCGACTGGCGTTCACTGTGATCCATCCGGAAGGAATAGAATACTAAGGCGGAGTGCGTGAATGATCGTTTCACGCACTCCGCCTTTTTTCCTCTTCAATTACCAGTGCAATTTGCCATTTTACCATTTATAAAATTTTAGAGTCAATTTTTCGCCTTTATCCAGCCGGCCCGTTCAAATACATGAAAAAACCGCGGGGCAAATTCTTTGTCACGCATGGTTAAATCCAAGTTCCATGAGGTCAGATAATGAAGCGGGTAGGTAAGAATATCAGGTAATGCGTTGCGCATATCGTATACCTTCAAATAAGATTTGCATTCCTTGCAGGTCTCAACCAGCCAATTAGGTTCTTCCTCCGCCGTGTAAAAGATGGCGCCCCGCTCTTCAATATGTCCGCACAAGCCGCAATTAATACGCGGATAGACCCATACCGTCTGACAATGACTGCATACCAGGTTTTTTTTGCCTGATGGAGCAAGGAATCCCATTGCGGCGCCGGCGCCGCAAATCGGACAGTCAAGCTCAAGCCAATTGATCGCTTCTTCTTCATCGGAAGTGATTACGCTTTCGATATAAGCGGCAATAAGCGAATGAAGTTCAGCGATGACAAAACCGGTTTCGTCAGGCGAAACGGTTAATTTTTCAAATAAAGGGATTTCTTCCGGGAATACAGTTTGGGGTAATGCCAGTCCGAAAGGAGTGCAAAAAGCTTCCGCTAATTTTTCCATCCCCTCCTGCGGTATACGAATGCTTTCATACGCCAAAAAAGGTTTTCCGTCGGCCAAATGGGCGAGAAAATCAGATTGTTCCAACACCGTTTCGTCCAGGATGGAGGGTAAAAGCCCCCACACATTGTCCCTGGCTGTCAGATATTTCCCCCAAAAATCAAGATTAGCCTGTAAAAAAGGATATTTATTGCCAAAAGAGATTAAATCCATAACGTTTCCTCATTTCATCGTGATCAATTAACAACCATATTTCCCGTGCAAAACTGTACCAAAGATATTGAAGCGGGAGACCGCTCTCCCGCTTCAGGGCCACATGCTATTTTTTCGCTGCAACTTGTTGGTACCACTTGCTGTTATGATGTTTGGCAAAATCTTCTTCAATATAACCGCTGCCTAACATCGTCTTGAGTTCTTTGCTGGAAGATGGATTAACAGCCGCAAGATAACCGTGCACAATCACGCCGCACCCCAGAAAGATGCCGGAAAACGAATGGAGCAAGTACGCCCAGCGTACCAGAGCCGGTGATACATTTTGATAATAGATCATTACCAAACCGCTGGCCGCCAGCAAGCACGAGAAAAAGATGACCATCAAGCCGAGCATTTTTTGTCCGGCATTGTACTTGTCCTGCGGAGGCACTTCCCCTTTAAGAAAAGGCTGCAAATAGCCGCCGCCTACCTTAAGCCACTGTAAATCATCGGCCGTGTAATGAGTAATCGTGCTCAAGAAACGCTTGAAAAGACCAAAGTTCAAAACGATGTAAATCAATGGGACAACGATATAGGCATATCCCAAATATCGATGAACAGCAGCCGCGTTTTTCAATCCCCCGAAGATCACCGCAAGAAAATGCAGCTTAGGACTAAAGATCGCCAAGCCAGAGCATAGGAGCAAGAGAAATACGATGAGATTGACCCAATGGAAAATTCGGGTAGGCGTTTCGTGTTTCAAAACATAGCCTTTCATAATCCTACATATCCCCCTTTCCGTTGCCGGCATCATGGTCTGACGAATGGTTGTCATTCTGGCCTCGCTGCATCAAACGATGCACAATGGTGACTCCAAAAGCGCCGGCCATCATCAAGAGACCCAGCGGATTGAAAAAATCCTTCCAGACAGTGACTTCAACAGGGATTTTCGGATTAGCAGGAAGGCCATAATGCTGCGGCGCGTATTTGAGCACCGGAACAATGCCAAGCCCGCCCAGGCTATTGGCCTCATATACATTGGCATCCTGGTATCCGCGTGATTTCAGCCATTCCACTCTTTTTTGCGCTTTTGCGAGCATGGCTGTGCGGTCGCCAAATTCCATGGCGCCAGCCGGACAGGTTTTCACGCAAGCCGGAATAGAGGTCCGTTCTTTATCGTTGCCGCTTTGCGTACGGCTAAGACACATGTCACATTTGTTTACATTTTTACCAATGCTCGGTATCGAGAAGGGACAAGCATTATGACAGTAACCGCAGGAAATACATTTGTCCTGGTCGACAGCCACGATCCCATTTTCCGTTTTGGACAAAGCGCCGCTCGGGCACACTTTTACACAAGCCGGGTCGCCGCAATGAAAACACTGGTACTTGAGGAAGTTGAGGTTCATCGGGTTCGTGTCTTTTTCCATGCCTTCGTAGTAACGCATAATCATCCGGGTATCCGGACTTAACGCAGGCGGATTGCCATAGCCTGTTGTAAAATGAGTTTTTACTGCTTTTTCCTGGTTCCACTGTTTGCAGGAGATCTGGCAGCCATGGCAGCCAACGCACTTGGAACTGTCGAAATAATATGCGACTCTTGCCATTGGCTACACCCTCCTTATATTGACCATGAATGATTTGTATTCCGGAATGCGGGAATTGGGATCGCCGCCGGCCAATGTAACCTGGTTCGCAACGTGGACATCTTTCGTTTCACTCATCGGGTCAATACCGGTAAAGCCCCAGTTCCATGGCATTCCCAGAAGATGAATTTTCTTGCCATCCACAACGAAAGGCTGGATACGGGGAGTTACAAACGCTTTGGCTTTTACCTTGCCGCGGATGGAGGATACTTCAACCCAATCACCCAATGCAATATTTTTTTGTTTCGCCAATTCCGGGTCAATTTCTACGAACAATTCAGGCATTGCCTCAACCGTGGTTGTCAGTTTCCTTGTAATGTTGCCGCTCTGGTAATGTTCAGCCACACGATACGTAGTGCACATATAGGGGAAATCTGCATCGCCTACGGCCGAAAACTTGTCATAAACAGATTTAAAGGTAACGGCCAGTGGATTATTCTGCGATGATCCGATCATATTTTGAACGGGAGACTCTAATGGCTCATAGTGCTCCGGCCACGGTCCTTCCGCCGTCATTCCGCCTGGAGCAAACAACCGGCCATGACCGCCGCCAATCATAATAAACGGCGCCGTCCCTAAAGGAGCATCCGGAGCACGTCCGCCGATGAAGTCAGGCACATCAATCCCCGACCACGCTTTTTTCACGGCATCCCAGCGAACCAGCGCCTTTTTATCGCTCCAAGGGTTCCCTGCCAAATCGCAGGAAGCGCGATTATAGAGGATGTGGCGGTTCATTGGCCACGTCCAGCCCCACTCAAGGTTGAGGTTGATCCCCGATTTTTCACGGATACGCCGTTTAGCCAGGTTACCGGCAGGCGGATACAGGCCGCAATAAATCCAACAGCCGCTTGCCGTTGATCCATCGTCCTTCAGTGCGGCAAACCCAGGCAGCTGGGCCTTGGTATTGACATCCCAGCCATTGATTTCCTTGAAAACCGAGTCCGCATCATAATGATGCCCATCGCCATAGTTCCAGGTCAAGTTGACAATCGGATCAGGGAAAACAGCACCAGGATCATTGGCGTACAGTTTTTTCAATTCCTGGACCAATAAGTTCAGGATCGCTCCGTCTTCTTTGCAATCACCAATCGGATCGACTGACTTGTAGCGCATTTGCAGCAACCGACCGGTATTGGTGGCGGAACCGTCCTTTTCAACCATCGATGCGGCTGGCAACAAGAAGACTTCGGTATTAATCTGTTTGGGATCGACTCCGGGACGCTTCCAAAAACGGGCCGTTTCCGACTCGAAGAGGTCCACACACAGAAGCCATTCCAAGTTTCCCAGCCCATTGACCGTTTTTTCATAGTTCGGTCCGGAAACAACCGGGTTCATACCCCAAATCATCAAGCCTTTCAATTTGGAATCCACCATGTCATTAAACATGTCCATCCAAGAATGGGGACGGGAAAACTTCGGCAGCCAATCGTAACAAAAGTCATTTTCTTTGGTTGCCTTGTCGCCCCAAAAGGCTTTGAGCATGCTAACCATGTATTTGGGGGAATTTTCCGCCCAACTGTCTTTGACTGTGATTTTTTCCTTGAAAACATTCAAGTTCGGATGGTTTTTGACGTGGGGTGCAGGCAGATAGCCGGGCAGATTGCCAAACAGCAGCGCCATGTCAGTGGACCCTTGTACATTCGCCTCACCGCGCATCGCATTCACTCCGCCGCCAGGAACGCCCATATTACCGAGCAGGAGCTGCAAGATGCAAAAGCCGCGAATATTTTGCGTACCGACCGTATGCTGCGTCAATCCCATCGCATAAACCAGGCACCCTGATTTGTCCGGGACGCCCGTAGCCGAATAGGTCTCGCAGATTTTAGTGAATAATTCTTTCTTCATGCCGGTTACTTTTTCTACCGTCTCCGGAGTATAACGGCTGTAGAAAGTAAGCATGCGTTGGAAAACACAGTTCGGATCTGCCAAAGTCATATCCTGCAGCGCTTTGCCGTCTGGTCCGGTTTGGTAAGCCCAGCTGTCATAATTGTACGCTTTCTTGGCTTCGTCCCAGCCGCTGAAATAACCATCTTTAAAAGCAAACTCCGGCTTCAGCAGGTAGCTGGCATTGGTATAATGACGAACATAGGCATCAAAATATTTTTTTTGCTGCAGCACATAGTTAACCATTCCATTAAAAAAGACGATGTCCGTACCGGGGCGTATCGGCGCATAGATATCGGACAAAACAGAAGTCTTTGTATATCGTGGATCTACAGAGATTACCGTACCGCCCTTGTCACGGGCGCGGTTAATAAAGCGGGCAATGCCAGGATGGTTTTCGGCAGGATTTCCGCCGCAAATCATGACTACATCAGCATTCGCCACGTCGGTTAACGGTTGAGTCATGGCGCCACGGCCGAATGAAGGTGACAAACTTGCCACCGTAGAGCTGTGTCAAATACGCGCCTGATGCTCAATATTCACAATTCCCAGGGAACGGGCAAGTTTGGAAAGAAGATAACATTCATCCGTATCGTGAGAAGCTCCGCCCAGATGGCCCAGTGCATTGGCTCGGTTGGCGATCACCTCCCCGTCTTTTATCGTAAAGTTGGCGTCGCGGGTTTTCTTGATTCGCTTCGCGATTTCAGGAATAGCCCAGCTCCATTCTTTTTCTTCCCATTGATCCGAGCCCGGCGCACGATAAAGAATTTTTTGAAGTCGTTTGGGGCTGGCATATACTTCGTAGGCCGAAGCTCCTTTGCCGCAAAGACCTCCTTCGTTATTTGGGTTATCCGGATCGCCTTCCACGTTAATGACTTTGCCATCTTTAGCATACACCAATAAACCACAGCCTACACCACAATAGATGCATACGGAAGGGCTTACCTTAGTATCTTTCAGACGGTACGGCGTAGCCGAAGCCATCGCCGGAACGGCGGCGTTACCTTGCCACATAGCAGCAGCAGTACCTGCAGCCACCAGCTTGAGGAACGTTCTTCTGCTAACAGTTCCCATATGTTTTCTCCTCCCATTAAAATTTTTCTTATCCTTCTTTCCACAATGGGAGGCATGATGGTTTCCCAACATACCCTGCAGGTCCAGACGCCATGAAAGAAAATTCATTGCCTTTTTAGGCAGCCCGAACTCGAAGAACATTATAGTGTTAACCCAGGGTTCACGCAATAAGCAATGCAACAACAAATAATTGTATTTTACGAAGTATCTGTCTGCATGCAGCAGCATTCAACCATGGGGCCACCTCATTTCCAGCAGATTTTATACAGTTTACACGATATATATCATTAGCAGTAAATGTGTTTCCTCTTCGTGCATTTATCCGAGACCCAGTCTGTTTATCGTAGTTAACAACGGTCGCCCATGATCATCCCAACCTCTGGCCGCATAATACTCGATCAGCATAGCGGCAAGCGGCGGCAAATTGTCTGCCGCTCCACCGTCAGGACGGGGAACTTCGGCAATACGCCGGGGCAAAGTGTCGTCCAAGCTGGATATGCCGCATTGCACGTTAAACATTCGTTTTATCGTAAAAATACGTTCACCGGCAGTCAATACCTCTTCAACAGTGTAATTAAATCCGGTTAACGCATTAAGCCAACCTGTGATTATTGTCAGGTCGATTCCGCCATAAAAAAGAAATTTGCATAACTTAAGCGAGTCCATAACCGACATCGTATTCTGCAGACAGGCTTGGACAAAACCCTGGTTGTCAGCACGAAACCGGTCCAACACTTCCATAATTCCGATTTCAGGCAAAATAGCCACTTTTTCAAAAAAATAACTGCCGCCTTGCAAATGGCAAGCCCCGCGATTGGAAGTGGCATAGCCGAGCGCCAAGCTGTTGAAAGCCCGCGGGTCATGCGCCGGCAACTCAAGACCTTTGACATGAAACGCATAGTCTTCTGTCCCGTTGCCAATCGCCTCTGCCGCCCGCCTAACACCCTGTCCCAGCAATTTGCCAATCCCCCGCTGACGGCCTATCGAATGGAGAAGCGAGATCATCGCCTTGGCATCGCCCCATAGCGGCTTTAACTGCTGACCATCAACATCGGTAATATCAGCGTCAGCAATTAGTCCTTGTTCATAAATATCCATCAGGAACGCAATCGCCCCGCCGCTGGATATCGTGTCAATCCCATACCGGTTGCATATTTCGTTGGCCTGAACAATGGCGTCCAGATCAGACACCATGCAGGCGCCGCCAAACATGCCCAACGTTTCGTATTCCGGTCCCTTGCCGTCAACCGAGCCATAACCGCTCTCACTTTTGACGGTCCGACCGCAGGATACCGGACAGGAATGGCATTTCGATTTTCCTTTGACTATGCTGTCAGCCATGGTTTGTCCGGATATTTTATCAATTTCAGACCAAGTCCCCTGCGACCAATTCTTTACTGGCAAATCACCAATTCGTTCCGATCCGATCAAAGCGCCGGCTGTACCATAATCCTGCAGACCTTTGGTTTTTTCTGCAATTCCAGGAGTTACGGCATCTATTTGAGCCTGCAGCGCAACCCTGTCATAGACCGCAATCGGGTTATCGCCCTTTACAACAACGGCCTTCAGGTTTTTAGAACCCATCACGGCGCCCAGTCCGCCCCGGCCTGCTGAACGGCCCTTTTTCCCCTCATGAAGGATCGTAGCAATGAGAACTTGGTTTTCGCCGGCAGGACCAATGCTGGCTACTGCGATATCCTGGCCATGCCGCTCCTGCAGCACTTCATTCACTTGATAGTTATCCAGTCCCCATAAAAAATTGGCATCCAAAATCTGCACGCATTTTTCATGAACAAAAGCATACGCCGGACGTTCTGATTTCCCCTTGAATACCAAGCCGTCGAATCCAGCCCGCTTTAACACGGCGCCCCACTTGCCGCCGGCATCCGCTTCGCCATAAATCTCAGTCAACGGCGACTTCGTCACCACTTGATGCCGTCCCGAACCGGGAATATTCGTCCCCGTCATGGGACCGGTCATAAAAATCAAAGGATTGTCCGGACTCAACGGATGCGTGTCAATCTTGCACTCCTCCATTAAAATCTTGGCTCCCATGCCGCTGCCGCCAAGCCACAGCCGTTTATCCTGCTCAGAAGTGGTCCGACATTCCATATGTCCAGCGGTTAAATCAATATAGGCAATATTTCCGGTATAGCCGCCAACAGTCATCATAGGCCTTCCTTTCCCAGCTCCCTTTCCCGGCGAACGACCTATCCGCCCATGATGGGTGGGATAATCTCCAGATCGTCGTGGTTCTCAAGACAGTCTTGCGGCTTTAACAAGTATCGTCCGTTTTTCAATACCATGAGAAGATTCGGCACATAAGACTTCCCAGGATAGTCGTCCTGGAATACCTGGGTTTGAGCGAATCTGCGGGATAACAGACAGACTACTTCTTCAACCGTTACCGTACTGTGTACAGTAATGTCATAGTCCCGTTGACCAATCATTTTGGCCAGCGGACTGGCGAAATAGATACGCATTTCTGTCCACACCCCCATCAAATTTCAGAATAAGTAATCAATGACGAAAAAAACAAGAACGCAGTTTAATATATTAGTAAAGTGTATTCTATTATGCGTTCTAGAATTCCTTCTACAAATATGAAACATCAGAAAATTTCGTCAAGATGAAGCTATATTCTCTTTTTATTCTTCAATACCTTCAATGAAAGCGAACCAGCAGAAAAATTCATCAATATAAGTGCATCAAGACACCATCTAAGCAATGCTCATAAAGGAAATAACCAGTTTGATCGCCAATAATATAACCCAGATGGTAAATGAAGTCTATCATGATGAAACAAGCGAGGTTTTTATCATGCTGCTTTGGTTGAAATTTGCTTTCTGTACATTATTGATCGTTCATTCCGGCGCCCAGTTATCGAAATACGGCGATATCCTGGCGGAAAAAACCGGCGCAGGCCGATCAATTATCGGCGTAGTCTTGCTGGCATCGGTAACCTCGTTACCAGAGTTGGTCACGGGGATTAGCGCCGTCACTTTCGCCAATGTTCCGGATATCGCCGTTGGCGACGTGCTGGGCAGCTGTGTTTTCAACCTGTTTATCTTGGCTGCCCTGCTTGATGCCATCTATCGCCGAAAGCCTATCTCGACTTCGGCGCATCACGGACACATCCTGTCGGCCGCTTTCGGCATACTACTGCTATGTATCGTCGCCATAAGCATTTTGTTTCCCCAATACAATTTGCCCCTTTGGTGGATCGGAAGCAGCAGTTTGCTCTTTGTCATGACTTATTTTCTAGCTTTAAAGTTGATCAGTTCCTATGAAAAAAAACAAATGGACCGAATTTTGCTTGAACTGGCGGTAGAGCTAAAATATGATGATATTTCCACCCGGCAAGTGGCAACCAATTTTGCCCTCAATGCGGCAGTCGTCACTGCGGCCGCTACGTTCTTGCCGAAAATCGGCGCGGAGATCGCCTCCTCCACCGGCTTGGGAGAAACGTTCGTAGGCAACATCTTCATGGCTCTGGCTTCCTCGTTGCCAGAAGTAGTTGTCTCCATAGCTTCTGTCCGTATGGGAGCCGTGGATCTCGCAATCGGCAATTTATTCGGCAGCAACATCTTCAATATCCTCATCCTCGCCATCGACGACCTCTTTTTTCTCCAAGGCCCTCTGCTATCCTTAACCAATCCGGCACACATCATTTCCGCCATTTCGGCCATTGCCATGACAGCCATCTCCATCATCGGCTTAACCTACCAAGCTGAGAAAAAAACTTTGCCTTGGGGGTGGGATTCTATCGCCATGATACTGGTCTTTGTGGTCAATGTGCTTATGCTGTTTCTCGTCATTTGAAACAGCACAAAAAGGAGGAATGCTGACTACGATCGAAACATGACATGACAAAGAAATAGTGGTAAAATGTTTATGTTAACTTTTTGCAGACTTAATTGAATAATTACCGCTACTGAGACACAAACTCTTCGATTTTGCAAAACCGATTGTTAACGAAGATAAGTAAGAGGGGGTAAGAAGAAATGAAACTAACACAAGTGAAAGAGATGGCCAAAGGAATGGGGATTAGCCCGAGGAAAATGAATAAATCCGAGATTATCCGGGCAATTCAAACTCAGGAAGGAAATTTTCCTTGCTTTAGAACATCTGTAGAACATTGTGACCAAGAAACTTGCCTGTGGCATGACGATTGCATCAGCGCCTAGCACTATTCTTTTCTCTGAAAGTATATATTTTTCCGCTTAACTTTATATAATAAGCAGAACACGCTCGCACGGCGTGTCCTATTTTTTGTCCTCCCGTTGTTATAATGATATTATTTCAGTCTGAAGCCAATTGAACCAACGATTATAAAAACTTTTGCATGCCAGTTCAGGAACCAGTAGCGGTGTAGGAATAGCATTCATTGTTATCGGCGTCGTTCTACTGAACCTTAAGGGTACTAGTCATTAAAATCCGGTCTGAATGTTATAAGGCTTCTGAGGCGGTTGGCCTCAGAAGCCTTAATTTTTTTATGGCGGCGAACAATTTGCATATTATCCCCACTGGGAGCACGGCCCTGCCGAGTCCGGCAGTCGGCCAGCGGTTCTTATTTTTCCTGGTCACCGATTAGCGGACGCACTTTATCCACCGTAAAATACACCAGATAAAGATTTTTTGTATCATCATCTTGATACTTGCGTTTTCGGAGAGAGTGGAGCAGTTCTGTATTCTTTTCTTCCTTTACTTTGGTGAGATAAAGACGTTTTCCATCCATCTTGCCATCTTCGATGAAAAGAAAGCAGGCATGTGGATTGCTGGATATATTGCGATATGTCTTATTCTCCCGCATAATAAAAGCGATCAATCCCTCTTCCATAAAGTGAGGTGTGGCATATACGGCAGCATTAACTTCCCATTTGTCATCGGCTGTGGACAAAACACCGGTTCCCTTGATTGAAGAAAAATATTCTTTCAGGTTCATCATCAACACCTCCATAATAGTTGTAAACTACCCGTCTTCAAGTTTTTCCGCGGAAAATCATTGGTAACCAAACCATTACATTTTACGATGCTGTGGATTGCCCTCGATATAATTTTAACACTAAGGGCGACTTATTTCTAGCAAAAAAGGCCTCTGAGATAAAAACCTCAGAAGCCTTGATTTTCTTATGGCAAACAAATTACTTATTGATACAATGCATCACCTTGCACCGCTCGGTGCATTGCACTACCTGAAATCGTTAAAATTGAAACCCCCGCTCGGCAAATCTTTAAACGACAGCTGTTCATGCAAAAAGCCACTGAAGGCGTCAAAACCGATGTCTGCTTCATAATTTACATCACGATAACCATCGGGCACCGATAAATTTCTTTTGCATCGACAGAACCGTTCCTCAGATGGCCCTAGGCTCATTGTCAGCTTCCTAGCGGGTGAGTTTTCTGAACTTCAGTCGATGCGGCTGATCGGCTTCTTTGCCAAGGCGTTTTTTGCGATCGGCTT